>NZ_JBVJAM010000001.1:42343-1228555 GCF_055590565.1 Streptomyces sp. NPDC041814 | reverse complement strand
GTTGATAGGCCAGATGTGGAAGCCCGGTAACGGGTGGAGCTGACTGGTACTAATAGGCCGAGGGCTTGTCCTCAGTTGCTCGCGTCCACTGTGTTAGTTCTGAAATAACGAACGGCCGTGTTGTTGTCCGGTTTGTTCAGAATTTCATAGTGTTTCGGTGGTCATTGCGTTAGGGAAACGCCCGGTTACATTTCGAACCCGGAAGCTAAGCCTTTCAGCGCCGATGGTACTGCAGGGGGGACCCTGTGGGAGAGTAGGACGCCGCCGAACAATCATTGTGGGAAAGCCCCGTGCCGATGGCACGGGGCTTTTTCGCGTTCTCGGCCAGATCACTCGGCCTCACCATGGATAGGACTGCCCCGGTTCGCCGCGCTACAGGCGCCCTGCTGCTTTGAGTGCCAGGTATGCATCGGCGAGCGCGGGCGCGAGATCTTCCGGTGGGGCGTCGACAACCACCACGCCGTGGCTTCGGAGCCGGTCCGCAGTACGGCGACGTCGAGCCTGGGCCTCGACTCCGGCGGCCGCCTCGTAAATCGCGTCCACTGTCCCGCGCGCGTCGGCCATGTCCGCGATGTGCGGGTCACTCACTGCTGCGACCACGACCGTGTGCCGCTGAGTGAGTTGAGGCAGTACGGGCAGCAACCCCTCCTCGACGGGAGCCGCGTCCAGGCTCGTCAGAAGCACCACGAGCGAGCGCCGAGGTGCCTGCGCGATGGCCGCCGCGACGAGCCCTCGTGCGTCCGTCTCCACGAGTTCCGGTTCCAGCGGTGTCAGGGCATCGACCATGGCCGGCAGGACATCCCCGGCAGCCCGACCCTGGACCCTCGCCCTCGTACGGCGGCTGTGAGCGAGCAGACCGACACGGTCGCCGGCGCGAGTGGCGAGTGCGGTGAGAAGCAAGGTCGCGTCCATTGCCGCGTCGAGCCGGGGCACATCGCCGACCCGGCCCGCCGAAGTACGCCCGGTATCGATGACGAAGAGGACATGCCGGTCGCGTTCGGGGCGCCAAGTTCGCACCGCGACTGCGGACTGCCGGGCGGTCGCACGCCAGTCGATCGACCGGACGTCGTCGCCGGCCACGTAGGCGCGCAGACTGTCGAACTCCGTGCCCGCCCCGCGCGTGAGAAGGCTGGTACGACCGTCCAGTTCGCGCATTCTGGCCAGCCGCGAAGGGAGATGCTTCCGGCTTGTGAACGGCGGAAGGACGCGCACCGTCCATGGCACGCGGTGGCTGCCCTGGCGCGCGGCCAGGCCCAGAGGCCCGAACGAGCGGACCGTGATCTGCTCGGCCCGTCGGTCACCGCGGCGGGCGGGACGCAGAATCGTGCTGATCCGCCTCCGTTCGCCGGGAGGGACGGTCAGCTCGTGGCGGGAGACGGCCGGCTCGGTTCCGGGAAGCCAGCTGCTCGGGGGCCATGCATCGCGGAGGTGGGCCCGCAGCGGGCGTCGCGAAGGGTTGACTACGGTGAGTTGCACTTCTGCCTGGTCACCAAGCCGTACGGATGTGTCACCGGATCGGGTGAACTGCAGCGTTCGCACTGGCGCGGCCAGGGCATAGTCGCACAGAATCGCAAGTGTGAGCGGGCCATCGACCGCGAGCATTCCCGTCCAGCTCGGGGCCACGATGGCTACAGGGAGTGATCCCAGAGCCGCCAGCAGGGCGGCGCGTCCGGTGAGGGCCACAGCTCATCGCCTCACCGGGGTACGGGGACTTGGGCGAGCACAGCGGTGATGACGGAGTCGGGGGTGACCCCTTCCATCTGGGCTTCGGGGCGCAGTTGGACGCGGTGTCGCAGTGTTGGGAGGGCCAGGGCCTTCACATCGTCCGGGGTCACATAGTCGCGGCCAGTGAGCCAGGCCCAGGCTCGGGCGGTGGACAGCAGAGCGGTGGCTCCACGGGGGGAGACACCGAGAGAGACCGAGGGGGAATCACGCGTGGCACGGCAGATATCGACTACGTATCCGGCGATCTCGGGGGAGACGCTCGTGCTGGCGACCGCGACGCGGGCGGCTTCGAGGTCTGCGGTTCCGGCGACCGGGCGGATGCCCGCAGCCTTCAGATCACGGGGATCGAACCCGTCGGCATGACGGGTCAGGACAGCGACCTCGTCATCACGCGTGGGCAGCGGGACGGTCAGTTTCAGTAGGAACCGGTCCAGTTGGGCTTCGGGGAGGGGGTATGTGCCCTCGTACTCGACCGGGTTCTGCGTCGCGGCGACGAGGAAGGGGTCGGGCAGCGGGCGGGGCGTGCCGTCGACAGTGACCTGGCGCTCTTCCATCGCCTCCAGGAGGGACGACTGCGTCTTGGGAGGGGTTCGGTTGATCTCGTCTGCGAGGAGGAGGTTGGTGAAGACGGGGCCGGGCTGGAAGGAGAACTCGGTCGTGCGCGCGTCATAGACGAGGGACCCGGTGACATCGCTCGGCATCAGGTCGGGTGTGAACTGCACCCGCTTGGTGTCCAGTTCGAGTGATGCGGCGAGGGCTCGGACCAGCAGGGTCTTGGCCACGCCGGGGACGCCCTCCAGGAGGACGTGCCCTCGGCAGAGGAGCGCGACGACAAGCCCGGTGACGGCGGGGTCCTGGCCGACCACGGCCTTGGCGATCTCGGAGCGCAGCGCTTCCAGGGCGGCGCGGGCCGCGTCGAGGGTGTCGGCGTCGGCGGGCCCATGGATGGTTCCAGGTGTCCCAGTGGTCGCGCGGGGCGGGGCGCTCATGAAGTTCGGACCTCTCTTTCGAGGGAGTCGAGTTGGTCGGCCAGAAGTACGAGGGCCCGGTCGTCGGCGGGGGCGGGGCCGAAGAGCAGGTCGCTGAGATCGCCTTGGGCCGGGCCGAGACGTGTGGAAAGAGCGGGGAGGAGCACTGCGGGGGAGTGAGCGTCCTGGGGGGAGACACCGGTGATTGGTGCCAGTGTGGTGCGGGTGGCGTGGCGGAGTGATGCGGCGGCGCGGTCGCGGGCGTTCGCCCTGCGGCCGAGCCGGGCTCGGCCTTCGGTGGACTCGGAGGCCCGGATAACCACGGGCAGGCGCTCGTTGACGAGGGGGCCCAGGCGGCGGGCGCGCCAGACCGCTGCGAGTACGGCGGCGATGGCGAGTTGCAGCGTGCCCCACAGCCAACCGGACGGGATCAGTTCGATGAAGCTGCTCCGGCCGTCCGCGGTGCCGTTGCCGGTGGTGTCGTCGTCGACCGCGCTGCCGGTGGCGGAGGGATCGGTGAGCGAGGGGAGGTACCAGATCAGATGAGGGCGGGAACCGAGGAGTTGCAGGGCCAGGGACGCGTTGCCCTGGTGGTCGAGACGCTTGTTGTACAGGAAGTCGGGGGAGCCGAGCAGAACGGTGTCGCCGGCTGCGGGCTCGCGCACAAGAAGCAGGGAGGGCAGGCCCCCTGCGGAGTAGCAGGCATCGGCATCGAGGCCGTCGGTGTCGTAGCGGATGCCCCCCGTCTCGGCGGCCCCGGCTCTCCGTGCCGCGGGCAGGGCGCAGTGCGGGGGACGTGCGACCACGGGGACGGCGGGTTTCGCGCGCACGCCGGGGGCCAGGGTGTCGAGAGAGGGGGCGTCGGCGCCCAGGAGCACCGTGCGGCCGGATGTGCCGGCGGTCGCCGTGCGCAGAGCCCTCTGCTGGTGGGGCGTCAGCAGGTTGGGGGCGGTGACCAGCAGTGTCGTATGGGGGCCGGTCGCGGATGCGGCTTCGTGGAGGGTGGTGACGACGCGGACGGATATGCCGTGCTCCTTGAGGAGTTCGGCGATGGCCCTGCTGCCGTGGCGGTCCGCCGAGCGGGGGTCGAGGCGGCCGTGCTGGTCCCCGGAGCGCGCGGCTGCCAGGGCTGTAGCGGCGACGACGAGAAGG
This sequence comes from Streptomyces sp. NPDC041814, assembly GCF_055590565.1. Lineage (NCBI taxonomy): Bacteria > Bacillati > Actinomycetota > Actinomycetes > Kitasatosporales > Streptomycetaceae > Streptomyces > Streptomyces sp. NPDC041814. The sequence goes on along the minus strand of NZ_JBVJAM010000001.1, from coordinate 1,224,710 downwards.
AGGACGGCGAGCAGCACTCCCCGGGAGCGGCGCCATATCTCGTGAGGGGTGAGGGAAATGGAGGTGGAAGCAGCGGACGGGTCGGTGGCGGCCGGCGTCATTCGGCGGCCCCCTCGCGGGAGCCGGTCAGTCGTGGGGTGGCGGATTCGACGGCACGGTCGAGGTCGAGCAGAGTCAGGTACGCCGGGCGGTCGGCGGAGCGGCCTCCGTATGTGACGTCGTCGAAGACTCGGGCCGCCGCCCGTAGACGTGTGTCGTACGTGGGAAGGGCGCGGCCCGCCTCTGCGGCCGCTTCGTCGGCGGTGCGTCCGGGGCGGGGGTCCAGCAGGGCCCGTTCTTCGAGCGAGCGGACGACGGCACGCATCCGTTCCTGGACGGCCTGGTTCCAGCGGTCGGCGGCCGCGTGGGCCTCGGCGGCGGCACGGTGCTCCGCGGCGCTGCGTGGGCCGTGCGCGAAGAGCGTGTCCGTGGGCCTCCGGCCGGGCTGCGGGGCGCCCATCCGCCATCGGAGCGCGACCGCCAGGGCGAGGACGATCAGGAGGAGGACGATCAGGCCGGCAGGCCCGCCCGGTGCGGCGACGGAGGCCGCTGAGACGGCATCGCCGAACCAGGTCCACAGGTGGTCCAGAGCGCGCTGGAGGGGGTTCGGGTCGTTCTCGTGGTACGCGCCCTTGGACAGTTCGCGTCGGGCCGCCTCCCGGGCGGGGAGGCGGCCGGTGTCCACGGGGGCGCCGCCGCTCGCTCGTACCAGCAGTCGTGCTGTCGCATCGCCCGCCCCCGACACGGTGTCAGTTCCTGTTGTCGAAGCCGGGCAGACCCGCTGCCCTGGCCAGGTCGAGGTCGAGCGCTTCGCGGCGGATGCGCTGGTCCACGTAGAGAAGGGCCATGACTCCGGCGGAGAGCGGATACGTGATGGTGGCGGCGACCACGTCACCGATGGCGGAGACGATCAGGAAGGGCCAGCCGAACTGGGTGGCCTCCCCGGAAAGGAAGGAGCTCAGCGAACCGTCGTCCACGCCCACCGCGACGAGGCCGAAGGGGATGCCGACCACCAGCCCCACGATGAGCGTCAGCAGCCAGGTCAGGGCGAGAATGCCGAACGTCCGCCACCAGGCATCACGGACCAGCTTCGCGGAGCGCCGCATGGAAGCGGCGATGGGCTGCCGCTCCAGCATGAGCGCGGGGGCGGCCAGGCTGAACCGGACCGACAGCCAGAGGAAGACGGCCGTCGCGGCGAGCAGCCCGACGAATGCGAGGCCGGCTCCCGCCGTGTCGCCGACCAGGAACCCGGGGAGGATGCCGGCGGTCATGATCGCCCCGCCCATGACGGCGATCAGGAGGGTCAGCCCCAGCAGGGGGAGAAGCCTGGGGCGGGCCTCGGCCCAGGCTTCGGACAGGGTGACCGGGCGGCCCAGCACCGAGCGGCTGATCACCACGGTCAGTACCGACGTGGTGAAGATCGTGGCCACCATCGAGACCAGCAGGGGTGGGGCGAGGTCGAGGAGGCTGTAGCGGAGCGATTCGGTGGCCTGGCGGAGTGCCTCGGAGCCCGTGGCGTTGCTGTCGACCGAGGGCGGGTCGGGCAGCAGGAAGCGCTGGATGAGGAGGATGACGGCCTGGGCGACCACGGAGACTGCGAGCGTGATGCCGAGGACCGTGCGCCAGTGGGCGCGCATGGTGGAGACGGCGCCGTCGAGGATCTCGCCGATGCCGAGTGGCCGGAGCGGGATGACGCCGGGTTTCGCCGCCGGTGGCGGGCCGCCCCAGCCGGATCCCTGCGACGGTGTGCCCCAGCCGGATCCCCGCGGTGGGGCGTTCCAGCCGGGGCGCGTGCTGGGACCGGGGCCGGGTGTCGGGGTGCCCCAGCCCGGGCGGGGCGGCGGTGCGGCGGGGCCGGTGGGGCTCGGCGGGGTCCACTGGCCGGCGGGCGGTTGCTGGGCGGCCCAGGTTCCCGAGGGGGCGGTGTCGTCGGCCGGTTCGGAGGGGCGGGGGATGCCCGTTTCGGGACGGTCCGTGTCCCGGTCGGTCTGCCCTTGGCCGTCGGTCTCCCGGCGGTCCGCTTCCTGGCCCGGGGTTTTCCGGTCCGTGCCTTCCTGACCTGCCGCTTCCTGCCCCGGGGCCTGCTGACCCACCGATTCCCGGTCGGCCGAGGCGTGGGCCGGTGCTTCTCGGCCGGACGGCTCCTGGTGATCCGTTGCGCGGCCGCTCGTCTGCCGGTCGTCGGAGGGGGCGGATCCGGGCGAGGCCCAGCCCGGAGTGTCGTTCATTGTCGCTCCTTCGCGGTCCTGTCCGCGCGTCGCGGCGTCAGGGTGGCAGCCATCGTGCCACGCGTCGATGCTGTCCGGGCCTGGCCCCGTGACCGGCTCGTGCCTTCAAGACCGGGTGGGTCACCGGGCAGACTGGGTGGATGGCTGATCAGGACGCGCAATCGCCGGTGGGCAGCGAGCCCAACGGACTATCGTCAATTCGCTGGGACGAGCCTCCGGAAGGCCCCGTGCTGGTGCTTCTCGACCAGAGGCGGCTGCCCGCGGAGGAGACGGAACTGGTGTGCACCGATGTGCCGGCTCTGGTGGACGCGATCAGGACCCTTGCGGTGCGGGGGGCGCCCCTGCTGGGGATCGCCGGTGCCTACGGTGTGGCGCTGGCCGCGGTGCGGGGCTATGACGTGGCGGAGGCCACCGGGCTCCTGGCGCGGGCGCGGCCCACCGCCGTGAACCTGGGATACGGCGTGCGCCGGGCCGCCGCGGCCTATTGGGCGGCGCTCGACAAGGGTGCCGGTCAGGGGCGGGCCGGGGCGGCGGCGCTGGCGGAGGCCAGGGCACTGCACCGGGAGGACGCCGAGGCCAGCGTGCGGATGGCCGGGCACGGGCTCGCCCTGCTGGACGAGCTGGTTCCGGGCGGGGGCCACCGGCTGCTGACCCACTGCAACACGGGGGCCCTCGTCTCCGGGGGTGAGGGCACCGCGTTCGCGGTGGCGCTCGGCGCCCACCGGGAGGGGCGGCTGAGGCGGCTGTGGGTGGACGAGACCCGTCCGCTGTTGCAGGGCGCCCGGCTGACCGCGTACGAGGCGGCGCGCAACGGCATGCCGTACAGCCTGCTCACGGACAACGCGGCGGGGTCGCTGTTCGCGGCGGGTGAGGTGGACGCCGTGCTGATCGGGGCGGACCGCATCGCCGCGGACGGGTCGGTGGCCAACAAGGTGGGGAGCTACCCGCTGGCGGTGCTCGCCAAGTACCACCACGTACCGTTCATCGTCGTGGCGCCGACGACGACCGTGGATCTGCTCACGGCGGACGGGGCGTCCATCATTGTGGAGCAGCGCTCCGGCCGGGAAGTGACGGAGCTCACAGTCCCGCCGTTCGGAATGGGGGACGAGGAGGCGGGCGGGGTGCTCGTCGCCCCGGTGGGGGCTCAGTCGTACAACCCCGCCTTCGATGTCACGCCGCCGGAGCTGGTCACGGCGATCGTCACGGAGGAGGGCGTAATCTCGCCGGTCACGGGGGCCGGGCTGGCGGAGCTGTGTGCCAGATCATCGCAGGTAACGATTAGCTAATGGGATGATGTCGTTTATGAAGGGACGCGTCCTTGTCGTCGACGACGACACCGCACTGGCCGAGATGCTCGGGATTGTGCTGCGTGGTGAGGGTTTCGAGCCGTCGTTCGTAGCGGACGGCGACAAGGCACTTGCTGCATTTCGAGAGGCGAAGCCGGACCTGGTCCTGCTCGACCTCATGCTGCCCGGCAGGGACGGCATCGAGGTCTGCAGGCTGATCAGGGCCGAGTCGGGTGTGCCGATCGTCATGCTCACTGCCAAGAGCGACACGGTTGACGTGGTGGTGGGCCTGGAGTCCGGGGCCGACGACTACATCGTCAAGCCGTTCAAACCGAAGGAGTTGGTGGCCCGGATCAGGGCACGTCTGCGTAGGTCCGAAGAGCCGGCCCCCGAGCAGCTGACCATCGGGGACCTGGTCATAGACGTCGCCGGGCACTCGGTGAAGCGGGACGGGCAGTCCATCGCCCTGACGCCGCTGGAGTTCGACCTGCTGGTCGCGCTCGCGCGCAAGCCGTGGCAGGTCTTCACCCGGGAGGTGCTCCTGGAGCAGGTCTGGGGTTACCGGCACGCGGCGGACACCCGCCTGGTCAACGTGCATGTGCAGCGGCTCCGCTCCAAGGTCGAGAAGGACCCGGAGCGGCCGGAGATCGTGGTGACCGTCCGAGGCGTCGGTTACAAGGCCGGACCGAGCTGACATGTCCCTGGGTAGCACTGCTCCGAAGCCCGGGGAGCCGGGAGTCCGTGCGGAGCGGGCTGCCGGTTCAGGGCACACCTCGTCCCCCGTCGAGCGCTTCCTGCAGGGCGGCCGGTTGTTCCAGGACCGGGCGCCCGGCGGGCCGGTGCCGCGTTTGCTGATGCGCTGGGTGCGGCGTCCGCTGCTGCCCGCCGTGCGGCTGTGGCGGCGCAACCTCCAGCTGCGCGTCGTCGCGGGCACGCTGCTGATGTCGCTCGGAGTGGTGCTGCTGCTCGGCCTCGTCGTGATCGGGCAGGTGCGCAACGGCCTGCTCGACGCGAAGGGCAAGGCGGCCCAGACACAGGCCGCGGGCGGGTTCGCGGCCGCCCAGGAAAAGGCGAACGCGCCGCTCACCCCGGTCGCCGGTCAGGGCGATGACGCGGCGGACGGCACGACCGAGAACAACTCCTGGCGTACCGAGCTGGTCGACCAGCTCGCCAGTGGCGGCAAGAACGCCTTCAACGTGATGGCGCTCAGTGCCGACGAGGGTGCCCGGGCGCCCCGGGGTTCGGGGAACGTCAAGGCGACGAGCATTCCGCAGAGCCTGCGGGACGCGGTGAACAAGGGCCCTGGCGCCTTCCAGACGTACACGCTGATCCAGTACGAGGACGGGCAGGCGTCCCAGCCCGGCCTCATCGTCGGCAAGCGCCTCTACGACATCGACCGCGACCCGTACCAGCTGTACTACGTCTTCCCGCTCACGCAGGAGGAGAAGTCGCTGAACCTGGTCAAGGGCACCCTGGCGACCGCCGGCCTGTTCGTGGTGGTGCTGCTGGGCGCCATCGCCTGGTTCGTGGTGCGCCAGGTCGTCACCCCCGTACGCATGGCCGCGGGCATCGCCGAACGGCTCTCCGCCGGCCGGCTCCAGGAACGGATGAAGGTCACCGGCGAGGACGACATCGCCCGGCTCGGCGAAGCCTTCAACAAGATGGCGCAGAGCCTCCAGCTGAAGATCCAGCAGCTGGAGGAGCTGTCCCGGATGCAGCGGCGGTTCGTCTCGGACGTCTCGCACGAGCTGCGCACGCCCCTGACGACGGTACGGATGGCCGCCGACGTCATCCACGAGGCGCGGGTCGACTTCGACCCCATAACGGCCCGGTCGGCCGAGCTGCTGGGCGACCAGCTCGACCGCTTCGAGTCGCTGCTCTCGGACCTGCTGGAGATCAGCCGCTTCGACGCCGGTGCCGCCGCGCTGGAGGCGGAGCCGATAGACCTGCGGCAGGTGGTGCGCCGGGTGATCGGCGGCGCCGAGCCGCTCGCCGAGCGCAAGGGCACCCGGATCCGGGTCGTCGGCGACGAGCAGCCGGTGATCGCCGAGGCCGACGCGCGGCGCGTCGAGCGCGTCCTGCGCAACCTCGTCGTCAACGCCGTCGAGCATGGGGAAGGGCGCGACGTGGTCGTGCGCATGGGCGCGGCCGGCGGGGCGGTCGCCGTCGCCGTCCGGGACTACGGCGTGGGGCTGAAGCCCGGCGAGGCGACCCGGGTCTTCAACCGCTTCTGGCGGGCCGATCCGGCCCGGGCCCGGACCACCGGCGGCACCGGCCTCGGCCTCTCCATCGCGGTGGAGGACGCACGGCTGCACGGCGGCTGGCTCCAGGCATGGGGCGAGCCCGGCGGCGGTTCGCAGTTCCGGCTGACGCTGCCGCGCACGGCGGACGAGCCGCTGCGGGGCTCGCCGATACCACTGGAGCCGGAGGACTCGCGGCGCAACCGGGAGAGCCGGGAGCGGGCCGAGGACGCCGCCACGGACGCCTCCGGCACGAACACCGCGACGGGTGGCGGGCACAGGCTGCTGGCCGTGCCCTCGCAGCACACCGGTACGGGCCGTGCCCCGTTGCCCGGCCGGGCAGCCGTGCCGGCCAGGACCGCGCCCGCTTCGGTGCACCCGGCGGCCCTGCCGGGCAACGGGGCACGGGTGGTGCCGCGTCCCTCGGAGGAGCGGCAGGCCGGGCACAACGACTCTCCGGGGCGTGAACCGGGGCGGGAGGACACGATCCGTGAGGACTGACCGTCGTCAGAACGGCCGTGGCCGTGTGGTGGGGGCGACCGTGCTGGTCGGATGCGGCGCGCTCGTGCTGTCCGCGTGCGGTTCGATGCCCGTCTCCGGGGACATCAAGGCCGTCGACGCCTCGCAGCCCGGCGACTCCCAGGTGCAGGTCTACGCGGTCGCCCCGCGGGACGGCGCCACCCCGAACGAGGTGGTGGACGGCTTCCTGGAGTCGATGACCAGCGACGACTCCGACTTCCGGACGACCCGCAAGTACCTCACCAAGGAAGCGTCGCGGCGGTGGAGGCCGAGCGCGGACACCACCGTGCTGGCCAAGGCGCCGAACCGGAGCGACCGCCCGGTCCACGACCACGACCGTTCCACGACCGAGGTCACCTACACCCTCACGGGGGAGCAGGTGGCGACGGTCGACGCGCAGAACGCGTACCAGCCGCTCGTTCCGACGGATTTCTCCCGCACGCTCCACCTGGTGCGGGAGAAGACGCCGGACGGCAAGGAATGGCGCATCGACTCCGTGCCGGACGGCCTGGTGCTCGGCCAGTCCGACTTCAAGCGGCTGTACCGCTCGGTCAATAAGTACTACTTCGCGAACGGGCGGTCCGACGCGGAGGCCACCCTCGTCGCCGACCCTGTCTACCTCCGCAACCGGACCGATCCCTCGACCGGGCTGGACACGGTGACGCAGGCGGTCCGCAGCCTTCTGCGGGGCCCGACCGACTGGCTGCGGCCGGCCGTCGCCTCGCGCTTCCCCAAGGGGACGGACCTCAGGAAGGGGGTCGTCTCGCTGACGCCCGACGACCGCAACGTCCTGAAGGTCCCGCTCGACAAGAAGGCGGACGGGACCGGGCAGCGGGTCTGCCGGATGATGGCCTCGCAGGTCCTCTTCACTCTCCGGGACCTGACGTCCGCGCGGGTCGAGCAGGTGGAGTTGCAGCGTTCCGACGGTTCGCCGCTGTGCGTGCTCGACGCGGACCAGGCCGAGGAGTACGCCCCCGACGGCTCCTCGGGCGGACCCGACAGCCAGTACTTCGTCGATGCCAAGGGCCGGGTGGAGCGCATCCCGGGCAGCACCAGGGGCAGCGGCGAGCCGGAGCCGGTGGCTGGTCCCTTCGGCGACGGCTCGCTGAAGGTGAGCGCGGTCGGCGTGGCCCGGGACGAGCAGTCGGCGGCGGCGCTCTCCCAGCACAACGAATCGCTCTACGTGACCTCCATCGCCGCGGACGGCGAGCTGCCCGTACCGGCCCTGACGAGCAAGGCGGCCGACCCCGAGGACCGGCTGACGGCGCCCAGCTGGGACGGCCGGGGCGATCTCTGGGTCGCCGACCGCGATCCGGAGAACTCCCGGCTGCTGAGGCTGCCCGACGGCACGGGAAAGCCGCAGGAAGTGACCATGCCGAGCCTGGGTGGCAGCCGGATCGCCGGGCTGCGGCTCTCCTCGGACGGGGTACGCATAGCGCTGCTGCTGACGAAGGACGGCCACACCACGCTGAAGATCGGCAGGATCGAGCGGCTCGGCCCGCAGGACGACGCCGAGGTGTCCGTGGTCGACCTGCGTCAGGCGGCGCCGCAGCTCGCGGACGTGACGGCGGTGTCCTGGTCCGGCCGCAGCCGCCTCGTGGTCGTCGGCAAGGAGCAGGGCGGCGTCCAGCAGGTCCGCTACGTGCAGGCGGACGGCTCGACTCCCTCCTCGGGCGTCCTGCCCGGGGTGAACCAGGTGCTGGCCATCGCGGCCGCCGACGACGAACAGCTGCCGCTGATGGCGGACACCTTCGGTGACGGGATAGTGAAGCTGCTCCCCGGCGACAACTGGCAGACGGTCCTCAAGGAGGGCTCGGCGCTGGTCTACCCGGGCTGACACCCGCCCCCTCCAGAGGTTTTCCACAGGGGTGGCCCGCCGGCTCCGGGAGGGGCACAGTTGAGGTGTGCGGGGGTGGTGGCGGGAGATCAGCGGGCTCGTTCTTCCGGTGTCCTGCGGCGGCTGCGGCAGGACACGGACGGAGCTGTGCGAGGCGTGCGGCGCGCAGCTGCACGGCGGGGCGCCGCGCCGGGTGCGGCCCTCGCCGGAGCCACCCGGGCTGCCCGTGGTGCATGCCGCCGCCGGCTACGAGGGCGCGGTGCGGTCGGTTCTGCTGGCCCACAAGGAGCGCGGAGTGCTCGCGATGGCCCGCCCGCTCGGCCGGTCGCTGGCGAGTGCGGTACGGGCCGGAGCCGGGCGGGATCCGGACGGGCGGCCGCTGCTGCTCGTACCGGTGCCCTCCGCGCGCCGTGCGGTGGCGGCACGCGGGCACGACCCGGCACGGCGTATCGCGCTGGCGGCGGCCGCGCAGCTCCGGAGGGACGGCGTCCCGGCCACCGTCGCCGCGGTGCTGCGGCAGCGGCGGGCGGTGGCCGACCAGTCGGGTCTGACCGCGGCGGAGCGCGCGGCCAACCTCGCCGGGGCGCTGGATGTGGCGGCCGGGGGTGGGCGGCTGCTCACCGCCGGACGGGTGGTGCTGGTGGACGACCTGCTGACCACGGGGGCCACGCTGGCCGAGGCGGCCCGGGCTCTCGGAGCGGTCGCCTGCGGGCACGCCGGGCCCTCCGTCGTGCGCGACGCGGCCGTGGTCGCTGCGTCCCCCTTGGCGTTCGACGCAGCATGTCCCCTCGGACAGGAAATAAACCGGAACTGGAACTGAACTTGCATCGTTGCAGGTAGTGAGTGGGTAAAAAGACCTGAACGGAGGTACGCGCGAGTAGCGGGTGCCGACAACCGGCCGAGCAGGCTATGTTCGGTTGTGAGGAATGGTGAATGCCGGCCCTCGACGAATGCACCATCAGGTTTCGGGCAGGCGACCCACCAGCGGTTCGGAAACCGGAAATCCGGTGGGGTGGAAACCTCGCCGGCGGGGGAGGAGGAGGTGGAAGTCACCGAGTCCGCGGCCCCGGCCACCCCCGGGGCCTGGTGCAAAAGGGAGATGCTCCGCCGTCGAGCGGAGCGATCCGGGAACGGAGTTCTGCGTGGACATCGTCGTCAAGGGCCGCAAGACCGAGGTGCCCGAGCGGTTCCGGAAGCACGTGGCCGAGAAGCTGAAGCTGGACAAGATCCAGAAGTTCGACGGCAAGGTGATCAGCCTCGACGTGGAGGTGTCCAAGGAGCCGAACCCTCGGCAGGCCGACCGCTCCGACCGGGTGGAGATCACGCTCCGCTCGCGTGGGCCGGTCATCAGGGCAGAGGCGGCCGCAGGCGACCCGTACGCAGCGCTGGACCTGGCCACCGGCAAGCTGGAGGCCCGGCTGCGCAAGCAGCACGACAAGCGCTACAGCCGTCGGGGCACGGGACGCATCCCCGCTGCCGAGGTCGGAGAGATGGTGCCGGACGCGGCATCCTTCAACGGTGACGGCGAGCTGATTCCCGACGAGACGGCACAGTCCGTACCCACCACCAGGATCGGTTCGCTCGAGGTACAGGGCGAAGGACCGCTGGTGATGCGCGAGAAGACGCACGTCGCGGCGCCCATGTCGCTCGACCAGGCTCTCTACGAGATGGAACTGGTCGGACACGACTTCTATCTGTTCGTGGACAACGAGACGAAGGAACCCAGTGTCGTCTACCGGCGGCACGCCTACGACTACGGTGTCATTCATCTGAGGACCGATCCGCTGGCCGCCGACGAGGCGGGCGGCGCGGGCGGCGCGCTCGGCGGCTGACGCCACCATCGAGTGGTGCCCCTGGAGCGTCCGTACGCCCCCAGGGGCACCCGTCTGTCACCAAGTCATCACCGCACTGCCGTCCCGGCATGAAATCATGGCGGCCCAAGCCAATCGGTGCTCTGTGAACTGCCGTTGGCGGACCGTTCGTGAATTTCAGGCCGTGGCCTTCAGGGGGAGGAACGATGGCGGACACCTTCGGGCCCGTGCGCGACGCGAGTGATGCCGACGACGCACGCCACCTCGGCGGTGCGGACCGGGACGGCGGCTACCGCAAGGAGCCCATCCGGGTCCTAGTGGTGGACGACCACGCGCTCTTTCGCAGAGGTCTGGAGATCGTCCTCGCGCACGAGGAGGACATCGAGGTCGTCGGCGAGGCCGGGGACGGCGCCGAGGCGGTCGACAAGGCGGCCGACCTGCTCCCGGACATCGTGCTGATGGATGTGCGGATGCCGCGGCGCGGTGGAATCGAAGCCTGCACGTCCATCAAGGAAGTGGCCCCCAGCGCGAAGATCATCATGCTGACGATCAGCGACGAGGAGGCCGATCTCTACGAGGCGATCAAAGCAGGGGCCACGGGTTATCTCCTCAAGGAGATCTCCACGGACGAGGTGTCCACCGCGATTCGCGCGGTCGCCGACGGGCAGTCCCAGATCAGCCCGTCCATGGCGTCGAAACTGCTCACCGAGTTCAAGTCGATGATCCAGCGCACCGACGAACGCCGTCTGGTGCCGGCGCCCAGGCTCACCGAACGGGAACTGGAAGTCCTCAAACTGGTCGCGACCGGCATGAACAATCGCGATATCGCGAAGGAACTGTTCATTTCCGAGAACACCGTGAAGAACCACGTCCGCAACATTCTGGAGAAGCTCCAGCTCCACTCCCGGATGGAAGCGGTCGTCTACGCGATGCGGGAGAAGATCCTGGAGATCCGGTGAGCCGGCGCGACGGCCGGCAGCACACCGGGCGCGGTCAGGCCAGCAGGCGGGCGATCTCCGCCGCGAGCGGCCCGCGCAGCTCCGGAGCCTCCACCCGCTCCAGCCGGACGTCCGTGCAGCCGACCCAGGAAGCCGCCTCCACCAGGGCCTGAGCCATCGGCGCCACGGCCTTCGCGCCCGCCAGGGACACCTGCCGGGCGATCAGCGTCGTACCCTCGCGGGCCGGGTCGACGCGGCCCTGAAGTCGCCCGCCCGCCAGCAGGGGCATCGCGAAATAGCCGTGGACCCGCTTCTGCTTGGGCACGTACGCCTCAAGTCGGTGGGTGAAGCCGAAGATCCGCTCGGTCCGCGCCCGCTCCCAGACCAGCGAGTCGAACGGGGAGAGCAGCGTCGTGCGGTGCCGGCCCCGGGGCTCGGAGGCCAGCGCCGCCGGGTCCGCCCACGCAGGCTTGGACCAGCCCTCCACGGCCACGGGCACCAGCCCGGAGTCCGCCACCACGGCGTCGAACTGCTCGCCCTTGAGGCGGTGGTAGTCGGCGATGTCCGCCCGGGTGCCCACGCCCAGCGACTGCCCGGCGAGCGCGACGAGGCGGCGCAGGCACTCGGCGTCGTCCAGGTCGTCGTGCAGCACGGTGTCGGGCAGGGCGCGCTCCGCGAGGTCGTACACCCGCTTCCAGCCGCGCCGCTCGGTGCACACCACCTCGCCGTACATCAGGGCCCGTTCGACGGCGACCTTCGAGGCGGACCAGTCCCACCACTCCCCGCCGTTCTTCGCGCCGCCCAGCTCCGTCGCCGTCAGCGGGCCCTCGGCGGTCAACTGCTTGATGACGGTGTCGTACGCGCCGTCCGGCAGGTCGTGGGACCACTGCGGCCGGGCCCGGTAGGCGCGTCGTCGGAACGCGAAGTGCGGCCACTCCTCGACGGGCAGGATGCACGCCGCGTGCGACCAGTACTCGAAGGCGCGGCCGCCCGACCAGTACGCTTCCTCGACCGTGCGCCGCCCGATCGCGCCCAGGCGCGCGTACGGGATCAGCTCGTGCGAGCGGGCCAGCACCGAGATCGTGTCCAGCTGTACGGCGCCGAGGTGGCGCAGCACCCCGGGCACCCCCGACCGGCGGTCCGGTGCGCCCAGGAAGCCCTGGGCGCGCAGGGCTATCCTGCGGGCCTGGTCGGCGGAGAGTTCGACTGCGGGTGGCTGCACAGACGTCATGCTCCGCACTCTAGGGGGCGGGACTGACACCGCTCGCCGGTACGTAGGCGGCGGTGCCCGGCAGACCCAGGTCCGCGGGGAGCAGCGCGCCCACCCACGTGTCGCGGCGTACGCCCTTGTTGAGCAGCCCCGAGCGCTGCTCGCCCTCCATGCGGAAGCCCGCGCGCAGCGCGACGGCCCGCGAGGGGACGTTGCCGACCTCCGCACGCCACTCCAGCCGGTCGCAGCCGAGTGCGGTGAAGGACCAGTGGGCGGCGCACAGGACGGCCTCGGTCATGTAGCCGCGGCCGCGGCGCTCCGCGGCGGTCCAGAAGCCGATCTCGTACGTCCCCGAGAGAGTCCGCCGGTTGACGCCGAGCGCGCCGATGAGCGCGCCGTCCTCACGGGTCCGCACCGCGAAGTTGTACATCGAGCCGTCCCGCCAGCCCTCGGGCGAGAGGCGTTCGGTGAAGAATTCCGCGTCGGCGCGCGCATACGGCGAGGGGACGACCGTCCAGCGCTGGATGTCCGGGTCCTGGCATGCCTCGTACACCGCGTCGGTGTCCTCGGGAGCGAAGGGACGCAGCTGCAGGCGGTCGGTGGTGAGGGTGATCGGTTCCAAGGGTTCCATGAAGGGATTCTGGTGAGGCGCCGGTGAGGACGCGAGTAGTTTTCGTGGTTCCCCGGCACCTTCGGTGCCCTTCGTCCGTTGACTCTGAAGGGCACCGCGGGGACAACGCGGTGGCAGCCCTCCCGGCGCGGCGGGGTCCTCGCTTACGATGACCGTTGCGGTGGGGCCCACCTGCCGTGCCCGTGCCCGAGTCCATCACACGACCCAGTGCCCAGGCCCGACCGGCAAGGAGACCAGCCTCAGTGTCCGTCTTCAACAAGCTCATGCGTGCAGGCGAAGGCAAGATCCTGCGCAAACTGCACCGCATCGCGGACCAGGTCAGCTCCATCGAAGAGGACTTCGTCAACCTCTCCGACGCCGAGCTGCGGGCGCTCACCGACGAGTACAAGGAACGGTACGCGGACGGCGAGAGCCTGGACGACCTGCTTCCCGAGGCGTTCGCCACCGTCCGCGAGGCGGCCAAGCGCGTCCTCGGCCAGCGCCACTACGACGTCCAGATCATGGGCGGCGCCGCGCTGCACCTCGGCTATGTGGCCGAGATGAAGACCGGTGAGGGCAAGACCCTCGTCGGCACGCTGCCCGCGTATCTGAACGCGCTGTCGGGCGACGGCGTCCACCTGATCACGGTGAACGACTACCTGGCCTCGCGCGACTCCGAGATGATGGGCCGGGTCCACAAGTTCCTCGGCCTCAGCGTCGGCTGCATCATCGCGAACATGACTCCGGCCCAGCGCCGTGAGCAGTACGCCTGCGACATCACGTACGGCACGAACAACGAGTTCGGGTTCGACTACCTCCGCGACAACATGGCATGGGCGAAGGACGAGCTGGTCCAGCGCGGCCACAACTTCGCGATCGTGGACGAGGTCGACTCGATCCTGGTGGACGAGGCCCGTACACCGCTGATCATCTCCGGTCCCGCCGACCAGGCCACCAAGTGGTACGGCGACTTCGCCAAGCTGGTCACGCGCCTCACCAAGGGCGAGGCGGGCAACCCGCTCAAGGGCATCGAGGAGACCGGCGACTACGAGGTCGACGAGAAGAAGCGGACCGTGGCGATCCACGAGTCCGGTGTCTCCAAGGTCGAGGACTGGCTCGGCATCGACAACCTGTACGAGTCGGTGAACACCCCCCTCGTCGGGTACCTCAACAACGCCATCAAGGCCAAGGAACTCTTCAAGAAGGACAAGGACTACGTCGTCATCGACGGCGAAGTCATGATCGTTGACGAGCACACCGGCCGTATCCTCGCCGGCCGCCGCTACAACGAGGGCATGCACCAGGCGATCGAGGCGAAGGAAGGGGTGGACATCAAGGACGAGAACCAGACGCTCGCCACGATCACCCTGCAGAACTTCTTCCGCCTCTACAACAAGCTCTCCGGCATGACCGGTACGGCGATGACCGAGGCCGCCGAGTTCCACCAGATCTACAAGCTGGGCGTCGTGCCGATCCCGACGAACCGGCCGATGCAGCGCGTCGACCAGTCGGACCTGATCTACCGCACCGAGGTCGCGAAGTTCGCCGCCGTCGTGGACGACATCGCCGAGAAGCACGAGAAGGGGCAGCCGATCCTCGTCGGCACCACCTCCGTCGAGAAGTCGGAGTACCTCTCGCAGCAGCTCTCCAAGCGCGGTGTCCAGCACGAGGTGCTGAACGCCAAGCAGCACGACCGGGAGGCGACGATCGTCGCCCAGGCCGGCCGCAAGGGCGCGGTGACCGTCGCGACGAACATGGCCGGACGAGGCACCGACATCAAGCTCGGCGGCAACCCGGACGACCTCGCCGAGGCGGAGCTGCGGCAGCGCGGGCTCGACCCCGTCGAGCACGTCGAGGAGTGGGCGGCCGCCCTTCCCGCCGCGCTGGAGAAGGCCGAGGAGTCCGTGCGGGCGGAGTTCGAGGAGGTCAAGGATCTCGGCGGGCTGTACGTGCTGGGCACCGAGCGGCACGAGTCGCGCCGCATCGACAACCAGCTGCGCGGTCGTTCCGGCCGTCAGGGAGACCCGGGCGAGTCCCGCTTCTACCTGTCGCTCGGCGACGACCTGATGCGGCTGTTCAAGGCGCAGATGGTCGAGCGCGTCATGTCGATGGCCAACGTGCCGGACGATGTGCCGATCGAGAACAAGATGGTGACCCGGGCGATCGCCTCCGCGCAGTCGCAGGTCGAGCAGCAGAACTTCGAGACGCGTAAGAACGTCCTGAAGTACGACGAGGTGCTCAACCGGCAGCGTGAGGTCATCTACGGGGAGCGGCGCAGGGTCCTGGAGGGCGAGGACCTCCAGGAGCAGATCCGCCACTTCATGGACGACACGATCGACGACTACATCCGCCAGGAGACGGCGGAGGGCTTCGCGGAGGAGTGGGACCTCGACCGGCTGTGGGGCGCGTTCAAGCAGCTCTACCCGGTGAAGGTCACCGTCGCCGAGCTGGAGGAGACCGCGGGCGACCTGGCCGGGGTCACGGCGGAGTTCATCGCGGAGTCGGTCAAGGAAGACATCCACGAGCAGTACGACGAGCGGGAGAAGACGCTCGGCTCCGAGATCATGCGTGAGCTGGAGCGGCGTGTGGTGCTGTCCGTCCTGGACCGGAAGTGGCGTGAGCACCTCTACGAGATGGACTACCTCCAGGAGGGCATCGGCCTGCGGGCCATGGCGCAGAAGGACCCGCTGGTCGAGTACCAGCGCGAGGGCTTCGACATGTTCAACGCCATGATGGAGGGCATCAAGGAGGAGTCCGTCGGCTACCTGTTCAACCTGGAGGTCCAGGTCGAGCAGCAGGTCGAGGAGGTGCCGGTCGAGGACGCGGCGACCTCGCTGTCCAAGGAGGACGCGGTGCCGGCCTCGCGGCCGGAGATCCGGGCGAAGGGGCTGGACGCTCCACAGCGGCCGGATCGGCTGCACTTCTCCGCTCCCACGGTTGACGGGGAGGGCGGGGTTGTCGAGGGCGACTTCGCGAATGTGGACAGTGACGGTGGGGCCGGAGGGGCGCCCGATGGGCTCACCCGGGCGGAGCGGCGTAAGGCGCAGAAGTCTTCTGGGGGGCGGCGGCGCAAGAAGTAGCTTGCGCTGACGTTGTGGTTTGGCTGGGCCGGGCACCGGGTGGTGCCCGGCCCGGTTGTGTTTGGGGTGGGTGCGGGTGCGGGTGCGGGTGCGGGTGCGTTGCGCCTGCGGCGGGCCCTTGTCCCCGCCCCGCCCCTTCCCGAAACCGGGGCTCTGCCCCGGACCCCGCTCCTCAAGCGCCGGAGGGGCTGGAGTGGGCGGGGGGGGGGGGGGGGGGGGGGGGGGTGGGGTACGGCGGAGGGGCTGGAGTGGGCGGAGGGGGTGGGTGGGGCGCGGCGGAGGGGCCGGAGTGGGCGGAGGGGCTGGGGGCCTCGTAGGGCCTTCGGGTCTTGCGGTGCGGTCCTGGGGACCTGCAACCCCCCGCGGGGCCTTGCGGCGTGGTCCTGGGGCCCATGCGGCCCCCTCTGGGCCTCGTGGCGGTCCCCTGGGCCGCCTGGCTCCGGGGCTCATCGCGTTCGCATCGGGGTGTTGCCCAGTTCCACCGCCGCGCAGCGCCAGCGCAGGTCCGGGCCCTGTTCCAGGCGGAAGGCCATGGCCCGGACCTGCTCGCCCGCGGCGATGCTCGCGCAGGCTTCCACTACGCCGGGGGCCGGCTGGGCGCCTCGGCACATGCGGATGACCGGGCGGGTGCCTCGGGTGCGCAGGGGGGTCGTGGGCGCCAGTTCGGCCAGCTGGTCGTAGGCGTCGCCGATCGTGTGGCCCAGCATCCAGTGGACCGGGCGCTGGCCGCTCAGGACCGCGAGCAGGCGCTCGGCGAACCAGTGGTGGGGGCGCATGCGCCTCGGGACGCGGTGGCGCTGGGCGGGTACGGCTTCGGGCCTGCGGGAGTCGTGGCGTCCTGCGGGCCGGGTCCTGTTCGTGGTCATCTGTCGCCCCCGTGCGTCAGAGGCCCGGCTTTACCGGGCGGTAACTTCTGTTGGGGATCTTCTACGGGGGCGTCGGATTTGTCGCAAGTGTCGGGGGGAGGGGGCGGGGTGCGATGGGGTTCACCTGTTCGGGTGGCGGGGCGGCGGGGGAGCCGGGCGCGGTACGGGGTGCCGGGGTGAGTGGGGCGTCGCCGGGTGGACGGGGGCGAGGGCGTACGCGTAACCCCAAAGGGGGACGTCGCACGTATCCTGAGGGCGTCTCCGACTACGAAAGCGGCCGAGCCATGCGCGTGTACGTACCCCTGACCCTCGCCGGGCTCGCCGCCGCGCACCGGGCCGGTGAGCTGGGGCCCGGCCCCCTCACCGCCTACGCCGTCACCCCGGCGCTGCGCGAGTGGTACGTCTCCGACGACATCGAGGAGCTGGAGTACGCGGCGCTCAACCGGGCCGCCTCCGCCTCGCTGCGGCTGATCGCCGGGGACCCGCGGGCCGCCCGGCGCCGCGTCGTCGTCGCCGTCGACGTGCCGGACGGGGCGGCCGTCGCTGACCCGGACCACATCCTCGACGCCTCATCGCTCGGCGAGGTCACGATCGCCTCCGCCGTGCCGCTGGCCAAGGCCGCCGCGGTGCACGTCGACTCCGACGAGGCCGACGAGGACGTCACCGCCGCCGCGGCCGCGCTCGGGGCGGCGGACCTCGGGGACGACGACGCGCAGTTCACCGTCGACGGCGCCGAGGACCACGAGCTGCTCTGGTTCGGGGTGCAGGAGATCCCCGGCCTGATCGGGTAGGCGAGGGCGTTGTCAGTGGGGGCGAGTACCGTTTCCGGCATGGGGATCGCACCGGGGGAACACCACCGCACGCATCTGGTCTGGGACTGGAACGGCACACTGCTCGACGACAACACCGCCGTCGTCGGCGCGACCAACGCCGCGTTCGGCGAGGTCGGCCTCGCGCCGATCACTGTCGAGCAGTACCGGGAGATGTACTGCATCCCGATACCCCGGTTCTACGAGCGGCTGATGGGCCGGCTCCCCACCGACGCCGAGTGGGAGCGGATGGACGGGGTCTTCCACCGCCACTACACCGAACAGCGCAGCGCCTGCGGGCTGACCGCCGGAGCGGCCGAGCTGCTGGCCCAGTGGCAGCTGACCGGGCGCAGCCAGTCGATCATGAGCATGTACCGGCACGAGGAGCTCGTCCCCGTCGTACGCGGATTCGGGATCGAGCGGCACTTCGTACGCGTGGACGGGCGCACCGGTCCGTCCGGCGGCAGTAAGTCGGAGTACATGGCGCGGCATCTCGCGGCCATGGAGGGGATAGCCCCGCACCACACGGTCGTCATAGGTGACGCGGTGGACGACGCCGTGGCCGCCGCGCACGCCGGTGCCAAGGCCGTCCTCTACACGGGCGGTTCGCACAGCCGCGCCAGCCTGGAGAAGGCCGGTGTGCCCGTCGTGGACACGCTGACCGAGGCCATCGCCCTCGCCGAGCAGCTGACCGGATAGCCGATCGCCCTCGGGGAACGGCTGACCCGATAGCGGACCGCCGTCGCCGTGCGGTTGACCCGGTAGCCGATCCCCCTCGGGGAACGGCTGACCCGGTGGCCGGGGAAGGACCGCCTCCGGCGTGTTCGCGCTGTCCGGAGTGTCAAATTTCGCGGCCTTCTTTTGTACACATCCGTATCGTGACGGTCACCGGTCCGGGCGAGATAGCCTGGTCCCGTGATCAGCGCGATATGCCTCGGGGGCAGTGAAGCCCCCGGTCCGCGCCCGGAGCGCCACCGTGCCCGGGCTGCCTCGGCTGATCCCTCCCGCCCGGACCGGCCGCTGGAAACGGCCCACACGGTCCCGGCGGTCTCTCATCGCGGCATAGCGTCGACCCCGACCGGAAACTCCGCGTCGTGGCGTTACGCCGACCTTTTCACCTACGTCACGCAACGGCGCGCGACAGGAGCCAGAGGACATGCAGACCAAGCTGGACGAAGCCAAGGCCGAGCTGCTCGCACGGGCCGCCAAGGTAGCTGACAACAGCCCGGGCGGTGGTGTCGGCGGGCCGGGCGGTGCCCCCCGGGTGCACGTCGCGGCCGCCGGGGCCGACGGCTCGGGGACCGGGCAGGAGCTCCCCCGCCAGGACGTCCTGCTCTCCTACCTCCAGCGCTACTACCTGCACACCGCCCCCGAGGACATCGTGGGCCGGGACCCCATCGACGTCTTCGGTGCCGCTTCCTCCCACTACCGGCTGGCCGAGGAGCGCCCCCAGGGCAAGGCGAACGTCCGGGTGCACACCCCGACCGTCGAGGAGAACGGCTGGACGTGCAGCCACTCCGTGGTCGAGGTCGTCACGGACGACATGCCGTTCCTGGTCGACTCCGTCACCAACGAGCTCTCCCGCCAGGGCCGCGGCATCCACGTCGTGATCCACCCGCAGGTCGTCGTCCGCCGCGACGTGACCGGCAAGCTGGTCGAGGTCCTGACCGACGGCACCCGCCGGAATGGCGGCAAGGGCCCCAAGGACGCCAAGGCCGGCCTGCCGCACGACGCGCTGGTCGAGTCCTGGATCCACGTCGAGATCGACCGCGAGACCGACCGCGAGGACCTCAAGCAGATCCAGGCGGACCTGCTGCGCGTCCTGTCCGACGTACGGGAGACCGTCGAGGACTGGGAGAAGATGCGGGCCGCGGCGCTCCGTATCGCCGACGACCTGCCCGGCGAGCCGCTGGACGACCTCGCCGACGACGAGGTCAACGAGGCCAGGGAGCTGCTGCGCTGGCTCGCCGCCGACCACTTCACCTTCCTCGGCTACCGCGAGTACGAGCTGCGGGACTCCGACTCGCTGGCCGCCGTCCCCGGCACCGGTCTCGGCATCCTGCGCTCCGACCCGCACCACACCGAGGACGAGGCCCACCCCGTCAGCCCGTCCTTCGACCGGCTGCCCGCCGACGCCCGGGCCAAGGCCCGCGAGCACAAGCTCCTCGTCCTGACCAAGGCCAACAGCCGGGCGACCGTGCACCGCCCCAGCTACCTCGACTACGTCGGCGTGAAGAAGTTCGACGCCGACGGCAACGTCATCGGTGAGCGCCGCTTCCTCGGCCTCTTCTCGTCCGCCGCCTACACCGAGTCCGTGCGCCGGGTCCCCGTCATCCGCCGCAAGGTCGCCGAGGTGCTGGAGGGCGCCGGGTTCACGCCCAACAGCCACGACGGCCGCGACCTGCTCCAGATCCTGGAGACCTACCCCCGCGACGAGCTGTTCCAGACCCCCGTCGACCAGCTGCGCTCCATCGTCACCTCGGTGCTCTACCTCCAGGAGCGGCGCCGGCTGCGCCTCTACCTGCGCCAGGACGAGTACGGCCGCTACTACTCCGCGATCGTCTACCTGCCGCGCGACCGCTACACCACCGGTGTGCGGCTGCGGCTGATCGACATCCTCAAGGAGGAACTGAACGGCACCAGCGTCGACTTCACGGCCTGGAACACCGAGTCGATCCTCTCCCGGCTCCACTTCGTCGTCCGCGTCGCGCCCGGCAGCGAGCTGCCCAGCCTCACCGACGCCGAGGCCGACCGCATCGAGGCCCGCCTCGTCGAGGCCGCCCGCTCCTGGGCCGACGGCTTCCAGGAGGCGCTGAACGCCGAGTGCGGTGAGGAGCGCGCCGCCGAACTGCTCCGCCAGTACGGGCACTCCTTCCCCGAGGGCTACAAGGCCGACCACTCGGCGCGCGCCGCCGTCTCCGACCTCGTCCACCTCGAAGCGCTCAAGGAGAACGAGCGGGACTTCTCCCTCAGCCTGTACGAGCCCGTGGGCGCCGCCCCCGGCGAGCGCCGCTTCAAGATCTACCGCACCGGTGAGCAGGTCTCCCTGTCCGCCGTGCTGCCCGCCCTCCAGCGGCTCGGCGTCGAGGTCGTGGACGAGCGCCCGTACGAGCTGCGCTGCGCCGACCGTACGCACGCCTGGATCTACGACTTCGGGCTGCGTATGCCGCAGACCGCCGCCAACGGCGGCTACCTGGCCGACGGAGCGCGCGAGCGGTTCCAGGACGCCTTCGCCGCCGTGTGGACCGGTCAGGCGGAGAACGACGGCTTCAACGCGCTGGTGCTGAGCGCCGGGCTCGACTGGCGCCAGGCCATGGTGCTGCGCGCCTACGCGAAGTACCTGCGCCAGGCCGGTTCCACGTTCAGCCAGGACTACATGGAGTCCACCCTCCAGAACAACGTCCACACCACCCGGCTGCTCGTCTCGCTCTTCGAGGCCCGGATGTCGCCGGGCCGCCAGAGCGCGGGCACGGAGCTGACGGACGGGCTCCTCGAAGAGCTCGACGGGGCGCTCGACCAGGTCGCCTCGCTCGACGAGGACCGCATCCTGCGCTCCTTCCTCACCGTCATCAAGGCCACCCTGCGCACCAACTTCTTCCAGCACGCGGACGACGGCGAGCCGCACGCGTACGTCTCGATGAAGTTCGACCCGCAGTCCATCCCGGACCTGCCCGCGCCCCGGCCCGCGTTCGAGATCTGGGTCTACTCGCCGCGCGTCGAGGGCGTCCACCTGCGCTTCGGCAAGGTCGCCCGCGGCGGTCTGCGCTGGTCGGACCGGCGCGAGGACTTCCGTACGGAGATCCTGGGCCTGGTCAAGGCGCAGATGGTGAAGAACACCGTCATCGTGCCGGTCGGCGCGAAGGGCGGGTTCGTCGCCAAGCAGCTGCCCGACCCGTCCGACCGGGACGCCTGGATGGCCGAGGGCATCGCCGCGTACCGCACCTTCATCTCGGCGCTCCTCGACATCACCGACAACATGGTGGCCGGCGAGGTCGTCCCGCCCAAGGACGTCGTCCGGCACGACGAGGACGACACGTACCTGGTCGTCGCCGCCGACAAGGGCACCGCGAAGTTCTCCGACATCGCCAACGAGGTCGCCGTCGCGTACGGCTTCTGGCTCGGGGACGCGTTCGCCTCCGGCGGTTCGGCCGGTTACGACCACAAGGGCATGGGCATCACCGCCCGGGGCGCCTGGGAGTCCGTCAAGCGGCACTTCCGCGAGCTCGGCCACGACACCCAGACCGAGGACTTCACGGTCGTCGGCGTCGGCGACATGTCCGGCGACGTGTTCGGCAACGGCATGCTGCTCTCCGAGCACATCCGGCTCGTCGCCGCCTTCGACCACCGGCACATCTTCATCGACCCGAACCCGGACGCCGCCACCTCCTACGCCGAGCGGCGCCGCCTGTTCGACCTGCCGCGCAGCTCCTGGGCCGACTACGACAAGGACCTGATCTCCGCGGGCGGCGGCGTCCACCCGCGCAGCGCCAAGTCCATCCCGGTCAACGCCCACATGCGCGAGGCGCTGGGCATCGAGGCCGGGGTCAGCAAGATGACGCCCGCCGACCTGATGCAGGCCGTCCTCAAGGCACCCGTCGACCTCGTCTGGAACGGCGGCATCGGCACGTACATCAAGTCCACCGCCGAGTCGAACGCGGACGTCGGCGACAAGGGCAACGACGCGATCCGCGTCAACGGCGCCGACCTGCGCGCCAAGGTCGTCGGCGAGGGCGGCAACCTCGGCGCCACCCAGCTCGGGCGCATCGAGTTCGCCCGGGACGGCGGCCGGATCAACACCGACGCGATCGACAACAGCGCCGGCGTCGACACCTCCGACCACGAGGTCAACATCAAGATCCTGCTCAACGGGCTGGTGCGGGACGGCGACATGACCGTCAAGCAGCGCAACAAGCTGCTCGCCGAGATGACCGACGAGATCGGGCACCTGGTCCTGCGCAACAACTACGCGCAGAACACGGCCCTGGCCAACTCGGTCGCGCAGGCGTCCTCCCTGCTCCACGCCCAGCAGCGCTTCATGCGGCGGCTCGGGCGCGACGGCTACCTCGACCGGGCGCTGGAATTCCTGCCCAGCGACCGCCAGATCCGGGAGCTGCTGAACGCCGGCAAGGGGCTGACGCAGCCCGAGCTGGCCGTGCTGCTCGCCTACACCAAGATCACGGCGGCGCAGGAGCTGATCGGGACCAGCCTGCCGGACGACCCGCACCTCCAGAAGCTGCTGCACGCCTACTTCCCGGAGCAGCTGCGCACGCGCTACCCCGAGGCCGTCGACGGGCACGCCCTGCGGCGCGAGATCATCACCACGGTGCTGGTCAACGACACGGTCAACAGCGGCGGTTCGACCTTCCTGCACCGGCTGCGGGAGGAGACCGGGGCTTCCATCGAGGAGATCGTGCGCGCGCAGTTCGCGGCCCGCGAGATCTTCGGGCTCGGCGAGGTCTGGGACGCGGTGGAGGCCCTCGACAACGAGGTCGCCGCCGATGTCCAGACCCGGATCCGGCTGCACTCGCGGCGGCTGGTCGAGCGCGGCTCGCGCTGGCTGCTGGGCAACCGGCCGCAGCCGCTGGCGATCTCCGAGACGGTCGGCTTCTTCCGGGACGGCGTCGAGCAGGTCTGGGCGGCGCTGCCGAAGATGCTGAAGGGCGCCGACCAGGAGTGGTACCAGGGCATTCTGGACGAGCTGACCGGGGCGGGTGTCCCGGACGAGCTGGCGCAGCGCGTCGCCGGGTTCTCCTCTGTCTTCCCGGCGCTCGACATCGTGGCGATCGCGGAGCGTACGGGCAAGGAGCCGCTGGCCGTCGCGGACGTGTACTACGACCTCGGGGACCGGCTGGGGATCACGCAGCTGATGGACCGGATCATCGAGCTGCCGCGGGCGGACCGTTGGCAGTCGATGGCGCGGGCCTCCATCCGCGAGGACCTGTACGCGGCGCATGCGGCCCTGACGGCCGATGTGCTGGCCGTGGGCAACGGGGCGTCTTCGCCGCAGGAGCGGTTCGAGGCGTGGGAGGAGAAGAACGCGGCGATCCTGGCCCGGTCGCGGTCGACGCTGGAGGAGATCCAGGGGTCGGACGCGTTTGATCTGGCGAATCTCTCGGTGGCGATGCGGACGATGCGGACATTGCTCCGTACGCACGTCTAGGCTGCGCCGCGGTGTGGGGTGGGCGGCTGCGGGTTCGTGGCCGCTCGCCCCTTGTCCTCGAACGCCGGACGGGCTCCATGGAGCCCGTCCGGCGTTCGAGGACAACTTTTTGCTTACCGCTTCTTCGTGAAGCGTTCGTACTCCGCCATGACCTCCTTCGCCGGGCCGTCCATGCGGAGGGTTCCCGCCTCCAGCCACAGGGCCCGGTCGCAGGTCTCGGTGATCGATTTGTTGTGGTGGCTCACCAGGAACACCGTGCCGGCCTGTTCGCGCAGTTCGAGGATGCGTGCCTTGCTGCGCTGCTGGAAGCGGGCGTCGCCCGTGGAGAGGGCCTCGTCGATCAGCAGGACGTCGTGGTTCTTCGCGGCGGCGATGGAGAAGCGCAGGCGTGCGCCCATGCCCGAGGAGTACGTGCGCATCGGCAGGGTGATGAAGTTGCCCTTCTCGTTGATGCCGGAGAAGTCCACGATCTCGTCGTAGCGCTCGCGGATCTCCGCACGCGTCATGCCCATCGCGAGGCCGCCGAGCACCACGTTCCGCTCGCCGGTCAGGTCACCCATCAGCGCGGCGTTGACGCCGAGCAGCGAGGGCTGGCCATGGGTGTGGACGCGGCCCTTCGAGGCGGGGAGCAGGCCCGCGATGGCCTTCAGCAGGGTCGACTTGCCCGAGCCGTTGGAGCCGATCAGCCCGATCGCCTCCCCCTTGTACGCGGCGAAACTGACGCCCCTGACGGCGTGCACCTCGCGCACGCCCGGGGCCTGCCGGCGCGAGGCGATCCGGCTCAGCGCGGAGGTGGCGCTGCCCCGGCCGGTGCGGGCGCCGTTGACCTTGTACGTGATGTGGACGTCGTCCACGACGACCGTCGGCACCGCCGCATTCGTACGCTCAGCCACGTCCGTAACTCTCCTCGGCCTTCCAGAAGTAGACGAAGCCGCCCGCGCCGCACAGCAGCGCCCAGCCGGCGGCGACCGCCCAGACGTGCGGGGGCAACTGGCTCGCGCCGAAGCTGTCGATGAGCGCGAAGCGCACCAGGTCGATGAAGACGGCCGCCGGGTTCAGTTCGAGCGCGAGCTTCACCCAGTCCGGCACCCGGTCGCCGCTCAGCATCGTGTCCATGCTCCACATCACGCCCGAGGCGTACATCCAGGTGCGCAGCACGAACGGGGTGAGCTGGGCGACGTCCGGGGTGCGCGCGGCGAGGCGGGCCATGGCCATCGAGAGACCGGTGTTGAACACGGCCTGGAGGGCCAGGGCGGGGACCGCGAGCAGCCAGGCCGGCTGCGGGTACTGCCCGAAGGCCAGCAGGATCAGGACCAGCGCCCCCAGCGAGAACAGCAGCTGCTGGAGCTGTTGCAGGGCGAGCGCGATCGGCAGCGAGGCGCGCGGGAAGTGCAGCGCCCGTACGAGACCGATGTTCCCGCTGATCGCCCGGGTGCCGGCGGTGATCGAGGAGCTGGTGAAGGTCCAGATGAAGACGCCCGTGACCAGGAACGGCACGAAGTCCGGCACGCCGTGCTTCGTCTTCATCAGGATGCCGAAGATGAAGTAGTAGACCGTCGCGTTGAGCAGCGGGGTCATGAGCTGCCACACCTGGCCCAGCTTCGCCTGGCTGTACTGGGCGGTGAGCCTGGCCGTGGCGAAGGCCGTGATGAAGTGGCGCCTTCCCCACAGCTGCCGTAGGTACGCGGGCAGCGAGGGCCGCGCGCCGCTCACGGTCAGCCCGTGGCGCGAGGCCAGCGCGGCGAGTTCGCCGGAGCCGTACACGGGCGGGGAGAGGGGCGGCGGGCTGTCCGCCGGGGCCGGGGCTGTTGTCTGGCTCACCACGATCGCTTTCGACGGGAGGCGGGCAGGCGGGGGCACGGCGTGCGGGCGGAGAAGGACGCGCCCGGCGACGGGACGGGACCGTATCGTCGCAACGCCGAGGGTAGGACGTATCCACGTCGGAACGCAACCGTTTCGTCGTCGCGGACTATGATTCGGCCATGACCACCGACCCCGGAAGCCGCCGCCGAGCCCCGGCGGGAGCCGCCGTCCTGCGCGAGGACGTGACCGACGCCATCCGCAGCGCGGTGTTCGCCGAGCTCGCCGCGGTCGGGTTCGCCCGGATGTCCATCGAGGGCATCGCCCGCCGGGCCGGCGTCGGCAAGACCGCCGTCTACCGGCGCTGGAAGTCCAAGCTGCACCTGGTCCTGGACCTGGTCTCGGCCGTCGCCGCGCAGGGCATGCCCGCCCCCGCCACCGGCTCCCTGTACGGGGACGTGCGCGCCGTCCTCGAACTGGCCGCGTACGCCCTGCGCCACCCACTGGCCTCCCAGGTCATCCCGGACCTGCTGGTCGAGGCCGCCAGGAACCCGGAGATCTCCGACGCCATCAAGGCCGCCCTGCTCGACCCGCAGCAGGGCATGGCCGCCGTGGTCGTCCGGGACGCCGTCGCACGCGGTGAGCTTCCTCCCGGCAGCGACCCCGACCGCGCCCTCGACCTGATCGTCGGCCCGCTCTACTGGCGGCTCGCCGTGGTCCGGGGCGAGGTGCCCCCGGCGTATCTGGACGACCTCGCGGCCTCCGCCGTGGCGGCGCTCACACAGGGCCCGGACCCCGCCGATTAAGTGCTCGCGCGGGTGTGCCAGCGTGCTTGTAGGGGTCACTCTTCGATCGGTTAATCTGGTGGGTGGGCCGCCCACCGGGCCTTCCGGAGCATGTGCACGGGGCGAGCACGGTGCAGGCGCAGTCACTCGTTCGGGACCGTAACCGGTGACCCCCGACCGCCTCTGCGGTTGAGCCCTACGGATAGCCAGGCCCTTGATGAACGGACGTGCTCAACATGCCGCCACGGCTCAGTGTCGTTGTCCCCGTCTACAACGTGGAACTCTTCCTGACGGACTGTCTGAAGTCCCTCGCGGAGCAGACCATGACCGACCTTGAGGTGGTGATGGTCGACGACGGGTCCACCGACGGCAGCGCCGCGCTGGCCGCCGAGTTCGCCGCGGGCGACGACCGCTTCAAGCTGGTCAGGCAGAAGAACGGCGGACTGGGGCACGCCCGTAACACCGGCTTCCGCAACGCCCACCCGGAGAGCCGCTACCTGGCCTTCTGCGACAGTGACGACATCATCCCGCCGAACGCCTACGAGCTGCTGGTCGAGTCGCTGGAGGAGACCGGCTCCGACCTGGCCTCCGGCAACGTCCTGCGGCTGCGCGCCGGCGGCAAGCTGGTCCAGTCGCCGATGTTCCGCAAGCCCATGGCGACCACCCGCAAGCGCACCCACGTCTCGCGCGACCTGGACCTCCTCGGCGACCGCATCGCCTGCAACAAGGTCTTCCGCCGCTCCTTCTGGGACAAGCACGAGTTCGCGTTCCCGGTCGGCGCGCTGTACGAGGACATCCCCGTCGTGCTCCCCGCCCACTTCCTGGCCGGCTCGGTCGACATCGTCAAGGACCCCGTCTACTACTGGCGCGACCGCCCCGGCTCCATCACCACCAGCCGGGCCGTCGTCCGAGGCATCCACGACCGCGTCGCCCACGTCCAGGGCGTCTCCGAGTTCCTGGCGGAGAACCGCACCCCCGCCGACAAGAACCACTACGAGGCCCACGCGCTGGCCAACGACCTCTGGTACTTCATGGAGGTCCTGCCGGACGGCGACCAGGAGTACCGGGACGCGTTCCTCACGTACACCAACAAGTTCATGGACCAGGTCGACCCCTCGGTGCTCGACGGGCTGCCGCTGCGCCTGCGCGTGATGTGGTACCTGGTACGCGAACACCGCATGGACGAGCTGCTGGCGCTGCTCCTCCAGGAGAAGCGGGAGCCCGGCGCGTTCGAGGTCAGCGGCATGCGCCGGCGCGTGGCCCACTACCCCGTGCTCACCCGGCCGCTGCCCGCGCCCGTGGCGCGCGTCGGCGACAGCGACCTGCCGCTCGCCGCCCGGCTGCGCGACGCCCAGTGGCGCGACGGCAAGCTGCACCTCAGCGGCTACGCGTACATCCGCAACCTGCCGGTCGCCTCCGGAGCCAGTGAGTTCCGGATCGGCTGGCTGCGGGCCGGCCGGCGCCATGTCGTCCCGCTCCGGCTGCGCCGCGCCGACGAGCCCGAGGCGACCGCCCGCTCCCGGCAGAGCCTGCACGACTACCACCGGGCCGGCTTCGAGACCTCCGTCGACGCCTCCAAGCTCCGCATCCAGGGGGACAGCGGCCCCAAGCAGCTCACCTTCCAGTTCCAGGTCGGCATCGCCCGGGGCGGCCTGCTGCGCCGGGCCTTCCCCTCGGTCCGCGAGGCGTCCGTCGCGCCGCCCGTCCACCGCCCCGACGGCGACCACCGCATCGCCCCCGCCTTCGAGGGCGACAAGCTCGTGCTGCACTCCGAGCGCGTCGACGCCCGCTTCGAGACCCACGGCCCCGGTGAGCGGCCCGGCACCGTCAAGGTGACCGGCGTGGTCCGCGCCCGCCTCGTCAAGGACGAGCTGACGCTGGTCCTGACGCACGGCGCCACCAAGACCACCGTCGAGGTCCCCGTCACCGTGGGCACCGGTGCCGGGTCCGGCTGGAACCGCTTCACGGCCGAGCTGCCGCTCGCCGCGGTCGAGGAGAACCGCCCCGCCGGTGAAGAGGTCCCGAAGAACGTCGCGTACAGCATCCACCTCGTCGGCACGGGCCTGAAGGCGTCGCTCGACGCGCCCGGCTCGGTCCACCCCGGCCGCTACCCGCTCGCCGACGGGCCGGACGGCGTCCGCCGCGAGCTGGCCCTCGTCGTCAGCGCGCGCGGCAACCTGGTCATCGGCGACCGCACCGTGCAGCCCGCCGTCGAGCTGGCCAGCTGGACGGACGACGGCCGGCTCTTCCTGGAAGGCACCTTCCCCGAGGACCCGGAGCACCCGGTCGAGCTGGTCGTGCAGAACAGCGCCCACCGCGAGGAGCAGGTCTTCCCCGTCGAGTTCACCGGACCCGGGAGCGCCCGCCGCTTCCGCGCCGAGCTGCGGCCGGACGCCGTGGAGGGACCGGGCGGCGCCGTGCCGCTCGGCGAGGGCAACTGGTACTTCTTCTTCCGGGACCAGGGCGCCGCCGACGAGAGCGGCGACCGCGCGCTGCGGCTCCCCGCCTCCGCCTTCCACACCCTGCCCGCCACCCGCACGCTCGGCGGCCGCGAGTACACCCTGGAGCGCCGCTTCGGCGACCAGCTCCTCGTCGTCTCCGGCCCCGTGCTCAGCGCCGCCGAGCGCGGCCCGCGCGCCAAGCGCCTGCTGAGCGAGGCATACGCGGCACAGCGCTCCGAGCCGCTGCGCGCCGCCGCGCTCTACAGCACCTTCGACGGCCGCCAGTACTCGGACTCGCCGCGCGCCGTCTACGAGGAGCTGGTGCGCCGGGGCACCGAGGTGGAACACATCTGGGTCGTCCGCGACCAGCAGGCGATCGTCCCCGAGGGCACCACCGCCGTCGAGCACGGCTCGGCCGCCTGGCACGAGGCGCTGGCCCGCAGCCGCTACATCATCACCAACACGCAGCTGCCCGAGTGGTTCGTGCGCCGGGAGGACCAGACGGTCGTCCAGACCTGGCACGGCACGCCGCTCAAGCGCATCGGGCTCGAACTCGCGGGCACCGCCCAGGCGAACGCCGGGTACATCGCGACCCTCGCCGAGCGGGCCAAGCAGTGGAACTTCCTGGTCTCGCCGAACACGTACTCCACCCCCGTCCTGCGCCGCTCGTTCGGCTTCGAGGGCGAGGTACTGGAGTGCGGCTACCCGCGCAACGACATCTTCCACGCCCCGGACCGCGCCAAGGTCGCCATCGCGGTGCGGGAGAAGCTGGGCATCCCGGCCGGCAAGCGCGTCGTCCTGTACGCGCCGACGTGGCGCGAGGACCAGCGCCTCGGCGGCGGGCGCTACTCGCTCGGCCTCCAGCTCGACCTGGCCGCCGCCGAACGCGAACTCGGCGAGGACACCGTGCTCCTGGTGCGCCGTCACTACATGGTCACCGACCGGCTCCCGGACAGCGGTACGGGTTTCGTCAAGGACGTCTCGCGCTACCCGGACGTCGGTGAACTCATGCTCATCAGCGACGCCCTGGTCACCGACTACTCCTCGCTGATGTTCGACTTCGCCCAGACCGGGCGGCCGATGCTCTTCCACACGTACGACCTGGAGCACTACCGCGACACGCTGCGCGGGTTCAGCTTCGACTTCGAGAAGCGGGCGCCCGGGCCCCTGATCCCGGACTCCGACGACCTGATCGCCGCGCTGAAGGACCCCGAGAAGGCCATCGCCGGACACGCCAAGGCGTACGAGCAGTTCCGGCACGACTTCTGCGACCTGGACGACGGCCGGGCCACCGCCCGCGTGGTCGACCGCATGCTGTAGTCGCCACTGATGGGCCCCGATGCCCGGCCGGTCCGTACCGGCCGGGCATCGGCGTTTCCATGGCCGGTGTTTACGCCACGGTGACGATTCGCTGCGTCGCATAGCGTCGCCGCCTTGCTACGTTCTGCTTTCATGGGTATCCGAATGTGGGGCGAACCGGACGTGCGGCGGGCCAGGACCGTCGTGCTCGTCGCGGCGACCGCCGGCCTCCTCACCCGCATGATCATCGCGGCCAACTCACCCGGCCCCGCCGACGTGCGGATCTTCGCGGGGTTCGCGAAGGCCATCACCGGGTACGGGCCCGTCCGCATCTACGCGCACCCGCTCCCCGGGCTCCCCGTCTACAACCACCCGCCGCTGGCCGGGTGGATGCTGCTGGGCCTCGACCGGCTCACCGAACTCGGCTTCTCCTTCGCCACGCTGATCCGCGTCCCCGCGTCGGCCGCCGACTTCGCCTGCGCGGTCCTCGTGTTCGAGATCGTCCGCCGCCGCGCCACCCCGCGCACCGCGATGCTCTGCGGGACCGGGGTCGCCGTCAGCCCGGTGCTCATCGCGACCTCCGGCTACCACGGCAACACCGACGCCGTCGCCGTCGCGTTCGCACTGGCCGCCGCCCACCTCCTGGCCGACCGGAAGACCCCGCTCGCGGCGGGCGTCGCGGCGGCGCTGTCGATCAGCGTCAAGTTCATCCCGGTCGTGGTGATCCCGGCCCTCTTCGTGGCCGCGCTGCGCGGCGGGCGGCCGGTCCTGGTCCGCTTCGCCGCCGGGTTCGCCGGGGTCGCCGCGCTCGTGTGGGGGCCGGCGCTGCTGACCGTGCCCCTGGACCTGGTGCACAACGTCCTGGAGTACGCGGGCGGCAGCTACCGGCTGTGGGGGCTCGTGCGGTTCGCGGACGTCCTCGGGGCTCCGGAGCCGGTCATCGCCTTCATGCAGGGCGGCGGCCACTTCCTCTTCGTCCTCGTGTGCGTGGCCGCGGGCGCCCGGCTCGCCTGGCTGCGGCCCGCCCAGGCACCCGGGGTCGTCGCCGTCACGCTGGGGCTGCTGCTGCTCCTGTCCACCGCGTCCGGCCTCCAGTACCTGACCTGGGCCGCCGCCGGGATGTTCGTGCTCGGCCCGGTCGAAGGGTTCGCGTACAGCGCGGTCGTCGGCCTGGTCGCCGTCCTCGGCTACAGCGGGCGGTCCGCCGTGCGCTGGAGCGAGCCCGTGCTGTACCTGGGCGCCGCCGGCTGGTTCGTCCTGGCGGCTGGCCTGTTCACCGGCGTACGCCGCATCCTCGCCGCGCCCCCCGGCGCCGCCCCCACCGAGCGGGCGCGGGTCTCCGCACCCCGTACGGAATTCCGCTCCTGCTCGTCCGTCGACTGATCCCGCACTCCCCGTCCCCGACCGCAACTGGAGAACGCCCCGTGAAGGAAAGCCCGAGCCCCAGGATCGGCATCCTGGTGGTCGCGTACAACGCGGAGACAACGCTGGAGAAGACCCTCGACCGGATCCCGGAGGACTTCCGGTCGAGGATCGACGAGATCCTGATCCTGGACGACGCGAGCCACGACGCCACCTTCACGGCGGGCTGCCGCTGGTCGCAGGCCGAGGGCATGCCCCGCACCGTCGTGATGCGGCACACCAAGAACCTCGGCTACGGCGGCAACCAGAAGGCCGGATACGCGCTGGCCGCCGAGCACGGACTCGACATCATCGTGCTGCTGCACGGCGACGGGCAGTACGCCCCCGAGCTGCTGCCCGAGATGGTCGCACCCATCGAACGCGGCGAGTGCGAAGCCGTGTTCGGGTCCCGGATGATGACGTCCGGGAGCGCGCTCAAGGGCGGCATGCCGGTGTACAAGTGGCTCGGCAACCGCATCCTCACCCGGCTGGAGAACGGCCTCCTGGGGTCGGACCTCACCGAATTCCACTCCGGCTACCGCGCGTACAGCGTCGCGGCCCTCAAGCAGCTGCCCGTCGACCGGAACACCGACGCGTTCGACTTCGACACCCAGATCATCGTCCAGCTGCTGAACGCGGGCATGCGGATCAAGGAGATCCCCGTCCCCACCTACTACGGCGACGAGATCTGCTACGTCAACGGCATGAAGTACGCCAAGGACGTGGTCAAGGACGTCCTCGAATACCGCCTGGCCGTCAAGGGGTTCGGGACCTGCCGGTGGATCCCCAAGCCCGTCGAGTACGCCTTCAAGGAGGGCGACGGCTCCTCGCACGCGGTCATCCTGGAGAAGATGCGCGCGCTGCCCCCCGGCCGCGTCCTCGACCTCGGCTGCTCAGGCGGGCTGTTCGCCGAGCGGCTGGAGTCCCTGGGCCACGAGGTGACCGGCGTCGACTACGTCGAGGTGCCCGGCGTCCGCGACCGGTGCAGCCACTTCCACCTCGCCAACCTGGAGGAGGGGCTGCCCGCCGAGGCGGGGACCGGCTTCGACTACGTGGTGGCCGGTGACGTCATCGAGCACCTGTCACGCCCCGAACGCGTCCTCGCCGAGGCGGCGTCCGTGCTGCGGCCGGGCGGCCGGATGCTGCTGTCCGTTCCCAACTTCAGCCACTGGTACTCCCGGCTGCGGGTCGCCGTCGGCGCCTTCGACTACGACCGGCGCGGCATCCTCGACGAAACGCATCTGCGCTTCTTCACCCGGGCCAGCCTGCGCCGCACCGTGCGCGCCGCCGGCTACGACGTCCTCGAACTCACCTCCACCGGAGCGCCGTTCTGGTCGCTGCTCGGGCGGGGGCCGCTGGCCGCCGTGCTCGGCGGGGCGTCGAGGCTGCTGACCCGCGTCCGGCCGACGCTGTTCGGCTATCAGCACGTCGCCCTGCTCACCCCGCACGCGGCCGAGACGATCATCGCTGGAGAGCACGTCGATGTACAGGACATCCTCAACCGACAGTACGTCCCCGCCGACCGGGTCGGTGTCTGAGGCGCCCCGCCCCGGACCCGCGCCCGCCCGGGCGCCCGAACCCCCCGCCCCCGCCGTCAGGAGCAAGTCCTTGACCC
Source organism: Streptomyces sp. NPDC041814 (assembly GCF_055590565.1). Lineage (NCBI taxonomy): Bacteria > Bacillati > Actinomycetota > Actinomycetes > Kitasatosporales > Streptomycetaceae > Streptomyces > Streptomyces sp. NPDC041814. The sequence goes on along the minus strand of NZ_JBVJAM010000001.1, from coordinate 1,191,736 downwards.
TCCCCAGTGTGCTGCTGCTCCTGTTCGCCGTGTTCTCGTCGGCGGGCGGCCAGATCATGCTCAAGCACGGGATGAAGGGCGCCGCGGCCGCCGCCGGCCGAGAAGGCGGATCCGTCGCCCTGCGCGCCGCGGGCAGCCCCTGGGTCGTGTTCGGGCTGCTGGTCTTCGCGGTGTCCGCGCTCGCCTGGATGACGACGCTGGCCAAGGTGCCGCTCTCCGTCGCGTACCCCTTCAACGCGCTCGGCTACCTGCTGATCGTGCTGGCCGGGGCGACCGTGCTGCACGAGCGGACCTCGCTGTGGACCTGGGGCGGCTCGCTGCTCGTGGTGGTCGGCCTGATCACGGTCATGGCCGGTCAGCAACGCTAGGGCGGGTTTGCCGAAGGGCCCGCACCGGAACGTTCCGGTGCGGGCCCTTCGGCGTACGTATGGCTCAGGACTCCTCGCCCAGCAGCACGCGGCGCACCACGCGCTCGGAGGCGCGGCCGTCGTCGTACGGGCAGAAGCGCTCCTTGAACGCCTTCAGCAGCGCCTCGTTCTCCGGGCTGTTCCAGCTGCCGTCGGTGAAGATCGCCGCCAGCTCGTCCGTGTTCGTGGCCACGGCACCCGGCGTCTCGCCCGGCTGTCCGGACAGCAGGTCGAAGACGACCCCGCGGACCGTGCGGTACGTCTCCCAGTCCGGGGCCAGGATCACGATCGGGCGGTTCAGGTGGGCGTAGTCGAACATCACCGAGGAGTAGTCGGTGACCAGCGCGTCCGCCGCCAGGCACAGGTCCTCGACGCGCGGGTACGTGGAGACGTCGATGACCGACGCGTTCTCCGGGAGGCCCGTGCCGCCGTAGAAGTAGTGGGCGCGCATGAGGACCACGGTGTCCGGGCCGACGGCCGCGCAGAACCGGTCCAGGTCCAGGCGGTTGGTGAAGCCCGCCTCGTAGTCGCGGTGCGTCGGCGCGTAGAGCACGGCGCGCTGGCCGGGGCGGATGCCCAGGTCCTCGCGGATCGTGGCGATCTGCTCCTCGGTGGCCGTCGCGAAGACGTCGTTGCGCGGGTAGCCCGTCTCCAGCGGGCGCGCCGCGCTCGGGTAGGCGCGGGACCACACCTCGGTGGAGTGCGGGTTGGCCGAGACGCTCCAGTCCCAGCGGTCCACGCGCTTCAGCAGCCGGTCGAAGTTGAGCCCCTGGGCGGCCGCCGGGTAGTTCTGCTGGTCCATGCCCATGATCTTCAGCGGCGTGCCGTGGTGGGTCATGACATGGATCTGGCCGGGGCGCTTGACCAAGTGGTCGGGGAAGTTGACGTTGTTGAAGAAGTACGTGGCACGGGCCAGCACCGACCAGTAGCGGCGGGTCCCGGGCACCACGTAGTCGATGCCCTTGGGCACCGAGTCCACGTTCTTCTTCGACACCACCCACACGCCGTGGATGTCGGGCGCCAGCTCCTTCGCCTTGCGGTAGATCGCCTCCGGGTTGCAGCTCACGCCGCGGTTCCAGTAGGCGGCGTACACGGCCAGCTTCGGGTCCAGCGGCAGCTTGAGCTGCGCCTTGTAGTAGCGCTTGGTGAACTGCTTCTTCGCCTTGGCGCGGGCCGTGCTGGGCGCGGCCCGCAGGCTGCGCCGGGTGGCGAGCGCGGTGTCCAGGGCACCGAGCGCGGTGTACTTGCCGCCGCCCATCAGCTGAGGGCGCAGCCCCTTGGCGCCGCCGGGGAACTTGAAGCCCTCCGGGCGGTGCGCGCCGTGGAACGTGCCGACCGCGCCCACGTACTGCCGGCGGCGCTTGGTCACCGTCGGGTACGCGGTCAGCAGCTCCTGAACGGCACGGTCGAACAGGAGGCCGCGCACGTCCTTCAGGGCCGGGCGTGCCTCCACGAAGGTCATCAGCGCGTCGTACGCCTCGACCAGCTCCAGCGGGGTCGAGCCCGTCCGGGGCTCCACGTCGTCCACGAGGCCGGGCAGGTAGCGCTGCTGGCGGTGCTCGACACAGGCGGTGCCCAGCGTGGCAACCGAGGCGGCGACGGCGACGGTCGCCAGCGCGTACATGCGCTCGCCGTGCGGGCCCGGGCCGAAGGTCACCGACTCGCGCTCAAGGAGCGCGCGGCGGACCGCGCGGTTCCAGGAGACCGGGGCGATGTCCAGGAGGTCCGGGCGCTTCGCCAGGGTGAGCGGGCCCTCGGGCATCCCTTCCAGCTTCTGCAGGGACCGGGTCGAGCGGACCTTGCCGCGGAAGGGGCGCTTCTGGTGGCCGAAGAGCAGCACGTCCGGGTCGCCGGTGGCGTCCAGCCGGTCCGCGACGGCCTGGAGCGCGTCGGGCAGGAAGACGTAGTAGCCCTCCAGGAAGAGGACGTACTCCCCGGCGGCCTCCTCGATCCCGGCGTTCCGGCGGCCGTGGGCCCCGGCGCCCGGCTCCAGGTGCACGGCCCGGACGCGGCTGTCGCGGGCGGCGAACTCGTCCAGGACCAGGCCCGAGCCGTCCGGCGCGCCGTCGTCCACCCCGATGACCTCGATGTCCGTGAACGACTGCGAGAGCACCGACTCCAGGCACTCGCGCAGACTTCCTCGGGCGCGACGGACAGGGATGATGACACTCAGCCGGGGCATACGGACTCTTTCTCGGACTGTGCGTACTGGGAGACCACACAGCGTACTGGGGTGGGCTCCGCAGGACGGGTCAGGGGGCGGGCAGGCGTACGAAGGCCGAAGAGACGGGCGCGTCGGGCCCGTGAGCGGTCGACCGCGCGGCTGATGAAGGCCCCACTTATCATACTACCCGGGACAGTAAGTGAACCTTGGGCAATACGGGGCATGCGGGCCCATGACGGGCGCCCACGAGGCACGTGATTCCGGGCACCACACAGCGCGGGGCACCCCGACGGAGTGCCCCGCGCCGTGACGTTTACCGCTACTTGACCGCCCCCGCCATCACGCCGGAGACGAACTGGCGCTGGAAGGCGAAGAACACCGCCAGCGGGATCACCATCGAGACGAAGGCGCCGGGCGCCAGGACGTCGATGTTGTTGCCGAACTGGCGCACCTGCTGCTGGAGCGCCACCGTGATCGGCGGCGACCCGGAGTCCGCGAAGATCAGCGCGACCAGCATGTCGTTCCAGACCCACAGGAACTGGAAGATCCCGAGCGAGGCGATGGCCGGACCGCCCAGCGGCATCACGACCCGGGTGAAGAGGCGTATCTCACCCGCCCCGTCCAGCCGCGCCGCCTCCAGGAGCTCGCGGGGGATCTCCGCGAAGAAGTTGCGCAGCAGGAAGATCGCGAACGGGAGCCCGAACGCGGTGTGGAAGAGCACCACACCGAGCGTCGTCTCGAAGATCCCGATCTCGCCGAACAGCTTCGACACCGGGATCAGCGCCACCTGTACGGGGACCACCAGCAACCCCACGACCAGCAGGAACCACCAGTCGCGGCCGGGGAAGTCCATCCAGGCGAACGCGTAACCCGCGAGCGAGCCGATCACCACGACCAGGACCGTGGACGGCACGGTGATCATGATCGTGGAGAGCAGCGAGTCCGTGATCGCCGAATTGTCGAGCAGCCGGGAGTAGTTGTCGACGGTGAGCTCGGAGGGCGCGGTGAAGACCTGCCACCAGCCGGTCGACGCGATCTTGTCCGGGCTGCGCAGCGAGGAGAGCAGCAGCCCGATCGTCGGCATCAGCCAGAACAGGGCGACCAGGACCAGGAAGACCCGCATCACACCGCCGCCGGCCCGCGCCGCGAGCCGCGCGCCCACCGACCGGGTCGCCGTTGCCGAGGGTGTCGTCATCGGCGCCCCTCCTTCCGTATCCGCCTGATGTTGAAGAGCATCACCGGGATCACCAGCAGCAGCAGGAGCACGGCGATGGCGCTGCCGACGCCGAGGTCCGCGTCCGTGCCGAACGAGGACCGGTACAGCTGGAGCGCCAGCACGTTGGCGTCGTCCTGGGACGAGCCCGGCGCGATGATGAACACCAGGTCGAAGACCTTCAGCACGTTGATCATCAGCGTGACGAGCACCACCGCGAGGACCGGCGCGAGCATCGGCACCGTGATCCGGCGGAACACCTGCCACTCGTTGGCCCCGTCCACCCGGGCCGCTTCGAGGAGTTCACGCGGCAGCCCGGCGAGGCCCGCCGCGATCAGCACCATCGCGAAGCCCGCCCACATCCACACGTAGCTCCCGATGATCCCGGGCGTCACGAGCGTCGGGCCGAGCCAGTCCACGCCGTTGTACGGCTCCCTGAAGTTGGATGCCGGGAGGCGCAGTTCGGCGCCGTCCGCCGAGGCGGGCAGCGTGAACGTGCCGTCCGCCGCCGCCCTGGCGGTCGCGACCACCTCGCCGCCCTTGACGGCCTCCACCTTCAGGCCCTTGAGCCCGAGCTCCTTGGCGTCGATGACATTGGGTCTGCCGCCGCCACCCTTGGTGAAGTCGAGCCACGCGGTGCCGGTGACCGCGCCGTCCCCGGCCGCCGCCGGGGCCTTCGCCGGTTTCGCGTCGCCGGGCATCTTCGCCGGGAGCACCCCGACCAGCGGGAGCTGGACGGGCTGCCCGGCACGCACGGTCGTCTTCGTCACGAAGGTCCCGCCGCCCGCCGCCTTGAGCGGGGCCACGGGCAGCGGATGCGCCTTCGGGAAGCCCGAGGACTCGGCGAACGTGTCGTGCACGCCCACCCACACCGCGTTGGCCACCCCGCGCTCGGGCGCCTGGTCGTACACGAGGCGGAAGATGATGCCGGCCGCCAGCATGGAGATCGCCATCGGCATGAAGACGATCAGCTTGAAGGCCGTGCCCCAGCGGATGCGCTCGGTCAGCACCGCGAAGATCAGCCCGAGGGCCGTGGAGACCGTCGGCGCGAAGACCACCCAGATCGCGTTGTTCTTGACCGCCGTACGGATGGTGTCGTCCGTGAACAGCGTCTTGTAGTTGTCGATGCCGGCGAAGCCCGTGCCCGCCTGGTCGAAGAACGACCGGTAGACGGAGTACACGATCGGGTACACGACGAGCGCCCCGAGCAGCACCAGCGCCGGCAGCAGGAAGAGCCCCGCGATCACCCTGCGGGTGCCGGTGACGCTCCGGGGCGCGCGCCCCGGGGTGCCGGCCGGGGCGGCCTTCCTGGGGGCGGGCACGCGGGGCCCGCCGGACCGTTGCCTGTCGGCGGGGAGCGCCTCGTCGGCGCCCCCCGCTGCCGCTGTCGTCATGCCGTCAGCTCTTGTACGCCTTGGCCGCGTCGGACTCCAGCCTGGCTTGAGTCCCCGCGATGTCCTTCGGGTTCTTCAGGAAGTCCTGGAGGGTCTTCCACTCGCCCTTCCCGGGCGTCCCGCCGAACGACTGCGGGGCCTGGTCGGACATGTCGAACCGGACGGAGTCACCGGCCGCGATCAGCGCCTTCGCCATCGTGCGCTGCACGTCGTTCGGGTATGCGGCGGCGTCCAGGCTCTTGTTCGGCGAGATGAACCCGCCCTGCTCGGCGGCGATCTTCGCGGCGTCCGCGGAGGCGAGCCAGGTCAGGAGCGCCTGGGCGCCCTTGCCGTCCTTGAGCGCGATGGCCGCGTCGCCACCGGTCACCACGGGCGACTCGGCGCCGACCGCGGGGAACGGGAAGACCTTGGCGTCCGTGCCGATCTTCGCCTTCGTCTGCGCGATGTTGACGCCGACGAAGTCGCCCTCGTAGACCATGGCGGCCTTGGGCTGGTCGCCGCCGGTGAAGGTCTGCGTGACCGACGCCGGGAACTCGGTCTGGAGCGCGCCGTCCGCGCCGCCCGCGATCAGGGACGGCTTGCCGAACAGCTGGGCCAGGGTGGTCAGCGCGTCCTTGACGGACGGGTCCGTCCACTTGATCTTGTGCTGGGCGAGCTGGTCGTACTTCTCCGGGCCCGCCTGCGACAGGTAGACGTTCTCGAACCAGTCGGTGAGCGTCCAGCCGTCCGCGCCGCCGACCGAGACCGGGGTGACACCCGAGGCGGACACCGTCTCGGCGGTCGCCAGGAAGTCCTTCCAGGTCTTCGGCTCGCTCGCGCCCGCGTTCTCGAACGCCTTGGTGTTGTACCAGACCAGCGACTTGTTGGCGGCCTTGAAATACACCCCGTACTGGGTGCCGTCCACCGTGCCGAGGTCCTGCCAGACCTTCGCGTAGTTCTTGCTCAGCTGGGCCTTCGCCTCGGCGCCGGCCGGCTTGGCCCACTTCTTCGCCACGGCCTGCTGGATCGCCCCCACCTGCGGGATCATCGCGACGTCCGGCGGCTGGCCGCCCGCGATCTTCGTACCGAGGAAGTTGACGATCGGGTCCTGTGCCGGAACGAACGTCACCGTCGCGCCGGTCCGCTTCTCGAACTCCTTGAGGACCTTGACGAAGTTGGCCTGTTCCGGCCCCGTCCAGACCGCGGCGACAGAGAGCTTCTCACCGTCCAGTTTCGGTAAGGCGACACTCGGCGTGGAGCCCTTGCCCGTCGTGGAGCCGCCTTCGTCCGTCTTCTTGTCTCCGCCGTCACCGTCGCCGCCGCAGCCGGTGAGGGCCAGTGCGCCGATGGCGGTGAACACCACGGCCGCCCTGCGAATCCGTAGGGTTGTGCGCATCCCTGCCCCGTCTCTCTGTCCGCGTGCGCCCACCGGGCGCCGGGTCGGGAAGCCAGCGCTGCCGGTCGTGCGTCACGTCGTCGTGTGCGCCCAGTCCTATGCCCGGCGTTCCGGTGTCGCAATACCGCCACCTGCCCCAAATCAATGATCGTGATGGCCTCGTGACGTGGGGTCAGTTCAGGTATCCGGCCATTGGGGACGATCCAGCCGCCCTCCTCCGGCCCCGTGCGGGGATGGTTCGAGGGCGGCTCCGGCGTGACTCGGGCGGGGCTGGGCGGGCTCTCAGGTGGACAGGGGCGCGAGGGGTTGTGCGTTGACCGAACGCGCCGCCCGTTCCAGGGCGCTGGCGAGCAGCGCCAGGTCCGTCGGCCCGTTGCCCAGCTCGCGGACCGGGCGGCGGGTGGGCGGGTCGCCCATCCGTTCCCATTCCAGCGGGACGACCGTCGGGCGCAGCGTCGCCGTACGCGGGATGCGGCCGGTCACCCTGCCGCCCTGGAACGGCGTCACCCGCCCGTCCGGATGCCCCAGCCGCCCCCGGCCCGGCGCCGGTTCGTCCGGCGAGGGCGGGACCGCGGGCGGATCGAGCACGATGCGCAGCCGCGCCCCGCGGGCCAGCTCCGTGTCCTCCGTGCGGTCGGGGCGGGCCGAGGCCGCGACCAGGTGGATGCCCAGCCGGCCGCCGTCCCGGGCCACCGCCTCCAGCGCCCGCACCACCGAACCGGCCGCCGGCCGGCCGGGGGCCCCGAGCGCCGGGGCTATCAGCGCGTCGTAGTCGTCCACGAGCACCACCAGGCGGGGCAGCGGGGAGGGGCCCGGGTCCACGGGGCGTCCCGCACCCGGGCGCAGGCGCAGGGTGCCGCTGAGGGGGGCCTCCACGTCGCCCCGCTGCTCGGGGACCGGGACGGCTGTCGTCCCGCTCTCCTCGCGGCTGTGCCACTCGGCGAAGTCGAGCTCGCCGAGCAGCTCGGCCCGCCGCTTCACCTCGCCGCCCAGGGCCTGGGCGAACTCCCGCATCCGGACCGGGTCCGAGGCCACCAGGTGCGTGAACGCGTGCGGCAGCTCCGTGCACGGGCCCAGCGACTCGCCGCGCTCGCCGCCGGCCCCGTCGACCAGCACGATGCCCAGCCGGTCCGGCCGGGCGGCGGCCGCCAGCGACGCGGCGACGGCCCGCAGCAGCTCGGTCCGCCCGCTGCCGCCGGGGCCCTCGATGAGCAGGTGCGGCCCCTCGTCCGCGAGATCCACGCTCACCGGCCCGCGCGGCCCGGCCCCCAGCACGACGACGGGCCGCCCGGCACCAACGGCCGGCCGCACGGCGGTGCGCGTCGCCGTCTGCGTCCCCCCGCCCGTCTGGGCCCCCCGCGCGGCGACCTGAGGCCCGTCGGCCTGCCGGGGCCCACTGACCCGGGGCCGGGCGGGGGAGGGGTACGGGGTGCGGCCGGAGCCGGTCGTGGTGCTGTCGGGGTACGGGGTGCGGCCGGAGTCGCCCGTACCGGAGCGGGGGTACGGGGTGCGCCCGGAGCCCGACGTGGTGCTGTCGGGGTACGGCGTGCGGCCCGAGTCGCCCGTGGCCGTACCGGGGTACAGCGTGCGACCCGAGCCGGTCGTTGTCGCGGACGGGTACGCCGTGCGGCCCGAGTCGCCTGTTCCCGGGTACGCCGTGCGGCCCGAGTCGCCTGTTCCCGGGTACGCCGTGCGGCCCGAGTCCGGGGAATCGGCCGCCGTGCGTTGCGCGCCCACGCGGGGGGCCGGGCGGTCGTCCGCCGTGGACGCCCAGCGGGCCATCAGGGAGGCCGGGGTGGCGCGGGCCAGGCCCAGTTCGTCCAGGAGGCGGGCGGACGGTGGGAGCGCCACCGGCACCTGGCGGCCCGGCAGCGCGGCCGAGCCCTCCGCGCGGAGGGGGGCCAGCGCCCGGGCGAACCGCTGGGCCCAGTGCGCCGACACCGCGTCCACCGAGGCCACCGTGCCGTGGCCCGCGGCTCGGCCGCCCGCCGTGCGCAGCAGCCGCAGGGCCGTCGCCACGTCCCCGCTGAGCATCCCGACCGCCCCGCACTCGCGGAAGGCGATCGACGCGTGGCACGCGGCCTCGTACGTCGCGGCGACCGGCGAGGTGGGCGTCGCGGCCGGGGTCTCGGCCAGACAGAGGAGGTGGACGCCCGCCGCCGCACCGGCCGCGGCCAGCCGGGCCGTGTTCTCGCGGAGCACCGCCGCACCGGGGTCCCCGTCGAGGATCACCACTGTGAACGGGCCCTCGTAGTCGCGGGCGGCCTCGGCGACCGCGGCCGGGTCCTGGCTCGCCCAGCCGGGGCCGAGGGGCCCGTCGTCCAGCCGGCGGACCAGCTCGGCGGTGCGGGCGAGCGCCTGGTCCCGGTCGTACGCGAGGAGCAGTCGGCAGTCCTGGCCGTGCATCGGGCGCAGATGGGGCAGCCAGCCCAGCCAGGCCCACTCGCGCCGCCGCTCCTCCGCGGTCCGCGCCCGGTCCGTGCTGATCAGCACGATCTCCAGGTCGGCGGGGGAGTGCAGCGCCGCCAGCTGGGCCACGGCCGACCGGGCGAGCCCGGCCAGCCGCTCCCGGGGCCCGGCGAGCCCCAGCGACCCGGCCTCGCGCAGGCTCACGGTCACCGGCACGGCGGGCAGGTCGGCCCGGTCGGTGGTGCCCAGCCGGACCACCAGCGCCTCCGGGTGCGCGGGGTCGCGCTCCCACAGCCGGGGGCCCGGGCCGAGCGCCGTCAGCAGGACGGCGGCCGGATCGGGCCAGGTGCCCTCGGGGGCGGTGGGCGGCGAGGTGAACGTCTCGGGGGCGGGCGGGACCGGCTCGGCGGGGGCGCTCGCGGGCACCGGCTCGGCCCGGGGACCCTTGAGCCGGCGGGCCCAGGCCCCTATGCCGCCGCGCCGGGGGGCCTCCTGCTCCGGGAAGCGGCCCGGATGCCCGGCGGAGGACCCGGGCCGCGCCCCGGCCCCGGGGTCGTCGGGCGCGGGCCGGTCGTGGGCGGTGCGGGCGGCCCCGGGCGAGGGGGAGGGGGAGGCCGGCGGGGCCGGGACCCGGGCGACCCGGAGGTGGCCCTCGCCGTCCGGAGTCGTCGGCAGCGCCGGCGGACGCGCGCCGGAGGCCAGCCGGAGCGTCGACTCGCCGAGCCGCAGCAGCGCCCCCGGGGCCAGCCGGACCGGGCGGCCGTGGACCTCGGCGCCGTCCAGCGTGGTGCCGTTCGTGGAGCCCAGGTCGGCCACCACGACGCGGCCGTCCTCCGAGACCGTCACCTCGCAGTGCAGCCGGGAGACATCGGGGTCGTCCAGCGGGACGTCGGCCTCGGCCGAGCGGCCCACGCGGACCGTGCCGCCGTGCAGCAGATGGACCCCGCCCGCGTCGGGACCGGCGACCACCTGGAGCTGGGCGGGGACCGCCTCGTCCGCGGTCTCGTCCTCGCCGGGCACCTGGAGCGAGAGCACCGCGCCGTCGACCAGGGGCGGCTCGCCGAGGGCGCAGCGCTGTGCGTCCAGCCGCTCCCGGCCCGCGAAGAGCACCACCGCACCGCTGCCGAGGGAGCCGTCGGGACCGGCGACGGCCATGGCCAGGCCGGACGCGACGGAGGCCAGCGCCGTCCCCGCGGGGGCGGTGACCAGCACATCGCAGGCGCGCGCCGGGGTCTGGCCGCTGGGCGGCGCGAGGACGGTCAGCCGGATCTGCATCGCCGTCAGCGGTCCCTTCTGCGCGCGGCACCGGCCGGGGGAACGCCCTGTGATTCCCCCCACCCGGCACGGACGCGTCGTCCGGTACAGGTTCGTCACGCACCGCGAGGCTCCCGACCGCGCAGTCGTGCTCCAGGCATCCTCGCACCTGCCACTGACAACACGCCCGGCGGTCATCAGTTAGTGATCTTGAAACGTCTGCTGTGGCCCCAAAAGTGCGGCATGACCGGTTTCCGGGCACCCGCCCTGGCAACCATCCGCCCCGGACGGACGTCTTCCCCCGGGACCCGGACCCGGCCGCCCTTCCCCGTACAGCCTCTAGAGTGGGCCGGAAACTCCGGGGGTACCCGGGAACGATCCACCACGACCAGCAGGGAGCGCATGACGTGCGGCCGGTAGGCAGCAAGTACCTCCTGGAGGAGCCGCTGGGACGCGGTGCCACGGGCACCGTCTGGCGTGCCAGCCAGCGCGAGGCGGCGGGCGCCGAGGCGGCCGTGGCCGGCCGGCCCGGCGAGACCGTGGCGATCAAGGTCCTCAAGGAGGAGCTGGCCAACGACGCGGACGTGGTGATGCGGTTCCTGCGGGAACGCTCCGTCCTGTTGCGGCTGACCCACCCCAACATCGTGCGCACCCGCGACCTCGTGGTCGAGGGCGACCTCCTCGCCCTCGTCATGGACCTGATCGACGGCCCCGACCTGCACCGCTACCTGCGCGACAACGGCCCGCTCACCCCGGTCGCGGCCGCCCTGCTCACCGCGCAGATCGCCGACGCGCTCGCCGCCAGCCACGCCCAGGGGGTCGTCCACCGCGACCTCAAGCCCGCCAACGTGCTGCTCGCCGACCCCGACGGTGCGATGCGCCCGATGCTCACCGACTTCGGCATCGCGCGCCTCGCCGACTCCCCGGGCCTGACCCGCACCCACGAGTTCGTCGGCACCCCCGCCTATGTGGCGCCGGAGTCCGCCGAGGGCCGCCCGCAGACCTCCGCCGTCGACATCTACGGCGCCGGCATCCTGCTGTACGAGCTGGTCACCGGCCGCCCGCCGTTCGCCGGGGGCACCGCGCTCGAAGTCCTGCACCGGCACCTCAGCGAGGAGCCGCGCCGCCCCGGCACTGTCCCCGAGCCCCTGTGGACGGTCATAGAGCGGTGCCTGAGCAAGGACCCGGACCGCAGGCCGAGCGCGGAGAACCTGGCCCGTGCCCTGCGTACCGTCGCCGAGGGCATCGGGGTCCACGCGAACGCCGCGCAGATCGCCGCCGCCGACGGGGTCGCCGCCCTGCTCGCGCCCGACCCGGCGCCCACCGCCGTCCCCGAGACCCCCGGCGCGGCCGACCCGACGCAGGTCCTGCCGAGCAACGCCGGCTCGTACGACCCGAACGGGGTCACCAGCGTCCTGCCGCACGGCGGCGCGCCCGGCGGCGGCTCCCAGGCCGACCCGACCACCGTCATGCCGCCCGTGCCGCCGCGCCCCGACAGCGACCCGCGCCCCGAGGACCCGCACCCCTGGCAGTCCCAGCTCCGGGCCGCCCGTGACCGCAACGAGCAGACGCAGGTCCAGTACCTCGACCCGAGCGAGGACCCGCTGCGCCGCCGCCCGCAGCGCCGGCAGCAGCCCCCGCAGCAGCCGCGCGACCGGCAGCCGGGATACCAGCAGCCCCAGCACCAGCAGTACGCGCAGCCGCAGCAGTACCAGCCCCAACCGCAGCAGCAGTACCAGCCGCCGCAGCGCCAGCAGTACCAGCCCCAGCCCCAGCCGTACGCGCCGCCGCAGCAGCCCCAGCAGCCGCAGCGCGCGCCCCGCGAGCCGAGGCGCAGCGCCAACCCGATGAAGATCCCCGGGCTCGGCTGCCTCAAGGGCTGCCTGTTCACGCTGGTGCTGCTCGTCGTGGCGAGCTGGCTGATCTGGGAACTGACCCCGCTCAAGGACTGGATCGGGCAGGGCCAGAGCTACTGGCACGCGATCACCGACGCCGTGTCCACGGTGAAGGACTGGATCTCCGAACTGGGCGGCAGCAGCGGCGGCTGACCGCGTCCGCAGGCGTACAACTCTGTAGCTATATCGACTTCCGCGGACCAATTCCGAGGCAATTCGCCCGCAGAAGCGAAGGTTGGCGCCAACCACGGCACGCGGGCCCCCGATCGCCGCGTAGCTTTGTCGACCGGGGGTTGTTGGGGTCCATCGCCAGCCGCTGAGGGAGCAGTCTTGGCACGGAAAATCGGCAGCCGGTACACCGCCCACCAGATACTGGGGCGCGGCAGCGCCGGCACGGTGTGGCTCGGGGAAGGCCCCGAGGGCCCCGTCGCCATCAAACTGCTCCGCGAGGACCTGGCGTCCGACCAGGAGCTCGTCGGCCGGTTCGTCCAGGAGCGCACCGCGCTCCTCGGCCTCGGCCATCCGCACGTCGTCGCGGTCCGCGACCTGGTGGTCGACGGCAACGACCTCGCCCTCGTCATGGACCTGGTCCGGGGCACCGATCTGCGCACCCGGCTCGACCGCGAACGGCGGCTGGCCCCCGAGGCGGCCGTCGCCGTCGTCGCGGACGTCGCCGACGGCCTCGCCGCCGCGCACGCCGCCGGGATCGTCCACCGCGACGTCAAGCCCGAGAACATCCTGCTGGACATGGAGGGGCCGCTCGGCCCCGGCAACTCCCACCCCGCGCTGCTCACCGACTTCGGCGTCGCCAAGCTCATCGACACCCCGCGCCGGACCCGGACCACCAAGATCATCGGCACGCCGGACTATCTGGCCCCCGAGATCGTGGAGGGCCTGCCACCGCGCGCCGCCGTCGACATCTACGCCCTGGCCACGGTGTTGTACGAGCTCCTCGCGGGCTTCACGCCGTTCGGCGGCGGCCACCCCGGCGCCGTCCTGCGCCGCCATGTCACCGAGACCGTGGTCCCCCTCCCCGGCATCCCCGACGAGCTGTGGCAGCTGCTCGTCCAGTGCCTGGCCAAGGCCCCCGCCTCCCGGCTGCGCGCCTCGGAGCTGGCCGCCCGGCTGCGCGAGCAGCTGCCGCACCTGGCCGGCATCCCGCCCCTGGACGTGGACGAGCCGGACGAGGAGCCGGAGGCCCCGCAGGGCTACGACGAGCAGCAGTACACCCCGTCCGGCGACGAGCCCCGCAGGCGCGGCGCGGTCCCGCTGGTGCCCGGCTCCACCCCGGACTCCAACCGCGACACCCACACGAGCATGCGCGTCCCGGCCCCGGACGAGCTGTCCGGCGGCCCCCGGGGCACCGCCCGCGCCCCGCGTGCCCCCGGCCGCCCCCGCCCCGGCTCGGCCCGCAACAAGTCGGCGGCCGTCCGCAAGCGCCGCCTGACCCTGGGGGCCGCGGCCCTCGTGCTGGTGGCCGGGCTCGGCGCGGCAGGATGGCTCGCCCTGAGCGGCGACGACGCGGACCCGGGCCCCCAGGACACCCGGAACTCGGCCCCGGCAGAGCCCTAGGGGCCGGTGATCCGGCAGCCCGAGGAACGTACGCGCCGACAGCCGTTACGCTGGACCCGTGGCAGTCGTCGATATTTCCGAAGAGCTGAAGTCCCTCTCCTCGACCATGGGGTCGATCGAGGCCGTCCTGGACCTGGATGCGCTGAGGGGGGACATCGCCGTGCTCGAGGAGCAGGCGGCCGCCCCGTCCCTGTGGGACGACCCCGAGGCGGCGCAGAAGATCACCAGCAAGCTTTCCCACCTCCAGGCCGAGGTCCGCAAGGCCGAGGGCCTGCGCGGCCGCATCGACGACCTCGAAGTCCTCTTCGAGCTCGCCGAGGCCGAGGGCGACGCCGACGCGCTCGCCGAGGCGGAGACCGAGCTGGAGTCCGTCCGCAAGGCGCTGGACGAGATGGAGGTCCGCACGCTCCTCTCCGGCGAGTACGACGCCCGGGAGGCGCTGGTCACCATCCGCGCCGAGGCCGGCGGCGTCGACGCGGCGGACTTCGCCGAGCGGCTCCAGCGGATGTACCTGCGCTGGGCCGAGCGGCACAACTACAAGACCGAGGTCTACGAGACGGCGTACGCGGAAGAGGCCGGCATCAAGTCGACCACCTTCGCCGTCGAGGTGCCGTACGCCTATGGCACGCTCTCCGTCGAGCAGGGCACCCACCGCCTGGTGCGCGTCTCGCCGTTCGACAACCAGGGCCGCCGCCAGACCTCCTTCGCGGGCGTCGAGGTGCTGCCCGTGGTCGAGCAGACGGACCACGTCGAGATCGACGAGTCCGACCTGCGCGTCGACGTGTACCGCTCCTCCGGCCCCGGCGGCCAGGGCGTCAACACGACGGACTCCGCGGTGCGTCTGACCCACCTGCCGACCGGCATCGTCGTCTCCTGCCAGAACGAGCGCTCGCAGATCCAGAACAAGGCGTCCGCGATGAACGTCCTCCAGGCGAAGCTCCTTGAGCGCCGCCGCCAGGAGGAGCAGGCCAAGATGAACGCCCTCAAGGGCGACGGCGGCAACTCCTGGGGCAACCAGATGCGCTCGTACGTCCTGCACCCGTACCAGATGGTCAAGGACCTGCGTACGGAGTTCGAGATGGGCAACCCGGACGCGGTCTTCAACGGCGAGATCGACGGCTTCATCGAGGCCGGCATCCGCTGGCGCAAGCAGAACGAGAAGTAGTCCGAGAATCGCCGCAACTCCCCCTGGAACAAGGCAGCTTGGCCCGGAACGGCCTTGACGTTCTCCGTGCCCCCGGCGAGGGTGCTGGAGCAGCCTGACGAGAACGGCTCCAGGGGGTAGCGGCACATGACGAAGAAGACGCGCTTACGCGTCGCGCGGACGGCGGCGGGCGCGGTGATCGCCGTCGGCGCCTCGCTGACCGCGGCGGGGGCGGCCCAGGCCGTCGGCGCCGGCGTCGAGGTCGCCGGTGCGGAGACCGGAGGGCACACCGCCGCGGAGCCGGGGGACGAGGATCCGGGCGACGACGGCGACCCGTGCAGCCCGCTCGACCCCCGCTGCGAGCCGTCGCAGCCGCCGGCCACCCCGTCGCACCCCTCGGTCCCGCCGACCGGCCCGGCGGAGCCGAGCGAGCCGCCCACGACACCGGAGGACCCCCCCTCCACGCCCGCGAAGCCCTCGGCCACACCGACCAGGTCCGCAGACCCGGTCGGCAGCGGGGACAACGGCAGTGGCGTGGGCCTGATCGGGGTCTCCGGCGGCGGAGGCAACACCGACACCGACTCGGTCGGCAATCAGCCCGTCGAGCAGGGCAGGGGCAAGGACGAACTCGCCGAGACCGGCGCGGGCGGCACCGCGTTCCTGCTGGTCGGCGCCGCGACGATGATCGCCGGCGGCATCGGCTTCCGCGCCCTGCCGCGCCTCACGCGCAATCGCACGGCCGTCTAGCGGGCGCTACACGGTCTGGTGGGCCAGCAGGGCCAGGGCGGTCAGGAGCACCACGAGGAGCGCGGCCAGCGCCGCGGGGCTGATCCCGGCGAAGGGCCCCTGCCCCTGCTCCCGCATCCGCTCGCGGCTCGCCCGGCACACGGGGCAGCGACCCTCGGTGACGGGCGCCGCGCAGTTCGCGCACACCAGTCGGTCGTAGGTCATGCGCTTTCCTCCTCCCGCGCGGCGGAGCCGCACAAGCCATCTCTCCGCACAACGCTCACGGAAACGCAACCGTTCCCTTGAGGGGGTGCCTGGCACCCCCTACCACTGTGCCAGCTCGTGGCCCATTCGGCCCGCCCCGCCCGTCACACCCGGGCCCCCTGCCCGCCGCGCCGCCCCGGAATCGGGGCCGTTTCACCGTAAATCACCCATCCCGGTACGCGTGCCTGCACGGCTCAGCCCGGTTCGCGTATGGTCACGCTCACCTACTCCCGGCCGACCGTGGTGCATCCGTGATCCGATTCGACAACGTCTCCAAGACCTACCCGAAGCAGAGCCGTCCCGCTCTCCGGGATGTGTCGCTCGACATCGAGAAGGGCGAGTTCGTCTTCCTGGTCGGCTCGTCCGGCTCCGGCAAGTCCACCTTCATGCGGCTCATCCTGCGCGAGGAGCGCGCCAGTACGGGCGCCGTCCACGTCCTGGGCAAGGACCTCGCGCGCATGTCCAACTGGAAGGTGCCGCACATGCGCCGCCAGCTGGGCACCGTCTTCCAGGACTTCCGGCTGCTGCCCAACAAGACCGTCGCGCAGAACGTGGCGTTCGCCCAGGAAGTGATCGGCAAGCCGCGCGGCGAGATCCGCAAGGCGGTCCCGCAGGTCCTCGACCTCGTCGGGCTCGGCGGCAAGGAGGACCGGATGCCCGGCGAGCTGTCCGGTGGTGAGCAGCAGCGCGTGGCGATCGCGCGGGCCTTCGTCAACCGGCCCATGCTGCTGATCGCGGACGAGCCGACCGGCAACCTCGACCCGCAGACCTCCGTCGGCATCATGAAGCTGCTGGACCGGATCAACCGGACCGGCACCACCGTGATCATGGCGACCCACGACCAGAACATCGTCGACCAGATGCGCAAACGCGTCATCGAGCTCGAGAAGGGCCGTCTCGTGCGCGACCAGGCGCGCGGCGTCTACGGCTACCAGCACTGAGCACCCAGCACTGAAAGGACGCCATGCGCGCCCAGTTCGTCCTGTCGGAGATCGGCGTCGGCCTCCGTCGCAACCTCACGATGACCTTCGCCGTCGTCGTCTCCGTCGCCCTCTCGCTCGCCCTGTTCGGCGGCGCGCTGCTCATGCGCGAGCAGGTCAGCACGATGAAGGACTACTGGTACGACAAGGTCAACGTCTCCATCTACCTCTGCGGCAAGGGCGACGCGGAGACGGTGGTCCAGTGCGCCAAGGGTGCGGTCACCAAGCAGCAGAAGGACGAGATCGAGAGTGATCTCGGCAAGATGGACGTCGTGGAGAAGGTGATCTACGAGTCCAGCGACGAGGCGTACAAGCACTACCAGGACGAGTTCGGCGACTCCCCGATGGCCGGCAACATCACGCCGGACCAGATGCCGGAGTCCTTCCGGGTCAAGCTCAAGGACCCCACCAAGTACAAGGTGGTCGCCACCGCCTTCGCCGGGCGGGACGGCGTCCAGTCGGTCCAGGACCAGAGAAGCATCCTGGACAACCTCTTCGGCCTGATGAACGGCATGAACGTCGCCGCGCTGTTCGTGATGGCGCTGATGCTCGTCATCGCGCTGATGCTGATCGTCAACACCGTGCGCGTCTCCGCGTTCAGCCGACGCCGGGAGACCGGCATCATGCGGCTCGTCGGCGCCTCCGGCTTCTACATCCAGGCCCCGTTCATCATGGAGGCCGCCTTCGCCGGTCTGATCGGCGGTGTGCTGGCCTGCGTCATGCTGCTGGCCGGGCGCTACTTCCTGATCGACGGCGGTCTCGCGCTCCAGGACAAGCTGAATCTGATCGACTTCATCGGCTGGGACGCGGTCCTCACCAAGCTGCCGCTGGTGCTGGCGATCGGCCTGCTGATGCCCGCCGTTGCCGCTCTCTTCGCACTGCGCAAGTACCTGAAGGTGTGATGTGTGCCCCGTGAGGTGCACGCCCAACGTCCCCTGCGCCTCCGGGGCGTTGTCCTAGAATCGGCGCCATGTCGGACCCCGAATGTCGCGTCGGGCCCCGCGGTCTGCGCCGCGGGGCGGCCCTGACGCTGGTCTTCGCCGGCGTCCTCGCCACCGGGGCCGCGACCGGCGCGCTGCCCCGCGGCGAGGCGCAGGAGCCCCCGGTGCACCCCCGGTCCGTCGCCGCCACCGCCGACCGGGACGAGGTCGCGGAGGCCGCGGCCGACGCGGTCGCGGACGGCAAGTCCGGTACGGAGGCGGCCGAGGAGGTCGTCAGCCGCAGCGGCGACCGCTGGGGCGCGGTCTACGACGAGCGCGAGTACCAGGAGTTCGAGGAGTCCCTCGGCGGCACGTACACCGGGGTCGGCCTCGCCGCCCGGCGCTCCGCCGACGGCCAGGTCGCCGTCGCCCGCGTCCAGCCCGGCAGCCCCGCCGACCGCGCGGGCATCCGCTCCGGCGACCTGCTCCGCACCGTCGACGGCCGCCGCGTCGACCGGCTGCCCGTCTCCGACGTGGTGGCCCTGCTGCGCGGCGACCGCACCGGTGCGAAGGCCGGGAGCACGGTCAGCCTCGGCGTCCGCCGGGGCACCGCGACCCGGACCGAGACGCTGAGCCGGGCCCGGCTCACGGTCGAGTCGGTGACCGTCCGGCGGGTCGGGGAGCGGCGCTCGGGCCCGTCCGGGGCGGTGCGCATCGCGGTCGCCTCGTTCACCAAGGGCTCCGGGGCGGCCGTGCGTGATGCGGTGCGGGACGCGCCCGCGGGCGCCGGGGTGCTGCTGGACCTGCGGGGCAATCCGGGCGGCCTGGTCAACGAGGCGGTCACCGCGGCCTCCGCCTTCCTGGACGGCGGCCTGGTCGCCACGTACGACGTGCACGGAGAGCAGCACGCCCTGTACGCGCGGTCGGGCGGCGACACCGAGCGCCCCGTCGTCGTGCTGGTCGACGGGGGGACGATGAGCGCGGCCGAGCTGGTGACGGGGGCGCTCCAGGACCGGGGCCGGGCGGTCACGGTCGGCTCGCGGACCTTCGGCAAGGGCTCGGTGCAGATGCCCAGCAAGCTCGCGGGCGGTTCGGTGGCCGAGCTCACCGTCGGCCACTACCGGACACCGGCAGGTCACGGGGTCGACGGCAAGGGCATCACACCGGACCTCGCGGTGAGCGACCGGGCCCAGGAGCGGGCCGAGACGGTATTGAGTGGCCTCGGGGGCGGGTCGTAGTGCGAAAATGGCCGCACTATGGCTAAGGAAAAGGACACCGGGCGCAAGCTCATCGCGCAGAACAAGAAGGCGCGCCACGACTACACCATCCTCGACACCTACGAGTGCGGGCTCGTGCTCATGGGGACCGAGGTCAAATCGCTCCGGATGGGTCGGGCCTCCCTGGTCGACGGCTTCGTCCAGATCGACGGCGGCGAGGCGTGGCTGCACAACATCCACGTCCCGGAGTACGTCCAGGGCACCTGGACCAACCACTCCGCCAAGCGCAAGCGCAAGCTGCTGATGCACCGGGCCGAGATCGACAAGCTGGAGTCGAAGTCGCAGGAGACCGGTCACACCATCGTGCCGCTCTCGCTGTACTTCCTGAACGGCCGGGTCAAGGCCGAGATCGCGCTCGCGAAGGGCAAGAAGGAGTACGACAAGCGGCAGACGCTGCGCGAGAAGCAGGACACCAGGGAGACGAACCGCGCGATCGCGGCGGCCCGCCGCCGGCAGCGGAGCGCTTGATCCGGACCCGGCGACCGCCGCCGGCCCCTCCGGCAGGAATACGCTGGCATCGTCGTGCGTTGGTCACGTACGATGGCAGCGCACCCCACGGAGGGTGTGGCACCACCTTGAAAAAACAACATGGGGATGATCGGTTTCGACAGCGGATGTCGAAGCAGGGGAAGCGAGTCGAGGAAGCGGCAATGATCTCGTAAACCATATGTCGCAACCAATAATCGCCAATTCCAAGCGCGATTCCTCCGCCTTCGCCCTCGCTGCCTAATTAGCAGCTAAGCGAAGACTCTGCGGAGTGTCAGCCCGGGGGTGATCCCGACCCGGATCCTGGCATCATCAAGGGATCTAAACTTCTGAGTCCGGTCACGGGTCTCAGAAGGAAATCAAACAGTGACTGGGCCTGTCGGAGGCTTGTCCGCGTGACCTCCGAGGCCGAGAAAAGCGTAGCGGACTGCACTCGGAGAAGCCCTGGTTCTGCACCGTTGGACGCGGGTTCGATTCCCGCCATCTCCACAAATTCCCATGTGAGCGAGGACCCCGCTGCCACCGGCAGCGGGGTCCTCGCTGTTTGTGCCGCCGGGTGTGCCCGGAGGCCGGGGGTGCGCTACATTCATGGCCCGGGTGCACTGTGGTAGGGGGCGCGTGGACGAGTGGGGGCCCGTCCTGCGACACACGACAGGGGCAGTTGCGCGCACCCGTTCCTGAGTGGGGGAAGTGCGTACACCAGTGGAAACTTGGCGTGAAGGTGCCCATGCGGGGCACACACACGAGCCGAACGAAGTAACGATCCAGCTGGACGGAATCGGACGGCAGCTCTCCGAGCTGCTACCGGAACCATCCGCTCCGGACGACTCCGACGGCCCCGTCTTCGTGGACGAGAGCGGCCGGCGCGGCAAGACGCTGCGACGGCTCGGCTGGGTGCTGGCCGCGGTCTTCGTCTGTTACGCGGTGACCCTGGTCGTCGCCGTGCTCGGCGGCAACTCCAGCGCCCCCTTCCTCCCGCTCTCCAACCAGGAACAGCAGGACACGGGCAGCACCGATCCCACGGCTCCGGACGCCGGGCTTCCCGCCGGCGGGTCCCCGGCCCCCGCGCAAGAACAAGAAGGCGCCAACTAGATGACCACCCCTGCCCCCCGGGGCAGGCGCAACTCCCACCGGAAGAAGCAGACCCGCCGGCGCAGACTCCCCATGCGCTACATGCTGCCGCTCCTCTTCCTCGTTGCCCTGCTCGCCATGCTGATGCTGCGTGGCTACGTGCACAGCGAAATCATGGCCGACTTCCGCGTCCGGCCCCCCGTCGCGACCGACCGGGTGCCCGAGCAGGTACTGGAGGGCGGGCCGGTCATCGACGCGCGCTCCACCACCGAGCCCGCGAAGACCCTGCGCATCCCGGACCACCGGATCGTGCTGACCTTCGACGACGGCCCGGACCCGGAGTGGACGCCGAAGGTGCTGGACGAGCTGAAGAAGTACGACGCCCACGGCGTCTTCTTCGTCACCGGCACCATGGCCTCGCGCTACCCGGACCTGGTCGAGCGCATGGTCGAGGAGGGGCACGAGGTCGGGCTGCACACCTTCAACCACCCCGACCTCTCCTACCAGTCCACCGGCCGCATCGACTGGGAGCTGTCCCAGAACCAGCTGGTGCTGGCCGGTGCGGCGGGCATCCGCACCTCGCTCTTCCGGCCGCCCTACTCCTCGTTCGCCGACGCCATGGACAACAAGTCCTGGCCGGTCACGCAGTACATCGGCAGCCGCGGCTACCTCACCGTCGTCAACAACACGGACAGCGAGGACTGGAAGCGGCCGGGCGTCAAGGCGATCATCGACCGGGCCACGCCCAAGCACGGCAAGGGCGCGATCATCCTGATGCACGACTCCGGGGGGAACCGGTCCCAGACCGTCACCGCCCTGGGGAAGTTCCTGCCGAAGATGCAGAAGCAGGGATACACGTTCGACAACCTCACGCGCGCCCTCGGCGCGCCCAGCGCGCACACCCAGGTCACCGGTTTCGACCTGTGGAAGGGCAAGGCGTTCGTCTGGGCGGTCGGCGTCTCGGAGCACATCACCGATGTGATGGTGGCCGGGCTCGCCGTGATCGGCGTGCTGGTCTTCGCCCGCTTCGGGCTGATGCTGGTGCTGTCCTTCATCCACGCGCGCCGGGTCCGCGGAAGCGGCTTCCGCTGGGGCGAACCCGTCACCGGCACGGTGACCGTCCTGGTGCCCGCGTACAACGAGAAGAAGTGCATCGCGAACACGGTGCGTTCGCTCCTGGCAAGTGACTATCCGGTCGAAGTCATCGTGATCGACGACGGTTCCACGGACGGCACCGCGGACATCGTCCAGCGGATGCGGCTGCCCAACGTCCGGGTGGTGCGCCAGCGCAACGCGGGCAAGCCCGCCGCCCTGAACAACGGCATCGCGCACGCCCGCAACGACATCATCGTGATGATGGACGGCGACACGGTCTTCGAGCCGACGACCGTCCGCGAGCTGGTGCAGCCCTTCGGCGACCCGCGCGTCGGGGCCGTCGCCGGCAACGCCAAGGTCGGCAACCGCGACTCGCTGATCGGCGCCTGGCAGCACATCGAGTACGTGATGGGCTTCAACCTCGACCGCCGCATGTACGACGTGCTGCGCTGCATGCCCACCATCCCCGGCGCGGTCGGCGCCTTCCGGCGCGAGGCCCTGGAGCGGGTCGGCGGCATCAGCGAGGACACCCTCGCCGAGGACACCGACGTCACGATGGCCCTGCACCGGGACGGCTGGCGCGTCGTCTACGCGGAGAACGCCCGCGCCTGGACCGAGGCTCCGGAGACCGTGCAGCAGCTCTGGTCGCAGCGCTACCGGTGGTCGTACGGCACCATGCAGGCGATCTGGAAGCACCGCCGCGCGGTCATCGAGCGCGGGCCCTCGGGCCGGTTCGGCCGCGTCGGACTGCCGTTCGTCTCGCTGTTCATGGTCGTCGCCCCGCTGCTCGCCCCGCTCATCGACGTCTTCCTGTTGTACGGGCTCGTGTTCGGGCCCACCGAGAAGACCGTCGGCGCGTGGCTCGGCGTCCTCGCGGTGCAGCTGGTCTGTGCCGCGTACGCCTTCCGGCTCGACCGGGAGCGCATGACCCATCTGCTCTCGCTGCCCCTCCAGCAGGTCCTGTACCGGCAGCTCATGTACGTGGTGCTGCTCCAGTCCTGGATCACCGCTCTCACCGGCGGCCGGCTGCGCTGGCAGAAGCTGCGCCGTACCGGGGTCGTGGACGCACCCGGTGCGATGCCGTCCCAGCGGGCGCGCACCCACGAGCGGAGGCCCGTCGCATGACGTACCCGGAACAGTCGTACGGAAAGCCGCACGCGGACGACCGGACCATGGCGCTGCGCGTGGTGCTGCCCGCCCCCGCCGCCGAGCCCGTCCCGGCCGACGAGCCGGCCCCCGCGCCCGCCAGGGCGGGCCGGGACCGCTATCTGGACCTGCTGCGGGCCATCGCGCTCGTCCGGGTCGTCGTCTTCCACCTCTTCGGCTGGGCCTGGCTCACCGTCGTGTTCCCGTCCATGGGCGTCATGTTCGCCCTGGCCGGATCGCTGATGGCCCGCTCGCTGGCCCGGCCCGCCTGGAGCGTGATCCGCTCCCGCGTACGCAGGCTGCTGCCGCCCATGTGGGCGTTCGCGGCCGTCGTCGTGCCCGTGGTC
This sequence comes from Streptomyces sp. NPDC041814, assembly GCF_055590565.1. Taxonomy (NCBI): domain Bacteria; kingdom Bacillati; phylum Actinomycetota; class Actinomycetes; order Kitasatosporales; family Streptomycetaceae; genus Streptomyces; species Streptomyces sp. NPDC041814. Next base: position 1,168,597 of record NZ_JBVJAM010000001.1, on the reverse strand, counting down.
TTCGCGCTCGGCTGGAAGCCGGTGCGCGAGGAGGGCATCTGGTGGTTCCTCAAGCTGGGCTGCTACATCCTGCCGGTCGGCACCCCGCCCTTCCCCTGGGAGAACGGCTCCGAGGGCGGCTGGCTGGAAACCTCCTGGGCCGAGCAGGGCATAGGGCCGCTCTGGTACATCCGCGCCTACCTGTGGTTCGTGTTGGCCTCCCCGCTGCTGCTCAAGGCGTTCCGGAAGCTGCCGTGGGTGACACTGCTCGCCCCGATCGGGCTCACCGCCGTCATCGGCACCGGACTCGTCACCGTGCCGGGTGCGACCGGTGAGGGTCTGGTCGACTTCGCGGTGTTCGGCTCCTGCTGGATCCTCGGCTTCGCGCACAACGACGGGCTGCTGAAGACCGTCCCGCGCTACCTCGCGGTGTCGCTGGCCGCGATGCTCATGGCCTTCGCGCTGTGGTGGGGCGCCCACCACCTCACCGAGGAGGGCTGGAACCTGGACGAGATCCCGCTCGCCCAGGCCACCTGGTCGCTCGGGTTCTGCATGATCCTGCTCCAGTACGCCCCCTCCTGGCGGGAGCTGCCGGGCCGGCTGGCCGGGTGGGACAGCCTGGTCACCCTCGCCAACAACCGGGCGGTGACCATCTACCTCTGGCACAACATGCTGCTGATGGCCACCTTCCCGATCATCGACCTGCTGTGGGACGTGCCCTGGGTCGGCGACCACCTCGGCACGTACATCGACCGCGCGGACAACGCCCTCGCGCTGATCATCGTCTGGCCGCTGATCGGACTCATGATCCTCGCCGTCGGCTGGGTCGAGGACCTCGCCGCAAGGCGTCGTCCCAGGCTCTGGCCCAACGGCGCCTCCCGCGTCCGTACATGACCACGCTCTCACCGGGCCGCACCCGGCCCGGTGAGAGCAAGGTTGCCCACAGGTCACCTCGCGGCACGGCACCGAAACGCGCGCTTCCTAGGTTCGGGACGACACCCCGACCACCCGTGGAGGCGCGTGATGGCAGGCCGTTGGATCGAGCACTGGGACCCGGAGGACGAGACCTTCTGGAGGGACACCGGCGAGCGCATCGCCCGCCGCAACCTCTGGTTCTCCGTCCTCTCCGAGCACATCGGCTTCTCCATCTGGACCCTGTGGTCGGTGATGGTGCTCTTCATGGGGCCCGAGTACGGGGTCGACCCGGCCGGGAAGTTCTTCCTGATCTCCACCGCGACCCTGGTCGGCGCCGTCGTCCGGGTGCCGTACACCTTCGCGGTCGCCCGGTTCGGTGGCCGGAACTGGACGGTGTTCAGCGCGCTCACCCTGCTCGTGCCGACGATCGCCGCCCTCGTCGTGATGGAGCCGGGCACCTCGTACGGCACCTTCCTCGCCGTGTCCGCGCTCACCGGCATCGGCGGCGGCAACTTCGCCTCGTCCATGACGAACATCAACGCCTTCTTCCCGCTCCGCCGGAAGGGCTGGGCGCTCGGACTCAACGCGGGCGGCGGCAACATCGGCGTACCCGTCGTGCAGCTCGCCGGGCTCCTGGTCATCGGGACGGCGGGGGCCACGCATCCCCGGATCGTGCTCGCCGCGTACATCCCGCTGATCCTGCTCGCCGCCTGGTGCGCCGCGCGCCACATGGACAACCTGGCGCCGGTGCGCAACGACACCGGGGCCGCGAAGGAGGCGGTGCGCGACCGGCACACCTGGATCATGGCCGTCCTCTACGTCGGCACCTTCGGCTCCTTCATCGGCTACAGCTTCGCCTTCGGGCTCGTCCTCCAGACCCAGTTCGGAAGGACCCCGCTCCAGGCGGCCTCGCTCACCTTCATCGGCCCGCTGCTCGGCTCGCTGATCCGCCCGGCCGGCGGCTGGCTCGCCGACCGGTACGGCGGGGCCCGCATCACCCTCGTCAACTTCGCCGCCATGGCCGCCGCGACCGGCGTCGTCGTATACGCCTCCGAGATCGCCTCGCTCACGGTCTTCCTCATCGGCTTCACCGCCCTGTTCGCGCTGTCCGGGCTCGGCAACGGGTCGACGTACAAGATGATCCCGGGCATCTTCCACGCCCGGGCCATCGCCCAGGGGCTGCGCGGCGAGGAGGCGGCGGCCCGGGGGCGGCGGATCTCCGGCGCCGCGATGGGGCTGATCGGAGCGGTCGGCGCGCTCGGCGGCCTCGCCATCAACCTGGCCTTCCGGCAGTCCTTCCAGACCTCGGGCACGGGCACGGCGGCCTTCTGGTCCTTCCTCGCCTTCTACGCGGTGTGCTCGGCGCTCACCTGGTCGGTATATCTCCGCCGCGCCGCGGCCCTGCCGGCGCAGCCCCGCCTCGGCCATGCCGGGGTGTGATGATGGACGGCCGGTGCCGGGCGACGTAACGAGCGGGAAATACAGCCGAACCGGGTCTGTCACGCGGCGTTGGCAGGCTCGGTCCTCCGCACCATCGAGCAGCAGCGGGACGAGAGCCGGGTAGACCTCATGCACGACGGACAGCACGACGACCGACAGCACGACGACGCGGCGCACGGGCCCCTCGCGGGCTTCACGGTCGGGGTCACCGCCGCACGCCGGGCGGAGGAGCTGGGCACGCTGCTGCGGCGCCGGGGCGCCACCGTGGTGCACGCGCCGGCCCTGCGGATCGTGCCGCTCGCCGACGACGGCGAACTGCTCGCCGCCACCGAGCAACTGGTCACCGACAGGCCCGACGTGGTCGTCGCCACCACCGCGATCGGCTTCCGCGGCTGGATCGAGGCGGCCGACGGCTGGGGCATCGGCGACCGGCTCCTGGAGACCCTGCGGGGCGTCGAACTCCTGGCGCGCGGCCCCAAGGTGAAGGGCGCGGTCCGCGCCGCCGGGCTGACCGAGGCGTGGTCCCCGGCCTCCGAATCCATGGCCGAGGTCCTGGAACGGCTCCTGGAGGAGGGCGTACGGGGCCGCCGCGTCGCGCTCCAGCTGCACGGCGAACCCCTCCCCGGCTTCGTGGAGTCGCTGCGCGAGGCCGGTGCCGAGGTGGTCGGCGTCCCCGTCTACCGCTGGATGCCGCCGGAGGACCTCGCACCCCTGGACCGGCTCCTCGACCTCACCGCCGCCCGCGCCCTGGACGCGCTGACCTTCACCAGCGCCCCGGCGGCGGCCTCGCTGCTCGGCCGCGCCGAGGAACGCGGACTGCTCACCGAGGTCGTCGCGGCGCTGCGCGGCGACATCGTGCCGGCCTGCGTCGGTCCGGTCACCGCCGTGCCGTTGCAGGCCCGCGGCATCGACACCGTCCAGCCCGAGCGCTTCCGGCTCGGCCCGCTCGTCCAGCTGATCTGCCGCGAGCTGCCCGCCCGCGCCCGTACGCTGCCCGTCGCCGGACACCGCGTCGAGATCCGCGGCCACGCCGTCCTGGTGGACGACGAGCTGCGCGCGGTCCCGCCCGCCGGGATGGCCCTTCTGCACGCCTTGGCCCGGCGTCCCGGCTGGGTGGTCTCGCGCGCCGACCTGCTGCGCGCCCTGCCCGGCAGCGGCACCGACGAGCACGCGGTCGAGACGGCCATGGCCCGGCTCCGCACCGCGCTCGGGGTGCCCCGGCTGATCCACACGGTCGTCAAGCGCGGCTACCGGCTGGCGCTCGACCCGGCGGCGGACGCCAAGTACGCGGGGGCCTGACCGGGCGGATAGCGTGCCGGACATGATCCTCGATGCTCATCCGCTCCACGCCGGGATACGGCTGCGCCCCACGACCATGGCCGACGCCGCCTCCCGCGCCGAGGCGCTGACCCGCAGCCGTGCGTACATGCGGCCGTGGGAGCCCGTGCGCCCCGATTTCTTCTACTCCGAGGAGGGCCAGCGCGAGCGGCTGGCGGGGCTGCTCGCCGACCGGGAGACGGGGCGTGCGATGCCCTGGGTGCTGAGCGACGCCGAGGACCGGGTGGTCGGCGGGTTCGACCTCAACACGATCGTGCTCGGCCCGTTCCGCAGCGCCTCCCTGGGCTACTGGGTGGACGTGGAGTACGCGGGCCGGGGCCTGGCGACGGCCGCCGTGCGCCGGATCTGCGAGCTGGCCCGCGACGGACTGCGGCTGCACCGGATCGAGGCGAGCACCGTACTGCACAACACGGCGTCCCAGCGCGTCCTCGCCAAGTGCGGGTTCGAGCAGTTCGGGGTGGCGCCGCGCTACCTCCACATCGACGGCGAGTGGCGCGACCACCGCCTCTTCCAGCGCATCCTGCACGACGGCCCGGTGACCGGGGCGGAGGACTGAGCTAAGCGGGGCGCGTGTGGCGGTGGCCCTCGCGCGGCCACGGCGGGGACGGCGGCAGCACCCCGGTGAGCGCGTACCCGGCCTTCTCCGCGACCCGGCACGACGCCGTGTTGTCGACCTGGTGCAGCAGTTCCAGGCGTACGAGCCCGGCCTCGGCGAACACCTCGGACGCCCAGCCGGACAGCGCTTCGAGGGCGCGCGGGGCGATGCCCCGGCCCCGGGCGGGTGCGACCGTCCAGTACCCCACCTCGGCCGAGGGCGCGCCCGGCTCCGGGAACGACAGGGCGACGTTGCCCACCGGGCCCGGTCCGAGTTCCGTGTCCACCACCGCGAAACTGTGCCGCAGTCCGGTCGCCCGGCCCTCCTCCTGGGCCCGCAGCCAGTGCGCGGCCGCCTCCTCGTCCGCCACCGGCGCCCGCGAACCGGCCTGGACGGCGGGGTCGCGGTACGCGTCGAGGAGCACTCCCAGGTCACCCGGCTGCCAGGGGCGCAGCACCAGGGAACCGGCCGACAGACGGGCAGGGCGCGTGTGGGCGTTCACCCGCTCATCGTACGAGTGGGTTCGAACGGCCCCCCGCCAGGTGCGCGAAGGCCCCCCGTCGCATAGGGTTGACGGCTGCCCAGTGCACGTCAGAAGGGGGCCTCGGTGGCCGCGCAGGATGCCGCTGTCGATTCGCTGCGGGACCGGGAAATCGGTGTCGAGCAGGAACATCTCGACCGGGTGTACCACCGCCTTGAGGAGAAGATCCACGAGGCGGAATTTCTCATGGACGACGCCGTCAAACGCGGCCAGGTCGGGACGCCGGGGGCGCTCGCCGAGCGCGACGCCCAGGTGTTCCGCGCCGGAATCCACCTCAACCGGCTGAACAGCGAGTTCGAGGACTTCCTCTTCGGGAGGATCGACCTCCTGCTCGGCAAGGACGGTGAACGCGGCCCGGACGGCGCGTACACCTCCGTCGAGCCGGCCGACGACGTCGTGCGCGAGGACGGCACCGCGGACATCGCCGAGACGCTGCACATCGGCCGGATCGGGGTCCTCGACTCCGACTACGCGCCGCTCGTCATCGACTGGCGGGCCCCGGCCGCGGCCCCGTTCTACCGCTCGACCCCCAAGGAGCCGGGCCGGGTGGTCCGCCGCCGCGTCATCCGCTCCAAGGGCCGCCGGGTCCTCGGCGTCGAGGACGACCTGATGCGCCCCGAGCTGACCGCGTACCTGGACGGCGAGAAGCTCCCGGTCGTCGGCGACGGCGCCCTGATGGCCGCGCTCGGACAGGCCCGCAGCCACACCATGCGGGACATCGTCTCGTCCATCCAGGCCGAGCAGGACCTCGTCATCCGGGCCCCCGCCGCCTCCGTCACCGAGGTCTCCGGGGGCCCCGGCACCGGCAAGACCGCGGTCGCCCTGCACCGCGCCGCGTACCTGCTCTACCAGGACCGGCGGCGGTACGCGGGCGGCATCCTCGTCGTCTCGCCGACGCCCCTGCTGGTGGCCTACACCGAGGGTGTGCTGCCCTCGCTCGGCGAGGAGGGCCAGGTCGCGATCCGCGCGGTCGGCTCGCTTTCCGACGACGCGGCGGGGCCCGACGGCGCCACTGCCTACGACGAGCCCGCCGTCGCCCGGATCAAGGGTTCCTCGCGGATGCTCCCGGTGCTCCGCAAGGCGGCCCGCGGTGCGCTGGAACAGCCCGCGCCCCAGCCCGCCCCCGCCGGCGGACAGCTGGAGTTCGGTGCGGCCGAGGAGGCGCCGCAGCAGCCCGCCGGGACGCCGACCCGGCTGCGCGTGGTCGCCTTCGGCGCCCGGGTCGAGCTCCAGGAGGACGAGCTCCGGCGCATCCGCAACAACGTCCTCGGCGGGACCGCCCCGGTCAACCTGCTGCGCCCGCGCGCCCGCCGGCTGCTGCTCGACGCGCTGTGGAACCGCTCCTCCGGCCGGGGCCGCTACACCGACCCGGAGCTGGCGCAGGAGCTGCGCAGCTCCTTCGACGAGGACGTGTCCACGGAGACCCCGTTCATCGAGTTCCTGAACGCCTGGTGGCCCGAGCTGACCCCGCGCGGGGTGCTCGCCGCGATGGCCGACGAGAAGCGGCTCGCCCGGTGGGCGCGGCGCACGCTCAACCAGGGGGAGGTGCGCCGGCTCGCGCGCTCCCTCAAGCGCCTGGACGCCGCCGGGCAGGGCCCGCTCTCCGTGCACGACGTGGCGATCCTGGACGAGCTGCACACGCTGCTCGGCACCCCGAGCCGCCCCAAGCGCAAGCGCGAGGCGGACCCGCTGGACCAGCTCACCGGCCTGGAGGAGCTGATGCCCCGCCGCGAGGAGACCCAGTGGGAGCGCGCCGAACGGCTCGCCGCCGAGCGCACCGAGTACGCCCACGTCATCGTGGACGAGGCTCAGGACCTCACGCCCATGCAGTGGCGGATGGTCGGCCGGCGCGGCCGGCACGCCACCTGGACGATCGTCGGGGACCCGGCGCAGTCCTCCTGGTCCGACCCGGACGAGGCGGCCGCCGCCCGTGACGAGGCGCTGGGCAGCCGCCCCCGCCGGAACTTCACGCTGACCGTCAACTACCGCAACCCGGCCGAGATCGCCGAGCTGGCCGCGAAGGTGCTGGCCCTCGCCATGCCCGGCATGGAGTCCCCGGCCGCCGTCCGCTCGACGGGCGTGGTCCCGCGCTTCGAGACCGTACGCGGCGACGACCTGGCCGGGACCGTGCGCGAGGAGGCCCGGCGGCTGCTCGCCGAGGTGGACGGGACGGTCGGCGTCGTCGTGGCGATGAACCGGCGCGCCCAGGCCCGGGAGTGGCTGGCGGAGCTGGGGGGCCGGGTGGTGGCGCTCGGCAGCCTGGAGGCCAAGGGGCTTGAGTACGACGCGACGGTGGTCGTCTCGCCGGCCGAGATCGCGGACGAGTCCCCGGCCGGGCTGCGCGTGCTGTACGTGGCGCTGACCCGGGCGACCCAGCAGCTGACCGTGGTGTCGGGGGAGCGGGACCTGCCGGACGAGAACGGGGTGCCGGACCTGCTCAGGGACTGAGAGGGGGAGCGCGAGGGGGCCGATTCCGGTCAACCCGCGCTGCGGGAATCGCTTTTCCAGGTGATTTGTTAGCCTGGGTGTGGCACCGGCTCGATCCAAGCCCCCGGGCCCAACCTTAGTCGCTTCGAGCGACCACTTGCCGCGAGGCGAGCATGGCGGGCCGGTGTCGTCAACGTAAGAAGAGGCCCGCGTCACCTTCCGGTGGCGCGGGCCTCTTCGCGTTCCCGGGACGTTCCCGGGGAGGGGTTCCGCTGTGCCGCACTCTCTCGTATGGTGGAAAAAACTTTCCGCGCTGCGACAGTCATTAACGGCTACTCGTCGGTAGGTGCGAATATCGGAAGGCGTGTCCGCTGCCGGGCCTGCTCGGGCTTCGGACGCGCGTAGCAATGAAGCTAAGGAAAGCGAAGGACTCGGCCATGGCAACGGCGCCCAGCGTCTCGTACTCGATGACGGTCAGGCTGGAGGTGCCCGCGAGCGGCACCGCGGTCTCCCAGCTCACCACGGCCGTGGAGTCCTCCGGCGGGTCGGTCACCGGCCTCGACGTGACCGCTTCCGGCCACGAGAAGCTGCGGATCGACGTCACGATCGCCGCTTCATCCACCGCGCACGCCGACGAGATCGTCAAGGGGCTGCGCGACATCGACGGCGTCGTGCTCGGCAAGGTCTCCGACCGTACGTTCCTCATGCACCTCGGCGGCAAGATCGAGATGGCGTCCAAGCACCCCATCCGCAACCGGGACGACCTCTCGATGATCTACACCCCCGGTGTGGCCCGGGTCTGCATGGCGATCGCCGAGAATCCCGAGGACGCCCGCCGCCTCACCATCAAGCGCAACTCCGTCGCAGTCGTGACGGACGGCTCCGCGGTGCTCGGCCTCGGTAACATCGGCCCGAAGGCCGCGCTGCCCGTCATGGAGGGCAAGGCGGCCCTCTTCAAGCGCTTCGCCGGCATCGACGCGTGGCCGATCTGCCTGGACACCCAGGACACCGACGCCATCGTCGAGATCGTCAAGGCCATCGCGCCCGGCTTCGCCGGGATCAACCTGGAGGACATCTCCGCGCCGCGCTGCTTCGAGATCGAGGCCCGGCTGCGCGAGGCCCTGGACATCCCCGTCTTCCACGACGACCAGCACGGCACGGCGATCGTCGTCCTGGCCTCGCTGACCAACGCGCTGCGCGTGGTGGGCAAGGCCATCGGGGACGTGCGCGTCGTCATGTCCGGCGCCGGAGCGGCCGGTACGGCCATCCTGAAGCTCCTCATCGCGGCGGGCGTCAAGCACGCCGTCGTCGCCGACATCCACGGCGTGGTGCACTCCGGCCGCGAGGACCTGCGGTCCGCCGACCCGGACTCGCCGCTCTGCTGGATCGCCGACAACACCAACCCGGAGGGCATCACCGGCACCCTCAAGGAGGCCGTGGTCGGCGCCGACGTCTTCATCGGCGTCTCCGCCCCCAACGTGCTGGACGGGGACGACGTGGCGGCCATGGCGGACGGCGCCATCGTGTTCGCGCTCGCGAATCCGGACCCCGAGGTGGACCCGGCGATCGCCCGCCGCACCGCCGCCGTCGTGGCCACCGGCCGCTCGGACTTCCCGAACCAGATCAACAACGTGCTGGTCTTCCCCGGCGTCTTCCGGGGCCTGCTCGACGCCCAGTCGCGCACGGTCAACACGGACATGATGCTCGCCGCCGCGCGGGCCCTGGCCGGCGTGGTCGCCGAGGACGAGGTGAACGCGAACTACATCATCCCGTCGGTCTTCAACGACAAGGTCGCCGGTGCGGTCGCCGGAGCCGTCCGGGACGCCGCGCGGGCCGCCGGAGTCACTGTGACGGCGCCCACGTCCGTCTGAACACGGCGCGTCGCGGGTCGCGGCGCCCCAAACGCCCCTTTAGGGTGGGCGGGCGACGCGTCCCGCAGAGCCCCGCACCCGCTGCGGCAGGCTCTGGGGGAGTCGACGGGACGTCACCACGACGAGGCAGTGGTGCTGTTCGCGCGGCTCCCGGAGGGTGCCGGATTGGCTTTCCCGCCGCAGGTGGGGGCAGGATGCTTCCTCAAGGACTACGTCCAGGGGAGACCCCACAGGGCGCGAGGTCTACCGGACCCTCTCAAGGGCGGACCCGGGTACGGGGACTGTCCGAGGGCCCTGGCAGCATCGGCTTCGATCTCACGCCTCACAGGCAAGAAGAACACGGGAGTAACAACATGAACCGCAGTGAGCTGGTGGCCGCCCTGGCCGACCGTGCCGAGGTGACCCGCAAGGACGCCGACGCCGTGCTGGCCGCTCTCGCCGAGACCGTCGGTGAGGTCGTCGCCAAGGGCGACGAGAAGGTCACCATCCCCGGTTTCCTGACCTTCGAGCGCACCCACCGTGCCGCTCGCACCGCTCGTAACCCGCAGACCGGCGACCCGATCAACATCCCGGCCGGCTACAGCGTGAAGGTCTCCGCGGGCTCCAAGCTCAAGGAAGCCGCCAAGGGCAAGTAAGACCCCTGGGTACGACGAAGGGCGGCCACCCCACCTGGGGTGGCCGCCCTTCGGCATTCGGCCCTCCAGCGGCCGCTGAGGCCGCTCGGCCGGTCAGACCAGCGAGCCGCCCGGCAGCTCCACCTTGGCGCCCAGCTTCTCCAGCTTGTCCATGAAGTTCTCGTAGCCCCGGTTGATCAGGTCGATGCCGTGCACCCGGGAGGTGCCCTGGGCCGCGAGGGCGGCGATCAGGTACGAGAAGCCGCCGCGCAGGTCCGGGATGACCAGGTCCGCGCCCTGGAGCTTCGTGGGGCCCGACACGACCGCGGAGTGCAGGAAGTTGCGCTGTCCGAAGCGGCAGTCCGAGCCGCCCAGGCACTCGCGGTAGAGCTGGATGTGCGCGCCCATCTGGTTCAGCGCGGAGGTGAAGCCGAGCCGGGACTCGTACACCGTCTCGTGGACGATGGAGAGGCCCGCGGCCTGCGTCAGCGCGACCACCAGCGGCTGCTGCCAGTCCGTCTGGAAGCCGGGGTGCACGTCCGTCTCCAGCGCGATCGCGTTGAGCGCGCCGCCCGGGTGCCAGAAGCGGATGCCCTCGTCGTCGATCTCGAAGGCGCCGCCCACCTTGCGGTAGGTGTTCAGGAACGTCATCATCGAGCGCTGCTGCGCGCCCCGGACGTAGATGTTGCCCTCGGTCGCCAGCGCGGCGGACGCCCAGGAGGCGGCCTCCAGGCGGTCCGGGATGGCGCGGTGGGTGTAGCCGTCGAGGCGGTCCACGCCGGTGATCCGGATGGTCCGGTCGGTGTCCATCGAGATGATCGCGCCCATTTTCTGCAGGACGCAGATCAGGTCCTCGATCTCCGGCTCCACGGCCGCGTTGGACAGCTCCGTGACGCCCTCGGCGAGCACCGCGGTCAGCAGCACCTGCTCGGTGGAGCCCACCGAGGGGTACGGCAGCCGGATCTTGGTGCCGCGCAGCCGCTGCGGGGCCTCCAGGTACTGCCCGTCCGCCCGCTTCTCGATGGTCGCGCCGAACTGGCGCAGCACGTCGAAGTGGAAGTCGATCGGACGGCCGCCGATGTCGCAGCCGCCGAGCCCCGGGATGAACGCGTGGCCCAGGCGGTGCAGCAGCGGACCGCAGAACAGGATCGGGATGCGCGAGGAGCCCGCGTGGGCGTCGATGTCGGCGACGTTGGCGCTCTCGACGTGCGTGGGGTCCAGGACCAGTTCGCCCGGCTCCTCGCCGGGGCGGACCGTCACGCCGTGCAGCTGGAGCAGCCCGCGCACCACGCGTACGTCGCGGATGTCGGGCACGTTGCGCAGCCGGCTGGGCCCGCTGCCGAGCAGCGCGGCGACCATCGCCTTGGGCACCAGGTTCTTGGCGCCTCGGACGCGGATCTCGCCCTCCAGCGGGGTTCCGCCGTGGACAAGCAGGACATCGTCTGTGCCGGTCATGAATCTCGCGTTCCGGAGTGGTCGGGCAGGGGGCCAAACGAAAGGGTAATGGCCCCGCACCCCCGTTCCGTAGGGGAACGGGTGGTGTACGAACGTCATGAATCCGCCACAACACGCTCTGCTGCGCGGGACTTGCGGAGGGTCACCGTCCGGATCGCCGGCCGGGCCGTGCGCTCCTCGTGCACCCGTGCGCCCTGAGCTGCGCTCGGGCACCGAGCGCGACGAGCACGTCACTTGGCCCCCGCCGCGGCCGGAGATGCGGGATCATTTCTGCCATGACCGAGGTGTCCTCGCTCACAGGGCGGCTGCTCGTGGCCGCGCCCGCCCTGGCGGACCCGAACTTCGACCGCGCGGTCGTGCTGCTCCTCGACCACGACGAGGAGGGCTCCCTCGGCGTGGTCCTCAACCGCCCCACGCCGGTGGGCGTCGTGGACATCCTGGCGGCCTGGGCCGGGCTGACCGGAGAGCCGGAGGTCGTCTTCCAGGGCGGACCGGTCTCGCTGGACTCCGCCCTCGGGGTCGCGGTGATCCCGGGCGGCGAGGGCCCCCTCGGCTGGCGCCGGGTGTACGGGGCGATCGGCCTGGTCGACCTGGAGGCGCCGCCCGAGCTGCTGGCGGCGGCCGTGGGATCGCTGCGGATCTTCGCGGGGTACGCGGGCTGGGGGCCGGGACAGCTGGAGCGCGAGCTGTCCGAGGGTGCCTGGTACGTCGTGGAATCGGAGCCCGGTGACGTCTCCTCGCCGCGCCCGGAGGGGCTGTGGCGTGCGGTCCTGCGCCGGCAGCGCAGCGAACTGGCCATGATCGCCACGTATCCGGACGACCCTTCGCTGAACTGATGTCCCGTTCTTCAGTACGCTTGGCCTTTATGAGCACTCTTGAGCCCGAGCGCGGGGCAGGTACCGGAACCCTCGTGGAGCCGACGCCGCAGGTGTCGAACGGGGACGGCGACCACGAGCGCTACGCCCATTACGTCCAGAAGGACAAGATCATGGCGAGTGCCCTGGAGGGCACCCCCGTGGTCGCACTGTGCGGCAAGGTCTGGGTACCGGGGCGCGACCCCAAGAAGTATCCGGTCTGCCCGATGTGCAAGGAGATCTACGAGTCCATGGGCGCCGGCGGCGACAAGGGCAAGGGCGGCAAGGACAAGAAGTAGCGGCCACCGGTACGGCCCGCAGCTGAAGGTCCGGGAGACCCCCGGGGTGCGCGTCCGCGCGCCCCGGGGGTCTTTCGCGTGCCGTTGCACGGGCTGCTCCGCCAGGTCACAGAGTGGTGCAGACGTGGTTCAGACCACTTGTCGCCGCCCCGGACCCCGCCTACTCTCCTGCCTGTTGTGCAGAACGAAATGTGCGTTGCACATTCTGCAACGCTGACCGGTAGGGGTTCCCGGATGAAGTTCTCTGCCCGAATCGCCGCCCCGGCCGCGGCGCTCGTCCTGGCGGGCCTCACCGCCACCGCCTGCGCGCCGCAGACCTCCGACACCGGAGCCAAGGGCGACGAGAAGACCGGCACGCTGCGTGTCTGGCTGTTCCAGGAGGTCGGCAACAAGCCGAAGGAGAAGGTGGTCGACACCGCCGTCGCCGCCTTCAGGAAGGCCCACGAGGGTGCGGAGGTCGAGATCGAGTACATCCCGGTCGAGACCCGCGCCCAGCGCGTCAAGGCCGCCTTCAACGACCCGAAGAGCGCCCCCGACCTCATCGAGTACGGCAACACCGACACCGCCGGGTACGTCAAGGACGGCGGACTCGCCGACATCAGCTCCGAGTTCGGCGCCTGGGCCGACGCCAAGGACACCGACCCGGCCGCCAGGCAGTCCGTGACGGTCGACGGCAAGGTCTACGGCGCCCCGCTCTTCGTCGGCGTACGCGCGCTCTACTACCGCACCGACGTCTTCGCGGACCTGGGCATCGAACCGCCCAAGTCCCAGGCCGAACTGATCTCCACCGCCAAGAAGATCCATCAGAAGAAGCCGGACCTGTACGGGCTCGCCGTCGGCGGTGCCTACACCTACGGCGCGATGCCGTTCATCTGGGCCAACGGCGGCGAACTGGCCGGCCGGGACGGCTCCTCGTACAAGTCCGCCATCAACAGCGCGAAGGCCCGCAAGGGCATCGAGGCGTACACCTCGCTCTTCGGCGCCGGCAACTGCCCGCCCGCCAAGTGCGCGGCCATGGGCGGCAACGCGACCGTCACCGCCTTCGCGTCCGGCAAGGCCGCCATGGCCATCGGCGGCGACTTCAGCCACGCGGCCGTCGAGGCCGGCAGCGTCAAGGGCAAGTACGCGGTGGTCCCGCTGCCGGGCGTCGCCGAGGGCTCCATAGCGCCCGCGTTCGCGGGCGGCAACAACATCGGCGTGCTGAAGAGCAGCGGCCACCGCACCCTGGCCGTCGACCTGATGAAGGAGCTGACCGGCAAGGCGTCCCAGGCCCGCATGTTCGACGCGATGGGCTTCCTGCCGACCTACACCGACGTCCGCGCCGCCGCCGCGGAGCGCGAGCCCTTCGTGGAGCCCTTCGTCAAGACGCTCGGCGCCGGGGCCAAGTTCGTCCCCGCCTCCCCGGCCTGGGGCCAGATCGACTCCTCGCTGATCCTGCCCACGATGTTCCAGGAGATCGTCAGCGGCCGTAAGGACGTGGCGAAGGCGGCCGACGACGCCGCGCAGAAGATGGACGCGGCGTTCGCCGAAGCGGGCTGACGATGACCGCGAACAGCACGGCGTACAAAGCGTCCCCCACGCCCCGCCCGCGCCGCCGGCCCGCATCCCCGGCCCGGCGGCCGGGCTGGACCCCCTGGCTCTATCTGCTGCCCGCGCTCGTCCTGCTCGGCGGGCTGCTGGTCTACCCGATCTACCAGCTCGGCCTGATCTCCTTCCTGGAGTACACCCAGGCCCAGGTCAGCGGCGGCGAACCGGCCACCTTCCAGGGGTTCGGCAACTACACGACCCTCTTCGGCGACAGCCAGTTCTGGCAGGTCCTCCTCGCCACCGTGGTCTTCGCCGCCGCCTGCGTCCTGGCCACCCTGCTCGTCGGCTGCGCCCTCGCCGTCCTGCTGACCCGGATCCGGGCCGTGCCCCGGCTCGCCCTCATGCTCGCCGCGCTCGGCGCCTGGGCGACGCCCGCGATCACCGGGTCGACCGTCTGGGTCTTCCTCTTCGACGCCGACTTCGGCCCGGTCAACCGGATCCTGGGGCTCGGCGACCACTCGTGGACGTACGGGCGCTACAGCGCCTTCACGCTGGTGCTCCTCGAAGTCCTGTGGTGCTCGTTCCCGTTCGTGATGGTCACCGTGTACGCGGGCATCCGGGCGATCCCCTCCGAGGTCCTGGAGGCGGCCGCCCTGGACGGGGCCTCGCAGTGGCGGACCTGGCGCTCCGTCACCGCGCCGATGCTGCGGCCGATCCTGACCGTCGTCACCATCCAGTCGGTCATCTGGGACTTCAAGGTGTTCACCCAGATCTACGTCATGACCAACGGCGGCGGGATCGCCGGGCAGAACCTGGTGCTCAACGTGTACGCGTACCAGAAGGCGTTCGCCTCCTCGCAGTACAGCCTCGGCTCCGCGATCGGCGTCGTGATGCTGCTGATCCTGCTCGCCGTGACGCTCGTGTACCTGCGTCTCGTACGCCGTCAGGGGGAGGAACTGTGAGGCTGTCCGTCCGCCGGCCCGGCCGGCTCGCCGCCGAGGCGGCCGCGCTGCTCATCGCCGCCGCCGTCGCCTTCCCGCTGTACTGGATGGTGCTCTCCGCCCTCAAACCGGCGGGCGAGATCCAGTCCGCGCACCCCAGGCCGTGGACCCTCGCGCCCTCCCTGGACTCCTTCCGGCGGGTCTTCCAGCAGGAGGACTTCGGGCGCTACTTCCTCAACAGCCTGCTCGTCGCCGGGACGGTCGTCGTCGCCTCCGCGCTCATCGCGTTCCTGGCGGCCACGGCGGTCACCCGGTTCCGGTTCCGCTTTCGGACCACGCTGCTGATCATGTTCCTGGTCGCGCAGATGGTGCCGGTCGAGGCGCTGACGATCCCGCTGTTCTTCCTGATGCGGGACTTCGGCCAGCTCAACACGCTGGGCTCGCTGATCCTGCCGCACCTGGCGTTCTCGCTGCCGTTCGCGATCTGGATGCTGCGGGGCTTCGTACGGGCCGTGCCGGACGCGCTGGAGGAGGCCGCGTACATCGACGGGGCGAGCCGCACCCGCTTCCTGTGGCAGATCCTCTTCCCGCTGGTCTTCCCCGGCCTGGTGGCGACGAGCGTCTTCTCGTTCATCTCCACCTGGAACGACTTCCTGTTCGCGAAGTCGTTCATCATCAGCGACACCTCCCAGTCGACGCTCCCGATGGCGCTGCTGGTCTTCTTCAAACCCGACGAGAACGACTGGGGCGGGATCATGGCAGCCTCGACGGTGATGACCGTGCCCGTGCTGGTCTTCTTCGTACTCGTACAGCGACGCCTGGTCTCCGGACTCGGCGGAGCGGTTAAGGACTGACGTCATGGCCATGGAACTGATCCCGGCGCCCCGGAGCGCCGACGACCGGGGGCGCTGTGGATTCGTCCTCGACGCGTCCACCGTCATCGCGGCGGCCCCCGGCACCGGGACCACCGAGCGCTGGCTGCGCGCCACCCTGGGCGCCGCCTTCGGCCTGTCCCTCGCCCCCGGCCCCGAGGACGCCCCGCGCGCCGTCGTGCTGCGCACCGACGCCACCCTGCCCCCCGAGGGCTACCGGCTGACCACCACGTCCGACGAGGGCGTCGTCATCACCGGCGGCAGCCCCGCCGGGGTCTTCTGGGGCGCCCAGACCCTGCGCCAGCTGCTGGGACCCGAGGCGTTCCGCCGGGCGCCCGTGGGCGGGGCCGCCGTCCACGGCTTCGGGTTCACCGACATCGAGGACGCGCCCCGCTTCGGCTGGCGCGGTCTGATGCTCGACGTGGCACGGCACTTCATGCCCAAGGACGACGTCCTGCGCTACCTCGACCTGCTCGCCGCGCACAAGCTGAACGTCTTCCACTTCCACCTCAGCGACGACCAGGGCTGGCGCGTCGAGATCAAGCGGTACCCGCGCCTCACCGAGGCCGGCGCCTGGCGTCCCCGTACCAAGTACGGGCACCGGGCCTCCGAGCTGTGGGACGAGACCCCGCACGGCGGTTACTACACCCAGGACGACATCCGCGAGATCGTCGCCTACGCCGCGGCCCGGCACATCCGGGTCGTCCCCGAGATCGACATCCCCGGCCACTCGCAGGCCGCGATCAGCGCCTACCCGGAGCTCGGCAACACCGACGTCATCGACACCTCTGCGCTCGGCGTCTGGGACAACTGGGGCGTCACACCGAACGTCCTGGCCCCCACCGACCACGTCCTGCGCTTCTACGAGGGCGTCTTCGAGGAGCTCCTGGAACTCTTCCCGCCGGAGACCTCGCCGTTCGTCCACGTCGGCGGCGACGAGTGCCCCAAGGACCAGTGGAAGCAGTCGCCCGCCGCGCAGGCCCGCATCAAGGAGCTCGGCCTGGCGGACGAGGACGAGCTCCAGTCCTGGTTCATCCGCCACTTCGACACCTGGCTCACCGAACGCGGCCGCCGCCTCATCGGCTGGGACGAGATCCTGGAGGGCGGCCTCGCGCCCGGCGCCGCCGTCTCCTCCTGGCGCGGCTACGCGGGCGGCATCGCGGCGGCCGAGGCCGGGCACGACGTGGTCATGTGCCCGGAGCAGCAGGTCTATCTGGACCACCGTCAGCACGGCGGCCCCGACGAGCCGATGCCCATCGGGTACGTCCGCACCCTGGAGGACGTCTACCGCTTCGAACCCGTGCCGCCGTCCCTGAGTGAGGAGGCGGCCCGGCACGTCCTCGGCACCCAGGCCAACGCCTGGTCCGAGGTCATGCAGAACCGGGCCCGCGTCGACTACCAGGTCTTCCCCCGCCTCGCCGCCTTCGCCGAGGTCGCCTGGTCCGCCCTGCCCGCCCCGGACGACCGGGACTTCGCCGATTTCGAGCGCCGCATGACCGCCCACTACGCCCGGCTCGACGCCCTCGGCGTCGGCTACCGGCCGCCGTCCGGACCGCTGCCCTGGCAGCAGCGCCCCGGCATCCTCGGACGCCCGATCGAGGGGGCACCCCCGAACGTGTGAGCCCGGCCCCGACCCGCTCTCCCGCCACCACGGCCCCTGCGACCGTGGTGGCGGCGGCGTTTTCCGAGTGCCGCCCCTGGCAACGGAGAAAGCCGTACGGACATGAGGAAGACCGGCAAAGGGTGCGCACCCCCGAACTGGCCTGAAACCGGGACCATTACCCTGAACCTTGACCGATACGCCCTTCGCGGACCTGCGCGTCGGGCCGGTCCGAAGATGTGCCAGAGTTGCCACGTCCGGGCTTCGAGCACGTACCGTACGGCGAAACAGGCGGGAGCGCCGGGACACCGGGAAGGGGCAGCTGGGTTGACCACGCACGCACCGCAGGCGACGCAGTCCGTGACGCTGCCTGCCTCGCTGGACGAGGCGGTGGCGGCACTCGGCGCCATGCCGGCCGCCGTCCCCGTGGCAGGCGGCACGGACCTGATGTCGGCCGTCAACAAGGGGCTCCTGCGCCCCTCCGGTCTGGTCGGACTCGGCCGGATCAGCGAGCTGCGCGGCTGGCACTACCAGGACGGGCACGCCCTGCTGGGCGCCGGCCTGACCCACGCCCGCATGGGGCGGCCCGACTTCGCGGCCCTCATCCCCGCACTCGCCGCCTCCGCACGCGCCGCCGGACCCCCGCAGATCCGCAACGCCGGCACGCTCGGCGGCAACATCGCGACCGCCGCCCCTACCGGGGACGCGCTGCCGGTGCTCGCCGCGCTGGAGGCCGAGCTCGTCGTCGCCGGACCCGGCGGCGCCCGCCGCGAGATCCCCGTGTCCCACCTGCTGGCCGGCCGCGAGATGCTGGAGCCCGCCGAGCTGATCGGCTTCGTCCGGGTGCCCCTGCTGCACGCCCCGCAGGTCTTCCTCAAGGCCACCGGCCGCACCGGCCCGGGCCGCGCCACCGCCTCCGTCGCGGTCGTCCTCGACCCGGCCCGGCGCGGGGTGCGCTGCGCGGTCGGCGCCATCGCCCCGATGCCGCTGCGCCCCCTGGAGGCGGAGCACTGGATCGCCTCGCTGATCGACTGGGACGGGGCGCGCGGCCTCGCACCCGACGCGCTGGCCGCCTTCGGCGAGTACGTCGCGGCAGCCTGCATCCCGGACCAGGAACCACCCGCCGACGGGGGAGAGGCGCCACCGCTGCCCCCCGCCGTACTGCACCTGCGGCGCACCGTCGCCGCGCTCGCCCGACGCGCGCTGGGGAGGGCACTGTCGTGAGCAAGGAGAACCCCGCCGAGCAGCAGCACGGCGGCTGGCAGCCGACCCCGCAGGGCGGCGACTACGACGGCGAGGCGACCGCCTTCGTCCAGCTGTCTCCGGAGGACCTGGCGGACATCCCGCTGGCCGCGCCCGGCCACGGCTACACCCCGCCGATGATCCTGCCGCTGACCCCTGCCGCCGACCGCGACCCGGCGGCCGCCGGCAACTGGGTCGTCCGGACCCCGGAGCAGCAGCCCGGACAGCCCGCGCCCGACGCGGTCCACTGGCCCGACCCGAACCAGCAGTCCGGCTACGGCTACCCGCACCCCGAGGAACAGCAGCACACCGGCTCGTACCAGGAGCCGTACGGTACGGACCCGGCAGCCACGGGCCAGTGGGCCGTGGACACCTCGTCCTGGCCGGCCCCGGCCGCCCCGCTGTCCGACGACTCCGGCGAGCTGTACACCCCGCCCCCCGTCGCCGACTGGTACGCGGACCGCCCGGCCACGCTGCCGGGCGGCGCCCCGGCGCCCTGGGCGGTGCCGGACGCGGCCGGGGCCGCGGAGCCGCAGGCGGGTGACCCCGCCGATGCCGCGGGCGACGCGGGCGCCGGCGTCCCGGCCGATGGGCTGTCAGGCGTACCGGCCGATGGAACGGTGGGCGTCACGGCCGACGCCCTGGCCGGAGGCCCGGCCGACACGCCCGCCGGTGCCCCTGCCGAGAGCGCTCCCGAGGCGGCGGAGCCCGCCGACGGCGAGCGGCCCGCCCCCGGCCCGGAGGCGGAGGACGTCGCGGCGGCGCCCGGCGCCGAGCCGGTCTCCGAGCCCGTGCGGGCGGCTCCCGACCTGGAGGGCCAGGACGAGGAGCCCGTCGCGGACGCGGGCGCCGAGGCCGACGCGGACCACGGCACAGCGGCGCCCCCGGCGCCCGACGCCCCGGAGGGGCCCCCGCTGCCCAGCGAGCACCCCGCCGCCTCGTACGTGCTGCACGTCAACGGCGTCGACCGGCCGGTCGCGGACGCCTGGATCGGCGAGTCCCTGCTCTACGTGCTGCGCGAGCGCCTCGGCCTCGCCGGGGCCAAGGACGGCTGCTCGCAGGGCGAGTGCGGTGCCTGCAACGTCCAGGTGGACGGGCGGCTCGTCGCCTCCTGCCTGGTCCCCGCCGCCACGACCGCCGGCAGCGAGGTGCGTACGGTCGAGGGCCTGGCCGTCGACGGCGAACCGTCCGACGTGCAGCGGGCGCTGGCGGACTGCGGCGCCGTCCAGTGCGGCTTCTGCATCCCCGGCATGGCGATGACCGTCCACGACCTCCTGGAGGGCAACCACCGCCCCAGCGAGCTGGAGACCCGGCGGGCGCTGTGCGGCAACCTCTGCCGCTGCTCCGGCTACCGGGGCGTCCTGGACGCGGTCAACGAGGTCATCGCGGGCCGCGCCGCAGCCGCCGAAGCCGCCGAGGAGACGGGGGCCGGCGAGTCCGAGGAGCCCCGCATCCCGCACCAGGCGGCTCCGGGCGCCGGTAGTGTGCAGGCCCACCAGCAGGACGGAGGCATGGCGTGAGCAACGACGCGGCCGGCGCCACCCCCACGACGATCAGCATCCCGTCGCCGGCCGGCCCGGGCGGACCCGAGGCCGAGCGGCCGCGGCTCGGCATCGGCGCCTCGCTGCCGCCGGCCGACGCCCGCGCCAAGACCGAGGGCACCTTCCCGTACGCCGCCGACCTGTGGGCCGAGGGCCTGCTCTGGGCGGCCGTCCTGCGCTCCCCGCACGCGCACGCGCGCATCCTCTCCATCGACACCTCGGCCGCCGCCGAGATGCCCGGGGTGCGCGCGGTCGTCACCCACGAGGACGTCCCGGGCGAGGCGCTGTACGGCCGCAGGGTCGTGGACCGCCCCGTCTTCGCCGCCGACCTGGTCCGCCACCACGGCGAGCCGATCGCCGCCGTCGCCGCCGACCACCCGGACACCGCCCGGCTCGCCGCCGCCGCGATCGCCGTCGAGTACGAGGTGCTGGACCCGGTCACGGACCCGGAGAAGGCGTTCGAGGCCGAGCCCCTGCACCCCGACGGCAACCTCATCCGCCACATCCCGCTGCGCTACGGCGACCCGGAGGCGGCCGGCGAGGTCGTCGTGGACGGGCTGTACCGCATCGGCCGCCAGGACCCCGCCCCGATCGGCGCGGAGGCCGGGCTCGCCGTGCCCCGCCCGGACGGCGGCGTCGAGCTGTACACCGCGTCCACGGACCCGCACACCGACCGCGACCTGGCCGCCGCCTGCTTCGGCCTCGAACCGGAGCGGGTCAAGGTCGTCGTCACCGGAGTGCCCGGCGCGACGGGCGACCGCGAGGACCCCGGCTTCCAGCTGCCGCTGGGCCTGCTCGCCCTGCGCACCGGCTGCCCGGTCAAGCTCGCCGCCACCCGCGAGGAGTCCTTCCTCGGCCACGGCCACCGCCACCCGACCCTGCTGCGCTACCGCCACCACGCCGACGCGGAGGGCCGCCTCGTCAAGGTGGAGGCCCAGATCCTGCTGGACGCGGGCGCCTACGCGGACGCCTCCTCGGAGTCGCTGGCCGCCGCGGTCGCCTTCGCCTGCGGCCCGTACGTCGTCCCGCACGCCTTCATCGAGGGCTGGGCCGTCCGCACGAACAACCCGCCCTCGGGCCATGTCCGGGGCGAGGGCGCGATGCAGGTCTGCGCCGCCTACGAGGGCCAGATGGACAAGCTGGCCGCGAAGCTGGGGATCGACCCGGCCGAGCTGCGCATGCGCAACGTGCTGGCCACCGGCGACATCCTGCCGACCGGGCAGACCGTGACCTGCCCCGCCCCCGTCGCCGAACTGCTCACCGCCGTCCGGGACCACCCGCTGCCCGCCCTGCCCAAGGACGCCCCGGAGGACGACTGGCTGCTGCCGGGCGGCCCCGAGGGCGCGGGCGAACCGGGCGCGGTGCGGCGCGGCGTCGGATACGCGCTGGGCATGGTCCACATGCTGGGCGCGGAGGGCGCCGACGAGGTGTCCACGGCTACGGTCCGGGTCCAGGATTCGGTCGCCACCGTCATCTGCGCCGCCGTCGAGACGGGCCAGGGCTTCTCCACGCTGGCCCGGCAGGTCGTCCAGGAGACCCTGGGCGTCGAGGAGGTGCACGTCGCCTCCGTCGACACCGACCAGCCCCCGGCGGGCGCGGCCACCCACGGCCGGCACACCTGGGTCTCCGCCGGTGCGGTCGAACGCGCCGCGAAGATGGTCCGCACCCAGCTCCTCCAGCCCCTGGCGCACAAGTTCGGGATGTCCACGGAGCTGCTCCAGATCACGGACGGCAAGATCACCTCGTACGACGGGGTGCTCTCCACGACCGTGGCCGAGGCGCTGGACGGCAAGGAGCTGTGGGCCACCGCCCAGTGCCGCCCGCATCCCACCGAGCCCCTGGACGGGTCCGGGCAGGGCGACGCCTTCGTGGGCATGGCGTTCTGCGCGGTCCGCGCGGTGGTGGACGTCGACATCGAGCTGGGCTCGGTCCGGGTGGTCGAGATGGCCGTCGCCCAGGACGTCGGCCGCGTCCTCAACCCGTCCCAGCTGGCGACCCGTATCGAGGCGGGCGTCACCCAGGGCATCGGCGCCGCCCTCACCGAGAACCTCCGCACCGCCCGCGGCCTGGTCCGCCACCCGGACCTCACCGGCTACGCCCTGCCGACCTCGCTGGACGCGCCGGAGATCCGCATCGTCAAGCTGGTCGAGGAGCGGGACGTGGTCGCCCCGTTCGGCGCGAAGCCCGCGTCGGCGGTCCCGGTCGTGACCTCCCCGGCCGCGGTGGCGGCGGCCGTCCGCGCCGCGACCGGCCGCCCGGTCAACCGCCTCCCGATCCGCCCCCAGGCGGCGGTCGCGGCCCCGAAGGGCTGACGCGGCGCCGTTCCCTTGCCTCCAACCCCCGGTGGCGTGCGCTGAGTTGAGTACGCGTACTCAACTCACCGCACCCCACCGGGGGTTAGTGTGTGGCGCACCTGCGACCGAGGGGGGAAGCATGGCCACGCCGATCACCGGCGGCACGCAAGGACTCTGGATCGACCCAGACCAGGTGGGAAAGGCGGCAGCCGCCGCCGACAAGGTCGCCGAGGACATACCCGGCGACATCAAGGGCCTGTTCGCATCGACGGACGTGGCGGTGGCGGGGCTGGCGGGCTTCGAGTCCGCCCCCGCGCTCGACGAGTGCCTGGAGGCGTGGACGAAGGCGTTGCGCGCGCTGGCGGGCCTGGTGGGGGGCGCCGCGGACGCGGTCCGCGGCTCGAACAACGGCTTCGCGGACGACGACCGGCAACGACGGGACGCGTTCCTCGGCCCCTACGCGCCGGGCGCCGCGCCGCCGGACATGTACTACACGCCGCACACCCCGGACCTCACCACGCCGCCGTCGGCGAACGGGGGGCGCTGAGATGCGGCTTCCGGAACTCCGTGACGCGGAGCCCCTGCTGATGACCGGCGCGGGCGACTCCTGGGCCGCGCTGGCGGACAAGATCACCACACGGGCCGGTGAGTTCGGCGCGTATCTCCACCGCCCCCTCGTGCAGGAACAGGTGTGGGGCGGGCTCACCGCCGAGACCGCCGCCGAACGGCTCGGCCGGATCCGGTGGTACATGAACATCGCCACGACGGAGCTCGACAGCGTTTCCACGGTGCTGCGGGCCTGCGGTGAGGAACTACTGAACCAGCAGGACCTGCTGAAGGCCGCGCTCGCGGACGCGTCGGGCGCCGGCTACAAGGTCGCCGACGACGGCACGGTCACGGCCCCGGCCGTCGACACCGCCCACATGGCCCCGGGCGATGTCGGGATGATGCACCGCGACCAGGCGGCCCGGGCCCAGGAGTACGCCGACCGGATCGCCGAGGCGTGGCACGGGGCGCAGGCGGCGGACAAGGAGTACGCGGCGAAGATCAGGCTCTTCACGGCCGCGGCCAACCGGTGCGCCAAGGGCGACTGGTCCCACCTCGCGGTCGAGCTGGCGACGGTCGGCGGGATCGAGAACGAACTCCTGACACACCTCGGCATGCCGGACGCGAAGGCCCCGGCCGACGCCGTCCACACCTGGTGGACCTCGCTCTCGCCCGCCCTGCGCGGCGAGCTGATCGAGGACTACCCGCAGCTGCTCGGCAACCGCGACGGCATCCCGGCGGCCGACCGGGACCGGGCCAACCGCTTGTACCTGCCGACGCTGCTGGACAGCCTGGAGACCGACTACGCGGGGTCCTCGGGGGACGAGGCGGCGGCGCTGAAGGACAAGATCGAGGGGGTGAAGGGGATCCAGCAGCAGCTCAGCCTGGAGCGTGAGTATCCCCTGTTGCTGCTGGGCCTCGGCGACGAGGGCAACGGCCGGGCCATCGTGTCGTTCGGCAACCCGGACACGTCGCAGAACGTGTCGGCGTACGTGCCGGGGCTGAACACGAAGCTGAGTGGTCATTTCGCCTCGTCGGACGTGGAGCGCGCCTGGAACGTGGCGAGGGTCGCGAACGGGGAGTACCCGGGGTCCTCGACCGCCTCCGTCGTCTGGCTCGGCTACGACGCGCCCCAGCTGGACGGCTTCCAGTGGTCGTCCACCGATGTCATGCGCGAGGGCGATGCCAAGGCCGGCGCTCCGGCCTACAACAGCTTCCTGAGCGGCATCCATGCCACGCATGAATCCGGGTCGCCGCATGTGACGGCCATCGGCCACTCGTACGGCTCCCTGACCGTGGGCCAGGCCACCCAGCTACCCGGTGGAATCCCCGCCGACGACGTGGTCCTCGTGGGTAGTCCGGGCACCGGCGTCGACCACGCCAGGGATCTGGGCGTGGGCGCCGAGCACGTCTACGTCGGTGCGGCGAAGAACGATCAGGTCACCCATCTGCCTTCGCAGGAGGATGTGATGTTCTCCGGTCCTTTGAACAAGGAGGTCGGATCCGGTTCCAACTGGTTCGGCACCGACCCGGCCGGAAGAGACTTCGGAGGGCACCACTTCAGCGTCGCCGACGGCCCGGACACCGGACTCGTGGGGCTCGTGACCGGAAATCTTCCGGCTCATTCCCTCTACTTCAGTGACACGGAGGGCGGCGATTCCTTGTACAACATCGCGAGTGTCGTGGCCGGTCACGGCGACGCGATCAAGACGACGGTGCCGAGGTGACGCGTACGAGCGGCGCGGTGCGGCTGTTGGTGTGTGTGCTCCTGACCATGGTGCTCACCGCTTGTCAGGGCGGCAGGGAGAAGGAAGAACCCAAGATGGACATGCAGCAGGCGGGGGAACGCGCCGAGGAGATTCTGGACGGCACGATAGGCGCGATCCAGCCAGCAGTGAAGTGGGCTCGCGGCCTCACGGGGGAAACGGCATGCGACGCAGGCTTCAGTGAGCCGACCGGCACGACGAGCATCACCCGGAGCAGGAACGTACTCACCGTGGTTTCCCGGCAGCGGCGCGGAGAGCTGTTCGAAATGATCCAGCGGTACTGGGAACGGCAGGGCTTCCGGGACTTCGACGTCGACTCCGCCGAGGACATGCCGCGGACCCGCGCCAAGTCCCCCGACGGGCTTATCGTCATCCTCTCCGCCGGTGAAATCGGCAACGTTTCCGTCACCGCCGGTTTCGCTTGCGCGAAGGACTCGCCGATGACCTATCCGAAGGGGACACCGAGTCGCCCCGGGGGGCCGACCAAGTCGGAGCGAATCCCTCACGAACACTCGTCCTACTGGTCCGCCACCGGCTCATGAGGAGGTCGGTGTGGCTGCTGCTCGGGTGCGTGCTTCTGGCCGTGGCACTCACCGCGTGCTGGGGCGGCGCGGGCAGGGAAGAACCCAAGATGGACATGCAGCAGGCGGGGCAGCGCGCGGAGGAGCTCCTCGATGACACGATGGAGGCCATCCAGCCACCGGTGAAATGGGTGCGAGGGTCGACGTTTGAATCGCCGTGCAGCACCGGCCTCAATGAGCCGACCGGAACGACGACCGTCGTGCGAAGCAGGAACATTCTCACCGCGGTCTCCGAGCGGCGACGTGATGAATTGCTGAAGATGGTGCAGCGGCACTGGGAAAAGCGAGGAGCCGGGGACTTCGACATCCGCTCCGGCGAGAAGAGGCCACAGATCCGGGCCACGACTGCCGACGGGCTGACCGTGACGCTTTACGTCGGCAATGTGGGCAATGTGTATATCCGTGCCGGATTCGGGTGTGCGCAAGACTCCGCGATGACGTATCCGGAAGGGACGCCCGGCCACCCCGGAGGGCCGGACGAGCCGGAGCGGATACCCCACGAGCATTCGGCCTACTGGTCCGCCACCGGCTCATGAAGGGACCGGTGCGGCTGCTCGGGTGTGTGCTCCTGGCCATGGTGCTCACCGCATGCTGGGGCGGCGTGGGCAGGGAAGAACCCGAGATGGACATGCAGCGGGCGGGGGAGCGCGCGGAGGAAATCCTGGACGGCACGATGGCGGCGATCCAGCCGTCGGTGAAATGGGTCCGCGGTACGCCATCGGAATCGACGTGCAGCACGGGCCTCAATGAGCCGACCGGGACGACGACCGTCATGCGCGGCAGAATCATCCTCACCGCAATATCAAAACACCGGCGCGGCGCATTGCTGGCGATGATCCAGCGGTACTGGGAGAGGCAAGGGTTCCGGGACTTCGACGTCGACCGCGACGAGAAGATGCCGCAGATCCGGGCGACAGCTGCCGACGGACTCACCGTGGCCCTGGGCGTCGGCGATATCGGCAATGTCTACATCGATGCCGGGTACGGATGCGTGCGGGACTCCGAGATGACCTACCCGAAGGACACACCCGGTGTGCCCGGGTCGTCGGCGACGACGGTGGGGATTCCCCGGGAGTACTCGGCCTACTGGTCCGAGACCGCACCGCACTGACCCCGCAACGACGAACCGCCCGCCCCCTGGAGCAAGGGGGCGGGCGGTTGTCCGGAGACCGTGACCGGATTCGAACCGGTGTAACTCGAGTTGCAGTCGAGCCCCTGAGCCTCTCGGGCACACGGTCCTGCGTGGTGTCGCTGAACCGACCGTAGGCCCGGCCGCGCGGGGCGCTCAAGGGTTCCGGCGGGCGTGCAACGCGACTGCCATACGCCGTTCACGATCGCGGCAGCCGTCCTAGGTCCAACGGCCGAGGGCAGGGCCGACCACCGACAGGGTTCATCAGGGGTTTCGCCCCTTACCCTTGGCTCATGACCGCCCTGGAACCGCGCGACGCCGATGTCCCGCGCCTCATCGAAGACGTCGACGTCCCCGCCCCGGAGGGGCCCGTGCTGCCGGAGGGCATTCTCGGGCGGACGTACCGGGCGCTCAGCATCGGCATCGTCTCCGTGGTGTTCCTGATCGCCTTCGAGGCGACCGCCGTGGGGACCGCGATGCCGGTCGCCGCGCGTGAGCTGCACGGCATCCCGCTGTACGCGTACGCGTTCTCGGCGTACTTCACCACCAGCCTCTTCGCCATGGTGCTGTCCGGGCAGTGGGCCGACCGGCGCGGGCCGCTCGCCCCGCTCGCCACCGGGATCAGCGCCTTCGCGGCGGGGCTGCTGCTGTCCGGGACCGCGGGCTCGATGTGGATGTTCATCGCGGGCCGCGCCGTCCAGGGGCTCGGCGGCGGGCTGGTGATCGTCGCGCTGTACGTGGTGATCAGCCGCGCCTACCCGGAGCACCTGAGGCCGGCGATCCTGGCCGCGTTCGCCGCGAGCTGGGTCATCCCCTCGGTCGTCGGGCCGCTCGCCGCCGGAAGCGTCACCGAGCACCTGGGCTGGCGCTGGGTCTTCGTCGGCATCCCGGTCCTGATCGTCTTCCCCCTCGCGCTCGCGCTCCCGGAGATCCGGCGCATGGCGTCCGGCCCGGCGGACCCGGAGGCGCCGGTGGAGGCGTACGACCGCCGGCGCATCGCGCTCGCGCTGGGCATCTCGCTGGGCGCCGGGCTGCTCCAGTACGCCGGCCAGGAGCGGAACTGGCTCTCGCTGCTGCCGGTCGCCGCCGGGGTCGCGCTGCTCGTCCCCGCGATCCGGGGGCTGCTGCCCGGGGGCACGTGGCGCGCGGCGCGCGGGCTGCCCGCGGTGGTGCTGCTGCGGGGCGTCGCGGCCGGGTCGTTCATCGCCGCCGAGTCGTTCGTCCCGCTGATGCTGGTCACCCAGCGCGGCATGTCCCCGACCCTGGCGGGCCTCTCCCTGGCCGCCGGCGGCGGCACCTGGGCTCTGGGCTCGTACGTGCAGTCCCGGCCCCGCCTGGAACCGCACCGCGAGCCCCTGATGGTCGGCGCCATGGTCCTGGTCGCCCTGTCCATCGCGGCGGCCCCGGCCGTGCTCATCACCTCCGTGCCGGTCTGGACCGTGGCCGTCGCCTGGGCCTTCGGCTGCTTCGGCATGGGCGTGGTGATCGCCTCCACCAGCGTGCTGCTCCTGAAGCTGTCCGCCCCCGAGGAGGCCGGGGCCAACTCGGCCGCCCTCCAGATCTCCGACGGCCTCTCCAACGTCCTCCTGCTGGCCGCGGGCGGCGCCGCCTTCGCGGCCCTGGGCGGCGGCACGATGGACGTCACGGAGAAGGCCGCCACCACCTCCCACCCGTCAGCCTTCGCGGTCGTCTTCTTCCCGATGGCGGCGGTGGCCCTGGCGGGGGCGTGGGTGGCGGGACGGGTGCGGGAACGGTGACCGGGCGCCGTACGGCAGCCGCCGTGTGAGAGCCGTCGCACTTGCGTGTGCGGTGGCGCGGTACGCCGTGGTGCGGGGCAGTCGCACCGGTAGGGTGGCCCGGTTGTCGTATCGCGTGCGGAGCCGCTCCGGCCCGCGCGGACAGCGCCCACGTACCCGAGAGACCCGAACCGGAGACCGTGACTACTACCGCCTCCCACCACCTCTCACCCGCCTTCCCCGGCCGCGCCCCGTGGGGCACTGCCGGAAAGCTGCGAGCCTGGCAGCAGGGGGCCATGGAGAAGTACATCCAGGAGCAGCCGCGCGACTTCCTCGCCGTCGCCACCCCCGGCGCGGGGAAGACCACCTTCGCGCTGACCCTCGCGTCCTGGCTGCTGCACCACCACGTCGTGCAGCAGGTCACCGTCGTCGCGCCCACCGAGCACCTGAAGAAGCAGTGGGCCGAGGCGGCCGCCCGGATAGGGATCAAGCTGGACCCCGACTACAGCGCCGGTCCGCTGAGCAAGGAGTACCACGGGGTCGCCGTCACCTACGCGGGCGTCGGCGTCCGCCCGATGCTGCACCGCAACCGGTGCGAGCAGCGCAAGACCCTGGTCATCCTGGACGAGATCCACCACGCCGGTGACTCCAAGTCCTGGGGCGAGGCGTGCCAGGAGGCCTTCGACCCGGCGACCCGGCGGCTCGCCCTCACCGGCACCCCCTTCCGGTCGGACACCAACCCGATCCCCTTCGTCGTGTACGAGGAGGGCAACGACGGCATCCGGCGCTCCTCCGCCGACTACACCTACGGCTACGGAAACGCCCTGGCCGACGGCGTCGTGCGCCCGGTGATATTCCTCAGCTACAGCGGCAACATGCGCTGGCGCACCAAGGCCGGCGACGAGATCGCGGCCCGGCTCGGCGAGCCGATGACCAAGGACGCCATCGGGCAGGCGTGGCGCACCGCCCTGGCGCCCACCGGCGACTGGATCCCCAATGTGCTGAGCGCGGCCGACAAGCGGCTCACCGAGGTCCGCAAGGGCATCCCGGACGCGGGCGGGCTCGTCATCGCCACGGACCAGGAGTCGGCACGCGCGTACGCCAAGATCCTGAAGAAGGTGACCGGCGAGTCGGCGACCGTCGTCCTCTCCGACGAGAAGGCCGCCTCGAAGAAGATCGACAAGTTCAGCCAGGACGACTCCCGCTGGATGGTCGCCGTCCGCATGGTGTCCGAGGGCGTCGACGTGCCGCGCCTGGCCGTCGGGGTGTACGCGACCACCATCTCGACCCCCCTCTTCTTCGCCCAGGCCGTCGGCCGCTTCGTGCGCTCCCGCAGGCGCGGCGAGACCGCGTCCGTCTTCGTCCCCACCATCCCGATGCTCCTTGAGTTCGCGAACGAGATGGAGGTCGAGCGGGACCACGTCCTCGACAAGCCCAAGAAGGGCAGCGACGAGGAGAACCCGTTCGCCGAGGAGGACAAGCTCCTCGCCGACGCGGAGAAGCTGGAGGACGAGGAGACCGAGGAGCAGCTGCCCTTCGAGGCCCTGGAGTCCGACGCGGTCTTCGACCGGGTGCTCTACGACGGCGCCGAATTCGGCATGCAGGCGCACCCGGGCAGCGAGGAGGAGCAGGACTACCTGGGCATCCCCGGGCTCCTCGAACCCGATCAGGTCCAGCTGCTGCTCCAGAAGCGGCAGACCCGGCAGATCGCGCACAGCCGGCAGAAGCCCGCGTCCGAGGCCGACCTGCTGGAGAAGCCCGCCCAGGACCGCCCGGTCGTCACGCACAAGCAACTCCTCGGCCTGCGGAAGCAGTTGAACACCATGGTCTCCGCCTACACCCACCAGAGCGGCAAGCCGCACGGCGTGATCCACACCGAGCTGCGCCGCGTCTGCGGCGGACCGCCGAGCGCGGAGGCCACCGCCGGGCAGATCGAGCAGCGGATCAAGAAGGTCCAGGAGTGGGCCACCCGGATGCGCTGACCCGCGTACGGCGTACAACCGGCCCCGGCACCCTCGCGCAAGGGTCCCGGGGCCTTGTCGATCAATGAATCGGCCGAAAAATTTTCACGGTGAGTTAACCGTGGTTCACATCCGGTCTACGGAGCGTCGCGGGAGAGTCGGCCGACATGGACGCGCGTAGATGTGCGACGAACCGCCCGCGCGCCGCTGACCGGCACTTATGCTCGTACGGCGCAACCGGGTTTTTGAGGCAGACCGGATTCTGGACGAGGGCTTCCGCTGAGCGGACTCGCTCGCTACTGTCCAAAAAATGTGAACGCCCCGTGGCAACGCCGCCGCGGAGCGCAGCCGGTGCCTTGGCCAGGCCGGCGGCCTCTCCGTGCGTCGCCCCGGGACCGGTGGCGCACATCCCACGAGACCAGCCGCGGCCGCTCACCACGGAGGAGGGGGCGTCGTGACCGCGGAGACCTCCCAGACGCTCGACAGAGGACTGCGTGTCCTCAAACTGCTCGCCGACACCGACCACGGCCTGACGGTCACCGAGTTGTCCAACAAACTCGGTGTGAACCGCACCGTGGTCTACCGCCTGCTCGCCACGCTGGAGCAACATGCCCTGATCCGCCGCGACTTGGGCGGCCGGGCGCGAGTCGGCCTCGGCGTCCTGCGCCTGGGCCGCCAGGTCCACCCGCTCGTCCGGGAGGCGGCGCTTCCGGCGCTGCGCTCGCTGGCCGAGGACATCGGGGCCACCGCCCACCTCACCCTGGTCGACGGCTCCGACGCGCTGGCGGTCGCGGTGGTCGAACCGACCTGGACCGACTACCACGTGGCCTACCGGGCGGGCTTCCGCCACCCGCTGGACCGGGGCGCCGCAGGCCGGGCCATCCTCGCCGCCCGCCAGAAGCCGGTGGGCGAGACCGCCTTCACCCTCACCCACGGCGAACTCGAAGCGGGCGCGAGCGGTGCGGCGGCCGCGCTCATGGGCGTGACGGGGGTGGAGGGCAGCGTCGGCGTCGTCATGCTGGCGGACTCCGTCCCCGAGCGGGTGGGGCCCCGGGTGGTGGACGCGGCCCGGGAAGTCGCCGACGCGTTGCGCTGAGAAACCCAGCCCGTCCGGCGTTCGAGGACGGAACCGGTTGGCCGGGGGCCGGCGCCCCCGGTGGCCGGGAGCGGCGGGCGGGCCGCACGTTAGATTGGACCGGTGTCCAGACAGCGCCTCGCCCTCGCCGCCCTCCCCGTAGTCGCCCTCCTCGGCGCAGCCGCCTTCGCGCCGCTGCCGTTCACGCTGGCGCAGCCCGGGACGACCGCGGACGTGCTCGGGGACGACCAGGGCACCCCCGTGATCAGCATCGAGGGCACGCCCACCCGCCCCACCAAGGGCGAGCTTCGGATGACGACGATCGTGGCGACGGGCCCGAAGACGGACGTCGGCATCGGGGACGTCGTGGACAGCTGGTTCCGTACGGACCGGGCCGTGCTGCCCCGCGACTCCGTCTATCCGACGGGCGGCTCCGAGAAGGAGATCGAGAAGCACAACCTGGACGACATGACGAAGTCCCAGGACGCCGCCGTCGACGCCGCCCTGAACTACCTGGACCGCAAGCCCGGCTCGGTCGACGTCACCCTGCACCTGGCGGACGTCGGCGGCCCCAGCGCCGGGCTGTTCTTCGCGCTCGGCATCGTGGACAAGCTGGACGGCGACGGCTCGGGCGGCGACCTCACCGGCGGCCGCACCATCGCGGGCACGGGCACCATCGACGCGGACGGCAAGGTCGGCGCGGTCGGCGGGGTCTCGCTCAAGACGCAGGCCGCCCGGCGGGACGGGGCGACCGTCTTCCTCGTACCGAAGGCGGAGTGCTCCGAGGCGAAGTCCGAGCTGCCGAAGGGCCTGCGCCTGATCCCGGTCACCACGCTGAAGGACGCCGTGAACTCGCTGCGGGCCCTGGACCACGGCGGGCGCATCCCCAGCTGCTGACCCGGCGGGGCCGTCAGCCCTCCTTGATGAACCCCTCCTCGATCAGCCAGTCCTTCGCCACCTCGTGCGGGTCCTGCCCGTCGACGTCCACCCGGGCGTTCAGCACCTGGGCGACCTCCGTGTTCAGCCGTTTGCTGAGCGGATCGAGGAGGCCCGCGATCTCCGGGTACCTCTCCAGCGTCGGGGTGTGGACGACGGGCGCCGCGTTGTAGTTGGGGAAGAAGTGCTTGTCGTCCTCCAGCACCTCCAGGTTCATCGCCTTGATCCGCCCGTCCGTGGTGAAGACCTCGCCGAGCAGGCAGGAGTCGGACTTGGAGACCTGGGTGTAGATGATCCCGGCGTCCATCTTCTTGATGTTGGACGCCGGCAGGGACATCCCGTACGCCTTCTCCATGCCGGGCAGCCCGTCGTCGCGGGAGGCGAACTCGTTCTCGACGCACACCGTCACCGCCGACGGGTTCTTCTTCGCCAGGGCGGCGACGTCGGAGAGCGTCTTCAGGTGGTACTTGGCGTTGTTCCTGGCGCTGATGGCCAGCGCGTACGTGTTGTTGAGGGTGGACGGCCGGAGCCAGGTCACCCCGTTCTTCAGGTCCGCGTCGCGCACCGCCTTCCACTGCTCCATCGGGTCCTTGATCGGCTTGGCGTGCCCGAGGTACGTGATCCAGCCGGTGCCCGTGTACTCGTACTCGGCGTCCGCGTCGCCCTGGATGACCGCCTCGCGGGCGCTGATCGAGCTCGGCAGGTTCGTCCGGTCCAGGACCTCCGCCCCGGCCGCCTTGAAGATCAGCCCGATCATCTGGCCCAGGATGATGTTCTCGCTGAAGTTCTTCGAGGTGACGGTCAGCGACGCGCCGTCCAGCGGCTGCCCCTGCCCGACCGACCCGGGCACCACGTCGTCCACCATCGGCGACCCGCTCTTCAGCCCGCACCCGGCCAGCACCAGGGACAGCGCCGCCCCTGCCGCGAGCGTCCCACGCGTCCGCGTCCTCATCGCCCCACCTCCAGTCCGCGCGGGGTCAGCGCCACCTCGGCCAGCGAGGCCAGCCAGTCCACCAGCAGCGCCAGCACCACCGTCAGGACCGAGCCCAGGACCAGGACCGGCATGCGCTGGGTCTGGATGCCCGAGGTGATCAGGTCACCGAGCCCGCCGCCGCCCCCGAAGGTCGCCAGGGTCGCCGTGCCCACGTTCAGTACGAGCGCGGTCCGGACCCCGGCGAGGATCAGCGGCACGGCGAGGGGCAGCTCGACCCGGGTCAGCGTGCCCATGGCCGACATCCCGATGCCGCGCGCGGCCTCCACCATGTTCGGCTCGATCGCCTTGAGACCGGCGACCGTGTTGGACAGCACCGGCAGCACCGCGTAGATCACCATGCCGGTGATCGCGGTCGAGGGGCCGATGCCGAGCCAGATCACCAGCAGCGCCAGCAGACCGATCGCCGGGGTCGCCTGCCCGATGTTGGCGATCGCCGTCACCACGGGGGCCGCCCTGCTCAGCCCGCGCCGGGTCAGCGCGATGCCCAGCGGAATGGCGATGATCAGCACCCAGAAGGTGGAGATCGCGGTCAGCTTCACGTGCTGCCACCAGCGCACCTCGACGGTGTCACCGGCGATCGAGTTCTCCGCGATCGAGTCCAGGTGCACGTTCTCGATCCAGACGTACGTGAGGACGAGGACGACCGCGAGGACCGCCGGGAGGACCACCAGCTTCCGCCAGGTGATCCGCCGCGCCGGCTTCGTCGCCCGCGGGGCGGGCTGCTGTTCCGCCTCCGCGTCCGCCTCCTCGTCGCGGAAGGCATGCCCCTTCACATCGTGCTCGCCCGGCGGCCGTGCGCGGGAGGAGCCGGAGGGGGAGTCGGGGGTCATGCGCCCGCACCGCCCTCCAGCTCCTCGGCGGTCTGGTGGACGCGCAGCTCCTCCAGGTCGTGCTGGTGCTCGATGGCGGCCAGCCGGTCCGCCTCCAGGAGCTCGTGCACCGAGTTCATCAGGGTGTGCATGTCCACGACCCCGGTGAACTCACCGCGCCGCCCGGTCACCGCGACCCGCCCGCCGCTGTCGGTGAGCACGGCCTCCAGCGCGTCGTGCAGGGTCGCGTCCCGGGTGACCGTGTCGTGGACCAGCTGCCCGGCGCGCGCCAGGGAGCCCCGCGCCCGCATCAGGTCGCCGCGCCGCAGCCACTTGTACGGGCGGCCCCGGCGGTCCAGCATCAGCAGCTCGTTGTGCGAGCCGCTGCGCAGCTTGTTGAAGATCGACTGGAGCGGGTCGTCCACGGTCACGGTCGGGAAGTCCGCGATCTCCACCTCCCGGACCCGGGTCAGGTTGAGCCGCTTCAGCGCCGCGCCCGCGCCGACGAATCCGGAGACGAAGTCGTCGGTCGGGTTGGTGAGGATGGCCTCCGGTGTGTCGAACTGCGCGATGTGCGAGCGCTCGCGCAGCACGGCGATCCGGTCGCCCAGCTTGATCGCCTCGTCGAAGTCGTGGGTGACGAAGACGATCGTCTTGTGCAGCTCGTGCTGGAGCCGGATCAGCTCGTCCTGGAGGTGGTCGCGGGTGATCGGGTCGACCGCGCCGAACGGCTCGTCCATCAGCAGCACCGGCGGGTCGGCGGCCAGGGCCCGGGCCACGCCCACGCGCTGCTGCTGCCCGCCGGAGAGCGCGCGCGGATAACGGCCGTGGAACTCGCGGGGGTCGAGCCCGACCAGGTCGAGCATCTCCTCCACCCGGTCCTTCACCCGGGACTTGGACCAGCCCACCATCTTCGGGACCAGGGCGATGTTCTCGGCGACCGTCATGTGCGGGAAGAGCCCGGACGACTGGATCGCGTAACCGATCTTCCGGCGCAGCTTCACCGGGTCGATGTCGGTGACGTCCTCGTCGTCGATCCGGATGCGGCCCGAGGTGGGCTCGATCAGCCGGTTGATCATCTTCAGCGTGGTGGACTTCCCGCAGCCGGACGGGCCCACGAAGATCACGGTCTCGCCGGCCTTGATCTCCATGGAGACGTTCTCCACGGCCGGGTTCGGGTTGCCCGGGTAGCGCTTGGACAGGTTCTCCAACTGGATGGCGGCGCCGGAGGTGGCCACCGGCTCCGGCAGGGTCTGGGTCTCAGACACGGATCCCCCTCGGGATGGTGAGCCGGCCCAGCAGGACGTACGCGGCGTCGAAGAGCAGGGCGAGGATGACGATGCCGAGCGTGCCCGCGAGCACCTGGTTGATCGCGTTGGCGCTGCCCAGCGAGGCGATGCCCCGGAAGATCTCGTTGCCGAGGCCGGGCCCGGAGGCGTACGCGGCGATGGCGGCGATCCCCATCAGCATCTGCGTGGAGACCCGGATGCCGGTCAGGATCGGCGGCCAGGCCAGCGGCAGCTCCACCTTGAACAGCCGCGCGGTCCGCGACATGCCGATGCCCTTGGCCGCGTCGACCAGGGCCGGATCGACGCCGCGCAGGCCCACGATCGCGTTGCGGACGACGGGGAGCAGCCCGTACAGCGTCAGCGTGATCACCGTCGGGGCGACGCCCAGGCCGACCAGTGGGATGAGCAGGCCGATGGCGGCGAGCGACGGGATGGTGAGCACGGTCGCCGTCGAAGTGATCGCCACCGAGGAGCCCCAGCCGCTGCGGTAGCTGACGACTCCGATCAGGACCCCGAGGACGGTGGCGATGACCATGCACTGGAAGACCGCGCTGACGTGCTGGAAGGCGTCGGTGAGCAACTGCTGATGACGGTTGGCCACGTACTCCCAGAAGCTCACCCGTCCTCCTCTGCTCAGTCGGTGTCCCGCGCCGCCTGTTCCACGAGCGGGATGACGCGCAGCGGCACGGGGTTCTCCATCACGATGGCCGTGGAGGCCCGGACAATGCCATCAAATCCGACAACCCGGTCGATCACCCGCTGGAGATCCGCGTTGGAACGGGCCACGAGCCGGCACAGCATGTCCCCGTGCCCGGTGGTGGTGTGCAGTTCGAGGACCTCCGGGACGCCGCTCAAGTGGGCCCGTACGTCGGCGCCTTGGCCCTGTTTGATCTCCAGCGTCGCGAACGCGGTGACCGGGTAGCCGAGGGCCGCCGGATCGACGTCCGGGCCGAATCCGCGGATGGCGCCATCCGACTGAAGGCGGTCCAGGCGCGCCTGCACCGTCCCGCGCGCCACGCCCAGCCTGCGCGATGCCTCCAGGACACCGATCCTGGGCTCACGCGCGAGCAGCACGATGAGCCGTCCGTCGAGTCGGTCGATCCCCATGTCGGCCTCCGGGTCGGTGTGATGGGCACCATGTACAGATAGTCCGGCCATCATGGCCAACCGCTGTACACATTGACCAGTGATTATGCGAACTGTTGCGCACCTTGCGGAGTGGCGGGAACCTCTGGGCATGACAGAGACGATGCACAGCACCCCCGAGACGTCCCGGCAGGCCGACCCCTTCCCCGTCAAGGGGATGGACGCCGTCGTCTTCGCCGTGGGCAACGCCAAGCAGGCCGCGCACTACTACTCGACCGCCTTCGGCATGAAGCTGGTGGCCTACTCCGGCCCCGAGACCGGCAGCCGCGAGACCGCGAGCTACGTGCTGACCAGCGGCTCCGCCCGCTTCGTCCTCACCTCCGTCGTGAAGGCGTCCTCCGACTGGGGCCACTTCCTGGAGGACCACGTCACCGCGCACGGCGACGGCGTGATCGACCTCGCCATCGAGGTCCCGGACGCCCGCGCGGCGTACGCGTACGCCGTCGAGCACGGGGCCACCGGCATCGAGGAGCCGTACGAGACGAAGGACGAGCACGGCACCGTCGTGCGCGCCGCCATCGCCACCTACGGCAAGACCCGCCACACCCTGGTCGAGCGCTCCGGTTACGACGGCCCGTACCTGCCCGGCTACGTCGCCGCCAACCCGATCGTCGAGCCGCCGGCCAAGCGCTTCTTCCAGGCCATCGACCACTGCGTCGGCAACGTCGAGCTCGGCAGGATGAACGAGTGGGTCGCGTTCTACAACAAGGTGATGGGCTTCACGAACATGAAGGAGTTCGTGGGCGACGACATCGCCACCGAGTACTCCGCGCTCATGTCCAAGGTCGTCGCCGACGGCACGCTCAAGGTCAAGTTCCCGATCAACGAGCCGGCCATCGCGAAGAAGAAGTCTCAGATCGACGAGTACCTGGAGTTCTACGGGGCCGCCGGTGTCCAGCACATGGCGCTCGCCACGAACGACATCGTCGCCTCGGTCAAGGCGATGCGCGCCGCCGGTGTGCAGTTCCTGGACACCCCGGACTCCTACTACGACACGCTCGGTGAGTGGGCCGGGGAGACCCGGGTGCCGGTCGAGACCCTGCGCGAGCTGAAGATCCTCGTGGACCGCGACGAGGACGGCTACCTGCTCCAGATCTTCACCAAGCCGGTCCAGGACCGCCCGACCGTCTTCTTCGAGATGATCGAGCGCCACGGCTCCATGGGCTTCGGCAAGGGCAACTTCAAGGCCCTGTTCGAGGCGATCGAGCGCGAGCAGGAGAAGCGCGGCAACCTCTGACGCGTTCGGACCCGAGCGAGGGGCGGGCCGCTTCCCGGCCCGCCCCTCCGTCCGTACGCCGCCCCGGACGGCCGCTGCTTCGTCAGCGAACGGCCGCCGCCGGTGCCGCTGACGGCTGTACGGGG
The DNA here is from genome assembly GCF_055590565.1 of Streptomyces sp. NPDC041814. Lineage (NCBI taxonomy): Bacteria > Bacillati > Actinomycetota > Actinomycetes > Kitasatosporales > Streptomycetaceae > Streptomyces > Streptomyces sp. NPDC041814. The sequence continues at coordinate 1,130,922 of NZ_JBVJAM010000001.1, read as the reverse complement.
GCCTGCGCGACGGCCGCCGCGGGCGCCGGACCCCCATCGGGCGCGGGCTGCTGCCCTGGCCCGGGATCCTGCGGTGCGGGGGCCTCGGGTGCGGGAGCCTCGGGTGCGGGAGCCGGGGGCTCGGGGGCCGGGGGCGGCCGCATGTCCGCCGGGCCGCCCGCCGGGGGCTCGCCCAAGGCGTCCAGCGCCTCCCGGGCCAGCGGCGCGTCCAGCGGCGAGAACTTCGGGTTGGTCCGCAGCGCCCCCTCCAACTGGCGGCGCGCCGAGCCGTAGTCGCCCAGCGCGCGCTGCACCATGCCCAGGTGGTACGCGTACGAGGCGTTCTGCCCGCCCGAGTCCACCGCCCGCTGCGCGTACTCCAGCGCCCCGTCCGAGTCGCCCGACCGGTGCAGCGCCCAGCCCAGCGCGTCCGCCACCGCCGGGCTGCGGTGGCCCCGCTGCCACTCGGCCCGCAGCAGCTCCACCGCCGCGTCCGCGTCGCCGTGCGCGGCCTCGAAGCGGCCCAGGAGCAGTGACTCGTCCACGCCCCGCGCCTTGCCCCGCTCCAGGGCCGCCCGCAGCTTCTCGTACTGGCCCACCGAGTCGCCGTCGAGCCCCAGCGACTCGTAGAGCTCGCCCAGTTCGAGGAGATGGTCCGGGCGCGGCGACTTCGCCAGGGCGGCCTGGTAGTCCCGTACGGCCTCGTCGGTGCGTCCGAGGGCCGCCAGCGCGCGGGCCCGCCCGGCGAGCGAGGGCTGGTGGCCCTTCTCGACGCGCAGCGCCGCCCCGTACTGCGCCACGGCCTCCTTCGGCTCGCCCCGCTCCCAGGCCAGGTCGCCCAGCCTGGACAGGCAGGCGGCCTTCTCGGCGGGCGTCTTCGCCCGGTTCGCCGCGTCCTGCGCGGTGGCGAGGGCGTCCTCTCGCCAGCCCCGGTCGCGGTACATCTCGGCGGCCCGGCCGAGAGCCGGGACCCCGGCCCGCAGCTCGGTGAACCGCTCGACCGCCGTGATCGCGGACTTCTGGTCGCCGAGGCCGTTGTAGGCGTCGATCAGCTGCGGGTAGACCGTCCACTCCTTCGGCCGCCGGGCCCGGACCGTCTCACCCCACTTCTTGGCGGTCACGAAGTCGCGGCGGGCGTTGGCCAGGGACGCGAGGCCCACCCAGGCGGCCGTGTTGCCGCTCTCGCCGGGGCGCACGTCCAGCGACCGCTTCAGCGCCTGCTCGGCCCGGGTGTAGTACGCCGGATCGGCGGCCCGCTGCCCCGCCTCCACGTACGCCGACCCGAGCACCGCCCAGGAGTCCGCGTCCGAGGGGTGCGTGCCCACCCACTTCTGCCGGTCCCCGATGAGCGCCGTCAGGTCGGCGAGCGAGGCGGGGGAGCCCGCGGCCGTCGCGGACATCGCGCGCGAGACCGGGCCGGCCACGGGCGGTGCCGCGTCCTTGTCGTCGTCGGGCACCGCGACCACCGCGCCCGTCACCAGGACGGCGCCGGCCACCATGCCGAAGGCGGCCCGGCGCAACGTCGTACGCATCGTGGGGGGTGGCGGTTCGGCCAGGGACGCGGGGTCCGGCGGGGACGCGTCAGGGGCGGGCCAGTCGGTGTCGAAGGAGTACTCGGGCCCGGAGGCCCCCGGGGGCTGCTGAGGCGTGAGATCCATGCCGCTCACTCTGCGTCAGTATGAAGATCACACCGAGCCTTGGGAACGCCGCCGCAGCCGGGTTCACACCAATGGGCCCGGGTGCCACGCTTGGATCATGGACGATCTCCTCGAACAGCTGCGGGCGGGTCTTCCCGCCGATGCCCTGATCACCGACCCGGACGTCACCGCCTCCTACGCCCACGACATGGCGGGCTTCTGCGAGGCGGGCGCCCCCGCCGTCGTCGTGCTCCCGCGCACCGTGGAGCAGGTCCAGCACGTCATGCGCACCGCCACCGCGCTGCGCGTCCCGGTCGTCCCGCAGGGGGCCCGCACGGGCCTGTCGGGCGCCGCCAACGCCACGGACGGCTGCATCGTGCTCTCCCTGGTGAAGATGGACCGCATCCTGGAGATCAACCCCGTCGACCGGGTCGCCGTCGTCGAGCCCGGTGTGATCAACGCCGTGCTGTCCCGGGCGGTGGACGAGCTCGGCCTGTACTACCCGCCGGATCCCTCCAGCTGGGAGATGTGCACCATCGGCGGCAACATCGGCACCGCGTCCGGCGGTCTGTGCTGCGTGAAGTACGGGGTCACCGCCGAATACGTCCTCGGTCTCGACGTCGTCCTCGCGGACGGGCGCCTGCTCACCACCGGCCGCCGCACCGCCAAGGGCGTCGCCGGATACGACCTCACCCGCCTCTTCACCGGCTCCGAGGGCAGCCTCGGGATCGTCGTGAAGGCGGTCCTCGCGCTCAAGCCCCGGCCGCCCCGGCAGCTCGTCCTGGCCGCCGAGTTCGCCGGCACGGCAGGCGCCTGCGACGCGGTCTGCCGGATCATGGAGAGCGGCCACACCCCGTCACTCCTCGAACTGATGGACCGTACGACCGTCCAGGCGGTCAACCGCATGGCGAACATGGGCCTCCCCGAGACCACGGAGGCCCTGCTGCTCGCCGCCTTCGACACCCCGGACCCCGCCTCCGACCTCGCCGCCGTCGCCGCCCTGTGCACCGCCGCCGGTGCCACCGAGGTCGTCCCGGCGGAGGACGCGGCCGAGTCCGAGATGCTGCTCCGGGCCCGGCGGATGTCGCTGACCGCGCTGGAGACCGTCAAGCCCGCGACGATGATCGACGACGTGTGCGTACCGCGCTCGCGGCTCGGCGCGATGCTGGCGGGCACGGCGGAGATCGCCGAGAAGTACGGCCTCACCATCGGCGTCTGCGCCCACGCGGGCGACGGCAACACCCACCCCGTCGTCTGCTTCGACCCCGCCGACGCCGACGAGTCCCGGCGGGCCCGGGAGTCCTTCGACGCGATCATGGAGCTCGGCCTCGCCCTCGGCGGCACGATCACCGGTGAGCACGGGGTGGGCGTGCTGAAGAAGGAGTGGCTGGCCCGCGAACTCGGCGAGACCGGCGTGGAGCTGCACCGGGCCATCAAGCAGGCGTTCGACCCGCTCGGGCTGCTCAACCCGGGCAAGGTGTTCTGACCGGCCCCGGCCCGCGCTCCTCAACCCTCCCCGTCCTGCGACTCGTCCGACGGCCACGGGTCGCTCATCCACAGGTCGTCGGCCGGGAGCGGCGCGAGGAGTTCGGCCAGCCCCTCGTCGATGCCGAGCCGTTCGGTCTCCGTACCCGGCGGCACCACGCGCAGCGTCCGCTCCACCCAGACCGCGACGGCCGCGGACGGCACCTCCAGCAGCGCGTTGCCGTCCGGGGAGGTCAGCGCCACGCAGATGACACTGGCCCCGTCCACCTTGGTGGGCCAGATCCGCACGTCCCCCTGCCCGCACGGCCGGAACACGCCCTCCACCAGCAGGTCCCGGGCGAACGTCCAGTACACCGGCGCGTCCGAGGTGATGTGGAAGGTGATGTGCACCGCGTACGGGTCCTCCGTGCGGTACGTCAGCCTGGCCGGTACGGGGATGCTGCGCTCCGGCGACAGGATCAGCTTGAGCTCCAGCTCGCGTTCCACGACGGTGTGCATGACGGCGTCCTTCCGTTGTCCGGGGCCGGTCCCACGACCGGCCCGCACAGGTGAGAGCGCCTTGCACGCCATCCATTACGCGACTTCCCAGAAAAAGTTCGCGTGACCGGAAAGGGGGTCAAACATCCGGACCGGCCCGGGAGCACGCGCCCGTCTGGTAGATGTGGACCCCTGTATTGAGGCCGCGAAGAGATACGGGACCACGGTGATGAGCGCCCCAACCCCGGCACCCGGTGACGAGAGCCCCCGCGAGGGGTACTACCCCGACCCGTCCATCCCCGGCTATGTCCGCTACTGGAACGGCGGCTCCTGGGTGCCGGGCTCCAGCCGCCCGGCCCCGAAGCCGGGGCCGGCGGAGCCGGCGGTGGTCGAGGAGACCGGGCCGGTGTTCCTGGACGAGGAGGGCCCCGAGGACGGCCGCCCCGAACCCGCCACGGCCTGGCAGGCCGACGCCTCCCACCAGTCCGGCTTCGCCGGTGACCGTGTCTCCTGGGGCGGGGCGGAGGCCCCGGAGCCCCCGGCCCCCGAGGACGCGACGCCCCCCGCGCAGAGGGTTCCGTCCTCAAGCGCCGGACGGGCTGGGTCGCCCGAGGCCGCCACGCCTCCCACGCCAAGGGTTCCGTCCTCAAGCACCGGACGGGCTGGGTTGCCCGAGCCTGACCGGCCGCATCAGCCCGCTCAAGCCCGTCGAGGGGGTACCTCCCATGCCGTTCAAGCCATGGGGGAGATTGAGGACGGAACCGGTGAGCCGGACCCGGCCGAAGGTACGTTGACCCTCCGCACGCGCCCCGCGAATCCCGTGCCGCAAGCACGCCCCGCACCGGCCACACCGTGGAAGCCCCCCGTCAACGACCCCTTCCAGGCGCTCGTCGCGGCGCGGACGTCCGGTCGCCCCGCCTCGCTCGGCAAGCGGTTCGCCGCCCGGCTCATCGACACGGCCGTGCTGGGCGCGCTCACCGCCGTGGCCGCCGTGCCGCTGGCCGGCCGGGCCGTGGACCACATCGACGGGAAGCTCGACGCGGCCAGGCAGACCGGCGAGACGGTCACCGTCTGGCTGCTGGACTCCACCACGGCCGCGCTGGGCGGCGCGCTGCTCGGGGTGTTCCTCGTGCTGGGCGTACTCCTCGACGCGCTGCCGACCGCGAAGTGGGGCCGTACGCTCGGCAAGCAGCTGTGCGGCATCGACGTACGGGACATCGAGTCCCACGAGACCCCCGGCTTCGGCGCCGCGCTGCGCCGCTGGCTGGTGTACGGCGTGCTGGGTGTCCTGGTCGTCGGGATCGCCGACGTGCTGTGGTGCCTGGTGGACCGGCCGTGGCGCCAGTGCTGGCACGACAAGGCGGCGCGCACCTTCGTCGCGGGCTGACACCATCCGCCGAACGCCGTCCCCCGAACGCACCTGAGCCGTTGCGGGGCCCCGGGCCCCGCGATGCACTGCCCCCATGAGCAACGATCAGCCGCCGCCCGGTCAGCCGCCCGAGGACGACCCGTTCAGGAAGCAGCCGCCCGGGGACCAGCCGCCGCCGTCGTCCGGCTCGCCCTACGGCGCACCGCCGCCGCCTCCGCCGTACGATCCGGGGCCCTACGGGGGAGGCGGCCCGTACGGCGGTGCGGACCCGCTGGCGGGGATGCCGCCGCTCGCGGAGCCCGGCAAGCGCATCCTGGCCCGGCTGATCGACTTCCTGATCATCTCGATCCCGCTGTACCTGATCTCGCTGCCGTGGGGCGGCGCGGTCGAGGTGTCGGACAGCAACGGCAACGACGACGTCAGCGATGTCTTCGCCCAGACCTACAGCGGGCATCAGCTGCTCTGGTCACTGATCGGGCTCGTCTGCTACGTCGCGTACGACACGTACTTCACGCACAAGGACGGCCGCACGCTCGGCAAGCGGCTGCTGAAGATGCGGGTCGCCATGCTCAACGACGGCAGGGTGCCGGACACCGGAGCGGCGTTCCTGCGGGCCGTGGTGCTGTGGCTGCCGGCGCTGCTGTGCTGCCCGTGCCTGTGGTGGCTGATCAACATCGTGCTGATGTTCACCGACAAGCCCTACCGGCAGGGGCTCCAGGACAAGGCGGCCAAGACAGTGGTGGTCACCGTCAACTGAGGCTCGACCCGGACGCCGCCCGGACTCAGCGCAGGCTCTGGGCGGAGACCGGCGAGCGGTCCTCGTCGCGGGCGGCGGGCGCGGGGCCACGGTGTGCGGACACCGGGGCGGCCGTCCTCGCCGCCTTCGCCGTGTACCGGCGGGACTTCGCGGGGACGGTGAGGGACACCGCGAGTCCGAGGGCGAGCGCGACGGTGCCGACGGCGGCGATGCCGATGCCCGAACTGGTCCGGAACAGCAGCAACATGGCCAGGGTCGAGAGGACGACGGTGACCGAACCGAAGGAGAGCTGTGCGGCAGTAGGACGCGGCATGGCGTTTTCCGTCCTCGGGACGTCGGATGGGCGGTCTCTCAACACGGTCGCGCTGTCAATCGACTCTATGACGGTGGATGCCCTGGAGGAACGGGTGGTAAGCGTAACCTAACCCACAGTACCGGTGCATGGGGGGCGCACGGAGTCATCTCCCGCGCCCCTGCGGGGGGTTGACGCGCCGGTGGGTCGCGAACGTCTCGTCCGCATAGCGGAATGGTGCTCCTGCATAGTGCACCTGCTCCGTACAAGTCAAGGTCTGTCTTTTCTTCCGTAACTCCGGTCGAATGTCGTCACTTGTGACGCGTTTCCGCGCGCGGCCTCTCCACACTCCCGGGCCGTCGCCGCGGGCGCCGGGGAGGACTGCATCACGTGATCATTAAGAGACGGGCGCTTCGGACCGGAGCGGTTGTCGTGGCCATGGCCGCGACCGCCGCGACCGCATCCGCCTTCGCCACCGCTCAGGCAGATGACCAGGCGTCAGGCACCGCTGCCTCGATCGACCGCCGGGACCCGGGGTCGGCCAAGGGCAACGACCACGACCTGGAGGGCCCGTTCAGCAAGCAGCAGGCCGCTCAGCGCCAGGCTGCCCTGGAACAGGTCATATCCGGCGACAAGAAGGTTTCGTCGCGCGGCGGCTCCAAGGTCGTCAAGCTCGACAGCAACAAGTACGTCGAGCTCGGCCGTGAGAAGACCGACAAGATCTTCACCGTGCTGGTGGAGTTCGGCGACAAGGTCGACGACACGACCATGTACGACCCGGACGGCGCGGGCCCCAAGCCCCCCGTCAAGAAGTACGGCGGCACGCCGGGACCGCTGCACAACCAGATCGCCCAGCCGGACCCGAAGAAGGACAACAGCACCGCCTGGCAGGCCGACTACAACCAGGCGCACTTCCAGGAGCTGTACTTCGGCGAGGGCGCCGGCAAGCACTCCCTGAAGACGTACTACGAGAAGACCTCGTCCGGCCGTTACTCGGTCGACGGTGAGGTCTCCGACTGGGTCAAGGTCCCCTACAACGAGGCGCGCTACGGCTCGAACTACTGCGGTTCGACCAACTGCGCCAACGCCTGGGACATGATCAAGGACGGCGTCAACGCCTGGGCCGCGGACCAGAAGGCCAAGGGCCGCACGCAGGAGCAGATCAAGACGGACCTGGCGCAGTACGACCAGTGGGACCGTTACGACTACGACAACGACGGCAACTTCAACGAGCCCGACGGCTACATCGATCACTTCCAGATCGTGCACGCGGGCGAGGACGAGTCGGCCGGCGGCGGCGTCGAGGGCACCAACGCCATCTGGGCGCACCGCTGGTACGCGTACGGCACCAACGCCGGCGCCACCGGCCCGGCCGACAACAAGGCCGGCGGCACCGAGATCGGCGACACCGGCATCTGGGTCGGCGACTACACCGCGCAGCCCGAGAACGGCGGCCTGGGCGTCTTCGCCCACGAGTACGGCCACGACCTCGGTCTCCCGGACCTCTACGACACGACCAACACCGCCGAGAACTCGGTCGGCTTCTGGTCGCTGATGTCGGCGGGCTCCTGGCTCGGCACCGGCAAGAACAGCATCGGGGACATGCCCGGTGACATGACCGCCTGGGACAAGCTCCAGCTGGGCTGGCTGAACTACGCCGAGGCCAAGGCCGCGACGAAGTCCACCCACAAGCTGGGCGTGTCCGAGTACAACACCAAGGACAAGCAGGCGCTCGTCGTCGAGCTGCCGAAGAAGGCCGTCACCACCGCCGTCACGACGCCCGCCGAGGGCGCCAAGCAGTGGTGGAGCGACATGGGCGACAACCTCAGCAACACGCTGTCGCGCTCCGTCGACCTGACCGGCAAGTCCAAGGCGTCCCTGGACCTCCAGGGCTGGTGGGACATCGAGAAGGACTACGACTACCTCTACACCGAGGTGTCCACCAACGGCGGCACCAGCTGGACCGCGATCGACGGCACCGCCGACGGTCAGCCGATCCCGCGCGACGCCAGTGACAAGCCGGCCCTGACCGACGTCTCCGGCAAGTACCAGAAGCTGTCGTACTCGCTGGACGCCTACGCGGGCCAGAAGATCGACATCCGCTTCCGCTACGCCACCGACGGCGGCGCGGGCGGCGTGGGCTTCGCGGCCGACACCATCTCGGTCACCGCCGACGGCACCGCGCTCTTCACGGACAACGCCGAGGGCGACGACAACGGCTGGACCAGCAAGGGCTTCTCGCGGGTCGGCAAGTCGTTCGAGAAGGACTACCCGCAGTACTACCTCGCGGAGAACCGTCAGTACGTCAGCTACGACCAGACGCTCAAGACGGGCCCGTACAACTTCGGGTTCTCCACGACCCGTCCGGACTGGGTCGAGCACTTCCCGTACCAGAACGGTCTGCTGGTCTGGCTGTGGGACACCTCCCAGAAGGACAACAACGTCTCGCAGCACCCGGGCCAGGGCCTGATCCTGCCGGTGGACGCGCACGCCAAGCCGCTGAAGTGGGCGAACGGCGCGGTCATCCGCAACAAGATCCAGCCCTTCGACGCGCCGTTCAGCTGGTACCCGACGGACGGCTTCACGCTGCACCTGGCCGACCAGGCCGTGAAGATCAAGCCGCAGCTCGGCGTCCCGGCCTTCGACGACCACAAGGGCACCTACTGGTACGCGGAGAACCCGACCGGAAGCGTCAAGGTTCCTGACACCAACACCAAGATCTCGATCGTCAGTGAGCCGCTCAGCGGCGACACGATGACGGTCCAGGTCGGTGCCTCGAAGAAGTAGAACCGCATCACCGCAGGTCACAGCATGATCGGCCGTCGCCCTCTAGCGGGCGGCGGCCGATCGTGTTTAGGTGCCCCTGTTCACTTTCTTATTGACACGATGTCTCACGGGGGAGCTCGTACACATGGCAGGCGGAGGATTCAGCAAATTGCCGAACGGCAGTGTGGTCGTCGCGATCACCCTGCCGGCCCCGGCGGACGGCCCCGGTCCGGGCGCTCCCGTCCGGGTCCTGGTGCACGCGGCGAACCGGCCCCGCGCCCTGACCCGGCTGCGGAACCTGGGCCTGCGCGCCGTCTATCTGCGGGGCAACGCCGAGCCGCCCACGCCGGACGAGATCACCGCCGTCCTGCACCACCCGGACGGCGTCCTGTGGCGCGCGAGACCCGGCTGCGCGCAGGAGCTCTGGCACCCCATCCGCGCCCTGCTGAAGCCCGCACCAGCGGTCCCGGCCGGCCGGGGCTGACCCCGGCCCCGGGGCGCTCAGACGACCGGCTTGCCGGTCAGTGTCACGCCCGCGCCGCGCAGCTCGGCCAGCGCCCGGTCCGTCGTCGCCTCGGCGACACCCGCGGTCAGGTCCAGCAGCACCTGGGTGGCGAAGCCCTCGCGGACGGCGTCCAGCGCGGTCGCGCGCACGCAGTGGTCGGTCGCGATGCCGACCACGTCGACCTCGCGGACGTCCCGCTCGCGCAGCCACTCGGCGAGCCCGGTGCCGTTCTCGTCCAGACCCTCGAAGCCGCTGTACGCCGCCGCGTGGGCGCCCTTGTCGAACACCGTGTCGATGGCCCCGGAGGCGACCGCGGGGGCGAAATTGGGGTGGAAGCCCACGCCCTCCGTACCGGCCACGCAGTGCGGCGGCCAGGAGTGCTCGAAGTCGGGCGCCGACGAGAAGTGGTCCCCGGGATCGATGTGGTGGTCCCGGGTGGCCACCACGTACCGGTAGGCGGGCCGGCTCTCGCCGATCAGGTCGGTGATGGCGGCGGCGACATCGGCACCTCCCGACACGGCGAGGCTCCCGCCCTCACAGAAGTCGTTCTGAACGTCCACGACGATCAAGGCGCGGTGCATGGTGGCTGTCCTTCGGGGAGTGGGGGAGCGGTACGGGGATGGCTTCGAGCCTAGAGTCTCCCCGGAGGCAATCAAGCCCGTCAGGGCCTCGGGTCCCCCGTCACACGTACTCCGTGGGGATGACCGCCTCGCCGCGCGAAAGTTGCATCGCCGACAACGGCAGCCCCGCCCGCGCCGCGATGTGCCGGTCCCGCGCCGCGTCCAGCGGCTCCCGGGCCACCACCTCGCCGCCCCGGACCAGCTCCACCAGCAACTGCCGCTCGGCCAGACCGGCGGGCACCGGCCCGGTGCCGATCACCTCGGCCTCGGCCACGCCCTCCTCGTCCAGCCGGCGCGCCGCCCACTTGCGGCCGCCCTTGGAGGACTTCGCGCCCATCGACTTCTTCGCGACCGGCCGCAGCTCGTCGCCCGGGTCGCCGGACCCCGCGCGGGCGACGAGCTTGTAGACCATCGAGCAGGTGGGGTGCCCGCTGCCCGTGACGAGCTGCGTGCCCACCCCGTACGCGTCCACCGGCGCGGCGGCCAGCGAGGCGATGGCGTATTCGTCCAGGTCCGAGGTCACCACGATCTTCGTCCCGGTGGCGCCCAGCTCGTCCAGCTGCTGGCGTACCCGGTGGGCGACGAGCAGCAGGTCGCCCGAGTCGATGCGTACCGCACCGAGCTCCGGCCCGGCGATCCCGACCGCCGTCCGCACCGCCTCGGCCACGTCGTACGTGTCCACCAGCAGCGTCGTACCGCGCCCCAGCGAGTCCACCTGGGCCTGGAAGGCGTCCCGCTCCGTGTCGTGCAGCAGGGTGAAGGCGTGGGCGCTCGTGCCGACCGTCGGGATGTTGTAGCGGAAGCCGGCCGCCAGGTCGGAGGTGGTGTCGAAACCGCCGATGTACGCGGCACGGGCCGAGGCGACCGCCGACAGCTCGTGCGTACGGCGCGCGCCCATCTCGATCAGCCGCCGCCCGCCCGCCGCCGCCGACATCCGGGAGGCCGCCGCGGCGATGGCCGAGTCGTGGTTGAGGATCGAGAGGATCACCGTCTCCAGGAGCACGCACTCGGCGAACGAGCCCTCCACCCGCAGAATCGGCGAGCCAGGGAAGTACACCTCGCCCTCCGGGTAGCCCCAGATGTCGCCGCCGAACCGGTAGTCCGCCAGGTAGTCCAGCGTCGGCCCGTCCACGATCGCCTGGTCCCGCAGGAAGCCGAGCATCTCCTCGTCGAAGTGGAAGTTCTCCACCGCGTCCAGGACCCGCCCGGTGCCCGCGACGACGCCGTAGCGCCGCCCCTCCGGCAGCCGGCGGGTGAACGCCTCGAAGACCGAGTGCCGTCCGGCCGTCCCGGCCTTCAGCGCGGCCTGCACCATCGTGAGCTCGTACTGGTCGGTGAAGAGCGCTGTCGAGGGCACACCGACCCGTCGCCCAAGGTCCGCAGAGTTCATGCCGGGGATGCTACCCCTATTTCGTCAAAGTGACGAGATGGGGGTGCCGGGGTGGGGCCGTTTGTGCGAGAGGCCCCTGCGGGTGGCAGCATGGGACAGGTGAGCGTCGCCCCTACAGAGATCGAACGTCCCGAATCGGCCGAGGACCACCTCGTCGTCCCCGAGCCCGACGTCCCCTGGGTGACGCTGGTCCACAACGACCCGGTCAACCTCATGAGCTATGTGACCTATGTGTTCCAGGCGTACTTCGGCTACTCCAAGGACAAGGCGCACAAGCTGATGCTGGACGTCCACCAGAAGGGCCGCGCCGTCGTCTCCAGCGGCAGCCGCGAGGAGATGGAACGCGACGTCCAGGCCATGCACGGCTACGGGCTGTGGGCCACGCTCACCCAGGACCGCAACTAGCACGGCCCACCCCGCCCCGCCCGACCATCATCGGAGAGAACCCATGGCCGGCCACTTCGAGGCCACTCCCGGCGGCGGCGCGGCCGTCGCGCTCGACGAGGTGGAGATCGCGATCCTGCGCTCCCTCGCCGTCCAGCTGCTCGAACTCATCGGCCCCGGCGACGAGCCCGCCGAGGGCGATGACCCGCTCGCCGCGCTCTTCGCCGAGGGGCCCAGTGAGCCGCCCAGCGACCCGGCGCTGGCCCGCCTCTTCCCCGAGGCGTACGGCGACGAGGACGACGAACTGCGCGCCGCGTCCGCCGAGTTCCGCCGCTTCACCGAGAACGACCTGCGCACCCGCAAGCGCGAGGACGCGCTCGTGGTCGTCCGGACGCTGGACGCGCTGACCCCCGCCGGTGACAAGGGTGCCGTGCTCACCCTTACCGCCGACGAGTGCCGCAACTGGCTCGGCTCGCTCAACGACCTCCGGCTCACCATCGGCACCCGCCTGGAGGTCGGCGACGAGGAGGAGGACGAGCAGAGTTCGCTCTACCGGCTTCCGGACAGCGACCCCCGAAAGCCCATGGTCATGGCCTATCTCTGGCTCGGGGCGCTCCAGGAAACCCTGGTCGAGACCATGATGCCGTGACACCGGGTGTACGCCCGGTCACCGTGTTCGCTCAACGGACACTCAAATCCGAATAACGATCGCGTCACCTGAACGGTCTTTTTTGCAGCGCCCGTTCCGCCTTGTCCGCTTTTACTTGTGGTGTGCGCCACAGAACGTCCGCCGGATCGCCGTTGCGCCCGTGATAAATCTTCACGACCACCCGGGAACACCACCCACGTTCCCGGGTAGGCGCTATCAGCCGGTAACCACCGGCGGCACTCCATCCGTATCCGGGGGGATCAGGACCTGATCCGCGGCCGAAAGGCGCGGATCGGCGTGGAGAAAGGCGCAACCACATGACATCGGCGCAGATCGACGACAAGGGGCCGGACGGCCCGCACGCCGCGGCCGCGGATGCCACCACGTCCGCCGAGGGCTATCAGAGAGCACTCGGAGCCCGCCAGATCCAGATGATCGCGATCGGCGGCGCCATCGGCACCGGGCTCTTCCTCGGCGCCGGAAAGGCCATCGCCAAGGCCGGACCCAGCCTCATCCTGGCCTACGCCATCGCGGGCCTGGTCATCTTCTTCATCATGCGCGCGCTCGGCGAACTCCTCATGTACCGCCCGGTCTCGGGCTCCTTCTCGGAGTACGCACGCGAATTCATCGGCCCCTTCGCGGGCTTCGTCACCGGCTGGACGTACTGGCTCTTCTGGGTCGTCACCGGAATCACCGAAGTCACCGCGGCCGCCCAGTACATGACGTTCTGGTTCGAGATTCCGCAATGGGTCTCGGCCCTGGTCTTCACCATCATTCTGTACGGCGTGAACCTCATCTCCGTAAAGCTCTTCGGCGAGCTGGAGTTCTGGTTCTCAATGGTCAAGGTCACCGCCATCGTCGGCATGATCCTCATCTGCGCCGGAATCCTCACCCTCGGATTCTCCGACGCCGGGGACACCGCGAGCGTCACCCATCTGTGGTCCGACGGCGGCTTCTTCCCGCACGGCATCAAGGGCACCCTGATGACCCTGCAGATCGTGATGTTCGCCTTCCTCGCCGTCGAACTCGTCGGCGTCACCGCCGGTGAGTCCAAGGACCCCAAGACGGTCCTGCCCAAGGCCATCAACACCGTTCCCTGGCGCATCGCCGTCTTCTACATCGGCGCGCTGATCATGATCCTCTCGGTGGTGCCCTGGACCGAGTTCTCGCCCGGCGTCTCCCCGTTCGTGGAGGCCTTCAAGAAGATGGGCCTCGGCGTCGGCGCCGGGATCGTCAACTTCGTCGTCCTCACCGCCGCGCTCTCCTCCTGCAACTCCGGGATGTACTCCACCGGCCGCATGCTGCGCGACCTCGCGCTCAACGGCCAGGGCCCGAAGTTCTTCACCCGGCTCACCCGCAGCGGCACCCCGCTCATCGGCACCACGTTCTCCGCCGCGCTCATGCTCGTCGGCGTGTGGGTCAACTACCAGTGGCCCGGCGACGCCTTCACCTACGTCGTCTCCTTCGCCACGATCTCCGGCATGTGGGCCTGGATCATGATCCTGGTCAGCCAGATCCGCTACCGCCGCCTCGCCGATCGCGGACTGCTTCCGCAGTCCTCCTTCCGGGCCCCCGGAGCGCCGTACACCAGCGGCTTCGCGCTCGCGTTCATCGCCGTGGTCATCGTCATGATGGGCATCGACAAGGACGCCAGGATCTCGCTCTACTGCGCCCCGCTGTGGGCCCTGCTCCTCGGCGTCTCCTACCTGGTCCTGAAGTCCAGGAACCCGGACGGCAAGGCGTTCGCGGAGCGCGTCAAGCGCTGAGGCGTACGCCCCTGAACAGCTGCGTTTCACGATGCGGGCCCCCACGTACCACTCCTCGGTACGCAGGGGCCCGTCGTCCTATCCTGGGCGCCATGCTGACCATCACCCAGACGCTCTACGACCGGATCGTCGCGCACGCCCGCGCCGACCACCCCGACGAGGCGTGCGGCGTCGTCGCCGGACCCGCCGGCAGCGGCCGCCCCGAGCGCCACATCCCCATGCTGAACGCCGCGCGCTCGCCCACGTTCTACGAGTTCGACTCCGCCGACCTGCTCAAGCTGTACCGCGAGATGGACGACCGCGACGAGGAGCCGGTGATCGTCTACCACTCGCACACGGCGACCGAGGCCTACCCCTCGCGCACCGACGTCACGTACGCCAACGAGCCCGGTGCCCACTACGTGCTGGTCTCCACCGCGGACACGGACGAGGCGGGCCCCTTCCAGTTCCGCTCGTACCGGATCGTGGACGGCGAGATCACCGAGGAGGAGGTCCGGGTCGTGGAGGCGTACCCGGCGGCCTGACCACCCCGGCAGCGGTGCGACAGGGCCGTGCGGGCCCCGGCCCTGTCCGCCCACCGAACGCCAACCATCCACCAGGTGAGATCACACTCCGAATCCCCGACCGGGAATCGATACGATGACCGCATGGTTCCCCATGACGTGAGTGACAAGACGCCGGGCTCGCTGCTCGTGGCGCGCCTGCACGTCGACCTGTGCCGCCTCTCCAGCGCGATCTGTACGAACCACCGGTCCGCCGGCCGCGCGGCCTGAGCGGGCCGCACCCCGGCGCCGCCGACCGGCCGCGCGCCCACGCACCACGTACCGACCCCGCGCGGGGGCAGAGCCGCACGCCCCACGCCCACCGCCACCACTCCGCTTCGACAGGAGCCCACGCCATGGCCATCGAGGTCCGCATCCCGACCATCCTCCGCACCTACACCGACGGCGCCAAGGCCGTCGAGGGCCAGGGGGACACCCTCGCCGACCTCTTCACGGACCTGGAGAGCCGCCACACCGGCATCCGGGAGCGGATCGTGGACGGCGACCAGCTGCGCCGCTTCGTCAACGTCTACCTGAACGACGAGGACGTCCGCTTCCTGGACGGCATCTCCACCAAGCTCAGCGACGGCGACAGCATCACCATCCTCCCGGCCGTCGCCGGCGGCATGAACTGATGCGCTTCGACAGCCCGCTCGCCGCGGTGGGCAACACCCCGCTCGTCCGCCTGCCGCGGCTGTCACCCTCGGACGACGTCCGCATCTGGGCCAAGCTGGAGGACCGCAACCCCACCGGCTCGATCAAGGACCGCCCCGCGCTCCACATGGTCGAGCAGGCGGAGAAGGACGGCCGGCTCACCCCGGGCTGCACGATCCTGGAACCCACCAGCGGCAACACCGGCATCTCGCTCGCGATGGCGGCCAAGCTCAAGGGCTACCGCATCGTGTGCGTGATGCCCGAGAACACCTCCCAGGAGCGGCGCGACCTGCTCGCCATGTGGGGCGCCGAGATCATCTCCTCCCCGGCGGCGGGCGGCTCCAACACCGCCGTCCGCGTCGCCAAGGAACTCTCGGCGGAGCACCCGGACTGGGTGATGCTCTACCAGTACGGCAACCCCGACAACGCGGGCGCCCACTACGCGACGACCGGGCCGGAGATCCTCGCCGACCTCCCGTCGGTGACCCACTTCGTGGCGGGGCTCGGCACGACGGGCACCCTCATGGGCGTCGGCCGCTACCTGCGGGAGCACGTCGAGGGCGTCAGGATCGTGGCCGCCGAGCCGCGCTACGACGACCTCGTCTACGGCCTGCGCAACCTGGACGAGGGCTTCGTCCCCGAGCTGTACGACGCCTCGGTCCTGACCACGCGCTACTCGGTCGGCTCCGCCGACGCGGTGACGCGCACCCGCGAACTCCTCCAGCAGGAGGGAATCTTCGCGGGCATCTCCACGGGGGCGGCGCTGCACGCCGCGATCGGGGTGGGCAACAAGGCGGTGAAGGCCGGGGAGACGGCGGACATCGTGTTCGTCGTGGCCGACGGCGGCTGGAAGTACCTGTCCACGGGCGTGTACACGGCCCCGACCACGGAGGCGGCGATCGCCACACTCCAGGGGCAGCTCTGGGCGTAACCCGCTATCGGGGGCGCTGCCCCCGTACCCCCGCTCCTCAATCGCCGGAGGGGCTTGATTCTGCCCCCGTTGCCGCACACCCGCGGCAACGGGGGCTTTTTCGGCTGAGCCCCGGCGCCACCCGAACCGGTGACAGCGCAGGTGAGTTCCCCCACAACGAGCCACCCCGAAGGAGCGACCCGCTCTTTCGCGCCTTACGCTCAACAAACCGCACCGCGAGAACCGCACGAACCCTCCCCGTTCCCACGTCTCGGAGGTTCACGCTCCATGAAGCTCACCGTCGTCGGCTGCTCCGGCTCGTTCCCCTCCGCGGGATCGGCATGTTCGAGCTACCTCGTAGAGGCCGACGGCTTCCGGCTGCTCCTCGACATGGGCAACGGCGCCCTCGGCGAGCTGCAGCGCCATGTCGGTCTCTACGACCTCGACGCCATCTTCCTCAGCCACCTGCACGCCGACCACTGCATCGACATGTGCGCGTACTTCGTCGTCCGGTACTACCCGCACGGCGGCGACCGCCCCGCCCGCATCCCGGTCTACGGCCCCGAGGGCACCGAGCAGCGGCTCACCACGGCGCACGCGGACACCCCGTCCGAGCACGCGATGAGCGAGGTCTTCGACTTCCACACGCTGAAGCCGGGCTGGTTCGAGATCGGCCCCTTCTCGGTGCGCACGGAGAAGCTCCGGCACCCCGTGGACACGTACGGCATCCGCATCGAGCACGGCGGCTCCTCGCTCACGTACTCCGGTGACACCGGCACCTGCGAGGCCCTGGACGAGCTGGCCGAGGGCACGGACCTCTTCCTGTGCGAGGCGTCCTTCGTGCACGGCAAGGAGGACATCCCGGACCTCCACCTCAACGGCCGCGAGGCGGGCGAACTGGCGGCCCGGGCGGGCGTCGGCCGCCTGGTGCTCACGCACATCCCGCCGTGGACCGACGCCGAACGCAACCTCTCCGACGCCCGCGACGTCTTCACCGGCCCGACGGAACTCGCGGCGCCGGGCGCGGTGTACGAACTCTGAGCGGTGCGCCCGTACGCGTACGGCGTGCGGGTACGACGAAGCCCTCACCTTCCGCCGGGAAGGTGAGGGCTTCGAGCTGTCGGGCCGGACCTACTTGGTCAGGTCCTCGACCTCCTCCTCGGGCTCACGGCCCGGGGTGGTGAGGTTGAACTTGACGATCGCGAAGCGGAAGGTCACGTAGTAGATCACCGCGAACACCAGACCGATCGGGATGATCATCCATGGCTTCGTGGCATGGGTCCAGTTCAGCGCGTAGTCGATGAACCCGGCCGAGAAGTTGAAGCCCGCGTGGACGCCCAGGCCCCAGGTGATGGCCATCGAAGCGGCGGTCAGCACGGCGTGGAGCACGTACAGGACCGGCGCGATGAACATGAACGAGAACTCGATCGGCTCGGTCACACCGGTGACGAACGAGGTCAGGGCCAGGGAGACCATCATGCCCATGACGGCCTTGCGGCGCTCGGGGCGGGCGGTGTGCGCGATGGCGATCGCGGCGGCCGGCAGACCGAACATCATGATCGGGAAGAAGCCGGACTGGAACATGCCGGCGGTCGGGTCGTCGTTCAGGAAGCGCGGGATGTCACCGTGGATGACCTCGCCGGCGGCGTTGGTGAAGTCACCGAGCTGGAACCAGGCGACCGTGTTGACGAACTGGTGCATGCCGATCGGGATCAGCGCGCGGTTGATCCCGCCGAACAGCGCGGCGCCGCCGGAGCCGAGACCGGTCATCCACTCGCCGAAGTTGGATATGCCGTCACCGATCGGTTCCCAGATCAGACCGAAGAAGACACCGACGATGACGCCGACGAAGGCCATGATGATCGGGACCAGGCGGCGGCCGTTGAAGAAGCCGAGCCAGTCGACCAGCTTCTTGCGGTGGTACCGCTGCCACAGGACCGCGGCGAGCAGCCCCACGATGATGCCGCCGAAGACGCCGGGATCGTTGTACGTCGCAGCGACGTCGACACCCTTGTTGGCGGTCGTGTTGACCACCGCGTCGGTGACCGGGAACGCCTGGAGGACCTTGCTGTAGACCAGGAAGCCCACGAGGGCGGCGAGAGCGGTCGAGCCGTCCGACTTCTTCGCGAACCCGATGGCGACGCCCACGCAGAACAGGAGCGGCAGGGCGCCGGTGATCGAGCCGCCGGCCTTGTCGAAGACGGATGCGACCTTGTCCCACCCGAGCCCGTCGGCGCCGAACACGTCCGGCTGGCCCAGTCGGACCATGAGACCGGCGGCGGGCAGCACCGCGATCGGCAGCTGCAGGCTGCGACCCACCTTCTGCAGGCCCTGGAACAGGCCGGAGCCCCGCTTCTTCGCGGGGGCCGCCGTAGCGGTGGCCGTACTCATCAACTTCCTCCAGTAAGCAAGGCGTCGCCGGGGACAGGGGGGTTTGGGTGGGCGACGACTCGAGAAACGTGAGGCTCGGGGCTTCACGTGGTCTGGACCACTGAGTGGTGTAGACCAGTTGTAGCACGGTGAGGGATAGATAAGGAACCTGCAATTTGCGACTACTTCGCAGCAGGTCGCGCATACGTACCGTGACATGCGAAAAGCCCCCGGACCGCTGGGTCCGGGGGCCGCGCTCACAAGGTCAGTGACCTTGCATAAAGGCTACTTGGTGAGGTTCCTCTCGATGTCCTCCTCCACGTCCTCGGGCTCGCGCCCGGGTGTCGGAAGGTTGAACTTGGTGATCGCGAACCGGAAGATCACGTAGTAGACCACCGCGAAACAGAGCCCGATCGGGATGATCAGCCACGGTTTCGTATCCAGGTGCCAGTTGACGACGTAGTCGATCAGTCCGGCCGAGAAGCTGAACCCCGCGTGCACCCCCAGGGCCCAGGTGATGCCCATCGACGCACCGGTCAGGAGCGCGTGCACCCCGTACAGCAGCGGCGCGACGAAGAGGAACGAGAACTCCAGCGGCTCCGTCACGCCCGTCACGAACGACGTCAGCGCGACGGACAGCATCAGGCCGGCGACCTCCTTGCGCCGCTCCGGCCGCGCGGTGTGCGCGATGGCCAGCGCCGCCGCGGGCAGGCCGAACATCATGATCGGGAAGAAGCCCGAGGTGAACTGCCCGGCCGACGGGTCCCCGGCGAAGAACCGGGAGATGTCGCCCTGGACGGTGCCCCCGTCGCTCCCGGTGAACTCGCCCGCCTGGAACCAGAAGAACGTGTTCAGGAACTGGTGCATGCCGATCGGGATCAGCAGCCGGTTGGCGAAGCCGAAGATCGCCGCACCCCAGGCGCCCAGGTCGATCAGCTGCTTGGCGAACCAGGTCAGCGCGTCACCCACCGGCTGCCACAGCAGCCCGAACACCACGCCCAGGATCGCGCAGAGGAACGCCATCAGGATCGGGACGAGCCGGCGGCCGTTGAAGAAGCCGAGCCAGTCGACCAGCTTGGTGCGGTGGTAGCGCTGCCAGACGACGGCGGTCAGCAGCCCGATGATGATCCCGCCCAGCACGCCGGGATTCTGCGGTACCCCCTCCGGGACCTCCTTGGTCACCGAACCGTCCACCGGGAATGCCGTCAGCACCCCCCGGTAGACCAGGAAACCGGCGACCGCGGCCAGGGCCGTCGAGCCGTCCGCCTTCTTCGCGAAGCCGATCGCGACCCCGATGCAGAAGAGCAGCGGCAGGCCCAGCTCGCCGTCGAGGATCGCGCTCCCGCCGTTGAGGAGGACCTTCGCGGTCTTGTCCCAGAAGCGTCCGTGCAGCGAGGAGTCGAAGAGGTTGCCGAGGCTGACCAGCAGGCCCGCCGCGGGCAGGACGGCCACCGGCAGCTGCAGGCTGCGGCCGACCTTCTGCAGGCCCTGGACCGGCCCGTTCCACCACTTCCGCTGCGGTAGCGCGGCCGCGTTCGAACTCATCGGCATCCTCCCGGAACACGCCTGGTTTGGCGGTCGTCGCATACTGGTGTAGACCAGTCGCGATACGGTGCGGAGCCCGGCCCGGAAGGCGGGGCGCCGGTGATCGTCATCATTGGGGACCGTGTGGTTGCCCGCCCGAGAAGTTGGGCCAACCGTGCGTTACCGTGACGAAACGGACCCAGGGTGGGCCGTCGCACGCACATGAGGAACCAGGGAGAAGGCCATGGCCAGCAAGGCTGAGAAGATCGTCGCCGGGCTCGGCGGAATCGAGAACATCGAAGAGGTCGAGGGCTGCATCACGCGCCTCCGCACCGAGGTCATCGACCCGGGCAAGGTCGACGAGGCCGCGCTCAAGGCCGCCGGCGCGCACGGCGTCGTGAAGATGGGCACCGCGATCCAGGTCGTCATCGGCACCGACGCCGACCCGATCGCGGCCGACATCGAAGACATGATGTGACGACCGCCTGAACCCGTCCCCGCAGGCCCCGCCCACCCCGGGCGGGGCCTGTGGCGCACCCGGAAAACGGGGCACCCGTCACCCGATAGGCTCGGCGCCATGTCTCGTATCGACGGCCGCACCGCCGACCAGCTCCGTCCCGTCACCATCGAACGCGGATGGAGCAAGCACGCCGAAGGTTCCGTGCTCATCTCCTTCGGCGACACCAAAGTCTTCTGCACCGCCTCCGTCACCGAAGGCGTGCCGCGCTGGCGCAAGGGCAGCGGCGAAGGCTGGGTCACCGCCGAGTACTCGATGCTGCCCCGGTCCACCAACACCCGCGGCGACCGCGAATCCGTACGCGGCAAGATCGGCGGCCGGACCCACGAGATCAGCCGGCTCATCGGCCGCTCCCTGCGCGCCGTCATCGACTACAAGGCCCTCGGCGAGAACACCATCGTCCTGGACTGCGACGTCCTCCAGGCCGACGGCGGCACCCGCACCGCCGCCATCACCGGCGCCTACGTCGCCCTCGCCGACGCCGTCGCCTGGGCCCAGGGCAAGAAGATCATCAAGCACGGCCGCAAGCCGCTGACCGGCACCGTCGCCGCCATCAGCGTCGGCATCGTCGACGGCACCCCGCTCCTCGACCTCTGCTACGAGGAGGACGTCCGCGCCGAAACCGACATGAACGTCGTCTGCACCGGCGACGGCCGCTTCGTGGAAGTCCAGGGCACCGCCGAGGCCCAGCCCTTCGACCGTACGGAGCTCAACGCGCTGCTCGACCTCGCCACCGCAGGCTGCGTCGACCTCGCCCGGCTCCAGACCGAGGCACTGGCCACCACGCTCGGCGCCTGAGACGCGAAACCGAGAAGGTAAAGAGGCAACCAAGTCCCGCCGGGCCGCGTCGATACGCATACGGGCGCACGGGTCGAACCGTGCGCCCGTCCGCGTATCCGCATCCCGGGGAGGGACCACACCATGGCCGCGCGCCACCGGCTCCACCGCACCGCACTGGCCGTCACGGCCGTACTGATCACCGCCACCGCGGCGGCGGGCTGCGGCGCCCTCGACAAGACGCTCGACTGCGTCCGCACCGCCGACGCCATCGCCACCAGCGTCGACAACCTCCGCCAGGCCGTCTCCAACGCCTCCAGCGACCCCACCCAGGCGTCCGAGGCCCTGGACCAGATCCAGGAGGAACTGGGCAACCTCGGCGACAAGACGGACAACACCGACCTCTCCAAGGCCGTGGACGACCTCCGCACCGGCGTCACCAACGTCCGCGACGCCATCGACAAGGGCGACGCCACCCCGGACATCAGCCCGGTCACCGACGCGGCCGGCGAGATCGCCAAGGTCTGCACCCCCTGACACGCGGGTGTCCCCGGCGGTCGCGAAGACCGCCGGGGACACCCCGACCCGGCTCGGCTCACGACGAGGCGATCCGCTTCCAGAACGCGTAGTGGTGGTCCGCCGCGAAGTCCGTCCGCCCGACGTTCCCGGACGCGAGGCGCTGAACGTACACGTCGTCGTCCGCGAACCGCTGCCACGCCGGCAGCCCCGGACCGTCCATCCGCCCGGTGCTCGCGAACCGGCTCCAGTAGCTGACCACCGTGTCCGACAACTCCGCCTGCGCCGCGTCGAGCGGCTCGAAGAGCTCGTTCTCGAACACGTACGCCAGATCCGTCATATGACCCGTACCCAGGGAAAAGCTCGCCGGACGCGGCAGGCCCCGGAAGTACGGGGCCGACACCTCGGCGAACTCGTACGCGTACACCGATGTGTGCCGCGCCAGCGCCCGCTGCGTGTCCAGCGCCGCCGTCGACCAGTCCGCGTCCGTGAGCGCCGCCGACAGTGCGGCCGCCGGAGCCGGATACCGCCCCACCGGGTACTCGTCCAGCACCGCCGGGGCGTCCGCCCCGAACCGGTCCGCCACCTTCTCCGCGTAGCCCTCGGCGGTCAGCGGCTTCCCCGTCATCACCTCGTCCAGGCCGGCCAGCCCGCTCATCTCGTCGCGCGTCGAGCCGTGCAGCACCGGCAGCCGCGCGAACCGCCCCGCCGCGATCGCCCGCGCCGGCGCCTCCGGCACCACCTCACCGTCCACCACCGGCCGGTAACCGTCGTGACCCGAGGCGGACGCGGCGACCAGGTCCGCCGTCGGCAGGCCCCGCAGACAGGAGTCCACCGACTCCGCCTCCTCGCACCGGGCCGCCGCGGCGACGGCCCTGCCCTGCTCCTCCGCCTGGGCCCTGGTGAACGAACCGTCCGGCCCGACGCACCCCGCGCTCTGCACGATCGCCTTGTGGAACAACCCCCGCGCCCCCGGTGACACCAACTGCGCGCACACGCTGTAGCCCCCGCCCGACTGGCCCATGAGCGTCACGTTGTCCGGATCCCCGCCGAACGCACCCGCATTGCGCGCCACCCACCGCAGCGCGGCCTGCTGGTCCAGCAGCCCCAGGTTCGCCGGAGCGCGCAGCCCGGGCGCTGACAGGAACCCGAACGCCCCCAGCCGGTAATTCACCGTCACCACCACCGCGCCCTGCCGCGCGGCGGCCAGCTTCGCCGCGCCGTAGCTCGCTCCGTCCCCGTAGGTGAAGCTCCCGCCGTGCAGCCACACGATCACCGGCCGGGGCCGTGCCGACCGGTCGGCCGGCGTCGTGACATTCAGATACAGGCAGTCCTCGCTCCCGCCGCCCGCGATCGCGATGGGCTGGTCCGTCGGCTGCGCACACGCGCTCCCCGGGGCCCGCGCGTCCAGCGTGGCGGACCACGGACGGACCGCCCGCGGCTTCTTCCACCGGCGCTCACCGGTCGGCGGAGCCGCGTACGGGATGCCCTGGAACGTACGCACCGCCCCGGCGACCGCTCCCCGCACGGGGCCTTCGGCGGTCACCACCCGGGTGGGAAGTGGATCCTCCGAGGCGCCGGCGGCCGGTGCCAGGACCGTTGCGGAGAGCGCCGCGCCGACGACGGCTGCGGCGAGGGCGGTGACACGGGACTTCAGTGGACTCATCCGGACTCCAGAGTTCGACGTGGTCTTCGGTGCGCCAACGGGACCAACGTAGCGAGGAGTTGGGCAATCGTGCAAGACGATTGTTTAAGGCGAACGCGCAAAACGCCTGCGTCAGGCGTTCGCCTCACTCCCTCGGGCGGCCCTAGGATGCGGCGCATGGGTATGGGAAACCGGGAGAAGCTGCTGGAAGCGGCCAGGAAGTGCCTCTTCGAGAAGGGGTACGAGCGCACCACCGTCCGCGACCTCGCCTCGGCGGCCGGCGTCAGCATGGCGGCCATCGGCTACCACTTCGGCTCCAAGGAGGCCCTGCTCAACCAGGCGCTCTTCGAGGCGCTCGACTCGGGCGGGCAGGCCCTCGGGCCGGCCGGGCGGGACGGCGACATCCAGGCCCTCTGGCACCGCCTGATCGAGGCGTTCTCGGCCAACAGGACGTTCTGGCTGGCCAACCTGGAGACGGTCCTGCGCGCCCAGCGCGACCCGGAGCTCCGCGAGCAGGTCGCCTCAGGCCTGCGGCAGGGACGCGGCGGCATGGCGTACGAGGTCACGGGGACACCCGAGGACCAACTCTCCGAGGAGACGGTGCGCACCCTCGGGTCCGTACAGCTCGCCCTGGTCGGCGGGCTGATGATGCAGCACATCACCGACCCGGAGTCGGCGCCCACCGCCGCCGAGGTGCTGACCGGCATCCGCGCGCTGGCCGCCCTCCTGCCCGACGAGGCGTGAGGGCGGACCCGGTGATACTGGTCGCATGACCCGTCTCATCCTCGCCACCCGCAACGCCGGGAAGATCACCGAACTCCACGCGATCCTCGCCGACGCGGGCCTCACGCACGAGCTCGGCGGCGCCGACGCGTATCCGGAGGTCCCCGACGTCAAGGAGACCGGCGTCACCTTCGCCGAGAACGCCCTGCTCAAGGCCCACGCCCTCGCCCGGGCCACCGGCCACCCCGCGATCGCCGACGACTCCGGCCTCTGCGTGGACGTCCTCGGCGGCGCCCCCGGCATCTTCTCGGCCCGCTGGTCCGGCACCCACGGCAACGACCGCGCCAACCTGGACCTGCTCCTCGCCCAGCTCGGTGACATCTCCGACCCCCATCGCGGGGCCCACTTCGCCTGCGCGGCCGCCCTCGCCCTCCCGGACGGCACGGAACGCGTGGTCGAGGGCCGCCTCACCGGCACCCTCCGCCACACCCCCGCCGGCGGCTACGGCTTCGGCTACGACCCGATCCTCCAGCCCGACGGCGAGACCCGCACGTGCGCGGAACTGACCCCGGACGAGAAGAACGCGATCAGCCACCGCGGCAAGGCGTTCCGGGCGCTGGTGCCGGTGGTGCGGGAGCTGGTGGGCTGACACGAAGAAGCGGCTTTCGCCTTCGAAGTAAAGGTGAAAGCCGCTTCTTGCCTGTGAGCCCGGTGGGATTTGAACCCACGACACACTGATTCTAAGTCAGCGCCCTCTAGCCTGCTGGGGTACGGGCTCGCGACCCCACTCTACTGTGTGGTGGCGCGCCCCTTCGAGAAAGTCGCCGTTTGGCTGTGGCAGGAAGGGCAGAGATAGCGCAGATTGGCCTGGCGGTTGTCGGTGCGGATCCCGTTGATGTGGTCGATCTCCAGCACGAGGCGTTTCCCTCGCCACGACTCGCCGGTTCCGCACACCGCGCATGCGCGTGGAAGCCCCACGTCGTCCAGTGCGCGTCTCAAGAGGGACGTCTTTGTTCGGGATGCGTTATCACTCAGGACAAGGATCTCGTCAGCCCCTTTGCGGCTCGGGGAGCGCGTCCCCGCCGAGTGGCCTTGGCCCACGAAGTGAGCGGTCGACAGCTGGTATTTCGCGATGTCCCGCTTCAGGCGGATGCGAGCGCCGCCGTTGTCGACGTGACCCAGCGCCTTCAGTACGGCGGCGAGGGTCCGGGATTCGGCGACCACGGCCTCCAGCCGCTCGCGCGGGACGGAGGGCGCCCCCTGCCTGCGCCCGCTGTTGAAGTGCGACGTATCTATGCCGAGGCGGTCGAGCTTCGCCCGCACGTACCCGTACGGGCTGTCGCTCGGCGGCAGCCCCATGTACTCGAACACCCCCCTGATGCTGGAAGAGTTGGCGGCCGCTTCGGCGAGGAGTGCGGCCGGGTAGGCCGTACGCGCCCGTTCGGGAAGGGGCTCGTCCACGAAGTGGGAGATGTCGATGCCGTAGTGCCGGAGCCGTTCTCTCAGGTATCGGCGTGTCCGGCTGCCCAGTGGCGCGTCGAGTCTGCGCATCAGATCGACCAGGCTGGTCGCCGTGGCCGCGGCCTTCTCGAGCACACTGCGTGTGTACGTGATGCTCATGCCGTCCTCGCGCGCTTGCGTCCGCGGTACGTGTCGGTTGCCGCGTGGCAGTTGGGGCACAGGATCCGGAGATTTGCCGGGCGGTTGTCCGACCAGTTGCCATTGATGTGATCGACTTCCAGTCGAAGCGGCTGCCCCTGCCACTCGCCCGGGTTGCCGCATTCCGCGCACGCGTCGACCACCCCCGTACGCACCAGCTCTCGGCGCAGCCGTTCGCCGGGAATCCGGCCGCCGGACGGGTCGCCGAGCGCGAGGAGGTTCCTTCGTGCTCCCTTGGGGCGCCGCGGTGACGTGTGCACAAAGTGGGAGGTGTCGATCCCGAGAGCGGCGATGCGGCGGCTGATATGCGCGTGGTTCCCGCCCACCGGACTGATGCCGAGGCGGCGTACGACCTCCGCCACGCTCGTTGACCGGGCCACCAGCTCGCGCAGCACCTCTTCGGTGTGGCGCACCCTCATGTCGGCGAAGTGCGAGACGTCCACCCCCCACTCCGCCACCTTCTGCCGCAGATAGCTCCGTGTTCCCGGTGTGGGCTTCCCGCCGCACCACCGCACGGCGTCGTTGATGTTCGTCGTCATACGAGCCGCTTCTTCGAGCAGCTCGCGCGTGTACCGAACCCCCACGTTCCCCTCCGCATCCGGCCGCCCGTTCGCGGCCTCGTACGGAGTAACGAACCGACTATCGGGGCGTCACGTCCGATATCCGACAAGATGCGGAACGGCCCGTACCGCTCGGGGGAAAGCGGTACGGGCCGTGGCCGGGCGGGGTGGGTCAGAACTTCGGGTCCGGGGTCTGGGCGTGGACCAGTTCTTCCGCCTCCGCCGTCGTCTCCACCGACGGCGGGGAGCCCGCCAGGGGCTTGTTCGCCGTTTCCTTCATGCAGGCCACCGCGATCACGCCCACCAGGGCCGCCGCCATCGAGTAGTACGCCGGCATCAGGTTGGAGCCGGAGACGCTGATCAGGGCCGTGATCACCAGCGGGGTCGTACCGCCGAAGATCGACGCGGAGAGGTTGTAGCCCACCGAGAGGGAGCCGTAGCGGACGTTCGTCGGGAACAGGGCCGGGAGCGCCGCCGACATCGTGCCGAGCATGCAGACCAGGGAGAGGCCCAGCATCGCCATGCCGATGATGATCGCGGGGATGCTGCCCTGGCGGATCAGGAGGAAGGCGGGCAGCGAGAGGATCAGGAAGCCGAGCATGCCCGTCATCAGGAGCGGCTTGCGGCCGAAGCGGTCGGAGAGCTTGCCGATCTGGCTGATGATCAGCATCAGGAACACCATCACGCCGAGCAGGATCAGCAGGCCGTGCGTCTCGCTGTAGCCGAGCTCGTCGGAGAGGTACGTCGGCATGTACGACAGCAGCATGTAGTCGGTGATGTTGTACGCGCCGACCAGGCAGATGCAGAGGATCAGCGTCGGCCAGTAGTCGCGGAAGATCTTCGCGAGGTCGCCCTTCGCCGTCGTCTCGACGCTGTCCGCCGCCTCCGTGGCGTGCGCGGTGCCGCCCTCCAGCTTCTGGAAGGCCGGGGTCTCGTCCAGGCGCAGTCGCAGGTAGAGGCCGACCAGGCCGAGCGGGCCCGCGACCAGGAACGGTACGCGCCAGCCCCAGGTTTCCATCTGGGCGTCGTCGAGCAGCGCGTACAGCAGGGTCACCAGCCCCGCGGCGCCCACGTAACCGGCGAGCGTGCCGAACTCCAGGAAGCTGCCGAAGAAGCCGCGCCGCTTGTCGGGGGCGTACTCCGCGATGAAGGTCGAGGCGCCGCCGTACTCGCCGCCCGTGGAGAAGCCCTGGAGCATGCGGAAGAAGATCAGCAGGACCGCGGCCCAGACGCCGATCGTGGCGTGGGAGGGGATCAGGCCGATCGCGAAGGTGCCGGTCGCCATCAGGATCATCGTGAGGGCGAGGACCTTCTTGCGGCCGATCTTGTCGCCCATCGGCCCGAAGAACATGCCGCCGAGGGGGCGGACGAGGAAGGCGACCGCGAAGGTGGCGAACGAGGAGAGCAGCTGGGTCGTGTCGTTCCCGGACGGGAAGAACACGTGTCCCAGGGTGGCGGCGAGGTAGGAGTAGATGCCGAAGTCGAACCACTCCATGGCGTTGCCGAGTGAGGCCGCCTTGACCGCGCGCTTGACCGACTGGTCGTCCGTGATCGTGATGTCGGTGCGCCGCAGCTTGGGGTTCTGGCGCTTCCGGATCGCACGGAACAGCGCGGGGTGGCGTTTGACCGCTTCCGGGTCGGCCACCTGGTGGGGGTCGGAGGCCGCCATGGCCGGTTCCTTTCCTCGGCAACTGTTACAGGAAAGGCTTCTGCGCGGACATGGCGGCCGCAAACCGGTTCAGCGAAGGAATGGGATGTCCATCACATGTTTTCGGCCATTCGGCCGAGTGAATGGCCCGTTTCGGACTGTTCCGTGTCACCTGTGGGCCGGCCCCGGCCGGCCCCGCCGGATCTCAGATCCCGAGGTCCTTGATGATCTTGGCGACGTGGCCGGTGGCCTTCACGTTGTAGAACGCGTGGGCGACCTTCCCCTCCTCGTCCACCACGACCGTGGACCGGATGACACCCGTCACCGTTTTGCCGTAGAGCTTCTTCTCGCCGTATGCGCCGTACGCCTCAAGGGTCTCCTTGGCCGGATCGCCCACAAGTGTGACCTTGAGGTTCTCCTTCTCGCGGAACTTCGCGAGCTTCTCCGGCTTGTCGGGGGAGACGCCGATGACGTCGTAGCCGGCTTCGGCGAGCAGGTCCAGGTTGTCCGTGAAGTCGCACGCCTGCTTGGTGCAGCCGGGGGTAAGCGCTGCGGGGTAGAAGTAGACGATGACCTTGCGGCCCTTGTGGTCCGCGAGCGAGACGTCGTTGCCGTCCGCGTCGGGCAGGGTGAAGGCGGGGGCGGTGTCGCCGGGGGTGAGGCGCTCGCTCATGGTTCTCCTCGTTGGTACGTGGGGTCTAAGGGACCGAGCGTAATGGGGGTGCCGCCGGGTGCGGATGCGGCGGAACTGACAGACTGTCGATGAAGGTTTACCGGACGAGGACCACGGAGGCGGCGCGGTGTCGGATGCCAGGACCCCTGCGCAGATCGAGGCGGACATCATCAGCAGGCGCGAGCAGCTTGCGGTGGTACTCGATGAGATCGGGGTGCGCGTGCACCCGAAGACGATCATCGGTGACGCGAAGGCCAAGGTCGCCGGGACCGTGGACCGGACGGCCGGCCGGGCGTACGTGGCGGTGAACCGGGCGGTGTCGGACGTGAAGGCCCAGTTCGTGTCGGAGACGGGCAGTCCCCGGCTGGAGCGCGTGATCCCGGCGGCGCTGCTCGCGGTGGGTGTGGTCGGCCTGGTCGTCGTCTCCTCGCGCCGCAAGGGCTGACCCCTCGTAGGTGGGCGGGCCGCCGCCCGGTAGGTTGCGGGGCGTGAGCGAGAACACCGACGACAAGCTGCCCATCCGGATGCTGCACGACCGAGTGCTGGTCCGGTCCGAGTCGCCCGAGGGCGAGCGGCGTTCCGGCGGGGGCATTCTGATTCCCGCGACGGCCGCGGTCGGCCGCCGTCTCGCGTGGGCCGTGGTGGTGGCGGTGGGGCAGAACGTACGGACGGTCGAGCCGGGTGACCGGGTGCTGTTCGACCCGGAGGACCGGGCGGAGGTCGAGGTGCGGGGTGTGGGGTACGTGCTGATGCGCGAGCGCGACCTGCACGCGGTGGCCGCGGACCGGTTCGAGGGCTCGGAGGATTCGACCGGGCTGTATCTGTAGATCCGTGGGCGAAGGGCCCGGTGACAGCCGTCACCGGGCCCTTTGCCGTTCCTTTGCTACGGTTGAGGGACCCGACGAGACGCGCCGTACCGGGTTTCGCAAAGACGACGCACCCGTGTTGTTCGCGTGTTCTGTCTCGTCGGAGGTGCTGTCGTGGCGTGGGTTCTGCTGGTCGTCGCCGGTCTGCTGGAAGTGGCCTGGTCGATCGGGATGAAATACACCGAGGGGTTCACCCGGCTGTGGCCGAGCGTGTTCACGGGTCTCGGGATCGTGGCGAGCATGATGCTGCTGTCGCACGCGGCCCGGACCCTGCCGATCGGTACGGCGTACGGGGTGTGGGTCGGGATCGGCGCGGCGGGTGCCGCGGTCCTGGGCATGGTGGTGCTGCACGAGCCGGTGACGGCGGCCCGGATCTTCTTCGTGTGTCTGCTGCTGGTGGCGGTCGTGGGGCTGAAGGCCACCTCGGGGCACTGAGCCCGGTCTCAGGGCCGGGTGCTGGGTGCCCGGGTGCCGCGGGGGCCCTGGAAGAAGCCCTCGTCACCGCCCCCGTCCCCGCCGTCGCCCCCGGTGTCCCCGCCGTCGCCCCCGGTGTCCCCGCCGCCCGTGTCCGCCCCGCCGTCCGTGGTGCCGCCGTCGCCGGTGCCTCCGGCCGGGTTGTCCGTGGTGCCGGGAGTGGTGCGCGGGGCGGACGGAGTCCGGGACGGGGTGGTGGACCGGGTGCGGCGGGGGGTGGCCGAGGGGGTGCGGCGGCCGGTGTCGCCGGGGGCGGTGTCCTCGGCGGTGGGCAGCGCGGTGTCGCCGGTGCCCTCCGCCACGTCGAGGTCGAAGTCCTGGACGGGGGTGCCCTTCAGGGCGGCCCCGGTGTACTGGGCCCAGGTCTCGGCGGGGGCGCCGCCGCCGTTGATGCGGGGGAGTCCGAGTGCGCCGTAGAGGGACTTCTGGGCGCCGGTGGACGGGTCCTGGCCCATGACGGCGATGACGGTGGCGAGGTCGGGGGTGTAGCCGGCGAACCAGGCGGCCCGGTCCTCCTCGGCGGTACCGGTCTTTCCGGCGGCGGGGCGGCCCGCGCCCCGGGCGGCGGTGCCGGTGCCGCCCTCGACGACGCTCTGGAGGATCGAGGTGGTGGTGTCGGCGGCCTCGCGGCTGACGGCCTGCTTCACCGTGCGGCCGGGCAGGGTGACGTCCTCGCCGTCCTTGGTGACCTTGCTGACCAGGACGTGGGCGCCGTGCTTGCCGTGGGCGGCGAGGGTCGCGTACGCCTCGGTCATGTCGAGGACGCTGGCGGTGGCGACGCCGAGGGCGATGGAGGGGGTGGGGGTGAGGTCGGAGGTGTCCTTGGGGATGCCGAGGTCGATGGCGGTCTGCCGGACCTTCTCGGGGCCGACGTCCTCGGCCATCTGGGCGTAGACGGCGTTGACGGACTTGTCGGTGGCGGTGGACACGGTGATGGGGCCGTAGCTGCGGTCGTCCTCGTTGGCCGGGTCGTAGCCGGTGGGCCCGTCGGGGCCTTCCACCATGCGCTTGTTGGTGCCGTCGTAGATGGTGCTGGGGGTGATGCGGCGGCCGTCCTGGGTGGTGGAGTCGTTCGCGACGGCCGAGGTGAAGACGAACGGCTTGAAGGTGGAGCCGACCTGGTAGTCGCGGCGGGTCGCGTTGTTGACGTACTGCCGGGTGTAGTCGACGCCGCCGTACATGGCGACGACATGGCCGGTGGCCGGGTCGATGGACGCCCCGCCGGCACGGACATTGCGGTCGGCCGCGCGGTCGTCGTCGGTCTTGGACATGACCTTGTCCTCGACGGCTTCGACGAGGGCGTCCTGCCGCTTGCGCTGGAGCGTGGTGGTGATGCGGTAGCCGCGGGTGGCGAGGGTCTTCTCGTCCAGGATGTCGTTGTCGACGAGATAGTCCTCGACGGCCTTGACGATGTAGCCGCGCTGTCCGGAGAGGCTGTTGGCGGGCTTGACGGGGCCGGGGACGGGGAAGGTCATCGCGGCGCGCTCGGCGGGGTCGAGCCACTTCTCCTTGACCATGCCGTCCAGCACGTAGTTCCAGCGGGCGACGGCGGCGGGCTTGTTCTCGGGATAGGCGACGACGTCGTAGGCGCTGGGGGCGTTGAGGAGGGAGGCGAGGTACGCGCCCTGGGCGGTGGTGACGTCGCCGATGTCCTTGCCGTAGTAGGCCTGGGCGGCGGCCTGGATGCCGTAGGCGTTGCGGCCGAAGTAGCTGGTGTTGAGGTAGCCCTCCAGGATCTGGTCCTTGGACTGTTCCCGGTTGAGCTTGATCGAGATGAAGAATTCCTTGATCTTGCGGACGACGGTCTGTTCCTGGCCCAGGTAGTAGTTCTTGACGTACTGCTGGGTGATGGTCGAACCGCCCTGTTTGCCCTTGCCGGTGAGGGTGTTCCAGCCGGCGCGGAACATCGCCTTCACGTCGACGGCGCGTTCGGAGTAGAAGTCGCGGTCCTCGGCGGCGAGGACGGCGTGCCGGACGGTGCGCGGGACCTGGGCGAGCTTGATGTTCTCGCGGTTGATCTCGCCGTCGCGGGCGATGACGGTGCCGTCGGCGTACAGGTAGACGTTGGACTGGGCGGTGGCTTTGGCGTTGGCGGCGGGGATGTCGACCAGTTGGTAGCCGGCGATGAAGCCGCCGATCAGGATCAGGGCGATGAGGAGTACGCCGCCGAGGACCATGCGCCAGGTGGGGACGAGCCGCCGCCAGCCGGTGCGCTTGGGGCGCTTGGCCTTCTTCTTCGGGGCGGTGGGGCCGGCGGACTCGCCTTCGGGGGCCGGTCCCGGGGCGGCGGCGTCGGCAGGCAGGTCCCTGGGGGCCCAGCCCGGGGGGTCGGTGTCCCCGTTCTGCTGCTGTGGCTCGTCGCTCATGTCGGTGCAGACTCCTCGGCCGCGGTCAGTTCCCCCATAGTGCCCTTTTCTGGCGCATATCCCTTGGATCGACGGCCGAAAAGCGCTCGCGGCGGCTGGCCCGGCTGGACTAGGCTCCTGCGCTTTGGTGTCCACGCACGGTGCGGCACCCGTTGACGGGGAGGCGGTTGCTGTGCGGGTCTACGCGGTGGTGGCGGCGGGCGGTTTCCGCCGTTACGCCACCTATCGGATCGAGACGGCGGCGGGGGTGTTCACCAACACCGTCTTCGGTTTCATCCTCGCCTACACGTACATGGCGTTGTGGGACGAGCGGCCGCGGCTCGGCGGTTACGACATGCCGCAGGCCCTCACCTTCGTCTGGCTGGGCCAGGCGCTGCTGATGACCTGCGTGATGATGGGCGGCGGCTTCGAGGACGAGCTGATCGAGCGCATCCGCACGGGCGACATCGCGGTGGACCTGTACCGGCCGGTCGATCTCCAGCTGTGGTGGCTGGCGCAGGACTTGGGACGGGCGGCCTTCCATCTGCTGGGGCGCGGCATCGTGCCGATGGTGCTCGGGGGGCTCGCGTTCGACCTGGCGCTGCCGGGGTCGGCGGGGCCGTGGCTGGCGTTCCTCGTCTCGGTGGCGCTGGGCGTGGTGGTGAGCTTCGGGATCCGCTATCTGGTGGCGCTGTCCGCCTTCTGGCTGATGGACGGGGCGGGCGCGGCGCAGATCGCCTTCCTGGCGGGGCTGTTCTTCTCGGGGATGCTGCTGCCGCTGAGCCTGTTCCCGGGGCTGCTGGGCGAGGTGGCGCGGCTGATGCCGTGGTCGGCGCTGCTCCAGGTGCCGGCGGACGTGTTCCTGGGCAAGCACACGGGCTGGGGTCTGGTGCGGGTGTACGTGTTCCAGGCGGCCTGGGCCGCGGTGCTGCTGCTGGTGGGGCGGATGGTGCAGGGCGTGGCGACGCGGAGGGTGGTGGTCCAGGGTGGCTGAGGTGGCGGAGGCGGGCGTGCCGGAGGCGCCGGGGGAGGTGTTCGCCCCGCGGCCGCGGCTGGTCGAGGGGGTGCGGGCGTACGGGCTGATCGTGTCGATGTGGCTGCGCTCCACGATGGCGTACCGGGCGTCGTTCGTGATGACGGCGGTCGGCAACTTCACGGCGACGGCCTTCGACTTCGTGACGATCATGCTGATGTTCGCGCACGTCGACGCGCTGGGCGGCTACACGCTGCCGGAGATCGCCCTGCTGTACGGGGCTTCGGGGACGGCCTTCGGCCTGGCGGACCTGCTGATGGGGTCGATGGACCGGCTGGGCCGCCGGGTGCGCGACGGCACCCTGGACACGTTGCTGGTGCGGCCGGTCCCGGTCCTCGCGCAGGTGGCGGCCGACCGTTTCGCGCTGCGCAGGCTGGGGCGGATCACCCAGGGGCTGCTGGTCCTGGGCTACGGGCTGGTGGCGGCGGACATCGACTGGACCCCGGCGAAGGCGGTCGTGCTGCCGCTGATGCTGCTGAGCGGGTCGGTGATCTTCGGTGCGGTGTTCGTGGCGGGCGGGGCGTTCCAGTTCATCGCGCAGGACGCGTCGCAGGTGCAGAACTCGTTCACGTACGGCGGTAACACGCTGCTCCAGTACCCGCCGACGATCTTCGCGAAGGACCTGGTGCGCGGGGTGACGTTCGTGGTGCCGCTGGCCTTCGTGAACTGGCTGCCGGCGCTGTACGTGCTGGGCCGCGAGCTGCCGTTGGGGCTGCCGGAGTGGGTGGCGTTCCTGCCGCCGGTGGTGGCCGCGGTCTGCGCGGCCGGGGCGGGTCTGGCGTGGCGGGCGGGGTTGCGGGCGTACCGGAGTACGGGAAGTTGACGGACGGAGAGGGAGCGG
The DNA here is from genome assembly GCF_055590565.1 of Streptomyces sp. NPDC041814. Taxonomy (NCBI): domain Bacteria; kingdom Bacillati; phylum Actinomycetota; class Actinomycetes; order Kitasatosporales; family Streptomycetaceae; genus Streptomyces; species Streptomyces sp. NPDC041814. The sequence continues at coordinate 1,096,569 of NZ_JBVJAM010000001.1, read as the reverse complement.
CATGAGTACGGACACGGGCACCGGGGCGGCCTTCATCGAGCTGGACCGGCTGGAGAAGGTCTTCGACGTCCGCCGCAGGACGGGCTTCCTGCGCGGCGAGCGGCGCCAGGTGCGGGCGGTCGACGGGATCAGCTTCCGGGTGGAGCGCGGCGAGATGGTCGGCTACATCGGGCCGAACGGGGCCGGTAAGTCGACCACGATCAAGATGCTGACGGGCATCCTCACCCCGAGCGGCGGCACCCTGCGCGTGGCGGGCATCGACCCCTCGCGCGAGCGTACGCGGCTGGCGCACCGGATCGGTGTGGTCTTCGGGCAGCGGACGACGCTCTGGTGGGACCTGCCGCTGCGCGACTCGTACCGGCTGATGCACCGCATGTACCGGGTGCCGGACGCGCGCTTCCGGGCCAATCTGGACCGGTGCGTCGAACTCCTGGACCTGGGTGAGCTGTTGGACGTACCGGTGCGTCAGCTGTCGCTCGGGCAGCGGATGCGCGGCGACATCGCGGCGGCGCTGCTGCACGATCCGGAGGTGCTGTATCTGGACGAGCCGACGATCGGCCTCGATGTGGTGTCCAAGGCCAAGGTGCGGCAGTTCCTGCGGGACTTGAACGCGGAGCGCGGGACGACGGTGCTGCTGACGACCCATGACCTCACGGACATCGAGCAGTTGTGCAGCCGGGTGATGGTGATCGACCACGGCCGGCTGATGTACGACGGTGCGCTGACGGGACTGCACGAGGTGGGGGAGAGCGAGCGGACGCTCGTGGTCGACCTGGAACGCGAACTCCCTCCGATCAGGCTGGAGTCGGAGCCCTCGGTGCGGACGGTGAAGGTGGAGGGGCCGCGCCAGTGGCTGGCCTTCCCGGCGTCCGCGTCGGCGGCTCCGCTGGTGGCGCGGATCGCCGCGGAGTATCCGTTGGCGGACCTTTCGGTGCGGGAGCCCGACATCGAGGCGGTGATCGCGAAGATGTACGCGTCCGAGACGGCCAGGGGAGCCGGTGACGTGAGCGCGGCCGTTCAATAGGCTGCGTTCCATGACGAGCGAACTCCCCGATATGCGGGCCTCCGACGCCGAGCGTGAACGTGTTGCCGAGATCCTGCGTGAGGCGGTCGCCGAAGGGCGCCTTGAGATGGAGGAGTTCGAGCAGCGCCTCGACACCGCCTACAAGGCGCGGACGCACGGCGAGCTGGAACCGCTCGTCCGTGATCTGCCGTCCGTCGGCTCCGGCTCGTCGGCGCCCGTCGCCGTGCAGCCCCGGTCGGGCTCGGCCGCCCGCTGGTCGGAGCGGATCGGGCGGCCGGCGACGTCGACCGGCTGCTTCGCGTTCTGGGGCGGTTTCCGCCGCCGGGGCAACTGGACGGTGGGCAAGGTGTTCACCGCGTTCGCGATGTGGGGCGGCGGCGACATCGACCTGCGCGAGGCGAACTTCGAGTCCCGCGAGACCGTGATCCGCTGCTTCACGATCATGGGCGGCCTCCATGTGACCGTCCCGCCGGACCTCAACGTGGACGTCCGGGGCATCGGCATCATGGGCGGCTTCGGGGAGGACGCCAAGGATGAGTCGGCCCCCGCGCCCGACGCGCCCCGGGTCCGGATCACCGGCTTCGCGCTCATGGGCGGCGTCGGGGTGGAGCACAAGCGCAGCAAGGCGGAGAAGCTGCGGCTGCGGGAGGCGGAGCACGCGCGAGGCCGCCTGGAGAAGGGCGAGGGGCGCTAGCCCATCAGAGCGCGTCGACCTTCGGCCTGTCGCCGGTCAGGGTGTCCACGTCCAGCAGCGACGCGAGGCGGGCGTACCCGGCGTCGTTGAGGTGCAGGTGGTCGCCGGCGTCGTACGCGGGGCGCAGCCGCTGGGGGTGGGCCGGGTCGCGCATGGTGAGGTCGGAGTCGATGACCTCGTCGAAGATCCCGCCGGCCCGGATCTCCGCGTTGACGGACTGCCGCACCTGCTCACCGGCGGCGGTCCACCTGGCGTAGCCCTGGTAGGGCATGAGGGTCGCGCCGATGACCCGCAGGCCGCGTGCGTGGGCCCGCTGGGTGAGGGTGCGCAGGGCGCCGGTGATCCGCTCGGGGTCGGTCTCGTTCGGGAAGGCCTGCACGTCGTTGATGCCGAGCGCGATGACGACCGTCTTCACGCCGGAGACGCCGAGGACGTCGCGCTCGAAGCGGTCCAGCGCGCGCGGGCCGATGCCGTTGAGCAGGAGGCGGTTGCCGCCGATGCCCTCGTTGACCACCGCGTAGCGGCCTTCCAGCCGGTCGGCGAGGAGGTCGGGCCAGCGGGTGTTGGCGTCGGTGGTGGAGCCGGTGCCCGCCGTGAGCGAGTCGCCGAACGCGACGAGCGTCGCCGACGCCCGGGCCCCGCCCCGCACATCGACGGCGGTGAGGTAGCGCCACTGCGTGGTGGCCCAGGTGCCCCGGTCGTCCTCGGTGTATGAGGTCTGGTGGCTGTTCGAGTGCACGGTGACCGGCCCGTCGGCGGTCGGGGTGCGCAGGGTGACCACGAGGTCGGCGTCGGCGTCGACCGGGACGGCGACGGGGTCGCTGACGGTCTGCCCGCCCGCGGCGATTGTGGCGGACGCGGCGCCCCGGAACGTCACGGGGCGGGTGTTCACGGTGACGCGGTCGATGAGCAGGGGCCGCGTACCGAACAGGTTGGACAGCGTCACGCGGGCCTCGGTGCCGCCGATGCTGGTGTGCACGACGTTACGGATGACGCGGCTGCTCTGGTCCTCCGCCTGGGCCGGGTCGGCGACGCCTTCCACGGGCGACGCCGCCCAGGTGGCGAGCCAGTGCCCGGAGGAGTGGGCCGGGGCGGCCGGGCTGTGGGCCACGCCCTGCGGGGCCGTGGTGGCGGCGGCCGTCGCCCTGTCCCCGGTGAACAGCAGGGAACCGGCGAACGCCACGGCTGCGGCGAGCGCGGCGGTACCCGCCACGAGGGCTATGAGCAGGGCGTACCCCTGGCGCCTGGGCATGGGCGGTGTGTCTCCTTGCGGAAATGAGGAAAGCGGGGGGAGTGGACCTGTTCCCATGATGCGGCAGGGCGCGGGGAACTCGACGTGCGGCCCGGGAGTAGGTCAGGTAGGCACAATGCGTAGCGGACGTCGAGGGCTGTGCGTACGCGGACGGGTGGAGCGGATGGAACGGATCGACGGGACCGGGCGGACCGAGCGGGGCGAACTGCCCCCGGGGCCCGGTGGGCGGGCGAGACCCGGGGGCCTCGCCTCTTTCGCGTACACCGCGGCGGACGAGGAGAAGCGTCGTGGTGTACGCCGTATGAAGACCACGGCCACCGGCCTCCTTCTGCTGGTCGCGCTGGTGTACGTCCTCGCCACCTGGGCGAAGAACGAGGGGGTGAGCGGCTGGCCGGGCTTCGTCGCGGCGGCCGCCGAGGCGGGCATGGTGGGTGCGCTGGCCGACTGGTTCGCCGTCACGGCCCTCTTCAAGCGTCCGCTCGGTCTGCCGATTCCGCACACCGCCATCATTCCCACCAAGAAGGACCAGCTCGGGGCGTCCCTCGGTTCCTTCGTCGGGGAGAACTTTCTCTCCGGGGACGTCGTACGTGACCGGATTCACTCGCTGGGCATCGGCCGCCGGGTCGGCGGCTGGCTCGCCGAGCCGGCCCACGCGGACCGGGTCACGGCCGAGCTGTCGACCGCACTGCGCGGGGCGCTCACCGTCCTGCGGGACGCGGACGTCCAGGCCGTCGTCGGGGAGGCGATCACCCGGCGGGCGAACGCGGCGGAGATCGGCCCGGGCCTCGGCAAGATGCTGGCGAAGATCGTCGCGGACGGCGGCCACCGCAAGCTGGTCGACCTGGTCTGCACCCGGGCCCACGACTGGCTCGTGCTGCACGGCGACTCGGTGATGGACGCGGTGCAGGGCGGGGCGCCGGGCTGGACGCCCCGGTTCGTGGACAAGCGGGTCGGCGAGCGGGTCTACAAGGAGCTGCTGCGCTTCGTCACCGAGATGCGGGACATGCCGGGGCATCCGGCGCGCGGCTCCATCGACACGTTCCTCGCGGACTTCGCGGCCGACCTCCAAACCGACTCGGAGACCCGGGACCGGGTGGAGCGCCTGAAGTCGGAGATCCTGGGGCGCGGCGAGGTCCAGGACGTCATCGCCTCGGCCTGGGCGTCGGTGCGCGCGATGGTGATCGCGGCTGCGGAGGACGAGCAGAGCGAGCTGCGGCTGCGCGCCCGGGCCTCGCTGATGTCGCTGGGCGCCCGGCTGGCCACGGACGAACGGCTCCAGGGGAAGCTGGAGGGCTGGCTGGAGGACGCGGCGGCGTATGTCGTCACGACGTACCGGACGGAGATCACGTCGCTGATCAGCGACACGGTGGCCGGCTGGGACGCGGACCAGACGTCCCGCAAGATCGAGGCCCACATCGGGCGTGACCTGCAGTTCATCCGGATCAACGGCACGGTGGTGGGGGCGCTGGCGGGGCTGGCGATCTACACGGTGTCGTGGGCGTTGTGGGGGTGAGCCGGTCCCGGGGCCGGGGCCCCGGGACCGCTTCTCCGGTTCCTTCGGTCAGGAGGCCCGGCGGGTGACCGCCCAGGACGCTGCGGCCACCGTGCCGGCCACGGTGAAGACCGCGGGCCAGGCGCCGACCTTCTTGGCCAGCGGGTGCGAGCCCGCGAACGCGGCCACGTACGCGGTGGTCAGCGCGACGGCCGCGCGCGGGCCCGCCTGCCGGTTCCACTCGTACGCGGCGACGCCGCCCGCCGCCGCGAGCGCGACCCCGCCCAGTGGACGCTTGCGGGTCCATCGCGCGACGGCGTAACCGCCGACCAGTCCGCCCGCCGCCACCGCCGCCGCCGGCACCTTCGCCATCGCGGTCACCTCCGCCTTCGTCCACGTCATGGGGTGTGCGCCCGGCGCACGCGTACGCGCCCCGCGCCCAGCGCCGCACCGGCGCCGGAACCGAGGCTAACCCGTGCTTCCACCTCCCCGTCGCCGAGGGGGTGCACAGGCGTTTACCCTGGGGGTGAACATCCGTGCACCCCTAGTCGGCAACGGAGAACCATGCCTGCGGACATACCCGCCCCCGCCGCCCCGTCGACCCCCGCGGCCCAGGCCCCGCACCCGCGCTTCGCGGTTGGCGTGCTGGCCTTCTGCGGGGTCGTTGTCGCCGTGATGCAGACGATCGTCGTGCCCCTGCTCCCGCACATCCCCGAGCTGACCGGCGCCACCCCGGCCGCCGCGAGCTGGCTGGTCACCGTGACGCTGCTGACCGGTGCGGTGTTCACGCCGGTGCTCGGCCGGGTCGGCGACATGTACGGGAAGCGGCGGGTGCTCGTCGCCTCGCTCGCCGTGCTCGTGGCCGGCTCGGTGCTCTGCGGGGCGAGCTCCCACATCGGCGTGCTGATCACCGGCCGCGCGCTTCAGGGCGCCGCCATCGCCGTCGTACCGCTCGGCATCAGCATCCTGCGCGACGAACTGCCGCCCGAGCGCGTGCTGTCCGCCGTCGCGCTGATGAGCTCGACGCTCGGCATCGGCGCCGCCGTGGGCCTGCCGATCGCCGCGCTGGTGGTGGAGAACTTCGACTGGCACACGATGTTCTGGGTCTCCGGGGTCATCGGCCTCATCGACATCGTGCTCGTCCTCGCCTTCGTACCGGAGTCCCCGCTCCGCAGCCGCGGCCGCTTCGACGCGCTCGGCGCCCTCGGCCTGTCCGGCGCGCTGGTCTGCCTGCTGCTCGCGGTGACGCAGGGCGGCGACTGGGGCTGGACCTCCGGCCGGACGGTCGGCCTGCTCGTGGCGGCCGTCGTGGTGGCGCTGATCTGGGGGGCGTACGAGCTCCGCGTGGCGACGCCCATGGTCGACCTGCGGGTCTCCGCCCGCCCGGCCGTCCTGCTCACCAACATCGCGGCGCTGCTCATCGGCTTCGCCTTCTACGCGAACTCCCTGGTCACCGCGCAGATGGTGCAGGAGCCGAAGGCGACCGGCTACGGGCTCGGCGCGTCGCTCGTCGTCAGCGGTCTGTGCCTGCTGCCGGGCGGTGTCGCCATGGTGGCGCTGTCCCCGGTCTCCGCCCGGATCTCCGCCAAGCACGGCCCCAAGGTGAGCCTCGCGCTGGCGGCGGGGATCATCGCGGCCGGCTACGGGGTGCGGTACTTCACCAGCCACAGCCTGTGGCTCATCATCGCGGGCGCCACGGTCGTCGCCTCCGGCACGGCCATCGCGTACTCGGCGCTCCCGGCCCTCGTGATGCGCGGGGTCCCGGTCAGCGAGACCGGGGCGGCGAACGGCCTGAACACCCTGATGCGGTCGATCGGCCAGGCGTTCTGCAGCGCGACCGTGGCGGCGGTCCTGGCCAACCTCACCTTCCGGGTGGGGGACCGGACCGCGCCGACCCTGCACGCGTACCAGTTGGTCTTCGTCATCGCGGCGGGCGCGGCGCTGCTCGCCCTGCTGGTCACGCTCATGCTGCCGGGCCGCAAGCCGTCCGGGACGGGTACGGTCGAGGAGAGCCGAAAGACGCCGGGCACCCTGACGGGGGGTGTGCGGCCGGCGGGGATCCAGGAGGGCGCATGACCGGCGGCCAGGCCATCGCCGCGGACGCGGGCACCGGGCGGGACGCCATCCTGCGCGCCGCCCGGCGGGCGTTCACGCAGCGGCCGTACGCGGAGGTGACGATCCGGGGGATCGCGGCGGACGCGGGGGTCAGCGCGTCGCTGGTGGTCAAGCACTTCGGCCGCAAGGAGGAGCTGTTCAACACGGTGGCCGACTTCGGCCCGGCCGCCGCCGAACTCTTCGACGCCCCGCTCGATGCGCTGGGACGCCACATGGTGGTCACCCTGGTGACCCGCCGCCGCGCGCTCCAGTCGGACCCGCTGCTGCGGGTCGTCTTCTCCCTGGGCAACCAGGACGAACGCTCCCTGCTCCGCGACCGCTTCCACGAACAGGTCACCGACGCCCTGACCGCGCGCCTCCCCGGCGAGGGGCGCGCGTTGCGCGCGGAGCTCCTGGCGGGGCATCTGCTGGGCCTGGGCGCGACGTTGAGCCTCCACCGGGAGGGGGCGGGGGCGTCCGCGACGCCGGAGCACATCGCGGACCTGTACGCGCCTGCGCTGCAGCGCCTGATCACGGGCGCAACGTAGCCGCGAAAACCCAAGCCCTTCCGGCGCTTGAGGAGCGGGGCCCGCGGCAGCGCCCCGGTTCGGGAAGGGGCGGGGTGGGGAACAGCCCCACCCCCGGCGCCCCCTACCGCATCGCGTTCCGCCAGACCGTCACATCGAGCGTGATGTAGTCACTCGGCGAATCCTCCGGCGAGTGCCCCTGATACGTCACCAGCGCCATGTGGCCCGTGCCCGTCGTCACGCACACCTGCCGCCCCTTGGACAGCTTGCTGATCTCGATGTTGTTGGCGAACCGCGTCTCCGCCCGGCACACGTCCAGCGACCCGGCCTGTCCCGGGTCGAGCAGGATCAGCTTGCCGCCCTCGCTCTCCGCCTCCAGATACCCGCCGGAGTCGTACGTCAGCTCGTACCCGTCGTCCTCACCCTCCTGCGGCCGCACCTCGGCATCGCCGAACGTCAGGTGGTACCCGTTCGTGAGGTTGATCCCGGTGAAGTCCTCCGGCGTCGGGTCCGACGTCGCCGGGGTCTGCCCCTCGGGCTGCTCGGTGCCGTCATCGACACCGTCCCCGGTGGCCTCCGCGCTGGGCGTGGAACTCGCCTTGGGCGCAGGCGAGTTCTTGTCCTGGGCGGTGGTGTCGCTCTGCGACCCCTTGTCGTCGTCCTTCTGCGACAGGAAGTACGCCGTCCCGCCACCCGCCACACCGACCAGCAGCGCGGCCACGACCGCGATCGCCGCCGCCCGCCCCCGCCGCCGCTTCGGAGGCGTCGGCGCGGCGGTCTGCGTCACCGGGGACTGCGGCGGGACCCCGCCGGAGTACGCGGCCCCCGGCCCCGGATACCCGTACGACGGCTGCTGGGCCGCCGGATACCCGTACGCCGGAGTCGGCCCGGCAGGCGTCGAGGGCGCCCCGTACGCCGGGGTCGGCTCCGAGGGGGCCGACGGCGCGCCGTAGGCCCCGGGACCCACCGGCGCGGGCCCCTGCCCGGGCGCGGGCGTGACCGGCGGGCCGTACCCGGGCGGCGGAGTGCTCGGCGCCGGGGTCGTGGGCGAGTAGGCGGCCGGAGCCGCAGGCGTGGCGGCCACCGGCGGCGTGGCCGGAGCCGCGGGCGCGGCGGGGGCGGCCGACGGCGGCGGCGGCGTCTGCACGGGCGCAGGCGCGGCGGCCCGTACGGTGATGTCGGCCGCGACCGGCTTCGGCAGCCAGTCCTCCGGCCGCCGCAGCACCGTCTCCGCGTTCGCGGTCTGGCAGAGCTGGATCACCTCGGCGACCGACGGCCGGTCCTCCGGATTCTTCGCGAGGCAGCGCCCCACGAGGTCCATCAGCCGCTCCGGCACGCCCGCGAGGTCCGGCTCCTCGTGCACGATCCGGTAGAGCACCCCGTGCGAGGTCCCCTCGCCGAACGCGGGCGTCCCGGTCGACGCGAACACCGCGACCTGGCCCAGCGCGAAGATGTCCGTCGCGGCGGTGACCTTGCGCCCGGCGGCCTGCTCCGGCGCCATGAACGACGGGGTGCCGATCGTGACCCCGCTCCCCGTGAGCGACGTCGCGTCGGCCGCGTAGGCGATGCCGAAGTCGATGACGCGCGGCCCGTCCGCCGCGAGCAGCACGTTGGACGGCTTGAGGTCGCGGTGGACGATCCCCGCCCCGTGGATGACGTGCAGCGCCTCGGCCATGCCCGCGATCAGCAGCAGCACCGCGTCGACCGGCAGCGCGCCGTGCTCCACGACCGCGTCGGCGAGCGACGGGCCCGGCACGTACGCGGTGGCGAGCCACGGCTGCGCGCCCTGGGTGTCGGCGTCGATCACCGGCGCGGTGAACAGCCCCTGCACGCGCTGCGCGGAATGGACCTCCTGCGCGAACCGCCGCCGGAACTCCGCGTCCTCGCCGAACTCGGGCCGGATCACCTTGATCGCGACGGGCCGCCCGCCGGGTGTGTACGACAGGTACACCTTGCCCATGCCGCCCGCGCCGAGCTTGGCGGCCAGCCGGTATCCGGCGATGGTGGTGGGGTCGTCAGCCGCGAGGGGCTGGAAGACCTGCGAGGCGCCGCCTCTGCTTGGCTGCTGACCGCTCATGAACTCGTAACTCCCCCGGAGAGCGCTGCTGTAGACACGGCACCTTATCCAAATCCCGGGGCGCTGCGGAGCGGTGGGAGCGCCTGGATTCAGCCGGAACGGGGGAACGCGAACCGCACGCCCGCGGCCTCCTCCGACACCTGCCACAGCCGCCGCCCCGTCGCGGCGTCGGCCGCCCCGGCGGACAGCCGCACCCGGGTGGGTGCGCCGCGCAGCTCGCCCCGTCCGTCCGGCCCGATGAACTCGCCGCCCTTCAGCCCTGGTTGGGTCGCCGCGTACAGCTGCGGCAGCGCCCCCCGGCCGGGGGACTGCGCGAGCGGCCTGAGTACGCGGCCGAACAGCAGGGAGACCAGGGCGACGGGGCCGCCGGTCTGGAGGTTGGTGGCGGTGTAGCCGGGGTGGGCGAGCAGGCTGCGGACCGGGCTGCCGGCCTCGGTGAGGCGGCGGTGCAGCTCGTGGCCGAACACGGCGTTGGCCAGCTTGGACTGGTTGTAGTAGCCCATCGGCGAGTACCGCCGTTCGCCCGCGAGGTCGTCGAAGTACAGGTGTGCCTTGCGGTGGTTGGGCGAGCTGACGGTGACGACGCGTGCATCGGTGCCCGCCGCCAGGAGGGCCAGCAGCCGCCCGGTGAGCGCGAAGTGGCCGAGGTGGTTGACCGCGAACTGCAGCTCGTGGCCCTGCGGGGACAGCGTCCGGGGCGGCGCCATGACCCCGGCGTTGTTGACGAGCACGTCGAGGCGCGCGTGGTCCGCGTGCAGCTTGTCCGCGAACGCGCGTACGGAATCGAGGTCGGCCAGGTCGAGCCGGCGCACCTCCAGCCGGGCATCCGGCTGCGCGGCGGTCAGCTCCGCCGCTGCGCGGCGCCCCTTCGCCTCGTCGCGTACGGCGAGGATCACGTGCCCGCCCCGGCGGGCGAGGGCCCGGGCCGTGGCCAGGCCCAGGCCGCTGTTGGCCCCCGTGACGACGAAGACGCGCCCGGTCTGGTCCGGGATCTGCTCGGCGGTCCAGCGTTCCTGCTGTGTCATACGGCATAGGCTGCCCTTGATGACACCAGGTGTCAACACGGCATCGAGTGCCATGCGAGGCATGGAGTACCGTGAGGTGGGTGAGCACTCCCCGAACGACCCTGGCCGAGCGCAAGCGCCGCCTGGTCTCCGACGAACTGACCGAGGCCGCCCTGCAGTTGCTGGCCCTGAAGGGCTTCGACGCCGTCACGGTGGACGAGATCGCGGCGGCGGCGGGCGTCTCCAAGCGGACGTTCTTCCGCTATTTCGCGTCCAAGGAGGACGTGGTCGTCCAGTTCCTCGCGGACATGGGTACCGGCATCCGCGCGGAGCTGGCCGCCCGCCCTCCCGCCGAGCCGCCGTCCGTCGCCCTGCGCCACGCGGTCTGGGTGCCGCTCGGGGAGTGCGCGGACGACGGGGACCGCGCGCTGCGCGTCGTGCGGCTGATCCTGCGCACACCCGCGCTGCTGGCCCGCTTCCTGGAGCGCCAGGCGCGGTGGCGTGACGACCTCGCGCAGGAGCTGGCCGGGCGGCTGGGCCGGGACGCCGAGGCGGACCTGTACCCGGGGCTGGCGGCCGGCATGGCGCTGAACGCCTTTGACGCGGTGCTCCACCGTTGGAGCGCCGACGGCTCGACGGAGAGCCCGGCGGACCTCACGGACCGCGCGTTCGCGGTGATCGCCCCGGCGCTGGACGAGGGCGCGGCCCAGGCGTACTGACCCGCGCGGTCATGTCCGAAGCTGTCATTTCCGTTGCCTGCCACGGCCGCCTGTTCGATCATGAACGGCCGAAGGCCCCCGTGTACCGGAGGCCGTTCCCGGACGAAAGGTCCTCTGTGCGCAAACTGGTGTACTTCATCGCCGCCACCCTCGACGGCTTCATCGCCGGCCCGGACGGCTCCGACCCCAGCGGCCCGGACGGTTTCTGGCCCATACCGGAGGACTACCTCAAGCACCTGATCGCGGAATACCCGGAGACCCTGCCCGGCCCGGCGCGGGCCGCGCTCGGGGTGACGGCGGAGGGCACGCACTTCGACACGGTCGTGGAGGGCAGGCGCTCGTACGAGATCGGCCTCGACGCCGGACTCACGGACGCCTACCCGCATCTGCGGCACCTGGTGTTCTCCCGCACCCTGGGCGAGAGCCCGGACCCGGCCGTGGAGCTCGTCGCGAGCGATCCCGTCGCGCGTGTACGGGAGTTGAAGCAGGAGGACGGCAAGGACATCTGGCTCGTCGGCGGCGGCGAGCTGGCCGCCTCGCTCTACGCGGAGATCGACACGCTGATCCTGAAGCTCAGCCCGACGACGACCGGCGCGGGCATCCCGCTCTTCGGCCGGCAGGCGGCGTTCGAGCCGGCCGCCTGGACGCTCACGGACCACACGGTCCTCGGGAGCGGGGCGGCGTATCTGACGTATCAACGTGCCTCGATGGACAGCTGAGTCGCTGACACCGGCCGGCCGGGGCGCGAGCCCCCGCCGGCCGGGTGCAGTGCTAGGCGACCGTGCAGGCCGCGCCGCTGAGGGTGAACGCGGCCGGGACGGCGTTCGTACCGCTCTGGCTGCCCGTGAAGCCCACGGTCACCGAGGAGGCCGGGGCGATCGTGGCGGTGTACGAGGCGGGCGCCACGCTCACCGAACCCCCGGACTGCGTGGGCGTACCGCCCCACATGTTGGTGATCGTCTGACCGTTGGCGAAGGCGAAACCGAGCGTCCAGCCGTCGATCGCGGCGGTGCCCGTGTTGCGGATGGTGATCTCGCCCTGGAAACCGCCCTGCCACTGGCCGACCACCTTGTAGCCGACCGAGCAGCTGCCCGCCGGAGTGGTCGCGCCCTCGTCCGTGGTCACGCTCACGGCGGCCGACCGGGCCGAACGGTTGCCGGCCGCGTCGCGCGCGTAGACCGCGAAGGAGTACGCCGTGTCGGCGGTGAGGCCCGTCACGGTGACGCCCGTCGTGGCCGACGAGGCGACCCTGGTCTCCGTACCGCCGCTGACGCGGACCACGTCGTAGCCCGCGACGGCAACGTTGTCGGAGGACGCGGCCCAGGTCAGCGTGGCGGAGGTGTCGGTCACGGCGGAGGCGGCCGGGGTGCCCGGGGCGGTCGGGGCCTCGGTGTCCTCCTCGGCGGGCCCGCCGTAGACCGTGGCCTCGCGGGAGGTCTCCGCGATGCCGTTCGCGCCGTGGAAGATGCGCTCGCCCCAGGAGCTGAGCTGCGCCGGGTCGAAGCCGATGGTCAGGTCGAGGATCGGGTCGGTGTTGCCGCTCCACGACCAGGCGATCCAGCCGAGCCCGAGCCGCTGCGCCTCGGACATCATCGTGTCCTCGTCCGGGTCGCCGTACTGGTCGGCGGGGCCGCCGAACTCACCGATGACCAGGGGCAGTCCGGCGTCCACGAAGGTGTTCAGATAGTCGGTGACCTTCTGGGCGGTGTTGTAGACGCTGTACATGTGGATCGAGAACAGCAGGTTGCCCGTGGTGTCGGCGTCGTAGACCGCCTGGGCGTTGTCCCGCATGACGTTCTGCCAGTCCTGGCCCCAGTTGGGCGCGTCCACCATGATCGTGTGCGCGAACCCGGCGGCCCGCAGCTTCTTGATCGCGGCGGTGGTGGGAGCGGTCCAGCCGGCCGGATCGGTGTTGCCCCAGGGCTCGTTGCCGATGTTGATGACGACGTAGTCCTCCTGGCCCTGGAGGACGTCCTTCAGGGAGATCCAGTAGTCCGCCGCGTGGTCGAGCGTCCCGGCGGCGGAGTCCTCGCCGTATCCGGTGGTGTCGTGCACCTCCAGGACGCAGATGAGCCGGTTCGCCTTGCAGTCGGCGACGACGGCGGCGACGTCGTCCGGCCCGTTCTTGCTCCAGCGGAAGCCGTCGGACAGCACGACGCGGACGGTGTTGGCGCCGGTCGCCTTGATGTCGGCCAGGGACTGGGTTTCGCCGGGGTACCAGGTGTGCGCGTGGTTGACGCCGCGCATGATGAAGTCGTTGCCGTTGCCCTCGACCAGCCGCCCGTCGCTGATGTGCAGTCCGGTTCCGGCGGCGGTGGCGGCCTGCGCGGGGGCGAGGCCGCCGAGCGCGAGGAACCCGAGCAGGGTGGCCAGGACGGTGAGGATGACGGCGGCGGGGCGCTGCGCCGGATGTCTCGCTGTTCTCACTGCGGCTCCAGAGGGGAGGGAGGGGGAGGGCGGACGCACGGGTGGGTCACGCTCTTGTGGGAGCGCTCCCACGCTGTGCGCTCCCATGAAGCCATTTAGTCAGGAGCACGTCAATAGGTCGGACGACTCGGACGCCAGGTTCTATGGTTCGTGGCACCGGACGTCACGCCCGACGAAGGGAACACCACACGATGGCTGGAACCGACCAGGACGAAGTGCGGGCCCGGATCGCGAAGGGGCTCATCTACACGGAGACCGAGGCCGCCTTCCTGGCCCCGGCCCGGCGCGCGGACGAGGTTTTCGCGTACAACCGGACACCCCCGGGCGACACGGAGAGACGGCGTGCGCTGCTGACCGGGATCTTCGGCTCGGTGGGCGAACGCACCGTCCTCCAGGCGCCGTTCCATGCCGCGTTCGGCAGCAACGTGCACATCGGCGACGACTTCTTCGGCAATGTGAACCTGACGTTCGTCGACGACGTGGAGATCCGCATCGGCAACGACGTCATGATCGCCCCGAGTGTGACCCTGACGACGACGGGCCACCCGGTGCACCCCGCACGCCGGGCGGATTTCGGCCGCTTCTCGGAGCCCATCGTCATCGAGGACAAGGTGTGGATCGGCAGCAACGTGGTCGTCCTGCCGGGCGTCCGCATCGGCTACGGCTCGGTGATCGGCGCGGGCAGCGTCGTGAGCCGCGACATTCCTCCGATGAGCGTCGCGCTCGGCACGCCGTGCCGGGTGATCCGGCCGATCACGGACGCGGACCTCACGACGCGGATGTGAACGCCCCGCTCGCCGGGGCCCGTGGTGCCGCCCGCACGTGGCGAGCGTGCGGGGTAGGGGGCGGGTACGGGTGCGGGTGGGGCGAACCGGGCGGGGTGCCTGAGGGGGCCGGGTGCGGGTGGGGCGAACCGGGCGAGGAGTCCGAGCGTGCCGGGTGCGGGCTCGGCGATCCCGGCGGACGGCCCGCGAGGGCCTTCGGCCGTGACGGGCGGTTCAGTGTGCCGAGGGCGCTCCGGAGGGCTCGGTCAGCAACTCCGCCAGCCGGTCCGCGAACGCGGTGATCCACTCCAGCTCCGGCCCGCCGCGGGCGACCCGGAACCCGTGCCGCCGGGCCCAGAACGCCGCCTGCACGGCGTGCAACTGCGCCCATCGCCGCACCCGTTCACGGTCCAGCTCGGCGGCGTCCGCGAAGACGTCCACGATGCGGTGGACGGTGCCGCGGAGGTCGTGGGCGCCCGCGAGGGCGTACGCACGGGACTTCATCAGCGCCCCCGCGTCGTACGCCGGGTCGCCCACGTAACCCTTGGGATCGACGGCCAGCCAGGGCTCGCGTTCGGCCCGCAGGATGTTCCGCCCGTGCAGATCGCCGTGGACGAGCGTGTCGGGCTGCTCCCGCCCCAGCTCCCTCACGGTGGCGAGGGCGGCGTCCAGTACGCGGCGCGGCAGGGCGTGCGACAGCTCGGCGGCGTCCTTGCGCAGCTCGTCCTCCCACTCCCCGGCGCGGTCGCTGAGCCGGGGCAGCCGCAGCCCGCCGGGCGCGGGCACGGCGAGCCGCCGCCCGAGCCGCGCGGCGACGACCACCACCTCGTCCCCGTCGACGGCCTCGGCCAACGTCACCGGCGAGGCCCGTTCCAGCAGCATCGCGTACCGCGCGTCGTCCCTCTCGTACAGGGAGACGGCCCCGCGCCCGCCCCACGCGACGAAGGCGTCGGGTTCGTGGTCGTTGCCGGGGTGCGGGAAGGAGACCTTGAGCACGGCGGGGGGCGTGTGGTCGCGGCGCACGGGGACGATGAGGCCGACGCCGCCGTGCGTGACGTCGCCGTCGAGGACGCACCCCCACTCATCGGCCAGGCCCTCGACGATGCCGGGCAGTTCGGCGGTCCACGCCGCCCCGGCGCTCCCCTCGCGCTCGACGGTGGACCGCGCGAACTCCTCAGGAATGACAACCATCCGGGCACCCTACGCGGGGCCCGCCGGACCGGGCCCGGCGCCGCATCGGCCCGTCAGCGCGCGTCGGGTGCGCCGGGCGCGTCGGGGGACGGGCTGCCGGGCTCCGTCGCCCGGGGCTGCGGACCTCGGCGGAGCACCGGGAAACGGTCCCGCCAGTCGGCACGGACGTACGGCACCGGCCCGGCCGCCGTCTCGCGGTGACGCCGCCCCTCGTGATTGGCGTTGCGGGGAAGGTACCCCTGGAAGAGATCGGCCCCGCGCAGTCCCTCGTGGAGGTGGCCGACGGACTCGGCGACGGGCCGGACGGACACGGGGTCGGCGGGGCGAAAGGCGCCGTCGGCCAGCCGGAACGCCCGCCCCTCGTCGTGGTCGACGCCGCATGCCGCGACGAGCCCGCCCTCCCGGAAGGCGGCCGCGTACTCGTGGAGGAGCTGCCCGCCGAAGGTGCTGTCGCTGATGACGACCACGGGCGCGGCGAGGCTGAGGAAGGAGCCCAGCAGGAAATCGCCGTCATCGAACGCGTCGAGCGGATCGAGCCGCGAGGGCACCCCTGCCGCGACCCGCCAGCCGTCGAGGTCGGACGGCGTGATCCCCTCCAGGTCGTAGGCAAGCCGGCCGACGCCATGCGCGAGCTCCCAGAGAGCGGGAAGCACCCACCCTTCGGGGAGGGCGGGGGCGCTGCCGGTGCGTGGGACGTAGGCGGAACCGCTGGGTATCGCCAGGTCGTAGAGCGCCAACACGCGGGCGTCGAGGGCGAGTACACAGTTGAGGTGGAATCCCATGGCGGGCATCCTCGCGGACGCCGCCCCCTCCGAAGGAGACGACCATGACTGTGACGATCCGCCCCGCCCACCCGGACGACACCCCGCGCCTGGCGGACCTGATCGAGGAGATCGAACGCTTCTACGGAGCCACGGAGATCCAGCCCCTCACGGAACGCCGCTCCCAGATCGAGGCAACCCTGTTCGCCCCGGCACCCTTGGCCCACGCCCTGATCGCCGACCCGGGCGACGGGACTCTCGCGGGGATGGCCGCGTACTCGTTCCTGTGGCCGGCGAGGGGGACGACACACGCCCTCTTCCTGAAGGAGCTGTACGTGACGGAACCGTGGCGGGGGAGAGGCCTCGGCGCCCGCCTGATGGCAGAGCTGCGCGGAGTGGCGTCGGCCCGGGAGGGGTGCAGCCGGGTGGAGTGGATGGCGGACACGGACAACCCGGGGGCGAGGAAGTTCTACGGGGCGCTGGGGTTCGAGGTGGTGGAGGGGAAGGTGGTGTACCGGGTGGGGGTGGAGGGGTGAGGCTGGGTGAACTGGCGGTGTGCCGGGGGGAGTTGGCTTAGGGTGGGCGAGAGCGTGGGCTGTGTGGGGGTTGGGGTGGTTATGCCGGAGTGGGCGAAAGTGGTCAGAAACAGCGCCGACGCGAGATGAACCTGCAGGTCACGAAGAGTGCTCCCCGCGCGTGCGGGGATGGTCCCGGGCCGACAGAGGGTTCCGCCTCGTACCCGGCGTGCTCCCCGCGCGTGCGGGGATGGTCCCTGGGTGTATGGCTCTCCAACACCCGCGCCCGAGTGCTCCCCGCGCGTGCGGGGATGGTCCCGAGGCGATCTTGCTGATCGGGCCGCCGCCGGTGTGCTCCCCGCGCGTGCGGGGATGGCCCCCGCAACCAGCCATGACGTTGCCCGCCCAAAGCGTGCTCCCCGCGCGTGCGGGGATGGTCCCCCGGCGACGCCGACGGTGGCCGCCCAGGCGGAGTGCTCCCCGCGGGCGCGGGGATGGCCGCCGTTCACCGGTCTGCCGTGTCGTGACGCCCTGGGGCCCCGCACGCCGCGCGGCCCGGGGCCGCCCGCGTAGCCTGGCCGCCATGCCCGCCCACCCTGAACCCCTCAGTCTCCGGCCCCTCGCCTTCACGGCCGAGGAGATCCGCGAGGTCGTCGCTCTCTACGCCAGTAACCCGTCCTACTGGCGCGCGGCAGGCGAGTACGACCCCGAGAGCATTCAAGCCGCTGAGGTCGAGGCCAATCTCAAGCAGGAAGTCGCCACGGAGGGCGGCGAGGTGTTGCTTGCCCGGGACGGGGAAGAGCGCCTCGCGGGAATCGTCTGTCTGCTCAACCGGCATCCGAAGGACGGCCTGCCCTGGATCGGGCTGCTCATCGTGGACGGCCATTCCCGCCGTACAGGCATCGGGCGGCGGCTCGCCTGGCTGGTCGAGGAACGGTTCCGGGGTGAGGGACGGAGCGGCATCCGGCTCGCCGTACTGGAGAACAATCCGGATGCCCTCGCCTTCTGGACCTCGCTCGGCTGGTACGAGATCGACCGCCGCCAGGACCTCGCCCACGACCGGCCCTGCGTCGTCATGCACAAGCCCCTCGCCTGAGCGCGGCGAGGGCGCTCCCTCCTCGTATGCCACCCGCCGCCACCCCGACGGGCCCGTAGCAGCGATCGGTCGTCGGTCAGAGTGCGTTGCACTCTCCCGTCCTGACGCCTCCCACGACGAGAGCGCGGCGGTGGAGACCCACAGGCCCGCGCCGCCCCCGCCGCGGGGGCCGTCGGGCGAGCCGTACGCGTTCCTCACCCACAAGAAGAGTTGGGTACTACGGAATGCCCCTTCGCAACTGGCGGATCAAATCCACGGATTCCGCCTGCGCCAGTGATTCCCCCTGAAGTTGATGGTAGGCGGTGAGCATAGGCACCACGAGAGATGTCTCGCGTTCGACGTGCCCCTGGGACTCGGATTCGGCGTATGCGACGACGGATCGGTCGTGGAGAGTGAGCAGGTTGACAGGCAGGTGAAATGCTCGCCGTTCTCCGAGGGAGAACGGCGCCACGTGAATGAACCAGTTCGGAAGCGCGGCCAGTTCTTCCATTCGATGCAGCTGACCGTTCATGACCCGCGGGCCGCCAACTGCTTGGAGGAGGCAACTCTCGTCCACGATGGCGAATACCAGTGGCGGCCGCTGCGTCGCCAGCCGGGACTGCCGTTCCAGCACGAGCGAGATACGTTCCTCGGCCTGCTCATGGGTGACGGCCCCGCGCTGCACGTAACTGTGGTTCAAGGCGCGGGCGTACTCCGGGGTCTGCATCAGGCCGGGGATGAGAGAGACCTGGAAGAGCCGGATCTCCGCAGCCCTGCCCTCGTATCGTACGTACTCGGGGAAACCCTCCAGCATGCTGCCCCGTCTGAGCTTGCGCCATTCACGCTCGAAGGAATCGGGCGTGCTCGCCAGGCCGAATACAGCGTCATTCTTACGGGAGAACAGCAGGGTTGCAGGTTTACGACCGGTCTCAATCGCCGAGACATGGCGCCCACTGCATCCGACCATTGACGCGAAGTGGTCCTGAGTCCAGCCGCGCGCCTCACGCATCCTTCGTAAACGCGCGCCGTAGGCGGCCTGTGGTGAGGCGTTCGGATTCAGTTCCTTGATGTTGGCCAACGTGCCCTCCCTGACCGCTACGTTGCCACGTTGCCGTTTACGCGAGGCTAAGCCAATCTGGGCGCTCCTGGTAGTGAGATCGCTACGGAGGGACACGTAAACGTGCCTGTTGAAAAGCATCGACCCGCGCCGGCCCCCGGCCCACTCCCCACCCGAACCGTCGAAGAACCCCCGAGCCGTGAGCTGCGCGGGGATCCGGACATCTCGCGGTACGCGTCACTCGCGGCGTTCCCGCCGTGCCGGTGCGGGGCTCCTGTCTGCCCGGATGCCCCGCCGAAGGCGGGGACGTCGTCGGACGCCATCCGCGAGCGCGTACGGGAGACGAACGCGATGCACGCGAAGTACCGCCTGTGACGGCGCGCTCTGCGGGGGCGCCGGGACGTCAACACGTAACCCGCGAGGGGCTGGACGGAGTGAACGAGGTCATGAACGGAACGACGTATGACGACGGGCTCCGGACGGCGGGCGGACCGGCCCGCCCCGACGCACCGGAGGGCGTGGCGGCGGCATGAGCGAGCAGACGCTGAGCGCGTACGCCACGCGCGAAGACGTGGCGTACGCGCTCACGACAGGCGGCGTACTGAAGACGGGCTGGCTGGACGCCTACGCGCGGGTGCCCCGGCAGGCGTTCTTACCGGACACGATCTGGCCGTACGACATGGCCACCGGGCGGACGGTGCACGTATCGCGGACGGAGGACCCGCAGGCGTGGCGCGGGTACGCGAACGCGGACGTCCCGGTCGTGACGCAGTGGGACGACGGGGCGCACGCCGGCCGCGAGCCGGGCAGGCTGTCGACGTCCTCGGCCTCGATGCCGAGCGTGGTCTTCCGGATGCTCGACGCGCTCACGGTGGACGACTACTGCCGCGTCCTGGAAATCGGTACGGGGACGGGCTGGAACGCCGCGCTGCTGGCGCACAAGGTGGGTGAGGACAACATCGTCAGCGTGGAGGTGGACGAGGCGGTGGCGAACCGGGCGCGCGACGCCCTGGCCCACTTCTTCGGTGCTCCGGTGGAGGTGATCCACGGCGACGGCCGCGCGGGGGCGCCGGGGCGGGGCGTGTTCGACCGGGTGATCGCGACGTGCGGGGTGCGCGCGATCCCGTACGCGTGGGTCGAACAGACGCGGCCAGGGGGTGTGATCGTGGCGCCGTGGGGAACGGGCTTCACGAACGCGGACGCGGTACTGCGGTTGACGGTGGACGCGGCGGGGAAGAGCGCGAGCGGCCGCTTCATGGGCCCGGTGGAGTTCATGAAGCTGAGGGCGCACCGATCGGCCCCGATCGACCACGAGGCGTACGCGCCCGGCCCGTGGCCCGCCTCGGAAACGACCGCCTCCGAAGCCGCGAGGGCCCTGTCCACAGCCGACCGCTTCAGCCCCCTGACGTTCGCGCTGGGCCTCCGCGTCCCCGCCTGCACGTACATCGCCGCCGAGAAGGTGCGGGGCGCCCAACCCCTCTGGCTCTACAGCCGGAACGACAGGTCCTGGGCGTGCGCGCTGGTGCAGGACGGCCAGCCGACGTCTCGCGTGTGGCAGCGGGGACGGCGGTGGTTGTGGGACGAGGCGGAGGCGGCGTACGCGTGGTGGGTGGAGCGGGGACGGCCGGGGTGGGAGCGGTTCGGGGTGACGGTGCGGGAGGAGGGGGAACGGGTTTGGGTGGATGAGGTGGGGGAGTGGGTGTGAGGGGCGGCGCGTGGCGGGCTGACGGGAACGGGCTTGTGCGGGGCGGTAGTTGACTTAGGCTGGGGGGTGTATGCCAGCTGTGGGGCTGTTGAGGTGGTTATGCCGGAGTCCGCGAAAGTTGCCAGAAACGCCACTCACCCGAGGCAAACCCGCAGGTCACGAAGTCTGCTCCCCGCGCGTGCGGGGATGGCCCCAACATGAATGGAGAACACCCAGTGAGCGCTTCCTGCTCCCCGCGCGTGCGGGGATGGCCCCAACAGCCGGTGGACCTCGGACCACCTGATGAACTGCTCCCCGCGCGTGCGGGGATGGCCCCTACGACGTGCCCGGCGATGATTTGCCCCGCTACTGCTCCCCGCGCGTGCGGGGATGGCCCCGTGTCGGCCAGGTCGTCCGCCCTCGGACCCATCTGCTCCCCGCGCGTGCGGGGATGGCCCCCCGTACGCTCATCGAGCGCACCTCCCCGTGATCTGCTCCCCGCGCGTGCGGGGATGGCCCCCTCGGCATTCTGGTGTTCGTGTGCCTCGCCCCCTGCTCCCCGCGCGTGCGGGGATGGCCCGAGGCCCCACCGCGCCTGCATGACCGCGACCAGCTGCTCCCCGCGCGCGGGGATGGCCCGGTACGGGCCGGTGCTGCGACGCTGGACCCGCCTTCCCCGCGCGTGCGGGGATGATCACCCACGGATCGCGCGGGCCCCGCCCCGCAGCCGTAAACGACCCCGCCTCTCAGCCCCGTTACAGCGCCCAAGAGACGCCGTCCGCCTCGCCGTACCACGCCCGCTGCCCCTCTGGCGTCACCGTGAGACCGAAGTCCTCCCGGGCAGGCGCAACCCCCTCCGGGAAGGCGGAGACCAGCTCCTCCACCGCGTCCCACAGGCGCCGCGGACCCGTCTGCCGGGCGCTGCCCGAGGCGTGCAGGGTGGCCGTGGAGCCGTCCTCCGTCCAGAGGCCCACCCCGGTGACTTCGCCCTCGTCGTCACGCCAGGAGCACGAGCGGTACCCGGGGAGAGCCAGGGAGAGAGGGAACTTCAGGCGGTCCAGGACATCAGCGACGCGCACCGACGTTGCCCGCCTCACCTGCGCCTCCAGTCCCGCGAAGTCCGGGGACTTCGCGGACCGGCGGCGCGGCATGAAGTACGCGGGCACGGGAAGGAACCGACCGGTCGCCTCCCCGCCCTGCGAGACGACGACCCGCGCGACCCCGAAGCCGACCGGGGCGACGAGGACCGCTCCCGCGCGGGCCTGCGCCAGCAGGGCCGGAGGGATGCGCCGCAGTGCGGCCGTCGCGATGACGCGGTCGTACGGAGCCTGGTCCGGACGGCCTTCCGCGCCGTCGCCGGCGTACACGTGAGGCCGATAGCGCCCTCGCTCCAGGTTCCGCCGGGCTCGCCGGACGAGGCCGGGGTCGACATCGACGCTCACGACGTTGTCGCCGCCGAGGAGCGAGGACGCCAGGGCGGCGTTGTAACCGGTGCCGAGCCCGAGCTCGAAGAGCCGATGCCCTGGCTCGGCGTCCAGCGCTTCGAGCATGGCCAGCATCAGCCCCGGCTCGCTGGACGAGGACGTCGGCACACCGTGCGCGTCGAGCTGCGTCGTGAGCGCGGTGTCCGAGTAAACGGCCTCCAGATAGCCGGGGCTGCCCTCGGAGACCTCGTACCAGTGCCCTTGTCCGTCCTGCCGGTAGAAGCTGGGTACGAAGTGCTCCCGCGGCACCTCGGCGAACGCGGCCAGCCACCGGCTCTGACGCCCCCCTTCGCCGAGGGCTGCGGCGAACCGGGCGCGTAGGGCGGCCGACGCGAGGTCGTTCTGCTCGGTCATGTCGTAACCCCTTGCAGGTAGTCGGCATGCGCGGCGGCGATGGGCAGGCCGGTGCGATTCTCGACCCAGGACCACGTGCCGGCCGGGTTGTTCTCGAAGAACACCCAAGTGTCATCAGGGGTTACGGAAAAATCGAAGGAGCCGAATACGATCCCGTACGAGGCCATGAACCGCCGGACGGCATCCCCGACCGAGTCGGGCACTGCAGTCGTGCCGTACTCAAGGTTCTCGTAGTCGGTGCGCCAGTCGGTGCGGGCCTTCTCCGATGTGCCGACGATGGTTCCGGCGAACAGGTTGCCGTCCACGGCGACCAGGCGTACCTCGTACTTCTTTGGGATCTCCTCCTGGAAATAGTGAGCGGTCATTCGCACACTGTCGTCGAAATCGGCCGAATCGACGCGGTGCGTGGCCACCATCAGTTGTCTTTCACCGCCGGTGTCCAGACGTCCGCCGAGAACCGGTTTGCAGATCAAAGGGCCGTCCACCGCGCTGGCGAAGGCGCGGGCCTCTTCGGGGTCGTTCGTGATGAGACTGCGCGGGACACGGAGACCCGCACGGACTGCCGCAACCAGTTGCTGCGGCTTGTGTGCGGCGACACGGTCGTGGTGTGGGTTGTTGATCCAGCGGACAGGCAGGGCGGACAGCAGGTTGAGCATCGCCGCGTCTGCCTGGTTCCGCGCCCAGGTCGCGTACGGCTCTGGCACAGTGTCGGCGACACGAGGACGTCCGGGGCGTCTGTAGTAGACGGCCCGGATGTCCTCCAGCCGCACCGATCGGTGTACGTCAGTCAGTACGCCTTCCCACCCCGAGTCGGTCGGTCGGTGGCCTGCGGTCAGCGATACGTGCTGTGGGAAGTCGGCCGAATCGAACCGCATCACTGGCACGCCCCGCTGATTGAGCTGGTCCACAACCATGTCAGCGGCAGCATCGAGCCGTTCTGCGACGACGAGAACCGGTCGGGCGGCACCCATCAGGAGGCGGGGGCGAAGTAGGGGTCGGCCACGTCGTCGCCCTTGCCGTCCAGGTTGGTGTCGGTGGTCGACGCCGCATGGTCGGCGGTGTGCCAGGCCGAACCGTTGGCCTGCACGTTGAGCTGGAGGCTTTCGTCCCAGGTGACTCCGGCGATGGACGTAGTCACCAGGCAGGGCGGCTCAGCGGCGCGAGTGGCGAAGGGGATCGTGGTGGTTGTCATGTCTTCTCCTCGGTCGTCGTGTGTCGGCCTTCGTGCGGTTGCACAGAAAGAGGCTTGAAATCCGGCCCCGGAAGTTCTTCTGCGGGCCATGGGGCGGACGGCTCGGGACGATGTGCCGTCTTGCGTCGGAGCCGTTCGAAAGTGTCCAGAAGACGTTGGGCGACGCGTGCCGTGTCACGGAGATGAGTGAATGCCTCGAACGCCGGGCTTGCCTCATTGGGTCGCCGGCCGAGGTCGAGCAGGGCGTACGCCTGCCTGAAGAGTTCACGGACTGCGTCGTCGGAGTCGTACCCCAGTTCCTCACCCATCAGGAGGTTGAGATGGCCGTGGACCTGGTGAATGTTCGCGTCGATCACCTCACGCGTGGTGGTGGAGAGAGGCAATTCGAGGGCATGGATCAGTCCGTCACGGATGAACTCCACGTCTACCGGAATGCCGTCGGATCCGGCTCCGACAGAGGCAGGTGGGGCGTCGGATTCCTGCCTCACGATGATCACCACGATTCTCCCTCGGGCTGTTTGACGGCGGCGTGTGAAGAGGTAACCGCAGAGAGTGTGGGTGCGGGTACCTTGGAAGCGAGGACAAAGCATGAATCCCATGAATGCGCGGGGAGTTGACGTGGCTACAGCGTCCGGGAGACAGCGCAACACCGAATTGAAGAACCTGCTTGGCCAGGCACAATGGTCCGAGACGCAACTCGCTCAGGCCGTGAACCGACTCGGTACCGAGGCCGGCATGAGGCTCACCTACAGCCAGTCGACGGTGGCGCAGTGGATCAGAGGTGCGCAGCCCAATGAGCGGGTCAGGCCGCTCATCGTCGCGGCGTTCGAGCGGAGGCTCGGGAGGCCCGTCCTCTACGCGGAAGCCGGTCTCGCGCGGTCGGCGACAGCGGTGGGCCAAGCGCCGGAGGGCGCCGCCGAGTCGCTGCTGCAGTTAGGGAAGGCTGACATGGACCCCTCTCGGCGTGGAGTACTCGCGGCCGGTCTGTATTCGGCCGTGCTTGCCGTCCCTCTGTTCGCCGATGCGGCACACGCCGACGACGGGCAACGGATCACTCGGCCCACGGGCAGGATCGGCCGGGGAGAGGTCGAGACCGTCAGGAGGATGACCGACAAGATCGCCGACATCCTTGACGAACTCGGCGGCGGACACGCGCGGCCCATGGCCGCGGCGTTCCTCGTCAATACGGTGGCCTCGTATCTCAGGGCCGGTGCCACCGAAGAAGTGCACAACGACATGCTGTCCGCCGCCTCCGACCTGACGTACCTGACTGGCTGGATGGCCATGTATGAGCGCGCTCACGGACTTGGGCAGAAGTACTACCTTCAGGCGCTCAGGCTCGCGGGGGAGGCACGCGACCAGGTCACCTACTGCAGGACGCTGCGGGGTATGAGCCTGCAGGCAACCAACCTGCGTCACGGCCGCAAGGCACTCGAACTGGCCGATTCCGCCGCCGAGGCGGCGCCACAGGCCGGGCCGAGACTTGTCGCCTTCCTGCGCGGGCAGCAGGCACACGCCTCCGCGATGGTCGGAGACAAACGGGCTGCGGTGGCACGGCTCCGCGAGACCGAAGCCGCGCTCGCCAGGGCGGACTCGCGCCGTGAATCGGTTGGCGGCTACGGCCAGGCGGCGTACCTGTTCCATGTCGCACATGTGCACTATGAGAACCGGGAACTGGCCCAGTCCATCGAGGCCATGAAGCAATCGATCAAGGCCACCCCGCGTCAGGAGCGACAGGGGTATCTGCATGCCAACGCGGTCCTTGCACAACGGCAGTTCGAGTTTGGCCACGTCGAGGAAGCGTGCGCCTCTTGGCGAACGTTCCTCGACGACTATGCGGTGCTGTCGACGGCCCGCGGGGATGAGCACTTCGAGACGATGCGCAGAAGCCTCGCTCTGCACAGCAAGTCCCGGGCCGTACGAGCCATGCGTGACCAGGTGCGCGAGGTGGCTGCCTTGAAGGCGTGAACCCGAGCTGGGTCTGGGCCGGACTTGGGCCGCGCTCGGAGGCGGGCGAGAGGGAGCGCGAGCGCGATGGATGTCGGATGTGGCGCCTTGGGGTCGAAATGCCGGAATGCGTGAAAGCGGTCAGAAACGCTGCGGTGGCGGGATAACGTCGCAGGTCGTGCAGTCTGCTCCCCGCGTGTGCGGGGATGGCCCCGGGCAGAGGGGCCGGTCGGCCCGGGTGTGACTCTGCTCCCCGCGTGTGCGGGGATGGCCCGGGTTCCCCCCGCTCCGCCCGGGGTGGGAGCCTCTGCTCCCCGCGTGTGCGGGGATGGCCCCGTCACGGGCTACTCCGTGGCGCTGCCGGGAGACTGCTCCCCGCGTGTGCGGGGATGGCCCCGCGGCCACCGCGCTGAACGACCTTGCGGCCAACTGCTCCCCGCGTGTGCGGGGATGGCCCTCCAGTCGGGCACGGCGGGCCGCCGCTCCTCGCCTGCCCTGCGTGTCCGGGGATGGCCCCAGGAGCACGACGTGGTCGCTGACCCCGTCGGCCTGCTCCCCGCACAGCGGGGATGCCCCCCCCGGCACCTCGACGTGCTCCACGCCCCCTCTGTGCACTTCGGTGAGCAGCGTGCCTTCACCCCTGTGCCCACAGACGGTTCCACCTGAGGCCCCGTACATGGCGTTGGAAACGACCACGCCTTGGATTCCCACTGCAGCCGATGCCTGCCCAACGCTAGGGTCTGCGCTGTGCATACGCATCGGATCATCTGCTCACCGCCCCGCTTCTGAGCGGGGCGTCTGCTGGGCCCGGCCGGACGATGGAGCCGTGGCCCCATTCGGTGCTGCCTGATCAGTTGTCGATCCGCTGATGCCCTGCTTTGACGCCATCCCATTTTTCTCCGCGTCGAAGCTGGAGTTCCCTTTCATGTCTGCACGTTCGTCTCTTTCCGCTGCCCCGATACAGCGGAACGGCACCACCCTGCTCGTTCTCGCCGGAGTGCTGTGGGGAACCGGCGGTCTCGCCGGTTCGATCCTCGCCTCGCACACCGGGTTGGCCCCGGTCTCTGTGGCCGCGTACCGCCTGCTGATCGGAGGCGCCCTCATCACCGGATATGCCCTGGTGAGTGGACGACTCGCCGGCGTACCGCGGGACCCGCAGGGCCTGTTCCGCATCGCCGGTACCGGTCTCCTGCTGGCCTGCTACCAGGCAGCGTTCTTCGCGGCGGTAGCTGCTACCTCGGTCGGCCTGGCCACCCTGACCACGATGGTCGCAGTCCCCGTTCTGATCACTGCTGGAACGGCGCTCCTTGACCGGCGCCGGCCAACCCGCCGCGCCATCGTCTCCTTGGCCCTCGCGGTCACGGGTCTGGTGCTGCTGATCGGCTCGCCGACCGCAGGCGCTCACCGGCTGGCCGGCACCGGCCTGGCACTGCTGGCGGCAGCCGGCTTCGCCGCGCTGTCGATGGACCGCCGCGAAACGCTTCCCGGCCTGGACCACATCACCACCATCGGGCTGGGCTTCCTGGCCGGAGGTCTCCTGCTGCTGCCCGTCACGCTGACGGTCGGAATGGGCATCCCGGTCCGTCCCGCAGTAATCGGCGCCGTGTTCTACCTCGGCCTGGTCCCCACGGCCATCGCCTACAGCAGCTACTTCACCGGCCTGCGCCACGCGGGCCCCAGGAGGGCAATCATCGCTCTCTTCCTCGAACCGCTGACCGCCACCCTCCTCGCCCCACTCGTCAATCATGAGCACCTGACCGGCGCACAGCTCCTCGGAGCGCTCCTCGTCCTGTTCTCCACCACGATCCGTCAGGACTCCGCAGCCTGACTTCTTCACCCCCTGAGGGTTTGTGGAGGCGCCGGTGTCACACCGGCGCCTCTGCTCCCCGCACGCACGGAGGTGAACGCTCTACCAGCGACGCAGGCGCCGTGACCTATTCGGCCTGCCGAACAGGCGGTCTAAGATGCCTCGATGCTGCCCTCCGCCCTGCCGCGCATACCGGCGAACGAACTCCGGCCCGGCCGCCACTGGTACGCCATAGCGGCCGCGACCGCAGTCGTGCTGATCGCGCTGGGCGCGGTCATCGGGGTGTACCGCTTCAACGATGTGATCGACGCGGTCGACACCAACCACCAGTTCGCCGACGGCGACACCGTCTCCCTCCGGCTCGGCCCGGAGAGCGAGCGCACGATCTGGATCAAGGAGAGGGGCCCGTCAGCGGCCCAGGACTGCAGCATCACCGGGCCGGGCGATCCGCACCTCAGGGATCCCGGCATCGACGTGTTCCTCACCCGCGGCGAGACCTGGAACCCTCTGTACGACATCGACGTGTCCCGCACGGGCAACTACGAGCTCACCTGCGCCTCCGAAGGACCGTCCCAGTACGCCGTCGGGAAGCCCGGCGGCATCGTTGCGTTTCTGGGCGGGGCAGTACTGGCCATCGTTCTGCCCATCCTCGGAGTCGGCCTCGCCGTCGTCATCGTGATCGTCACCGCCGTCCGCCGCAGCGACCACCGCAAACGCCTGCTCGCCGAGCGCGGTGGCCCTGGCGGGCGCCCCCATTCGACGCAACCCGCCACGGCCTCGACCGTGGGCGAACGCGGCCCTGCGGCCTGACCGTGACAGGCTCTGCGTCGCGCATGAGAGAAGTCGGCCCTTGGCGCTTTGCGCGCTTCGATATACCTGAGGTGGTTATGCCAGAGTACGTGAAAGTGGTCAGAAACAGGTCCTGCGCGGGCTGAAGCCCCAGGTCGCGAAGCCTGCTCCCCGCACGCGCGGGGATGGTCCTAGGGCCGAGCCTATTTGCCACGTGCTCGTGCGCTGCTCCCCGCACGCGCGGGGATGGTCCCGCCGGCGCGACCGACGCCGCCCTGGACGCGCTCTGCTCCCCGCACGCGCGGGGATGGTCCCTGGAAGGCTTCTCCCAGCGGGATGGCGAACTCCTGCTCCCCGCACGCGCGGGGATGGTCCCGACCGGAACGCCAGGCTGTGCGCCGTGCTGCACTGCTCCCCGCACGCGCGGGGATGGTCCCGGCAGCAGCAGAGGCGGCACCTCCTCCCCGTCCTGCTCCCCGCACGCGCGGGGATGGTCCCGTCGCGGTTGCCCAGCAGTCCGCAGCCGACGCCTGCTCCCCGCACGCGCGGGGATGGTCCTCGGGTGGGAGGGACAGGTCCACATGGAGGACCCTGCTCCCCGCACGCGCGGGGATGGTCCGTCGCCCTGTTGGGAGGCGTCCACCGAGGCAGCCTGCTCCCCGCACGCGCGGGGATGGTCCCACTCCGGATCCCGGCCGGAGCACCACTGCGGTCTGCTCCCCGCACACGCGTGGATACCCCACCCACCCCCCACCCCGACTACGCTCCCCCCGCATGACCAACCTCCAAGACCCCGCCCCCGCCCCCCTAACTCCCCACCTGATCCGCGCACTTCTCCGCGAGCAGCACCCCGATCTCGCCGAGCTCCCCCTCAGCCTCGGCGCACGTGGTTGGGACAACCAGTTGTGGCGTCTGGGTGATGAGCTTGCCGTGCGGTTGCCGTGGGCCACCGAGTCCGCGGATGAGTTGTTGCTCAAGGAGCACGCCTGGGTGCCCGGGCTCGCCCCGGGGCTTCCGTTGCCCGTTCCCGTGCCGCAGCGGCTGGGCGTGCCGTCCGGGCGGTTTCCGCGGCCCTGGCTGGTCACCACGTGGGTGCCGGGGGAGCCCGCAGACCGGGTTCCGGCGACGCGGGCCGAGGACGCGGCCGACACCTTGGCCCGGTTTCTCAGCGCGCTGCACCAGGTGGCCCCGGAGGGCGCGCCCGTCGGGCGGGGGCGGGGTGGGCCGTTGAGGCCGTACGGGGAGCATTTCGGCCATGCGCTCGATGCCGTGACCCGGCGAGGGTTGGTCGCCGATCCGGGGCCCGTTCGCCGCGTCTGGGAGGACGCGGTCGCCGCCCCGGACTGGGACGGGCCCGCGCTGTGGCTCCACGGCGACCTTCATCCCGCCAACGTGTTGACGGCCGACGGCACGTTCTGCGGGGTCATCGACTTCGGTGACCTCTTCGCGGGCGACCCGGCCTGCGACCTCGCCGCCGCCTGGATCCTGCTCCCGGACAACGCCGCCGACCGCTTCCACGCCGCCTATCGGCCCACCCCGGACGTGGCAACTCTTCGACGTGCCCGTGGCTGGGCGGTCCTGCGCGCACTGAGTGGTCTGCTCATCGCGGACGACGGCGACCGGGGGCTGCCCAACGGCAAGTCGACTTGGGGGCCGCCCGCTCGGAGGTCACTGGAGCGGCTGGTTGCTTCGCTGGAGCAGTGATGCGACCGGCTTGCGCTGCGGAGCCCGTAAAAATGCGTGAGTTGGGGCCGGCCGCAGCCACCGTCGTGTCGCCTTCATGGTGTCCCCGCCGCCCGCGGTGTTGAACGCGATCGCCCGCGTGGCGCGCGGACTTGTGGATTCGACGCCGATCACCACCACGACGTCCCAGGGGCGTTCGGTCAGCGCTGCTACCAGCGTGGGTAGCGCCGGCGGTCGTAACCCACGACGGTGCACAGGCGCATGGCCCGGCGACGGCGGTCGGGGCGGCGCGAGTAGCGTGGCGCGGAAAGCTACGCGGGTTGCCCTGTCCTGTCTCACGAGACCCGGGCACGAGGAACGGGGGCCGGGAAGCATGGCTGAAAACGACTGGTCCGACGACAGCGCGTACGACGACGCCGTCCGGCGCGCGCAGCGTGCGACGCGGGTCGGCTGGACGGCGATCACCGGCACGGTGACGGCGCTCGGCTGCGTCGCGGTCGTGGTCGCCGGGGCATGCCTGGCGGCGGTGGTCGCGTGCGCGTACCTCGTCGTGTCGGTGAACCGCTAGGCCGCGTACCGAAGGCCGCGCCGTAGGCCGAGCAGGCCGGGCGGGACGTGCCGGACGCGGCGCCGGAGCCGCGCTCAGCCCCCGTACGGCCCCATGTTCTGGCTCTGCGCGTGCCCGTGCGCCAGGCTCTCCGCCTGGCCCTGTCCCGCCGCCCCGCGCTCCCAGGCTCCGCGTTCGCCGGACCCGCCGCGCATCCGGAGCGCTACGAGGCACGCGGCGAGAACCGCACCCAGAACGACCACGACACCGATGACCAGAACCATGTCTTCCCCCGAGTCTTCCGGAGGGCCACGGACTGCGGGGCCCTCGCTGTGTGAATACCCATCGTCGCCCGTGCGGCGCGCTGAACGGGAAGGGGGAGACCGGCCCGGCGGCCCGGTGCGTCCGCTCAGGCGGGACCGGCGGTGAGGGACGCGGCGAGGGAGGCCAGGGCGGCGAAGTCGTCGTCCCGCAGCCCGATCCGCGGATCCACGTGGTGGAGGAGCGCGGGGCCCGGGTGGTGGGCGCTCACATGGGCCTGGTCGGCGTCGCTCTGTTCGTCGTCCACCCAGGCGAACGGGCTGCCGCCCGCGTACGCGAGCAACGCCTCGCACTTCCAGTGCACACCGTCGGGGCGCTCCCGGAACAACCCGTCCCCGAAGTCCACGAACGGCAGCTCGGGCAGCCCGAGGACGGGCCCGATCCACGTGTTCGCGTCGTTCATCCAGGTGGTGGCCCAGCACAGCTCGTAGTCGAGCGCCAACAGCGCCTCGCCGTGGGCAGGATTGAGCCACACACGCAACGGCCGCGCGGAGGAGCGGAGCGTGCTCTGCCCCGTGGCGGCGAGCGGTACGGGGGACGCGGATGGTGGTGTAGCCCGCGGGGCGCCGCTCGGGCTGCGCGGCGTACGGGTTCAGCGGCCCGTCGACGTCCAGGAAGAGAAGGGGGCGGGGCGCCATGGGGACTCCCTCGGACGCGGGTGGGGTCGATGGGGTGGGGGTGCGGGCGGTGCAGGCGGCGGGGGAGCCGTCATTGGGGAAGCCCGGTGCTGGTCACCAAAGCTATTGATCGAAGGTGTCCGCCGTGGACAGAATGATCGCATGTCGCCCTCGAAGTCGAAGCCCATCTACTTTGGCCCCCCTCCGAACGTGAAGGAAGGGGCATGGTTCCGTACGCATAGTGATCTTTACGCAGCTGACATCCACCGGTTTTCCAGGCAGGGAATCTCCGGAACGGCGCACCAGGGAGTCGACTCGATCGTGGCCAGCGGTGGTTACGCCGCCGACGAAGACCACGGCGACGTCATCATTTACACCGCGCAGGGTGGATCGCCTGACGAGAGCGGGCACATCACGGCCGACCAGGAACTGACTGAGGTCAACGAAGGGATGCTGGTCAACTATCGGGAGGGTCTGCCCATCCGATACGTGCGCGGCTTGGGCATCAAGCGACGCAAGGCGACCAAGGGTTACCGGTATCGCGGGCTCTACCTCGTTGAGGATTACTGGAGTGTCCGCACCGACCGTGGCTTTCTTATGTGGCAGTTTCGTTTGGCTAAGTCGTCGGTTGTGGAGCCCTGGGAGACGTCAGAGAGGGACGACACCCCAGAGATCCGGCCGGTTACTCCCCTTGAGAAGGCTGCCGCGAAATACGTGAGTGTTCAGCGGCGCGTGCGGAACACTGCTGAGGCGCGAGCTGTCAAGAACCTTTACGGGAACGTCTGCCAGATGTGCCGAATTCCCCTGGTTGTCGACGCAGATGGCGGGCTGTACAGCGAGGGTGCGCATATCCATGCGCTGGGCAGGCCGCACAATGGACAGGACGTGAGCAGTAACATCCTCTGTCTCTGTCCGAACTGTCACGTTCTCTTCGACAGCGGTATGCGGCTCATCACCGATGACCTGAGGGTCGTCGACGCCTTCACCAAGAAGGTGTTGGGTGAACTGCATGTGCTTCCCGGACACGCTATAGACCCCGCCTGTGTGCAGCAGCACCGCAGCCGCTGGGCGGCTCGCGTGGAGGAGATCTAGGCGGATTCCGCCCCCAGCACCCGCACGAACCCCACCCCCGCCTCCCCGTTCAACACCACCGCCTCCCCCGTCTCCACGAAACCCGTCCTCCTCAGCACCGCCCGCGACGCCGTGTTCCGCACCGATGCCCTCGCCCTGAGCGTCGTCAGGCCGTATCGCGTGCGGCACAGGGCGAAGAGGTCGTGGACCGTGGTCGTCGCCAGGCCCCTGCCCGTGGCCTTCTCCGCCAGGCGGAAGCCCAGTTCGGCGGCGCCCTCCGCCGCGTCCATCAGGTTGAAGCGGCCCAGGACCTCGCCCGACTCCACCAGGACGTGGAAGTGGCAGACGCCCGCCTCCTGTTCGGCGAGCAGGGCCGCGTGGCGGGACGGGTAGTCGGCGAAGAAGTCGTCGCCCCGGTCCGGGACCGACGCCGCGAAGAAGCGGCGGTTGGCCTCCTCGAACGCGAGGACGGCCGGGGCGTGGTCGGGACGCAGGCGCTGGAGTTCGGGCATGGGCGAAGCGTACGGAGCGGGGGCGCGCCCCGGCATCCGTGATTCGGGCTCCGCCCCGGCCCTCAAGCGCCCGGCCCTCAAGCCCTGGCCCTCAAGCGCCCGGCCCCGAGCCCCTGGCCCTCAAGCGCCCGGCCCAAGCCGCCCGACCCCAAGCCCCCGCCCCCCGCCCCTACCCCCCCTGCACCTGCCCCCCATGGCACCCCCGGTACGACTCCCCCGACCCGCACCAGCACGCCCCGCTCTTCGCCGGGGGCCACGGCACCGCGCGCCCCCTCGCGGCCAGTGTCGTCGCGTACTGGGGGAGCAGGTCCGGGTCGGCCGGGGAGGCGGATTCGGAGGCGGCGAAGGCTTCGTAGGAGGGGACCGTGCCCCGGACGATGCCCAGGTTCGGGGTGCCCGCCGCCTGGAGGTCGCGCAGGGCCGTCTCCAGGCGGGCCAGGTGGTCGGGGTGGGACACGTATTCGCTGCCCAGGCTCGGGTACGCCGTGAGGAGTTCGCGGAATTCGGCCTCCGGCCAGTGCAGCACCGCCACCGGGAACGGGCGGGACAAAGCCGTCCGGTACGTGCCCAGTTCGGCGCGCAGGCGGGTGATCTCGGCACGCAGCTCGCCCGGGTCCGACGAGCCGAGCGACCACAGGCGCTTCGGGTCGTGGAGCTCGTCCAGCGGGACCGCCGCCGTGTGCAGGGTGTCCGCCAGCTCGTCCCAGGCGTCGTGCGCGACGCCCATCAGGCGGCGGACCCGGTGGCGGCCGGTCAGCAGCGACTGGGTGGCGTACGGGACCTCCTCGCCCGGGGCGATCAGCAGGCGCAGGGCCGTCGAGAAGAGGTCGTGGGCCGCTTCCAGCTCGTCGTGGGCCTCCAGCGTCTCCGCCGCGATCTCCCAGGGGGCCGCCTCCTGCGGGGCCGCCACGCGGACGCCGTCGATCAGCGCGCGGGCCTCCGCCTCGTGGCCGTACTCCCAGAGGTTCGCGGCGCTGAGCGCCTTCACCAGGTGCGGGTGCTCGGTGCGGGGGTCGCCGAGCAGTTCGTCGTAGAGCGTCGTGGCGCGGGCGCGGTCGCCGCCGAGTTCCAGGTGGGCCGCGGCCTGGAGGAGCAGCGGCTCGTGGTCCTCGGGGTACTGCGCCGCGGTGCGGAGCAGGCGCTCGGCTTCGGAGATGTGGTCGGCAGGAGTCTCGGGGCGCATGCTCCACACCGTACTGCTGTGCGGGGGCGCGGCGGACGGCTTGCCCCGGCTCGGGGGAGTGAGCCTCGTACCGGGACCGCGGCGCCGGGCCCGGCGCCGTCGAAGGGCCCGGCGCCGCCGAAGGGCACGGCGGCCTCGAAGCCCTCCGTGACCTGCTCAATCGAGCCGTTCACCGGCGGAGAGGGTGAGGGACAGGAGCAGGGCACGGCTGCCGGCGGTCTCGGGGTGGTCGGGTCCGAGAAGGCGCTCCCGGTCGGCCAAGACGCTTT
The DNA here is from genome assembly GCF_055590565.1 of Streptomyces sp. NPDC041814. NCBI lineage: Bacteria > Bacillati > Actinomycetota > Actinomycetes > Kitasatosporales > Streptomycetaceae > Streptomyces > Streptomyces sp. NPDC041814. The sequence continues at coordinate 1,062,436 of NZ_JBVJAM010000001.1, read as the reverse complement.
CGGCCAGGGCGTTCGCCTCCGCGAAACGTCCCGCGTCTCCGTAGGTGGCGGCGAGGTTGGCGCGGGTGCGGAGGGTGTCGAGGTGATCGGGGCCCAGGAGCCGTTCGCAGTCGGCCACGACTGATTCCTCCAGTGCCAGGGCCTCCGGGACGCGCCCCGCGTAGACGTACCGGAGGGCGAGTTCGGACCGGGTGCGGAGGGTGTCGAGGTCGGTGGGGCCCTTGCGCTCTTCCAGGTCGGCCAGGAGGCGTTCCGTCTGGGCGACGGCCTCATCGAAGCGCCCCACCTGGGTGTAGGCCGAGGCGAGGGCGGAGCGGCTCAGCCGGGTGTCGTGAGCACTGGGGCCGAGGAAGCGTTCCCGGTCGGCCAGGAGCCGTTCCGTTTCGGCGATGGCCTCCCAGGGACGCCCGGCGTCCGCGTAGGCGGCGGCGAGGTTGGCGCGTGTGCGAAGGCTGTCCGGATGTTCCGGCCCGAGGAGCCGCGTCTGGTCGGCCAGGAGCTCCTGATTGCGGGTGAGGGCCTCTTCGACGTGCCCCAGCCTGCTGTGGGCGAAGGCGAGGGCGGAGCGGGCGGTGAGGGTGTCGGCGTGTCCGGGCCCGAGGCTTGCTTCCCGGACGGCCAGGATTTCCTCCGCCAGGACCAGGGCTTCCGGTTCTCGCCCGGTGTCCGCGTAGAAGGTGACGAGGTCGGCGCGGAACGTGAGGGTCTTGCGGTGGGCGGGGCCGAGCAGCCGGACGCAGTCGGCGGCGACTTGTTCCGTCAGCGTGATGGCCTCCGCCCTGCGCCCCGTGGCTCTGAACAGGTAGGCCAGTTCCGCGCAGGCTCGGAGGGTGCTCTCGTGCACCGGGCCGAGGACCGCACGGCTGGTGCGGGCGAGCTGTTCCCAGTGGGCGGCGGCGGTCGCGGCGAGGCCGCTCACGATCCAGCTCCCTCCGGCCCGGTAGAGAACCTCGTGCCCCTGGGGCCGCCACAGGCACTCGCCGGTCAGCTCGTGCAGCCGGCCGGTGTTGGCGCGCAGGGAGGCGGCCAGTCCGGGGTCGCCGTGATCGGGGTCGGGCCAGATGTCCAGCAGGGCGTCGGCGGCTGCGCGCGCGAGGCGGGGAAGGGCCGCCCCGTCGAGCGGCTCGCGGGCGGCCCGGGCGGTGAGCGCGTGGATCCGTACGACCTCCGGGCCGCCGCTGACCAGGGCGTACTTGTGGAGCACCCGCAGGACCGCCGCGGCCTCCTCGGAGGTGACGGGGCCGGATCGCCGCGTTTTGTCCGGGGCGGCGCCCCGGTGTTCGGTGAGGTACGCCAGGACGGCGGGGGTCGTCCAGAGGGCGCCGGGGTGCCCGGCGGGGTCCAGGAAGGCGGCGAGGCGGAGGGCGGGGCGGGCGAGGCCGGCGGGTTCGGTGCGCTGGGCGGCGTCGAGGGCCAGCAGCAGCGTGGCGTCCACCGCCCGCCCGTAGCCCTCGGCATCGGCATCCTCGGGGAGCAACTGGCCGAGGGGCCGGGTGTGGTCGCCGAGCAGGGCCAGGTAGCGGGCGCAGGGCAGGGCCTGGTTGAGCATGTAGGCGGCGGCGTGCCCGAGCGCGAGCGGCAGATGCCCGAGAGCGGCGGCCAGATCGCCGGTCGTGTCGTCGAGGAGATGCCCGTTGTCGTCCTCGGCGAGGCGGGTGCGGAGATACGCGGCGGCCTCGTCCGGTGTGTACACATCGACCGGAACGCGGCGCCTGCCGTTGCCGGTGATGCGCGCGTCGTGCAGGCGGGTGGTCGCCAGGACCCGTCCGGTGCGGGTCCGGCTGTGCGGCCACCAGCCGCTCATGCCCGCCGGGTCGTTGAGGTCGTCGAGGACCACGAGCCAGTGCCGTTCCGTGGTGGCCAGCCACGACAGCAGTGCCCGCGCGTCCTGCTCGGTGTTCTCGCCGGTCGCGCCCGGCGCGCGGATGCGGACGGCCGCCTGGGCGTACAGAGTGACGACCTGCCGGACTTCGCCCGCGTCCGCCCACACCACCAGGTCCGTGCCCGTGCTGATGGCCTCGGCCGCGTAGAAGGCGGCAAGCTGGGATTTGCCCGTCCCGCCACCGCCGGTCAGGACCTGCGCCGAGGGTGCGGCGCCGTCACGGGCCTGCGCGGCGTCGATGCTCTCCCGTAACGCGGAACGGGGCTGGAACGCCGAGGCGAGGCCGGGAACCCTGCCGATCTCGACGGGCCAGGCCACCTCCTGGGCGGCGAGGTGGATGTGCGCCCCGCGGAGGTCGTGCACGGTGCTGCCGGGGCCGAGCGCGTTGTGGCTCGCGTTTCCGCCCGCCGCCACCGCGCCTTCGCCCGCCGTGACCGGACCGGGATGCTCCGTGGCCGACGGACCCTTCGCCGTCGCGGAGCCGGCTGCGGTGTCCTTCCGGCGGCGTCTGCGAAGGCTCACCGCCGCTCGCTGCCTTCCCCCAGGGCGTTGTCCCGTACGTCACCGGCGGCGGCGATCGCGTCCCGTCCGGCACGGACGTCCGCCCGCTGCCCGCCACCGCGGCTCCTCCCGCGCGTACTGGGACGGCCGACGACAGTGGAGCGGGTGCCCACGGCGTTTCCGACCGCGTCCCCGCCCGCGGCGACCCCGCCCCGTCCGGAGCGCACCCGCTGTCGCCCGCCGTTCGTCCCGGAGCCGCGGACCAGCGCGGCCACGGACACGGCGAGGGCGATGAGCCCGACGACGGCGCCCGTGACGGCGGCGGCCAGGTCGGCCGTACCGGGATCGACCACCATCAGGACGATCAGTCCCACCGAGATCAGCCCCGCCACGACGGCGACGATCCACGCGGTGACACGCGCAGTCCTCGAAACAGCCATGCTCCGACCCCCGTTGGATCTGAAATCCCTTTCACTATCGCCCACTTGGAGGCCGGGCGACAGACGTCGCGGGTTCCGGGGAGCCTCTTTGGCCGGAACGGGGGCCGAGGCCGTAACCTTTGCCGACGTGCTCAGACGACGTCCGCAGTTGCTGTGGTTGCTGGTCCCCTACGTGCTCTACCTCGGGGCGCTGCCGTTCGTGAACCGGGTGCGGCCCGTCGTTCTCGGGCTGCCGTTCCTCTTCTTCTGGCTGCTCGGGGCGACCCTGCTGACCCCCGTCGCCGTATGGCTGACCCGGCGGGGTGACCGCCGGTGAACGCCGCCGTCGCAACCTCCGTCTTCGGGGTCTTCATGGTCGCCACCGTCGCCCTGGGGCTGCTCGCCGTACGCGGCAGGCGCGGCGGCGGGGGCGGGCTCGCCGAGTGGTCGGTGGGCGGGCGCAGCCTCGGCACGGTCTTCATCTGGGTGCTGATGGCCGGCGAGGGCTACACCAGCTTCAGCTACCTCGGCGCCGCCGGCTGGGGCTACAACTACGGGGCGCCCGTCCTGTACGTCGTCGCGTACATGTCCTGCGGTTACGCCGTCGGCTACGTCGTCGGGCCCATGCTGTGGGCGTACGCGCGCAAGCACGGTCTCGTCGGGATCACCGACATGGTGGCGCACCGCTTCGGGCGGCCCTGGCTGGGCGCGCTCGTGGCCGTCCTGGCGACCGTGTTCCTGCTTCCGTACATCCAGCTCCAGATCACCGGCATGGGCGTCGTCGTCTCCACGATCTCGTACGGCGCCATCAGCCTGAACTGGGCGTACTTCATCGCCTTCGCCGTCACCACCGGCTTCGTCGTCGTCAGCGGGCTGCGCGGCAGCGCCTGGGTCTCCGTGCTGAAGGACCTGCTGGTCATCGTCACGCTCGGCTTCCTGGCGGTCTACGTGCCCGTGCACTACTTCGACGGGTACGGGCCCTTCCTCGACCGGCTCGTCAGCGAGAAGAGCGACTGGCTGACCTTCCCCGGCCACGGGGACAGCGGTCTCGGACAGGCGTGGTTCATCACGACGTCGTTCCTGAACTCGCTCACCGTCGTGATCTTCCCGACCACCGTCGCCGGCTACCTCGGCGCGAAGAACGCGGACGTGCTCCGCCGCAACGCGATGTGGCTCCCCGCCTACAACGTCCTCCTCTTCGTCCCGATGCTGCTCGGCATGGCGGCGCTGTTCGTGGTGCCGGGGCTGGTCGGGGCCGAGTCCAACCTCGCGCTCTTCAAGCTGGTCACGGACTCGCTGCCGGCCTGGTCCGTCGGGGTCATCGGGGTGGCCGCCGCGCTCTCCTCGATCGTGCCCATGGCCGTGTTCATGCTGGTCATCGGCACGATGTGGGGCCGCAGCGTGCTCTCGCTCGTGCCGCGCTGGGAGCGCCGGCAGAAGGGCGCCGCGCAGCTGGTCGTCGTGGTCGCGGGCTCCCTGGCGCTGCTCCTCACGTACACCGCCCCCAACACCCTCGTACGCCTCTCGCTCATCTCCTACGAGGGCATGGCGCAGCTGCTCCCCATGGTGCTGCTGGGGCTGATGTGGCGGCGGCTGACGCTGCTCGGGGCGCTGTCCGGGCTCGTCGTCGGGGTCGGCGTGGTGTGCGGGTTCGTCTTCACGGAGCACGACCCGGTGTGGGGCGTGAACGCGGGCATCGTCGCCCTCGCCGCCAACCTGGCCGTCGCGCTCGTGGTGACGTACGCCGGGCCGCGCGAGCGCGACGAACGGCCGGACGACGAGGTGCTGGCCCGGGACGAGCTGGAGGCGGACCGGATGGTCGTCAACGTACGTTGACCCGCTCGGCCGGTCGTGTATAACGGATGGACCGACAGGAGCGCATACGGAAGGGAGGCACCGCCCATGCACACCGACGCCATGAGCCGCGTACGCGACGGTCTCTCCCGCGTCCTGCGCCCCGCGGGGCTGCTCCTCTTCCTGCTCACCGAGGTGCTCCTCGCCGAGGGCGGCAGCCTCTCCGCCGCCGTCGCGCTCGCCGCCACGGCTGCCGCCGGCACCGCGCTCGTCGCCTGCTCGGTCATCAGCGCCCGCTGCGCCGTCCCGGTGCCCCGCACCCGGGTGCGCACCGCCATGCGCGACCGCGAGAAGCGCACCGCGTTCCTCCCCCAACGGGACCCGGACGCGCAGGGGCGCCGCCGCCCCCGAGCGCCGGGCCGTGCCCTCCTGACGGCCGCGTAGGGACACGCCCTTTTCTGAAGGCCCTTCGCGGACCCGTCACGCCGAATCGACTTCCCGGCACGACGAGACCCCCGGAGGGCTCACCCATGTCCGCCTTCATGTCCGCTTTCGCCAGCCTGGTCGGCGCCCTCGCCGACCTGCTCCACCCGCTCTTCCAGAGCGCGTCCACCGCCGCCGCGATCGTCCTCTTCACCGCGCTCGTCCGGCTCGCCGTGCACCCGCTGTCGCGGGCCGCCGCACGCGGGCAGAAGGCCCAGCGCCGGCTCCAGCCCCAGATCGCAGAGCTGCGCAAGAAGCACGGCAAGGACCGCGAGCGGATGCAGAAGGCGCTCATGGAGCTGCACCGCGAGGAGAAGGTCTCGCCGCTCTCCGGCTGCCTGCCGAGCCTGCTCCAGATGCCGGCGTTCTTCCTGCTCTACCACCTCTTCTCCAGCCAGAAGATCGGCGACAAGGCCAACTCGCTCCTCGGCCACCAGCTTTTCGACGCCCCGCTCGGCGAACGCTGGCACGACGCCCTGTCGCACGGCGGGCTCTTCGGCGCGCAGGGCCTCGTCTACCTGGGCCTCTTCGCGATCGTGGCCGCCGTCGCGACCTTCAACTACGGGCGTACGAAGCGTCAGATGGCCGCCAGCCCGGTCACCCCGCCCACCGGCCCCGACGGGCAGCCGGTCCCCGGCATGGGGGCGATGAACCAGCTCATGCCGCTGATGTCCTTCTTCACCCTCTTCACCGTCGCCTTCGTGCCGCTGGCCGCCGCGCTGTACGTGGTCACCAGCACGACCTGGACCGCGATCGAGCGGGCCTTCCTGTACCGCGACATGACCGCGCCGGGGGCCGCGGTCGCCACGGCCGCGTAACGGGGCCGGACCGGCGCCGGTCCAGGTTGTGAACAGGGTCTTGCGGAGTGATCGGATGTCTTGGAGGATCGGACAAGCCTGCGATGGCCGCCACCCATCCGACGGGCCTGATCCCGACCGAGGAGAACGACTCTTGAAGCTGCTTCGTGTGGGTACGGCGGGCGCGGAACGACCGGCGCTGCTGGACGGGGACGGAACCCTGCGTGACTTGTCGGGCATCGTCCCCGACATCGACAGCGCCCTGCTCGCCGACGAGGAGGCGCTCGCCCGGGTGCGTGCCGCCGCGGCCGCGCCCGGCGGGCTGCCGCCGCTCGACGCCGAGGGGCTGCGGGTGGGCCCGCCGCTCGCCCGCATCGGCAAGATCGTGTGCATCGGGCTGAACTACCACGACCACGCCGAGGAGACCGGGGCGCGGATCCCGGACGAGCCGATCCTGTTCTTCAAGGCCCCGGACACCGTCGTCGGGCCCGAGGACACCGTGCTCGTGCCGCGCGGCAGCGTGAAGACCGACTGGGAGGTCGAGCTCGCCGTCGTCATCGGGCGTACCGCGCGCTATCTGGAGACGGCCGAGGAAGGGCTCGCCCACGTCGCCGGGTACGCGGTCGCGCACGACGTCTCCGAGCGCGAGTTCCAGATCGAGCGCGGCGGGACCTGGGACAAGGGCAAGAACTGCGAGACGTTCAACCCGCTGGGCCCCTGGCTGGTCACCGCCGACGAGGTCGCCGACCCGCAGGCGCTCCCGCTGAAGCTCTGGGTCAACGGCGAGCTGAAGCAGGACGGCACCACGGCCGCCCAGATCTTCCCGGTCGGCGAGGTCGTCCGCTATCTGAGCCGGTTCATGACGCTCTACCCGGGCGACGTCATCAACACCGGCACCCCGGCCGGCGTCGCCATGGGGCAGCCCGATCCCAAGCCGTACCTGCGGGCGGGCGATGTGGTGGAGCTGGAGATCGAGGGGCTGGGCCGGCAGCGGCAGGAGCTCAAGGACGCGTAGTGCGCCCCGATACATCGGAGGGGTGGGGTCCGTTCGTACGCGGACCCCACCCCTCCGCGTACGTCAGCCGCCGATCCGCGACACGAACTGCTCCAGCGCCTCCACGACCAGCGCGTGGTCCTCCGCCTGCGGCAGCCCCGAGACCGTCACTGAGCCGATGACACCCGCGCCCTCGACCGCGACCGGGAACGAGCCGCCGTGCGCCGCGTACAGGTCCGGGTCCAGCCGGGACGCCTCGTCGAACGTCGTCCCCTTCGCCCGGAACCGCGTCCCCACCAGGTACGAACTCTCGCCGTACCGCTCGACCACCCGGCGCTTGCGGTCGATCCACGCGTCGTTGTCCGCGCTCGAACCGGGCAGCGCCGCGTGGAACAGCTGCTGCGCCCCGCGCCGGATGTCGATCGCGACCGGGGCGTGCCGCTCCCGGGCCAGCGAGACCAGCAGCCCGCCGAGCGCGTAGGCGTCGTCGTAGCCGAAGTGCGGCAGGGTGAGCCGGCGCTCCTGGGCGATCAGCTCGGAGATGGTCGGAGCGGTGGGGTTCATACGGGCTGCTCCTCGGTGACGTGGGCGGGGGCGCCGACGGGCCGCAGGGTGACGGTGATCCCCTCGCGGGCCGAGCGGCGGGCCGCCTCCAGGACGTCCAGGGCCTCGGCGGCCTGAAGGGCGGTCACCGGATTGTCGCCCGTCCCGCGCAGCGCGTCGTCGACCGCCGCGTAGTACGCCGGGTAGTCGCCCGGAAGGGTACGGACCGGGGTGCCGCCGCCCGTGAGCGGGGACTCGCCCGCGCCGAGCCGGCCCCACAGCTCCTCGCCCTCCTCGCCCCACGGCTCGCCCGGGGTCGGCCGGGCACCCTCGCGCAGGGCGGCCTCCTGGGGGTCGAGGCCGTACTTCACGAAGCCGGCGTCCGACCCGAGCACCCGGAAGCGCGGGCCGAGCTGGGCCGTCGTGGCGCTCACGTACAGGTGCGAGCGGACGCCCGAGGTGTGGGTGATCGCCACGAACGTGTCGTCGTCGGCCGCCGCGCCCGGGCGCCGCAGGTCCGACTCCGCGTACACCTGGGCCGCCGGGCCGAACAGGGTCAGCGCCTGGTCGACCACGTGGCTGCCGAGGTCGTACAGCAGCCCGCCGATCTCCTGCGGATCGCCGGACTCGCGCCAGCCGCCCTTGAGCTGCGGGCGCCACCGCTCGTAACGGGACTCGAAGCGCTGGACGTCACCCAGGGCGCCGTCCGCGAGGAGCGCGCGCAGGGTGAGGAAGTCGTTGTCCCAGCGGCGGTTCTGGAAGACCGAGAGCAGCAGCCCGCGCTCATCGGCCAGCGCCGCCAGCTCCCGCGCCTCGGCCGCCGTGCCCGCGACGGGCTTGTCCACGACCACCGGAAGCCCGGCCTCCAGGGCCGCCCGCGCCAGCGGTACGTGGGTCCTGTTCGGTGACGCGACGACGATCAGGTCCAGCTCGTCCGCCCGCTGCCACAGCTCGTCGGGCGAGTCGGCGAAGCGTACGTCCGGGTGGGCGGCGCGGGCCTGGGCGCGGCGCTCCTCGTCGCGGGTGACGACCGTGTCGAGGACGAGTCCTTCGGTGGCCGTGATCAGCGGGGCGTGGAAGACGGACCCCGCCAGGCCGTAGCCGACGAGTCCGACGCGCAGGGGGGAGCCGGAGGTGTGGGAGGTCATGCCGTCCACTTTGGCAACGCTGTTGCCAAAGTGCAAGCGCGGGCCACAATGGGTCCGTGAACAGGAGCAACACCGGCGCGAACCTCCCCGCCCTGCGCAGCCACAACGCGGCCCTCGTGCTCGACCTGCTGCGGGTGGCCGGCGAGCATGGCATCAGCAGGCTCGAACTCGCCGAGCGCACCGGGCTCACCCCGCAGGCCGTCAGCAAGATCACCGCCCGGCTGCGCGCCGAGGGCCTGGCCGCCGAGGCGGGCCGCCGTGCTTCCACGGGCGGCAAACCCCGGACCGTGCTGCGGCTGGTCCCCGGGGCGGGGCACGCGGTGGGGCTGCATCTGGACCGCGACGGGCTGACCGTGGTGCTGGTGGACCTGGCGGGGGTCGTCGCCGCAAGCCGTACGGCTCCGCTGGACTTCGGGGCCCCGGCGGACGAGGTGCTGACGGCCGCCGCCGGGGCGGTCGCCGCCGTGCGGGGGGACGGGGCGCTGCCGGTGCTCGGGGCGGGCGTCGCCGTGCCGGGCCCGCTGGACCACCGGGGCGGGGTGCTGCACCGCGTCACGGGGTTCCCGCAGTGGGACGGCTACCCGCTGCGCGACGCGCTCGCCGCCCGGACCGGGCTGCCCGTGGTCCTCGACAAGGACACCAACGCCGCCGCCCTCGGCCTCGCCCTCGGCGCGGACGGCCCCGCCGACTTCGCCTACCTCCACCTCGGCACCGGCCTCGGCGCGGGGCTCGTCCTCGGTGGCGAGGTGCACCGGGGGGAGCGGACCGGGGCGGGCGAGTTCGGGCACCAGACCGTGCAGTTGGACGGCCTCCGCTGCGACTGCGGCGGACGCGGCTGCCTGGAGGCGCTGTGCCTGGCCGCCGTCCGCCGGGGCGACGCGGCGGAGGCGGCCAGGGTGCTCGGGACCGGGGCCGCGAACCTCGTCGGGCTGCTCGACATCGACCGCGTGGTCCTGGGCGGCCGCACGGTCGCCGCCGACCCCGACACGTTCGTACGCGGAGTGCGCGCGGTCCTGGACGAGCGTTCCCGCCGCGACGGGGCGCGGGGCACCCCGGTCCCGGTCACCGCCCACCAGGAGGGCCGCCACCCGGTCGCGGAGGGGGCGGCGCAGCTGGTGCTGGCACCGCTGTTCGGGCGGGTGGACACCGCCGGGGCGCCGGAGACGGGCCGACCCGGGACGCCCGCCACGGGCTGACCTGAGGGCTCCGGCGGGCTGCCCCGGGGACCGGCGCGTGTGCCCCGCCGCCCCCGGCCCCGGCTTCCGGCGCCCCGGTCTCCGGCGCCACAGCCAACCCCGCCGCCCCGGTCTCCGGCGCCCCGGACCGGCCCCGCCCCCCGGCCAACCCTCGTCCGCCACCTCGGCCTGCTAGCCCTACGCCGCCCCGGACCGGCCCCGCCCTCCGCCGTCCGGGCGTCCTCGTCCCGCCGTCCGGGCGGCCCCCCGGCACGCCTCCGCGGGGCGCTCGCGCGCGCGTGGCAGGGTCGGCCACTCCGAGGGGTGCCCGGGGCCGCGCCGCCCGCGGCGCCCCGCGCTCCGACCGGCCCTTGCCGTACGAAGTGGAGGCTGCCCTGCCATGCCCCCCGAATCCGCAGAGCCCACCGAGCCCACCGAACCCCCCGGGACCGGCCGCACCCGGCACGGCCTCGCGCTCGGGCTGGCCGCCGCGAGTGTGATGCCAGTGGTCCTCGGCGGGGCGACCGCGTCCGCCGCCCCGCAGCGCAGCGCGGTCGCCGGAACGGCCGGCGGGCCGATCCGGGCGAGCGTGCCCGGCGCGGCCACCGCCGACCAGCAGCCGGCCTGCGGCAACCCCGCGTCGGCCGGCTTTCCCATCGACACCCGCATTCACGGCGGGCCCGACACCTACGCGTCCGGCGGCGGCTACGGCACCTGGTTCCTGGACCTGACGAACACGACCACCGAGTCCTGCCGGGCGATCCACCCCGTGCTCGTCCTCACCGACGAGGAACGGGCGCTGACCTCGGACCAGATCCAGCTTCAGTTCTCGGAACGCGCCCACCCCGGGGTCGAGCACCGCGTGACCTGGGAGACGACCGACCGGGACGAGCACATCGGGGTCTTCGGCGGCGAGGGCGGCGACGCCTTCCCCGGGTTCACCGTGCCCGCCGGACGTACCGTCACCGTCCAGGTCCGGCTGGCGTTCACCTCCGACACCAGCCCCGGCCGGATCACCGCGAACGCCGCGATCGTCCAGCGCCGGGGCGCCGGGAACGGCGACGGGGGCGACGGGGAGTGGGTCGGCGAGTCCGAGGACTACCCGTTCTCCGTGGTCGAGCACGACGAGGACACCACCGGGACGGGCGAGACGGACGGCGACCGCGAGCACGCGGACGGAACGGGCCGGGAGCACGTGGGCGGCACCGGCGAGGACGAGGACGAGGGGAGCGGCACGGTGAAGGGCAAGGGCGACGAGGATTCCGGCCGGACCGGCACCACCCGGCGCCCCGTGCCACCGGGCACCGACCCGGCCGGGGTCCCGCAGCTCGCCGCGACCGGCATCTCCGTCCCCGTGGCCCTGCCCGCCCTGACCGTCTCCGGATTCCTGATCGGCGGCGGCGCGATGGTGCTCGCGTCCCGCCGGACCCGCCGCGCCGGCCACTGATCATTCGGACGGTCAGCCAGTACCTCAGGTCGAACAGTCGGCCTAAACTCTGGGGCGTCGGCGCTGCACAACGCGGTGCCGCCGGCGTCCCCGCACCTGGCGTACGGCAACTGGAGTCCCACATGGCAGAGCGCAAGCCGATCTCGTCCTGGCTGACCGACATGGACGGGGTCCTCATCCACGAGGGCACCCCGATCCCCGGCGCCGACGCCTTCATCAAGCGGCTGCGTGACTCGGGACTGCCCTTCCTGGTCCTGACCAACAACTCGATCTACACCGCCCGCGACCTGCACGCCCGGCTGAACCGCATGGGCCTGGACGTGCCCGTGGAGAACATCTGGACCTCCGCCCTCGCCACCGCCCAGTTCCTGGACGACCAGCGCCCCGGCGGCACGGCGTACGTCATCGGCGAGGCCGGGCTCACCACCGCGCTGCACGACATCGGGTACGTCCTCACCGACCACGACCCGGACTACGTGGTGCTCGGCGAGACGCGTACGTACTCCTTCGAGGCGCTCACCAAGGCGATCCGGCTGATCAACGCGGGCGCCCGGTTCATCTGCACCAACCCGGACGAGACCGGCCCGTCCGCCGAGGGCCCGCTGCCCGCGACCGGCTCCGTCGCCGCCCTGATCACCAAGGCGACCGGCAAGGCCCCCTACTTCGCGGGCAAGCCGAACCCGCTGATGATGCGCACCGGGCTCAACGCGATCGGGGCGCACTCCGAGTCCAGCGCCATGATCGGCGACCGGATGGACACCGATGTGCTGGCCGGGCTGGAGGCGGGCATGCAGACCTTCCTGGTGCTCACCGGGCTCACCACGGTCGCGGACATCGACAAGTACCCGTTCCGGCCCTCCACGGTCGTGGACTCCATCGCGGACCTGGTCGGCCTGGTCGAGCCGGCCTGACACCGGATGACACGGGGGAGCGGACCGGCGTCCGGATCCGCTCCCCACTCCACCGGCCCAGCGCCCCCGCGCTGCGGATGCGGAAACCACCCGCAGGCGTGAACCTTCCATCAGGAGGTTCACGATGCGTTCCATACCCCTCACGTTCTGTGCCGCCGCACTGGCCGCGGCGACCCTGGTGCCGATCCCCTCGGCACTGGCCGAATCCGGCTCCGGCCACGAGGACTCCCGGTCCCGCGCCGCCCTGTCGGTCTCGCCCTCGTCCGTCGCCCCGGGCGGCGAGGTCGAGCTGGAGCTGTCCGGCTGCAAGGCCAAGGAGGCCAAGGGGAGCTCCGACGCCTTCGTCTCCGAGGCGCGGTTCTCGTCCGGCGGCGACCGCACGCTCTACGCCGAGGCCCGCGTCCGCGCGGACGCCGAGCCCGGTGACTACGACGTCCAGGCGGTCTGCGACAAGCACACGCGGGTGACCGCCACCCTCACCGTCGTGCACCGCGAGCGGCCCGTGCCCATCGCCCCGGTCCACGCGGGTGGCGGAGGCACCGCCGTGCTCGCGAGCGAGACGGCCGAGCAGGACGGCCCCGGCACCGCCCATGAGGTGATCGGCCTCGGGCTGGCCGCCGTCGCGGCCGTGGCCGTCGCCTTCCGCAGCGTGCGCCGTCGCCGGCCGGCGGCCGACTGACATGTCCGCACCTCAGGAGGCGGCGGGGCGCGGCAGACTGCTCACCGGAGTGACCTGGGCCGTCATCCTGCTGGGCCTGTGGCTCTGGGGCCGCGGGATCACGGACGGCTCGGGCATCGGCTCGGCCCCGACCACCGGCGACGTCGCCGCGGTCGGGCGCCCGCTCGGCGTGCCGCTGCCCCCGGCGCACGCGCCGATCGGGGGCGTCGCGCCGAAGAGTGTCACGATCCCGTCGATCGGCGTCGAGGCCCCCGTCGTCTCCCGGGGCCTGGACGCGGAGGGCGCCATCGAGCCGCCGTCCTTCGACACGCCCCAGACGGTCGGCTGGTACGGGGACGGCACGCGGCCCGGCGCCGAGGGACCGGCCCTGTTCGTCGGCCATGTCGACACCGAGACGAAGCCCGCCGTCTTCTACGGGCTCAGCGCGGCCCGCCCCGGCGCGAAGGTCGACGTCACGCGTACGGACGGCACGGTCGCCGAGTTCACCATCGACGACGTGCAGGTCCTCACCCGTGCGCGGTTCGACGCCCAGAAGGCGTACGGGCCCCGCAAGGACGGGCGGGCGGAGCTGCGGCTGATCACCTGCGGCGGCACGTACGACCAGAAGTCCCACTCGTACACCGCGAATGTGGTCGTCTCGGCCTACCTGACGGCGGAGAAGAGCGCGGCGAAGGCTGCCTGACCCACACGGAAGACCGGTACCCGGCCCGGCCGCCGCCCGTTCCCCGGGCTGCGGCCGGGCCGGTCCTCGACCGCGGTGCGCGGGCCGCGGGAGTGGCCCGGCGCGGACACGGGAGGTCGGTGGCGTCCGGGTCCGCCGCACACCCCACTGTAGGGGGACGCGCCCCGTCCGCCCAGCCGCTTTCTGACGTTACGTCGATAACCGGTCACCCTCCGCACGCGGGCGGGGGCTGCGGAAGCGCGTCGAAGAACGACCAAGGCCCCCTCGCGCGAAGCGAGGGGGCCTTGGCTGTGCGTGCGCCGCCAGGGACTCGAACCCCGGACCCGCTGATTAAGAGTCAGCTGCTCTAACCAACTGAGCTAGCGGCGCCTGCTGACCTGGAAAACTCTACCCGATCCCCGGCGGTGCTCCCGACCATCCCCCCGGGGGCGTCCGGTCTTCCCGGCCTGTCGGATGGTCGTTTTTTCCCTTCTATCCGTCAAACTGCGGTATGTCGCGACGTGGGCCGCGAGCGTTGACACGCTGACGCCCGAGCAGATGCGCCCGAGGAACTTGACGACCGCGGAGGGGAATCGCATGACTGTGCCGGACTTCGAGGAGTACGTACCCGCCATCGACTGTCCGTGTCCCGGCTGCGCCGCCCAGCGGCGGACCGCCGCCGGGGGACTTCCCGTGCGGTACGGCGGCCACCCGGCCGCGCGCGGCGCGCGGCGCGCGATGGTGCTGGTCACCGCCGCCGGGGTGGTGCTCGGCGGCGGGGCCGCGGAGTCCGTCGGAGCGCCCGCCGACCCCGCCCCGGTGCCGGGCACGGGGGTGCCGACCGGGATCGGCCCGCTGCCGGACAGCCCGCAGGGGCTGCCGGGTCCCCTCCGGGGGGCCGGATCGCCGGGGCCGGCGGCGGCCCAGGCCGCGACGGCCGAGCCGCGGGCGACGACCCGGACCGAGATCATCGACCGCGCGAAGAAGTGGCTGGACGCGCGGGTCCCGTACAGCATGTCGAAGTACTGGTCGGACGGTTACCGGCAGGACTGCTCCGGCTATGTGTCGATGGCCTGGAACCTGCCGGGCAACGAGTGGACCGGCAGCCTCGCCGCGTACGGCACCCGTATCGCCCGCGCGGACCTCCAGCCCGGCGACATCCTGCTCTTCCACAACCTCGCCGACCCCGGGAACGGCTCCCACGTCACGATCTTCGGCGGCTGGACCGACAGCACGCACACCCACTACGCGGCGTACGAGCAGACCAAGCCGCACACCCGCAAGCAGACGACGCCCATGGCGTACTGGACCAACTCCGCGAGCTATGTGGCCTACCGCTACAAGGGCCTGAGCACGGGGAAGTCCGGCAGTGAGGCGGAGAAGGACCCGTTCCCCGGTGCCGCGAAGTTCGGGCCCCACGCCAAGAACGCGTACGTGACCCGGCTCGGCGCGATGCTCGTCGCCCGGGGCGGCAAGCGCTTCTACCGGATCGGCCCCGACCCGGTCTGGACCGACGCCGACCGCCGGGCCACCCGGGCGTTCCAGCAGGCCCAGGGGTGGAAGGGCGCCGAGGCCGATGGCATCCCCGGCCCGGACACCTGGAAGCTGCTGGTGACCGGAACCGGCCGCGACATCCCCGCCGCAAAGAGGCCGGGCGGCGCCGAGACGGCTCCGGCCTTCCCCGGACGGGGCTATTTCCGGCCCGGTCAGTCGAACAGCCATGTCGACAGGCTCGGAAAACAGTTGGTGAAGAAGGGATACGGCGCGCACTACCGGCTGGGTCCCAGCCCCCGGTGGACCGAGGCGGACCGGCGCAATGTCGAGACCTTCCAGAAGGCCCAGGGCTGGCGGGGGACGGAGGCCGACGGCTATCCGGGCCCGGAGACCTGGCGGCGACTCTTCGCGTGACACGACGGACATGACGGAGGCGGAAATGCGATCCACGGTGTCGGACAGCTCCGGAAACCCGGAGTACGGCCAGGAGACGGAGTACGGAGCGGTCCCGGTACGGGAATGGGTCGGCCCGGGCGGAGCGGGCAGCGTCACGGACGCGTGGGCCGCGCGGGCCGCGGCGGGCGAACCGGTCGCCGAGGGGCTGCCGGTGCGGGGCGCGACCCCGGCCGCGACCCGCACGCCCGAGCCACCTCCGCTCTTCGGGCCGGTGTCGGTGTCGGTGCCCTCGGACGACGAGGTGGTGGTCCACATGACGGAGCCGTCGGAGCCGCCCGCCCCGGACAGCGGTGACACGGATTCCGTCGTCGATCTGGTGCTCGACGTCCCGCCGGGCGAGGAGGACCGCAGGGCCTCGCTGGGGGCCACCTCGGCTTCGGTCTCGGTGCCGGCGGGGGCTCGCGCGGAGGAGCCTGCGGACGCGGTGCCGGAGGACGCGGTACGCGAGGACGCGGTGTGCGAGGACGCGCGCCCCGCAGAGGTGCCCGCGCCGGCCCTGGTCAAGGACGCCGAGCCCCGGAGCGCCGAGCCCGAGGACGCCGTGCCGCACGACGCCGCGCCGCACGACGCCGAGCCCCGGAGCGCCGAGCCCGAGGACGCCGTGCCCCTGGCGGAGGCGCCGCGGCCCGAGCCCGTCCTCGCCCTCACCGGGGCCCGCGTGCCCGGGCCCGACCCGGTCCGGGACACCGGGCGCCACCAGGCGGTCATCGCCAACGAGCGCACCGCCTCCATCCCCGTCCACCTGCTCTTCCGCGAGGAACAGCGCGCCGGTGCCGCCGCCGTGCCGCCCACCGTCGTGCGGCCGGGCGGCGGCGACCCCGGGGCCGGGGTGCGGCGGCCGCCCGTGCCGAGGACGCCCCAGGTGCGGCCCTCGACCCGGCCCGCCCCCGACGCCGACCCCCGGCTGCGCGAGCGCCCCGGGCCCGCGCTGCCCGGCTGGGCCGCGCTGCTCACCGGCTTCGGCGGGATCGCGGCGGCGGGCGGCGTCCTGTGGTGGACCGGGGTGGTCCCGGCCGCCGTGCTCGCCCGGGTCGGGCTCGGCCCGCGGCCGTACGAAGGGCTGCCCACCGGGGCCTGGTCGGCGCTCGTGTTCCTGGCGGCCGTGGTGCTCTTCGCGCTCGG
Source organism: Streptomyces sp. NPDC041814 (assembly GCF_055590565.1). Classification (NCBI taxonomy): domain Bacteria; kingdom Bacillati; phylum Actinomycetota; class Actinomycetes; order Kitasatosporales; family Streptomycetaceae; genus Streptomyces; species Streptomyces sp. NPDC041814. The sequence goes on along the minus strand of NZ_JBVJAM010000001.1, from coordinate 1,045,930 downwards.
CGGCCTGGGCCGGGGGCGGGTCGGGCACGCCTGGGTGCTCACGCTCTTCGGGCAGTACCGGGGCAGCGTGCGGCGCACCGGCCTGGTGTGGGTCAGCCCCCTGCTGCTGCGCCGCCGGATCGACGTACGGCTGCGGCACTGGCGCAGCGAGCCGCTGCCCGCCGTGGACGCGAACGGCACGGCGCTGCGGGTCGTCGTCCAGGTCGTGTGGCGGGTCAAGGACACCGTGCGGGCGGCGCTCGGGATCGAGGACCACGAGGCGTACCTGCGCGAGCAGGTCGAGGCAGCGATGGCCCGGGTCCTGTCCCAGCTGCCCGCCGACGCCTTCCACGAGGACGCGCACACCCTGCGCAACGCGGAGGCGGTCGGCGACGCGCTGACCCGGATGCTGAAGGCGGACTGCGAGCCGGTCGGCGTCGAGGTGTACTCGGCCCAGCCGACCGGGATCGAGTACGCGCCGGAGGTGGCCGCGGCCATGCAGCGGCGCCGGATCGCGGCGATCGACGCGCAGCACCGGGACAGCGTGCTGACGTCGGTCGTGGACGCGGTGGACGACACCGTCAGCCGGCTCACGGAACGGGGCCTCGTGGAGCTGGACGACTACGAACGGAAGGCGCTGGTCAAGGACTTGACGGTGGCGTTCTACACCGGGCGGACCGGGGGCGACGGCAGCTGAGGAGGCGCGGGGGAGGTCCCGGGGCAACCGGAATCCCGCGCTCATTGGTCTGGACATGGTCAAGGCGCGGCAATAATCTGAGCCTTGGTCTAGACCGCAGAACGCGCGTACGCGGCAGTGCTCATGGAATCCCCACTCCCCCCACGATCCGAGGAGCGACATCTCATGCGTATGAAGGCAAGCGCGGCCCTGGTCGGCCTTGCGGTAGCGGGCGTCTCGATGTTCGCGACGAGCAGCGCCAGCAGCCACGGGTACACGGACAACCCGATCAGCCGTCAGAAGCTGTGCGCCAACGGCACGGTGACCGGCTGCGGCAACATCCAGTGGGAGCCGCAGAGCGTCGAGGGCCCCAAGGGCTTCCCGGCCGCCGGACCGGCCGACGGGAAGATCTGCTCCGGTGGCCACGGCGAATTCGCCCAGCTGGACGACCCGCGCGGCGGCAACTGGCCCGCCACCAAGGTGAGCGCCGGTCAGGGCTTCAGCTTCCGCTGGCAGTTCACCGCCCGGCACGCCACGACGGACTTCCGGTACTACATCACCAAGGACGGCTGGGACTCGACCAAGCCGCTCACCCGGGCCGACCTGGAGCCGCAGCCCTTCATGACGGTGCCGTACGGCGGTCAGCAGCCCCCGGCGACCCTGACCCAGCAGGGCACCATCCCCACCCAGAAGTCCGGGAAGCACATCATCCTGAGCGTCTGGAACATCGCGGACACGGCCAACGCGTTCTACGCGTGCTCGGACGTGCAGTTCTGACGTGCGTCTCTGACGTCCGCCGGTGACCGCCGTGCTGTCGGCGGCAGCACGGCGAACCCCGGGAAGTCCAAGGACTCCCCGGGGTTTCGCTGTGCCGGTGGGGCCGGGTCACGGTCAGGCCCCGGCCGGGACCGGAGCGGCCGGTGCCTCGGCGGCGGTCTCCTCGGTGGCCGCCGCCCGGCCCGCCCGGCGCAGCAGGGTCGCCGCGAGCACCGCGCCGGTCAGCAGGACCAGGGAGCCGGTCACCGAGGCGTACCGCATGCTGTGGACGAAGGCGTCCCGGCCGATCGCGATCAGCGAGTGGTCACCGGTCGCCAGCGCGCCCGGCAGGGTCTTGCGGGCGGCCTCGGGGGCGGAGGCGGGCATGTCCGCCCGGTACACCGCGGTGGAGACGGCGCCCAGGAGGGCCATGCCCAGCGCCCCGCCGAACTCCTGCCCGGTCTCCAGGAGCGAGGCGGCCGAGCCGGCCTTCTCCGCCGGGCTGACCGCCATGGCCATGTCCGATACGGGGGCCATCACCGCGACGATGCCGCTGCTCATCACGCCCGAGCCGATCAGCAGCAGGACCAGCGAGTCGGTCCCGGCCAGGGTGAACACCCCGAAGCCCGCGGCGCCGACGGCGAACCCGCCGCAGACCACGTAGGCCCGCTGGACCCGCTGGGCGAGCGCGGTCGCCGCGGGCGCCGCCGCGCCCACCGCCAGGGACGGGGCCAGGCTCCACAGCGCGGCCTCCATCGTGCTCATGCCGAGCACCGACTGGAGGTACTGGGTGGTGAAGAAGGCCGAGCCCATCATCGCGAAGGCGGCCAGCGCGTTGAGCCCGATCCCGGTACCGAAGCCCCGGCCCCGGAACAGCTCCCGGCTGATCATCGCGTCGGAGCGGGTGCGCTGCCGGCGGACGAAGACCCAGCCGACGGCCAGCCCGGCGGCGATGACCGCGGCCCACGCGATGTCGAGCCCGTGGGCGGCGCTCTCCTTGATGCCGTACACCACCGGCAGCACCGCGCCCATGGACAGCGGGACGCTCAGGAAGTCGAAGCGGCCCGGGTTCGGGTCCTTGAACTCCGGGACCAGCAGCGGCACGAGCACCAGCAGCAGCACCATCGCGGGCACGTTGATCAGGAAGACCGAGCCCCACCAGAAGTGCTGGAGCATCGCCCCGCTGAGCACCGAGCCGAGCGCGACCCCGCCGGCCATGGCGCCCGACCAGATACCGATCGCCTGCGCCCGCTGCCGCTCGTTCCGGAACATGTTGCGCACGAGCCCGATCGTGGAGGGCATCAGCGTCGCCCCACCGATCCCGAGGACCGCCCGGGCCGCGATCAGCATCTCCGGGCTGTTCGCGTAGGCGGCGCAGACCGAGGCGGCGCCGAAGGCGAGTGCCCCGATCATCAGCAGCTTCCGGCGCCCGATGCGGTCGCCCAGGGAGCCCATCGTGATGAGGAGGCCGGCCAGGGCGAAGGCGTACACGTCGAAGATCCACAGCTGCTGGGTGGCGCTGGGGGCGAGGTCCCGGTCGATGGACGGGATCGCGAAGAAGAGGACGGAGACGTCCATCGAGACGAGGAGGAGAGGGAGGAGCAGGACCAGGAAGGCGGTCCACTCCCGACGTCCGGCGAGTGCGCCGGGGGCGGCGGTGGTGCTCGTGGGGTTCGTCATGCCAAGGAATATACGGCTGTTTAAAACAGCTGTCTAGTACGCCTGTGTAAAACGTTCGTACATGGCTGCGGGCAGCGCAAAACGCACGAGGCGGTCTCCGTGGATACGGAAACCGCCTCGTGCGTTGTCTGTGCGCCGCCAGGGACTCGAACCCCGGACCCGCTGATTAAGAGTCAGCTGCTCTAACCAACTGAGCTAGCGGCGCCTGCTGACGTGAAAATAATACCTGGTCCGGCGGGGTGCTGATGACCACCCGCCCGGGCCGCGCGGCCGGCCGGTCCTACAGGGCCAGCGACAGCAGCATCGGGGCCGCGCGCCGGTTCAGGGTGTCCGCCGCCGCGCGCAGCCGGTGCGCGTCCTTCACCGGCATCGACAGCGCCAGGCAGCCCGCCGACGACCCGGCCGTCAGCGGCACCGCCGCGCACACCGTGCCGACCGCGTACTCCTGGAGGTCGAGCACCGGGACCGTGGCGGGCTGGCTGTCCAGCTTGGAGAAGAGGACCTTCTCGCTGGTGATCGTCCGCGAGGTCAGCCGGGGCGTCTTGTGCCGGGCGATGTGGTCGCGGCGGCCGTTCTGGTCGAGCTGGGTCAGCAGGCACTTGCCGATCGCCGAGGCGTGCGCCGCCGATCTGAAGTCCACCCACTCGTTGACCGCCGGGGTGAGCGGGCTGTCGGCGTACTGCGTGACGCGGATCTCGCCGTCGACGTACCGGCTGATGTAGACCGCCGCGCCGACCGAGTCGCGGAGCTGGGCCAGGGTCTGCTGGAGCTTGGACTCCAGGGCCTGGCGGCGGGCCGCGCCCGAGCCGAGGAGCAGCAGCGAGGCGCCGATGACGTACGCCCCGTCGGTGATCTGCTCGACGTAGCCCTCGCGGCGCAGCGTCAGCAGGAGGGAGGTGAGGTGGCCGACGGGCAGCCCCGTCTCCCGGGAGAGCTGGGTCTCGGTGACCCCGCTGCCGTGCTTGGAGACCGTTTCCAGAACGCGAAGGGCGTACTGCACCGAGTGGAACGGCGCGGTCGGTTCGGGCTTCAACACCACGACTTCCCCTGTCGGTCGGGACCGGAGGCCGGTTCGCGGGGCCTCTGCCTCGCCACCACGATAGCCGCCGACGGCCCGTTCGGGGCGGGGTGCGGCGGACTCGTGGGTGCGCCCCGGAGCTGTCAGCAGGGGCGCACCCGTATGGCATATGCCACCGTCATGAGTGGGCGACGGATGCCGAGGTCACAGCACTGCGTTGAGGAATTCGCGCGTGCGTTCGTGCGAGGGATCGGAGAAGATTTTTTCCGGAGAACCGGACTCCACGACCCGTCCGGCGTCGAACATCAGCACCTTCTCCGAGACGTCCCGGGCGAAACTCATCTCGTGGGTGACGCAGAGCATCGTGATGTCGGTGTTCCTGGCGATGTCCGTCAGCAGCTCCAGCACCCCGGCCACCAGCTCCGGGTCGAGCGCGGAGGTCACCTCGTCCAGGAGCAGGATCTCCGGCTCCATCGCCAGCGCACGGGCGATCGCGACCCGCTGCTGCTGCCCGCCGGACAGCTGCGAGGGGTGCGCGTCGACCTTGCCGGAGAGCCCGACCAGCTCCAGCAGCTCCCGGGCCCGGGCCTCCGCCTTGTCCCGGTCCATGCCGAGGACGTTGACGGGCGCCTCGGTGATGTTCTGGAGCACCTTCATGTTGGGGAAGAGGTTGAACTGCTGGAAGACCATGCCGATCCGCCGACGGGCCGCGCGCAGGTGCTTCTCGGAGGCGGGCTTCAGCGAGCCGCCCGGCGCCCGGGTGTGCGTCAGCGGTTCGCCGTTGATCCAGATCACGCCGTCGCTGACCCGCTCCAGCGTCATCAGGAGGCGCAGGATCGTCGTCTTGCCCGAGCCGCTGGGCCCGATCAGCGTGACGTGCTCGCCGCGCTCGACGGTGAAGTCCAGCTCGTCCAGGACCGTGTGGTCCCCGTAGCGCTTGACGACCTTGTCGAAGCGGACGAGCGGGTGCCCGTCATCCTTGGACACGGCGACGGGCACGACGTCCTCGGGGGCCGCGGCCGCGTTCTTCTGCAAGGGGAGGGGTTCAGTGGCCAAGGCGCTTCTCCAGCTTCCTCATCAGGAGGGACGTGGGGTAGCTCGCGACCAGGAAGATCAGGCCGGCGAGCGTGAACACCTCGGTGAAGGCGAAGTGCTTGGTGCCGTAGTCGCGTGCCTCGAAGACCATCTCGTGCACGGTGATCACGGCGAGGTACGGCGTCTCCTTGAACATCGAGATCGCGTAGTTGCCCAGCGCGGGCACCACATTGCGCACGGCCTGCGGCAGGATCACCGCCTGCCAGGTCCGCCGGACGGGCAGCGAAAGGGCCCGGCACGCCTCCCACTGCCCCTTCGGCACGGCGTCGATCCCGGCGCGGTACACCTCGGAGGTGTACGTGGCGTAGTGGACGCCCAGCACCACGATGCCGACGGTCAGCGGCTCCACGGAGGTGAACAGTGCCGCCGCACCGACCAGCTGGACGATCAGCGGGGTGGAGCGGATGAACTCCATCACCGCCTTCACCGGCACGGTCACCAGCCGGCTCGGGGCCCGGCCCGCGACCGCGATGGCCAGCCCGAGCACAGCGGCGACCAGGGTGCCGAACACCGTGGCCAGCAGGGTCGTCCAGAACCCGTCCAGGAGCTGCGGGAACGCCTCGCGGACCGCGCCCCAGTCGAAGTCGTTGTTCACCTGGCACCTCCGGCCTGGGCGGCGGACACGGCGCTACGGGTCTTCAGCAGGCTCTTCCCGCCCGCCGCGAGGCCGAGCCGCCGCTTGGCGGTCCGCTCCAGCAGGTTCATGAGCAGGGTCAGGGCATAGGCCAGGACGAAGTAGCAGACCAGCAGCGTCGCGTACGCGGTGAGGGTCTCGCCCGTACGGCTGCGGAGCTTCTCGATGGCGGTCATCAGGTCCGCCGCCGAGATCAGCCACAGCAGCGGGGTCGCCTTCAGCAGCTGGATCAGCAGGTTGGTGAACGACGGGATCATCTGCACCCACGCCTGCGGCAGGATCACCTTGCGCATCCGGTGCAGCGGCGACATGTTCAGCGCGAGCGCCGCCTCGTACTGCCCGCGCGGAACGGAGTTGACCGCGCCGCGCACCACTTCGGCGCCGTACGCCCCGTAGTTGAGGCCGAACGCCAGCACCCCGCAGACCAGCGGCGTCAGTTCGTACCCGGTCAGCTGCGGCATCGCGTAGTACAGCCAGAACAGCTGGACGTACAGCGAGGTGCCGCGGAAGAACTCCACGACCACGCGGGAGACCCCGCGCGACAGCATGAGCCGGCTCAGTGACATCAGGCCGAGGACGAACGACAGGAGGAGCGCCACCAGGGCGCCGAACACCGTGGCCTCCAGGGTCACCCACAGGCCGGACCGCAGCTGCGGCAGATCGTCGGCGAAGGCCGAGAAGAAATCATTCATGCGGTGGGTACCGTCCCTGTCAGCCCTTGCACAGATCGGCCGTCTTCAGCGTGGCCGGCGGCAGCTCGGTCGCCCCGAAGCCGTAGTCGCGCAGGAGCTCCACATAGCGGGACTTGTCGGCGACGATCTTCTTCAGCTCGCGGTTGAACGCGTCGCGCAGCTCCTCGTTGCCCTTGCGGAAGACGGCGCCACCGGGGCTGTACTGCTTCTTGCCGTCCACCTCGGGCAGGAACGCCTCGGTGACCTCGGTGCCCTCGTTGGTCTTGGCGAGCCAGCGCAGCGAGATCCCGGTCAGCAGGAACGCGTCGACCCGGCCGCCCTTGACCGCGTCCGCGCCGTCCTGCGGCTTCTGCAGCGTCTTGATCCTGCCCTCGGGGATCCCGGCGCCCTTTGCGTACGAACCCTCGACCGCGCCCGCCATCACACCGATGGTGATCCCGGCCTCCTTCGCGGAGGCGAGGTCGGTGACCTTCTTCGGGTTGCCCTTCTTCACCATCATCGCGGTCGGCGAGATGAACTCCGGCTCCGAGAAGAGGGCGTTGGCGCAGCGTTCCGGGGTGATCGCCATACCGGCGCTGACCACGTCGTACTTTCCGGCCTGGAGACCGGGGATCAGGCCGTCCCACTCGGACAGGGTGGGCTTCAGCTCGTCCACACCCAGCGCCTTGAAGATCTCGCGGTGCAACGTGGGCGCCTCGCCCTTGAGTTCCTTGCCCTCCATGTAGCCGTACGGCGCCTCGTCCGCGTAGGCGACCCGTACGAATCCCTGCTTGCGGAGCTTCGCCAGCGCGCCTTCGCCGTCGGCGGAGCCCTCACCGGTCTTGCTGCACGCGGCGAGAAGGCCCGGGACGACGAGCAGACCGCCCACCGCTGCCGATCGGTTGATAAATCCCCGGCGGGACAGGTTCGGGAAGTCAGCCATGGTTCGCAATCTCCTGAAGGGTTCGAACAGTCCGGACAGGCTTGGCGCCTGCCCGATCCGGGGTTTCTATGCAGGGAGAAAGCGCATGTAATCGAACGGTGGCCGGAGGGTGACCTTCCCGTGTCCGCGGGCAGGCCGGAAGGCGGAGTTTGCGCGGGATGTCCCGTACCCCGGCTCCGTACCGCGACGGCTGCCCGGCCCGCCGTCTTTCATGCACGCGTCATCCGCCCGGGGCGAGAACCGGGGCGGATGGCGGAATACTGGAACAGGAGCGGGGAAACCGGTCAGTGCCGCCGCGATCCCGTGGCGCAGACGCAGGCGCAGAGAAAGGGTGGACATGACGACCGTCGGATTCCTCTACCCGGGCCACTTCGCCGAGGACGACTACCCGCGCATGGAGATCCTCCTCGACAGCACCATCAGACTCGTCGTCCACCACACCGAGAGCCCGGACGCCGCCTACCGCGAGGAGGCCCTGAGCGCCCTGGGCACCCCCGGCCGGCTCGCCGCGGGCATCGAGGAGCTGCAACGCTCCGGGGTCCAGTCCATCGTCTGGGCCTGCGACGGCGGCAGCTTCCCGTACGGATGGCAGGGCGCCCACGACCAGGTCGCGGCCCTCGCCCGGGCGGCGGGCGTGCCCGCGTCCAGCACCTCGATCGGCTTCGTCCACGCGGTGCGGAAGCTGGGCGCCGAGCGCGTCGCGGTCGCCGCGACCTACCCGGAAGCGCTCGCCGAGCGGTTCACCGCGTTCCTCCGGGAGACCGGCGTGGAGGTGACCGGCACCCACGCGGCGGGCGTCACCGGAGCCGCCGAGGCCGCCGCCTGGAGCGCGGAGCAGGTGCTCGACCTGGCCAGGGCCGCCGACCGCCCCGAGGCGGAGGCCGTCCTGATCCCCGACACGGCCCTGCACACCGTCTCCCACCTCCCCGAGCTGGAGGAGGCGCTCGGCAAGCCCGTCCTCACCGCGAACCAGGTGGCGGCCCGCGAGGCCCTGCGCCTGGCCGACCGCCCCGCCTGGGCCCCGCGGCTCGGCGCGCTCTTCGCTCACCGCGAGCAGCCGCCGGCCCCGGTGAGCCGGGGGAGCGGACGGGCGTACGCGCACACCAGGAAGAGCCGGTAGAAGAGGCGGAAGAGGCGCCCCCGGAATAAACGGAGCCCTCCTCCTGTTCGTGCTCTGCGGACGTACGAGCACCGACGCGCACCACCGGAGAGGGCCAGAACGTGGACGAGATTCGAGGCGACGAGATCCAGGGCGACGAGATCCAGGGCGACGAGATCCGCGGCACGGCCCGGGGCACCGCCCCCGTGCCGCTGTCCGTACTGGACCTGGTCACCGTCGGCCAGGGCCGCACGGCGGGCCAGGCCCTGCGGACCGGCGTGGAGATCGCCCAGCTGGCCGAGCGCCGGGGCTTCCACCGCTACTGGGTCGCCGAGCACCACTCGATGCCCGGCGTCGCCTCCTCGTCCCCGGCCGTGATCCTGGCCCACACCGCCGCCCGCACCGAGCGCATCCGCCTCGGCTCGGGCGGCGTCATGCTGCCCAACCACGCCCCGCTCGTCATCGCCGAGCAGTTCGGCACCCTGGAGGCGATGGCCCCCGGCCGCGTCGACCTCGGCCTGGGCCGGGCCCCCGGCACGGACGGCGCCACGGCGGCGGCGCTCCGGCGCACGGACCGGCTGAACGAGGGTGCGGATGACTTCCCGCAGCAGCTCATGGAGCTGACCCGGTTCCTGGACGACGACTTCCCCGACGGCCACCCCTACGCCCGCATCCACGCGGTCCCCGGCCCCGTCCAGGCCACCGCCGAGGGCGGCGTCCAGTCCCCGGCGCGGCCGCCCATCTGGCTGCTCGGCTCCTCCGGCTTCAGCGCCCGGCTCGCCGGGGTGCTCGGGCTGCCGTTCGCCTTCGCGCACCACTTCTCGGCCCAGAACACCGTGCCGGCCCTGGAGCTGTACCGGGACTCCTTCAAGCCGTCCACGGTGCTCGACGCGCCGTACGCCCTGATCGGCGTCGCCGCGCTGGCCGCCGACGAGGAGCGCGAGGCCCGGCGCCAGGTGCTGACCGGCGCGCTGTCGATGCTCCGGCTGCGGTCCGGGCGGCCCGGTCTCGTACCGACGCCCGAGGAGGCGGAGGCGTACGCCTTCTCGCCGATGGAGCGGGAGTTCGTGGACACCTGGCTGGTCAACATCGTGCACGGCACCTCCGACGAGGTGCGCTCCGGCCTGGACGACCTGGTCAAGCGCACGGGTGCCGACGAGCTGATGATCACCGCGAACGCCCACAGCGGCGAGGCCCGGCTGCGCAGCTACGGCCTGATCGCCGACGCGTACGGGATGCCGGAGCTGTAGGGGTCACGCCCCCGGGGCGCGGGTTCCGATCAGTTCGGCGATGCGCTCCGGGGCCACCGCCCGCGAGTAGAGCCAGCCCTGTCCGGTGTCGCAGCCGATCCGGCGCAGCCGCTCCGCCTGCCCCGCCGTCTCCACGCACTCCGCGGTGACGGTCAGGCCCAGCCGGTGCGCCAGCTCGACCATGGCCTGGACGATCGTCTCGTCGGCGGGGCTGGGGTGCGTGCCGTCCTCGTAGCGGAAGCCGCGTACGAACGCGCCGTCCAGCTTGAGCACGGACACCGGGAGGCGGCTCAGGTAGGCGAGGTTCGAGTAGCCGGTGCCGAAGTCGTCGATGGCGATGCGGACGCCCATGTCGCTGAGCGCCTGAAGGGCCCGCAGCGGGCGGCCCGCCGAGCCCATCACCGCGGACTCGGTCAGCTCCAGCTGGAGCAGCGCCGGGTCGAGCCCGGTCTCCGCCAGGATCTCCGCGACATCGGTGACCAGGTCGGAATCCCAGACCTGGCGCACCGCGACATTGACGCTGATGAACAGCGGCGGCCGCTCCGGGTGGTCCAGCTGCCAGCGCCTGGCCTGGCGGCAGGCGGAGCGCAGCACCCAGCGGCCGAGCTGCACGATCGAGCCGTCCTCCTCGGCGATCGCGACGAACCGATTCGGCGAGAGCATGCCGAACTGCGGGTGGTTCCAGCGCACCAGCGCCTCGACCCCGCGCACCACCCCGTCGGCCAGGCCGACCAGCGGCTGGTACTCGATGGTGAACTCACCGCGCTCCACGGCCGGGCGGAGCGTGGAGGACAGCGCCTGGCGGGTCATCCGGTGGGCGTTGCGCTCCGGGTCGAACAGGGTCCAGCGGGCCTTGCCGTCCGCCTTCGCCCAGTACAGCGTGGTGTCGGCGGCCTGCATGAGACCGGTGGCCGACGTGCCCGCGACGGGCCGCTCCACCACCCCGATCGACGCCGACACCGAGAGCCGCTGCCCGCCCAGGTCGAACGGCTGCTGGAGGGCGCCCAGCACCGTGCGCGCGAGGCCGGTCAGCTGCTCGGTGCCGGTGGACTCCTCGACCAGGACCGCGAACTCGTCGCCGCCGAGCCGGGCCACCAGCGGGGCACCGGACGGGTAGGCCCCCTCCTGCCCGGCGCAGTCCGTGAGCCGGGCGGCGACGGCCGCGAGGAGGCGGTCGCCGATGCGGTGCCCCAGGGTGTCGTTGACCGCCTTGAAGCCGTCCAGGTCCAGATAGCAGAGCCCGACGCGGGAGCCGGTGCCGTCCTCGTGCGGCGCGGTGCGCAGGGCCGCCGACAGCCGCTCGAAGAACAGCGCCCGGTTGGGCAGCCGGGTCACCGGGTCGTGCATCTGGAGATGCCGCAGCCGTTTCTGCAGTTCGCGCCGGTCGCTGACGTCCTCGACGGAGAGCAGCACCTGACCCGGTGCGTCCTCGCGGTCCGCCTGCCGGGCGTCGGGCAGCGGTACGACGGTGATCTCGGCCCACAGCGAGCGCCCGTCGGGGTGCTTGAGGCGGCGGGTGCAGCGGAAGCGGGAGCTCCGGCCGTGCAGCACCTCGCGGTACGCGTGCCAGGCGCGGGCGTCCGCCGCGAGGTCGACCAGATCGGCCGCCGACTGCGCGGTGAGCGACGCCGCCCCGGTGCCCGCCAGCGCGCCGAGCGCCTCGTTCGCGGTGACGATCAGGCCCTCGTGGTCGACCACGGCCATCGGCAGGGTCGCGGCGCGGAACGCGGCCCGGTAGTCGTGCGCCTCGGTGGCGGACGTGCCGGGCGGCCACGCTTCGTGACTCTGTGTGACGTCGGGTCGCTGTGCGGAGGGCGCCTCGGGCCCCGGCCCTTCGGAGGTTGCGCTCACCGTTCGCTCCGCCCTGCAGTTCTGTCCCGGACACTTCTGACCGGACTGGCCCGCCGCGTGGAGTGCCGTCGTCAAAGGCGGAAACCGCGCAGGAAAGCGAGGTGAAGCATAGAGGGCCTGCCCCGGGCCGATCCAGCGCCCCGGCCCTCGGGGCACCTGTCCGCGACTCGCACGGCCCATGCGGACAAAAATCCGGTTTGTCTGTGACTGATTGATTCTGCGCACCTCTGCTCTCTCCCGGTGCGCGGGTGATCGATTGTGACTGTCTGTGAAGGATTCCGGCGGAGGGGTGGCCGACACGACTGGGGGAGTCCAGCGTGACGAAACGGCCATAAACCCACAAAGTGGACGGGAGGGTTCGAGGGTCCGCGCCCCGTGCCGGGCGTCGGGGCGCAGGCGGGGAACTCCGGACAGGCCCTAGGTGTCCGCTCGCCCACCGGAGGTAGATGTGCCGCGTCAGCCCGGGCCCCCAGAGGTGGAGCGGCCCAGCCCGCGCGGGCTGGCCGCCGGGCTGGTCTCGCTGCTGGCCCTCGTCGCCACCTCCCTCGTCGCCGGGCCCGCTGTCGCCTCCACCGGGGACGCCACCCCCTGCGCGCTGCCCCGCACCCCCGCGCACCACTCCCTCGGGGTCGACCGCTGGAACGGCGCCTACCCGCGCCCCGGCCGCGCCCTCGACGCGGTGATGGTCTTCCTCTCGTTCCCGGACGCCGCGCCGGCCACCACCCCCGCCGAGCTCACCGCCGACTACTTCCCGGCCACCACCCAGTTCTTCCAGCGGGCCTCGTACGGGAAGTTCACGCTGCGCCCGCACCCGCAGCGGGAGTGGATCCGGATGCCGAAGCCCTCGACCTGGTACGGCATACGGCGCGACTGGGCCAGCGACCGGCGCAGCGCCTATCTGCGCGACGCGATCCGCGTGGCCGACCAGCGGGTCGACTTCTCGCGGTACGACATCGTCTACCTGGTCGCGGACCCGGACGCCCCCGGCGTCGACTCGGACGCCACCAAGGTCGTCAACTTCGACCGGCCGCTGCACGCAGACGGTACGGACATCAAGCGCGTCGTCACCGTCTTCGAGCAGCACCCGCCGGACCACAACGTGCTCGCCCACGAGACCGGACACGTCTTCGACCTGCCCGACCTCTACCACCGGCCCACGGACGGCAAGGGCGACTGGGACACCTACGTCGGCGACTGGGACGTCATGGGCAGCCAGTTCGGCCTGGCACCGGACCTCTTCGGCTGGCACAAGTGGAAGCTGGGCTGGCTGGACGACCGGCAGGTGGTCTGCGTCCAGAGCGACCGCGTCGTCACCCTCGAACCGATGGCCGACGTGCCCGTGCGCGGCGCCTCGCTCGGTACCCGGCTCGCCGTGATCAGGACCGGCGAGGGCAGTGCGGTGGCCGTCGAGGCGCGCGCCGCCACCGGCAACGACCTCTCGACCTGCGCCGAGGGCGTCCTGCTCTACCGCGTGCGGAACGAGACCCCGTCCGGCGGTGGCCCGGTCGAGGTGCTCGACACGCATCCGGGCAGCGACGCCTGCTGGGAGCGCTCGGTCTACCCGCCGCTCGCGGACGCGCCGCTGCGCGTCGGCGAGACGTACTCCGTGCCCGGCGCGCACGCCACGGTCGAGGTCGCGGACCGGACGCCCTCGGGCGCGTACACGGTCCGCATCACCACGGGGACCTGACCGGGCTCTTCCCGGACAACGAAGAAGCCCCCCGCTTCCGCGAGGGGCTTCTTCCGTCGGTGCGCCGCCAGGGACTCGAACCCCGGACCCGCTGATTAAGAGTCAGCTGCTCTAACCAACTGAGCTAGCGGCGCCTGCTGACGTCGTAGACCTTAGCACCCGGATCGGTGAGAGGAAAAATCGAAATACGGGGCGTCGGAGAGGGTGCCGACCGGGCCACCCGGACGCACGCCCACAGCAGTACGTCCGGCCCCGGCAGCCACGGGGTCCGGGTGTCCGGGGCCACCAGCCAGCGGGGCCCCGTGTACTTCTCGTCGCAGGTCAGGGGCGGGACCGTCACCGCGTCCCCGGTGCCGTGACAGAGCAGCGGGGGCACCTTCGTACCGCCGCCGTTCCGGCTCTGCGGGGCGCCGCCCCACTCCTCCCAGTCCAGCAGCGACGGCAGCCGCTGGGCCGTGCCCGGGGAGGCGAAGAGCAGCATCCGGCCCCGGTGCGCGGCGACCGGACCCGAGCCGGGACCGTCCGCCCACAGGTGTTCCAGCATCCGGCGCCCGAACAGCGTGGGTACGTTCACCACGTCGAACGCCGTGCCGCACGGCAGGACCCCGGGCGCCGTCGGGCGCGTCTCCCACTGGGCCAGGGCGCTGCGCGGGTAGGCCGTCGCCCCGGCCAGCCACGCGGCACCGGCCGCTGTGACCTGCGCCGTCTGATTCCGGGCGGGCTCGCGCAGGGCCGAGAACAGGTCGGCCTCGTGGCCGGCGCGGAGGCAGGGTCCGTCGCCGTGGTGCAGGGTCGTTTCGTCGGGCAGCCATGCGGTCATGTGCACAGGTCTACCGGGAGTGATCAACCGGATTCCGAGAGTTGCCGGAAATCGGGACAGGGGAACCGCACGGGGAGTATGGTTCGCCCGGGCATATGCCGGTGGTGGTAACCGGGACCCTAGGGCTTCGGGGTGTTCAGCAGCGTGCGCCCGAACTCGACCATCTTCTTCGCGTAGTCCTCGGTCCACTCCGCGCGCTGCGCGATGTCCGCCGTGGTGAGCCGGTCGAACCGGCGCGGGTCGGCCAGCTGGGCCGCCGCTATCGCCTGGAACTCGACCGCGCGGTCGGTCGCGGCGCGGAACGCGAGGGCGAGCTCCGTCGCCCGGCCCAGCAGCTCCTTCGGATCGTCCATCGACTCCAGGTCGAAGAAGTGCTCCGGGTCCCCGACGGCGGCCGCCGGCTCGAAGAGCAGGGGTGCGGGGCGCAGCCGCCGCTGCTCGCCTTGCTCGGGTTGTGCCATGTGGTCTTCCTCCTCGGGTGGCCCAGGATGTCGCGGGTTCGCGTCCCGTTGCCCGACGGCCACCCTTCATTGTCCAGTCCGCCGCAAGGGCGCAGAAGTCTTCGTCGCCGGGCGTGCGCCCTCCCGGCCGCGCCCCCGGCGCACTCAACAACTCCAGCGCACCCGGTGTTCCGCCAGATGCGCCAGCACCGCGTGGTTGGCCTCCCAGCCGTCCGGGAACTTCACCGTGACGCCCAGCTGGACCGGCTCCGTCGACGGGTGCTCGTCCAGCAGGTCCGCGACGCCCTCCCGGCAGACCACGACGCACGCGTGCCGGTGCCGGGATGCCAGGACGCACAGGCGGCCCGTCTCCAGGTGGAACGCGGTGGCGTCCGGCCGCCCCGACAGCGGGTGCAGCACCACCGTCACGTCGAACTCGCGGCCCTGGAGCCGGTTCGCCGTGTCCACCGCGACCCCCGTCACGCCCAGCTCCGCGAGCGCCGCCCGCACCGCCGCAGCCTGGTCGCGGTGGGCCGTGCCGACCGCCACCCGGTCCGCCGTCACCGGGGCCGGGTCCGGCGACCGCTCGCTGACGGCCGCACCGCCCCGGTCCAGCAGCCGGCGCACCACCAGGGCGACCGCCCGCACCGCCTCCGGGTCCGTGCGCGGAGTGTGCCGGGCCGGCAGTTCGAGGAGCCCCCAGCCGGACTCCGCGGCCTCGTCCAGCACCCGGTCCGCCGCCGACCCGTCCGACGCCACCCCGAAGGACAGCCGCCGGTCCCCGTGGTCCGTACCGCTGCGGAACGGGGTGTACGGGTAGAACGCGTCCGACACCAGGGGCGCCGCCGACGCGGGAAGCCGCCAGGAGACCGGCAGCCGGTGCTGCGGGAGCTCCGGATTGTGCGCGAGCAGCGTGCTCACCGCACTGGCCGAGGGGTCGTAGCTCAGCCCGGCCCACTGGTCGGCGCCGACGATCGAGAACGGGTCCAGCTGCCCCGGGTCGCCCACGAACAGCGCCCGCTCGAAGAGCCCGGCCACGGCGAGCAGCGCGTCCGAGCGCATCTGGTACGCCTCGTCCACGATCGCGTGCCCCCACGGCTCCACGTTCTTCACATGGGCCCACTTCGCCGCCGTCGAGATGACCACGTCGAGCCCGGCCAGGTCCGCCGCCTTCGCCGACTTGCGCACGTTCGCCAGGCCGTCGAGCACCTTGTCGTACGGATCGGAGTCGCTGCTGTGCAGCCGGCCCACCGGCAGCCCGGGGTCCTTCTCCGCGAGCCGCACCACCAGATCGTCCACCTGCGCGTTCGTCTGGGCGACCACCATCAGCGGGCGGCCCGCCGCGGCCAGCTCCAGCGCCGCGCGCACCACCAGCGTCGACTTGCCGGCGCCCGGCGGGGAGTCCACCACGACGCCCCGGGCCGTGCCCTTCAGCGTGTCGTCCAGGATCTTCGCGGTGGCCAGGCCCGCCGCCGCACCCGGGTCGAATACGGCCGTCACAGCAGGTCCTCCGGGGTCACGGGATCGGGCAGCTCGGCCGCTTCCAGGCCGCCCGGCGGACCGCCGTGGGTCCACGGGGTCTCCTCCGCGTCCGGCAGCTGCGGCCCGCCGCGCTGGTCGTGCTCGAACAGGGTCCAGGCGATCCGGTCGCCCGGCTCCGGGACCGAACCGGGCGCCGGCTCCTTGCCGCGCCCCATCCGGTCTGTGATCCGCAGCACCAGCGACAGCGCGCCGTCCTCGCCGTCCGTCCCGTCCGCCGGGGCGTACGCCACGAACTCGGCGGTCTGCGGCTTGCCGTCCAGCGAGCGGTAGACCTTCACGCCCGCGCCCAGCTGCGGCCGCTCCTCGGTGCGGACCGTGACCAGCGGGCGCGGCGAGGGCCGCTTCGACTCGCTGTACGCCATCTCCACCGCGCACACCTCGGCGACGAACGCCTCTCCGGCGAGCCGGCGGCCCGCCAGGACGAGCGGGTCGTCCAGCGCCTCCTGCGCCTCCAGCTGCGCCTGGGCCGTCTCCCGGGCGGCCAGCTTGCGGGCGGCCGTCACCGCGTCGTCCCGGCGCGGCTGGGGCGGCTCACCGGAGCGCACCCGGTCGCGGTGGGCGGTGAACGACCAGCGGTCCCGGGTCCAGCGGTCCTCGGTCCTGGACCCCTCGGGCAGCTCCCGCAGCAGGTCGAGACCCCGCCACACCGCGTCCCAGGTCGGCAGCAGCACGCCGGCCAGCAGCGCCCTGATCTCGCGCTCGGCCCCGGACAGCTCGGCCAGCCGGGCATCGGCGGCGAGCCCGTCCTCGGCCGCCGCGAGCGAGGCGCGTGCCCGGTCGTACTTCTCGATCGCCGGGGCCAGCAGCCGGTTGTCGAAGTCCGGGTCGGTGGCCGGGCCGGCCGGGGGGCACAGCAGCTGCCCCGCCGCGTCCCGGGCCAGCTCCGCCCGAAGGGCCGCCTCCGCACCGGACTCGCCGGCCGGCGGGTCGATCCAGGCGAGCAGGGCCCCCAGGTGCTGGTCCTCCAGATTCGACTGGCCGGTCGCCCAGTGCCGGTTCAGGAGATCGGTGCAGGCCAGCAGCAGGGACGAGCCGGGGACCCGGGCCCGCTCCCCGTAATGCGTCAGCCAGCGGCCGAGCAGCGGGACCCGGGCGGGGGCCGGATACGGCGTGTCCGGGTCGTCCTCGGCGGTGCGCCGGAAGCGCATCGAGCGGCCGAGCAGCCGGACGAACTCGATGCCCGCGCGGCTCGGGACGACGATCTGCGCCGCGTCGACGCACAGCTCCGTCTCGACCTTGACCCGCTTTCCGGTCGCCGGATCGGTCTCGTTGCGCTCGGCGGGCTCGACGACGTCCGCGTACGCCTCGATGTGCGGCAGGACCGCCTCGGCCAGCTCGGCGAGGAACGCGAACCGCAGGTCCCGGTCGCGCGGCTGGGCGACGGCCAGCAGCCGGGGCGCCTCCCGGTCCGTGCCGACGAGCGCGCCGAGCGGGGCGCCCGCCTCGCCCGCCGTGGTCAGCGGCACCAGGACCAGCGGCCGGCCGGTCACCCGGCGGTGGCGCACGGTGGCCGTGGGCCGCGCCCGGCCGCTCTCCACGGCCTCCAGCCGGGCCAGCGTGGTGATCAGCGACATACGGCCCGCCCCTCCAGCGCCTCGGCGCGCAACGCCGCCGCGCGGCGCAGGGCGGCGACCGCCGGATCGGCCGGATCGCCCTCCTTGCCCGCGGCGGCGGCCAGCACCCCGGCGACCGTCGTCAGGCCGCCCAGCTCGCCCCGCACCCCGCGCCCCAGCGCCTCCACGGCACCGTCCGAGCGCGCCCGGGCCCGGCAGTGGAAGGCCAGCTCGCAGGCGGACAGGCACTCCGGCGCGTAGGCCGCGGCGACCGACTCGACCGCCGACTCCAGGTCCTCGGGGGAGCGCTCCGGGTCGAAGGAGGCGCCCTCGGGGAGGGCGTCCGCGATCTCCTCGATGCGGGTGAGCCGGGTCAGCTGGCGGCGGGTGACGGCGCGCTGCTTGCGTACGTCCACGACGGAGGCGGCGGGCAGGTTCGAGAAGTCCTTCGGGCACACCAGCAGCACCCGGTGCTCCACCCGCGCCCCGTCCGTGACCTCCGCGACCCGTTCGAGGGCCAGCACGTACACCGCGGACTGGCGCGCCGCCGCGCCCACCTTCGCCGCGTCCGCCGAGCCGTCGATCATGGGGAACGACTTGATCTCGACCACCGTCCAGGTGCCGTCCGGATGCACCACGACCGCGTCCGGCTCCAGATAGGCGGGGGAGCCCGCCACCTCCAGGGCCAGCATCGGGTGGTCGAGCAGCGCCCAGCCGCCGGCCTCCGTCGCCTCCCGCAGCGCCAGCGCGGTCCTGGCCGCGCGGCCCTCGGGCCCGGCGGCGGACAGATCGGGCGTCGCGACCTCGCGCGGCGGTTCACCGGAGCCGCCGAGCCGCTCGTGCAGCAGGCGCATCAGCTCCGTACCGCCGTCGGCCTTGACCCGGGCCTCGAAGGCGTTGCCCCGCATGAAGGCGAACTGCGACTGGCCGAAGGGGGCCGGTGAGCCCAGCGCGGAGGCGAGCGCGCCCTTGTCGACCCCGGCCCCGTCCAGCAGGGCGCGGCGCTTGCAGCCGGGGTTGGCGGCGAGCGCCGCGAGCGCGCGGGCGTCCAGCGGGCGCGGCGCTACCGCCGGGCCTCTCAGCTCAGCGAGTCGCTGCCGCAGGGTCCCCGTCGGGGGTGCGTCCCGGCCCGTCGGCGCCGTCGGCCCGGGCAGGCGGACCGGCTGCTGCTGCCGCGTCGGATGGTTCTGCGGAGGAGGTCCGCTGGCCGGGGATTCGCTCACCCGCCGAAGTCTCGCACCCGGCACTGACATCCGGGGACTCCGTCGCGGCGGAAGCCCCCGTGAAGCGGGGCAGGACCGCGGCCTTGACCCGGTCGGCGAGGCGCATCACGGGCCGGGCGAGCAGCGCCCCGACGCCCATCACGGCGCAGCCGGCGACCGCGTCGAGCAGATAGTGGTTGGCGGTGCCCATCACGACGAACGTGGTGATCAGCGGGTACGCGATGCCCGCGGCGCGCAGCGCGGGGTGCTTGGCGTGGCGCCACAGCAGGATGCCGCACCACAGCGCCCACCCCACGTGCAGGCTGGGCATCGCCGCGTACTGGTTGGTCATCCCGCCCATGCCGCGCGGCGCGCTCGCCTCGGTGCCCCACCAGCCGTACGAGCTGTACTGCGCCATGGTGTCCACGAACCCGTGCTGCGCGTCGAGGAGCCTCGGCGGGCACGTCGGCATCAGCGTGAAGCCGATCAGACCGAGCATCGTGGAGGTCATCAGCCAGGTGCGGGCCCTGCGGTACGCGGCCGAGTGGCGGCGGAACATCCAGATCAGGACGGCCGGGGTGACCACGTAGTGCAGGGAGGCGTACGCGAAGTCGGACGGTATGCCTATGGAGGGGTGCGCCGTGAAGAGGCGGTTGAGCGGGTGCTCCGCGTTCAGGAACAGCGCCTTCTCCAGGCGCAGGATGCTCAGGCCGTGGTCGACGGCCGTGGACACGTCACCGCGGACGAGGAGGCGGCCGCCGGAGTACGCCGCGTACACCAGGGCCAGGAGCGGCAGCTCGGTCCACCAGCGGGGCCGGTGGCGCGGAGCGTGCGCGGAGGTGGCGTGCGGCATCCGGAACTTCTCCATCACGTGTTCATGCGGCCGACTGCGGGCGTTCAACCGTACGGTGCGCGCCGGGCGCGTGTCCCCCTGGGGTGTGGTCGGCACCCCTCAGCTGCTCTGATTCATCTGTGGTCAGTGGGACGCCGTCGCGGCCCGCCAGGTTGCCTCGTCCGCGGATACGGGATGATGGGAACAACGTCTTGGCTTTCCAGGGAGAACCCTCTTATGGCACCGCGCATCCTGCTCGCCCGGCACGGGCAGACGGAATGGTCCCTCAACGGCAGGCACACCGGCAGGACGGACATTCCGCTGCTCGACGCCGGACGGGACGGGGCCAAGCTGCTCGGCGAGCGGCTGCACCGGGCGCCGTGGACGGACCTCCACGACCTTGAGGTCCGCACCAGCCCGCTCGTCCGGGCCGCCGAGACCTGCGAGCTCGCGGGCTTCGGCGACCGCGCGGAGCGGTGGGACGCGCTGATGGAGTGGGACTACGGGGCGTACGAGGGGATGACCCCGGCCGAGATCAAGGCGGGCCGCCCGGACTGGTTCATCTGGCGCGACGGGGTGCCGGAGGGTGAGAGCACCGCCGAGGTGTCGGCCCGGGCCGACGAGATCGTGGAATGGGCGCGGTCGGCCGACCGGGACGTCCTGGTCTTCGCCCACGGCCACATCCTCCGGGCGCTCGGCGCGCGCTGGCTCGGCGAGGACATCGCCTTCGGCGCCCGCATCTGGCTGGCGCCGACATCGCTGTCGGTCCTGGGCTGGGCGTACGGGGCCCCGGCGATCCAGAAATGGAACGACACGGGGCACCTTGAGCGGTGAGCGTTGCCCCTGCGGGGGGCGGTGCGCGAATGTCAGCCGTCCGGCGTTTGAGGACGGAACCGGTCGGTCCGGACCGGGGCGCGGGGTTCCGTCCTCAAACGCCGGACAGGCTGGAGTGGGCCCGGTCCAGGAAGTCCCGGACTTCCCGGGGCATCCCCGCCCGGGGCCCCAGGGCCCCCACCGTGTCGTGCAGTATCGCGTGGACGCGGGAGGACTGGACCTCGTCCAGGAGGTCCAGGACCGCGTGGCCGGCCGAGGCCGCCTCCTCGGGGCGGCCCCCGCGCGCCAGGTCCCAGGTGAGTTCCGCGCGGTAGAGCGCGAGGTTGCGGGTGAAGTGGGGGTCCTGGAGGCGGACCGCCCGGTCCGCGTGGCGCGCGGCCCGGGCCCAGTCCCCGAGCGCGGCCCAGCACTGGGCCTCCAGCATCTCCAGCTCCGCCTCGCGGAAGAAGCTCATCCACTCCGGGTCCGCCCCCGAAGGTCCCCGGGAGAACGCGGAGTGCGCCCGGCCGAGCGCCCGCGCGCAGCCCGTCCGGTCCCCGAGCCCCGCCCGGCCCCCCGCCTCCCGCAGTGCGAGCAGCGCCCGCAGCCGGGGCGAGCCCAGCGGCTCGGCGGCCCGCTGACCGGCCTCCGCCGCGCGCACCGCCTCACGCGGCCGCCCCGTGTCGCGGGCCAGGAAGGACACATTGCAGAACGCGTGCGCCTCCAGCGCCGGATCACCGGCGACCCGCGCGGTGGCCAGCGCCTCCGCGTAGTGCGAGCGGGCCTCGTCGAAGCGGCCCGAGTCATGGGCCAGCCAGCCCACGGAGATGGCCAGCTCACCGGCGCCGGAGTGCAGCCGGTCCGCCGTGGAGCGCCGGTTCACGGTCCCCGCGTCGAGCAGCGCGTACGCCGCCCGCAGGGGCTGCGAGGCGCGCCGGTAGAGCCAGTCGCCGCCGTGCCGGTCGTCCAGCAGCCGGATCTGCCGCACCGCCCGCTCGACGGCGCTCACCTCCGTATCGCCGACCCGGCGTTGCAGGGGCAGGGCGTTGGCCGGGCCGCCGAGGCCCAGTCCCAGGGAGACGGCCGCCACCGCGGTGGTGCCGCTCGTCATGAACACGCGACGCAGCACGTCGCTCTCCTCGTCGTCGCCGCCGGGCTCCGGCGGCGGGGAAGTCGGGGGCGGGGCGTCCGCCGCGGACCTGGCCGCCCGCCCGCGTACCGAAGCGCGGGGCGAGAAGCCCAGGTCCTCCAGGGTCGTCCCGGGGAACATGTGCAGGAAGACCCGCTCGTACGCGTAGTTGGGACAGCGGATCTCGCCGGACTCCACGCGTCCGATGTACCGGGCGTCGCACGCGACCTGCTCGCCGATCTCGCGAGCGGACCTGCGTACCGCGGCAGCGAACTCCCCGGCGGAGCGCGGGCCGCGCAGCCGCCGGAAGGCGAGGTTGGGAACTGCCCGTGTCGACACCATGGCATGGCCCTCTCGGTGCGAGCCGGGCGACGTTTCCGGTGTCCCGGCGGAGCAAGAACGTACCCGCTGTGACAGTGCGCACACGCAGCGTTTCCGGATGAACCGGGCATCTCGGCCGCGATCCGCCATGAACTGCCACCCTTTGCGGCGGTGTCGCACCGTAGCCCTTGACGCGGTCGGGGCGTTGGTCCCTGTGGAGACGGAACGCGGCTCCGGCGATGAGAGGAGAGGTCCCTTGTTGCACATCGACATGGCGACGGGCGGTACGGCGTCCGCCGACGAGCCCTGCGATCTGGTGACCGTGCCCGCGCGGCAGGGGCTGGAGGCCGTGGACATCCTGCGCCGGGGCACGGCGCGGGACGTCGTGGGCCCGGTCATCCACGACGGCACCTGCGACACCCTCGGGTTCCTGGTGCCGCCGGGCACCGCGCAGGGCTGGGACGTACCGGGCAGCGCCTGTACGCGGACCGACGGCCGGGGGCTGCGCATCCCCGCCGAGCCGCCGGTCTCCGGCAGCGGCTGGCTGCTGCCGCCCGCCGCGGGCACCCCGGTCACCGACCCGGCCGTGCTGCGCGTCGCGCTCGACCAGGCGGCCCGGCTGATCGAGGCCGCCGACAACTGCCGCTGAGCCGCCGGCCCGCATCGCACCGATAATGGCCGGACGGCGGGCCGCGCGGATCGGCCCGTCCCGGGCACGGTGAGCAGTGGGCAGGGGCGAGAAGCGGTGGCACGTCGAGGAGCGGCCGGCGGCAAGGGGCGCGCGGGCCGCGGAGCCCCGGAGGGCAATGTCTCCGAGCCCGTGGACGGCGGGCTCGCCGAACTCGTGCCCGACCGGGAGCGCCGCCGCGCCTGGACGCTGACGATCGACGGGGCCCCGCAGTCGCATGTCGACCTGGACGACCCCACGTACCTCTCCTTCGAATACCAGCGCCGCATCGGCCACATCGCGGACCTCGTCGCGCCCGCCGGGCAGCCGCTGCACGTGGTCCACCTCGGCGGCGGGGCCTTCACGCTCGCCCGGTACATCGCGGCCACCCGGCCCCGGTCCACCCAGCAGGTCATCGAGGTCGACGCGGCACTCGTGCAGCTGGTCCGCCGCGAACTGCCGCTGGACCCGCAGGCCAGGATCCGGGTCAGGTCCACCGACGCCCGCGCGGGGCTCGGGAAGATCCAGGACGGCTGGGCCGACCTCGTCATCGCGGACGTGTTCAGCGGAGCCCGCACTCCGGCGCACCTGACCAGCACCGAGTTCCTCGCCGAGGTGCGCCGGGTCCTGAAGCCCGGCGGGAGTTACGTCGCCAACCTCGCGGACGGGCCGCCGCTGGCCCATCTCCGGGGCCAGATCGCCACCGCCGCCACCGTCTTCCCCGAACTCGCGCTCGCCGCCGACCCCACGGTGTGGCGGGGCCGCCGCTTCGGCAACGCCGTCCTGCTCGCCTCCGACACGGCGCCGGAGATCGCCCAGCTGACCCGGCGCGTCGCGACGGACCCGCATCCCGGACGCGTCGAACACGGCCGCGCCCTCGCGGACTTCACCGGCGGCGCGGCCCCGGTGCGCGACGCGGACGCCCGCCCGTCACCGCCGCCGCCCCCGGACGCGTTCCGCTGACTTCCGTCCCCGTGCGGGCTACGAGTTGACGATGTCCACCTGGGGCGCGTGATCGTTCCAGGTGCAGAAGACGGAGACCGTCGTGCCGTCGTCCCGGGCGAAGTTGACCCGTATCCACGTCGTGTTGGACCACACCTGCATCGACCAGCCCGGCTCCGGGGTCGCCGACACCAGCTCCGCCGAGTCGGCCCGGAACTCGAAGACGACCCGGCCGCCGTCGGTCGCGTAGCTCCGCGCCTTCCCGGCCGCGGCGGTCGTCCCGGACGCCGGGCGCGGGGTGTTGGGCGCCGGGGTGTGTGACGGGGACGACTTGCGGGGGGAGGGCGCGGGCGGCTTCGGGGTGGTGGCCCGGGGCTCGGGCGACGGCGAGGCCGAGGGGGCCGGGCGGTGCGTCGAGGACGTCAGGCTCTCGGCGGTCGGCGCCGCGACGGGCACCGCGCGCGGCGGGTCGTACACCGTGCCCGCGAGCACGGAGCGCACACCCCACCACGAGACAGTGACCGCCGCGCCGGTGGCGAGCGACCACGCCAGCGCGTGTACCAGAGCTCGTTGCATCATCAACATCCTGCACCACGAAACGGGTGGACCCGGCACCCGGGCGGACCGGATGGCGTACGGTGCCGCCCATGCCCAGTGTGCTCGTGGTCGAGGACGACCAGTTTGTACGTTCCGCCCTCATCCGACACCTGACGGAGGCCGGTCACACCGTACGGAGCGTCGGCACCGCGCTCGAAGCGTTGCGTGAAGTCGCCCATTTCCGCTTCGACGTGGTCATTCTCGATCTCGGACTGCCCGATCTCGACGGTTCCGAGGCCCTGAAGATGCTGCGCGGCATCACCGACGTGCCCGTCATCATCGCGACCGCCCGGGACGACGAGAGCGAGATCGTCCGGCTGCTCAACGACGGCGCCGACGACTACCTCACCAAGCCGTTCTCCGTGGAGCACCTGTCGGCCCGGATGGCCGCCGTGCTCCGCCGGGCCCGGGCCGCCGCGGGCGAGGCGCCGCCCCCGCGCGTCATCCAGGTCGGCGGCCTCTGCGTCGACCCGCTGCGCCGGCAGGCCGAACTCGACGGCACCGCGCTCGACCTCACCCGCCGTGAGTTCGACCTGCTGGCCTTCCTGGCCGGGCGCCCCGGTGTCGTCGTCCCCCGCCGGGAACTCCTCGCCGAGGTCTGGCAGCAGTCCTACGGCGACGACCAGACCATCGACGTCCACCTCTCCTGGCTGCGCCGCAAGCTGGGCGAGACAGCGGCCCGGCCGCGCTACCTGCACACCCTGCGCGGCGTCGGCGTGAAGCTCCAGCCCCCGGCGCCAGAGCAGCCGGCATGAGATGGGCGCTGGTCAAGGTCTGCCTGGCCGTCACCGCCATGGTCGTCATCGCCTTCGCCGTGCCCCTGGGGCTCGTCGTCAAGGAGATGGCCCGCGACCGCGCGTTCTCCGACGCCGAACGGCAGGCCGCGACGATCGGCCCCACGCTGTCCATCACCACGGACCGGACCCAGCTCGAAAAGGCCGTCCTCACCACCGAACCGGGCGCCGCGGGCCGGATGGCCGTCCACATCCCGGCCTCCGGCGAGCCCGACGGCGTCGCGGCCGACATCGGCAGGGGCCGCGCCACCCGCGAGGAGCTGGAGGCCGTGCGCGTCTCGGGCCGCGCCACGATCATCGGGGTCACCGGCGGCTCCGTGCTGCTCCAGCCGACCGCGGTGGGGCCCCGGGACATCGCGGTGGTCGAGGTGTTCGTCCCCGAGGCAGCCGTGTCCCACGGGGTCACCACCGCCTGGCTGATGCTGGCCGCCGTCGGCGTCGCGCTCATCGTCGGCTCGGTCGCCGTGGCCGACCGCCTCGGCATCCGCATGGTCGAGCCAGCCCGCCGCCTCGCGGGCGCCGCCCACGACCTGGGGGAGGGGCGGCTCGGCACCCGCGTCCCCGAGGAGGGCCCGGACGAACTGCGGTCCGCCGCCGTCGCGTTCAACTCCATGGCCGACCAGGTCGTCCAGCTCCTCGCCAACGAACGCGAACTGGCCGCCGACCTCTCGCACCGGCTGCGCACCCCGCTCACCGTCCTCCGGCTGAACGCCGCGTCGCTCGGCGAGGGGCCCGCGGCCGAGCAGACCCGGGCAGCCGTCGAACAGCTGGAGCGCGAGGTCGACACGATCATCCGGACCGCCCGCGAGCAGCGCCCCCAGACCCAGCCGGGCGGCCCCGGCGCCGGCTGCGACGCCTCCGAGGTGATCCGCGAGCGGATGGACTTCTGGTCCGCGCTGGCCGAGGACGAGGGCCGCGAGGTGCGCCTCGCCGGAGTGGACCGCACCGTACGCATCCCGGTCGCCCGGCCCGAACTGGCCGCCGCGCTCGACGCGTTGCTCGGCAACGTCTTCCGGCACACCCCGGAGGGCACCGCCTTCGCGGTCGACGTGCACCACAGCGGTGACGCGGTGATCGTGCTGGTCTCGGACGCGGGGGGCGGGATCGCCGACCCGAAGGCGGCCCTGGCGCGCGGTGGGGCGCGGGACGCGGTGGGGTCGACGGGGCTCGGGCTCGACATCGTGCGCCGGGTCGCCGAGTCCACCGGCGGCGACGTGCGGATCGGCCGCTCGGTGCTGGGCGGTACGGAGGTCCGGGTCTGGATCGGGTTCGACGGACAGCGCCCGCAGGCCGGGAGGCGCGGCCATCGGGTGGGGCGTCAGCGGCGGCGTCCCAGGGGCGCGTCCCGCCCGAACCTTTAGCGCGGCCGATGCGCTCCTTAAGGCAGCCCTAAGAACCCCGACCCCCGCCCGGCTCACCCCATTTGCCCGTTCCGCAGCCGCTAGCGTGCTCCCGCATCCCCCACTCCCGTACGACGAGGCAGGAACGCGATGGGCACCAGCACGCACCGGCGCACGATGGGCACCAGGACCAAGGTGATCGGCTCGGTCGTCGCGGCCGCGGTGATCGGCGGGACGGTGTTCGCCCTCACCGGGACGGCGCAGGCATCGGCGGTCGGCGCCGCGTACACCCGTACCAGCGGCTGGACCGGCGGGTACACCGGGCAGTACGTCGTCACCAACGACACCGGCTCCACGAAGACCGACTGGACGCTGGAGTTCGACCTCCCGGCGGGCACGAAGCTCAGCTCTCTGTGGAACGGCGAGCACACCGTCAGCGGCGGCCACGTCACCGTCCGCCCCGCGAGCTGGAACAAGCAGCTGGCCGCCGGGCAGTCCGTCACCGTCGGCTTCGTCGCCGCCTCCGACGGCACCGCGGCCGACCCCACCGGCTGCCTGATCGACGGCGCCACGTGCTCCGTCGACCCCGGCGCCACCCCCGAACCCAGCGGCCGCCCCACCGAGTCCGCGCCCCCGTCCCCCACGGCCACCCCCACCGAGAAGCCCACCCACACGGCGACCCCGACGCCGACGCCCACCCCCACGAAGACCGACGACGGCGGTGGCACCGCGAGCGGCGCCCGCTTCGCCCCGTACGTGGACACCTCGCTCTACCCCGCGTACGACCTGGTCGACACCGCGAACAGGACCGGCGTCAAGCAGTTCAACCTCGCCTTCATCACCTCCGGCGGCAGCTGCGCCCCGCTCTGGGGCGGCGTCACCGGCCTCGGTGACGACCACGTCGCCTCGCAGATCGGCGCCCTGCGCGCGGCCGGCGGCGACGTCCGGGTCTCCTTCGGCGGGGCCGCCGGCTCCGAGCTGGCCCTCCGCTGCTCCTCGGCCGCCGACCTCGCCGCCGCGTACGGCAAGGTGGTCGACACGTACAAGCTGACCAAGGTCGACTTCGACATCGAGGGCGGCGCGCTCCCCGACACCGCCGCCAACACCCGCCGCTCGCAGGCCATCGCGCAGCTCCAGAAGGCGCACCCCGGCCTGGACGTGTCCTTCACGCTCCCGGTGATGCCCGAGGGCCTCACCCAGCCCGGCGTCGACCTGATCGCGGACGCGAAGAAGAACGGCGTCGACGTCGGCGCCGTCAACATCATGGCGATGGACTACGGCGCCTCCTACAGCGGCGACATGGGCACCTACGCCGTCCAGGCCGCCACCGCGACGCAGGCCCAGATCAAGGGCGTGCTCGGGCTCTCCGACGCGGAGGCGTGGAAGGCCGTCGCCGTCACCCCGATGATCGGCGTGAACGACGTCAGCACCGAGGTCTTCAAGGTCGAGGACGCCACCCAGCTCGTCGCCTTCGCGAAGGAGAAGGGCCTCGCCTGGCTCGCCATGTGGTCGGGCACCCGGGACAAGGAGTGCGCGGGCGGTGCCAAGCCCACGGCGGACGCCTCGTGCAGCTCGATCGCCCAGGAACCGCTCGCCTTCACCAAGGCGTTCGGCGCGTACAAGTAGGACCACGAGGGTGCCTGCGCGGACCGCGCGCGGGACCATCCCTTCCCCCGCGCACCCCGGCCCGGCCCCCTTCCCCCCACCCCGGCCGGGGTGCGCGCCCCACCGTCCCCCGGCCGGGTCGAGCACCCCCCTTCCTCCCGGCCGGGGGCACACCCCTTTCCGCGATCCGCTACCCGCGCGCCCGGTTCACCGCCGACAGCACCGCCGCCACGGACGCGGCCACGCCCGAGGCGTCCCGCCCCGCGCCCCAGCGCTCCTCGCCGCCGACCCGGCAGCGCGCGTACGCGGTCGTCGTCCCGGCCCCGTCCGGCTGCTGCTCCGGCAGTTCGAGGACGGCCGCCTCGACCCCGGCCGCCGCCAGCGCGTCCGCGAACGCCGTGACCGGGCCGCTGCCCGACCCCTCGTAATCGCCCTCCCGCTCGTCCACCCGCAGGGTGCAGACGAAGCGGTGCTCACCGGCCGGGCCGGTCTGCGCCGACCAGGAGGTGAGGGCGACCCCGCCGTCCCGCCCGGGGACCAGGTACGCCGCCTCGAAGAGGTTCCACAGGTCCTTCCCGGTGGCCTCCGCGCCGCTGCCGTCGGTCGCCTCCTGGACCGTACGGGAGAACTCCGCCCGCATCCCGGCCGGCAGGTCCACGCCGTGGCCGGTGCGCAGCAGATGCGCGATGCCGCCCTTGCCGGACTGCGAGTTGACCCGGATGACCGCCTCGTACGTACGCCCCACGTCGGCCGGGTCGATCGGCAGGTACGGCACCTCCCACAGCTCCGACGCGCCGTCCGCCCGGCGGGCGAAGCCCTTGCTGATGGCGTCCTGGTGGGTGCCGGAGAACGCGGTGTACACCAGGTCCCCGCCGTACGGATGGCGCGGCGGCACCGGCAGCCGGTTGCAGTGCTCGACCGTGCGGCGGATCTCGTCGATGTCCGAGAAGTCGATCATCGGGTCGACGCCCTGGGCGTGCAGGTTGAGCGCCAGGTTGACCAGGTCGACGTTGCCGGTGCGCTCCCCGTTGCCGAACAGGCAGCCCTCCACCCGCTGGGCGCCCGCCAGCACCGCCAGCTCCGCGCAGGCCACGCCGGTGCCGCGGTCGTTGTGCGGGTGCACGGAGAGGATCACCGAGTCCCGCCGGGCCAGGTGGCGGTGCATGTACTCGATCTGGTCGGCGTAGACGTTGGGCGTGGCGATCTCCACGGTGGCCGGCAGGTTGTGGACGACCGGCCGGTCCGGCGAGGCGTCCCACAGCTCGGTGAGGCTGTCGCAGATCTCCAGGACGTAGTCCGGCTCGGTCAGGTTGAAGACCTCGGGCGAGAACTGGAACCGGATGTCCGCGCCGGGCCTGGCCCGGGCCAGCCGGTCCATCTGCCGGGCCGCGTCCAGCACCACGCCGTGGACCCCGGCCCGGTCGCGGCCCAGGACCACCTCGCGCCAGACGGGGGCGGTCGCGATGTAGAGGTGGACGACGACGCGGTCCAGGCCCGCCACGGACTCGAAGGTCCGGTCGATCAGGTCGGCCCGGGCGGGGGTGAAGACGACCACGGTGACGTCGTCGGGTACGGCCCCGCTCGTCGCCAGGTGCCGTACGAAGTCGAAGTCGGTGCGGCTCGCGGACGGGTAGCCGACCTCGATCTCCTTGAAGCCCATCGCGACCAGCAGGTCGAACATCCGCCGCTTCCGCGGGGTGTCCATCGGCTCAGCGAGGGCCTGGTTGCCGTCCCGCAGGTCGACCGGGACCCACAGCGGGGCGCGTTCGGCACGGGCCTGCGGCCAGCTCCGCCCGGTCAGCGGGACCGCGACCCGGTCGAACGCGGAGCGGTAGCGGTGCGAGGGCATCGAACTGGAGCGTTGCGGGTTCCAGCGGGGCGCGGCCTGGGGGACCGGGCCGCGCGGCGTGCAGATGGTGGGGAAGCTGTGCATCGGGGACCGGGCGTCGGACGTGGCCGCGGACATGGACTCGGGCATGAACGGTGTCTCTTCTCGCATCGCCGGATGCGACCGGCACAGCACGGCACCCCGCGGCGGGGTGCCGATCGCTTCAGGCCCCGCCGCGGCAGCCGAGAAGGAGGAGACCGCGGTACGTCATGGGCGGTACAGTAACCAGAACGCAACCCCTCAGACAACCTGACAGGTGAACGACGTGCCCCCGTCCGGCCCCCTCCGCCCCAGCCCCCTCGTGGAACAGGCGACCAGCCATCTGCGCACGCGGATCACCGAAGGGCACTGGCCGGTCGGCGCCAGGCTCCCGGGCGAGACGACGCTCGCCCGCGAGCTGGGCGTGGGCCGCTCCACGGTCCGCGAGGCCGTCCGCACGCTCGCCACGCTGGGCCTCCTCCGGTCCCGCCAGGGCGCCGGAGTGTTCGTCGTCGCGGACCACGTCACGGAGGACTGGCCGGTACGGCTGCGCAGGGCGTCGGTCACCGACGTCTACGAGGTCCGCATGCTCATCGAGGTCCAGGCCGCCCGCCTCGCCGCCCTCCGCCGCACCGACGAGGACCTGGCCGCCCTCGACGCGGCGCTCACCGCCCGGCTGGAGGCGGGCGCGGGCGTCGACGACGCGGACTTCGTGGACGCGGACATCGCGGTGCACCGGGCGGTCGTGGCCGCCGCGCACAACCCCGTCCTCACCGACCTGTTCGCCGAGTTCGTCCCGGCCCTCCGCCAGGGCCTCATCGACCTCGTGGACCTCCTGGGCCTGCGCCGCCAGGACCCCCGGCACGGCCACGCGGGCCACCGCGCCCTCGTCACGGCCATCGTCTCGGGCGACCAGGAACGGGCCGCCCGGGCGGCCCAGGAGGAGTTGGAGTCCACGCTCGCCCGGCTGCGCGGGGCGTGACGCCCGGGCCCCCGCCCCGCACCCCGACCCGCCACCATCCGGACCCCGGCTTCGGGCAAAGAACGCGCGGGTCCGCATCCCCGCCCCCTCCGTGCCGTGGCCCGTTCACTTCCCGGCGGGGTCCCCGAAGCTCGGGCGGGCTGTTTCCGGGCCGTTCCAGGAAACCGGCACCGTAGCCGGTTTTTGTCGGGGGCTCAGCCAAGATCCACTGTCAACCCTCCCTCCACCTGCGGGTATTCGGAATCCCGCCGTGCGCCGCAGCGCGGCGAACCGCTTTGGCAAGCCCTCGGCCGGACACGGTCTCGTGACTTGCAGGACACGCTCGCGCAACGGAAGCGTCTTCAACTCTTGACACCCACCCCCCGGAGGCAGCAATCTTCCGACATCGACGCATGGGAGCGCTCCCACATCACACGAGGATTTCTCGCGTGAACGGCACTGCCCGTGTACTCCCCCCAAAACCATCCGGCACCCGCACTCACCAGCGCGTATGCCACGCAGTGAGCCAGTCCCACCCTGGAACAAGGAGTAGTGGAATGCGTATCACCCGCACCGTCGCCGGCCGGAGCCGCAGAGTCGCGGTCCTGGCCACCACGGGCCTGACCGCTTCGGCACTGTTGCTGACCGGCTGCAGCAGCGACGACTCCGACTCGAACGAGTCCTCCGACGCGAACGGGAAGATCACGCTGACCGTCGCCGACTACGGCCAGTTCGGTTACAAGGAAGCCGGTCTCTTCGCCAAGTACCACGAGCTGCACCCGAACATCACGGTGAAGGAAGACACCACCGCGGATGAGAAGGTCTACTACCCCAAGCTGCTCCAGCAGCTGAACGCGGGCAGCGGTCTCGCCGACGTCCAGGGTCTTGAGGTCGGCCGCATCAAGGAGCTCGTCGACACCAAGGCGGACCAGTTCGTCGACCTGAGCAAGGTCATCGACGTCAAGGAATTCGTGTCGTGGAAGGAGAAGCAGGCGACCACGGCCGACGGCAAGGTGATCGGCGCGGGTACCGACATCGGCCCGATGTCGCTCTGCTACAACACCGAGCTGTTCAAGAAGGCCGGTCTGCCGACCGACCGCAAGGAGGTCGCGGCCAAGATCTCCGGCGGCTGGGAGGACTACCTCAAGCTCGGTGAGGAGTACAAGAAGAAGGCGCCCGCGGGCACGTACTTCATGGACTCCGCCAGCGCCATGTACAACGCCGTCGTCAGCTCCAACGCGAAGCAGTACTACGACGAGAGCGGCAAGGCGATCTACAAGGAGAGCCCCAGCGTCCAGCAGGGCTGGAACCTGGCCGCCGAGGCCGCGGCGAAGAAGCTGACCCAGGGCCTCGCGCAGTTCAGCGACCCGTGGGCGGCCGCGCTCCGCAAGGGCACCATGGCCACCGTGGCCTGCCCCGCCTGGATGGCCGGCCAGATCTCCGTGAACGCCGGTGAGGCGAACAAGGGCAAGTGGGACATCACCACCGCCCCCGGCGCCACCGCGGCCAACTGGGGCGGCTCCTTCCTCGGTGTCCCGAAGTCCGGCAAGCACGTCGACGAGGCCACCAAGCTCGTCAAGTGGCTGACCGCCCCCGAGCAGCAGGCCGCCGTCTTCAAGGCGATCGGCTCCTTCCCGTCCAACACCGGCGCGTACGAGCTGCCGGACGTGAAGAACGCCACCCTGCCGTACTTCAACGACGCCCCGATCGGCCAGATCTACGCCGATGAGGCCAAGTCCATCCCCGAGACGATCCTCGGCCCGAAGGACGCCGCCATCAAGGACACCATCTCCACCCAGATCAACAACATGGAGCAGCGCGGCACCAAGCCCGACGCCGCGTGGGAGGCCGCGACCAAGTCCATCGACAAGGTCATCGGCTGACGTTCGCCAGGGCGCGTCCGGCCTGACCGCCGGTCGCGCCCGGCGCGGGCGGCCCCTCCCCGGGCCGCCCGCACCCGCGTGTTCCTGAGGGGTGCGGCGTAAACGGCCCAGCCATCCCCGTACCCGGGTAACTCAAGCAATCCAGGGAAGGACTCCCGCTCGTGGCCACCTCGACTCCCACCCGGGACGCATACGCGCCGCCACCCCGCGGCTCCCAGCACAAACCGGTGAACGCACGCCGGCAGAACTGGCGCAGCCGGATCTGGCGGTTCGACGACAAGGCGTCTCCGTACGCCTACATAGCCCCGTTCTTCCTCGTCTTCGGCGCCTTCGGGCTCTACCCGCTGCTCTACACCGGCTGGATCGCCCTGCACCGGGTCGAGATGACCGGCATGGACCAGATGGAGTGGGTCGGCTGGGACAACTTCGACAAGATCCTGCACGACTCCGAGTTCTGGACGGCCGTCAGCAACACCTTCCTGATCGGTGTCATCTCGGTCGTCCCGCAGCTGCTCGTCGCGCTCGGCCTGGCCCACCTGCTCAACTACAAGCTGCGGGCCAGCACCTTCTGGCGCACGGTCATCCTCACCCCGTACGCCACCTCCGTGGCCTCCGCCGCGCTCGTCTTCGCCCTGGTCTTCCGGGCCGACGGCGGTCTGCTCAACTGGGTGCTGCACTTCGTCGGTCTCGGCGACACCAACTGGGCCAACGGCCACTGGACGTCCAAGATCGCCATCGCGGTCATCGTGATCTGGCGCTGGACCGGCTACAACGCCCTGATCTACCTGGCCGCGATGCAGGCCGTGCCGTCCGACCTGTACGAGGCGGCCTCGCTCGACGGCGCCTCGCGCTGGCAGCAGTTCCGCAAGGTGACCATCCCGTCGCTCCGGCCCACGATCCTCTTCACGATCGTCATCTCGACCATCGGATCGATGCAGCTGTTCGGTGAGCCCCTGCTGCTCGAAGGCGGCACCCTCGGCCAGACCGGCGGCAACGAGAATCAGTACGAGACCCTCAGCGTCTACCTCTACAACTACGGCTGGAACCTGGGGCACCTCGGTCCGGCCGCCGCAGTGGCCTGGGCGATGCTCGCCCTCCTGCTGATCATCGCCGCGGTCAACTGGCTCATCGGCCGCTTCGTACGCAAATCCGCGGTCTGACCGGGAGCGAATTCCAATGACCATCACCAGCCCCACCAAAGTCTCGGAGCCCGGCCTCCCGGCGCGTTCCGTCCACCGTGCACCGAAGCGGCCCAGCCGCTTCCGGCCCGGTGCCGGGCAGCAGCTGAAGGGCGGCCCGTTCGCCTACATCGCCCTGGCCGTCATCGGCATCGGCTCGCTGCTGCCGCTGTACTGGACCCTCGTGGCCGCGTCCCACACCCAGGACGAGGTGCTGGCCACCACCCCGCCGTTCCTGCCGGGCGGACGCCTCTTCCACAACCTCGACGCCGCGTGGAACCAGGCGCACCTGGGCAAGGCGATCGTCAACAGCGTCATCGTGTCCGCCTGCATCACCGCGGCGACGCTCTTCTTCTGCACGCTGGCCGGCTACGCCTTCGCCAAGATGCGCTTCCGCGGCCGCAACGCCCTGATGACCGGGGTCATCCTGACCCTGACGATCCCGCCGCAGCTCAGCGTCGTCCCGCTGTTCATGATGATGTCCGACATCGGCTGGGGCGGGGACCTGGAAGCGGTGATCTTCCCGACCCTGGTCAGCGCCTTCGGTGTGTTCTTCATGCGCCAGTACCTGAGCGAGGCGCTGCCGTACGAGCTGATCGAGGCCGCCAAGATCGACGGCGCGAACAACTTCCGCATCGTGCTGAGCGTCGTGCTGCCGGTGGCCCGTCCCGCGATGATGGTGCTCGGCATGCTCACCTTCGTCCAGGCGTGGAACGACTTCTTCTGGCCCTACCTCGCCCTGAGCCAGGAGAACCCCACCCTTCAGGTGGCCCTCGGCCAGCTCAGTGCCTCGTACACCCCCGACACCAGCATCGTGATGGCCGGCGCGCTGATCAGCACCCTGCCGCTGCTCGTGGTGTTCGTGATCTTCGGCAAGCAGATCGTCGGCGGCATCATGTCCGGCGCCGTCAAGGGCTGACCACCCGCTCGCCGCTGCTGTGTCACGGAGCCGTACGGTCCCGCCCGCCCCGTGGACCGTACGGGCCCCGTAGCCCCACCCGTCAACGCCCCGTCCTTCACACCCCTGGGAGCGCTCCCGCATGACTGCTGTACGACCTGACATCGCCCCGAAGCCGGTGCCCGAGGCCACCACCACCTTTCCGACGGGCTTCGTCTGGGGAGCGGCCACCGCCGCCTACCAGGTCGAGGGTGCCGCCGCCGAGGACGGGCGGACGCCCTCCATCTGGGACACCTTCAGCCGCACCCCCGGCAAGGTCCGCAACGGCGACACCGGCGACATCGCCGCCGACCACTACCACCGCTACCGCGACGACGTGGCCCTGATGAAGCAGCTGGGGCTGAAGGCGTACCGCTTCTCCATCTCCTGGTCCCGGGTCCAGCCGACCGGTCGTGGCCCGGCCGTCGAGCGCGGGCTCGACTTCTACCGCAAGCTGGTCGACGAACTCCTTGAGGCCGGCATCAAGCCCGTCGCCACCCTCTACCACTGGGACCTGCCCCAGGAGCTGGAGGACGCCGGCGGCTGGCCGGAGCGCGCCACCGCCGAGCGGTTCGCGGACTACACCGCGATCATGGCCGGCGCGCTCGGCGACCGCGTGGACACGTGGACCACCTTCAACGAGCCGTGGTGCTCGGCCTTCCTCGGCTACGGCTCCGGGGTGCACGCCCCCGGCCGCACCGAGGCCGCCTCCGCCCTGCGCGCGGCCCACCACCTCAACCTCGCCCATGGCCGGGCGATCGAGGTTCTGCGCGGTCAACTCCCCGCTACCGCGCAGACCTCGGTCACCCTCAACCTCCACCAGGTCCGCCCGCTGACCTCCAGCCCCGAGGACGCGGACGCCGCCCGCCGCATCGACGCGGTCGGCAACCGGGTCTTCACCGGCCCGATGCTGCACGGCGCCTACCCGGAGGACCTGCTCGCGGACACAGCGCACGTGGTGGACTGGTCGAAGCTGGTCCAGGACGGAGACCTGGAGGCCATCGCGCGCCCGGTCGACGTCCTCGGCATCAACTACTACACGCCGACCCTGGTCTCCACGCCCGCCGAGGGCTCCGGTGACACCCGCAACGACGGCCACGGCGCGAGCGACTACTCCCCGTGGCCCGGCTCCGAGCACGTCGCCTTCCACCTCGCCGACGGCAAGCCGACCACCGCGATGAACTGGTCGATCGACCCCAACGGGCTCTACAACCTGCTCATGGACGTCACCCGCGAGCACCCCGGCATTCCGCTCATGGTCACCGAGAACGGCGCCGCCTTCGACGACTACGTCTCGCCCGAGGGCCGGGTCCAGGACCCCGACCGCATCGCCTACCTGCACGGCCACCTCGACGCCGTCCAGCGGGCGGTCGCCGACGGCGCGGACGTGCGCGGTTACTTCCTCTGGTCGCTGATGGACAACTTCGAGTGGGCGTACGGCTATTCGAAGCGGTTCGGCGCGGTGTACGTGGACTACGCCTCCCAGCGCCGCATCCCGAAGGACAGCGCCCACTGGTACGCCGACGTGATCCGCCGCCACGCCCTCCCGCCGCTGGAGGACCTCGCCTGATCCACGCCTGCCACCCCCGAGACCCGGCATCCCGTGCCGGGTCTCGGCCCATTCGCCCCCGGCCTGTGCGTTCCGCTTGACCACGCGCGTAGAGTGGGAGCGCTCCCATAAGAGGAGCGGGGGAGCGGCCGACCGGTCCCGCAGAGTGTCAAGGGAACCAACGCCAGGACTTGGTTTGGTTATCCGACTGTGAGAAATTGACCGCGAACGGGAGGCAGCCATGACGGCAGCGCGAGTACGGAGCGGGGGCCGGCCCACGCTCGAAGAGGTGGCGGCGCGGGCGGGGGTCGGACGGGGCACGGCCTCGCGCGTCATCAACGGGTCGCCCCGGGTCAGCGCCCACACCAGGGAGGCGGTCGAGGCCGCCGTCGCCGAGCTGGGTTACGTGCCCAACCGCGCGGCCCGCGCACTGGCCGGCAACCGCACGGACGCCATCGCGCTCGTCGTGCCCGAGTCGGAGAGCCGCTTCTTCGCGGAGCCGTACTTCTCCGACATCGTGCGCGGGGTCGGCGCCGCCCTCGCCGATACGGAGATGCAGCTGCTGCTCACCCTCGTCGGCAGCGACCGCGAGCGCCGCCGGCTCGCGCAGTACCTCACCGCGCACCGGGTGGACGGCGTGCTGCTGGTCTCCGTGCACGCCGACGACCCGCTGCCCGACCTGCTGGAACAACTCGGCATGCCCGCCGTGATGAACGGCCGCAGATCCGCCGCCGAGTCCCTGTCCTCCGTCGACTCGGACAACTTCGAGGGCGCCCGCGGCGCCGTGGAACACCTCGCCTCGCGCGGCCGCCGCTCCATCGCCACGATCACCGGACGGCTCGACGTCTACGCCTCCCAGAGCCGCCTGGACGGTTACCGCCAGGCCGTTCGCGACGCGGGCCTGGAGCCCGACGAGCGGCTGATCGCCCCCGCCGACTTCTCCGAGGAGGGCGGTGCCCAGGCGATGCGCGACCTGCTCGCCCGCCGCCCCGACGTGGACGCGGTCTTCGCCGCGTCCGACGTGATGGCCGCCGGTGCCCGCCAGGTCCTGCGCGAGGCCGGCCGTCGCATCCCGGACGACGTCGCCCTCATCGGCTTCGACGACTCGGCCGTGGCCCGGCACATGGACCCGGCCCTCACCAGCGTGCGCCAGCCGATCGAGGAGATGGGCCGCACGATGACCCGGGTCCTGCTCGACATGATCGCCGGCGAGAACGCGGACCGGGCGCAGATCGTGCTGCCGACCGAACTGGTGGTCCGCGACTCCTCGTGACGCCGGGTTGCCGCAACTCGGTTTGAGGGGCGCCCACTTCGAGTAGCTTCGGAGGCGTGGACCCTTCTCTGACCGCTCTGATCGTCGCCGTGGTGGGGGTGGCGGGCACCCTCGTCTCCGGCGTGATGGCGCACCGCGGCGCCCTGCGGGCGAAGACGGTCGAGCTCGACCGCGCGGAGCGGCTGCGGCGGGAGGAGCTGCTGGCGGACGAACGCCGCGAGGCCCTGGCCGTGCGCCGGGCCTCCTACGCGGTGTTCAACCAGCGCCTGCGGCAGTTCCACTCGGTCCTGTCGAAGGACTACTTCGCCCTCGCCGCCGGGGAGGCGCGCCCCGGACAGAGCCGGGAGCGGGAGGAGACCCGCCAGGCCCTGCGCGGCGTGTACGCCGAGGCGCAGATGGTGATCAGCGACGCCGTGCTGTCCGTCGCGGGCGGCGTCGTGCACCAACTGCACCGCATCCACGCCCTGCTCGGACGGCACGAGCAGGGCGATCCGGCCGAGGAGTCCCTGGACGACCTCAGGGAACGGCTGGAACGCGCCTCGGAGGGCCTGTACGAGGTCCGGCAGGTGATGCGCCGGGACCTCGGGGTCTCGGCGCTCCCGGTCTCCCGGCCCGATGGCTACGGTGCCGTGTGAGGCAGGACGACCGGAGGAGAAACGTGCCCCTGCACTGGACCAGGTCCAGCTACTGCGACTCGGCGGGCCCCGACTGCGTCGAGGTGGCGCTGCCCGCCGCCCCCGCGGCGGCGGTCCGCCTGCGCGACTCCAAGACCCCGGCCCGCCCGGTGCTCGCCTTCGAGCCGGGCGCGTGGGCGGAGTTCGTCGGTCAGCTCGGCCGGGCGGCCGTCTTCTCCAGCAGCTCCTGAAGGGCCCGTTGCCCTTCCGGGCCGAGCCCCGCCAGCGGTGAGTCCTCGGCGAGGAGTTCCAGGAGCCGTGCGCGTAGGGCAGTGCCCTCGGGCGTCAGTACGAGGTGCCGGGCGCGCCGGTCGGTGGGGTGGGGCCGGCGCTCGACCAGGCCCCGCTTCTCCAGTTTGTCGACGACGAAGGTGGCGTTGGACGGCTCGCAGCTCATGCGCTCGGCCAGTTCGCGCATGGTCATCGGCCCGGTCATCTCCCGCAGCGCCGTCGCCTGGGCCGCGGTGAGGCCGAGGGGGACGGCGCGCTTGCGCACATGATCGGCGATCCGGGCGGCCAGCCCGTTCACCAGCCCGCACAGCTCCCGCTCGGCGGCGGCCTGTGCCTCGGGGGGTGTCGTCATGGACTCACTCTAGCAAGTCCATCAAGCAAGAATAATGACAACTTGAATGTTTCTAACTCGATGCTTATGGTGATCCCGCCACACAGCGACGAACGAGGAGCGACGCCATGACCGACCCGAGCACCCTGCGTCTGGGCGACACCACGGTGTCCTTCGTGCCGGACGGGGTGATCCAGGGCCGCCCGACCGCCTGGCTGCCGGACAGCACCGACGCGTTCTGGACGGCCCACCCGGAGTACCTGGACGCCTCCGGGCACCTGGTCGCGAGCGTCGGCGGTCTCCTGGTGGAGCACGGCGACCGCGCCCTCCTGATCGACGCGGGCTTCGGTCCGCACACGCTCCCGGCGGACCCGGCCACCCCCAACGGCGCCATGCGCGGCGGCGACCTCCCGGCCGCCCTGGCCGCGCTCGGCCGGGCCCCGGACCGCATCGAGGCCGTCGCCTTCAGCCACCTCCACCCGGACCACACGGGCTGGGCCACCCACGAACGGCTCTTCTCCCGCGCCGCATACCTGGTGGCGGAGCCGGAATGGGCCGCCCGGGAGCCCGGCGACGGGCTGGACGCCCTCGCGCCCCACGTCCGTACGGTGGCCGACGGCGAGGAGGTCTTCCCGGGCGTCCGGGCCCGGGTCACCGCCGGACACACCGCGGGCCACACGGAGTACGTCATCACCGGCGGCGGGCAGCGGCTGATCGCCTTCGGGGACTCGCTGCACTCACCGGTCCAGGTGGACCGGCCCGACTGGTCCTGCGTCTACGACCACGACCCGGCCGGGTCCGCCGAGCACCGCCGCCGCCTCGTCGCCGAGCTGGCGGAGCCCGGCACGCTGGGCTTCGGCATCCACTTCGCGGACAGGGTCTTCGGCCGGGTCGTACCGGACGGCGACGGACCGGCCTGGCGACCCCTGGGCACCGCCGACGGTCTCGCGTAGAGCCGGGAAACGCATCAGCCCCCGACCTGTCTCACAGGTCGGGGGCTGA
Source organism: Streptomyces sp. NPDC041814 (assembly GCF_055590565.1). NCBI lineage: Bacteria > Bacillati > Actinomycetota > Actinomycetes > Kitasatosporales > Streptomycetaceae > Streptomyces > Streptomyces sp. NPDC041814. The sequence goes on along the minus strand of NZ_JBVJAM010000001.1, from coordinate 1,006,105 downwards.
TCCTTCAGGGTGAGTAACGGGACTCGAACCCGCGACATCCTGGACCACAACCAGGTGCTCTACCATCTGAGCTATACCCACCGCGTCCGATCTTTCCGACCGGCCGAGAAAAAGTGTACAGGGTCCGGGAGGGTGCTCGCGCACTCATTTCCCGGCGGGTGGTCACGGCCCTCGGGAGGGCCGTGACCAGCGCCTTCAGGCGCGGGGCTGCGAGACCCGCGCGGCCGCCGCCTTCGCCTGCTCGGAGTCCGGGCCGGGCTGCGGGACGAAGACCGCCTCGCGGTAGTACCGCAGCTCGGTGATCGAGTCGCGGATGTCGGCGAGCGCCCGGTGGTTGCCGTTCTTCTCCGGGCTGTTGAAGTACGCCCTCGGGTACCAGCGGCGGGACAGCTCCTTGATGGAGGAGACGTCCACGATCCGGTAGTGGAGGTAGCCCTCAAGGAGCGGCATGTCCCGGGACAGGAAGCCGCGGTCGGTGCCGACCGAGTTCCCGCACAGGGGCGCCTTCCCGGGCTCCTTCACGTGCTCGCGTACGTAGGCGAGGACCTGCTCCTCGGCGTCGGCCAGCGTCGTGCCGCCGGCCAGCTCGTCGAGGAGGCCCGAGGCGGTGTGCATCTGCCGCACCACCTCGGGCATGGTCTCCAGCGCCGCGTCCGGCGGGCGGATCACGATGTCCACCCCTTCGCCGAGCACGTTCAGCTCAGAGTCGGTGACCAGTGCGGCCACCTCGATGAGCGCGTCATCCGCCAACGAGAGCCCGGTCATCTCGCAGTCGATCCACACCATGCGGTCGTTCATGGGCCCCACCCTACGGGGCGCTCCGCTGCCCGGGCAGGGCCGGGCGCCCCGCGGCGAACACGTCGGTGCCCGCCTTCGCCTCCAGGGCCGCGGGTGCGGCGCCGGACGGGCCGGGGACGGCGGGACGGCGGCTCTGCGCGGTGCCCTGGCTGGGCACCGCCACCTCCGTCACCATGACCGGCTCCGGTGCCCCGCCCTGCGGACGGCGGGCCCGGTAGGCGGCCCGGTACGCGGCGGGGGAGGAGCCGAGCTGGCGGCGGAAGTGACCGCGCAGCGCGACCGGCGAGCGGAAGCCGCAGCGGCCCGCGACCTCGTCCACCGAGTAGTCCGACGTCTCAAGGAGGCGCTGCGCCTGCAGCACCCGCTGGGTGATCAGCCACTGGAGCGGTGCGCTGCCCGTCAGCGAGCGGAACCTCCGGTCGAAGGTCCGGCGGCTCATGTAGGCACGCGCGGCCAGCGTCTCCACGTCGAACTGCTCGTGGAGATGCTCCAGCGCCCAGGCGACGACCTCGGCGAGCGGGTCGGAGCCGATCTCTTCAGGTAAAGACCTGTCGAGGTAGCGCTCCTGACCGCCACTGCGCCGGGGCGGCACGACGAGCCTGCGGGCGAGCGCGCCGGCGGCCTCCGTGCCGTGGTCCGAGCGGACTATGTGCAGACACAGGTCGATGCCGGCCGCCGTCCCGGCGGAGGTCAGCACGTCCCCGTCGTCCACGAACAGCTCGCGTGGGTCGACGTGCACCGACGGATAGCGCTTGGCCAGCGTCGGTGCGTACATCCAGTGTGTGGTGGCCGGCCGGCCGTCCAGCAGCCCGGCGGCGGCGAGCACGAAGGCCCCCGTGCACAGGCCGACGATGCGGGCGCCCTCCTCGTGGGCGCGACGCAGCGCGTCCAGCGCCTCCATGGGTGGCGGCGACGTGATCGAGCGCCAGGCGGGCACCACGACGGTGCCGGCCCTGCTGATCGCCTCCAGCCCGTAGGGCGCGGTCAGTTCGAGTCCGCCGGTGGTGCGCAGCGGTCCCTCTTCGCCGCTGCACACGAGCAACCGGTAGCGCGGAACTCCCGCGTCCTGGCGGTCGATTCCGAACACCGACAGCGGGATGGAGCTCTCGAAGATGGGGCCACCGCTGAAGAGCAGGACGGCGACGACTTCCCGGCGTCGTCTTCCGCCCAGCTTCCGTACAGCCTCCGTTGCGGTGGCGGAGTCCTGGCTCATGACGCTAAGCCCCCCTCGGTGTTCGCGTCTTCCTGGTCCTTACGGGCCTGTCGCACCTGCACTTGTCCCCTCGGTCGTGCACGAGTCCCCGGCCTTAGACGCCCAAGATCGAATCTACTGCGTCCCGTGGTGCCGTCGTGACAAGTTCACCAACCGGCTCATTGTCGACAAGGCAACCTGGCGGGAAGCGTTCGATCACGAAGCGTTTCACTCGCGGCCCGTGCAGGGAAGTGCGTCCGGCGTTGATGGCCCGTCCCCATTGGGCGGAAGCGTACCGCCCGGTCTCTTCCTGCCTGGTGGCAAGGGGGTTGATCGGCCATTTCGACAAGGAATCGACCGGTCCTCGAAGTTGGCTGAAAATGTACGGTCGCGTGTGCGGAAATCAGTCGTTCTACCGGCGCACAACCCGGGGCGCCCACCCGCCCCCGCGCGCCCCCTCGCCGGGCCCGGCGGCCCCGGCGGCGGCTTCGGCGCACCCGGCCGGGGTCCTCTCCGGGCGGGCAGCCGAATACCGCTCTACCGGCCGTCCCCGGAGCAGACCGTGCGGTGGGTTCCGGACGTCCCCCGGGGTCCGGCCGACTCCCCCGGAAGGGTGGGTTCCGCTCCTCGTGGGCGACGCCCCCGGACCGCCCGCGCGAGCCCGGCCGGAGCGGTTCCGCCGGGCGCCGCAAGGGGCCCGGGGGGTGGCCGGCACGTCTGTGTAGAGGGCAACCGGCATTGCCACGGGGGCCCGGTCTCGGGCATGCTCCGGAAACCGCCGCACGCCGCTGTGCGCGGGGCGGGCAATGGAGGAGTGGAGCCGTACCCTTGGGGGTAAGGGGTTGGGAAGATGATTCCCGGACACCACGACACCGCCCGCTGACGCACCTTTCCACGTCGCTCTCCTCACGAGGACTCTCTTCGCCGAGACATCGATGGCCGGTCACGAAATCCCCGAACCCGCGGACCGCAAGCAGGTAGCCGACCCCCTGTCGGACCCGCTGGCGGCCGAACAAGCGCGCCGTCCGTGCGATCCCGCCTTCCGGCATGGGGTCGTCGTCGGCTTCGACGGCTCGACCTCAAGCGAGCGGGCCCTCGCCTATGCGATCGGAATGTCCCGCCGGACGGGCTCCGGTCTGATCATCGTCCACGTCGCCAACCGGCTGCCGACCACGGTCTGGGCGGGCTGCGAGCCCCCCGTCTTCGTGGACGTGCCGGACCACCGCACCGAGGTCCTGGGCCTGGAGCTCGCCTGCGCGGACTACCTCTCCGAGGTGCCCTGGGTGCTCGTGGAGCGCGGCGGTGACATCTGCCACGAGCTGGAGGAGGTCGGCCGGGAGTACTCGGCGGACGCCATCGTGGTGGGCTCCACGCACGGCCTGGTGGGCAAGATCTTCGGCTCGGTGGCCGGCCGGCTGGCCCGCCGCGCCCAGCGGCCGGTCGTGGTCATCCCGTAGCCGCCCGGACGCCTCCCCGGGCACGTGGCGTCAACTCGCCTGTGGAAAACGCCGCATGGGCCCTTCCCGGCCGCCCCGGGGCCGATTCCGGTCCGTACGCCGAAGGCCCCGCGGTCACCGACCGCGGGGCCTTCGTCTGCGGAACGTGACTATTCGACGGTGACCGACTTCGCCAAGTTGCGGGGCTTGTCGATGTCCCGGCCCATGGCCAGCGCCGTGTGGTACGCGAAGAGCTGGAGCGGGATGCCCATGAGGATCGGGTCCAGCTCGTTCTCGTTCTTCGGTACGACGATGGTGTGGTCGGCCTTCTCCTGGACCTGGTGGGCCACGGCGAGGATGCGGCCGCTGCGGGCCTTGATCTCCTCCATCGCGGCGCGGTTCTTCTCCAGCAGGTCGTCGTCCGGCACGATCGCCACGGTCGGCATCGCGGGCTCGATCAGGGCGAGCGGGCCGTGCTTCAGCTCGGAGGCGGGGTACGCCTCGGCGTGGATGTACGAGACCTCCTTGAGCTTCAGCGACGCCTCACGGGCCACGGGGTAGCCGCGCACCCGGCCGATGAACATCATCGACTTCGCGTCCGCGTACTCGGCGGCCAGCCGCTTGATCTCGTCCTCGCCCTGGAGGATCTCGCTGATCTGGGCGGGCAGCTTGCGCAGGCCCTCGATGATCCGCTTGCCGTCGGCCACCGACAGGTCCCGGATGCGGCCCAGGTGCAGGGCGAGCAGCGCGAACGCGACCACGGTGTTGGTGAAGCACTTGGTGGAGACCACGCACACCTCGGGCCCGGCGTGCACGTAGGTGCCGCCGTCCGCCTCGCGGGCGATCGCCGAGCCGACCACGTTGACCACGCCGAGGACGCGGGCGCCCTTGCGCTTCAGCTCCTGGACGGCGGCCAGCACGTCGTACGTCTCACCGGACTGCGAGACCGCGACGTACAGCGTGTCGGGGTCCACGACCGGGTTGCGGTAGCGGAACTCGGAGGCGGGCTCGGCGTCCGCGGGGATGCGGGCGAGCTCCTCGATCAGCTGGGCACCGATCTGGCCCGCGTGGTACGAGGTGCCGCAGCCCAGGATCTTGATGCGGCGGACCCCGCGCGCCTCGCGGGCGTCCAGGTTGAGGCCGCCCAGGTGCACAGTGGAGAAACGGTCGTCGATCCGGCCGCGCAGCACCCGGTCGACGGCGTCCGCCTGCTCCGAGATCTCCTTGTGCATGTACGTGTCGTGGCCGCCCATGTCGTACGACTCGGCCTCCCACTCCACGGTGGTCGGCGTGGCCGTCGTGGTCGAGCCCTCCGTGGTGTACGTACGGAAGTCGTCGGCCTTCAGGGTGGCCATCTCGCCGTCGTCCAGAGTGACGACCTGGCGGGTGTGGGCGACCAGGGCGGCGACGTCCGAGGCGACGAACATCTCCTTCTCGCCGATGCCGAGGACGACCGGGGAGCCGTTGCGGGCGACCACGATGCGGTCGTTGAAGTCGGCGTGCAGGACGGCGATGCCGTAGGTGCCCTCGACGGAGCGCAGGGCCTCCCGGACCTTCTCCTCCAGCGTCCCGGCGTCCGAGCGGGCGATCAGGTGGACCAGCACCTCGGTGTCGGTCTCGGAGAGGAAGACGACGCCCTCGGCGGTCAGCCGGGCGCGCAGCTCGGCGGCGTTGTCGATGATCCCGTTGTGGACGACGGCGACCTTGCCCTCGGCGTCCAGGTGCGGGTGGGCGTTCTCGTCGCTGGGGGCGCCGTGGGTGGCCCAGCGGGTGTGGGCGATGCCGGTGGTGCCGGCGAAGCGCTTGGGGACCCGGGACTCCAGCTCGCGGACCCGGCCCTTGGCCTTGACCGACTTCAGCGCGGCGGGCTTCCCGGCCGCGGGCTTCCCGGTGATCACGATCCCGGCGGAGTCGTAACCCCGGTACTCCAGCCGCTGCAGGCCCTCCAGCAGCAGCGGGGCCACGTCACGCTTTCCGATGTAACCGACGATTCCGCACATAGAGCGTTCTGTCCTCCGACGACGAACAAGTTAAGGGGTACCCGGCCGTGAGTCGGCCTCAGCCGTAGACGATCCGGCGCAGCTGGCGGAGCGAGAGCTCCGGCGGCGCGACCGCGCGGTGCGGCAGTTCGGCCGCGATCCGCTCGAAGATCTCCGTGTTCACCAGGCCGCCGGCCTGCAGTTCGCGGTGGCGGCGGCGGACGAAGACCTCGGTCGTCTCGTCGAAGTACGCCAGCACGTCGAGGATCACCCGGGCGGCTTCGCCGCGGGGCAGCGTGGTGCTGCGCACCACGTGGTCAATGAGGTCGTCGTACGACGAGAGGCGTTCGAGCACTCGTCGATATTGCGGCGGAAGAGGGTCGAGCGCAACAATCCTGCCCGATATCGGGCAGGGAACGGCGATACTGGCCCTCTTTTTTCTGGCTTGGGTGGATTCGTGGGGGGCGCCCCAGGGGGCGGGGGAGGGGTCGGCGCGGGAGTGGTCGGAGCCGAAAGGGTGAATGTGCACATAAGCCACAAAAGCTCATCAGGGTGCCTGGGTGACCAACGCCGGTAAGTGGTCTACACCTTGACCACCCGTGAGACGCGCGGTACGCATGGCGACGGAGAAAGGTCAGGAGACCCCGCAGAGTGACCCCCAGAAAGGGACCCGGCTTGTGAGACTGCACACGGTACGTCGCAGTGCTCTTCCCCGTGCGCTGCCCCGGCTCCTCGGCTCGCTGCTACTCGTCGCGGCGGCCGGTGTCTCCAGCGCGTGCGCCGCCCCCCAGGCGTCCGCCGCGGGCACCGCCACGGCGGCGTGGGCGCCCAGGCCGCTCGGCCAGGTGGTGCCCGCCCCCGCCTCGGTCAGGCCCGGCGGCGACCCGTACGTCCTCAACGGCTCCACCAGAATCCGGACCATCGGCGCCTCCGGCGAGGCCCGGAAGATCGGCGACTACCTGGCGGGGCTGCTGCGCCCCTCCACCGGGTTCGCCCTGCCCGTCACCGCCAAGGACGGCGCCGACGGCATCCGGCTCCGGCTCGACCCCCGGGCCGGCAAGCTGGGCGCGGAGGGCTACACGCTCACCTCCGGGCGCGGCAACGTCACCATCACCGCCAGGCAGCCCGCAGGGCTCTTCCACGGCGTCCAGACGCTGCGCCAGCTGCTCCCGGCCCAAGTCGAGCGCGACACCCGCCAGAAGGGCCCCTGGAGGATCTCCGGCGGCTCCATCACCGACACCCCGCGCTACGCCTACCGGGGCGCGATGCTCGACGTCGCGCGCCACTTCTTCTCGGTGGACGAGGTCAAGCGCTACATCGACCAGGTCGCCCAGTACAAGTTCAACACCTTCCACATCCACCTCTCCGACGACCAGGGCTGGCGCATCGCCGTCGACTCCTGGCCGAGGCTGGCCACGTACGGCGGCTCCACCGAGGTCGGCGGCGGGCCCGGCGGGTACTACACCAAGGAGCAGTACAAGGAGATCGTGCGCTACGCGGCCTCCCGCTACCTGGAGGTGGTCCCGGAGATCGACATGCCGAGCCACACCAACGCCGCGCTCGCCTCGTACGCGGAGCTGAACTGCGACGGCGTCGCGCCGCCGCTCTACACCGGCATCAAGGTCGGCTTCAGCACGCTGTGCGCGGGCAAGGACGTCACGTACGACTTCATCGACGACGTCGTCGGCGAGGTGGCCGCGCTCACGCCCGGCCGCTACTTCCACATCGGCGGCGACGAGGCGCACTCCACGACCCACGAGGACTACGTGGAGATCATGGACCGGGCCCAGGCGATCGTCGGCAAGTACGGGAAGACCGTGATGGGCTGGCACCAGCTGACCGGCGCCCACCCCGTGCAGGGCGCCGTCGCGCAGTACTGGGGCTACGACAAGACCAGCGCCGCGGACCGGCAGCAGGTGGTGGACGCGGCGAAGAACGGCACGAAGCTGGTGCTGTCCCCGGCCGACCGGGTGTACCTCGACATGAAGTACACCGACGAGACCGTGCTGGGCCTGAAGTGGGCCGGCACCGTCGAGGTCCAGCGCAGTTACGACTGGGACCCGGGGACGTACCTCACCGGCGCCCCGGAGAGCGCGGTGCTCGGCGTCGAGGCGCCGATCTGGGCCGAGACCCTGACCGACAGCGACGACATCGACGCCATGGCGTTCCCGAGGCTGCCCGGCGCGGGCGAGCTCGCCTGGTCCCCGGCGTCGACGCACGACTGGGACACGTACAAGGTGCGGCTCGCGGCGCTCGGGGAGCGGTTCACCGCCCAGGGCATCGACTACTACCGCTCGCCCCAGGTCCCGTGGCCCGCGTCGGAGACCGGCGGGAACTGACACGAAACCGCCCCGGCGGCCGGGTTTCCGGCCGCCGGGGCGGTGAACGGCCGTGTCAGGCGACCTTCTTGGCGTTCTCGATGGCCTTCGCCAGGTCCTCCAGGATCGGCGCGCACTTGTCGTAGCTGTAGATCGGCTCCGTCGTACGCGGAATGACCTGGCCCGCCTTGACCGCGGGCAGCTGCGCCCAGGTCGGCTTGGAGGTGAGGGCCTCGGGCTGGAGGGCCGAGGAGCGGTTGTCCATCATGATGATGTCGGCGTCGTACTTGTCGACGTTCTCCCAGCTCAGCTCCTCGAAGAAGCCCGCCGAGTTCACCTTCGGCGCCACGAACTCCACGCCCAGCTCCTGGAAGTACAGGGTGTCGGCGGACATCTTGGCGAGCGAGACGTAGAACAGGTCCTGGCTGGCCGAGCCGACCATGACCCTGATTCCCGGCTTCGACTTCGCGGCCGCGCGCAGCCGGGCCGCCGCCTTCTCGAACCGCGTCTTCGCGGCGGTGACCTTCGCGGACTTCACATCGGCGCCGAGCGAGGCCGCCAGGTCCTCGTGGCGCTGGATCGCCTTCGGGATCGTGGTCTCGGCGGCCCACAGGGCGACGCTCGGGGCGAGCTTCAGGATCTTGTCCTTGGACTGGTCCGGCACGTACCAGAGGGCGTCCTTCTCCCACATCGCCGTGACCAGCAGCTCCGGGCCGAGCTCCGCGTACTTCTCGACGTTGAACTCGCCCCAGACGTTGCCCAGGATCTCGACCTTGCTGATGTCGAGGTCCCCGGCCTGCACGTCCGGCTTGCCGTCCTTGGTCTTCGTCGGGCCGAAGACCGCCTTGACCTCGATGCCGTAGTCGTGGAGGGCGGCGGCGACACCGGTGAACGCGACGATGTTCTTGGGTATGGACTTCGCCTCGGCGACCTGGCCCCGGTCGTCCTTGAACTTCCACGGCCCCGCGTCGGCGCTCTTGGCGCCCGAACCTGCGGAGTCCTTCGCGTCGCTGCCGCCGCAGGCCGCCAGTACGGCGCCGAGACCAACGGCGCCGCCCATGGCCAGCAGGCCGCGGCGGGTGGGACGGGACACTCGGGTAGTGCTCATGACGGAGTCCGCTTTCGTACGAGCCGGGGACCGGCCGGTGACACGTTCGAGGGAAGGTTAGCCTAACCTCATGGTGTGTCCACCAGGGGCCCCGGCCCGTACGGGCCCGGGGTCGGGTCAGGCCTGCAACCCCAGCTCGCGGGCGATCAGCATGCGCTGGACCTCGCTGGTGCCCTCGCCGATCTCCAGGATCTTGGAGTCGCGCCACATGCGGGCCACCGGGTACTCGTTCATGAAGCCGTAGCCGCCGTGGATCTGGGTCGCCTCGCGGGCGTTGTCCACGGCCACCGTCGAGGAGTACAGCTTGGCGATGGCCGCCTCCTTCTTGAACGGCTCCTCCGCCAGCAGCCGCGATGCCGCGTCCCGCCAGCCGATACGGGCCATGTGCGCCCGCATCTCCATGTCCGCGATCTTGAACTGGATGGCCTGGTTGGCGCCGATCGGCTTGCCGAAGGCGTGCCGCTCGGCCGCGTACTTCACCGACTCGTCCACACAGCCCTGCGCCAGGCCCGTCGAGAGCGCCGCGATGGCGATGCGGCCCTCGTCCAGGATGCGCAGGAACTGCGCGTAGCCCCGGCCCTCCTCGCCGAGCAGGTTCTCCAGCGGGACGCGGACGTCGGAGAAGGACAGCTCCCGGGTGTCCGAGGCGTTCCAGCCGACCTTGGAGTAGGGCGCGGCCACCGTGAAGCCCGGGGTGCCGGAGGGGACGATGATCGAGGAGATCAGCGGGGCGCCGTTCTCCTTGCGGCCGGTCACCGCCGTGACCGTGACCAACTCCGTGATGTCCGTACCGGAGTTGGTGATGAAGCACTTGGAGCCGTTGATCACCCACTCGCCCGCCGCCTCGTCGCGCACGGCCGTCGTCCGCGTCCCGCCCGCGTCCGAGCCGCCGTCCGGCTCGGTCAGGCCGAACGCGCCCAGCGCCTCGCCCGAGCAGAGCTTCGGCAGCCACCGCCGCTTCTGCTCCTCGGTGCCGAAGCGGTAGACCGGCATCGCGCCCAGCGATACGCCCGCCTCCAGCGTGATCGCCACCGAGGAGTCGACCCGGGCCAGCTCCTCCAGGGCGATGCCGAGCGCGAGGTAGTCGCCGCCCATCCCGCCGTACTCCTCGGGGAAGGGCAGCCCGAACAGGCCCATCCGCCCCATCTCGCGCACGATCTCGTACGGGAACTCGTGCCGCTCGTAGAAGTCGCCGATCTTCGGGGCGACGACGTCATGGGCGAACTCCTCGACGGTGCGGCGGAGTTCCTCGTGCTCGGCGGTCAGCCGGTGGTCCAGGGACATCGGGGGATCACTGCTCCTTGTGGGACAGGGCGCGGACGGTGCGGGAAGGGCTGGGTCGGCCCAGATGACCGGCGAGCCACACGCTGGTGGCGGTGAGCTCGCCGAGGTCGACCCCGGTTTCGATGCCGAGGCCGTCGAGCATCCACACGAGATCCTCGGTGGCGAGATTTCCGGTCGCGCTCTTCGCGTACGGGCAGCCGCCGAGGCCGCCCGCCGAGGCGTCGACCGTGGACACGCCGTGCCGGAGCGCGGCGAGGGTGTTGGACAGGGCCTGCCCGTACGTGTCGTGGAAGTGCACGCCGATCACGTCGGTGGCCACCCCGGCCTCGTTCAGCCCGGTCAGCAGCGCCGTCACGTGGCCGGGGGTGGCGACGCCGATGGTGTCGCCGAGGGACAGCTCGTCGCAGCCGAGGTCCATCAGCGCCCTGGCGACCCGGACGACCTGCGGGACGGGCACGGCGCCCTCCCAGGGGTCGCCGAAACACATCGACAGGTAGCCGCGCACGTGCACCGACTCCGCCTTGGCCCGGGCCACCACCGGCGCGAACATGGCCAGCGACTCGTCCACCGTGCGGTTGAGGTTGCGCGCGGCGAACGTCTCCGTCGCCGAGCCGAACACCGCGATCCCGCGGGCCCCGAGCGCCAGCGCCCGGTCCAGCCCGCGTTCGTTCGGCACGAGGACCGGCAGCGCCACGTCGCCGACGTCCGCGATGTCGCCGAGCATCGGGAACAGCTGCTCGGCGTCGGCGAGCTGGGGCACCCACTTGGGGTGCACGAAGCTGGTGGCCTCGATGGTGGTCAGTCCGGCGACCGCGAGCCGGCGGATGAACTCCGCCTTCACCTCGGTCGGGACGACCTCCTTCTCGTTCTGGAGGCCGTCGCGGGCGCCGACCTCGTGGATGCGGACCCGGGCGGGCATTCCCTCGGCGGGCACGGCCATCGGCAGGGCGCGGGCTTCGGCGCTCATGCGTCCTCCCCGGCACCGGCGGCGGGCACGACCACGGCGAGCACCTGGTCCATGGCCACCGTGGACCCGGCGGTCACGTCGAGTTCGGTCACGGTGCCGGCGTGCGGCGCGGAGATGACGTGCTCCATCTTCATCGCCTCCACCACCAGCAGGCTCTGCCCGGCGGCGACCTCGTCCCCGACGGCCACCTTCACCACGGTCACCGTCCCGGGCATGGGCGCGGCGAGAGTGTCCGCGCCGGAGCGGGCGGCGCCGGTCAGCGACGCCTCGACCGGGTCGTGGTCGCGGACGTGCCAGCTGTCGCCGTCCCGGCCGATCCAGTGCCCCTCCGGGGAGACCGCGTACGCGAACACATGGGTGACTCCGGCGAGTTCGAACGCGATCCGGCCGTCACCGGCCGCGAGGGTCCTGGCCTTCTCCGCCGTACCGGGGAGCGGCCCGAGCGGTCCGCAGGACCCCGATTCCGGGGCGGGCGGGCTCGCGCCCTCGCCGACATGGCCGAACGTCAGCTCCGTGTCCCCGCCGCCGCACGGCCGCAGGCCCACCTGGACCGGGTCGTGGCCCGGGATGTGGAAGTCGAGCACCGTCCGGGCCGGGGCGCCGCCGAGCCGCCAGCCGTTCCCGGCGGAGAACGGGTCGGCCCAGGCGCCGGGCGCGGGGCGGGCGGCGGCGGACGCGGTGTGCTGCCGCAGCAGTGCGGCGGCCGCGTACACCTCCTCCGGCACGCCCTCCGGGACCAGCGCGGCCACCTCGCGCTCCACCAGACCGGTGTCCAGCTCGCCCGCCACCACGGCCGGGTGGGCCAGCAGCCGGCGCAGGAAGCCCGCGTTGACCGGGACGCCGAGGACGACCGTCTCCGCGAGGGCCACCCGCAGCCGGCGCAGGGCGGTCGCCCGGTCCGGGCCGTACGCGATGACCTTGGACAGCATCGGGTCGTACAGGCTGCCGACCTCGCCGCCCCCGACGAGCCCCGAGTCGGTGCGGACCCCGCCGCCCTGCGGTTCGTGGAGCGCGAGCACGGTGCCGCCGGAGGGCAGGAAGCCGCGGGCCGGGTCCTCGGCGCAGACCCGGGCCTCCACGGCGTGCCCGGTGAGCGTGATGGCGTCCTGCCCGTACGGCAGCGGCTCACCGGCGGCGACGCGCAGCTGCCACTCCACCAGGTCGAGTCCGGTGACCAGCTCGGTCACCGGGTGCTCGACCTGGAGGCGGGTGTTCATCTCCATGAAGTAGTACGAGGACGGGTCGTTGCCCGGGACGATGAACTCCACCGTGCCCGCGCCGACGTACCCGCAGGAGCGGGCCGCCTGGACGGCCGCCTCGCCCATCGAGGCCCGGGTCGCCTCGTCCAGCAGGACGGACGGGGCCTCCTCGATGATCTTCTGGTGGCGGCGCTGGAGCGAGCACTCGCGCTCGCCCAGGTGGACCACGTTGCCGTGCGCGTCGGCCAGGACCTGGATCTCGATGTGGCGCGGCCGGTCGATCCACCGCTCCACCAGCAGCGTGTCGTCGCCGAAGGAGGCGCGGGCCTCGCGCCGGGCCGCCGCGATCTCGTCCGCGAGCAGCGCTGCGTCCCGGACGAGCCGCATGCCCTTGCCGCCGCCGCCGGCCGAGGGCTTCAGCAGCACGGGCATGCCGATGCCGGCAGCAGCCTCCGCCAGCTCGGCGTCGCTCAGCCCGCTCCCGGAGGAGCCGGGTACGACGGGGACGCCCGCGGCGGCGACCGTCTCCTTGGCCCGGATCTTGTCGCCCATCAGCGAGATCGCGGTGGCGGGCGGCCCGATGAAGACCAGCCCCGCCTCCGTGCAGGCGCGGGCGAACGCCGCGTTCTCCGCGAGGAAGCCGTAGCCGGGGTGGACCGCCTGCGCACCGGTGCGGCGGGCGGCCTCCAGGAGGCGGTCGGCGCTCAGATAGCTCTCGGAGGCGGGCGCGGGGCCGATCCGTACCGCCGTGTCGGCCTCCCGTACGTGGCGCGCGTCGGCGTCCGCGTCGCTGAAGACGGCGACCGAGCGGACACCCAGCTCGCGCAGGGTCCGGATGACCCGGACCGCGATCTCGCCGCGGTTGGCGACGAGGACCGTGTCGAACATCGTCATCTCTTCCTCACATCCGGAAGACGCCGAAGCCGGCGTCGCCCAAGGGCGCGTTGGCGCACGCGGTCAGGGCGAGCCCCAGCACCTGCCGGGTCTCCAGCGGGTCGATCACCCCGTCGTCCCAGAGCCGGGCGGTGGCGTAGTAGGCGTTGCCCTGGGTCTCGTACTGCTCGCGGATCGGGGCCTTGAAGGCCTCCTCGTCCTCGGCGCTCCAGTCGTCGCCCAGCTGGTCGCGCTTGACCGTGGCGAGGACGGACGCGGCCTGCTCGCCGCCCATGACGGAGATCTTCGCGTTGGGCCACATCCACAGGAAGCGGGGGCTGTAGGCCCGGCCGCACATGGAGTAGTTGCCCGCACCGTAGGAGCCGCCGACGACCACGGTCAGCTTCGGCACCCGGGTGCAGGCGACGGCGGTGACCATCTTCGCGCCGTGCTTGGCGATGCCGCCGGCCTCGTAGTCGCGGCCGACCATGAAGCCCGAGATGTTCTGGAGGAAGACCAGCGGGATGCCGCGCTGGTCGCACAGCTCGATGAAGTGGGCGCCCTTCTGGGCGGACTCGGAGAACAGGATGCCGTTGTTGGCGACGATCCCGACCGGGTGGCCGTGGATGTGCGCGAAGCCGGTGATCAGCGTCGTGCCGTACTCCGCCTTGAACTCGGCGAACCGCGAGCCGTCGACCACCCGGGCGATCACCTCGCGCACGTCGTACGGCGTGCGCGAGTCGACCGGGACCGCGCCGTAGAGCCCGGCCGGGTCCACCTTCGGCTCCTCGACCGGCCGCACCGACCAGGGCAGCGCGCCCCGGTCCGGCAGCGTGGCCACGATGTTCCGGACGATCCGCAGCGCGTGCGCGTCGTCCTCCGCGAGGTGGTCGGTGACGCCCGACGTACGGGAGTGCACCTCGCCGCCGCCCAGCTCCTCGGCCGTGACCACCTCGCCGGTGGCGGCCTTCACCAGCGGCGGGCCGCCCAGGAAGATCGTGCCCTGGTTCCGGACGATGACGGCCTCGTCGCTCATCGCCGGGACGTACGCCCCGCCCGCCGTGCAGGAGCCCAGGACCGCCGCGATCTGCGGGATGCCGGCCCCCGACATCCGGGCCTGGTTGTAGAAGATCCGGCCGAAGTGCTCGCGGTCCGGGAAGACCTCGTCCTGCATCGGCAGGAAGGCGCCGCCCGAGTCCACCAGGTAGAGGCAGGGGAGACGATTCTCCAGCGCCACCTCCTGGGCCCTCAGGTGCTTCTTCACGGTCATCGGGTAGTAGGTGCCGCCCTTGACCGTCGCGTCGTTGGCGACGACCACGCACTCCCGGCCGCTGACCCGGCCGATCCCGGCGATCACCCCGGCGGCCGGGGCGGCGCCTCCGTAGAGCCCCTCGGCCGCCAGCGGGGCCAGCTCCAGGAAGGGCGAGCCCGGGTCGAGCAGGGTGTCCACCCGCTCCCTTGGCAGCAGCTTGCCGCGCGCCACATGCCGGGCGCGGGCCCTCTCACCTCCGCCGAGCCTGGCCGTGGCGAGCCGCTTGCGCAGCTCGTCGGCGAGCGCGTGATGCGCCGCCTCGTTGGCCTGCCAGGCCGCCGAGGCGGGATCCGCCGCGCTCGTCAGCACCGGTGCCTGCTGCATCGTGTCGAGCCCCCTTGCCCGTACCGCGCCGTTCCGATCGCCAACGCCACCGTGTTAATGAGCGTTAACGTGATCACAGGTTAACGAGCGCTAACCCGCCTGTCTAGAATGGCTGCTCATGAGCACCCATGCCGCCGCCCGCGTCGCGGCCCCCACCCGTCGCGAGCAGATCCTCCGGGAGGCCGCCCGGCTCTTCGCCGAGCGCGGCTTCCACGGTGTCGGCGTAGACGAGATAGGGGCCGCCGTCGGCATCAGCGGCCCCGGCCTCTACCGGCACTTTCCCGGCAAGGACGCGATGCTCGCCGAACTCCTCGTCGGCATCAGCGAACGGCTGCTGGCCGGGGGGGAGCTCCGGGTGTCCGAGGACGCCGCCTCCGGCGACGGATCGCCCGAGGCCCTGCTGGACGCGCTCATCGAGGGCCACATCGACTTCGCCCTCGACGACCGCCCCCTGATCACCCTGCACGACCGGGAGCTGGACCGCCTGCGGGACACCGACCGAAAGCGGGTGCGCCGGCTCCAGCGGCAGTACGTCGAGGTGTGGGTCGCCGTCGTCCGCGACCTCTACCCGGACCTCCCCGAGCACGAGGCCCGCGCCGCCGTCCACGCGGTGTTCGGCCTGCTGAACTCCACCCCGCACCTGGGACGCCCCGGCGCGCTGCCCGGGCGCGCCGAGACGGCGGCGCTGCTGCACCGGCTGGCCCGGGGCGCCTTCGCCGCGGCGGGGGAGCAGCAGGCGGGCTGACCGGTCCGCGGACCACCGGGACGCCGCGCAGGCGCCACGGCACAATGGCCCCATGCCGATACCCAGCCGCGCCGCCCTCGTCGAACACCTCGTCCGTACGCGCATCGCGGGGGACGTCGCCACCCCGCGCGACAACAACCTGGCCCACTACCGCAGCCTGGCCAACGGGGACCGGCACTACTGGCTGGGCCTGGAGCTGGGCGACCGGTGGCGCGACGAGCAGGACGTGCTGGCCGTGATGGCCGAGCGGTGCGGGGTCAGCGACGACCCGGAGCACCGGTTCGGGCAGGACACCATCGACCCCGAGCTGACCGTCGACGCCCTGGAGCGGGCCGCCGCCCGGCTCCGCAAGGCCGTCGAGGGCGCCGAGCGGGTCCTCTTCGCCACCGGCCACCCCGGCGGCCTGCTCGACGTCCACCGCCAGACCGCGCAGGCGCTGCGGGCGGCCGGCTGCGAGATCGTACGCATCCCCGGCGGGCTGATGGCCGACGAGGGCATGGTCTTCCAGTTCGCCGACGTCGCCGTCCAGGAGCGCGGCGCGACGCTCTGGCACACCCACTCCCCGGCCCCGATGGCCGCCATCCTCGACGGCCTGGAACGCGAGGGCCGCCCGCTGCCCGACCTGGTCGTCGCCGACCACGGCTGGGCGGGCTGCGCCGCGCAGCGCGGCCTGGACGCCATCGGCTACGCGGACTGCAACGACCCCGCCCTGTTCCTCGGCGAGTCCGAGGGCACCCTCCAGGTGGCGGTCCCGCTGGACGACCACGTCCTGGACCCGCGCTTCTACGACCCGATGACGGACTACCTGCTGGACGCGGCGGGGCTGCTCTGAGGCTTCACGACCCCTCCTCCTCCGCCGCGCGGGCCCGGCGGCGCGCCTCCCGGCCCGACGTGGGGTCCAGGTACACCCGCTTGATGGACGCGTACCGCTGCCGCAGCCGGCGCTCGGCCTGCTCGCACGCCGTCTCGACCTGCTCGGCGGTCACCGTGTCCCGGAAGTCGACCTTCGCGGCGACCAGGATCTCGTCCGGCCCCTGGAGGAGCGTGGTCAGCTCCAGTACGGAGATGAGGTGGTCGACGCCGAGCAGCTCCTCCCGGATGCCGTCCCGCATCGGCCGCGACACCGGCCGCCCGATCAGCAGCTGGACGTTGGACCGGCCGAGCACCCACGCCACGTACACCAGCAGTACCCCGATGAGCAGCGAGGCGATGCCGTCCCACACCCCGGACCCGGTCAGCTGGCCGCCGAGCAGCCCGCCCGCCGCGAGCAGCAGGCCGAGCAGGGCCGCCGAGTCCTCCATCACGACGGCCTTGACGGCGGTGTCCGGGGTGCGCCGGAAGTAGTGCCGGGCGGGCGCGCCCAGGCGGACGGCCTCCTCGCGGACCTGCTTGAGCCCGGTCCGCAGCGAGAAGCCCTCCAGGAGGAAGGCGACGACGAGCACGAGGTACGAGATGAGCGGGTCGCCCAGGTCCTCGCCCGCGAGCAGGGTGTGCACCCCGTCGTAGATCGAGAAGACCGCGCCGCCGACGAACGTGGCGACGGACGCCAGCAGCGCCCAGATGTACCGCTCGGGGCCGTACCCCAGCGGGTGGTCCTCGTCGGCCGGCTTCTCGCTGCGCTTGAGCGCGGTGAGCAGCAGGACCTCGGTGACGGTGTCCGCGACCGAGTGCGCCGCCTCGGAGAGCATCGCGCTCGACCCGCTGATCAGCCCGGCGACCGCCTTCGCCACGGCGATGCCGAGATTGGCCAGCGCCGCGACGACGACGGTGAACGTGGACCCCCCGCCACTGCTTTTCGCGTCAGTCATGCCGGTGAGTATGTCCGCGCCCGGCCCGCTCATGTCCGACGCGCGGCCGGGGGCCGGTCAGCGGGGGACCCGGACCACACCCTCCTGGATGACGGTGATCGCGAGCCGGCCGTCCTGGGTGTAGATGCGGGCCTGGCCGAGGCCGCGCCCGCCGGACGCGGACGGCGACTCCTGGTCGTACAGCAGCCACTCGTCGGCCCGGAACGGCCGGTGGAACCACATCGCGTGGTCCAGGCTGGCGCCGACGACGTCCCCGACCGCCCAGCCGCCGCGCCCGTGGGCGAGCAGCACGGAGTCGAGCAGCGTCATGTCGGAGACGTACGTGGCCATGCAGACGTGCAGCAGCGGATCGTCGGCCAGCTTGCCGTGGGTACGGAACCACACCTGCGACCTGGGCTCGCGGGGTTCGCCCACCGTGCCGAACGGCGGCGCGTCCACGTACCGCAGATCGACGGCGGCCCGGGCCTCGATCAGCCGGTCCACCATGCCGGGGTCGCTGAACCGGTCGGCGTAGCGGGGCAGCATCTCGGCGGCGGTGGGCAGCGTCTCCGGGTCGGGCGCGGGCGGCATGTCCGCCTGGTGCTCAAGACCGTCCTCGTACGTCTGGAAGGACGCGGAGAGGTGGAAGATCGGCTGCCCGTGCTGGACGGCGACGACCCTGCGGGTGGTGAAGGAGCGGCCGTCGCGGATGCGGTCCACGGTGTAGACGATCGGCGCGCCCGGGTCGCCCATGCGGAGGAAGTACGCGTGCAGCGAGTGGGCGGACGTGCCGGCGGGGACGGTGCGGCCCGCGGCGACGAGCGCCTGGGCCGCGACCTGTCCGCCGAAGACCCGGGGCACGACCGCCGAGCGGCTGGTGCCCCGGAAGATGTCCTGCTCGATCCGCTCCAGGTCGAGCAGATCGAGCAGGGAATCGAGTGCGGTGCTCATGGCTGTGTGGACGCGGTCCCTACAGGCCCATGGACTTGGCGATGATCGACTTCATGACCTCGCTGGTGCCGCCGTAGATGCGGTTGACGCGGTTGTCCGCGTACAGGCGGGCGATCGGGTACTCGTTCATGAAGCCGTAGCCGCCGTGCAGCTGGAGGCAGCGGTCGATCACGCGGTGGGCGACCTCGGTGCAGAACAGCTTCGCGGAGGCGGCCTCGGCGGCGGTCAGCTCACCGGCGTCCAGCGCCTCCAGCGCGCGGTCGGCGACGGCCTGGGCCGCGTCCACCTCGGCCTGGCAGGCGGCCAGCTCGAACTTGGTGTTCTGGAACGAGGCGACGGTCTTGCCGAAGACGGTGCGCTCCTGGACGTACTCCTTGGCGAACCGCACGGCGGCGGCGGCCTGGGCGTACGCGCCGAATGCGATGCCCCAGCGCTCGGAGGCCAGGTTGGTGCCGAGGTAGCCGAAGCCCTTGTTCTCCTCGCCGAGCAGGTCCTCGGCGGGCACCTTGACGTCCACGAACGCCAGCTCGGCGGTGTCGGAGACCTTCAGGCCCAGCTTGTCGAGCTTGCGGCCGATGGAGTAGCCCTCGGACTTGGTGTCCACGGCGAACAGCGAGATGCCGAAGCGGCGGTCGTCCTCGCGCGGGGCGGAGGTGCGGGCGCAGACGATGACGCGGTCGGCGTGGACGCCGCCGGTGATGAACGTCTTGGCGCCGTTGAGGACGTAGTGCGTGCCGTCCTCGGAGAGCTTGGCGGTGGTCTTCATGCCCGCGACGTCCGACCCGGTGCCCGGCTCGGTCATCGCGAGGGCCCACATCTCGTCGCCGGTGACGAACTTCGGCAGCCAGCGCTTCTTCTGCTCCTCGGTGGCGAGCATCTTGATGTACGGCAGGCCGAGCAGCGTGTGCACGCCGGAGCCGCCGAAGGAGACACCGGCCCGGGCGGTCTCCTCGTAGATGACCGCCTCGTACTTGTGCGAGTCGATGCCCGCGCCGTCGTACTCCTCGTCGACGTTGATCCCGAAGACGCCCAGCTCACCGAGCTGCTTGTAGAACTCGCGCGGCGCCTGCCCGGCGGCGAACCACTCCTCGTACACGGGCACGACCTCGGCCGCGATGAACGCCCGGATGGTCTCCCGGAACGCCTCGTGGTCCTCGTTGAATACCGTACGGCGCACGGGGTGCCTCCCTGGTCGGCTGCGTCTTCTGGGTCTACGTCTTCCGGAGCATGGCTAAGCGCTTGCTCAGCCATGGTTAAAAGTTACCCGGCGGTCATGGGGCTGTCCAGGGTGATGCGGAGCACGTGGGAACGGGGTGGTGGCGACTACGGGGCGATAGGGGGACGCGCGATCCGCGCCTTCGGGCGGACGCGGGCGAGACGGAACGGTGGAGCTGTGCGCATGGAGCGGCATGTGGTCGACGAGGCGCGCGTCTCGGCCGCGCTGGACGGATTCGAGGGGCGGATCGGCGGGCTGGTGCGGAGCCTGTCCTCGGAGCGGATGACCGCCAACGACTGGTCCCTGCTGGCGGAGGAGTTCCTCGACCACCTCGGTGCGCTGTCCGTCCAGCACCCCGCACTCGACACCTCGCAGGCGGAACACGTCCTCCGCGCCGCCGAGCAGGCGGCAAGCGGCGCCGTCGCCTTCGCCGCGTACTTCCCGGGCCATCCCTTCACGGTCTTCCTCGACTACGTGAACTTCGGGGTGTCCTACGACGCGGGTGCGGACGGAAGCCCTGCTTCCCTCGGGTCGTCCGACTGGCTCGACGCTTTCTGTCTGGCCGTGCTCGGGGGTACGGTCGAGCGCCACCGTGAGGCGTTCCACCACGCGCGGAAACCTCGGGAGGGAGCAGGCTTCCCCGTTGACGCGCTCGCCGACGGCCTCATGGTGTACGTCCTGGGGGACCTGGGCGACGACGACGCGGACTACCCGCCCACGGAGGCGCAGGTGCTCGCGGCGATCGACGGGGGGCTCGCCCGGATCCGCGCGTTCGGCGCCGAGCTGGGGCGCGACGTCGGGGGGTGCCCCGATTACCTCGCCCTCCTGGCGCTGCGCGCCCTCGCTGCCGGGGACCGGGAGGCGTTCGACGCGGCGTTGGGTCAACTGCTGCTTACGTACAGGTCATTCGGCGAAGTCGGCGCACAGCCCCGTTCCCTTCTGCCGCTCCCACCCCTGGCGCTCGCCGCATTGGCCCACCGCCGCCTGGGCTGGACGCCTGCCGTGGACAGCGACTACCTTCCCCGCGCCGTGATCACCGGATTCGAGACCGCGCGCTCGCCGGAGGCTCCGAACCGGGCCGACATGGTCGCCGCGCTCCGTTCGGGGGCGGAACTCTTCGGGCGGCCCGGCGAGTAGTGCGGTTGGTGCCCTCAGGTGGGGAATTCGCCGATCCAGGTGCGCTGGAGGAGGTGCTTGGGGAGGTAGTCAGATTCGATGTCGAGGGGGAAGTCGGCGTCATAGGCGAGGCACGCCATGGCCAGCGGGCCGAGCGCCAGATAGCCCTCGACGCTGGCTTCTCTCTCCGGGGTTGCGGTCCAGTACGCCTTGTGCAGTTCCAGAGCCTCGAAGAGGGCCTGGTTGAAACCTGCTCGGTCTTTGCGCACGAAGAGATGGAAGAGGTTGATCGGTTGATAGAGGATCTTGTCGATGAGATCTCGTTCCGTCACCCGCGCAACGTCAGGATGCGAGCCTTCGATGGTGGTGACGAGTTTCCCCACGAGGCCGGGACGCTCGTCCCAGTAGGACTGAAGTGTGTCGACCCAATCGAACATGAACTCGTCGAACCGCGCTCGTGACGCCCTCAGCAGCTCCAGCGATACGGTGCACAGCTGGGTCATCCGCGCTTGGTCACGGCAGACGATGGCCAGCCAGAAGGCATTGATCCAGTGACCGGGATTGGCGGAACGGGCCGGTCCGGTCGCCGGGATCGATCGCATCTCTTCGGCGATGTGGCACAGGACGTGCCCCTCCGTCCGATCAGCGGCCGCGAACAGCGCGGAATGCACCTGCAACGCCGTCACCACGGCCTCCCAGGTGCGCAGCTCCGACGCGTCCGGGTCGGTGGCCAGATGGGCCCGGACATTCAACAGGGATTTGCCGAGGCCGCTGTCGAACATCCCGGGCGAGCGTTCCAAAGTCTCGATGGTCCTCAGGAGCCCCGCGCTCAGGTTCCGCGCGTACGTCTCGTCGTCAGGCCCCGCATTGCCGTGCCGAGCCACATGCCGTGTCACAAGGTGCTCCCGTTACCCAGGTCGTCCAACTTGCGGATGTCGAACTTCTCCATAGTGTAACCACCGTACAGGCCGCCATCCGCCTTGCCCTTGACCAGGATGTAGTCGAGATTTCCGTGGTCCAGTGCGAACTCAAGTTCCTCCGCCAGGCTCAATTCGCTGGGGTGGGCTCGGCCTCTCTCCTGCATCTTCCGGAGAATGTCGAAGAAATATTCTCTTGAGCCTTGCATGGCGCTACCTCCCTCGGGGAGTTGGCGCGAATTATGAGGGGTCTTGACATTCGACTTGGCCTCTACGACTACAAACTTTCCATCCTTGCGCCGGTAGACCTGGTCGAACTGGTCGTTTCCATTCGCCGGGCCGTACAGATGTTCCTTCTTGACGACGTCGTCATAGAGTTCCGGAATGACCTGGTGCTCTGCCACCAGTTCTCCGTACGTCTCCGCAGCCTTGGTCTGTGTACCCAAGGCGGAGCTGTACTCGTTGGCCGTATCGATCCGTTCAGGGGTTCCGTCGGGAAATTCGGAGTGCATTCCCCTGTGTCGTTCGGCCGCTTGCGCGTAGTCGATGGAGCTTCTTCGGTGAGCGGCTGCTTCATCCAGCATCCGTAGCGTATTCTGATCGGTCGCGTCTCCGCGAACACGGCTTACTCCTTCGCCGTCGAAGTATCGCTCCGGAATGGGTGGCGGGGCATCGCTTGCGGCGATCCACTCCCCGTCCTTCTTGATGAGGTGCGGTGGTGCGTAGCCGCTCTCGTCCACGACCTTGACGCGTATGCGGCGGCCATCGATTGAGTAATACCTCTGGAAATATCCTTCCTCGTGATTGGCCCGATAGACCTGGATTTCTTGCACCTGTTCACGAGTGAGTGAATGGCGAGGGCCATAGTGATCGGCGCCCTGGTGCATGAAGCTGGGGGGCTCATGGCCACCACCTGAACCGACTGGCGCGGAGTGCCCTCCCGCTCCCGTCGATGGGACGCGTCCCGCGCGGCCGTTTACCCCGGCCAGCGCCTCCTCCGGCGAGGCCGAAGCCCGCGCCCCCGCCCCCTCCTGGTGGGCCGCCGAGTGGTGTTGGAGGAGGGTGCCGTCCTCGCGCAGGAGGTTGCCGTGGCCGTCCAAGTAGACCGTGTTGCCGGCCTCGTCCACGCCCCTGAGCACGTTCTCCGGCAGGGCCGTCGTGCCCTCGGGAAGTTTGAGCGCGCCCTCGGGTATGCGGAGGGAGCCCTCCGGGGGGTGTACGCCCTCCGGGAGGCGGACCACGCCGTCGCCCAGGTCCGTCGCGCCCGCAGGGATCTCCGCGCCCTCGGGGAGCTTGACCGTGCGGCTCGGGACCTCGAACGCGCACTCCGGGACCGCAGCGCCCTCAGGAAGGTGCAGGGTGCCGTCCGGGAGCTTGAACGCGCCCTCCGGGAGGGTGATCGCACCCTCGGGGAGGGCGGGTATGTCGAGCGTTCCCAGGCCCTTGAGCGCCGCCAGGCCGTCGCCGATCTTCGTCAGGCCCATGCCCGCGCCCTTGAAGACGTACGTCATCGGGTCCACGACCCGGCCCACCTTGCCCGCCGCCGACACGGCCTTCGCCGCGACCGCCGCCTTTCCGGCGCCGGAGGCCGCGCCGCCCGTGCCGCCGGTGAACACCGTCGTGACGACGTTGAACGACACCGCGCCCAGCGCCCGGGACGGGTTCTCGCTCCACTGGTCCCAGGCCAGCAGCGCCTTGCCGGTCTCCTTCATCGCCGTACGCGATTCACGCAGGTAGGAAGGGAGTTGGTCGTCCGGCAGGCCCCAGTACAGGCCGGCCAGCGGGGTAGCGGTGATCGCCACGCCCGTGGCGAGCTTGCCCAGGCCCGACCACGCCTGCTTCGCGGAGTCCCAGCCGTCGGTGCCGACCAGGGTGCCCAGGCCCTTGATCGTGCCCCAGACGCCGTCGACGAAGAAGCCCTTGACGAAGTCCCAGGCGTGCTCGTGGAGTTGCCACCAGGGCTTGGACTCCTCGACCGGGTCTCCCCAGGGCAGGCCCCCGGCGTGCTTCAGGGTCTCGGCGTCGTAGCCGTACGTGCCCTTCTTGCCGGAGCCGTCGTCCGTCTTCAGCGCGGGGCCGCCGACCAGGGCGACGATCTTGTCGTGGCAGGCCCGCTCCACCGCCTGGAACGCCGCCCAGGTCTCGGCGATCTCGTCGTGGCGGCGGTTGTTCTCCTCGACCAGGTCGCCGTCCTCGCGCCACTTGTCGTCGTCCTTGATCCGGACGACGAACGCCTCGGCCTCGCGCTTGAGCTCCTTCAGCTTCTCGACCAGCGGGGCGGCGTCCGACGCGTACGTGGACAGCGCGGCCGTGATCGTCTCCAGCTCCGACTTCAGGGAGGTCCCGCGGTCCGCGACCGGTTTCGTCGTCGCGAACAGCTGGTCGGCCTCCGGCGCCTTGTAGAAGGCCTGGAGGCCGCCGAAACTGCTGTGGACGTCGCCTGCGGCGGTGGCGGTCGACGCCGCGCTCTTCGTCAGCGTGGTCACGCTGGTGTCCAGCAGGGCGAGGTTGCCGGTGAAGACCGGTATGCCCGACGGGGTGACCGCCTCGTTCTTGCTCACTTGCCCGCCCGGATGTCCTTGAGCACGTCCAGGCGGACGGACTTGGCGGCGTCCTGGGCCCGCTTGGCCGTGTCGAGGTCGCCCTCCACGTACTCGTTCGTCGCCGTCGCGGCGCCCAGCACGGCGGCCTGGATGCGCTCCGCCATGGACTTCAGCTGTGGCTTCCGCTCCGTGATGTACGCGCCCAGCGCGGCGGCGACCGGCCCGAGGGTGGGGTGGGACAGGGGCTCCGCCCCCACCGCCACCGGCCCGGCGACCGGCAGCGACGCCGCAGAGCCCGGCACCGCCGTGCCCGCGTGCGTCGCCGCCTCCGACATCGCGGTGACCATGGCGTTCAACGCCTTCTCCAGGTCACCGGCGTGCGTGCCGACCTTCTTCAGCTGCCCCTGTACGCCCTGCGGTTTGATGTCCCAAGCCGTCACCGGCCGCCCCCCGGAGTCGTAGACGTCAGCCGATGTTGTCGACGGCCGCCTTCGCGCGGGCCAGGGTCTGGTGGGCCGTGCCGTC
The DNA here is from genome assembly GCF_055590565.1 of Streptomyces sp. NPDC041814. Lineage (NCBI taxonomy): Bacteria > Bacillati > Actinomycetota > Actinomycetes > Kitasatosporales > Streptomycetaceae > Streptomyces > Streptomyces sp. NPDC041814. Next base: position 981,515 of record NZ_JBVJAM010000001.1, on the reverse strand, counting down.
GTTCTTCTCCAGCGTGGAGCGGAGGAGCTGGATGATGTTCTTGACCTCCTGGGAGGTCGCCTGCCAGCGCAGTTCCTTGCCGTGGTACTCGTCGGCCACGCCGTCCGCCGCGAAGTCGCTCATCGCCGCCTTGACCTGGCCGTCCCGCGCCGTGATGACCAGTTCGAGCTGGGCGATCACCGTCTGGAGGCTGCCCTGCACCTCGGTCGATGCGCCGGTGTCGTACGAGCGCCGGTCCGTGTTGCCGCCTTTTCCTGCCATGACCTTTTTCTCCCCGTCAGGAATGTGTACGGATGCGTCGAAAGTGCCGGTCGTACCGGCTCAGCGGGCGCCGAAGCGGGCCGCGTCGAAGTTGGCCGAAGCCATCTGCGTACGCGCGTTCTCGCCCTGCTCCTGCTCGCCCGAGCCGAAGGCCGCGTCCATGCCCTGCTGGCCGCCCAGGATGCCGGAGAGCGAGGCGTTCAGCGCCGCGGTGATCTCGTCGGAGCGGTTCTTGAAGTCGTCGAACGCGATCTTGCCCGCACCGTTGAACTTGCCCTCCAGCGGCTCCGCCGCGGCGATCAACTGCCGGATCAGCGTGCCCAGATCGGTGCTGGAGCCCTGCGAGTGCTTGAGCAGCGTCGACAGGACCGTGGACCCCATGTCGAACTTCATCGGCTTCCCCCATGCGTCGGACCTCGAACGGTCGTATCCGTTCCAGCATCATGTCTATCAATCCGCGCGTCGCTACTGCAATCTGCAATCGGCCATATCGTCACGAGGGGCGTGCGAGTGGGCTGGTGACCCCCTCGGCCGCGCTTTGCGAAGGGGTACGTCAGCGCGGTACGTACACCGTCTGCGTCAGCCGGTTCGGGCGCCCCCGCTGGATGAACACCCCCCGGCCAGGCGCCTGTTGGGAGGCGTACACGCCGGGGAAGAGCTGGCCCTCGCTGCGGTCGCCGGACATCACCAGCGCCGAGGCCCCCGACTCCCGCAGGCTCTGCACCACCGGCTCGTACATCCCGCGCGCCGCCCCCGCCACGCGCCGCGACAGGACGAAGTGCAGGCCGATGTCCACGGCGGACGGGATGTACGGGAGGAACGCGGCCAGCGGTGACTGGCCCGCCGTCGTCAGCACGTCGTAGTCGTCCACCAGGACCACGATGCGCGGGCCCTTGCCCCAGCTGCCCGGCTCCAGATCCTCGAGACGGGCGTTCTCGTCCGGCAGCCGCTTCTCCAGCTCGGAGGCGATCGCGGCCGAAAGGCCCATGCAGAGCTTGGAGTTGTACGCGTAACCGCCGTTCAGCTCCTCCGGGACCACCCCGCGCAGCGCGCGCCGGGGGTCCATCACCGCGAAGACCAGGTCGTCCTCGCCGTAACGGTCGGCGAGCCCCTGCGCGACGGCGCGCAGCAGGTTCGTCTTGCCGCACTCGCTGTCCCCGAGGACCAGGAGGTGCTGGTCGTGGCCGAAGAGGTCGAGGAGCACGGGCGCCAGGGCCGACTGGTCGAGGCCCAGCGGCACGCGCTCCGGCTCCGCCGCCCGGCCGGGCAGCAGGTGCGGTTCGAGCACGTGCGGCAGCACCCGCACCGGCTGGGCGACCTCGCCGTGCCAGGTGGCCCGGACCGTGCGCGTGGCCCGCTCCAGGACCGCGCCCAGCTCCGACGTCTCCGCCACCCCGTCCGCGCGGGGCAGGGCGACCTGGGCGAAGAGCTTCCCGTCGGTGAGGACGCGGCCCGGCTCGTCGGGGGAGAGGGTCTCGGCCAGCTTGCGGTCGATGCTCGACTCGCCCGGGTCGTTGAGCCGCAACTCCACGCGGGTGCCGAAGTTGGACTGGATCGCGATGCGCACGTCGTTCCACCGGAGCATCCCGGCGACGACGTGGATGCCGTAGCCGCCGCCCCGCTTGAGGATGTCCGCGACCGCGTCGTCCAGCTCGTCGAAGTCGTCGCGCAGCGCGCCGAACCCGTCGATGATCAGGACGATCTCGGCGGACGCCAGCTCCGGCAGCCGGCCCGCCGCGTGCAGGGTGCGCAACTGCTCGACCGAGTCGATGCCGTGCTCGCGGAACAGCTCCTCGCGCAGCGTCAGCATCGCGCGCACCTCCTCTACCGTGCGCGCCGCCCGCTCCCGGTCGGCGCGGCCGGCCACGCCGCCGACGTGCGGCAGCCCGGCGAGCGCCTGGAGGCCGCCGCCGACCAGGTCGAGGCCGTAGACGCCGACCTCCTGCGGGGTGTGCGTGAGCGCGAGCGAGAGGACCAGGGTGCGCAGCAGCGTCGTCTTGCCGGACTGCGGGCCGCCGATGACCGCCGCGTGCCCGCCGGCCACCGTGAGGTCCAGGAGCCACTGCCCCTGCCACTGCTTGGCCGGGTCGTCCAGCAGCCCGAGCGGTACGAGCAGCGGGCCGCGCTGCCGGGTGCCCGGCCGGCCCGCGTCCGGGCGCACCCCGGTCAGCCGCATCCCGCGCACCCCCGCGTCCAGCGGTCCGGCGACCGCGTCCAGGGTGATCGCCGGGGGCAGCGGGGGCAGCCAGATGCTCCGTACCCCGGGCGCCGCACCGGTCAGCTGGTCCACCATGACCGCGAGTTCGGTCGGCCCGGTCTCGCGGCGGCGGGCCGACGGCTCGCGGTCCTGCGGGGCGCTCTCCGGCCCGGCGAGGGTGTTGTACGCCTCGTACGGGAGGGCGAGCGGCCCGGTCTCCTCCTCGTCGGTCCGCACGGGCCCCCGGTACGCGCCGGAGACGTAACCCGCCTTGAAGCGCGTGTAGTGGCTGGTGTCCACCTTGAGGAAGCCGAAGCCGGGCAGCGGCGGCAGGTGGAAGGCGTCCGTGGTGTCCAGGACCATCCGCGACTCGTCGGCGGAGAAGGTCCGCAGGCCGAGGCGGTACGAGAGATAGGTCTCCAGGCCCTTGAGCTTGCCGCTCTCGATGCGCTGGCTGGACAGCAGCAGGTGCACGCCGATGGACCGGCCGATCCGGCCGATGGAGAGGAACAGGTCGATGAAGTCCGGCTTGGCGGTGAGGAGTTCACCGAACTCGTCGATCACCACGAACAGGTGCGGCAGCGGTTCCAGGTCCGGCCGCTTCTGCGCGCGCAGCGCCGCGTAGTCCCCGATGTCCGCGACGTTGCCCGCGTCCTTCAGGGCCTGCTGGCGGCGCTTGACCTCACCGGCGAGCGAGGAGTGCACCCGCTCGACCAGACCCGCCTGGTTCTCCAGGTTGGTGATGACCCCCGCGACGTGCGGCAGGTCCGCGAACGGGGCGAAGGTGGCGCCGCCCTTGTAGTCGACCAGGACGAGCGCCAGGTCCTCCGGCGGATGCGTGGCCGCCAGGCCGAGGACCAGGGTGCGCAGCAGCTCCGACTTCCCGGAGCCCGTCGCGCCCACGCACAGCCCGTGCGGGCCCATGCCCAGCTCGGAGGACTCCTTGAGGTCCAGGAGCACCGGCTCGTGCGCGTCGCTGATCCCGATCGGCACCCGCAGGAAGGCCCGTTCGCCGCGCGGCGCCCACAGCCGGTCCAGGTCCAGCGCCGCCACGTCCTGGATGCCGAGCATCGCGGCGAACTCGACGGGCCCGGCCAGCGGCGCGTCGGCCAGGGACTCCGCGGACAGCCGCAGCGGCGCGATCATCCGGGCCAGGCCCTCCGCGAAGTCCACCCCGACCTCGTCCACCGTGCCGTGCGACGCGACGGTCTCCGCCGCACGCAGGTCCTCCACGACCACGTCGGTGCCGTCCACGGTGAGTCGCACGTTGACGTGGTCCGGCTCCTGGACCCGCCGGTCGAGCAGGTGCACCACGGTCACACCCATCTCGCGCAGCCCGACCGCGTCGTCGGGGCGCGGCAGTTCCACGGCGTCCTCGCCGTGCCCGTCGACCACCACGAGCAGCCGGGAGTTCATCGCGAGCGCGTCCCGTCCGGCCAGTCCCCGGCGCACCTCGGCGGCGTAGGAGGCGCGGCGGCGCAGCTCGGGTCCGAGGAGGCGGGCCAGCTGCGCGGCGGAGGGCGCGAAGCGGCGGGCCGCGACCGGTCCGTCGGACTGCTCGGGGTCGAGCAGATGCGGCAGCCACTTGACCCACTCCCAGTCGGCCATGCGCTCACCGGACGCGGCGACCGCGATGGCCACGTCGTCCGGCGCGTGCAGGGCGGCCGCCTGGACGAGCAGGGCGCGCACGACCCGCAGCCCGTCCTCGCGGGGGCCGACGACGCTGACGTTCCCGGCCCGGTCCAGCGGGACGGTCAGGGGGAGTTCGGTGCCGTTGCGGAACCGCTGCACCAGGGCCGACGCCTCGTTGAGCATGAAGAGGTCGGGCGGGGTGAGGACGGACGAGCCCTGCTCGCCGATCCGGAGGTCCCGCAGCGGCATCTCGCCCGTGCCGGCCCGTATCCGCAGGAAGTCGTCGTCGGCCCTGCGCCGCTCCCAGAGCCGGGCCGGGTCGCGCACGATGTCGTAGAGGGCGTACGGGGACGGGTTGAGCACGTCCGCCTGCTCGCGCCGGACCCGCTCCTCGGCCGACAACTCCTCGCGCAGGTCCTCCACATAGGCGAGATACGCCTCGCGCTGGGTGCGCCGGGTCCGCTGCGCCTTGCCGCGCTGGGAGAGCAGCAGCACCGCCGAGCCGATGACCGTGACGACGAGGATGATCGCGCCGAGCCCGGCGAACTGGCTGTTGCGGACCACCGTCATCATCACCACGGACGACATGACCCCGGCGACCGGGAGCAGTGACATCGCGATGTTCCCGGACTTGCCCTCGGGCAGGTTCGGCGGCGCCTCGATGGTGCGCGGCTCGGAATCGGCCGGCGGGCGCGTCGTGCGGGCGGGGCGGTGGATCAGGCGGGTGCTCATCGGCTCCGTCCGGGGATCTCGGCCGGGTGGGCGTACGAACGTGGCACCGGGGTCACCGGCGCTTCTGGGACAGCTCGAAGACCTCGGCGGCGAGGCGGGTGGCGGCCAGCCGGGCCGGGCGCGAGAGCAGTCCGGTGCGCAACGGTCCGCCGGCCGCCAGGTGCCGGTCGTACGGCAGGACCCGGACGCGGGCGCCGGTCGTGGCGAGGCGTTCGGCCGCCGCGTCGACGTCGATGCCGGGGCGCGGGGTCATCACGGAGAGCGCGACGACGGTCCCCTCGATGACGTGCGGGGGGAGCGCCCGCAGCCACTGGAGCACGGCGTACGTGCTGGTCACCCCGTCGAGCGTGGCGGGCGCGGCGAGCACCCTGGCCTGCGCGGCGGACAGGGCGACCCGGGCGACCTCGGCGGGCAGCGTCTCGCAGTCCACCACGGTCACCCCGAAGTAGCGGCGCAGGGCGACCATCACCCGTTCGTACGTGACGGTGTCGATCATGGCCCCGATCCGGCCCTGGCTGCCGGGCAGCAGCCAGGCGTTGTCCGGGAGCTGGGCGAGATAACCGGTGATGTCGAGCAGTGACATCTGCGGGACGGCGATGTCCGCCAGGTCGGCCGTGGTCCACCGCAGCGCCTCGGCGCCCAGCCGCAGCGGCAGCGAGCCCAGCGCCGGGTCGGCCTCCACGAGGAGGACGGGGTCCTGCCGGTAGTGCGCGTACGTGGTGCCGAGCAGCGCGGTCACCGTCGTCTTGCCGGCGCCGCCCCGGATGGACGTGACCGCGATCTGCCGCCCCGTCGTCACCGGCTGCTGGAGCACCTCGGCGGTACGGGTGAGCGCGGCGACCTCCCGGGCGGCGGACCCGGAGACGATGCGGCGCACGGCGCGCGCGGCCCGTACGGCGACGGCTTCACCGCGCACCGGCCGCCGCGCCGCGGCGGCCATCGCCTGGTCGAGGACGGGGAGCGAGTCGGGGGTGGGGGGAGGCGTGGGCGTCCCGGGCCAGGCGCGGGCGGCGGGGGCTTGCGCCGCCGGTTCCGTCCGTGCGGGCGGGACCGCGGGGCGCGGGGCCTCCGGGGCCGCCGGGGCCTCGGCCGGGCCCGGCCCGCTCAGGTCGCGCAAAAGGTCGCCCTGCCAGTTGTGGTCCGCGTTCGGCATGTCTGCCCTTCTTCGCCGCTTCGCTGCCCCGCCGGGAGCGCCCGCGTGTGTGGTCTCGGAGTCGTCAGAACTTGTTCAGCAGCTGCCCGTAGACGCCGAACACCCCGACGGCGAGCGGGAAGAGCCCCACGACGCCGATGGACTCGATGAGGTCGGCCGTCCGCCGCAGCCGCACCCGTACGTGCTCCGGCGGCTCCGCCACCAGTGCGATCAGGGGCAGCAGCGCGGCCGCGCACAGGACCGCGACGGGCCCCGCGCCCCCGGAGTGGTCCAGCCACAGCACCACCAGCCGCACCCCGGTGAACGCGGCGGCGGCGAACAGCGCCACCACCTCCGCGACCAGCGGGAACGCCCGGGCCCGGGACAGCAGCACCACCGCGACCAGGCACGGCAGCAGCACCGTCCACACCGTCGGCCGGTCCGCCGTGGTGAGGAGGTGGGCGCCGGCGGCCGCCGACACCGCCGTGACGAGCGTCGCCAGGGCGAGGCCCCGGTGCGTGGCGGCCAGCGCGTTGCCCACGTCGTGGCGGCTGACCGAGGCACCGCCCGAGCGGCGGTCGTCCAGCCCCGTGAGGCCCGACGCCATCAGGGCGAGCCGGGGCAGCAGGCCGAGCAGGACCACGGAGAACACGGCCATCACGGCGCCGAGCCGGGCCGGGTCCGCCGTGGTGGCGGCGACGGCCTCCCAGACCCCCGTCAGTACGGCCGTGGCCAGCGCCCCGATCAGCCCGCCCCGGCCCAGCGCCGACAGCAGCCCGAGCAGCACCAGCGACAGGGCGACCGCCCCGGCCACGGCCGCCAGCCGCAGCTCACCGGACCAGTCGTACGCGTCGGCGGCCGTCCACGCCGTGAGGACGCCGAGCCCGGCCGACACGAGGAGCAGGGCGGTCGCCAGCGGGCGGTTGCCCCGGCCGAGCCGGGCGACCAGCGCCCCGGCCACCAGCAGCAGGACCGTGATGCCCGCCAGCGCCCCGGCCAGGGCGCCCAGCGGGAACTCGCGGCGGGCGAGCAGCGCGGCCGTCACCGCGAAGACCGCGGTCGCCGTGCCCGCGCCGACGCGGCGGGCGGCCGGACGCCAGCGCCAGGCCTGCAGGTCCAGGCTGTCGGCCACCTGGTCCGTGACGTCGTGGACCACCGGGGCGGGCGGGGCCGCGTGGCTGCGGACCAGCCGGAGCACGGCACCGTCGCCGATGCCCGCCGAGGCCAGCGTCGCGTCGTGCGGCAGCGCCGAGCCGTCGGCGGTGAGCAGCTGCCTGGTCAGCGGGCGGGACGCGGCGCGGTCGTCCAGCAGCTGGAGAATGTCCGGAAGGAGCTGCCCGACCGGGGTGTCGGACGGCAGGACCAGATCCGCGCGGCGCCGCTCGCCGACCAGGGTCACCCGGCTCATTTCCGCTCGGGGAGCCATTGCCGTACTCACTGACGAGAACCAATCATCACGACGTCCAGGATTTCGGGGGCAATCGGGCACATCCGTCAACCGGTCAGCGGTTGTACTGCTGGTACTGCCGCTGCTGCTTCTCCTGCTCGGCCTTCTGCTTGTCCAGGGTGTGCTGGAGGAAGGACCAGCCGACGCAGCCCGCGCACAGCACCGCGGTGATCGCGATGCCCGCGAACACCTTGCCCAGGCGCTCGTCGGCCGTCCGCCGCGCACGGCCGGTGCCGAACAGGAGCGCGTCGCGCATCCGCCGGCGGCGTACTCCCACCGACTCCAGCAGCTGACTGTCGTAATCCCGTGCCATGCGACCCCCCTTTGCCACTGCAACATAGGCCATGGGGTGACGGGAGGGACACCTCGGGTGGCCGGATCGGGGGCGAGCGGGGCCGGGCGTGGGGGTTTCATCCGTTCCGGTGGGTGAGTGGACGAAACGTACACTTCAGTCCGGCCCCGCGGCCCCCTAACGTCGCCCCGGCACACGCATCCCAGGAAAGGGCACCCCCCGTCATGACCAGCAACGAGACGCCCCGCGGCCCCGTCGACTCCTCCCGCGTCCCCCGGTACGCCGGGCCCGCGACGTTCGCCCGGCTGCCCCGCCTGGACGAGGTCGGCGCGGCGGACGTGGCCGTCGTCGGGGTGCCGTTCGACTCGGGTGTCTCCTACCGGCCCGGCGCCCGCTTCGGAGGCAACGCGATCCGTGAGGCGTCGCGCCTGCTGCGCCCCTACAACCCGGCGCAGGACGCCTCGCCCTTCGCCCTGGCGCAGGTCGCCGACGCGGGGGACATCGCGGCCAACCCGTTCAACATCGAGGAGGCCGTGGAGACCGTCGAGGCGGCGGCCGACGAGCTGCTGTCCACGGGCGCCCGGCTGATGACGCTCGGCGGCGACCACACCATCGCGCTGCCGCTGCTCCGCTCCGTCGCCAAGAAGCACGGCCCGGTCGCGCTGCTCCACTTCGACGCCCACCTCGACACCTGGGACACCTACTTCGGCGCCGCCTACACCCACGGCACCCCGTTCCGCCGGGCCGTCGAGGAGGGCATCCTCGACACCTCGGCGCTCTCCCACGTCGGCACCCGGGGCCCGCTCTACGGCAAGCAGGACCTCACCGACGACGCCAAGATGGGCTTCGGGATCGTCACCTCCGCCGACGTGATGCGGCGCGGCGTGGACGAGATCGCCGACCAGCTGCGCCAGCGCATCGGCGACCGGCCGCTGTACATCTCCATCGACATCGACGTGCTGGACCCGGCGCACGCCCCCGGCACCGGCACCCCCGAGGCCGGCGGCCTCACCTCGCGCGAGCTCCTGGAGATCGTGCGCGGCCTGTCCTCCTGCCACCTGGTCTCCGCCGACCTGGTCGAGGTCGCCCCCGCGTACGATCACGCGGAGATCACCTCCGTCGCCGCCTCGCACACCGCGTACGAGCTGACGACGATCATGACCCGCCAGATCGCGGAGGCCCGGCAGCGTTGAGTCACGACCACCACGACGAGCGGCCCGAACTCACCCCGGCGCAGATCGAGGCCGCGCTGAATCCTCCACCCGGGCGCACCGGCGGCGACCTCGTCGTGGAGACGCTGCGCGGGCTCGGCGCGACGACGGTCTTCGGGCTCCCCGGCCAGCACGCGCTGGCGCTGTTCGACGCGGTGCGCCGCTCGTCGCTCCAGTACGTCGGGCTGCGCGTCGAGAACAACGCGGGCTTCGCCGCCGACGCCTACGGGCGGATCACCGGCGAGGTCGCCCCGCTGTTCCTGTCGACCGGGCCCGGCGCGCTGACGTCGCTCGCCGCGCTCCAGGAGGCGGCGGCGGCCTCCGCGCCGGTGCTCGCGGTCTCCAGCCAGATCCCGGTCCGGGGCCTGGGCGGCGGGCGCCACGGACACCTCCACGAACTGCGCGACCAGCAGGCGTCGTTCCGGGACGTGGTGAAGTCCGTCCACACCGTGCGCGCGGCCTCGCAGATCCCGTCCGCGATCGCCGCCGCCTGGGAGTCCGCGCTGACGGCCCCGCACGGCCCCGTCTGGGTCGAGATCCCGCAGGACGTGCTGGACGCGGCGGCCGGGCTGCCCGTCGTCCTCGCCCCGGACGCCACCCCGCGCGAACTCCATGCCCGCCCCGAGCTCATCGCGGTCGCCGCGCACCTGCTGTCGCACGCCGAGCGCCCGGCGATCGTCGCGGGCGGCGGAGTCGTACGGTCCGACGCCTCCGGGAAGCTGCGGGCGCTGGCCGAGAAGCTGGCGGCCCCCGTCGTCACCACGTACGGCGGGAAGGGCGCCTTCCCCTGGGTCCATCCGCTCTCGCTCCAGTCGTGGGTGGAGGACCGGCACGTCACCGACTTCCTGGAGGACGCCGACGTCCTGCTCGTCGTCGGCTCCGGACTCGGTGAACTCTCCTCCAACTACTACACGTTCGCCCCGCGCGGCCGGGTGATCCAGATCGAGGCGGACGCCGGGAAGCTGGAGGCCAACCTCCCGGCCCTCGGTATCCACGCGGACGCCCGCGACGCGCTCGCCGACCTCGTCGACGCGGTCGCCCCGCGCGAGGACCCGGCAGCCGCCGACCGGGCGGCCGGGGTGCTCGCCCGGGTCCGGGACCGGATCGCCGGCCAGGGCCGCGACCTGGAACAGGACCTTCTCGCGGCGATCCGGACCGCCCTGCCTGACGCCTCGCCCAGCTTCTGGGACATGACGATCCTGGGCTACTGGGCCTGGGCCGCGTTCGACGCCCGCCGCCCGAACACCATGCACTCCGCCCAGGGCGCGGGCGGCCTCGGCTACGCGTTCCCGGCGGCGCTCGGCGCGGCGGTGGCCGACCCGACCCGGCCGGTCCTCGCGGTCTCCGGCGACGGCGGCGCGATGTACTCCCTCGCGGAACTGGCCACCGCCCGGCAGTACGGCCTGCCGGTGACCTGGCTCGTCGTGGACGACGGCGGCTACGGCATCCTGCGCGAGTACCTGACCGGCGCCTTCGGCGAGACCACCGGCACGGAGCTGGCCCGCCCCGACTTCGCGGCCCTCGCCGAGTCCTTCGGCGTCCCCGCGGTCCGGACGAGCCCCGAAACGCTCGCCGCGGACCTGGCGGAGGCGTTCGGACGTCCGGGGCCCTCGGTCGTCGTGCTCCCGGCCCTGCTGAAGATGTTCGAGCCGACGCATCTGTAGGCCCCCGCGGCCGCAAGTCGACAGACCTGTAACAGGCCCCCGCCGGGCCCTGTGCCGCGTACAACCTTCCGGCCCCCCGCGAGTCATCACTTGCGGGCGTGCCGGGGGGCCGCCCACAGGAATCGTTCAGGGGGAACGCACCATGACCACGTCCCGTATCACCGGGCGCACCCGCGCCGCGCTCTGTGCCGCCGTCGCCGCCGGGGTCCTCGCGCCCGTCGCCCTCGCCGCCGCGCCCGCGTCCGCCGCGACCACCGGGGTGAGCTGCACCTCCGGCCGGGCCGGGCTCGCCGCGCAGCTGACCAAGGACATCACCGCCGCGCTGAAGGGCCGCAAGTCCACCGTCGCGCTCGCGCTCTACGACCGCTCCACCAACACCACGTGCACGCTGCGCGCGACCAGCAAGTACGACTCGGCGAGCGTCGTGAAGGCGACCGTGCTGGCCACGCTCCTCTGGGACAACGCCAAGCACAACCGCTACCTCACCCAGCGCGAGATCGACCTCAGCACCAAGATGATCACCAAGTCCGACAACGACGCGACCACCAGCCTCTGGAAGCAGCTCGGCGTCACCAAGATCAACGGCTTCCTCAAGGCGGCCGGAATGACCCACACCGTGCCCGGCTCCGGCGGCTACTGGGGCCTGACCCAGATCACCGCCCAGGACGAGCAGCGGCTGCTGACCCTGCTGACCTCGAAGAACTCCGTGCTCACCGACAGCGCCCGCTCCTACGAGCTGGGGCTGATGAGGAAGGTCGTCTCCTCGCAGCGCTGGGGCACCCCGGCCGGTGCCGTCACCGGGACGACCGTCCAGGTCAAGAACGGCTGGCTGTCGCGCTCCACCCACGGCTGGCGGGTCCACAGCATCGGCGCCTTCACCGGCAACGGCCACGACTACGGGCTGACCGTGCTCACCCAGGACAACAAGACGATGACCGACGGCATCAACACCATCCAGGCCGTCGCCCGGGTCGTCCACAAGGACCTCAACCCGCGCATCATGCACGCCGCCCGTTTCTAGGCACGATCCGGGCAGGGACCTAGGTCCCAGGTCCCGTATTTGTTGCGGAGGGATGAAATCCGCAGCACACCGTGTTGGTGCCTTCCGTCGGAACAGGTCGAACGGGAGGCACCGGGTGGCGGACGCACGGGAGACGGAACGCGGGCAGCGGGGCGGCTGGGCGCGGAGACTGAGCGGGTACGCCTGGCGCTACCGGCGCAACGTCCTGCTGGCCCTCGGCTCCTCGCTGGCCGGCATGGCCGTGATGGCCCTCGTCCCCCTGATCACCAAGGTGATCATCGATGACGTGGTCGTCGGCCACACCCGCTCCCTCGCCGTCTGGACCGGCCTGCTGATCGTGGCGGCCGCCCTCGTCTACGCCTCCACCTACATCCGCCGCTACTACGGCGGGCGGCTCGCCCTGGACGTCCAGCACGACCTGCGGACCGGCATGTACGGGACGATCACCCGGCTCGACGGCAAGCGCCAGGACGAACTGTCCACCGGGCAGGTCGTCGGCCGCGCGACCAGCGACCTCCAGCTCATCCAGAGCCTGCTCTTCATGCTCCCCATGACCATCGGGAACGTGCTGCTGTTCCTGATCTCGCTGGTCATCATGGCCTGGCTGTCGCCGCTGCTGACCCTCGTCGCCGTCGCCGTCGCCCCCGCCCTCTGGTACATCGCCCGCCGCTCCCGCGCCCGCCTCTTCCCCGCCACCTGGTACGCCCAGTCGCAGGCGGCCGCCGTCGCCGGTGTCGTGGACGGGGCCGTCTCCGGCGTCCGCGTCGTCAAGGGCTTCGGGCAGGAGGAGCAGGAGACCGGCAAGCTGCGCGAGGTCGGCCGCAAGCTGTTCGCGGGCCGGTTGCGCACCATCCGGCTGAACTCCCGCTACACCCCTGCCCTCCAGGCCGTACCCGCCCTCGGCCAGGTCGCGATGCTGGCCCTCGGCGGCTGGCTGGCCACCCGGGGCGAGATCACCCTCGGCACGTTCGTCGCGTTCTCCACGTACCTCGCGCAGCTCGTCGGCCCGGTCCGGATGCTCGCCATGGTCCTCACCGTCGGCCAGCAGGCCCGCGCCGGAGTGGAACGCGTCCTGGAGCTCATCGACACCGAGCCCTCCATCGAGGACGGCACCAAGGAGCTGCCCGCCGACGCCCCGGCCAGCGTGGAGTTCGAGAACGTCCGGTTCGGCTACGACCAGACCCGCCGCCCGGTCCTCGACGGCTTCTCGCTCACCATCGAACCCGGCGAGACCGTCGCCGTCGTCGGCGCGTCCGGCAGCGGCAAGTCCACCGTCTCGCTGCTGCTGCCGCGCTTCTACGACGTGACGCACGGCGCGGTCCTCGTCGGCGGCCACGACGTGCGGGAGCTCACCCTCGACTCGTTGCGCGCCGCGATCGGACTCGTCCCCGAGGACAGCTTCCTGTTCTCCGACACCGTCCGCGCCAACATCGCTTACGGCCTGCCCGGCGCCACCGACGAGCAGATCGAACAGGCCGCCCGCTCCGCCCAGGCCCACCGCTTCATCACCGAGCTGCCGAACGGCTACGACACCAGGGTCGGCGAGCACGGCCTCACCCTCTCCGGCGGCCAGCGCCAGCGCGTCGCCCTCGCCCGCGCCATCCTCACCGATCCCCGCCTCCTGCTCCTGGACGACGCGACCTCCGCCGTGGACGCCCGCGTCGAGCACGAGATCCACGAGGCCCTGCGCCAGGTGATGGCCGGGCGTACGACCCTGCTCATCGCCCACCGCCGCTCCACCCTGAACCTCGCGGACCGCATCGCCGTCCTCGACAACGGCCGCCTCGCCGACCTAGGCACCCACGAGGAGCTGGAGCGCCGCTGCGCCCTCTACCGGCGCCTGCTCACCGACCCCGACGAGCTGGGCACCCCCTCACCCGGCCACCGCCCGGCCGCCGCCCCCGAGGAGCCGCGCCGGGACCGCGCGCTCCAGGAGGAGATCGACGCCGAATTCGACGCCGAGCGCGGCATCACGCCCGCGCTGTGGGTGCGCCGGGAGCAGGACCGGGGCGCCGACACGGCGGGCACGCCCGCCACACCCGAACTGCTCGCCCAGGTGGAAGCCCTGCCCCCGGCGAACGACACCCCGGACGTGGACGAGGCCCGCGCGGTGCGCCCCGAGGACTCCTACGGGCTGCGCAGGCTGCTGCGGGGCTTCGGGCTGCCGCTCCTCGTCAGCCTCGGCCTGGTCGCCGCGGACGCCGGGGCCGGGCTGCTGCTCCCGGTCCTGATCCGGAACGGCATCGACGACGGGGTCACCCAGCTCGCGCTGGGCGCGGTCTGGACGGCGTCCGCCTTCGCCCTGGTCGTCGTCCTCGTGCAGTGGGCGGCCCAGATCGGCGAGACCCGGATGACCGGCCGCACCGGAGAGCGGGTGCTGTACGCGCTGCGGCTGAAGATCTTCGCCCAGCTCCAGCGCCTGGGGCTCGACTACTACGAGCGCGAGCTGACCGGCCGCATCATGACCCGGATGACGACGGACGTGGACGCGCTGTCCACGTTCCTCCAGACCGGCCTGGTCACCGCCTTCGTCTCCGTCGTCACCTTCCTCGGCATCATGGTCGCGCTGCTGGTCCTCGACGTGGAACTGGCCCTGGTCGTCTTCGCGACCCTGCCCGTCCTCGTCGTCGGGACCGTCTTCTTCCGCCGCAAGAGCGTCAAGGCGTACGAGCTGGCCCGGGAGCGGATCAGCGTCGTCAACGCCGACCTCCAGGAGTCCGTCGCCGGGCTCCGCATCGTGCAGGCGTTCCGGCGCGAGCGGGACGGGGCCGAGGCGTTCGCCGCGCGCAGCGACGAGTACCGCGAGGCCCGGGTGCGCGGGCAGTGGCTGATCTCCGTCTACTTCCCGTTCGTCCAGCTGCTGTCCTCGGTGGCCGCGGCGGCGGTGCTGATCGTCGGCGCCCACCGGGTGGACGACTCCACGCTCACCGCGGGCGCGCTGGTCGCCTACCTGCTCTACATCGACCTGTTCTTCGCGCCCGTCCAGCAGCTCTCCCAGGTCTTCGACGGCTACCAGCAGGCCGCCGTCTCCCTCGGCCGCATCCAGGAACTGCTGCGCGAGCCCGCCTCCACCACCGACCGCGACGACCCGCACCACGTCCGCGAACTGCGCGGCGAGATCGCCTTCGAGGACGTGTCCTTCGCCTACGGGGACGAGGAGGCGGCCCTCCGGGGCATCGACCTGCGCATCCCGGCCGGGCAGACCGTCGCGTTCGTCGGGGAGACCGGGGCCGGGAAGTCCACCCTGGTCAAGCTGGTCGCCCGGTACTACGACCCGACGGACGGGCGGATCACCGTGGACGGCGCCGACCTGCGCGGCCTCGAACTCACCGGGTACCGGCGCAGGCTCGGTGTCGTACCGCAGGAGGCGTACCTCTTCCCCGGGACCGTGCGCGACGCCATCGCCTACGGGCGGCCGGACGCCACCGACGCGGAGGTGGAGGCGGCCGCCAGGGCGGTCGGGGCGCACGACATGATCGCCACGCTGGACGGCGGCTACCTCCACGAGGTCGCCGAGCGCGGCCGCAACCTCTCGGCCGGGCAGCGCCAGCTGATCGCGCTCGCCCGCGCCGAGCTGGTCGACCCGGACATCCTGCTCCTGGACGAGGCGACCGCCTCCCTCGACCTGGCCAGCGAGGCGCAGGTGAACCAGGCGACCGACCGGCTCGCGGGCCGCCGCACCACGCTCGTCGTCGCCCACCGCCTGACCACCGCCGCCCGCGCGGACCGGGTCGTGGTGATGGACCACGGCCGGGTCGTGGAGGACGGCACCCACGACGACCTCCTGGCCCGCGACGGGCACTACGCGGTGCTGTGGCGCACGTTCATAGGGGAGGACGAGCCCGCGGGCGTGTGACCCAGGGCCTATTCCCCGTCGCGGATCGCCGAGATCTTCCCGGTCGCGAGGTCCGAGCGCACCGTCAGATAGGTGTACGCGGGGTCCTCCGGCGATCCCCAGGTGAGCCGGACCGTCGACCAGGTGTGCCCGGCGCCGCTGTGGCCCGCGGTGACCAGGTGGTCCACGGGGACGTCCTGGGCGAGGAGCACACCGTCCGCGTGGTTGGCCGCCTCCCACCCGGCGAGGCGGTCGCGCAGGCCCGGGGTGAGGTAGAAGCCGCGCAGCGCGGTGGCGAGGTCGCCGCCGTCCTCGGCGGCCACCGCGTCGATGTAGGCACTGTAGAAGTCGTCCACCAGCCGGGACTCCTGGGTCGCGGTCCCGTCGTCGACCGTCGCCCCGGCGGTCGCCTCGCGCGGGGCGACCGCAGCGGCGGCGGGCACGGCGACGGGCACGGCGACGGCGGCGGCGAGGAGCGCGGAGGCGAGCAGCGTACGACCGGCGGTGCGCCGGGCGGAGCGGGTTCGGGTCATGACGGTTCCTGCCTTTCGTGGTGGTCTGTCCTGTCCGGCTCCATGGTGGGCCGCCCCGGTCCCCGCAGCCGCCGGGCCCGCCGGATGCAACCTCCGGATGGCCTCCCGCGTCGTACGCAGGTACAGGCATATGCGCCCAGGTGTCGGGTAGAGGCGCGGATGTTCGAGGAAGCGATGGGGCTGCTGTGACCAGAGGGACCGAAGGGCACGTCCGGGGCGCGCGGCGAGGGTTCCGCCGCCATGCCACGGTCCTCGCCCTGGCCACCGCCTTCGCACTGGTGACCGGCGGGGCGGTCGCGGGGAGCGCGGACGCCGCCTCGGTCTGCGCGGGCCGCCCCAGGAAGACGGTCAAGTTCGCGACGGGCGAGCTCCGCGTCTACAAGTCACGCGCCTACGCCTGCGTCACCGCCGTCGCCGCCCGGCCCGGCAAGCGCCGCCCCATGGCCGTGACGATCCAGCCGCGCGGCGGCCTCCCCGTCACGGACAGCGGCCGCTTCACGCGGCTGGCGGGCCCGGTGACCGTCCACGCCCTGAACCGCTGCGTGCGGGTCTCCGGCACGGTCGACGGCAAGGGCGCCCGCACGGGCTGGATCCTGTGCTGACCGGGTGACAGCTCCGGACCCCGGGCAAGGAGGTCTGGTGGTACGCGTGTTGCCCCGCTAGGTTCACCGCGTCAGCTGTGGACCAAGAGGCGTCCCACGGAATCCGGAGACGTCTCAGGGGAGGACGCGTCATGCGCAAGGCGCTCAGAGGAATCCTGTCGCTCGCGGTGCTCATCGGCACGGTGAGTGCGACGGGTGCCTCGGCCGGGGCGGCCACCGCCGCCGTACCGGCCCCGCTCGGTACCGCCGTGAACGACAGCGGAACGAGCACGGACATCAAGGACCGCATCCTGGCCATCCCGGGAATGAGTCTCATCGAGGAGAAGCCCTACGCGGGCTACCGCTACTTCGTCCTCAACTACACCCAGCCCGTCGACCACCGCCACCCGTCCAAGGGAACGTTCCAGCAGCGGATCACCCTGCTGCACAAGGACACCTCACGCCCCACGGTCTTCTACACCGGCGGCTACAACGTCTCCACCAACCCCAGCCGCTCCGAGCCCACCCGGATCATCGACGGCAACCAGGTCTCGCTGGAGTACCGCTACTTCACCCCGTCGCGGCCCTCGCCCGCCGACTGGTCGAAGCTGGACATCTGGCAGGCGGCCAGCGACCAGCACCGCGTCTTCACCGCGCTCAAGGGGATCTACTCCAAGAACTGGCTGACCACCGGCGGCTCCAAGGGCGGCATGACCGCCACGTACTACGAGCGCTTCTACCCCGAGGACATGGACGGCGTCGTCGCCTATGTCGCCCCCAACGACGTGGTGAACAAGGAGGACTCGGCGTACGACCGGTTCTTCGCGAACGTCGGCACCAAGGAGTGCCGGGACAAGCTGAGCGGCGTCCAGCGCGAGGCCCTGGTGCGCCGGGCACCGCTGGAGGAGAAGTACGCGCGGTACGCGGCCGACAACGGCTACACCTTCGAGACCGTCGGCTCGCTGGACAAGGCGTACGAGGCCGTCGTCATGGACTACGTGTGGGCGTTCTGGCAGTACAGCCGGCTCGCCGACTGCGACTCCCTCCCGGCCGACGCGGAGAAGGCGACCGACCAGGAGATCTGGGACTCGGTCGACGCGATCTCCGGGTTCTCCGCCTACGCCGACCAGGGCCTGGCCAACTACACGCCGTACTACTACCAGGCGGGCACCCAGCTCGGTTCGCCCGACATCGAGCAGCCCTGGCTGGGGAATCTGAGCCGCTACGGCTACCAGCCGCCGCGCAACTTCGTTCCGCGCTCCATCCCGATGAAGTTCCAGCCGGCCGTGATGCGCGACGTCGACACCTGGGTGAAGCACCACGCCACGCACATGCTGTACGTCTACGGCGAGAACGACCCGTGGGGCGCGGAGCGCTTCCGGCTCGGGGCGGGTGCCCGTGACAGCTACGTGTTCACCGTGCCCGGCGGGAACCACGGCTCGAACGTCGCCGGTCTGGTGCCCTCGGAGAACGCCACGGCCACGGCCGCGATCCTGCGCTGGGCGGGCGTCGCCCCGGCCGCCGTCCAGCAGGACGAGTCCAAGGCGAAGCCGCTCGCGAAGTTCGACGCGCGGCTCGACAACAAGGACCTGACGACCGACCACCGTCTCGGCGTCCGGCGTCCGTGACGCGATCCCGTCCCGGCGGCCGTGACACGGCCGCCGGGACGGGAAGCGGTCAGTACTCCAGCCCGTACCCCACCGGATACAGCACCTTCGACGGGTCGTCCGCCCGTTGCACCGGGACCGGGAGCTTCCCCTCCGGGCGGGCCCGGCCCGCGATCACCCGGACCGCCGCGCGCAGTTCGACATCGGTCCAGGAGTACGCGGCCAGGTGTGCCCTGTGCCCGGTCCCCGCCAGCTGCGCGATGTCGTACGGATTGCGGATGGCGATCGTGATCACCGGGACGCCCGTCGCGGCCAGCGCGGTGACCAGGGTGCGCTGCGAGCTGGTCGCCGAGACGTTGTACGTCCCCACGACCACCGCGTCCTTGCCCTGTGCCGCCGCCACCGCCGCGTCGATGGCCGCCTTGGTCGGCGCGGTCCCGGTGGACAGCGCGGTCGCGGTGAAGCCCAGCTCGTTGAACGCCCCGGCCAGCGTCGTCGTCGGCGGGCCCGTGGTGCCCGAAGGGGAGGCCGGGTCGGCGCCCACCACCAGCAGGTTCCGGTGCGAGCGGCGCGACAGCGGCAGCAGCCGGCCCTCGTTGGCCAGCAGGGTCGTCGTGCGCTCGGCGATCCGGTCGGCGGCGGCCAGATGCGCCGGGGTGCCGACCGTGCGGTCCACCCCGGCCCCGGAGACGAACGGCTGGTCGAAGAGCCCCAGCTTCGTCTTCAGGCGCAGGATGCGCAGGATCGATTCGTCCAGCCTGGCCTCGCTGACCTCGCCGCTCTTGACGGCCGCCAGCAGCGCGTTCCACGAGACGTCCAGGCTCGGCGGGTTGAGCAGCTGGTCCACTCCGGCCTGGAGCGCGAGCACCGGCACCCGCTCGTCCCCGTACTTCGTCCGCACGCCCTGCATACCGAGGGAGTCGGTGACCACGACCCCGTCGTAGCCCAGTTCCTCGCGCAGGATGCCGGTGAGGATCGGCTTCGAGAGGGTCGCCGGGTCCTCCGCCGGGTCGAGCGCGGGCACCACGATGTGCGCGGTCATGATCGAGTCGATGCCCGCCGCGATGGCCGCCCGGAACGGGGGCGCGTCCAGCTCCGCCCACTGCTCCCGGGTGTGGCCGATGACCGGCAGGCCCGTGTGGCTGTCGGTGCTGGTGTCGCCGTGGCCCGGGAAGTGCTTGGCCGTGGAGGCGATCCCGGCGCTCTGATACCCCTTCACCTGCGCGGCGACCATCCCGGCCACGGACTGCGGGTCCGAGCCGAAGGAGCGGACGCCGATGACCGGGTTGGCCGGGTTCACGTTGACGTCGGCGTCCGGCGCGTAGTTCTGGTTGATGCCGATCGCCGCCAGTTCGGCGCCCGCGATCTGCCCGGCCCTGCGGGCGTCGGAGCGCGAACCGCCCGCGCCCAGCGCCATCGCGCCCGGCATCAGCGTGGCGGGCTCGCCGACGCGGCAGACGATGCCGTGCTCCTGGTCGGTGGAGATCAGCAGCGGCAGGCGTGACGGGCCCGCGAGGCCCGCGCGCTGGATGCCGTTGGAGAGCTCGGCGATCTGGTGCGGGTCGCGGGTGTTGTGCGCCCAGGCGAAGTAGATGATCCCGCCGACGTGGTACTTGGCGATCATCTCGGCGGCCGTACGCACCCCGATCTCGGCGAGGTTGGCGTCGATGTCGGCCTGGTCGGGGTCGGTGGCGGAGTGCCCGTAGACCCGCATGACGAAGAGCTGGCCGACCTTCTCCTCCAGGCTCATCCCGGAGATGAGCCGCTTCAGCCGCCGGGTGGTGGCGGCGGAGTCGTGGCTGCTGTGCGCGGAGCCCTGGGAGGCGAGGGCCCCGGGGGCGGTCGCCATGCCCGCTGCCGCCGCGACGGCGGTGGCGGCGGTGGCGGTGAGGAGGGTGCGTCTGGAGGTGCGGTGGTGCACGTGAGCTCCTTCGGCCGTTCTCGGTGACGAGGGGGTGAAAGAAACTTCCAAGGAGCACGGATATCCAGAAAATAACTTCCGGTCAAGGGTGCGGGCCGTTTTGAGCGCGTCCCGGACGCCCTCGCCCGCCGCAGCCCACCCGCGCCCGTCCGCCCCACCGCCCGCCCGGTACCGCTTACTGCTTGGGCGCGCCCAGCCGCAGCAGGTGCTCGCGCCCCGCGCCCAGCAGCCCCGGCAGCTCCGCCGCCTCCGGGTACCAGCGCTTCTCGTACTCCCAGCAGACCCAGCCGTCCGGGTCCAGCGTGTCCAGGCACGCCCGCAGCGGCAGCACCCCCGCGCCCAGCGCCAACGGGGTCGTGTCCTCGGCCGACGCGATGTCCTTCACCTGTACGTAGCCGAGGTGCGGGGCCAGCACCGCATGGCTGGCCACCGGCTCCTCGCCCGCCAGCCAGGTGTGCATGACGTCCCACAGCGCACCGATGTTCTTGTGCCCCACCGTCCCGGCCACCCGGGCCACGTCGGCCCCCGCCCGGTGCGAGTCATGGGTCTCCAGGAGCAGGCGTACGCCCAGGTCGGCGGCGTACGGAGCGGCCGCCCCGAGCCTGCGCGCGGCGGTCGCGTCGGCCTCCTCCGGGTCCTGGTCGCCGCCCCCGGGGAACACCCGGACGTACGGCGCCCCCAGGTCCCGGGCCAGCTCGGTCAGCGCGGCCAGCTCGTCCAGGACCGGCTGGTCGTACCCCTCGGCGGCGACCTTCGCGTACCCCGCCACGCCCAGGATCGCGACCCCGCCGCGCTCGGACTCGGCGCGCACGGCCGCCCGTTCCGCCTGTCCGAGTCCCAGGTGCACCGGCTCCTCGGGGTGGGCGCGCAGCTCGACCCCCTGGTAGCCGTGGTCGGCGGCCAGCCGGACGACATCGGCGATGGGCAGCCCCGGCACCCCGAGGGTGGAGAAAGCGAGCTTCACGTGCGTTCCTTCCGTCGTTCCGTGCCGCCGCACCCTACGAGAGGCGGGCGCCCCCACACGTACCCCGCCCCATGGTGCTCATCCCCGGGGCGCCGCCGTCGAGCCGCGCACCATCAGCTCGGCCGGGATCAGCGCGATGCCGCCCGGCGGAGGGTCCTCCTTGCCCATGGCCAGCCTGCCCGCCCGCGCCCCCGCCTCGAAGAGCGGCAGCCGCACGGTGGTCAGGGCCGGGACCACGTCCACCGAGAACGGCAGGTCGTCGAATCCGGCCACCGAGATGTCCTCCGGGATGCGCAGCCCCCGGTCGCGGATCGCCGCCGCCGCGCCGAGCGCCACGGTGTCGTTCGCGGCGACGACCGCCGTGATCCCCGGTTCGCGGCGCAGGAGTTCGACCGTGGCGTCGTAGCCGGAGCCCCGGTCGTACGAGCCGTGCACGGTCAGCCGGTCCTCGTCCCCGGCCGCCCCCGCGGCGCGCATCGCCTCGCGGTGACCGGCCAGGCGGTGGCGGGTGGTGGTCCGTTCCAGCGGGCCCGCGACATAGCCGATGCGGCGGTGGCCCAGGGAGAGCAGATGGCCGGTGAGGCGCCGGGCGCCGCCCTGGTTGTCGAAGGCCAGCGCGGCCACCACGGACGCCCCGTCCGGCAGCGGGGGCCGCCCGCAGAGCACGACCCGGGTCCCCGCCTCCGCGAGCTTCGCCAGCTTCGCGGCCATCGCCGTCTGGTGCTCCGGGTCCTCCACGGCGCCCCCGGTGAGGACGACGGCGGCGGCGCGCTGGCGCTGGAGCAGGGTGAGGTAGGTCAGCTCGCGGGCGGGGGAGCCCCCGGTGTTGCAGACGACCGCCAGTTTCTCGCCGCCCGCCCGGCCGGACCCGTCGCCGGGTCCGCCGATCTCGGTCTGCGCGGCGCCCGCCATGATCCCGAAGAACGGGTCGGCGATGTCGTTGACGAGAACGCCGACCAGGTCGGACGTGGCCGCCGCCAGGGCGCTGGCCTGCCCGTTCAGCACATAGTCCAGGTCGTCCACCGCGCGCAGCACCCGTTCCCGGGTGGACGCCGCCACCGGGTAATTGCCGTTCAGCACACGGGAGACGGTGGCCGGGGACACCCGGGCGCGGGCCGCCACGTCCGCCAGGGTGACTGTCATCGCTTTCCTCCGTGGCCGGTGACCGATTGACGGGCCCCCTCTTGTCCGGGCCGCTGTCGGCAGGCTAGCGTCATCCCGCATAGAAAGCGCTTGCTACGGCTGTACGGAGGGAACTTTCGTGACACGCAGGACAGTGCGCATCGCCATGAACGGCGTGACGGGACGCATGGGATACCGGCAGCACCTGGTGCGCTCGATCCTCGCGATCCGCGAGCAGGGCGGCCTCGACCTCGGCGACGGCGACGTGCTGTGGCCGGAACCGGTCCTGGTCGGCCGCCGCGCCCACGCCCTGGAGGAGCTGGCCGCCCGCCACGGTCTGACCGAGTGGTCGACCGACCTGGACGCGGTCCTCGCGGACGACACCGTCGACATCTACTTCGACGCCCAGGTCACCCAGGCCCGGGTCGAGGCGATCAAGAAGGCCGTCGCCGCGGGCAAGCACATCTACACCGAGAAGCCCACCGCCACGGACGTCGAGGGCGCCCTCGACCTGGCCCGGCTGGCCCAGGAGGCCGGCATCAAGCACGGCGTCGTCCAGGACAAGATCTTCCTGCCGGGCCTGCTGAAGCTGAAGCGCCTCATCGACGGCGGCTTCTTCGGCGAGATCCTGTCCGTGCGCGGCGAGTTCGGCTACTGGGTCTTCGAGGGCGACTGGCAGGAGGCGCAGCGCCCGTCCTGGAACTACCGCGCGGAGGACGGCGGCGGCATCGTCGTGGACATGTTCCCGCACTGGGAGTACGTGCTCCACGAGCTGTTCGGCCGGGTCACCACGGTCCAGGCGCACGTCCAGACGCACATCCCGGAGCGGCGCGACGAGCACGGCAAGCCCTACGCCGCGACCGCCGACGACGCCGCCTACGGCATCTTCCAGCTGGAGGGCGGCGCGGTCGCCCAGATCAACTCCTCCTGGGCGGTCCGGGTCAACCGCGACGAGCTGGTCGAGTTCCAGGTGGACGGCACCCACGGCTCCGCTGTCGCGGGCCTGCGCAACTGCCGCGTCCAGCACCGTTCGGCCACCCCGAAGCCGGTCTGGAACCCGGACCTGCCGGTCACCGAGTCCTTCCGCGACCAGTGGCAGGAGGTCCCGGACAACGCGGTCTTCGACAACGGCTTCAAGGCCCAGTGGGAGCTGTTCCTCCGCCACATCGTGCTGGACGAGCCCTACACCTGGGACCTCATGGCGGGCGCCCGCGGCGTGCAGCTCGCCGAGCTGGGCCTGAAGTCCCACGCGGAGGGCCGCCGCCTGGACGTCCCGGAGCTGTCCCTGTGACCCGCCGCCTCCCCTCCGGCCCCGAGGAGCCGTCACCGTGACCATCCATCTCCCGCAGGGCCCGTACGAACCCCGGGCCACCCCGCTCGACCTCACCCCGACGGGGACGCCGCTCGCCTCCCGTAAGGTCTTCTCCGCCGCGCATGTCGTCGCCGACCCGTACGCCGACACCACGCCGGACTCCCCGGCCGCCGTCGACTGGGACGCCACGCTCGCCTTCCGCCGCCACCTCTGGTCGCACGGCCTGGGCGTGGCCGAGGCCATGGACACCGCGCAGCGCGGCATGGGCCTGGACTGGGCGGGCGCCGAGGAGCTGATCCGCCGCTCGGCCGCCGAGGCGAAGTCGGTCGGCGGACGCATCGCCTGCGGCGTCGGCACGGACCAGCTGCCGCCGGGCCTGGCGACGCTCGCCGAGGTGCGCGCGGCGTACGAGGAACAGCTCGCCGTCGTCGAGGAGAGCGGCGCCCAGGCGATCCTGATGGCCTCCCGCGCGCTCGCCGCCGCCGCGAAGGGCCCCCAGGACTACCTGGACACGTACGCCCATCTGCTGCGCCAGGCCACCGAACCGGTCGTCCTGCACTGGCTGGGTCCGATGTTCGACCCGGCGCTCGAAGGCTACTGGGGCTCCGCCGACCTCGACCTGGCCACCGACACCTTCCTCCAGGTCATCGCGGAGCACCCGGACAAGGTCGACGGCATCAAGATGTCGCTGCTCGACGCGGACCGCGAGATCGACGTGCGCCGCCGCCTGCCGAGCGGGGTCCGCTGCTACACCGGCGACGACTTCAACTACCCGGAGCTGATCGCGGGCGACGACCGGGGCTTCAGCCACGCGCTGCTCGGCATCTTCGACCCGCTGGGCCCGCTGGCCGCGCACGCGGTACGGGTCCTGGACACCGGTGACACGAAGGGCTTCCGCGAACTGCTCGACCCCACGGTCGAGTTGTCACGGCACCTCTTCCAGGCGCCGACGCGCTTCTACAAGACGGGCGTCGTCTTCCTGGCCTGGCTGGCGGGCCACCAGGACCACTTCACGATGGTGGGCGGCCTCCAGTCGGCCCGCTCGCTGCCGCACCTGGCGAAGGCGTACCAACTCGCCGACGGGCTCGGCCTGTTCCCGGACCCGGAGCTCGCGGAGTCGAGGATGCGTTCACTGCTGACCGTGCAGGGGGGCACCCGATGAGCGACGGCCGTCTTTCCATCAACCAGGAGACCATCAAGCAGTGGTCGCTCCCCGAGCTGGCCGAGGGCTGCGCGAAGGCGGGCATCGACAAGGTGGGCCTCTGGCGGGCCCCGGTGCAGGCGTACGGGGTCGAGGCGACGGCCCGGTTGCTGTCCGACCAGGGCCTGACCGTCACCAGCCTGTGCCGGGGCGGCTTCCTGACCGCCGTCGACCCGGCCGCACGCAGCGCCGCCCTGGACGACAACCGCGCCGCGCTGGACGAGGCGGCGGGCGTGGGCACGGACACCCTGGTCCTCGTCTCGGGCGGTCTCCCGGAGGGCAGCAAGGACCTGTACGGCGCCCGCGAACGCATCGCGGACGCCCTGGCCGAGCTGGCCCCGTACGCCGCCGAACGCGGGGTGCGCCTGGCCATCGAGCCCCTGCACCCCATGTTCGCCTCGGACCGCTGCGTGGTCTCGACGCTCTCCCAGGCGCTGGACCTCGCCGAGCGCTTCCCCGCCGACCAGGTGGGCGTCGTCGTGGACACGTACCACCTCTGGTGGGACGACCAGGCCCCCGCCCAGATCGCGCGGGCCGGTGCGTCCGGCCGCATCCACTCCTTCCAGCTCGCGGACTGGATCACCCCGCTCCCGGCGGGCGTCCTGCTGGGCCGGGGCCAACTCGGCGACGGCAGCGTGGACTTCCGCTTCTTCCGGGAGGCGGTGGAGGCGACGGGCTTCGACGGCCCGGTCGAAGTGGAGATCTTCAACGAGGCGCTGTGGGCGAGGAACGGCGCGGAGGTGCTGGCGGAGGTGGCGGCGCGTTACGCGGAACACGCCTGCTGAACGCGGACGTCCCGGGGCCCGCCTGTGCGGTGCGGGTCCCGGGGCGGGCCGTCAGGCGGAGAGGTGCCCACCCTTGATCGCGGTGACGAAGGAGGTCCAGCCGTCGGCGGAGAAGACGACGGCGGGGCCGTCAGTGGCCTTGCTGTCACGGACGGGGACGGAGGCGTAGCCGCGGGCGGCTTCGAGGCAGTCACCGTTGTTGCCCCCGCTGTAGCTGGACTTGAACCACCCGGTCAGGGACCTGGAGTCAGCGTAGGGGCGGTTCCTGCTGTGCATTTTCGTGCTCCTCTGCGATGGCCCGGATGAGATCGATCGAAGCCCGTTGGGGCGCCGCGTCACCCAGGGCGAGAGTGTAGGACTCCTGGCAGGCGGCTACCAACGCCGGATCATCCATCAGATTTCCCGTCTGAAGTCCCTCTACGTACGCGAGGGGAGGGCCGTCCGCGAAGTCGAGCATGTAGAGCGCGCTCTCCATGAGCGCGTGGGCCCCTACGGCAAAAGGCAGTACATGCAGGCGCAGTCGCCCGGAGGCCGCCATGTCCGCGATCTTTCGCAATTGCTCCGCCATGACCTGCGGGCCACCCACACGCCGTCGGAGGGCCGCTTCGTCGAGAAGCGCCCACACCACCGGACGCGCCGACTCCGCGAGCATCCGGCCGCGCTCCAGGCGGTTGACGACGAACGTGTCAAGCTCGTCCGGCTGGTAGTTGGTCCTGTACGCCTCGAAGACGGCACGGGCGTACGGGCCGGTCTGGAGGAGCCCGGGGATGAGCGACAACCCGTACAGGCGCACCTCGGTGGCCTGCCGCTCCAACTCGGCCACGTGCGCGAAGTACTGGACGAACTTCGAGTCCAGGTCCTCAAGCCACCGTACGAAGAACCCGCCCGTGTCCAACGCCCGGTCGATTCTCGCCGCGTCCTCCGGGCTCGGCAGCCGCCGCCCCGCCTCGTAGTGACTGATCAGCGTCGGCGAGCAGACCACCATCTCGCTCAGCGCTTCCTGCGTCAGGTTCGCCGCGACGCGTTGCAGCCGCAGCTCCGCGCCGTACTTCTGCCGTGGTGAACGCGGCACCCGATTCGTACCCATGCGGCTCAACTCCCCGTCTTGACGTGCCCGCTGTCATCCCCAACCCCCTGGCAGCGTAGCGACGCGCGACCCCACTCTGTGATGGGTTCGCTACAGAACGCAGGCCCCCGGAAGGAAGCAGGCAGACGTGAAGGAAAACGAGGCGCAGACGATCAGGCTGCTGCCGTGGGAGAGCCAGGGCGGCAAGCCCTGCTACGTCCTCGGGGACGGCAACGGCTACGTCTCGCGGCTGGCCGACAACATCGAGAGCGTCCAGCTCGGCATGGCCGACGACCTCCTGGGCCACGCGGCCGACCTCCTGGCCGACCAGAAGGTGACGGGCCCGGAACTGCACTTCCTGGCGAGCCGCCTGACCGAGTCCCTGCGGGACGTACGGCGCGTGGCGGAGAGCCGGGGCTCGCGCATGACGGGGGCGGCGGCACGGTCAGCGGAGGGCTGACCCGGCCACCCGCTCGTACGCTTCGCGGGCGCCCTCCACCTCCGGGAGATGCGCGGCGGCCCAGGCGCAGCAGGCCGCCATGGGGGCGAGCAGCGAGCGGCCGAGGGGGGAGAGCGCGTAGTCGACGCGGGGCGGGATGCCCTCGCCGACCGTACGGGTGATCAGGCCGTCCCGCTCCATGGAGCGGAGGGTCTCGGTGAGGACCTTCGGGGTGATGCCGCGCAGGGGGACCGCCAGTTCGGAGAAGCGCCGGGGGCCGTCCTCCAGGCACCGGACGATCTTCGCGGTCCACTTGCCGCCCAGCCGGAACGGCGATTCGGTGTGGTCGCAGCCGGTGAACATCTCGGCGTCCAGGGGTTGGCTCACGCTGTCGAGCGTACGTAACTATCGTTGCGGAAACCATGGGGTGCCGGTCTAGCGTCGCGGCGACGGCCCACGGACGGCGTGGGTCCTGGCGGGGGGACAACCCATGAGCAAGATCGTTGTGTTCGGAGCCGGTGGACGCGCGGGGCGGCGGGCGGTCACGGAGGCCGTGGAGCGGGGGCACCGGGTCACGGCCGTGGTGCGGGACCCCGCCGCATACCAAGGGTTCGCCGGACCCGGGGTGGACGTGGTCGCCGGGGACGTGACCGACGCGGAGAGCGTGGCGGCGGTGGCGCAGGGCCATGACGCGGCGATCGGTGCGGCGGCGCGGATGGACATGCCGTCGGCGGAGTTCTTCGCGGGTGCGGCGCACGCGCTGCTGGCCGGGCTGGAGCGGGCGGGCGTGACCCGGCTGGTGCTGGTCGGGATCGGTACGACGCTGGAGGCGGCGCCGGGCGTCATGCTCCACGACACCCCCGGATTCCCGGCGGACGCCCGGACCTTCTCGCTCGGCCACGCGGCGGAACTGGACGTACTGCGCGCCGCCGAAACCGCCATCGACTGGCTGGTGCTCGCCCCGCCGCCGGTCTTCCTGGACGACCGGGCCGACCGCACCGGCCACTACCGGACGGGCGGCAGCGAACTGCTGCCCGACGCCGACTTTTTCTCGTACGCGGACCTGGCGGTCGCCCTGATCGACGAGATCGAGACCCCGAGGCACAGCCGTTCGCTGACCGCTGTGGCCTCCTGACCGATCCGCGAAGTCAGGTGTAGTGGTACCGGGCCTGCACGACGATGAGCTCCGACTCCGTCGGCTTGTACACGAGACGGTGCTCGTCGTCGATGCGCCGCGACCAGTAGCCGCTCAGGTCGCCCCGCAGCGGCTCCGGTTTGCCGATGCCATTGAAGGGGTCTCGGATGGTGTCGGCGATCAGTTTGTTGATGCGACGCGTCATGCGCCGGTCGCTCTCCGACCAGAAGGTGTAGTCGTCCCAACCACGCGTGGTGAACGCGAGTTTCACGCGCGACCCTCGCCGTCGTCGTCCGGCACGTCCGCCAGTTCGTGGTACTCGGT
The DNA here is from genome assembly GCF_055590565.1 of Streptomyces sp. NPDC041814. Taxonomy (NCBI): domain Bacteria; kingdom Bacillati; phylum Actinomycetota; class Actinomycetes; order Kitasatosporales; family Streptomycetaceae; genus Streptomyces; species Streptomyces sp. NPDC041814. The sequence goes on along the minus strand of NZ_JBVJAM010000001.1, from coordinate 953,101 downwards.
CCCGCCCGCCTCGGCTTCCGCGATGGAGTCGAGCAGTCGACGCGCGTTGGCGGGGGTGCGCAGCAGGTAGATCGTCTCCTGCCAGGAGGTGAAGTCCTGCTCGGACATGAGGACCGCGTTGCCCTTGCGCGAGGTGATGTGCACGGGGGAGTGGTCCTCGTTGACCTGCTCGATCAGCGGGAAAAGGTGCTTTCGGGCTTCGCTTGCCGTTATCGACATCTCGGAACCTCTTCTGCCGCGACCGACTGGTACTGCTTATGGTACCAGTCGAGCCTCGCTCGCGCTGGGAGCCGTGCTGTCGCACCCGCCCGATACCGTCGCCCCATGGCCACCACCGCGTCCCACACCCCCAACCTGGCCGTCCTCGAAGGCGTCCTCGAACGGATCACGTACGCCAACGAGGAGAACGGGTACACCGTCGCCCGTGTCGACACCGGGCGGGGAGCCAACGATCTGCTCACCGTCGTCGGGGCGCTGCTCGGGGCGCAGCCCGGGGAGTCCTTGCGGATGGAGGGGCGTTGGGGCTCCCACTCGCAGTACGGGAAGCAGTTCCACGTCGAGAACTACCGGACCGTCCTCCCCGCCACGATCCAGGGCATCCGGCGCTACCTAGGCTCCGGGCTGATCAAGGGCATCGGGCCGGTCATGGCCGACCGGATCACGACCCACTTCGGAGTGGACACGCTCGACATCATCGAGCGCGAGCCCAAGCGGCTCATCGAGGTCCCCGGGCTCGGCCCCAAGCGGACGAAGATGATCGCCGCCGCCTGGGAGGAGCAGAAGGCCATCAAGGAGGTCATGGTCTTCCTCCAGGGCGTCGGCGTCTCCACGTCCATCGCCGTGCGGATCTACAAGAAGTACGAGGACGCCTCGATCTCCGTCGTGAAGAACCAGCCCTACCGGCTGGCCGCCGACGTCTGGGGCATCGGGTTCCTGACCGCCGACAGGATCGCCCAGGCCGTGGGCATCCCGCACGACAGCCCGGAACGGGTCAAGGCCGGGCTGCAGTACGCGCTGTCGCAGTCCACCGACCAGGGCCACTGCTTCCTGCCCGAGGAGCGGCTGATCGCGGACGCGGTGAAGCTGCTCCAGGTGGACACCGGGCTCGTCATCGAGTGCCTGGCGGAGCTGGCCGAGGAACCGGAGGGCGTCGTACGGGAGAAGGTGCCGTCGCCCGAGGGCGGGGAGCCGGTCACGGCGGTCTATCTGGTGCCGTTCCACCGGGCGGAGATCTCCCTCGCCGCCCAGGTGCGGCGATTGCTGCGGACGCCGGAGGAACGGATGCCGGCCTTCGCGGACGTGGACTGGGAGAAGGCGCTGAAGTGGCTCGGGGGCCGGACGGGCGCCACGCTGGCGCCCGAGCAGGAGGCCGCCGTGCGGCTCGCGCTCACCCGGAAGGTCGCCGTGCTCACCGGCGGCCCCGGCTGCGGCAAGTCGTTCACCGTCCGGTCCATCGTGGAGCTGGCCCGGGCCAAGAAGGCGAAGGTGGTGCTGGCCGCGCCGACCGGGCGGGCCGCCAAGCGGCTGTCCGAGCTGACCGGGGCCGAAGCCTCCACCGTGCACCGTCTCCTCGAACTGAAGCCCGGGGGCGACGCGGCGTACGACAAGGACCGCCCGCTCGACGCCGATCTGGTCGTCGTGGACGAGGCGTCGATGCTCGATCTGCTGCTCGCCAACAAGCTGGTGAAGGCGGTGGCACCGGGTGCCCACCTGCTGCTGGTCGGCGATGTGGACCAGCTGCCGTCCGTGGGGGCGGGGGAGGTGCTGCGGGACCTCCTCGCCGAGGGCGGCCCCGTGCCCGCGGTCCGGCTGACCACGATTTTCCGCCAGGCCCAGCAGTCGGGCGTCGTCACCAACGCGCACCGCATCAACTCCGGCGTACCGCCCCTCACTCAGGGGCTCAGTGACTTCTTCCTCTTCGTGGAGGACGAGACGGAGGACGCCGGGGTGCTCGCGGTGGACGTCGCGTCCCGCCGCATTCCGGCCAAGTTCGGGCTGAACCCGCGCCGGGACGTCCAGGTGCTCGCCCCCATGCACCGGGGCCCGGCCGGGGCCGGACATCTCAACGGTCTGCTCCAGCAGGCGATCACCCCGGGCAGGCCGGGCGTGCCCGAGAAGCGGTTCGGCGGCCGGGTCTTCCGGGTGGGGGACAAGGTCACCCAGATCCGCAACAACTACGACAAGGGGGAGAACGGGGTCTTCAACGGCACCGTCGGCGTCGTCACCGGCCTGGACCTGGACGAACAGCGGCTGACAGTCCTCACCGACGAGGACGAGGAGATCGGCTACGACTTCGACGAGCTGGACGAACTCGCCCACGCGTACGCCATGACGATCCACCGTTCCCAGGGCAGCGAGTACCCGGCCGTCGTCATCCCCGTGACGAAGAGTGCCTGGATGATGCTCCAGCGCAACCTGCTCTACACCGCCGTGACCAGAGCCAAGAAGCTCGTCGTACTGGTCGGCTCGCGGCAGGCGATCGGCCAGGCGGTCCGCACGGTTTCCGCAGGCAGACGCTGTACGGCGCTGGATCACCGGCTCCGAGGAGGCGGCGACGGAGGATCGTCGGTAAAAATGATCGATCAAATCGGTGGGAAACATCACGGAGGTCTTCCGGAACCGCAGTCAAGGGGGCAGGATGGCTAAGTTCGCGGCACTCAGTGCCGCGAGTAGGTCCAATGGACGACCCCGAGTGCACTCTCCTGAGCCAAATGGGGGAGGGTGGAGACAGTCAGGGAACCTCGAAGAAGAGGCACTACGTCGGTGAGGGATGACGTGAGCGAGCACACCAACAACGCTGTGGTACTGCGGTACGGCGATGGCGAGTACACCTACCCGGTGATCGACAGCACCGTCGGCGACAAGGGCTTCGACATCGGGAAGCTCCGGGCGAACACCGGCCTGGTGACGCTGGACAGCGGATACGGCAACACCGCTGCCTATAAATCGGCCATCACCTACCTCGACGGCGAGCAGGGCATCCTGCGCTACCGCGGCTACCCGATCGAGCAGCTCGCGGAGCGTTCGACCTTCCTTGAGGTCGCGTACACGCTGATCAACGGTGAGCTTCCCAAGGTCGACGAGCTGTCGACCTTCAAGAACGAGATCACCCAGCACACGCTGCTGCACGAGGACGTCAAGCGGTTCTTCGACGGCTTCCCCCGCGACGCCCACCCGATGGCCATGCTGTCCTCGGTCGTCAGCGCGCTGTCCACGTTCTACCAGGACAGCCACAACCCGTTCGACGAGGAGCAGCGCCACCTCTCGACGATCCGGCTGCTCGCCAAGCTCCCGACCATCGCCGCGTACGCGTACAAGAAGTCGATCGGTCACCCGTTCGTCTACCCGCGCAACGACCTGGGCTACGTCGAGAACTTCCTGCGCATGACCTTCTCGGTCCCCGCCCAGGAGTACGAGCTCGACCCGGTCGTCGTCTCGGCGCTCGACAAGCTGCTCATCCTGCACGCGGACCACGAGCAGAACTGTTCGACCTCCACCGTGCGCCTGGTCGGCTCCTCGCAGGCGAACATGTTCGCCTCGATCTCCGCCGGTATCTCGGCGCTCTGGGGCCCCCTGCACGGCGGCGCCAACCAGTCGGTCCTGGAGATGCTGGAAGGCATCCAGGCCAACGGCGGCGACGTCGACTCCTTCATCCGCAAGGTGAAGAACAAGGAGGACGGCGTCCGCCTGATGGGCTTCGGTCACCGGGTGTACAAGTCCTTCGACCCGCGCGCCAAGATCATCAAGGCCGCCGCGCACGACGTGCTGTCCGCCCTCGGCAAGTCCGACGAGCTGCTGGACATCGCGCTCAAGCTGGAGGAGCACGCGCTCTCCGACGAGTACTTCGTCTCGCGCAACCTCTACCCGAACGTGGACTTCTACACGGGCCTCATCTACCGCGCGATGGGCTTCCCGACCGAGATGTTCACCGTGCTCTTCGCGCTCGGCCGGCTCCCCGGCTGGATCGCCCAGTGGCACGAGATGATCAAGGAGCCCGGCTCCCGCATCGGCCGCCCGCGCCAGATCTACACCGGCGAGGTCCTGCGCGACTTCGTCCCGGTCGAGGGCCGCTGAACGCTCCCTCCCGCTTCACCCCGGCCCTGACTGACGCCGGACCCGCGCCCCCGCCTGCCGCGCCCTCGCCCCGAGCGACGCGGCGAGCGGGGGCGTCGGGCGTTCCGGGGGGCGTACGGGAGCGGGCTGGGCGCGTACGCCGGGGCGCGCGCCGGTCCGGGAGCGCTCCCGTGCAAGAGAGAAGCGCCTCGCCATCGATCCCCCCACGGGCCGACAGCGAGGCGCTTCCCATGTCCCGGAGCGGATTCCCCCCACGGGATCCGGCCGGGCGTTCAGTGGGAGCCGTAGCTCCTGGGCTGTGCCTCGGTACTGCTTGTCCTGCTCCTGCGCTGTGGTCTGCCGGGGTACGTACCGACGGGAGGGCCGCTCAAAGCTCCCCGGTGTACGTGCCCCGGCCCACTCTTGCCCGGAGCATCCCCCAAGATGCTCCGTCGGACGTCCCCCAAGACATCCTTGGCATCGCACTCTAAGACTTACGAGCCCATCGAATGGTTACCCTGAAACCGATGTGATCTGAATCTCATTGTGGAAATTACGTGAAGGAGCGCAGGCGCAGGCTGTTCGTCACGACGAAGACCGATGAGAACGCCATCGCCGCTCCGGCAATCATAGGGTTGAGCAGCCCAAATGCCGCAAGGGGTAGGGCGGCCACGTTGTAGCCGAATGCCCAGAAAAGGTTGCCCCTGATGGTGGTGAGGGTGCGCCGGGAGAGGCGGATGGCGTCCGCTGTCACCTTGAGATCTCCACGAACCAGGGTGAGGTCGCCGGCCTCGATCGCGGCGTCCGTGCCCGTGCCCATCGCCAGGCCCAGGTCGGCGGTGGCCAGCGCGGCGGCGTCGTTGACCCCGTCGCCGACCATGGCGACGACCCGCCCCTGCTCCTGGAGACCCCGGATGACGTGCGCCTTCTCCTCCGGCAGCACCTCGGCGCGGACCTCGTCGATCCCGGCCTCCCGGGCCACGGACTCTGCCACGGCGCGGTTGTCGCCGGTCAGCAGGATCGGTGTGAGGCCGAGGTCCCGGAGCGCGGTGACGGCCTCCGCGCTGGTGTCCTTGATCGCGTCGGCGACTTCCAGGACCGCGCGCGCCTCGCCGTCCCAGCCGACCGCGATGGCCGTGCGCCCTTGAGCGGCGGCGTCCGTGACGGCGGCGGCCAGGGTGCCGGGGAGGGGCATTCCGGCCTCCGTGAGCAGCCTGGGGCGCCCGACGAGGACGGTGTGGCCCTCGACGGTGCCCCGGACGCCGAGCCCGGGCACGTTGGTGAAGCCCTCGGCGGCGGGGAGGGCGGTGCCGGTGCGTTCGGCGGCTCCGGTGGCGACCGCTTGGGCGATGGGGTGTTCGGAGGCGTGTTCCAGGGCTCCGGCGAGGCGGAGGGCGTCGGTCTCGGTGGTTCCGGGGGTGGTGTGGACGGCCTGGAGGGTCATGCGGCCGGTGGTGACGGTGCCGGTCTTGTCCAGGACGATGGTGTCGACGCGGCGGGTGGATTCGAGGACTTCGGGGCCCTTGATCAGGATGCCGAGCTGGGCGCCTCGTCCGGTGCCGACCATGAGGGCGGTCGGGGTGGCGAGGCCGAGGGCGCAGGGGCAGGCGATGATCAGGACCGCCACCGCCGCCGTGAACGCGGCCGTCACGTCGTCGGTGGCCAGCAGCCAGCCGATGAGCGTGGCGAGGGAGAGCAGCAGGACGACCGGGACGAACACCGCCGAGATCCGGTCCGCGAGGCGCTGCACCTCGGCCTTGCCGTTCTGCGCGTCCTCGACCAGCTTCGCCATCCGGGCCAGCTGGGTGTCCGCGCCGACGCGGGTCGCCTCCACGACGAGGCGGCCGGAGACGTTGAGCGTCGCGCCGGTCACCGCGTCGCCGACGCCCACGTCCACGGGCACGGACTCGCCGGTGAGCATCGACGCGTCCACCGCCGAGGAGCCCTCGGCCACGGTGCCGTCCGTGGCGATCTTCTCGCCGGGGCGGACGAGGAAGCGGTCGCCCACGACGAGCCGGGCGACGGGGACCCGGACCTCGGCCCCGTCGCGCAGGACGGTCACGTCCTTGGCGCCGAGGTGCATCAGGGCGCGCAGCGCGGACCCGGCCCTCCGCTTGGACTTCGCCTCCAGATAGCGGCCCAGCAGGATGAAGGTGACGACGCCCGCCGCGACCTCCAGGTAGATGGTGGACGAGGCGTCGGCCCCGGTGGCCGTCAGGTCGAAGCCGTGCCGCATGCCGGGCATTCCGGCGTCCCCGAGGAACAGCGCCCACAACGACCAGCCGAAGGCGGCGAGCGTCCCGACGGACACCAGCGTGTCCATGGTCGCCGCGCCGTGCCTCAGATTGGTCCAGGTGGCCCGGTGGAAGGGCAGCCCGCCCCAGACCACGACGGGCGCGGCGAGGGTGAGCGAGAGCCACTGCCAGGAGTCGAACTGGAAGGCGGGGATCATCGCCAGGGCGACCACGGGGGCGGCGAGCACGGCGGAGACGACGAGCCGCTGCCGGAGGGCGGTGAGGGCGGGGTCGGGGGTGTCGTCGGCGGTGGCGTCGGGGTGCGGCGGGGCTTCCGGTTCCGGTTCCGCTTCCGGCCGGGGTGCGCGCGGTGCGGGATCGTGGCGGGAGGACCCGGCGGGCTGCGGGGCTTCGGCGGCGACAGCGGGCTCGGGGGGCTGAAGGGCTTCCGCGGCGGCGGGGCCGGGGGCCCGTACGGCAGCTCCGGGCAGCGGCTTCGCCGTGTAGCCGGTCCGCTCCACCGTGGCGACGAGGTCGCCCACGGAGACGGCGCCGCCGTCATAGCTGACGCGGGCCTTCTCGGTGGCGTAGTTGACCGTGGCGGTGACGCCGTCCATCCGGTTGAGCTTCTTCTCGACGCGGGCCGCGCAGGAGGCGCAGGTCATGCCGCCGATCATGAACTCGGCCCGTGAAGGCTCCGCCGCCGGGGCTCCGGCCTCCGTCGCGCTGTGCGTATCCGATGCGCTGTGCATGTCCGAACTCCTGGAACGCCGACCGGGCCGTACCCCACCAGTATCTGCTGGTCGGTCCGGCCCGGCGGTGACGGGTGGTGCGAGTGGTGCGAGTGGTGCGGGATCGCGGGGCGCTCCCGGGGCGGTCAGGCGCGCCCGGTGAGCTCGTAGCCCGCCTCGTCCACGGCGGCGCGCACGGCCTCGTCGTCCAGGGGGCCCTCCGAGACCACCGTCACCTGCCCGGTGGACGCCACGGCCTTCACCGAGGTGACACCCTCGATGGCGGAGACCTCCTCGGAGACGGCGCCCTCGCAGTGGCCGCAGGTCATGCCGGCCACCTGGTAGACGGTGGTCACGCCGGACTGCCCGGCGTCGGCGCCCGCGCTGTCGTGGCAGGAACCGCTGGGCGAGCAGCAGGAGCCGGTCGCCTGGGGGAGCTGGGTCTCGGCGGTCATGGTGTTCTCCTCTTCGACGGGCACACGGGGGCGGAGGGGCGCGTACCGGTGCGCCTCCACAACCCCACTCTATACCCCTAGGGGGTATGAAGCGAGTGGGGTCCGGTCGTCGTGTCGCCGGGGATCATGGGTTCGAGGTACCGGTGGAGGACCCTCTTCACCTCACGGATGTACGCCTCCCGCTCGTCCCCCTCGTGCGCCATGATCACGTCCAGCCCGGACTTGAAGATGTTGAAGATCATCGTGGCGATCCGGGTGACCTCGGCGGGCTGCTTGTCCGGCAGGTATCCGGCGAGGATCGTCTCGACGCGGCTCAGCATCGTGACGTGTACGGCGTCGTGGTCCTTGGTGGCCATGCCGGGGATCTCGGAACCGTGCATCAGGACCGTGAACGCCGGGTTCGCGCAGTTGAACTCGATCAGCGGGTCGAGGGTGGCGTCGAGCATCCGGTCCAGCGGGAGTTCCAGGTGGTCGGCCAGGAAGGCGGTGCCGTAGGTCTCCCGCCAGCGGGTCAGTAGCTGGTCGCCGAGCTCGACCGCGATGGCTTCCTTGTTGGGGAAGAACTGGTAGAGCGTGCCGGGGGAGACCCCGGCCTCGCGCGCGATGGCATTGGTGCTCGCCGCGGTGTAGCCGGTCGTGCAGAACACGCTGGCGGCGGCTTTGAGCAGCTGTGCGACACGGGCCTCACCCCGGGCCTGCCGCCTGCGCGGCCGGGCGGGGGTGTCGGTGTTGCCGGTGGTCCCGGCTCCTCGGGCGGCCCCGGTGTCCTCGGAGCCCGCCGCTCTGGACTGCGACACGGTGAATCCCCAGCTTTCGTGCACGGTTGACAAACACGAGCGGTCGCTCGCATTCTTGAGAAACGCGAGCGATGACTCGTGTTTGCCAGTGTATGTGGCAATGACTGATCCATGCTGCCCTGCGCGGCTGCCTCGTGCTGCCGCCCCGCGCGCCCGGATCCGGGGGAAAAGGGGACATCGCACCATGCCTGAAGTCAACGGCCCGCGGCGACCGGGAGGCTGGACGCGCTTCGTCACCGCGCGTCCCCGGCTCTCCCTGCTGACGGCTCTGGTGATCACCGCGCTCGCGGTCCTCGCGGGCAGTGGGGTCGCCGACCGGATGGGCAGCGGCGGCTGGCAGGCCCCGGACGCCGAGTCGGCCTACGCCACGAAGGCGCTGGAGCGCGCGTTTCCCGCCTCCCAGCCGAATCTGCTGCTGCTTGTCGACAGCGGCGGCGCCTCCGTCGACGACCCCGCCGTGGCAGCCGAGGCGGCGCGCCTGACGAAGCGGCTGGCCGGTGAGGCGGATGTCGTCGGCGTCCGCTCCTACTGGCAGGACAAGGCGCCCGCGCTGCGCGCCGAAGACGGCAAGGAGGCGCTGATCGCCGCCCGGATCGAGGGCGACGACAAGGCGTCGGGCGAGGTGCTGGACCGGATCGCCCCGGCCTACCGGGGCGGGCACGGCCCGGTGAATGTCTCGATCGGCGGGCCCGTGGCCGTGCAGCACGAGATGCAGACGATCATCCAGGAGGACCTGCTGAGGGCCGAGATGATCGCCCTGCCGGTGACGCTGGTGCTGCTCGTCATGGTCTTCGGCAGCGCCATCGCCGCCCTGCTGCCCCTGGGCGTGGGCATCGTCGCCATCCTGGGGACCAACGCGGTGCTGCGCGGCATCACCGAGTTCACCGACGTCTCCGTCTTCGCCCAGAACCTCACCACGGCACTCGGGCTCGGACTCGCCATCGACTACGCCCTGTTCATCGTGCGCCGCTTCCGCGAGGAGCTGGCGGCCGGTGCCCCGACCAGGGAGGCCATCGGTGCGACGCTGCGCACGGCGGGCCGGACCGTGCTGTTCTCCGCGCTGACCGTCGCGGTGTCGCTCGCCGCGATGCTGGTCTTCCCGCAGTACTTCCTGCGCTCCTTCGCGTACGCGGGCATCGCCGTGGTGCTCCTCGCCGCCGCGGCCGCGCTGATCCTTCTCCCGGCCGCGCTGATGCTCCTCGGCCCCCGGGTGAACTCCCTCGACCTCCGGAAGCCGCTGCGGCGGGGCCGCCCGAAGCCGCGGACGGAAGCCGGTGCGGGGTGGGCCCGGTTCACGGCTCTGGTGATGCGCAGGGCGCCGGTCTTCGCGGTGGTCACGGGCGTCGGGCTCGTCCTCCTCGGACTGCCCTTCCTGGGCGTGAAGTTCGGTACGGCGGACGACCGCCAGCTGCCCGCCTCCTCCGAGTCCCACGTGGTGCAGCAGCATCTGCGGGACGGCTTCCCCGGCAGTCCGGGCGGGAGCCTCGACATCCTGGCGGAGGGCGGGGCGACCCCTGCCCAGTACGCCGAGTACCGCGGCAGGCTCGCCGCACTGCCGGGGGTCCTCCGGGTGGACGGGCCGGTCACGGAGGGGCGGAGCGCCTACTTCAGCGTGCTCGGCAAGGGCGAGCCGGTCGGGGAGGAGGCCCAGCGCCTGGTGAAGGACCTGCGCGCCGAGCCCGCCCCCTTCGACACCTCCGTGACGGGCACGGCGGCGGTCCTGGTCGACTCCAAGGCGGCCATCGGCGACCGGCTGCCGTGGGCGGTGGGCATCATCGCCTCGGTGACGCTGCTACTGGTCTTCCTGCTGACCGGAAGCGTCCTGATCCCCGTCCAGGCCGTCATGCTCAACGCCCTGAGCCTCACCGCGATGTTCGGAGCCGTGGTCTGGGTCTTCCAGGACGGCCACCTCTCCGGGCTGCTCGCCTTCACCAGTACCGGAGACATAGAGACGACGCTGCCGGTGCTCATGTTCTGCGTCGCCTTCGGACTCTCCATGGACTACGGGGTGTTCCTGCTCTCCCGGATCAAGGAGGAGCACGACCGCACCGGCGACCACGAGCAGGCGGTCTCCTTCGGACTCCGGCGCACCGGCGGGCTGATCACCGCGGCGGCCGTGATCCTGGCGGTCGTGATGGTCGCCATCGGCACCTCGCGGGTGACCAACACCAAGATGCTCGGCCTCGGCATCGCGCTCGCCGTGCTCATGGACGCGATGGTGGTCCGCAGCCTGCTCGTCCCGACGGTCATGAAGCTGATGGGCCGGGCGAGCTGGTGGGCCCCGGCACCGCTGCGGAGGTTCCACCAGCGGTTCGGGCTGAGCGAGGGCGAGCCCGGCCGTCCGGAGGCGCCGGAGTCCATACCGGAGCCGGACGCCGAAGCCGAACGGGTGCCCAGCGGGGCGTGAGCCGGAGGGGCCGGGCGGTGGGCGGTACGGGGCCCTCCGCCCGGTCCGTCCCCCGTCGTCACTCCGCGGCGTCGACCGGGACGTCACCGCGCCAGAGCGCGGCCCAGGTGTCCGCGTCGACCACTCCGGTGCCGAGCAGGGGCGGGTGGTCGGCCTGGAAGCGCCGCACGGCGTCCTGGGTGCGCAGGCCGAACGTGCCGTCCACCGCGTCCCACGGCAGGTAGCGCCGGTTGGCCAGCATGCACTGCACCTGGAAGGCGCGGTCCCCCTGGTCGCCGAAGACGGTCATCCCGTCCCCTTCGTAGAAGGCGCACACGGGGCTGGACCCGGCCGGGGGCACGTTCTCGGCATCGGCCGCGGCCCCCGGGGCGGCGGCCACGGCGGCGGCCAGCGCGACGGCGGCCAGGAGCCCGGCGGTCAGGGCCGAGGCGCCGGCGGACCGGCGCGGGGACAGAGGGGTTCGGGACATGGTGGTCGCTCCTCGGTGAGTGCGGGGGGCGGGCCCGGGGGCCCGGTCTCACCCAGGACAACAGCCCGCACCGGCTCCACGTCACTGCCGGAGGCCCGTCGAACCGCGCGAAGCACCCGGAAGCGTCGGGGAAAGCGTCGGGGCGCCCCGGGCGGCCACCCGCAGGAGCGCGGGCAGTCGCCGGTGCGGCGGGCGATTGACTGTGACCCGAGCGGAGATGATCCAGGTACAGGCGCCCAGCCGAAGGGACGTTTCATGCCTGAGCAGCCGTACGACGTGATCACGATGGGGCGGATCGGGGTGGACCTCTACCCCCTGCGGACGGGTGTGCCGCTGGCCCGGGTCGACACCTTCGGGAAGTTCCTCGGCGGCTCCCCGTCCAACGTGGCCGTCGCCGCCGCCCGTCTCGGCCGGCGCACCGCCGTGGTGACCCGGACCGGCGAGGACCCGTTCGGTGACTATCTGCGCGAGCAGCTGAGGGAGTTCGGGGTGGACGACCGGTGGGTGACGCCCGTCGCCGCCTACCCGACACCGGTCACCTTCTGCGAGGTCTTCCCGCCCGACGACTTCCCGCTGTACTTCTACCGGCAGCCCAAGGCCCCCGATCTGGAGATCCACGCCGCCGAGCTGGACCTCGCGGCGGTCCGGGCCGCCCGGGTGTTCTGGATGACCGGCACCGGCCTGTGCGCCGAGCCGAGCCGTACGGCGACCCTCGCCGCGCTGCGCGCCCGTGACCGTTCCGGCATCACCGTCTTCGACCTCGACTGGCGGCCGGTGTTCTGGCCGCCCGGCGCCTCCGGCCCGAGCCCGTCCGCCCGTTACCGCGAGGCCCTGGCCCACGCGACGGTCGCCGTCGGCAATCTGGACGAGTGCGAGATCGCCACCGGCGAGCGCGAACCGTACGCGGCGGCCCGCGCCCTCATCGGGTCCGGCGTCGAGCTGGCCGTCGTCAAGCAGGGCCCCGCGGGCGTCCTCGCCGTCCACCGGGACGGGACCGTCGCCGACGTACCGCCGCTCCCCGTCGACGTGGTCAACGGCCTCGGTGCGGGCGACGCGTTCGGCGGCGCGCTCTGCCACGGGCTGCTGAGCGGCTGGGACATCGCGCGCACCGTGCGGTACGCCAACGCCGCCGGTGCCATCGTCGCCGCCCGGCTCGCCTGCTCCTCCGCGATGCCGTTCCCGCACGAGGTCGAGGCCGCGCTCGCCGAAGGCGCGGTCACCGCACACGGCGAAGGAGCATGAGCATGCGAGGCGAACCGGCGTACCACCTGCCCGCGGGCTCCACCGCGCACGGCCCGTACGCCCTGGACATCGACCCGGACCAGGCGGGCTGGGAGCGCTCGGGGCTCCGCGTGCTGGAGTTGGAACCGGGAGGAGTTCACACACTTGTCACCGGGGAGAGCGAGTGGATCGTACTGCCGTTGACCGGCAGCTGTACGGTGCACATCTCAGATGAGATCTTTGAACTGCTGGGCCGTAGGAGCGTGTTCAGCGGCGTTTCCGACTTCGCCTATGTACCGCGCGACGCCCACGCACAGATCGCCTCCGGCGCAGGCGGCCGCTTCGCCCTGGCAGGAGCGAAGTGCGAGCGACGACTCCCCGCTCGCTACGGCCCCGCGCCGGAGGTACGCGTGGAACTGCGCGGCGCGGGCACCTGCTCCCGCCAGGTCAACAACTTCGCCGCCGCCGATGCCTTCGACTGCGACCGCCTCATCGCCGTGGAAGTCCTCACGCCCGGCGGCAACTGGTCCTCCTACCCGCCGCACAAACACGATGAGCACCACCCCGGCGAGGAATCCGTCCTGGAGGAGATCTACTACTTCGAGGTCGAGGACGACGGCGTCGGCTACCACCGCGTCTCCCCGTCCCGCCCCGGCGGTACGGACGTGCTGGCCGAGGTCCGCAGCGGCGACGCGGTCCTCATCCCGGACGGCTGGCACGGCCCGTCCATCGCCCAGCCCGGCCGCACCCTGTACTACCTCAACGTCATGGCGGGCCCCGGCGAGAAGCGGGAGTGGCTGATCCGTGACCACCCCGGCCACCGGTGGGTGCGCGACACCTGGCCGTCCCAGCCGGTCGATCCCCGGCTGCCGCTCAACGGACCGGAGGACCACGCATGACCGCGACGCCCGGCACGCCCGGACCGGCCGGTGCGGGCACCCGCCGCCTCACCACCGCCCAGGCGCTCATCGCCTTCCTCGCGCGCCAGTACGCCGAGCGCGACGGCGAACGCCACCGGCTGATCGCCGCCACCTGGGGCATCTTCGGCCACGGCAACGTCGCCGGAATCGGCCAGGCACTCCTGGAGACCGGCCCCGCCATGCCGTACTTCCAGGGCCGCAACGAACAGGCCATGGTGCACGCGGCCGTGGGCCACGCCCGCCAGTCCGGGCGGCTGTCCGCCCACGCCGTCACCACGTCCATCGGCCCCGGCGCCACCAACCTCGTCACCGGCGCCGCCCTCGCCACCGTCAACCACCTCCCCGTCCTGCTGCTGCCCGGCGACACCTTCGCGACCCGCCCCGCCGACCCCGTGCTCCAGCAGCTGGAAGTGGCGTACGCGGGCGACGTCTCCGTCAACGACTGCCTGCGCCCGGTCTCCCGCTACTTCGACCGGATCACCCGCCCCGAGGCCCTGATCCCGGCCGCGCTCCACGCCATGCGCGTCCTGGCCGACCCGGCGGAGACCGGCGCGGTCACCCTCGCGCTGCCGCAGGACGTCCAGGCCGAGGCGCACGACTGGCCTGCGGAGTTCTTCGCGGAGCGCGTCTGGCACGTACGCCGCCCCGCCCCCGACCCGTACGAACTCGACCGGGCCGTACGGGCGGTGCGCGCCGCCCGCCGCCCCCTCGTCATCGCGGGCGGCGGGGTCCACCACAGCGTCGCAGAGGACGCCCTCGCCGCGTTCGCCGCCGCCACCGGCATCCCCGTCGCCTCCACCCAGGCAGGCAAGGGCTCGTTGCGCCACGACCACCCCGCAGACGTCGGCGGCGTCGGCCACACCGGCACCGCCACCGCCGACGACCTCGCCCGCACCGCCGACCTCGTCATCGGAGTCGGCACCCGGTACACCGACTTCACCACCGCGTCCGCGACCCTCTTCCAGAACCCCGGCGTCCGCTTCCTCAACATCAACCTCACCGGCTCCGACGCCCACAAGCTCGCCGCGCTCCCGCTCGTCGCCGACGCCCGCACCGCCCTCGACGCCCTCACCGAGGCCCTGGCCGGACACCGCACGGACCCCGCCTACGAGGCCGAGTACGCCGAGAGCAAGGCCCGCTGGGAGCGGCGCGTCGACGCCGCGTACGCCACGCCCGACCCGGAGGCCCGCCCCACCCAGACCCAGGTCCTCGGCCTCCTGGACGAGCTCGTCACCGACGAGGACATCCTCATCAACGCGGCCGGTTCGCTCCCCGGCGACCTGCACAAGCTCTGGCGGACCCGCTCCCCGCGCCAGTACCACGTGGAGTACGGCTACTCCTGCATGGGCTACGAGATCCCGGCCGCGATCGGCGTGTGCATGGCGGCCCCGGACCGCCCGGTCTGGGCGCTCGTCGGCGACGGCACCTACCTCATGAACCCCACCGAGATCGTCACCGCCGTCCAGGAGAACCTGCCGGTCAAGCTGGTCGTCCTGCAGAACCACGGCTACGCCTCGATCGGCGGCCTCTCCGGGGCGACCGGCGGCGAGCGCTTCGGCACGGACTACCGCCACCGGTCGGCGGACGGAGGCTTCACCGGCCCCCCGCTCCCCGTGGACCTCGCGGCCAACGCCGCCTCGCTCGGCATGCGCGTACTGCGCGCCGGGACGGTGGCCGAGCTGAGGGCCGCCCTCGCCGAGGCCCGCTCCGAAGCACGGCCCGTCTGCGTGCACGTCGGGACGGAAACACCCGGCGCCGGACAGGGGCCTCCGGAGGCGCAGGCGTGGTGGGATGTTCCCGTGGCCGGGACGGCCACCCGCCCCGCGGCGGTCGAAGCACGGAAAGAGTACGAACGACACAGCGCCGGCCGACGCCGTCACCTCTGAAGGAGCCACAGCATGAAGACCGTGAACCACTGGATCGGTGGCAAGACCGTCGAGGGCACCTCGGGCAACTACGGCGAGGTCACCGACCCCGCCACCGGCGCCGTCACCACCCGGGTCGCGTTCGCCTCGCCGGACGAGGCCGATACGGCGGTGGCGGTCGCGAAGGACGCGTACCGGACCTGGCGGGACTCCTCGCTGTCCGCCCGCACGGCGGTCCTGTTCCGCTACCACGCGCTGCTGGACGCCCACCGCGACGAGATCGCGGCGCTGATCACCGCCGAGCACGGCAAGGTGCACTCCGACGCGCTGGGCGAGGTGGCGCGCGGTCTGGAGATCGTGGAGCTGGCCTGCGGGATCACGACGCAGCTCAAGGGCGAGCTGTCCACCCAGGTCTCCCACCGGGTCGACGTCTCCTCGATCCGCCAGCCGCTGGGCGTCGTCGCCGGGATCACCCCGTTCAACTTCCCGGCCATGGTGCCGATGTGGATGTTCCCGCTGGCCGTCGCCTGCGGCAACACCTTCGTGCTCAAGCCCAGCGAGAAGGACCCGTCCGCCGCCAACCTGCTGGCCGAGCTGGCCGCGGAGGCCGGGCTTCCGGACGGGGTGCTCAATGTGCTCCACGGGGACCGGGTCGCGGTCGACGCGCTGCTGAACCACCCGGACGTCGCCGCCGTCTCCTTCGTCGGCTCGACGCCCATCGCCCGGCACATCCACGCCACCGCCTCGGCCAACGGCAAGCGCGTACAGGCGCTCGGTGGCGCGAAGAACCACATGCTGGTGCTGCCCGACGCGGACCTGGACGCCGCCGCCGACGCCGCGGTCTCCGCCGCGTACGGCTCGGCGGGGGAGCGCTGCATGGCGATCTCCGCCGTGGTCGCCGTGGGCGCGATCGGCGACGAGCTGGTCGCCCGGATCAAGGAGAGGGCCGCCCGGATCAAGATCGGCCCCGGCACGGACCCCTCGTCCGAGATGGGCCCGCTGATCACCGCCGCCCACCGCGACAAGGTCGCCTCCTACGTCACCGGCGCCGCCGCCCAGGGCGCCGAAGTGGTCCTCGACGGCACCGGATTCACCGTCGACGGCTTCGAGGACGGCCACTGGATCGGCCTCTCGCTCCTCGACCACGTCTCCACCGACTCCGACGCGTACCGGGACGAGATCTTCGGCCCGGTGCTGTGCGTGCTGCGCGTGGCGACGTACGAGGAGGGCGTCGCCCTCATGAACGCCTCGCCGTACGGAAACGGCACCGCGATCTTCACCCGCGACGGCGGCGCGGCCCGCCGCTTCCAGCTGGAGATCGAGGCCGGCATGGTCGGCGTCAACGTCCCGATCCCGGTCCCCGTCGGCTACCACTCCTTCGGCGGCTGGAAGGACTCCCTCTTCGGCGACCACCACATCTACGGCAACGACGGCGTCCACTTCTACACCCGGGGCAAGGTCACCACGACCCGCTGGCCGGACCCGGCGGACGCTCCGGCGGGCGTGGACCTGGGCTTTCCCAGGAACCACTGAGACCAGCAGTACGGGCCGGGGCCCTCGCCCCGGCCCGTACTCAGCCCAGCTCCAGCACCCCGACCGTCTGGTCCCCGCTCGTCTCGCCCGTGGGCCGGAAGCCGAGCCCCAGGTAGAAGCCCTCGGGGCCGTCGTCGCCCGGGTGCCAGGTGACGTACATCCGGTCGCCACCGCGCCGGCGGATCTCGGCGGCCACCGACTCGACCGCGAACCGGCCGTAGCCGCGCCCCTGTTCCCCGGCCGCGATGTTCAGGCGCCACAGCCCCGAACGGATGTCGCGCCCGGTGCCGTCACCCGCGAAGTCGATGTCCAGGAAGGCCATGAGGAAGCCGACGAGCCGGTCGCCGTCGAGGACGAGCCGGGGCCAGGCGGCCTCCCCGTGCGCGTACGCCTCGGCCAGGGACTTCACCACCGGCGCCACCAGACGCTCCTGATCGGGCCGCACCCGCAGCCCGATGGCCTCATCCACGTTCCCGGCGGTGACCTCGGCCAGCCTCAGCGAAGTAGTCATACGAAAACGGTAAACGCCGAGGTCAAGCGGTTTTTGGTCCGCATATGACCGCAGGGCCACTCCCCCGGAGTGGCCCTGCGGCGTTCTGGCGGACCGTCAGTGATCCGTCGCGGCGGCGGCCTCGGCCGCGATCATGCGCTCCATCGGGACGACCCCGAAGCGGCCCGAGACGAGGAAGGCCAGCACCATCGAGACGACCATGAGCACCGTCCCGGCCCACACCATCGTCTCGACCGGCACGGTGTACGCGCCCGCGGCCCGCACCGCGCACTCGGCGAGCAGCGCCCCGCCCCACACCGCCGAGAACCGGGTCTCGGCCTTGCGGAAGGCCGCCGAACCGGCGGAGAGCCGTTCCCAGGCGGCCGTCTTGGCGGCCTCGCCCCGGGTCAGCCACGGCCGCAGCCCCGCCGACAGCATCGGCCGGCCGCGTACCGCCGACACCAGGAACGCCAGCCCGACGATGCTGCTCACCCCGCTGTCCTTGAGGAGCATCAGCCGCGGGTCGCCGGCCACCAGACCCAGCAGCAGCGAGACCGCGTTGACCGACACCATCAGCGCCGCGAGGCCGTTGAGCCGGCGCTCGCGCACCGCACCCCACACGGTGCGGACCGCCGGGACCACACTGCTCCAGGCCAGCGCGCCGAACGTGCCGACTCCCGCCGCCTTCAGCGCGTAGTACGCGGCGAGCGGCAGCGCGACGTCCACCAGCAGCGGCTTCAGGCTGTCCACGAGGGCCTTGCGCGGGGCGATCGGGGCGGTGGCGCCGGCCGGGGCGTCGACGGCGGGGGAGGGGGCGGTGAGTGTGGCGGCCGGGCTGCTCATGTCGGTTCCTCCCGTTGCGGCGGCGCCTTCGTGGCTCCCGCTCTCGACACCTACAGACTGCCGATCCGAGCCCCCTCCCCGGCAGAGCCGCGTGTACCGACCTCCGCATGACGAATGTCATGGCCTTCGCATGCGGTCGTACGGCTCCGAGCGCGTGATCCGATCGTTGCCGTACGGCGTACAACCGGGTCGGGTCCTCCCTTGTCCCACTGGCGTTCCGGTTTTTTTAGAGGGAGGGGACGGTCTCGCGTATGGCGAAGACGATGTGGAACGCGGTGGTGGCCGTGGGAGCGGCGGCCGTGTTCACCGCGATGGCGGCGGCACCGGCGGGGGCGGCGGAGGGCGACGCGTCGTTCTCCCGGGTGTCGTTCAACGGCGGTAAGCCGATCGTGATCGGCGTGCAGGAGGTGGTCGAAGTACATGGCACTTTCCGGATGACGACCACGCGCAAGTTCGACTACGGGCCGACCGTGTATCCGTACCGGGGGAGCCTCGAAGGCGGGGACAGCCTGTGGACCCTCATCACCACCAGCGACTGCCGCCCCGTGGCGAAGGGGATCTGCGACTTCGAGGAGTGGCTGGAGATCGATCCGCGTCACGTCGACTTCGGCAACGAGGACGCGGGCACCTGGAAGACCGCAGCCGAGATCTCGTACGTCGGTGACGACTACGACAAAGACGACATGAACCTCCCGATCCAGGTCCAGCGCGCCACCCGGGTCACCGTCAACGCCGCACCCGAGCCGGCCAGGTTCGGCAAGACCATCACCATCACGGGCAAGGTCACCCGGGCGAACTGGGACACCCACACGTACCAGGGGTACGGGGGCCGCACGGTCAGCCTCCAGTTCAAGGCGGACGGCGCTTCCTCGTACAAGACGGTCAAGAAGGTGACGTCCAGCTCGACGGGGGCGCTCAAAACCACCGTGAAGGCCACCGACTCCGGCACTTGGCGGTGGAACTATTACGGGAACTCCACCTCCGGCGCGAAGGCGTCGACCGGGGACCACGTCGTCGTGTGGTCCGGCGTCCGCGTGATGCACGCCGCGCGCTAGGGCGGAAACTCGTTCGCCGTCCCCCGCCGCCGGTGCTGGGATGGCTGCATGACCGCATCCGCATCCGCAGCCATCCCGCCCCAGCACCAGATCCGCGCCCTGCACACCGCCGGCACCGTGACCGTCTATCAGGCGTACAGGCCGTCGCTCGGGCTGCCCGCCGCCCGCGACGGGCGGTTCCCGGACGCCTGGAAACGCGACCGCATGACGTGGATCAAGCCGAGCTTCCTGTGGATGATGTACCGCTGCGGCTGGGGGACGAAGGAGGGTCAGGAGACCGTCCTCGCCGTCGAGATCACCCGCGAGGGCTTCGACTGGGCCCTCGCCCACGCCGAACTCTCCCACTACGAACGCGGCGTGCACCCCGACCGCGCCACCTGGCAGCGCGACCTGCGCCGGGCCCCCGCCCGCGTCCAGTGGGACCCCGAGCGCGACCTCCACCTGAACCGGCTCCCGTACCGCTCGCTCCAGCTCGGCCTGTCCGGAGAGGCGTCACGGCGTTACGCGGACGAGTGGACGGTGTCGATCCGCGATGTCACCCCGCTCGCCCGGGAGATCCACGCGCTGGCGAGGGCGGGCGAGACGGAGGCCGCGACCGCGCTGCTGCCCGACGAGACGCCGTACCCGCTGCCCCAGGGCACCCCGCTGCCCACGCCTCAGGACATACCGCGTCCGGAGTACGAGGGCCGCTTCCGTACGCCTTGAGGATGCCCGGGAGTTCCGCCCGGCGGCAGGTGGGAGGGGGTGGCGGGCCGCATAGGCTCGGACGCATGGATTCCCCTGTTGCGCGTACCTCCCGGTGGCGGCGGCTGCTGCCCCGCACCCGAGGCCGGTGGGCGGCGGCGGGTGCCGCGCTCCTCGTCCTCGCCGGCGCGGGCACCTGGACGGCGGTGGCCGACGACAGCGGCCCGGCCGTGCACCGCCAGGACCGGATGATGCGCGTCGACGGGGTGTCCCTCGACACCTCGTACTTCACGGCCGGGGGCGCCGGGCGGCGGCCCGCCGTGCTCATCGGCCACGGATTCGGCGGCAGCAAGGCGGAGACCCGGGCGCAGGCCGAGCAACTGGCCCGCGACGGATACGCCGTCCTCACCTGGTCCGCGCGCGGCTTCGGCAAGTCGGGCGGCGAGATCGGCCTGAACGCCCCGGACCGCGAGGTCAAGGACGTGTCCCGGCTGATCGACTGGCTCGCCGCCCGCCCCGAGGTCCGGCTCGACGCCGAGGGCGACCCGCGCGTCGGCGTCACCGGGGCGTCCTACGGGGGCGCGGTCTCGCTGCTCGCCGCCGGGTACGACGACCGCGTCGACGCCATCGCCCCGCAGATCACCTACTGGAACCTCGCCGACGCGCTCTTCCCGGACGGGGTGTTCAAGAAACTCTGGGCCGGGATCTTCGTCAACTCCGGCGGCGGCTGCGGCAACTTCGAGAAGGAGCTGTGCGACCTGTACGAACGGGTCGCCGTCAGCGGCAAGCCGGACGCCGCCGCCCGCGCCCTGCTCACGAAGCGCTCTCCGAGCGCCGTCGCCGACCGCATCAAGGCCCCCGCGCTCATCGTGCAGGGCCAGACCGACTCCCTGTTCCCGCTCGGCCAGGCCGACGCCATGTCGAAGGCCATCGCCGACAACGGCGCCCCCGTCGCCGTCGACTGGGCGGCCGGCGGGCACGACGGGGGCGACATGGAGACCGGCCGGGTACAGAAGAGGATCGCCGCCTGGTTCGACCGCTATCTGAAGGGGGAGGAAGGCACCGACACCGGCCCGGCCTTCCGCGTCACCCGGACCGGCGGCATCGACTCCACGGACGGCGCCGCCCTCACCCGGGGCGCGAGCAGCGACACCTACCCGGGCCTGCGCAGCGGCCCCCGTACCGTCGAACTGCGCGGGCGCACCCAGAAGATCAGCAACCCCGCGGGGGCCAACCCGCCGTCGATCTCCGCCGTACCCGGCGTCGGCGGCTCGCTCGCCCAGCTCTCCACCCTCGGCGTCGGCGGCCTCGCCGTCGACTTCCCCGGCCAGTACGCCCGCTTCGACTCCGCCCCGCTGCCCGCCGCCCGCCGTGTCACCGGCACCCCCACGGTCCGGGTGACGGTGAAGGCCGACCACGGCGACGCGGTCCTGTTCGGCAAGGTGTACGACGTGTCGCCGGACGGGAAGCGGCAGGTGCTGCCCGCCCAGCTCGTCGCGCCGTACCGGATCACGCCCCAGCAGCAGGGCAAGCCGGTCGAGCTGACCCTGCCCGCCGTCGACCACGAACTCGACGCGGGCCACCGCCTCCGCCTCGTCCTCGCCGCGACCGACCTCGGCTACGCGTCCCCGGCCGAGCCGGCCACGTACACCGTCTCCCTCGACGGGCCCCTCACGCTTCCCACCGCGCCCGGCCTGAAAACCGCCTCGGCCGCACTGCCCTGGTGGACCTGGGGGCTGCCGGCCGCCGCCCTGGTGATCGCCGCGGTCCTGCTGCTCACCGCCCGGCGCCGTACCGCGACGCCCGCACCCGACCCGGCGCTCGCCGACGTGCCGCTGCAGATCACGGGCCTGTCCAAGAAGTACGCCAAGTCCGCCGACCGGTACGCGGTCCGCGACCTCTCGTTCCGCGTCGAGAAGGGGCAGGTGCTCGGCCTGCTCGGCCCCAACGGCGCCGGGAAGACCACCACCCTGCGCATGCTCATGGGGCTCATCGCCCCCGACGACGGCGAGATCCGGGTCTTCGGGCGGGCCATCCGCCCCGGCGCGCCCGTGCTGTCCCGGGTCGGCTGCTTCGTGGAGGGCGCGGGCTTCCTGCCGCACCTGTCCGGGCGCGCCAACCTGGAGCTGTACTGGAAGGCCACCGGACGCCCCGACGAGGACGCGCGGATCGAGGAGGCCCTGGAGATCGCCGGGCTCGGCGACGCCCTGGCCCGCGCCGTGCGCACGTACTCGCAGGGCATGCGGCAGCGGCTCGCCATCGCCCAGGCGATGCTCGGCATGCCGGACCTGCTCATCCTGGACGAACCGACCAACGGGCTGGACCCGCCGCAGATCCGCGAGATGCGGGACGTGATGATCCGGTACGCGGCCGGGGGCCGCACCGTGATCGTCTCCAGCCACCTCCTGTCCGAGGTCGAGCAGTCCTGCACGCATCTGGTCGTCATGGACCGGGGCAGGCTCGTCCAGGCGGGACCCGTCGCCGAGATCACCGGCTCCGGCGACATGCTCCTGGTCACCGCCGCCGACCCGCTCACCGAACCCCTCGTGGAGAAGGTCGCCGCCCTGCCGGGCATCGGATCCGCCGTCCGCACCGACGACGGGCACGGGCTCCTCGTCCGGCTCGACGGGGCGAGCCCGCCGCAGCTGATCGCCGATCTGGTCCGCCTCGACGTGCCGCTGACGGGCGTCGGCCCGCACCGCCGCCTGGAGGACGCCTTCCTCACCCTGATCTCCGGAGGCTCCGCATGAGCACCGCAGCCGGCCTCGTCGAGGCCCCCGAGGCGCCCGGCTACCGGGCCCGCCACACCCTCCCGCTGCGCGTCGAGGCGGTCCGGCAGCTGCGCAGGCGCCGCACGCTGCTCATGGGCGGGGTGCTGGCCGCGCTGCCGTTCATCCTGATCATCGCGTTCGCGATCGGCGGCACCCCGGACGGCGGGCCCGGCGGCGGGGACCGGATCACGCTGATGGACACGGCGACCGCGTCCGCCGCGAACTTCGCCGCGACCTGCCTGTTCGTCTCGGCGGGCTTCCTGCTCGTCGTCCCGGTCGCGCTGTTCTGCGGCGACACCGTGGCCTCCGAGGCGAGCTGGTCCTCGCTGCGCTATCTGCTGGCCGCGCCCGTGCCCCGGGCCAGGCTGCTGTGGAGCAAGCTCGTCGTCGCGCTGGGCTTCAGCCTCGCCGCGATGGTGCTGCTGCCGCTCGTCGCGCTCGCGGCCGGAGCGGCGGCCTACGGCTGGGGGCCGCTCCAGCTGCCGACCGGGGGAGCGCTGCCTGCCGGGGACGCGGTGCCGCGCCTCGCTCTCGTCGTCGCCTTCGTCTTCGTGTCCCAACTGGTGACCGCGGGGCTCGCGTTCTGGCTGTCGACCAGGACGGACGCCCCGCTGGGCGCGGTGGGCGGGGCGGTCGGACTGACCATCGTCGGCAATGTGCTCGACGCCGTGACCGCGCTCGGCTCCTGGCGCGACTTCCTGCCCGCCCACTGGCAGTTCGCCTGGGCGGACGCGCTCCAGCCCACGATCGAGTGGGGCGGCATGGCGAAGGGCGCGGCCGTATCGGTGACCTATGCCCTGATCCTGTTCGCTTTCGCGTTCCGTGGGTTCAGCCGTAAGGACATCGTGTCCTGACCTTGACATTCCGCCGGTTCCGCGCTCGTCGTTGCCGCATCGAGATCGTTCCGCAACGCTTTCGTCCGGTCCGGGCCGCCCGTTCGCACGTCACATTCACCAGTGCTGACGTGACGACACAGGGGGTACGGGATGGAACACCGCACACGGAAGTACCGGGGCGCATTGGGACTGTTGCTCGCGTCGGGCGTCCTGCTCACCGGCTGCTCGGGGGCGGACAGCGGGGACGGCAAGGCGACGTCCGACCAGCGGCGCGCGGGGGCGCCCGCGCCGGCGCACACGGGCGGTGGGGCGGACGGGGCGAAGAACGACGACGGGGGCGCGGACCGGCTGAAGGAGTCCGCCCGGCCCGACTACCTCTCCACCTTCGCGCTGGACGTCGACACCGCCTCGTACGGCTACGCCCGCCGCACCCTCGCCGACGGCCGGCTGCCCGGGCCGGAGACCGTGCGGCCCGAGGAGTTCGTCAACAGCTTCCGCCAGGGCTACCAGCGCCCCGAGGGCAACGGCTTCTCCGTCTCCGTCGACGGGGCCAGGGCCGCCGGAGAGGACGGCGACTGGTCGCTGGTGCGGGTCGGCCTGGCCACCAAGGCCGCGCCCAGCACCGGTGAACGGCCCCCGGCCGCTCTCACCTTCGTGGTCGACGTCTCCGGCTCGATGAACTCGCCCGACCGGCTCGGCCTGGTCAAGACCTCGCTCGGCATCCTCACCGACGAGCTGCGCGACGACGACTCGATCAGCCTGGTCACCTTCAGCGACGACGCGGAGACCGTCCTGCCGATGACCCGGCTGAGCGGCCACCGGAGCAGGATCCGCGACGCCGTCGACTCGCTGGAACCCGCTGACTCCACCAACGTCGGGGCGGGCATCGAGCGCGGTTACGAGGAAGCGGTGGAGGGCCGCCGCAAGGGCGTCAACAACCGCGTCGTCCTGCTGTCCGACGCGCTGGCCAACACCGGCGACACCGAGGCGGACGACATCCTCGAACGGATCGACTCGGCCCGGCGCGAGTACGGCATCACCCTGTTCGGCGTGGGCGTCGGCAGCGACTACGGCGACGCGTTCATGGAGCAGCTGACCAACAAGGGCGACGGCCACACCACGTACATCGCCGACGAGGAACAGGCCCGCAAGGTCTTCGTGGACCAGCTCCCGGCCCACCTCGAACTGACCGCCCGGGACGCCAAGGCGCAGGTCGCCTTCGACCGGAAGACCGTCGAGAAGTTCAAGCTGATCGGCTACGAGGACCGCAAGGTCGCCGACGACGACTTCCGCGACGACACCGTGGACGGCGGCGAGGTCGGCCCCGGCCACACCGTCACCGCCCTGTACGCGGTGCACCTGCGCGACGGAGCCTCCGGCCATGTCGCCACCGCGACCGTGCGCTGGCTCGACCCGAAGACCCGCAAGCCGCACGAGAAGACCGGTTCCGTGGCGACCGGGGCGATCACCGGCAAGCTCTGGGGCGGCCGGAGCACCCGCCTCCAGGTAACGGCGGTGGCCGCCTACTTCGCGGAGAACCTGCGCGGCGCGGGCCTGCCCGGCACCCCGGGCCTCGCCGAACTCGCCGACCGTGCCGAGAAGCTGGCCACGACGACCGAGGACGCCTCGGTGACGAAGCTGGCCGACGCGATCACCCGCGCGGACCGGCTGAAGGACGGCGGGGACAGCGTGGAGGACCGGGGAGAGGGCGAGATGGACTGACCGGCAGGGGCCCCGGGGGAGCGATGCGCGCCCCCGGGGCCCCGGCGGTGTTTACGCCGCCACTACACGGGCCGCGCTAGCGTGCTGTGCCCCGCGAAAAAAAGGACCTCCCTCGGGGGGGAGGTCCGGCGCGGGCGGCTGGGCGGATGCGCCCCCGGCAGGACTCGAACCTGCGGCCAAGTGCTTAGAAGGCACCTGCTCTATCCACTGAGCTACGGGGGCCGGGTGGTGGCTGCGGTGGTCAGGAGCCCCGGGACCCGGGCGGTCCGTGACCTTGCCGGGACAAGGATAGGGCTCTGATTGGCTCGACCTCGTTGCTTCACCTGCGTGGCACGATGTGGAGGTTCGGTGAAGCGAAACGATAATCGCAGGTAGGGCCGGATCACGCACCGCTTTTGACGCTTCACGCCACGGGTGTTGTGCACTCGTTATGCCTGCGCCCCACTCATCCCCTCTGTCCGGACGAAGGAACCGGCGCGCAGAGGTGGCTATACGCTTCAAAAAGGCTCCAAAATTGGGCATTCTTCGCATGTGGTGACCTTGGACGTACGGCCTCAGCTCATCGACGCACTCTCCGCCCTGCGCGACCGTGTCGCCGCCGTGCGTCTCCCACTCCCGCTGCCAGGCGCCCCCCGCGCCAGGCAGACCAGGACCGAGCTGCTCGCCCAGCTGGACGACTACCTGCTGCCCCGGCTCAAGGACCCCGAGGCGCCCCTGCTCGCCGTCATCGGCGGATCGACCGGCGCCGGCAAGTCGACGCTCGTCAATTCCCTGGTGGGCCGCCGGGTCAGCGAGGCCGGGGTGCTGCGGCCCACCACCCGCACGCCCGTCCTCGTCTGCCACCCGGACGACCAGCACTGGTTCGTGGACGTACGGGTGCTGCCCCAGCTCACCCGGGTCTGGCTGCCGCCCGAGGAGTACCCCGAGCCCGGCCAGTGCGACGACCTCGACGGACCCGACGGCCACGCGGCCGAGGAGGGCACCGCGCTGCGCGTCGAGACCGCGACCGGGCTGCCGCGCGGGCTCGCCCTGCTGGACGCCCCCGACATCGACTCCCTCGTCGTGCGCAACCGGGTCCTGGCCGCCGAACTCATCTGCGCCGCCGACATCTGGGTCATGGTCACGACGGCCTCCCGGTACGCCGACGCCGTGCCCTGGCACCTGCTGCGTACCGCCAAGGAGTACAACGCCTCGCTCGTCACCGTCCTCGACCGCGTCCCGCACCAGGTGATCGCCGAGGTCTCCCGCCAGTACGGGGCGCTGCTCACCAAGGCCGGGCTCGGCGAGGTACCCCGCTTCACCATCCCCGAGCTGCCCGAATCGGCGGGCGGCGGCAGCGGCCTTCTGCCCACCACCGCCGTCGCCCCGCTCCGCGCCTGGCTCGCGCACCGGGCCCAGGACCCGGCCGCCCGCCAGCAGGCCGTCGGCCGGACCGCCGCCGGGGTCATCGACTCCCTCGACGTCCGGATGCCCGCGCTCGCCGGAGCCGTCGCCGCGCAGTACGCCGCCGCCGTACGGCTCACGGGCGTGGTCGAGGAGGCGTACGGGAAGGAGGGCGCCCGGCTCCGGCGCAGGCTGAAGAACGGCGGCGCGCTCGCCGGCGACGCCCGGACCAGATGGCGCGGCTACCCCACGTACAGCACCTCCGACGAAGTGCTCGACGCCCTGGTCGAGAGCCTGGCCGCACTCCTGGAGTGCGGCGTCGCCGCCGCCGACGAGCAGATCCGCGCCGTCTGGCGCAAGGAGCCCGCGGCGGCCGCCTTCGCCTTCGAGGCGGCGGGCCGCGAGGAGGGCGGCTGGGGACCGGCCGAGGACATCCGGGGCCGCGTCGACATGACCGTGCGCAGATGGCGCCGCATCCTGGAAGAACTCGCCGAGGAGGAGCTGCGCCTGATGGAGCGCAACGCCGCCCCGGACCCCGAGACCGTCGCCGCCCTGCTGGCCGCCGCCCTGCTCGGCGGACGCCGCGCCCGCACCGCGGGCGAACAACTCGCCGAACGCATCGGGGCGCAGGGCGCGCTGCGGCTGCGCGACAAGGGCGGCGCGCTGCTCACCAACTGCCTCGACCACGTGCTGAACGGCGAACGCGACCGGCGGCTCGCCCCTCTGGACGCCCTCGACGTGGCCCCCGAACCACAGGCCGAACTCATCGCCGCACTGTCCCTACTGCAGAAGGAGAGGTGGCAGCGATGACTGCCGTCACTGACGAGAACCCGGGGCAGGGCGGAACCGGGGAGCAGCTGTCGGACACCGGCTCCGACCCCTCCGGCTCCGACACCTCCCGTGCCGACACCTCCCCTCCCGACACCTCCCGTTCCGGCACCGGCTGGGACGACGGGCTGATCGCCCGGCGCGCGCAGGCCGCCCGCAAGGAGGCCGGACAGACCCCGGACGAGGCCCCCGGGGAAGAGGACGAGGGGCGGCCGCAGGTCGAGGCGTACGTGGACTCCGGCAGCCCGCTCCGGCCGCGCCTGGACGCTCTGCGCGAGCTCGTCGGGCTCTCCCGGGCCCGACTGGACCGGGCCGCGCTCGCCGAGGCGGGCCGGGTGCTGGACGAGGCGGCGGCCCGGCAGCGGCTCTCCTCCCGGCACACCGTCGTCGCCATCGCCGGCGCGAGCGGCAGCGGGAAGTCGGCCCTTTTCAACGCGCTCGCCGGCGCCCAGCTCTCCGAGACCGGTCTGCGCCGACCCACCACCTCCTCCCCGCTCGCCTGCTCCTGGACCGACGGGGCCGCCGGGCTGCTGGACCGCCTCGCCGTGCCCGGCAGGCTCCGGCGCAGGCCGCAGCCGGGCGCGGCGGCCGACGAGGCGCTCCAGGGCCTGGTCCTCATCGACCTGCCCGACCACGACTCGGCGGCGAAGGGCCATCGCGACCAGGTGGACCGGGTGCTCGCGCTGGTGGACGCGGTGATCTGGGTGGTGGACCCGGAGAAGTACGCGGACGCCGCCCTGCACGAGCGCTATCTGCGGCCCCTGGCCGGGCACGCCGAGGTCACCTTCGTCGTGCTCAACCAGATCGACCGGCTCCCCGGCGAGGCGGCCGACCAGGTCCTGGACGACCTGCGGCGGCTGCTGGACGAGGACGGCATGGCGCTCGGCGAGCACGGCGAGCCCGGGGCGACCGTGCTGCCGCTGTCCGCCCTCACCGGCGAGGGCGTCGGTGAACTGCGCGAGCTGCTGGGCCGGTTCGTCCAGGACCGCACGGCCGCCACCCGCCGGTTGTCCGCCGATGTGGACGCGGCGGCGGCCAGGCTCCGGCCGGTGTACGTCGCCGAGGGGCGGCCGGGTCTGGGGGAGCGGGCCCGGGAGGAGTTCACGGACCGGCTCGCGGAGGCCGTGGGCGCGGCGGCGGCGGGCCAGGCCGCCGAACGCGAGTGGCGCCGCAACGCCGGACGGGCCTGCGGCACGCCGTGGCTGCGGCTGTGGCGCTGGTACGAGGCCACACGGCAGCCCGGCAGCCGGGACCGGGCCCCGCTCGCCGCCCCGCCCGAGGAACGGCTCACCGCCCGCCAGCGCGTCGAGCAGGCCGTGCGCACGGTCGCGGACGACGCCGCGGCCGGGCTGCCCGGGCCCTGGGCGCAGGCGGTGCGGGAGGCCGCGGTGCACGGGGCGAAGGGGCTGCCGGACGCGCTGGACGAACTGGCGGAGCGTTTGACGGGCGGCGAGACGGCGGTGCGGGGTGCGGGCGGTGCCGCGGTGTGCCCGTCGGCATCGGAGGCCGCGGGAGGACCGTCGGGTGAGGGCCGGGGCGGGCGCGCCGCAGGGAAGCCGCCGCGTCCCGCGTGGTGGCCGGCGGCGGTGCTGGCGCAGGTCGCGATGACGCTGTTGCAGGTCTTCGGCGGCCTGTGGCTGGCCGGCCAGATCATCGGCGTACTGGAGCCGGGGCTGCTGACGCCCACCCTGGTGATGCTCGCCGGAATCGTGGGCGGCCCGCTCGTCGAGTGGTCGTGCGCGGCGGCGGCCCGGGGGCCGGCCCGGCGGTACGGGCAGGAGGCCGAACGGCGGTTGCGCGAGGCGGCGGCGGCCTGCGGGCGGGCCCGGGTGCTCGACCCGGTCGCGGCCGAGCTGATGCGCTACCGCGAAGTGCGTGAACGCTACGTGGCGGTGACGGAGTTTTCCACAACCGGCCGTTAGTCCACAGCCCCCGGCAGGATTTCCGCCTCCCCTCCAGCATGGGACCGGTGACCGCGCGTATGGCGCGGTCACGGAATCCGGGCGAAGGGGAGGCGGAGTCATGAACGAGACGCTGGTGACGCTGGTGGGGAACGCGGCGACGGCGGTGGAGTTCCGGGAGACGGCGACCGGGGGCATGGCCCGGTTCAGGTTCGCGGTGACGCCCCGGCGGTGGGACCGGGCCAAGGAGGCCTGGGCCGACGGGCACACGAGCTTCTACACCGTGTGGGCGTGGCGCACGCTGGCCGCGAATCTGACGGGCTCGGTCGCGGTGGGGGAGCCACTGGTGGTGCACGGCAGGCTCAAGGTGCGCGAGGAGGAGTTGGAGGGGCAGCGCCGGACCTTCGTGGACATCGAGGCGGTGGCGGTGGGCCACGATCTGACCCGGGGCACGGCGGCCTTCCGCCGGGTGGTCAGGGGCGAGCCGGGGCTGACATCGAGGTACGGTCCGGCGCCGGTGGCGGCGGGGGCCGATCCATGGGCGGTGCGGGAGGCGCCGGAACGGCCGGGCGGGGAGCCGGTGGGCGAGGACGGACCGGCGGGCGGTGCGGAGCCGTCGGAGGAGGCGCCGGTGCGGGAGCGGACGGCGACGCGGCGGCGGACGGTGCGTCAGAAGACCGGTGCGGCGCCCCGGAAGCCCGACTCCGATCTGGTCACCGCGTGAGGACCGGGTGGGCCGGGCGGGGGCGCAAGGGGGCGCGTGTTGCCCGGGATAACGATTGCGATTCGGAATGGTTGTCGGTTGGTATGACGGGGGACTGTTCATGGCCCGCTCCATAGGATCTCCCCGTACTCACAAGGCACTTGAGTAGCAGGCGGGACAATCCCCACACGCGTACCGGGCGCGAGGGTCTCGCCCGGAGGGGAAATAAGTGTTTTCTGCTTCTTCAGCGACCGCCTCGTCTTCCAAGGCGACGGTCCCGACCGCACGACGCGGGCGCATAGCCCGGCTGACCGCTTCGGCGATGGCGTCCGGCCTGGTCGTGGCCGGAGCCCTCGTCGGCGCCGGGACCGCGACGGCCGACGAGGTGCCCGCGCACCAGGGCGGGGCCACCGCCGTGCTGGACGGTCTCAAGACCTTCGACACCGCTTACGTCCACACGGACGGCAAGAAGGACAAGGTGTCCGCGGGCCTGTTCGAGATGAACGTCGACGGTGGCGGCAAGCTCAAGACGTACTGCATCGACATCCACAACCACACCCAGGACCAGGCGAAGTACCTGGAGACCCCCTGGGGCCAGACCTCGCTCGGCAGCAACAAGGACGCCGGCAAGATCCTCTGGGTCCTGCAGCACTCGTACCCCCAGGTCGACAACCTCTCGGAGCTCGCCAAGGCGGCCGGCACCGGCACGCTCACCGAGAAGACCGCGGCGGCGGGCACCCAGGTCGCGATCTGGCGGTTCTCCGACCACGTCGACGTGACCGCCCAGGACGAGCAGGCGGAGAAGCTGGCGGACTGGCTGCAGGAGTCCGCCACCGACATCGCCGAGCCGAAGGCGTCCCTGGCGCTCGACCCGGTCGCGGTCTCCGGCCGCTCCGGTGAGCGCCTCGGCCCGGTGACCGTCCGCACCAACGCCGGCCAGGCCACGGTGACCCCGCCGGCGGACCTCGCCAGCGGCGTGAAGGTCACCGACAAGGCGGGCAAGCCCGTCACCACGGCGTCCGACGGGGACCAGCTCTACTTCGACGTGCCCGCCGGCTCCGAGGAGGGCACCGCCTCGCTGACCGTCCAGGCCGCCACCTCCGTCCCGGTCGGCCGCGCCTTCGCCGGGGTCACCAAGAGCCAGACCCAGATCCTGGCCGGCTCCAGCGAGTCGACGGTCTCCGCGACCGCCACCGGCACCTGGGCCAAGAAGGGCCCGATCCCGACGGCGACCGCCGAGAAGAACTGCGACAAGGGCGGCGTCGACATCACCGTCGGCAACCAGGGCGACGAGGCGTTCACCTTCGAGCTCGACGGCAAGGAGAACACCGTCGAGGCGGGCAAGACCGTCACCGTCACCGTGCCCGTCGCCGAGGACCAGGCGTACGACATCACGGTCACCGGCCCGAACGGCTTCTCCAAGACCTTCAAGGGCGTCCTGGACTGCAAGACCACCAGCAGCGGCACCGGCGGCAGCAGCACCGGTGGCACCGACACCCAGACCGGTGGCGACACGCCCACGACGACCACGGCCACGGCCGGCGGCAACACGGGCGGCGACGACACCAACCTCGCCGAGACCGGCAGCTCCAGCGCCACCCCGATGATCGCGGGCATCGCCATCGCCCTGGTCGTCGTCGGCGGCGGCGCGGTCGTGCTCCTGCGCCGCAAGGGCCGCACCGCCAGTGAGTGACCAGCGGTAGCACTCCGTCACACGCACTGATCAAGGCCCCGGCGGGCTTCGGCCCGCCGGGGCTTTGGCGTACCCCCGCCGCACCGCCCCGCCGGGCCCGCGCGCACCGCCCCGCCGGGCCCGCACGTACCGCGACCCGGGACCGTGCGTATCGCGCACCGGACCGGTTTCCGTCAAGAGGCGGCCGTCAGGCAAGATGGGGTGTATCTGCCCACACATCGATTGCCGGACGGTTTCTCTTGGCTGAGTTCATCTACACCATGCGCAAGACGCGCAAGGCGCACGGCGACAAGGTGATCCTCGATGACGTCACCCTGAACTTCCTGCCCGGCGCGAAGATCGGTGTCGTGGGGCCCAACGGTGCCGGTAAGTCCACGGTGCTGAAGATCATGGCGGGCCTGGAGCAGCCGTCCAACGGTGACGCGTTCCTGTCGCCCGGCTTCAGCGTCGGCATCCTCATGCAGGAGCCGGAGCTCGACGAGAACAAGACGGTCCTGGAGAACGTGCAGGACGGCGCCGCCGAGGTCATGGGCAAGCTCAAGCGCTTCAACGAGGTCGCCGAGCTGATGGCGACCGACTACTCGGACGCGCTCATGGACGAGATGGGCAAGCTCCAGGAGGACCTGGACCACGCCAACGCGTGGGACCTGGACGCCCAGCTGGAGCAGGCCATGGACGCCCTGGGCTGCCCGCCCGGCGACTGGCCCGTCGTCAACCTCTCCGGTGGCGAGAAGCGCCGCGTCGCGCTCTGCAAGCTCCTCATCGAGGCGCCCGACCTGCTGCTCCTCGACGAGCCCACCAACCACCTCGACGCCGAGTCGGTGAACTGGCTGGAGCAGCACCTCTCCAAGTACGCGGGCGCCGTCGTGGCCGTCACCCACGACCGCTACTTCCTGAACAACGTCGCCGAGTGGATCCTCGAACTGGACCGCGGCCGCGCGCTCCCGTACGAGGGCAACTACTCCACGTACCTCGACAAGAAGGCCGCCCGCCTCAAGGTCGAGGGCCGCAAGGACGAGAAGCGCCAGAAGCGGCTCAAGGAAGAGCTGGAGTGGGTGCGGTCGAACGCCAAGGGGCGTCAGACCAAGTCCAAGGCCCGCCTCGCCCGTTACGAGGAGATGGCCGCCGAGGCGGACAAGATGCGGAAGCTGGACTTCGAGGAGATCCAGATCCCGCCGGGGCCGCGGCTCGGTTCCATCGTCGTCGAGGTCGAGAACCTCTCGAAGGCCTTCGGCGACAAGGTCCTCATCGACGACCTGTCGTTCACGCTGCCGCGCAACGGCATCGTCGGCGTCATCGGTCCGAACGGCGCGGGCAAGACCACGCTGTTCAAGATGATCCAGGGCCTGGAGACGCCGGACAGCGGCTCCATCAAGGTCGGCGACACGGTCAAGATCAGCTACGTCGACCAGTCCCGCGCCAACATCGACCCGAAGAAGACCCTCTGGGCCGTCGTCTCGGACGAGCTGGACTACATCAACGTCGGCCAGGTCGAGATGCCTTCGCGGGCGTACGTCTCCGCGTTCGGCTTCAAGGGCCCGGACCAGCAGAAGCCGGCCGGTGTCCTCTCCGGTGGTGAGCGCAACCGCCTCAACCTGGCGCTGACGCTCAAGGAGGGCGGCAACCTGCTGCTCCTCGACGAGCCCACCAACGACCTCGACGTCGAGACCCTGTCCTCGCTGGAGAACGCCCTGCTGGAGTTCCCGGGCGCGGCTGTGGTCATCTCCCACGACCGCTGGTTCCTGGACCGCGTCGCCACGCACATCCTGGCGTACGAGGGCGACTCCAAGTGGTACTGGTTCGAGGGCAACTTCGAGTCGTACGAGAAGAACAAGATCGACCGGCTCGGCGCAGACGCGGCCCGCCCGCACCGCGCCACGTACAAGAAGCTCACGCGAGGCTGATCGTCTTGGCTCGTCACATCTACAGCTGCCCGCTGCGCTGGTCGGACATGGACGCCTTCGGCCACGTCAACAACGTGGTCTTCCTCCGCTATCTGGAGGAGGCGCGCATCGACTTCATGTTCCGGCTGGCGCCCGGGGACGGTTCGCCGTCCTTCGCGGGCGGCTCCGTCGTGGCGCGGCACGAGATCGACTACGTGCGGCCCCTGGTCCACCGGCACCGGCCGGTGACCGTCGAGTCCTGGGTCACGAAGATAGGCGCCGCGTCCCTGACGATCGCCTACGAGATCAAGGACCCGGACCAGGTCTACGTGCGCGCCTCGACCGTCGTCGTTCCGTACAACCTGGCCGAGGAGCGCCCCCGGCGCATCTCCCCGGAGGAGAAGCTGTTCCTCCAGGAGTACCTGGCCGAGGAGCCCGCCGCGGTATGACCGTGTCCGTACAGCCGCTGCGGTTCGCCGACGCGAGGGAGGCCGCCGATCTCGGCGCCTTCCTCGGGCGGCTGCTCCACTACGACCGCGCCGCCGCCGTACGCCTCCAGGCGGGCGGCGGCGCGCTCGCCGTGTTCGGCAGGCCCCCGTCCTTCGACGTGCTGGCGATCCGCACGGCCCGGCTCGCCCACGCGCACGACTTCGACGTCACCGTGTCGGCCGGCGACCTCCTGGAGGCCCTGCCGGACCAGGGGCGGGACGACGACGCCGCCTTGCCCGCGCCGGTCACCGGACCGCCCTGGGCCGGCGTCCTCCCGCCGCGCGGCGGCTGGCGGGAGCGGTCCGGCCTGCCGGGACCCGTCGCCCTGCGCGCCGCGCTCACCGCGGCCGTCAGCGAATTCCGGGGCCGCGACGAGGCCCTGCCCGAGGACCGGCGCACCCGCGCCGAGCGGGACCGCATCGGCCACGACATCTGGTCGCGCACCCTCGCCGACACCGAACTCCCGCTGCGCGCGGTCCACGCCGCGCAGTCCCTCGGCTTCCTGCGCGCCGACCCCGACTTCCCGGTCGCCCTCCTGAGCGCCGGCAGCTGGCTGCGCCTGCGCACCCCGTACGGCTCCGTCGCCCTGCGCCGGGCCGGAGCGGCGGGCGGCCTGGGGAACCTCGCGGTCTCCGTGAACGGCTGAGCAGCGCGCCTTACGTCGTAAAGCCCCGCTCACCACCGCATCCGGACGTCCTCCGCCCACCCCAGCAGCCGCTCCACCGCGATCCGCGTCCCGTCGTCCGCGCGCACCGTGCCGTCGTAGTGGCCGAACAGCTGGTCCGTGCGATTGGCCAGCACCCCCGCCTCGGTGCGGACGCGGCGGTTGTGGAACGGGGTGAACGTCAGGTCGACCTGCCCGGTCAGCGGGGTGCGGATCGTCCACGGCCGGAGCGGTTCCGAGGCGGACCAGCGCCAGTCCAGCTCCTCGCCGATCTTGCTGAGCCGGCCGTCCACGCAGAGCGCGTTCTCCGTGGAGCCGGTGCCCAGCGTCCACTGCCCGCCGAGCTGGACGCCCAGGGTGTGCCCGTCGGTGCGGCCGGACGCGGCGCCCCAGTTCCAGCGCACCGAACGCGGCCAGCGGCCCCGGCCGTGGTCCAGGACGGCCCAGGTGTCGTCCCCGTCGAAGTCCAGGAACTCCCCGCCCACCCTGACCCGGCCGGACGCGGGCAGCGCGGTCTGCTTGGAGGTGTACTGGAAGCGGCGGCTGTTCCACGGCACGACGACGGAGAGCGATTCATGGTCCGTCGGCCGGGCGACCAGGAGATCGACCTCCACCGGGACCCGCTCCGGGGTCAGGCAGCGGGCCCGCAGCCGGGTGCCCCCGGGCTCGTCGCGGATCTCCACGCGCACCTTGCCGCCCGTGGGACGCGCCGGGCCCGTCACCACGGCCGGGGCTCCGGGGGAGCCGGCCACCATGTCGGGGAGGCGGGCGCCGAGACCGGCGGGGAGGATCGCCGTACGTTCGAACTCAAGGCCGCCGGGTGCGTACTCCAGCAGGTAGACGCTGTTCAGGGCGAGGAAGTCCAGATCGCTGACGGTCAGCGCCACCAGATGGGTGGGCGTGGTCACGCACCAGTACTCCCACCGCTTCGTCCGGCCCCAGCCGCGCAGCCGGGTGCGGTGCAGCGGGGTCCGCGACCAGCCGACCGCCGCCGGGTCGAGGCGGCCGTCGGGCAGGCACAGGTCGACCGGCTCGGTGATCTCGCGTTCGAACGTCGTCATGGCCGGATCCTAACGGCCGGTCACACGGCCTTCCGGGGCCGGTCACCCGCCCTTCGGGCCGTCCGGCCACACCCCGATGTGGTCCTGCTCCAGCTCCAGCATCACCCGGTGCTCCATGCCCAGCGCCTCGGTGTAGTCGGCGGGCAGTTGCAGCCGTCCGGCGCGGTCGAGCATTGCGTACTCGCGGGCGACCTGGGACTCCTGGCCGGTCGCCGCGTCGACCTCGGTGCGGCGCAGCACCTCGAAGGACGTGCGGCCGTCGCGGATCGCGACCGTACGCCGCACCTCACTGGCCACCGCCTGGTCATGGGTGACGATCACGATGGTCGTGCCCAGTTCCTCGTTGGCGCGGCGGAACGCGGCGAAGACCTGCTCGCCGGTGGCCGAGTCGAGTTCGCCGGTCGGCTCGTCGGCGAGCAGCACCGAGGGGGAGTTGGCGAGCGAGACGGCGATGGCCACCCGCTGCTGCTGGCCGCCCGACATCTGCTGCGGGCGCCGGTCGCGGCAGTCCTCGACCTCCAGCATCTTCAGCAACGCCTCGGCGCGCGCCGCCCGTTCCCGGCCGCGGCCCCGGCCGCGCAGCTGCATGGGCAGGGTGACGTTCTGGATCGCCGTGAGATACGGCAGCAGGTTGCGGGCGGTCTGCTGCCAGACGAAGCCGACCACGTCCCGGCGGTAGCGGAGGCGTTCCTTCGGGCCCATGGACAGCAGGTCGCAGCCCGCGACCTTCGCCGCCCCGGCCGTCGGCTCGTCCAGGCCCGCCAGGATGTTCATCAGCGTCGACTTGCCGCTGCCGGACGCGCCGACCAGCGCCAGCAGCTCGCCCTCCTCCACCAGCAGATCGAGGCCCTGGAGGGCCTGCACCTCCACCCCGTCCGTGGTGAAGATGCGCACCAGCCGGTCGCAGGCGATCAGCGCGTCATGGCCGTAGGAGGGCCGGTCGCGCCGGGCGGCGGCCCGCTGTTCGAGTTCCGCCAGCGTGGAATCGGTCGACGGCGTCGTCATCGGGAGTCTCCTGCCCTGAGTTCGGTGATCGATCCGCGGCGACCGGCCCACCACGCCTGCACACCGGCCACCGCGCCGGTCAGCACGATGACACCGAGCGCCGGGAGGACCAGCGACCACGGATCGGTGCGCAGCGGTGCGGTGTCCAGCGGGCCGGTACCGGGGCCGGACGAGAGTGCCAGGCGTACGAGGTCGACCCCCGGGGCCAGCAGCGCGATGGTCGCCCAGCCGACGAGGAGCCCGCCGACGGCGGCGAGCAGCGCCTGCGGCAGGGCCTCGAAGCCCAGGAGCCGCCCGCCCTGCCGGGAGGTCAGGCCCATGGTGCGCAGCCGGGCCAGCAGCGTGGTGCGCTCCGGCGCGGTCTGGAGGAGCGACAGCAGCACGGCGAGCAGCGCGTATCCGGCACCGGCGATGATCGCCGCCAGGTAGATCCGCTCCGCCCCGGACTGCATCGGGGTGTCGACGTACGTGGCCCGCTCCTCGGAGCGCAGCCGCACGGTGACCTTCTCGCCCGCGTGCCGGGCCGCCGCGCGCAGTTCCTTCGCGTCCAGCCCCGATCCGGTCAGCAGCAGCGCCGTGGTCTGCCGGTGGGTGAACGCGGCGGCGTCCACGACGATGAAGGAGCTGCCGTCCACGGCGGGCGTACGCGTGACCGTGGCGGCGGCCCTCACCTTGAAGGTGCCGGCCAGCGAGCGGAGGCCGAGCGGCCGGTCGCCGAGGCGTTCGGCGACGGACGGCGAGACCAGGGCGGGCACGACGCGGTTCTCGTCCGGCGGCGTCCCCTCGCGGACCGCCGCGCCCTTGGCCCGCAGCCGGT
The DNA here is from genome assembly GCF_055590565.1 of Streptomyces sp. NPDC041814. Lineage (NCBI taxonomy): Bacteria > Bacillati > Actinomycetota > Actinomycetes > Kitasatosporales > Streptomycetaceae > Streptomyces > Streptomyces sp. NPDC041814. The sequence continues at coordinate 915,588 of NZ_JBVJAM010000001.1, read as the reverse complement.
CCGCGGAGAACGGGCCGAGCCCGGTGGAGCGGGCCAGCGCGGCGTACGTGGCGGGGTCGACGCCGACCAGGGTCGCGCCCTTGGCGTCCTGGGTGCCGTTGTCCGCGGCCGGCAGGGGCACCCCGAACTCGACCTGGACCCGGGCCGATCCGTGTACCCCGTCGGCCCGCTCCACCGCGCGGACCAGACCGGCCGGCAGCGGTACGGAGTCGGCCTCGCCGGTGACCCGGGCGTCGGCGCCGGTGGCCAGCACGGCGGCGTCGTCGCGGGCGTCCGCGACCCCGGCCAGCACCGAACCGCCGAACGCGGCCGTGGTCAGCGCGACCAGCAGCGCGAGCAGCGGCAGGGTGCCGGCGGCCGAGGTGCGGCCGGCCCGGGCCAGCGCCAGGAAGCCGACCGCGCCGCGCAGCCGGGCCACCGAGCGCAGGGCCAGGCGCAGCGGCAGGGGGTAGAGCCGGACCAGCACCACCGCCGCGATCAGGCCGACCAGCACCGGCGCGGCGCTGACCAGCAGGTCGGTGCCGCCCTCGGCGTCCGTGCCGCGTCGGCGCAGGGCGAAGACCGCGCCCACGGCCAGGACGAGGAGGGTGAGTTCGGCGACGGTGCGCCGCCGGGACGGGCGGGCGGTCGCCAGGTCGTCCCGGCCGATGTGGGTCTGCGGGGTGCGGTGCCGCAGAGCGGTGCGCAGCGGGAGCGCGACGCAGACCAGCGCGACGACCGCCCCGGCGCCGACCGCGGCGGGCCACAGCCGTGCCTCGCCCACGGTGGCCACGGCGAGCAGCAGGCCCAGCGCCCCGGCGGGCACCGCGGTCACCGCGGTCTCGGCGAGGAGCCGGCCGCCGATGCCCCGCAGGGAGCCGCCCCGGGCCCGCAGCAGCGCGAGTTCGGCGTGCCTGCGGCTCGCCAGCAGCCCGCCCGTCATCAGCAGGACGACGACGGCCACCGCGCCGATGCCGACGGCGGCGACGGTGACGACCGGCTGGATCGCGGTCCGCATCCCGTCGTACCCGGTCAGGATCTCGTCCAGGTCCGTCGCCATGCTCACCGTGGCACCGGCCACGTCGCGCATGGCCAGCAGCCCCGGGCCGCCCTCCAGCGACGCCACCGAGGTCCGCAGCTCCGGCACGTCCAGCGCGGTGAGGTGCGAGACGTCCGGCGCGATCCGCCAGTACAGCTCGGGCTGCCCGGGGGTGGCGAGCAGGGCGGGCGCGGCGTCCGGGGGCAGCAGCAGCGCGGCGATCCAGTAGTAGCGGGGCGTGTCCTTGGTGGGCTTGGCCACCAGCGAGGGCGTCCGCAGCAGCGGCTCGGCCGACCAGTAGGAGCCCGACGGGTTCTTCGGGGCGACGATGCCGGTGATCCGTACGGTCAAGGTGTCCTCGCCCCGGGTGGGGACGGCGATCGTCGCACCGGCCTTGATCCGCAGGGCCTTCGCGGTCTCCTCGGTGACGGCGGCCTCCACCTCCCTGGTGGTCAGGGACACCGTGCCGTGCGTGGCCGGCCAGCTGCCGGTGCGCAGGGTGGCGTGGGAGGACAGCCCGGACGGGGTGACGTACGTCAGGGTCGGGTCCAGGCCGAAGGGGCGCGGGAACCACGGCTCCCCGGCCGCGATCGGCGTCGAGGTGCGCACCCCGTACGCCGACTCGGCGGTGTCGGCGCGCAGCGGAGCGGGGAGCCGCTTCAGGATCTGCGCGTGGGCGGCGGCCATGGTGTCCTCGCGCACCGCGGCCTCGCGTGCCGCCGGGCGCAGTTCGAGGCCGGGCTGGGGGCCCTTCAGCTCCAGCACGCTGTGCGCCGGGGTCGCCGTGCCGAGGTCGTGCCGCAGCCCCTTCGTCTCGTACGCGTCGATGGAGCGCGGGAGGGCGGCGGCGAGGAACGCGGTCACCAGCACCAGCAGCGCGAACGCGCAGGCGGCGCCGGGTGCGGTGCGCAGCCGGGTGCGCACCCAGGGGGCGGCGGCGCGGGGGGTACGGGCACTCATGTCAGTTGTCCCCCTGGGTGCGCAGCGAGGTCGCGGGGTCGGCGCGGCGCAGGGCCAGAACGGCGACGATGACGAGGGGCAGCGCGGCGACTCCGGCCAGGAGTGCGGCGACCTGCCCGGGCGGCAGCTGCACCAGGACCGGCGGCACCGGCTGGGCGGCCTGCCCGGTGAGCACGATCAACGGCACGACCGCCCGGGTCAGCAGGGCCCCGAGCAGGGCCCCGACGAGCAGCGCGATGGCGATCAGGACGCCCTGTTCGGCGGCGGTCATCCGGGCCAGCTGGCGGCGCGGGGTGCCCAGCGCGCGGAGCACGGCGAACTCGGCGGAACGTTCCCGCTGCGAGCCGACCGCGGTCACCGCGAAGCCGACCGCGGCCAGCGCGGCGGCGATCACCGCCACGGCCAGCAGGGCGGACTGCGGGCCCGCCCCCAGCGGGTCGGTGACCAGTTCGTCGGCGATCTCGTCGCGCACCTGGACCTGGACGGGGTCGGTGTCGGGCTGCGCGCGGAGCGCCGCGGCCACCTCCGCCGTCCGGCCGGGGGCAGTGCTCAGCCACCACTCCGTGGCGGTCAGCCGGGCGGTCGGGCGGGCGGCGAAGACCTCGCCGAGGGCGCGCAGGTCCAGCAGGAGCGCCCCGCCGTCCCTGGCCCGCTGGGACTCGGCCGACGCGGTGGAGGAGCCCGAGCCGGGTCCGGTGGTGGGCAGCCGGTGCACGGTCCGGGTGATCGTGACCCGGACCGTCTCGCCGGCCACGGTCACATCGGTCTTCTGACCGGGCTTCGCGCCGGTCGCCTTGAGGTACGCGTCCGTGGCCACGGCGTTCAGGGCCGGTGCCTTGGGACGGGCCGCGGTGAGCCGGACGCCGACGGTGGGGATCGCGTACGCCGCGTCCTCGGCGGTGACCGAACCGGTGGAGTAGGCGACCGCGAGGGGAGTGGCGGCCGACGCGGCCGGGCTGAGCGGCGTACCCGGCTTCGGCTCGTCGAGGAGGGCGTCCTCGGTCTTCTCGCCCTGCCAGCGGAAGCCGTCGGGGACCGGGACGGGGTGCTCGGTGCCGTCGGCGGCGGTGGTCCGCAGCGCGTTCACGGTCAGGCGGTGCGATTCCGCGCGGTCCACGGGCTGCTTGCCGCTCAGTTCGATGCCGGTGACGGCGAACCCGCCGGCGGGCGCGACGGCGACGGAGAGCGGGTGCGCCTTGCCGTCGGCCGGGACGGACCCGGCGACGACCTGGTAGGGCAGCCCGTAGCGGTCCTCCAGGAGGACGGAGACCCGGGCGGTCATGCCGGACGGCGAGGCCTTGCCGGGGGCGTCGTCGGCGGATATCCGTACGTCGAAGTGGAGGCGGGTGCTGTGCTCCGGCAGCGGCAGCCCGGCGCGGGCCGCCTTCGGCGGGGTCAGGGTGTCGAACAGGCCCGCCACCTGGCCGTCCCCGAGGTCGTCGCGCATCAGCATCCGCTCGTCGGCGTGCGCGGTGTCCAGGGCGAGGATCTCGGCGGTGCGCTCGCCGGAGAGGCTCACCGTCGTACGGTAGGCGGGCGCCGCCTGGCGTACCCCCGGCAGCTGCCCGTACGCGGGTGCCTTCGCCGGGTCCGCGTTGATGCCCGCGGTCATGCGCACCGAGGCGCCGGACCTGAAGTCGGCCTGGTCGCTCTGCGAACGGTTCCACGAAGCGCTCTGCCCGATCGCCAGCATGCCCATCGCCACCGAGAGGACCAGCAGCAGCACGGGCCCGGCGCCCCGCAGCGGCCGGCGGCTGAACTGCCAACCCGCCAGCGCGGTCGCCAGCCCCCGCCCGCCGGAAGCGCGCCGCTCCGCGAGCCTGGCGGCGGGCGGCAGCAGACGCAGCGTCAGTACGGTGCCGGCGAGCAGGGCCAGCGCGGGCGCGGCCACCAGCAGCGGGTCGATGCCGAGCCCGCCCGCCCGGTCCCCGCTGAGCGCGCCGCTCCCCGAGCCCTTCGTCTGCCGGTCCAGCTGCCAGTACGCCACCGCCGCGACGAGCAGCAGCGCGAGGTCGGCGCCCGCCCGCACCGGGCCGGGCAGCGCGGCGGAACGCGTGGTGCGCCGCCCCCCGCCGCCGGCGGCCAGGGCGGGTGCCACGACGGCGAGCGCGCAGGCCAGCGCGGTGACGGCGGCGACCAGCCACACCTGCCCGGTGACTCCGGTGTCCAGGCGGAGCCCGATCCGGGACAGCTCGCTGCGGTCCGCGAGGAGCCGGGTCAGCGGGCCGGAGAGCAGGGGCGCGACGACGGCCGCCGGGAGCGCGAGGAGCAGCGCCTCCACGGACGCGAGCCAGGTGATCCGGGCCCGGGAGCCGCCGCGCGCCCGCAGCAGTTCGGTCTCGCCCGCGCGCTCGCTGCTGAGCAGCCGGGCCACGAGGAGCAGGGCGTATCCGGCGAGCAGGACCAGCTGCACGGCCACGATGGTGAGCGTCGAGCGGGAGACCAGCAGGGCGCGGTCGATCTGTTCCAGGACGGTGGGCAGGGAGGTCTGCGCGGTGGCCCCGTCCGTGAACCCGGGCTCGGCCAGCAGCTTCTTCGGCCCGGCGGTGGCCGCGTCGCGCAGCGCCGCCATCCGGTCCGTGGTGACCGAGCGGAAGTCGGCGGACGCCAGCCAGGACACCTCACCCGTGCTGGTCCGGCCCGAGCCGAGCACGGCGGGGTCGGTGAGCAGGGGACCGTACGTGGTGAAGACGACCTTGCGGACGCCGCGCCCGCCGAGCTCGTCCAGCTGCCAGTACGGGTCGGCCTGGTCGGCGGCCTTGTAGAGCCCGGTGACCACGATCTCCACCGGCCGGCCGCCCAGCCGGTCGGCGAGCTTCAGCCGGGCGCCGGGCTTCAGCGACAGGGCCTCGGCGGCCGTCGCGGGCAGGGCCACTTCGACGGGGGCGCCGCTCTTCCCCGCCCCGGCGGCGGGCATGCGTCCGGCGGTGAGGCGGACGCGGCTGCGATCCAGCGAGGCGAAGTGCGTGAGGTCGGGGTCACCGCGCCGGGCGGCCGGGTCCTGGAGGCTGCGCGGCAGCGCGTACGGGCCGGACGACTCCAGCTTCCGCACGGTCACCGGCAGTCCGTCGAAGGTCTCCCGGGCGGCCTTGCGCGCCGCCGCGTCGGCCGGCTGCCGCTCGTCCGGTTCCAGCTGCGCGGAGACCACCAGCGAGGCGGGGACGGCGGAGCGGTGGGTGAGTGTGTGGCGCAGTGCGGCGTCGCCGACGGAACCGGAGAACGCGGTGAGCGCGGCCAGGACCGAGGTGGTCAGGAGCACGGCCAGCACAGCCGCCGCGAGGAGGAGCCGGTGCGCTCTCACCCGCAGAAAGACGAACCCCGTCACTTGTCCCCCAGTCACCACTCACCGCACGCGCGCCCCCGGCGTTGTCTGGATGCTGTCAGACGGCCCGTGCCCCTGGAAACCGCTTACGGGTACAACTTGATGCATTCGTGACCGCTATGCGGCCGCGGAGTACCGGATTCCGCACGGATGTGGGCGATCGGTGACCAGTGGTCAGCCTTCGGTGTTCACCATCGAGGCGGCCGCGTAGGTGAGGTAGTCCCAGAGCTGGCGCTCGTGTTCCGGGGCGAGGCCCAGCTCGTCCAGCGCGACGCGCATGTGGTGCAGCCAGGCGTCGTGCGCGGCGCGGTCCACCCGGAACGGCGCGTGCCGCATGCGCAGCCGGGGGTGCCCGCGCCGGTCGCTGTAGGTGCGCGGTCCGCCCCAGTACTGCATGAGGAACAGCGCGAACCGCTCCTCGGCGGGCCCGAGGTCCTCCTCCGGGTACATCGGCCGCAGCAGCGGATCCTCGGCGACGCCCTGGTAGAAGCGGTGGACCAGGCGCCGGAAGGTCTCCTCGCCGCCCACCTGCTCGTAGAAGGTCGGCTCCTGCACCGTGTCGCGCGGATTCTCAGTCACCCGTCCATGGTCGCAGACGCGCGGGACGGCGGAGCGGCCGGTGAAGGGCTTCCGCCTCACCGGCCGTTCCGCCGCCCCGCGTTGCTCAGTCCCGGCGCACCGTGATCGTCGTCCACGCGCCGACGTGCACCTGGTCGCCGTCCTGGAGCGGCACGGGGACGTAGGGCTGGATCGGCTCCTCGGAGCCGTTGACCGTCGTGCCGTTGGTGGAGTTCTGGTCGACCACGGCCCAGCTGCCGTCCGGCTGCTGCACCAGCACGGCGTGCTGGTGGGAGACGCCCGGGTCCTCCGGCGGCACCGACAGGTCGATGTCCGGGGACTCGCCCGTGCTGTGCCGGCGGCGGCCGATCGTGATCTGCCCGCCGGTGAGCGCGAGCTGCTGCTCCGGCGAGTACGCGGGCAGGTTGAGCCCCGTCGCCTCGGGCCCGCTGCGCTGCATCATCGCCAGGAAGTACTCGCGGTCGGGCGCGATGAACGCGGTCCAGTTGTTGGACAGCGGCGGCTGACCGGGCCCGGGACCGTGCTGCGGACCGGGGCCGCCGTGCTGACCGGGACCGTGCTGGCCAGGGCCCTGCGGTCCGGGGCCGTGCTGACCGGGACCGTGCTGGCCAGGGCCCTGCGGTCCGGGGCCGCCGTGCTGGCCAGGACCCTGCTGGCCCGGGAACAGGGGCTGCGGGCCCGGGCCCGGCGGGGGCGCGGGCTGCGAGGGCGGCGAGAGCAGCCAGTCGTCGCCGTCGGAGCGCGGCGGGGCCGGCGGGGGCGCCGTCTGCTGCTGGAACGCGGGCGGCGCGCCCTGCTGCTGGAACGGCGGCGGCGAGCTCTGCGGGCCGCCCTGCGGACCCTGCTGGTACGGGGGCGGGGGCGGCGGCCCCTGCCGGCCCTGCGGACCGGGGCCGGGGCCCTGCGGTCCAGGACCCTGAGGGCCGGGGCCGCCCTGGCCGAACGGCGGCGGGCCGCCCTGCGGGCCCTGGCCGAAGGGCGGCTGCCCAGGGCCCTGACCCTGGTGGCCGGACTGGCCCGGGCCCGCGGACAGGGGCTCGGCGGACCGGTTCATCTGCGAGGGGCGGGAGCCCTGGTAGTCGAAGGGGTCGCGCGACTGCGGCGGGCCCGGCGGCTGCTGCGCCGGGAAGCCCGGCGGCCGGTTGCCGGCGGGGCCGGGGTCGCCCGGGGAGGTGTGCCGGGGGGCCAGCGGGGTGTAGGACGTCGCCGTGTTCGTGAGGAAGTTCCAGCGGCACTCCTCGCAGAACGGCGCCATCGCCTCACGCGGCGTGCGGCACTGCGGGCACAGCTCGGCCTGGGCGGTCGCGTCCGGGTCGTGCGGCCGGGGGTATCCGTAACCGTGAGCGGGCGGCGGGGGAGGCGGCGGGGGGACCGCACCCGCAGGCGCGCCCGCCCCGGTCATGCGGTGGCCGCAGACCTCGCACCAGTCCTCGGAACCCGACTGGTGTCCGTTCGGGCAGGTCGGCATGTCGGCGCTTCCCCCTCTCCTTCTCCGGCCCGCAGGCCGTCATGTGGCGTGCTCCGCCGCCCGGCGGACCTGAACCGGCGGGCGGCTGATCGTTGCGGATATGTGGTTATTTCTTGACGCGGACCGTCTTCGTGGAGCGCGTTTCGAGAGTCATCTCGTCCGCTTCCGCGACCTTCGCCTTCAGTCGCACAGTACCCGTCGCCGCATCGACCACGTCTACCACCTTCGAAAGCAGTTTCGCAGTGTCCTCGTTCCCGGACGCCGATGCCAACTGCACCGCCCGGCCCAGTTTGGCCGTCGCGCCGTCGAAGTCTCCCGACTTGCGGGCATCGAGCCCCTGCTGGATGACTTGTGCCAGTTCGGCCTGGCCCGTGTAGTGCGCCACCTGCGGATTGATCGAGGTCGACGCCACCATGTCGTCCGTCCACACCGCCCGCACCAGCCCCTGCGAGAGCGTCTGCGGCGCCCCGCCCGACGGGTCGGGAAGGATCAGCGACACCCGGGCGGCGAGCATCTCCTGCCCGATGCCGGCCTCCGGCACCCGGACACAGACGTGGTAGTCGCGGGACTCGTCGCCCCAGGAACCGGTCGGGTAGTCCCCGGCGCGGGGGCCCGCCTCGGTGCGGCGGCCGGTCAGGTCGGCGACCGTCGGCGCCACCTGCTTCACGAACTGGATCTCCACGCCGACCGGGGTCCACAGCCGCAGCGCCACGTCCGCGACCTCCTTGCCCATGGCGTTCTCCATCATCCGCGTGAAGTCCGCCGCGAGCCCGGCCGGGTCGGCGACGATGTCGGCCGTGCCGAGGAGGGCGGAGGAGATCGCTGTGACCTCTTTCACCTCCCAGTCGGTGCCGACCCCGCGGGCGTCACAGGTGAACCGGCCCGCACAGGCGTCGAGCGCCGCGCGCAGGTCCTCGGGCGACTCGTGCTCGTTGCGCCCGTCGGTGAGCAGGATGCCGTGCCGGATGTCCACGTCCGCCGCGCCGAGCAGCCGGTCGGCCAGCCGCAGCCAGGTCCCGATCGCCGTACCGCCGCCCGCGCTCAGCCGGCGCAGGGCCCCCTTGGCCTCGGCCCGCGTCCGCGGGTCGGCGACCGCGAGCCGGCCGTTGCCCGGATAGATCTCCTTGGCCACGTGCGTCCCGGCGACCACGGCGAACGAGGTGCCGTCGCGCAGGGTGTCCACGGCCGCCGCCGTCGCGTCGCGGGCGTTGCGCATCTTGGTCGGCGGGTAGTCCATCGAACCCGAGCAGTCCACCATGATCACGACAGCGGCCCCGGCGGTCCGCCCCGGCAGCGGCACGCCCCCGGTGGTGCCGCCCCCGGTCGAGGTGACCGTGATGATGCCGTTCACCTCGCGGCCGCCCTCGGGCAGGAACTCGTTCTGGTACACCTCGACGGAGAACTGCGGCACGTTCGACTTGGAGAAGTTGGCCATCTGATCGGCTCCTTGAGGCCCCACGTGTCGGATGGAGCCAGAGGTACGGACAAAGGCGTAGGAGGGCGGAAAACCGCCCAGGCATCAGGCGGAGCCTGCCCCTTGGGGCGACACGGCGAACGGCAGCAGGGCCACTGTTACGTTGTCGTGGCCGCCGCCGTCCAGGGCGTGGCCGACCAGGGCCTGGGCGCCCCGCAGCGGGCGGGCGTAAGCGTCCTCCGGCACCGCGGCGGCCATCTCGGCGGCGGACTCCGCGTAGTTCCAGAGGCCGTCCGTGCAGACCACCACGACGCCCGGCCGGTCCGGTTTGAACGAGGCGGTGTGCGGCTCCAGTTCGTACGCGTCCGCGCCGAGCCAGCCCGTGATGGCGTGGGCGCGCTCGTCCGCGTACGCCTCCGCCTCGTTCATCAGGCCGGTCGCCACCATCTGCGCGGCCCACGAGTCGTCCTCGGTGAGCCGGGCGGGCGCGGCCGAACGGTCCGCGGGCACCCAGTACACGCGGCTGTCGCCGACCCAGCCGACGACGAGCAGCCCGCTCGCCATGACCGCGCCGACCAGGGTGCACGCCGGGGCGTTCTGGTGGCGGTGCGGATCGCGCTCCGGGCCCGCGGGCTCCTGGGCCAGCCGGTTGACCGACTCCGAGGCCGCCACGATCGCCTCGTGCATCGCCTGCTGCGGGTGCGTGCCGCGCGGCAGCGACGCCAGCAGGGACTCGTTGGCCGCGATCGCCGCCGCCGCCGACGCCTCGTCCGGCCGGCTGGCCGACGACACCCCGTCGCAGACGATCGCCACGACGGCCGCCGAACCGTCCGGCAGGGCCGTCGTGGACACCGCGAACGAGTCCTCGTTGCGGTGGTGGCGCAGCCCCCGGTCGCTCACCGCGGCGACCGCGCCGAGCTCCTGCTCCATGTGGTCGCGCTCGCGCGGCTGCGCGTGGCCGCAGTTCTCGCAGTAGCCGTCGCCGTCGACCCGCCCGGCCCGGCACGCCACGCACACCTTGCCGCCGGCCGCCGGGGGAGCGGCGGGCGCGGCGGCCCGAGGCGGCTCCGGGACCGTACGGGGATCGGGCGCCGCACCCGGGGCGGCCAGCTCGAAGTCGCCGGAGGCGCCGGGCCCGTCGTGACGGACCCCCGGGGCCGTCGCCGCTCCCGGGGTGGCGATGGCGACCGTCGGACGGTCGCGGGGCGGCTCCGGCACGGCCGACAGGTCGTACCCGCAGGCGCCGCAGAACAGGTCGCCCCGCTCCAGCGGCTCCTCGCAGCCGGGGCACCTCGGCAAGGCGTTCTCCTGGTGGTTCTGCGACATGTTCACACCCACGTTCGGGGGCGGAAGCGGTTGGCCCGCTCCACCAGTTCGATCCTCTCGGCCCCGGGCTCCGCGAGCCGGGCGAGCATCCGGTACGCACGCTCCAGGCCGAACCGCAGTCCGCGCTCGTCCAGCTCGCTGCCGAGCAGCGTCCCCGGGCCGTGCGGCCCGGCCGGCTGCGGGCCCGAAGGGCTACCGGAGAGTACCCAGTCCAGCGCCGTACCCAGCACCTCGGCCGAGAGGCGCTCCCGCCGGACCGCGTCGAGCCCCAGCCCCGACAGGGCCGACACCTGGGCCGAAGCGGCCGTCAGGTCCGCCATCAGCGGCTCGTCCGGGGCCCGTTCACGCAGCCGGGCCCGGACGGCGGCGACCCGGGCCGCCGTGTAGTGGATCGACGCCTCCGGCACCGACTCCAGAGTCCGGACCGCCGCACTCCGGTCACCGGCCGCGATCTGCACCCGGGCCAGACCGAAGGCCGCGCTCACGAAGCTCGGGTCGGTCAGCCACACCAGCCGGTAGTACTCGGCGGCGTTGTCCAGCTGCCCGAGGACCTCCGCGCAGATGCCCAGAGCCAGCTTCGGCGCGGGCTCCCCGGGGAACGCGTCGTACACCGCGTCGAACGACAGCGCGGCGTTCTCCTTGTCGCCGGCCACCAGCGAGGTGAGGCCCCGGTACCAGACGACGCGCCAGTCGTCGGCGTGCTGCCCCTCCAGCGCGGCCAGGGTCTTCGCGGCGGCGCCGAGGTCGCCCATCTCCAGGTAGGCGCGCAGCTCCCGCAGCCTGGTCTCCAGCGATGCGGCGGGCACCGCCTGCAACGCGGCGATCAGCTCGGCGGGCGCCGAGGCCATCACCCCGGCCAGGAACCCGGCGTTCGGGTCGCTCGCGTCGACCCGCGGCACGGGCAGCGCGAGCGAGGTCCCCCGCACGTCGAGCCCGGCCAGGCGGGGCGCTCCGGAGCCCGTCGGCACCGGAGCGGCACCGGGGGAGGGGACCGGGCTGCGCGGAGCGGGGACGCTCGCGGCGGGCGCGTACGGCAGCGGGCCCGGGCCGGTGCCCGCCCCGCCCGGCGTACGGACGTGGGTGGCGGCCGAGGGCACCGGCGCCGCGCCCGTGGGCGAGGCGGGAGGCGGTCCGGCGGGCAGCGCCCCCGGTATCCCCCCGGGCGGGGTCGCGGCGGCGGGTGCCGGGGCGCCCGTCCCGCTCCGGCGGCGGCCGAAGCGGCCCCCGGACCCGGCGGCGGTCCGCGCCCCCAGGCGCGACACCTCGCCCGCCGCGTCCGCGAACAGCTCCGTGTCGGTGACCCGCAGCTCCGCCCCGAACAGCGTGGACAGCGCCGGGCGCGGGCGCCCCGACTGGAGCGAGACCACCTCGCGCAGCACGCCCGTCAGCTGCTCGGCCATCTCCGCCGCCGAGGCGAACCGGCGGGCCGGGTCCGGGTCGGTGGCGCGCACCAGGAGCCGGTAGAACGACTCGTAGCTCCGGAACACCTCGATGTTGTCCGGGTCCGGCAGCGAGTCCACGAAGACGTTCGTGTACCCCTGGAAGTCGAAGGTGAGCACCGCCAGCGTGCGGGCCACCGTGTACAGGTCGGAGGCGACCGACGGGCCGACCTCCGCGACCTCGGGCGCCTGGTAGCCGACGGTGCCGTAGATCGCCGACTCCTCGTCGTCCATCCGGCGGACCGCGCCCATGTCGATCAGCTTCAGCTGGTCCTCGGTCTGGATCGCGTTGTCGACCTTGAAGTCGCAGTACAGCAGGTTGCGGCTGTGCAGATGGCCCAGTGCCTCCAGGGCCTCGATGCCGAACGCGCACGCCTGCTCGACGGGCAGCGGATCACGCTTCCCGGCCGGTGTACGACGCTCGTTGGCGATCTCCTTGAGCGACTTGCCGCCGACGTACTCCATGACGATGTAGCCGTCGAGCGACCCGGTCCGCTGGTCCAGGTGCTCCACGAAGTTGTAGATGCGGACGATGTTGGAGTGCTCGATCTCCGCGAGGAACCGCCGCTCCGAGATCGCCGCCGCCATGGCGTCCTGGTCACCCGTGTCGAGCAGGCCCTTGAGCACCACCCAGCGGTCCGACACCGCCTTGTCCACCGCGAGGTAGACCCAGCCGAGCCCGCCGTGCGCCAGACAGCCCGCGACCTCGTACTGCCCGTGGACGACGTCGCCCGCCTCCAGCTTCGGCACGAAGGAGTACGGGTGGCCGCACTTGGTGCAGAACCCCTCGGTGCGGCCCGGCCGGTCGCCCCGGGCCCGGCCCACCGGCGCCCCGCAGTCGGAGCGCGAGCAGAACCGCTTGCGCTCGGGCACCTCCGGGTTCGCCATGACCGCCGTACGCGGATCGGGCCGCGGCACGTCCGGCACCGTCACCAGGCCCGCGCCCAGCCGGTTGCGGCCGGAGGCGTTGGTCGACCTGGCGGAGGACCGCACCGACACCGAGTGCGAGCCGGTCCGGCCGGACAGCGACAGCGACCGCGAGAGCCGCCCCGACACCGAACGCCGCGACGTGGAGGAACGCGACGAGGACCGGGAGGAGGCCCGCGAGGAGGACTGCGAACCGCTCCGCGCCGACGCGCTGCTGGACCCCCGGCTGCCCCGCCCGCCGACCGCCACCCCGGTGGGCGGTGAACTCACCATGCCGTTCGGGGAGACGACGGGCGCCAGACCGCAGGTGTCGCAGTACAGCTCACCGCCGCCCATGTCCTCGTAACTGCCCTCGCACGCGGGGCGCTGGCACTGCGTACTCATGTCCGTTCCCCCTCTTCGCCCCGCCGCCACGACGGTTTGTCACCTCTGCCCAGCAGGTCCAGCGCCGCGTCCTGGTAGCGCTGCACCGCCTGCGCCGCCACCCGCAGATCGCACGGGGCGCTCCACAGCATCCGGCGCGCCGCGTCGTACCGCTCGATCAGGACCGGGTCCTCCGCGAGGCCGTTGCGGGCCACCTTCGCCTTGTACGCGTCGAGCCGGCCGCGCAGCTCCGCCCGGACGGCCAGCGGCGCGGTCACCGCCGTCAGTTGCTCGCGGGCCCGCAGCAACTCCTCCTCGGCCTCCCGCTCCAGGGTCTCCAGGAGCGGCGAGAGGCGGTGCCAGCGGGCGTGCCTGCGGTACTCCGACGCGGCGGCCAGCCGCTCCTGGAGCACGGTCGGCGGTCCGTTGACCACGGGCACCTCCGACGCGGCGATCTTGGCCAGCACCTCGCCGCGCGCCACCCGGGCCTCGGCCAGCGTGCGGTCGGCCCGGGACAGCACGTCGCGCAGGTGCACCAGCCGCTGTTCGGCGTCCTGCCGTACGGCGAGCACCGCCTCGACCTCGCGCCGCACCTCTTCCAGCGCCTGGGCCGCGCGGTCGTAGCGCGTCGTGTCGGGGCGCCCGCCGCCGGGCGCCGCGCTGCCTGGGCCCGGCAGCCAGAAGGCCAGCGGGTCCGAGATCACCTGCGCCCGCAGCGTGGCCAGCTCCCCGGTGATCGCCTCCAGCTCGTCGCCCGCCGGGTGCTCACCGGGCCGGACGCCCACCGAGTGCGCCAGCGAGTGGGTGCGGCGCAGTTCGGCGGCGAGGAGGTCTATGCGGGCGGGCATCGCCGACCACACCGTGTCCGAGGCCACGACCATGTCGAGGGCGCTCGCGTAGAGACCGTTCATCCGGGAGACCAGCTCCTCCAGCGTGAACCGCTCGGAGAGGCGGGCCGGGCCGGAGACGGACGGGTCGTGCCCGGCGACGGCGTGCGCCACGGTGACCCCCTGGCCGCGCAGCAGCTCGGTCAGGGCCGTCAGGTCCTCGCGGTTGGGGTGGCGGCGCCGGGCCCGCACCTCGCGGGCCCGCTCCAAGACCCCCGTGTACGCGTCGAAGTAGCTCCACAGCAGCGTGACCGACCGTTCGGTGACGGCCCACCGCTCCCTGGTGACACCGGACAGCTCGGCGCCCTCCAGGAGCCTGCGGCCCGCGTGGTCCTGGAGGGCGAGGAGCGAGGTCTCGATCGCCTCGTGCTCCGCGCCGAGCCGGGACAGCGCACGGTCGGCCTCGTCCCGGTCCATGACCGGACCGGGGGGCCGGGCCGCGTAGCTGGGGAAGGGGCCAGCGACGCCCATCGATCACTCTCCGCTCTCCCCGCCGGGCCTGGGCCCGACGGGATCAGTGCCGCCGCCCGCGGGGCGGGGCCGCCCTAGTCCCGGTACTTCGGCTCCGGTGGGGCCTGGACCCCCGGCAGGCCGTCCTGGAGCCAGGCGCGGTACGACTTCATCCAGAGGCTGTCCGCGCCGCCCGCCCGGTAGTCGACCAGGACCTTGTTGACCCGGGACACCAGGTCGTCCGCGCCCTTCTTCGTGGCCACGCCGTAGTACTCGGTGGTGAACGGGTCGCCCTTGAGCTCGACCGCCGGGTCCTGGGCGGCCTGGCCCGCGGCCAGCGCGTTGTCCGTGACGACCGCGTCGACCTCGCCCAGCTGGAGCCGCACCAGGCAGTCCAGCTGGTTGGGGACGGTCAGCCGGTCCTCGTCGGCCGCGGTGCCGTCGTGCTCGTCCTTGAAGACCGAGCCGAACGACTCCTTCTCCAGGGCGTCGTACGCCGTCGAGCCCTCGGCGGTGCAGATGCGCTTGCCGGCCAGCGTGGAGTTGAAACCGGTGATCGAGTGGTCCTCCTTCGCGGCGAGGACCTGCTGCCCTGCCTGGAAGTAGGCGGTGGAGAACGAGACCTGCTTCAGCCGGGCGCAGTTGATCGTCATCGTCCGCACGACCACGTCGACCTTGTCGTTCTCCAGTGCGGCGATGCGCTGGTTGGTCGGGATGGCCCGGAAGATCACCTTGCCGCCGTCACCGAGGATGTCCTTGGCGAGGGCCCGGACCAGGTCGATGTCGAAGCCTTCGAGGTCTCCGGTCGCCGGATTGCGGAAGCCCCACTGGAAGCTGTTCTGGTCGACGCCCGCGATGAGCTTGCCGCGCTCCTTGATCTTGCGGACCGCGTCCCCCTCCGGCTTGCCCGGCCGCAGGCTCGCCTCCGGGTCCGTGCACGCGTCGGCCTTCGCCTGGAGGGCGTGCGCCGCGCCCGGCCCCGTCACCTGCGGGCCGAAGACGTCGTCGCCCGGGTGGGAGAGGGGCAGCAGGGTCAGCGACGCGGTCAGCGCGCAGGCGGCGGCCATCGCGGTCACCCCGCCCCAGCCGCGCAGCCGGCCGAGGCCCCTCGGGTCCTTCGCTGTCATCGCTCCCCCTGTCACCGGAACTCCGAGAGCCTGCGGTTGACGCCGACGATCGCCGCGACCGCGCCCAGCACGGCCAGGATCACCGCGCCGGCCGGCAGGCCGCCCAGGGCGCCGCGGCCGTCCCGGGCGGCCCGGGTGAAGTCGTCCTGCTCGTGCGCCAGGGCGTCGCGCAGTGCGTCGTCCACCTTCTTGAAGGACTCGCCCGTGGAGTTCTCCTGGCCGATGATCTGCTCCAGGGCCGATTCGTAGTCCCCGGCGTCGTCGGTCTTGCGGGCCGTACGGTGGCGGCCCTGCCACTCCTTGACCGCCTCGGCCGCCGCGGCGACCGGCTTGCCGCCCTCGCCGTCCCCGGTCTCGTCGGCCAGCTTCGCCGCCGCGGCCAGCTCGCCGCCGAGCGCCTTCATGCCCGCCGTGTAGTCGGTCTCGTACTTGTCGTTCCTGCCGTCCGCGGTGAGCACCGCGCCCCGGGCGACCACTGTCAGGTTCTCGTCGGCGCGCGCCTTCAGCGAGTCGATGCGGGCCCGGTTGAGCACGTCCATCGGCCGCTGCCCGTGCGAATCGGCCTCGGCCAGGCCGGACCTGGCCACCGTGTGCCCGACCGCGAGCCACAGCAGCAGCACCGCCGTCGCGGCCGTCGCGGCCAGCAGGCCGTGGTTGAACACCCGGTTCGTGCGGCGGTAGTTGCGGCGCTGCGCCCAGGCCAGCACGGCCAGCGCGACGACGCCGGTGCCGAGCGCGAACAGCGGCCAGGACCGGGCGGAGCCCTGGTCGTCGCCGAGCCGGCCGGTCTCCGCCGCGTACAGCCGCTCGGCGGCGGGCAGCAGTTCGCCGGACATCGTCTGGTTCGCGTACCGCAGATAGGCGCCGCCCAGCGGCAGGCCCTGGCGGTTGTTGGCGCGGGCGCGCTCGATCAGGCCCGTGTAGCGGGGGAGCCCTTCGTTGAGCGTGGTGATCTCGCGGCCGGACGCGGTGGCCGCGTCCGTGTTCGCCGCTGCCTTCACCAGCAGGCGGGACGCCTCCTCGATGTCCTTCACATACTGCTCGTGCACCGCGCGCGGCTCCTGCGGACCGGCCAGGAAGCCGCTCGCCGCCGCCGCGTCCGCGTCCGCGAGCGAGCGGTAGATGCCCGCGGCGTCCGCGCTGAGCGGCTGGCTGCGCTCCACCACGTCGTCGGCGGAGGCGGCCCGGCCGTTGATCTGGACCGCCGTCACCGCCCCGAACGCGAGGACCAGGAGCGCGAGGACGGCCCCGATGACGCGCAGCCGTCCCGGTTCGGTGGTCGCGGCGGCACGCAACTGCCCGATCGCGGCGGCCCGGGCGCTCGGCTGCTGCGGCACGGGCGCGGGCGCCGGCACCGGTGCGGGCGCGGCCTCCGGCGCGGGCGTCTGTCCCAGCGCGCGTTGCAGCGCCTCACGCGCACTCGGCGGGTGTGTCACTCGACCTCCCCCTCGGTCACTGACGGCGGCCCGCCCCCGGCCGATCGGGGGACTGGTGCCCGGCCAGAAGTATGGCCTCAGGGACCGGTACCCACATCCAGAACGCCTGGATCGGGCACCGGACCACGCAGCGGCCGGCCGTGACCGGCCGCGGTCAACCGCATTCGATCAAGACCGGCGCCGTTGATCAAGGCGAACGGCACGATCCCCCATGGACCGCCCTCCCCATCAACAACACGTCCGGGACGACCGATCGGTTCCCGTACGCGGAAGACGTCCCGCAACCCGCAGGCTACGGGACGTCCCTGACGGCCCGGCGGTCAGGCGTACTGCGCCCGCAGACGCGCGTGCACCTCAGGCGCGGCACCCGTGCGGTCGAGGCCCAGGAGCCCGGCGCCGAGGACCGGTGACTCCCGCACCACGCGCACCACGGCCTTCGGAGCCCGCGCCGCGAGGAGTTCGCGGATCCGGTCGTCCAGCCGCGGGTGGCGCGCCGCCAGAACGCTGCCGCCGAGCAGCACCGGAGCCTCCTCGTCCAGCAGCCCGAGCCGGGTCAGGGCGACGGAGGCCAGGGCCACGACCTCCTCGGCCAGCCGGTCCACCAGGGCCCGCGCGACCGGGTCGCCCGCCGCGCCCGTCGCGAAGAGCACCGGGGCCAGTTCGTGCCGCCGCTCCGGTGCGATGCGGCCCAGGTGCAGCGCCTCGATCAGCGCGTACATCGAGCCGAGCCCGAAGTGCGCGGGGAGCGCCCGGGCCAGCTCGGTCGGCTCGCCCCGGCCGTCCTCGGCGCGCGCGGCGAACCACAGCGCCTCCTCGGACAGGCCCGAACCGCCGCCCCAGTCACCGGAGATCCGCCCGATCGCCGGGAAGCGCGCGGTGCGCCCGTCCGGGACCATGCCGACGCAGTTGATGCCCGCGCCGCACACCACGGCCACGCCGCGCGGCTCGTCCACCCCTGCGCGCAGGATCGCGAAGGTGTCGTTGCGCACCTCGACGGTCCGGCCCCAGCCGCGCGCGGCCAGCGCCGCCGTCAGCTGCTCCTCCTCGACCGGCAGGTCCGCGTTGGCGAGGCAGGCGGACACATGGGCGACCTGTCCGGCGTCCGCCCCGGCCTCGCTGAACGCCCGCTCCACCGCCGCGCCGAGCACGTCGACGGCCGTCTCCACTCCGGCCAGCGGCGGCTGGAACCCGCCGCCCCTGGCCGTGGACAGCACCGTGCCGTCCGCCCCGATGAGGGCCACATCGGTCTTGCTGTTCCCCGCGTCGATCGCGAGGACGGATCCGTTCACGCCCACGCGAGGTGCTCCCGGTTGTGCGCGATCAGCTTGTCGGTCAGCGCCTCGGCGTACTCGAACTGGCCGATCAGGGGGTGGGCGAGCAGCGCCTTGAAGACCCGGTCCCGGCCGCCGTGCAGCGCGGCCTCCAGAGCCAGGCCCTCGTACGCCGTGACGTTGGCGATGAGCCCCGCGTACAGCGGGTCGAGGGCGGGCACGGCGAGCGGCGTGGCGCCCGAGCCGTCGACCTTCGCCTGCACCTCGATCACCGCGTCGTCCGGCAGGAACGACAGGGTGCCGTTGTTGTACGTGTTGACCACCTGGTGCGCCGAGCCGCCGCCGCCCAGGAGGGCCGCCGCCAGGTCCACGGCCGCCTCCGAGTAGAAGGCGCCGCCGCGCTTGGCGAGCAGCGCGGGCTTCTCGTCCAGCGCCGGGTCGCCGTACATCGCCAGGAGCTCCTTCTCCATGGCGGCGACCTCGGCGGCCCGGGAGGGCTTGGTGCCGAGCTCGCGGACGACCTCGTCGTGCGCGTAGAAGTACCGCAGGTAGTACGAGGGGACGACGCCGAGCCGGTCCACGACCGCGCGCGGCATGTGGAGGTCGTCCGCGATGGCGTCGCCGTGCTCGGCGATCAGCCGGGGCAGCACGTCCTCGCCCTGCGGGCCGCCGAGGCGCACCCCCAGCTCCCAGGTGAGGTGGTTCAGCCCGACGTGGTCGAGGTGCACCTCGCCGGGGGCCACGTCGAGCAGCCGGGCGAACTTGCGCTGGAAGCCGATGGCCACGTTGCACAGGCCGACGGCCTTGTGCCCGGCCTGGAGCAGGGCGCGGGTGACGATGCCGACCGGGTTGGTGAAGTCGATGATCCAGGCGTCCGGGTTGGTGCGCCGGACGCGCTCGGCGATGTCCAGGACGACCGGGACGGTGCGCAGGGCCTTGGCGAGGCCGCCGGCCCCGGTGGTCTCCTGGCCGACGCAGCCGCACTCCAGGGGCCAGGTCTCGTCCTGGTTGCGGGCGGCCTGGCCGCCGACGCGCAGCTGGAGCAGGACGGCGTCCGCTCCGGCGACGCCCGCGTCGACGTCCGAGGTGGTGACGATGCGGCCCGGGTGGCCCTGCTTGGCGAAGATCCGCCGGGCGAGGCCGCCCACGAGGTCGAGCCGGTCGGCGGCCGGGTCGACGAGGACCAGCTCCTCGACCGGCAGCGTGTCACGCAGCCGGGCGAATCCGTCGATCAGTTCGGGGGTGTAGGTGGACCCGCCACCCACTACAGCGAGCTTCATGGTTCAGCCCTTTACTCCGGTCAGTGTGACGCCCTCGACAAAGGCCTTCTGTGCGAAGAAGAAGACGACGATCACAGGGGCCATGACCAGAACGGTCGCGGCCATGGTCAGGTTCCAGTCGGTGTGGTGCGCGCCCTTGAAGGACTCGAGGCCGTAACTCAGCGTCCAGGCCCCCGGGTTCTCCGAGGCGTAGATCTGCGGGCCGAAGTAGTCGTTCCAGGCGTAGAAGAACTGGAAGAGGGCGACGGCGGCGATCCCCGGCTTGGCCATCGGCACCACCACGCGCAGCAGGGCGCGCAGTTCGCCGCAGCCGTCGACCTTCGCCGCGTCGAGGTATTCGTCGGGGATGGTCAGCAGGAACTGCCGCAGCAGGAAGATGGAGAACGCGTCGCCGAAGGCCATCGGGATGATCAGCGGCCAGAGCGTGCCGGACAGGTCCAGCTGCTTGGCCCAGAACAGGTACATCGGGATGACCACGACCTGCGGCGGCAGCATCATCATCGAGATGACGAGCATCAGCGAGAGCCGCCGGCCGCGGAAGCGGAACTTGGCGAGCGCGTACGCCACGGGCAGCGAGGACACCACCGTGAGGACGGTGCCCAGACCCGCGTACAGCAGGGTGTTCCGCCACCAGGTCAGGAAGCCCGGGGTGTCGAACACCCGCTTGTAGTTGGCCCACTCGAAGGGGTGCGGCCACAGGTCCCGGGTGAGGGCCTGCTGGTCACTCATCAGCGAGGTGAGCACGAGGAAGACGAACGGCAGCACGAAGAACAGCGCGGCGGCCACGCCGAGCGCGTGCACGGCGATCCAGTTCAGCAGCGCCTTGCGGCGCGCCACGCGCTGGGCCGGGGTGGCGGGGTCGCCCGCCGGTCCGGCGGTCTTCGGGAGGTCGAGAACCTGCGCCATGTCACTCACCTGCCTGGATCAGTCCGCTGCGGCGCCGCATCAGCAGTGCGGTGAACGCCATGGCGAGGACGAAGAGAACGAGCGCGACCACACAGGCGGAGCCGTAGTCGAAGCGCTGGAAACCGAGGTTGTAGACCAGCTGCGGAAGCGTCAGTGTCGACTTGTCGGGATAGCCGGGCTCGAACTGCTGGCCCGAGCCGCCCATCACGCCGGACGCGACCTTCCCGGCCACCAGCGGCTGGGTGTAGTACTGCATCGTCTGGATGACGCCGGTGACCACGGCGAACATGATGATCGGCGAGATGTTCGGCAGCGTGACGTACCGGAACCGGTGGTAGGCGGTCGCCCCGTCCAGTTCCGCCGCCTCGTACTGCTCCTTCGGTACGTCGAGCAGCGCGGCCATGAAGATCACCATCAGGTCGCCCACCCCCCACACCGCGAGCGCGGTCAGCGCGGGCTTCGACCAGGTGGCGTCGGTGAACCAGCCGGGCGTGCCCATCCCCAGGTCGCCGAGGATCGAGTTGACCGGCCCGGTGCCGGGGTTCAGGAGGAAGACGAAGCCCAGCGTGGCCGCGACCGGCGGCGCCAGATAGGGCAGGTAGAACAGCGTCCGGAAGACGCCCGTGCCCGTCTTGATCCTGGTGATCAGCATCCCGACGCCGAGTCCGAAGACCACCCGGCAGGTCACCATCACGACGACCAGCCACAGTGTGTTGCGCAGCGCCGGCCAGAACAGCGGGTAGTCGTCGAAGACGTACGACCAGTTCTTGAAACCGCTGAACTCGGGGGCGGCGAACCCGTCGTAGCTGGTGAAGGAGAAGTAGACGGTGGAGATCAGCGGGTAGGCGAAGAAGACGCAGAACCCGATCAGCCAGGGCGACATGAAGGCCGCCGTCCGAAGCGCCGACCTGCGGCGCTTCGAGCGGAGTGTGTACGTGCTCATCGCGTCGGCTCTACTTCGCCTGGGCGATCGCCGCGTCGATTTCCTTCGCGGTCTTCTCCAGACCCGCCTGGATGTCCGTCTGCTTGCCCTTCTCGACGTCGAAGCCGAGGTTCTGCAGGGACGTCAGGTACGCGCCGCCGTTCACCGAGGGCGGGGTGGTGGTCGACTTCGGGTTCGCGGCGATGTCCAGGAAGGTCTTGAAGCGCGGGTCGTACTTCAGCTTCGGCGACTTCAGCGCGGCCAGCGTGGAGGGCACGTTGTGGATGGCGTTGGCGAAGTTCACCACCGCGTCGGTGTCGGTCGTCATGAACTTGACCAGCTGCCAGGCGGCGTTCTGCTTGCTGCTCGTCGACGCGATGCCCGCGATGGTGCCGGTCAGATAGCCCTTGCCGTACGTGTCGGCCTCGTCGTCCGCGACCGGCATCGGGGCCACCCCGATCTCGAAGCCCGGCTTGGTCTCCTCGGCCATGCCGAGCCGCCACTCGCCGTCCAGCTGCATCGCGACCTGGCCGGTGTGGAACGGGTGCTTGGCGCCCCACTCGTCGCCGAAGCCGGTACGGAACTTCTCCAGCTTCGCGTAGCCGCCGAGCGAGTCGACCAGCTTCTTCTGGTTGGTGAGCAGCGCCGCGAACGCCGGGTCCTTCGCGATGTTCGACTTGCCGTCCGCGTCGAAGTAGGTGGGGTTCCAGGCACCGAGGTAGTGCTCGGTGGTGGACTCGTAGCCGTGGTAGTTCGGCATGAAGCCCAGCTGCTCGTACGAGTCGCCCTTGGTCTTCGTCAGCTTCTTGGCGTCGGCCGCGAACTCGGACCAGGTCTTCGGCGGGTTCGCGATCCCGGCCTTCTTGAACGCGTCCTTGTTGTAGTAGAGCCCGTACGCGTCACCCAGCAGCGGGACCGTGCAGCGCACCCCCTCGTACTGGGTGTACTCGTTCATCGCCTTCGGGAAGGTCGCCTCGGGGTCGATGCCGTCCTTCTTCAGGAACGGGTTGAGGTCCACGAACGCCTTCGACGAGCAGAACTTGCCCACGTTGTTCGTGGTGAACGAGGAGACCACGTCCGGCGCCTTGGACCCGCCGGCGCGCAGCGCCTGGTTGATCTTGTCGTCGGTCATGTTGCCGACGACCTTCACGTGGATGTTGGGGTGGGCCTTCTCGAAGGCGGCGATCGTGGCCTCGATGCCCTTCACCTCGCCCGGCGCGCTCCAGCCGTGCCAGAACGTGATGGTCGTCTCCTTGGACGCGTCATCGGTGGCCCCTGAATTGCTCTGCCCGGTACAGGCGGAGGCGAACAGGGCTATCGCGGCGGTCGCGGCGAGTGCGGCGGCCGGCTTCCGGCGGTTTCCGGACATGGTGGTGTCTCCCGGTGGAGCGGTGGGCTGGGACGGGGCGTGTACGGGAAAGGGGTGGCGTGAGTGGTCAGCGCGAGGTGTCGAACACTTCGTCACGGGTGGCGGCGAGCGCGCTCTCCAGCGCGCCGCGCAGAACGGGGCGGTGGGTGACGTCCCCGGCGAGCAGCCGGGGCCTGGACGCCGCGAGCTCGGCCAGCTCGGCCGCGACCCGGGCGCGCAGCTGCTCGCCGCCGCGCGAGAACAGCTCACCGGAGAGCACGACGATCTCCGGATCGAGGACGGCGACCAGGGAGGCCAGGCCGGTCGCGAGGCCGGTGGCGAACCGGTCGAGCAGCGCGGCGTACGGCCCCGCCTCGCCCCGCTCCACGGCCTCGGCGGCCCGGCCCACCAGCTCGGCGGCGATCGCGTGGTGGGTGCCGGAGCCCGGCGCGTCCTCGATGCCCAGCTCCCGGGCCAGGCGCGCGAGCACCTGGGCGCCCGCCAGTTCCTGGAAGCCGCCCGCGTTGGCCTTGGTGACCTGGCGGACCAGCGGCGCCCCCGGCACCGGCAGGAAGCCGACCTCGCCGGCGCCCCCGGTGAAGCCCCGGTGCAGCCGGCCGTTGATGACGAGGGCGGCGCCCAGGCCCTCCTCGTTCCACAGGAGGACGAAGTCGTCGTGGCCCCGGGCCGCGCCGCGCCGCTGCTCGGCCACCGCGACGAGGTTGACGTCGTTCTCGTACTCGACGGGCATCGGCAGCACCGCCGCCAGCTCGTCGAGCAGCGTGGTGGAGTGCCAGCCGGGCAGGTGCGAGGCGTACCGCAGCCGGCCGGTGTTCGGGTCGAAGGCGCCCGGTGTGCCGATGACCACCCGGTGCACGTCGGCCCGGGTCAGCCCGGCCGCCGCCACCGCGCCGTCCAGCGCCTCGGTCACCTCGCGCACCACGCTGTCGGTGCGCCGCCCGGGGGTCCGCAGCTCGAACTCCCCGACCGTCGCGCCGGTCACATCGGCGACGGCGGCGACGATCCGGTGGGCGTTGACGTCGAGCCCGGCGACATGGGCGGCGGCGGCGTTGACCGCGTACAGCTGGGCGTTGGGGCCGGGGCGCCCGGCGGCGGTCCCGGTGGCGACGACGAGCCCGGCGGCTTCGAGGCGGGCCAGCAGCTGGGAGGCGGTGGGCTTGGAGAGCCCGGTGAGCTTCCCGATCCGGGTCCGGGACAGGGGGCCGTGCTCCAGGAGCAGATCGAGGGCGGCGCGGTCGTTCATGGCGCGCAGGACGCTGGGTGTGCCCGGCGTGTTTCCGGCCATGAGCGTGACACCTGCCCCTCTGTTAGGAAAGTTTCCTGTTCGGTGAGAGGAAGGTAGGGCCCGGGTCACCGGGGCGTCAATGACCTGACGGCCGGTGGCAACCAAAGCGTTACCCGGCCGGAAACGACAGCGGCCGGGGACCCCCGCGGGTCCCCGGCCGTGCGGGCTACTTCGTGGTGCTCGGTGGCGGGATCGGGGTCGCCGCGAGCGACTGCGGGGAGGTCGCGGAGGCGTACGCGGACGGGGCGGCCATCCCGGCCGTGGGGTCGGCACCTGCCGGCGCCTCCTCCGGGGTGCCCGTCACCATGCTGATGCCCGCCGCGTCCAGCGCGACCTTGATGCGCCAGCGCAGCTCGCGCTCCACACCGGCCGCCTCGCCCGGCATGGTCTTCGCGCTCACCCGGACCGTCATCGAGTCCAGCAGCACCGTGTCCAGGCCCAGGATCTCCACCGGTCCCCACAGCCGCTCGGTCCAGGGCTCCTCCTTGGCCATCACCTGGGCCGCCCCGGTGATCACCTCACGGATCTTCTCCAGGTCCTCCGTCGGGCGGACCTGGACATCGACGCCCGCCGTGGACCAGCCCTGGCTGAGGTTGCCGATCCGCTTGACCTCGCCGTTGCGGACGTACCAGATCGCGCCGTTCTCGCCGCGCAGCTTCGTGACCCGCAGGCCCACCTCGATGACCTCGCCGGAGGCCACGCCCGCGTCGATCTGGTCGCCGACCCCGTACTGGTCCTCCAGGATCATGAAGACCCCGGACAGGAAGTCGGTGACCAGGTTGCGGGCGCCGAAGCCGAGCGCGACCCCGGCGACCCCGGCGGAGGCCAGCAACGGCGCCAGATTGATCTGGAACGCGCCCAGGATCATCAGCGCCGCGGTGCCCAGGATCAGGAACGAGGCCACCGAACGGAGCACCGAGCCGATCGCCTCCGACCGCTGGCGGCGGCGTTCCGCGTTGACCAGGAGGCTGCCCAGCGCGGTGCCCTGGACGGCCTGCGCGCTGCGGTTCATCCGTTCTATGAACTTGCTCAGGGCGCGGCGGACCAGATGGCGCAGGACGACCGCGACGGCCGCGATGAGGACGATCCGCAGCCCGGTGTTCAGCCAGGTGGACCAGTTCTCCTCCACCCAGCCCGCGGCGTCTCCCGCCTGCTTCGCGGCTTCGTCCAGCGAGCCGCCGGGCTCGGGCGACGGGGCTGCGGCCAACAGGGCGGACAGGGGCACGGCGAGACCTCCAGGGGGCGGGCGCTGAACGGACGAGCGCTGAACAACCACACTAACGGGGGACCCCTGGGGGAAAAATTCGTTCCGGCCCGTTACCCGTACGTGGTGGCGCTCCGACCAGGCGTGAGGGGAGACTGAGAGCGGAGATCGTCCCGGCGCGAGCCACGCGCCGCCGGCGTACAAGGAGGCATACGTGCCGCATGTCCTGGTTCTCAACGCGTCGTACGAGCCGCTCGGCGTCGTACCGCTCCGCCGAGCCCTCGTCCTCGTCCTCGAGAACAAGGCCATCTGTCTTGAGGAGTCCGGCGCGCTCATGCACAGCGCGACCCGGACCGTCCCGGCCCCCAGCGTCGTCCGGCTCAAGCGGTTCGTCCGCGTCCCCTACCGGGGGCCGGTGCCGCTGACCCGGCGGGCCCTGTTCGCCAGGGACGGCGGACGCTGCATGTACTGCGGGGCCGCCGCGACCAGCGTCGACCACGTCATCCCGCGCAGCCGGGGCGGCCGGCACGCCTGGGACAACGTGGTGGCGGCCTGCCGCCGCTGCAACCACGTCAAGGCCGACCGCCATCTGCCCGAGCTCGGCTGGCGGCTGCACCAGCAGCCCGCCCCGCCGACCGGACTGGCCTGGCGGATCATCGGCACGGGGCACCGCGACCCGCGCTGGCTGCCCTATCTGCAACCGTTCGGCGCGGACGACGCGATGGCCCGGATCGACGGCATCTCAGCCTGAGACCGGGCCCCCGTGCTTTCCGGGGCGGCCCGCCGCCACCCCGGAGCCCCGGCCTGCCCGTGCACCGTCAGTCGTCCTCCGCCACCGCGTACGCCTCGGCCGACCAGAGCGAGATCCCGTACTTCGTGGCCCGCTCGTCGCCCACGACGCGCACGAACCGGGTGTCCTTCGCGTCCATCCGCACCGACTCGCGGCCGCCCCGGCCCTCGCGGACGGTCGCCGCGGTGTGCCAGGTGCGGCCGTCCGCGGAGACCTGGACGCGGTAGCGCGACGGGTACGCGTCCTGCCAGTGCAGCACCATCCGGCCGAGCCGGACCGGGGCGGACAGTTCCGCCTGCCACCACGCCCCGTCCCCGGCCGGTGAGGACCAGCGCGTCTCCGGGTCGCCGTCGGACGCGGCGGACGCCGGGAAGTCCTCGGTCTCGTCGCCCGACGAGGAGGCGGTGGCCCCGCGCAGCAGGTCGGGCCCGGCGGTGCGCGGGTAGGCCCGGACGGTCAGCGTTGTCCTCTCGTCGCCGAAGGCGAACGGCACCTCGTACTCCCCGGCCGGAGTGTCCTCCGGGACCGTGATCCGCACCGGGACCTCGGTCCGCGTCCCGCGCGGCACGGTCGTACGCTTCGGCACCCGGACCTCGATGCCCCCGGGCGCCTTCGCGGTCAGCCGCCCGCGCACCTCGGCCGGGCGCAGGCCGGACAGCCGGGCCCGGACCTCCTGCGGCCCGCCGCCGATGACCGCGTCCGTCTCGCCGCGCGCCAGGTCCAGCCGGGCGGCCGGTTCGTCGCCGAACCAGGGGACCAGGGAGCGCACGTCCGGGGCGGTCCCGGCGCGGACGGACGCCCCGGCCAGCGGCGGGATGACCAGGGGCGGGGCCCCGGCCGCCAGCGGGGTCGCGGCCGGCCAGCCGATCCGGACCGCGTCGGCCCGCACGCCCTCGCCCGCCGCCTGGGTCCAGCCGCTCGCCGACAACGGACCGAGCGCGCGCCACCCCTCGCCCGGCACATGCGCCTGGACCGTCGCGCCCAGCGCCGCCCCGTCGTCCGGCACGGTCGTCGCGGTGACCGCCTCCAGCGGACGGGCCCGGCCGAGGCGCACCGTATAGCTGCCCGGTGCCTCGGACACCTCGCCGCCCGGCCGGTCCGTTCCGGTCCAGGAGCGGGCCTCCTCGCGGACCCGGTCGAGGAACGGGCCGAGCACGCCCTCGCCGACCTTCGCACCGCCCGCCGCGATGTCCTTCCGGACCGGCTCCAGCGCCAGGGACGCCCGCCAGGCGGCGGCCCCGTCGCCCCGGGCCTGGGCACACAGCAGGTCCACGGCCAGCTCGCCCGCGTGGCCGTACCGGGACAGCTGCGCGCTCCACGGCCGGACCTCGGCCCCGAGCCGGCCTCCGGCGACGCCCGCGAGCCGCGCCGGGGCCGCCCGCATCTCGCCGAAGGCGTCCCGCAGCCGGTCCGCCGCCGCGTCGAGCGCCTTGCCCGCGCCGTCCGCGTACGCCGCGCGGAACGCGGCGATCAGCGGCCGCAGATACGCGGACTCGGTGGAGCCCAGCACGGAGCCCGCGCTGTTGCCCGCGAGCGCCCGCAGCGCACCGGCGCTCCGGCCGTCGCCGCCCGCGAGGTCGTCGATCGCGGCGTCCCAGGACTTCGCGGGGTCGTAGCCCCTCGGGTTCCATGCGAAGTCGGCGGTCGTGAAGAGCGGGATGCGGGACGCGGCGGGCTGCTCCATCGCGTTGGCCAGCAGCGCCGCCGAACCGGACGCCACCGCCGGGTCCCGGCCGGTGTACGGGCCGAGGAAGATCCGGTCCTGCGCGTAGTCGTTGACCGGGTAGTTGTCCATGGTCACCAGCGGGTGCCCGAACGCGGCGCGCGCCCCGGCCAGTTCGCCGCCGGTGATGGTCCTCGGTACGACCCCGACGCCCGTCCAGGCGACCTCGGTCCCGTCCGCCAGCTCCCGGGCGAGTGCCGTGCGGTACGCCGTCGCCCCGTCCTGGTAGTACTCCGTCGGCATCACCGACAGCGGCAGGGCGTCCGGGTGGCGCTCCGCCAGGTGCCGGGCCACGCCGTTCACGACGCGGGCCTGTGCCCGGGCCGCCGCCGCGGGCCCGCTGCCGAAGGCGTCCGCGTCGGCCGCGCAGTGCCACTCGCTGTAGCTGACGTCCTGGAACTGGACCTGGAAGACCCGCACTCCCAGGTCCCACATCGCGTCGATCTTGCGGTTCAGTGCCTTGAGGTCGCGGTCCGACGAGAGGCACATGGACTGGCCCGGCGCCACCGCCCAGCCGAGCGTCACGTGCTCGGCCGCGGCCCGTTCGGCCAGCGCCCGGAAGCCGGCCTTCCGCGCCGCCGGGTACGGGTCGCGCCAGCGGGCCTGGCGGTACGGGTCGTCGCCCGCCGCGTACAGATAGCGGTTCTGCTTGGTGCGCCCCAGGAAGCCGAGCTGCGCGAGCCGGTCCTCCTGGCTCCACGGCTGCCCGTAGAACCCCTCGGTCAGCCCGCGTACGGCGGTGGACGGCCAGTCCCGCACGGTGACCCCGGCGACCTTCCCGCCCCGGACCAGCTGGCGCAGCGTCTGCACAGCGTGGAACAGGCCGTCCTCGCCGACGCCCTCGACGGCCACCGTGTCCCGCTTCGCGACCCGCCCGGCCGCCAGCCGGTAGCCGCCCGCCGGGAGGTCCGCGCGGTCCGGGGCGCCCAGGCCGCGCAGCGCGTCCGCCGCCCCCTCGCCGCCAAGACGCAGGACCGGCCCGGCGCCCGGCAGCGTCTCGTGGACCGTGCGCACCCCGGCCTCCGCCAGGACCGCGCGCAGCGCTTCCACGGCGTACGGATCGGCCTCCGGGTCCGCGAGCAGGGTGACCTCGCGGCCCAGGGCGACGGCGGGCCCGGCCGCCGCCATGCTCTGCGGGCGCGGCCACACGGCGGGGAGCGCGGAGTCCGCCGCGCGGCTCCGGTCGGCCGCGGACCTGGCCGCCGGGTCCGGGGGAGCGGCGAGCGCGGGCGGGGCTCCGGCGGCGAGCAGCCCGCCGAGCACGGCCACGGCGACGGCCGTCGCCCGTGTCCTCCCACTGAGCCGCATCCCTGTCTCTCCCCTCGCCCTACCCGTGGGTACCGAGCCCACCACCCCGCGCGCGAGGGTGTCAATGCGCGAGGCGTTCGGTACGGAAATGCCCTGATGTGACCGGTGTGATGAACGGGGTGCGTGCGGCGGGGCGAGACGCGAAGGACAGCGCCGAATGGCCGAAAAAGACGGACGTCTTGCGGACAACGGGCCCTTCGGGAACGGAATGTGACCCGGAGCACGTTGAACTCGTTGTTGTAACGCCTACGTCTGCGGCGGCGCCCGCTGGGTAGGCCGTCACTGTCCTGTTCTCCACGGCCAGGAGGCCACCATGCCCGCCACCGCGCAGCGCCCGCTCTCCGCCCTCCCCAAACAGGCATCCGGTCCCGTCCCGCTGATCAGCGCGTCCCCCGCCACCGTGCCCGGCCCGCTCACGAGCGAAGCGCCGCTCGCCGACGGCATACCCCTGACCAGCGAGCCCCCGCTCGCCGAGGCCACCCCCCTGACCAGCGAGCCGCCGCTCGCCGTCCTCGCCCCGCTGACCAG
Source organism: Streptomyces sp. NPDC041814 (assembly GCF_055590565.1). NCBI lineage: Bacteria > Bacillati > Actinomycetota > Actinomycetes > Kitasatosporales > Streptomycetaceae > Streptomyces > Streptomyces sp. NPDC041814. Next base: position 886,286 of record NZ_JBVJAM010000001.1, on the reverse strand, counting down.
CGAACCGGCCGCGTCCGGCTGCGCATGGGGCCCGGAGTCCCCAGGAGTCTGAATGGGCTTGTCCCGGCTCGCCGCACTGCACGGCGTCGCCACCTCCTTCTCCCCGTCCGCCGGCGTCACCGGGCCCGTCCCCGAGACCACGGTCGTCGCGGTGCTCGGCGCGCTCGGCGTCGACGCCACGACGCCCGAAGCGGTACGCGACGCACTCGCCGCCGCCGAGTCGGCCGCCCGCACCCGGCTCCTCCCGGACACGCTGGTGGTGTGGTCCGGCGAACCGCTCCCGCCCGCGCTGACCGGACTGCCGCCCGGCACGGAGCTGACGGTCCGGCTGGAGGAGAGCGACGAGAAGGCGGAGCCGGTCCTGCTGCAGGTCCCCACCGGGGGACCGGATCCGGCCGGACCGGGAAGCGCCTGGTGGGCCGAGCCCCCGTTCGGCGTGCACCGGCTCACCGTCCGCGCGCCGGACCGCGAACCGCAGGACTGCACGCTCGTCGTCGCCCCGGACCGCGCCCCCCAGCCGCCCGCCCGCACCCACGGCTTCCTGGTCCAGCTCTACTCCCTGCTCTCCGCCCGCTCCTGGGGCATGGGCGACCTCGGTGACCTCGCCGACCTCGCCTCCTGGTCCGGCCGCCGCCTCGGCGCCGGCTTCGTCCAGGTCAACCCGCTGCACGCGGCGGTGCCCGGAGACCCCACCGACCCCTCGCCCTACCGCCCGTCCTCCCGGCGCTTCCCCGACCCGGTGCACCTGCGCGTCGAGTCCGTCCCGGAGTACGGACACGTGCCCGACCCGGTCGCCCTGGACGCGCTGCGCCGCAAGGGTGCCGAGCTGCGGGAAGCCGTCCTGGACAAGGGCGCCCTCATCGACCTGGACGCCGTCCGGGCACTCAAGCGGCAGGCCCTCGACCTGATCCTCGCGGTCCCCCTCACCCCGGGCCGGCACGCCGCGTACTGCGACTTCCTCGCCGCCCAGGGCCGCGCCCTGGAGGACCACGCCCTGTGGTGCGCGCTCGCCGAGGTGCACGGCCCCGACTGGCACGACTGGCCCCCGGAGCTGCGCGACCCGCGCTCCGACGCCACCGCCCGCGCCCGCGCCGAGCTGCTGGACCGGGTCGACCATCACTGCCGGCTCGCCTGGCTGACCGCCACCCAGCTCGCCGACGCCCAGCGCGCCGCCCGGGAGGCCGGGATGCCCGTCGGCGTCGTCCACGACCTCGCGGTCGGCGTGCACCCCGGCGGCTCCGACACCTGGGCCCAGCAGGACGCCTTCGCCCACGGCATGTCCGTCGGCGCGCCCCCGGACGCGTTCAACGCGCGCGGCCAGGACTGGGGCCTGCCGCCCTGGCGCCCGGACGCCCTCGCCGCCTCCGGCTACGCCCCGTTCCGCGGCCTGCTGCGCGGCGTCCTCGCCCATGCGGGCGCCCTCCGCATCGACCACGTGATGGGCCTGTTCCGGCTCTGGTGGGTGCCCGGGGGCCGCCCGCCGACCGAGGGCACCTACGTCTCGCACGACGCGGAGGCGATGCTCGCCGTCCTGGTCCTGGAGGCGCACCGGGCCGGCACGGTCGTCGTCGGCGAGGACCTGGGCACGGTCGAGCCCGGTGTCCGTGAGGCGCTGGCCCGGCGCGGCGTCCTCGGCACCTCGGTGCTCTGGTTCGAACGGGACTGGGCGGGCGACGGGCGCCCCCTGGCCCCCGAGCGGTGGCGCCGGGACTGCCTGGCCACCGCGACCACCCACGACCTGCCCTCCACCGCCGCCCGGCTGACCGGGGACCATGTGACGCTCCGCCACCGCCTCGGCCTCCTCACCCGTCCCCTGGACGAGGAGCTGAGGGAGGACGGCGCGGACAGGGCCGAGTGGCTGGCCCTCCTCACCCGGCTCGGGCTGCTCCCCGGGGGCACCGCGCTTCCCGGGCACGAGGGCGGCGCCGACGAGGAGGCGGCCGTCCAGGCCGTCCACCGCTTCCTGCTGCGCACCCCCGCCCGGATGACCGGGATCTGGCTGCCCGACACCGTGGGCGACCGCCGCCCGCAGAACCTCCCGGGCACCTGGGACCAGTACCCGAACTGGCGGCTGCCCGTCGCCGACGCGGAGGGCGTCCCGGTCACGCTGGAGCAATTGGCCGCCTCACCCCGGCTGCACCGCCTGATGGACGTCCTGCGCGCCCCGCAGGAGCCCCCGGAGGCCCGCGTGCCGTGAGCCGGACCCCGTACGGCACCCCCGGGCGCGCGGCCCGCGCGGGCGTTCGCTACGTTTGCACCGTGGACAAGAAGAACGCTATGCGCGCCGGCGCCGTCGCCGCCGGAACGACGCTGATGATGCTGCTGATGTCGTCCCCCGCGCTCGCGCTCACCCGCGACGACGGCGACGACCCGGGTACCGGCCTGAGCGTGCTCGACACGCTCGGCCTGTTCGTCCTGGCGCCCCTCGTCCTGTTCGGGGTCATCGCGGGCCTGGTCATGGTCCTCGACAAGTCCAAGAAGCAGGCCTGACCCACCTGCCCGGCGACCGGGGCCCCGCCCCGGTCCCGCCCCGCACGGCACGGGTGCGCCGCACGGTAGCCACTACCGCGCGGCGCACCCGCATGTCCGGACCCGGACGCGGCGGTAGGTTGCGCCCATGACCGAGTGGGACGTCAAGAAGCTCCGCATCCTGCGCACCCTGCGCGACCGGGGCACGGTCACCGCGACCGCCGACGCCCTGCTGATGACCCCCTCGGCGGTCTCGCAGCAGCTCTCCAACCTGGCCAGACAGCTCGGCGTGCCGCTCCTGGAGGCCCAGGGCCGCCGCGTCCGCCTCACCGACGCCGCCCATCTCGTCCTGCGCCACGCCGAAGCGGTCTTCGCCCAACTGGAGCGCGCCGACGCCGAACTGACCGGCTATCTGCGCGGCGAGGCGGGCGAGGTCCGGGTCGCCGCGTTCGCCACCGCCGTGCCCGCCCTCGTCGTCCCGGCCGTGCAGCGGCTGCGCACCGACCCCCGCCCCGGCCCCGCGGTCCGGGTGCGCGAGGCGGAGGCCTCCCAGGCGTACGAACTGCTCGCCGCCGCCGAGGTCGACCTCGCCCTGTCGCTGGCCGCCGACGCCCCGACGGCCCGCGACCCCCGGTTCACCGTCCTGCCGCTGCTCGCGGACCCGCTCGACGTGGCGCTCCCGGCCGGCCACCGCCTCGCGGACGCGGCCGGGCTGCGCCTCGCCGACCTGTCCGCCGAGCCCTGGATCTACGGCGGCTCCGGCCCCTGGTCGGAGATCACCGTCTCCGCGTGCCGGGCGGCGGGCTTCGTACCCGAGCAGGCGCACAGCGCGTCCGGCTGGACGGCGATCCTCGCCATGGTCGCCGCAGACCTGGGGATCGCGCTCGTCCCGCGGATGGCCTCGGCCGAACGGCACGGCCGGGAGGGCGTGGTGATGCGGGTGCTCGACGCGGACCGGCCCCGACGCCATGTCGTCGCCGCCGTCCGGCGCGGGGGAGAGGACGCCCCGGCGGTGGCCCGGGTCCTCGCGGCGCTGCGCGAGGCGGCGGAGCCCTACGGGGACGGCACAACCGTTCAGCCGGACTGAATGGTTCATGCGGAAACTTTCGATGGACCTACCGGCTTCCGGCGTACGACAGTGAACGCATGACCACCGAACGGAACGAGATCCGGCACGACGACCCCCACGCCAACGACGCGGCACCGTACGGCGGCGGTGACCCCTACGCCGACTACCGCACCGCCGACCTCCCCTTCACCGACCTCGTGGACCTCGCCGACCGGCGGCTCGGCGCGGGCGTGATCGCCGCCAACGACGAGTTCTTCGCCCAGCGCGAGAACCTGCTCGTCCGGGAGCGCGCGGTCTTCGACCCCGAGCGCTTCGGCCACAAGGGCAAGATCATGGACGGCTGGGAGACCCGCCGCCGGCGCGGCGCGGACGCCCAGCACCCGTTCCCGGCCCCCGACGAGCACGACTGGGCGCTGATCCGGCTCGGCGCCCCCGGCATCATCCGCGGCATCGTCGTGGACACCGCCCACTTCCGGGGCAACTACCCGCAGCGCGTCTCCGTCCAGGCCACCTGCGTCGAGGGCGCGCCCGGTCCGGAGGAACTGCTCGCCGACGACGTGAAGTGGGAGGAGATCGTCCCCCCGACGCCGGTGCGCGGCCACGCGGCCAACGGCTTCGAGATCACCGGCGGACGCCGCTGGACCCACATCCGCCTCTGCCAGCACCCCGACGGCGGCATCGCCCGCCTCCGCGTGCACGGCGAGGTCGTCCCCGACCCGGCCTGGCTGGCCACGCTCGGCACGTTCGACCTGATCTCGGTCCTGAACGGCGGCAGTTACGAGGACGCCTCGGACCGGTTCTACTCCTCGCCGACCCAGATCATCCTGCCGGGCACCTCGCGCAAGATGGACGACGGCTGGGAGAACCGCCGCCGCCGGGTCCGCGACACCAACGACTGGGTCCGCTTCCGGCTGCCCGCCCAGGGGGCCGTCCGGGCGGTCGAGATCGACACCGCCTACCTCAAGGGCAACGCGGCCGGCTGGATCGCCCTGCACGGCCGGGACGGCGAGAGCGGCGAGTGGTCCGAGATCATCCCGCGCACCCGCCTCCAGCCCGACACCCTGCACCGCTTCACGCTGCCGGACGAGGCCGTGGTCACCCACGTACGCCTCGACGCCTTCCCCGACGGCGGAGTCGCCCGGATGCGCCTGCACGGCTCCCTGACCGAGTCCGGCGCGGCAGACCTCAGGGCCCGCTACGAGGCGTCGGCCTCGTAAGGCCGGTCCCCCCCCCGCTCCCGCCCGGCGGACGGCTGCGCGTACGCGCCTGTCCGCCGGGCGGTTTCCAGCCGGGTTACGCGGTCGCGGCCGCCGCGTCCGCCGTACGGGCCCGCAGCGCGCGCTCCACGCCCGAGCGGGACTCCGAGATCAGCCGGCGCAGCCCCGCGCCCGGCTCGGCCGAGGCCAGCCAGGCGTCCGTGGCGTCCAGGGTCTCCTGCGAGACCTGGAGCGCCGGGTACAGGCCGATCGCGACCTGCTGGGCCATCTCGTGGCTCCGCGAGTCCCAGACGCCCTTCACCGAGGCGAAGAACTTCTCGGTGTACGGGGCCAGCAGCTCGCGCTGGTCCGTCTGCACGAAGCCGGCGATGACGGCCTCCTGGAGGGAGTTCGGCAGCTTGTCGGACTCCACGACCGACGCCCACGCCTCGGCCTTCGCCTCCTCGCTGGGCCGTGCCGCCCGGGCGGAGGCCGCGTGGCGCTCGCCCGCCGCCGTCCGGTCCCGCGCGTACTCGGCGTCGATCTCCTCCTCGTCGATGAGCCCGGTCGCGGCGAGCCGCTGGACGAACGCCCAGCGCAGCTCGGTGTCCACGGTCAGGCCCTCGATCGCCTCGGTGCCGTCGAGCAGCGAGCGCAGCAGGTCCAGCTGCTGAGGGGTGCGGGCGGTGGCCGCGAAGGCGCGCGCCCAGGCCAGCTGGTGGTCGCTGCCCGGCTCCGCCGCGCGCAGGTGCGCGTGCGTCGCCTCGGTCCACTGCGTCAGACCCGCCTCGCGCCACTCCGGCGTCGCGTACAGGTCGATCGCCGTCTTGACCTGGCGGTGCAGCGACTGCACGACGCCGATGTCCGACTCCTTGCCGATCCCCGACAGGACCAGCGAGAGGTAGTCGCGGGTGGCCAGCTCGCCGTCGCGGGTCATGTCCCAGGCGGAAGCCCAGCACAGGGCGCGCGGCAGCGACTCGGTGAAGTCGCCCAGGTGCTCGGTGACGACCCGCAGCGACTCCTCGTCCAGGCGGACCTTCGCGTACGACAGGTCGTCGTCGTTGAGCAGGATGACGGCCGGTCGCGCCTTGCCGGCCGGGAACGGCACGGTGGTGCGCTCACCGTCGACGTCCAGCTCGATCCGGTCCGTGCGGACCAGCTTGCCGTCGGCGTCGAGGTCGTAGCAGCCGATGGCGATCCGGTGCGGCCGCAGCGTCGGCTCGCCCTTGGCGCCCGCGGGCAGCGCGGGCGCCTCCTGGAGCACGGTGAACGAGGTGACGTGACCGTTCTCGTCGGTCTCGATCTCCGGGCGCAGGATGTTGATCCCGGCCGTCTCCAGCCACGCCTTCGACCAGGTCTTCAGGTCGCGGCCGGAGGTCTCCTCCAGCGCGCCCAGCAGGTCGGCCAGCCGCGTGTTGCCGAAGGCGTGCGCCTTGAAGTACGCCTGGACGCCCTTGAAGAACTCGTCCATGCCGACGTACGCCACCAGCTGCTTCAGGACCGAGGCGCCCTTGGCGTACGTGATGCCGTCGAAGTTGACCAGGACGTCGTCCAGGTCGCGGATGTCGGCCATGATCGGGTGGGTCGACGGCAGCTGGTCCTGCCGGTAGGCCCACGTCTTCATGGAGTTGGCGAACGTGGTCCAGGAGTGCGGCCACCCCGAGCCCTCGGCGTACGCCAGGCAGGCGATCGAGGTGTACGTGGCGAACGACTCGTTCAGCCAGAGGTCGTTCCACCACTCCATCGTGACGAGGTCGCCGAACCACATGTGGGCCAGCTCGTGCAGGATGGTCTCGGCGCGCGTCTCGTACGCCGCGTCCGTCACCTTCGACCGGAAGACGTACTGGTCGCGGATGGTGACCGCGCCCGCGTTCTCCATCGCGCCCGCGTTGAACTCCGGCACGAAGAGCTGGTCGTACTTGGCGAACGGGTACGCGTAGTCGAACTTCTCCTGGAACCAGTCGAAGCCCATCCGGGTCACGTCGAAGATCGCGTCCGCGTCCAGGTACTCGGCGAGCGAGGGCCGGCAGTAGATGCCCAGCGGGACGGTCACGCCGTCCTTCTCGTAGCTGCTGTGCACCGAGTGGTACGGGCCGACGATCAGCGCGGTGATGTACGAGGAGATGCGCGGCGTGGGCTCGAACGACCAGACGTCGTCCTTCGGCTCCGGCGTCGGCGAGTTGGAGATCACGGTCCAGCCGGACGGGGCCTTCACGGTGAACCGGAAGGTCGCCTTCAGGTCGGGCTGCTCGAAGCTCGCGAAGACGCGGCGCGCGTCCGGCACCTCGAACTGGGTGTACAGGTAAGCCTGCTGGTCGACCGGGTCGACGAAGCGGTGCAGACCCTCGCCCGTGTTGGTGTACGCGCAGTCCGCGACGACCTTCAACTCGTTGGCGCCGGCCCGCAGGTGCGGCAGCGTGATGCGGGAGTCGCGGAACACCGCCGCGACGTCCAGGGCCCTGCCGTTCAGCTCGACCTCGTGCACCGCAGGGGCGACCAGGTCGATGAAGGTCTCCGCACCGTCCTCGGCGGAGTCGAAGCGCACGACGGTGACGGACCGGTAGGTCCCGCCCTCCTGCGCCCCGGAGAGGTCGAGATCGATCTCGTACGCGTCCACGGTCAGCAGGCGCGCCCGCTCCTGTGCCTCTTCGCGGGTCAGATTCGTGCCAGGCACGCGGTCATCTCCTTGCTCTGTGATGTTTCCCGTCATACTTCCACGGGACCCCCATTCAGGGCGATGTCCGTTTTCCGCCGGACCGGGGCGGCGCGGCGCGGCACGCTCGGGACCATGACCATCTACGAGGCACGCGCCATCGAACCGGACGCGCTCGGCGGACTCCGGAAGACCGACGACGCCGGGCGGCCCTGCGACCCGTACACCGCCACCGAGGGCGGCGACCCGCTGCGGTGCTGCCTGCGCGGCAGCCGGCCGGGGGAGCGCATCGCCCTGGTCTCCTACGCCCCGCTGCGCCGCTGGGCGGCCGAGACCTGGGCCCGCCCGGGGGCGTACGACGAGCAGGGCCCGGTCTTCATCCACGCCGACGCGTGCGAGGGGCCGGAGCCCGGCCGGGAGGGCTACCCCTTCTCCCGCGCGGGCGCGCTGCGCACGGTGCGCCGTTACGACGCGGAGGGCCGCATCGTGGGGGGCAGGCTCCTGGAGATCCCCGGGGACGAGGAGCGGGGCTACGACGAGGCGTTCGCGGAGGCCTTCGCGGACCCGGCGGTGGCCCTGGTCCACGTACGGGCCGTGGAGTACGGCTGCTGGCACTTCGAGGTGCGTAAACCAAGCCCCTCCGGCGATTGAGGAGCGGGGGGTCCGGGGGCAGCGCCCCCGAACCACACGGCACCTCGGCTTCAGCCGGCAAGCTCCGCCGCGACCAGCTCCGCGATCTGGACCGCGTTCAGCGCGGCCCCCTTGCGCAGGTTGTCGTTGGAGACGAACAGCGCGAGACCGTTCTCCGCGGTCTCGTCGTTGCGGATGCGCCCCACGTACGACGCGTCCTTGCCCGCGGCCTGCAGCGGCGTCGGGATCTCGGACAGCTCGACGCCCGGCGCGTCCTTCAGCAGCTCGTACGCGCGCTCCACCGAGACCGGCCGGGCGAAGCGGGCGTTGACCTGGAGGGAGTGCCCGGAGAAGACGGGGACGCGGACACACGTGCCGGAGACCTTCAGCTCCGGGATCTCCAGGATCTTGCGGGACTCGTTGCGGAGCTTCTGCTCCTCGTCCGTCTCGAAGGAGCCGTCGTCCACGATCGACCCGGCCAGCGGCAGCACGTTGAAGGCGATGGGGCGCTTGTAGACGCCCGGCTCCGGGAAGTCCACGGCCGAGCCGTCGTGCGTGAGCTTGTCCGCGTCGGCGACGACCTTGGACGCCTGGCCGTGCAGCTCGGCGACCCCGGCGAGACCGGACCCGGAGACCGCCTGGTACGTGGCGACGGTCAGCGCTTCGAGCCCCGCCTCCTCGTGCAGCGGGCGCAGCACGGGCATCGCGGCCATCGTGGTGCAGTTCGGGTTGGCGATGATGCCCCTGGGGCGGTCCGCGATCGCGTGCGGGTTGACCTCGGAGACGACCAGCGGGACCTGGGGGTCCTTGCGCCAGGCGGAGGAGTTGTCGATCACGACGGCGCCCTGCGAGGCGACCTTCTCGGCGAGCGCCTTCGAGGTCGCGCCGCCGGCCGAGAACAGCACGATGTCCAGGCCCGTGTAGTCGGCCGTGGAGGCGTCCTCGACGGTGATCGCGCGTCCCTGCCACTCGATGACGGAGCCCGCCGAGCGCGCGGAGGCGAACAGCCGCAACTCGTCGGCCGGGAACTTCCGCTCGGCCAGGATGCTGCGCATGACTGTGCCTACCTGACCGGTGGCGCCGACGATTCCGACCTTCACAGGAACTCCCTCAGACGTACGAACGGGCACGGTTGCCGGTCCATGATGCGTCTGTCCACGCCCGCCTTGTCCAATCCATTGTCCGGCCTGCGGACGAGTGGCGCACAGCACAGTGGGGCGGGTGCCCGGTGAGCACCCGCCCCACTGCCGTACGGATCACATGTTCAGCACCGTGTGGCTACGGCGTGACCTTCTCGATCACGACGCTGCCGGTGCCCGCCGCGGTGCCCCGGGCGTTCACCAGGCCGACCTCGCCGAAGAACTGCCGGCCCTCGGGTGCCGCACCGGCCACCTTCACCTCGGCACCGACCTCGGCCGACGCGCCCGCGGCCAGGTTCACGGTCTTCGACTCGTCCACGGAGATCGTGCCGAGCGACGCGGAGTAGTACACGTCGCGGTAGTCGTACTCGGTGGTCCCGGCCGGGACGTCGTACCCGTCGATGACGACGGTGTACGTGCCGGCGGCCGGCTTCACCAGGCTGACGGACTCCTCGGAACCGGCCGTGGTGGAGGCGCCGACCTCGGCGCTCCCCTTGTACACGTACAGGTCGAGGTCGGCGTTGGCGTCGCTCGTGCCGCCGATGGCGACGTCCAGCTTCTCGACGCCCTCACCGATGGTGACCTCCTTGGTGTACGTGCCACCGGTGGAGATCGACGGGCGCTCGACGTCGGCCGAGCCCAGCGAGCCGCCCTTGAGCTTGCCCTCCAGGGGACCGGCGTTGTTGGTGACCGTCCAGTCGACCGAGGCCGGGGTGCCGATCTTCGCCTCGGCGATGGTCTGCACGGCCGGGTCGAAGGTCGCGCCGAGCAGCGCCACGTCCAGCTTGTACGGGTTGTCCAGCAGCGGCGACGTGCGCCGGGCCTCGACCTCGATCTCCCAGACACCGGGCTGCGGGTCCGGGTAGGAGCGCGCGTCCGGGCGGCAGGTGTTGGCCGGGTTCTCGTAGTTCGGGTAGCAGAACGGCGTACCGCTGTCCTCCATCTGCACCCCGTACGGGTGGATGGAGATGAAGCGGGTCTGGCTGCCCGAGCGCAGGGCGCTCATCGCGACCTCAAGGGTCCTGGCGCCCTCCGGCACGGTCACGAAGTACGACGTGGTGCCGTTGCGCTGCACCGAGCCGGACGCCTTGAACGAGTACGACGGCTTCGCCAGCTCCTTGGAGACGACGACCGTCGTCAGGATCTGCTGGTCGGTACCGGCGGTCTTCTTGTCGTCCAGCTGGAGGATCGCGCTGTGCACACCCGCGCTGCCCGGCTTCGCCTGGACCTTGACCGTGACCGGCTTGCCCAGCGGCAGCGCGACCTTCTTGGGGCCGGCCAGCGAGAAGGTGCCGTCGTTGTACTTCCAGGAGAGCGTGTGCTCGACCTTCTTGTCCGGACCCGTGGTGCGGGTGACCGTGACGTCGTAGGTCTTCTTCTGGCCGGCCCGGAGGCCGCCCTCGCGGTCGTACAGGCCGGTGCCGAAGCCCGGGGTCTTCAGCGCGAAGTCGATCGCGGTGTCGACGGGGGCCTTGACCGCGTACTCGTGCGCCGGGGCGCCCTGCTTCGCGATCAGCTTCCAGGCGTCCACGATGTTGATCAGACCGGCGCCCTGGGCGTGCGCGGGCACGTCCTTGATCTTGGTGGCGGTGCTGGTCAGCGCGGTGCGCAGGTCGGCCGGGGGCAGCTCGATGTGCTTCTGCTTCGCGGCGGACAGCAGCAGCGCGGTCGCGCCGGCGGCCTGCGGGGAGGCCATCGACGTGCCCTGGAGCATGGAGTAACCGGCCGGGAGGGAGTAGCCCGCCTCCTTGACCGGCGAACCGGGCAGCCAGGTCTGCGTCGAGTTGATCGCCGCGCCGGGCGCGGTCAGGGTCGGCGCGAAGCCGCCGTCCTCACGCGGGCCGCGCGAGGAGAACGGCATCATGTCGTACTTCTTGGTGACGTTCGATCCGTAGTTGGCGGCCCAGGTCTCCTTGGAGACGGAGGCGCCGACCGAGATGACGTGGTCGGCGAGGCCGGGGTCACCGATGGTGTTGACGCCGGGGCCGTCGTTGCCGGCCGAGATGACCAGCTGGACGCCGTAGATGTCGACGAGCCGCTTGTAGAGCTCGGCGCGGGCGTTGTTGCCGTCGTTCAGCGGCGGCAGGCCGCCGATCGACATGTTGACGACGTCGACGCCGCGGTTCACGACGAGGTCGATCATGCCCTCGGTGAGCGCGATGTTGGTGCAGCCGCCGGACCAGGTGCAGGCGCGCGAGGAGACGATCTTCGCGCCGGGCGCGGCACCGTTCATCTTGCCGCCGAACAGGCCGTTGGCGGCGGTGATGCCCGCGACGTGCGTCCCGTGCTCGGACTCGATGACCCCGATGGAGACGTAGTCGGAGGTGTCGCCGGCCGCGTTGTAGACGACGTCCTCGCGGTTCTCCACGACGAACGGGATGCGCTCCACGACGTCCGTGCGCGGGTCGTCCTCGCCGAAGTAGGAGACCTGGTGCTGCTCCTTGTACGGCTGGAGAGCGGTGTCGTCGCGGAAGTCGCCGTTGTTGTTCAGGTCGACCCGGGAGGTGCCGCTGACCGGGTCGTAGAGCACGGCCCAGGTGTCGGTGGTGTCGCCGTCGCGGTTCAGGTCGCCCGCCATGTCGCCGCCCTTGGTGGCGGCCTCGGCGAACAGGCTGATCCGGTACGAGCCCTTGGGCGCGTTGTACGTACGCCCCTTGTACGTGAACACCGGACCGGAGACGGCGTCCTTCATCCGCAGCCAGGTGCCGTCGCCGTCGCTCACCGGGTCGGTGGCGGTCACCCAGTCGGTGATCTTGCGCTCACCGGTGGTGGTCTTCTGGAGCGCCGGGTGCGCGATGTCGACGCCCGCGTCCAGGACGCCGATGGTGATCCCGCGGCCGTCCGCCTTCGGGTGCTGCTTCACGAAGTCGACCGCGCCCGTCTCGAAGGACGGGTTGTACGGGTTCTTCGCCGGCGTGTTCTTCCCGGGGGCCGGGTAGCTGCCGGTGGACTTCGCCTTGGTCTTGGCGCCGGTGGCCCGGTCGGCCGCGGGCGTCGGGTCGTCCAGCATGATCTCCTGCTTGAGATCGATGCCGTGGACGGAGCTGAGCTTCGACGCCGCCTTGATGGTGGCCTCGGCGGTCGCGGTCGGCACCGTCGCCCGTACGTAGCCCAGCTTGTCGTAGGCGCGTCCCAGCACGGAGCCCTTGACGGCGTCCAGCTGCTTGGTGACCTGCTCGGTCGCGCCGGGGGCGGTCGCGACCATCATCGTGACGTTCTTCTCGCCCTTGGCCTTGGCCTTGGTCAGGACCTCGGCGTCGGCGGTGCCCAGCTTGTCCGCCGGAGCGGTGCCGGCGGCCTTGACGGGGGCGGAGGCCGGGTCGTCGGCGGCGAAGACGGGGGCGACACCGCTGGCGGCCAGAGCGGCCACCAGACCGGCGGCGGCCGCCACCCGGGCCGCTCGTCTCGCTCCGGGTATGGAACCGGGGGATTCGGAGGTCATCAGCATCCCTGTATGTGAAAGAGAGAGTCCGGAAATCGGTACCGGATGACCGCTCACCCTTTCGTAAATGACAGGGGTTTGTGGAGAGTTGTGGGGGGCTTGTTGAGTACATGGCGGGATTCCGCCACTGGTACGGAAGCGCCGGTCGGGACGAACGGGTCGATACGGGACGCAGATTCGGCCATGGGGGACGTGCGGCCGTGAGGCGTGCGTGCGGGGCCCCGGATCAGCGGGGAAGGATCATCACGTACGCCGCCGGCTCCCGGTCCGCCGCGGCCATCAGCGCTGTCCGGACCACGGTCGCCTGCTGCCCGGGCGCGTCCCGCAGCTTCTTCGGCGTGACGTGCACGACGGTGACGCCGAGCCGTTCCAGGTGCTCGCGCCGCGCCGCGTACGCGGACCACTCGGCCTCGTGCCGCTCGTCGTGCCGGCTGTGGCGCGGAGCCCTGGTGTCCAGCTCCACCGCGACCGCCTCGTCCGGCCAGTAGGCGTCCACGCGGCCCAGGTGCGGGCCGCCGGGCAGTCGCAGGTCCACGTTCCACAGCGGCTCCCCGAGCCCGTGCGTGCGCACCACGGCGTACAGCCGTTCCTCCGCCATCGCCCGGCCCTCGGCGAGCAGCGAGTCGACCGCGTGGACCACCTGCGGCCGGCCGAGCACCTTCGCCCGGCTCAGCTCGCCCACCAGCACCGCCGGTTCGCAGTGGCCGCCGCGCACCGCCTCGGTGAGCAGCCGGCGCACCGTCACCGCGTCCCCCAGCCCGGCCACCGCGTCCGCCAGCGCCCGCGCCACCGGGGCCGCCGGCAGCCCGTCCACCCACTCCGGGACCGGCGGTTCGGCGGTCCGCAGCAGCCGGGCGTACCCGGCCGAGCGCAGCCGTCGCACCCGGGGCACCAGCACGTCGACCCGCTCCACGGAAGCGGCGGGGGGCGCGGCGGCGAAGCCGTGCAGCGCGAGCGCCGCGAGCCCGGTGAGCACCGCGTCGCCGTACGCCGGGTCCGCGGACCGCTCGGGGGCCGGGCGCCGCCCGGAGGCCGGCGGGCGGCCCGCGTACAGCAGGGCGGACCGCAGCCGCTCCGGGCCGCTGAGCGGACCGGGGTGCAGGACGAAGACGCCGGGCAGCGGCTGCTGCCACGGTCCGCCGTCCCCGCACCGCTCGACGGCCCGCCCGACGGGCACGCCCATCGCCTTCAACTGGGCTGCGGAGACCACGCGTTGACGCCCACGAGTGGGAACGGAGGGGCCGGAGTGAAGCGGGGTGTTCTGGGTCATGCTCCGGTGTATCCCGCCAACGGCCGGAACTTTAACCGTTGTTACAGGCCCGTCGACATACCCGGACAAGAACACCGTCCTGCGTCACCACCCGGCCCGTCCGGCGTCTGAGGACCTAACCCTTGCCCGGGAGCGCGGCAACCGGCCAAGGGTCCTGGGCCGGAGGCCCTACGCCACCGAGTCCGCGGCCTGCGCCCGCAGCGCGCGGGCCAGGTCGTCCCGGGCCTCCAGCACCAGCCGCCGCAGCGCGGGCGCCGCGTCCGCCCGGGCCGCCAGCCACGCGTCGGTCGCCTCCAGGGTCGCCGGGTCGTCCTGGAGGGACGGGAACAGCCCCCTGACCACGGCCATCCCGATCTGGATCGACCGCTCGGCCCAGACCCGCTCGATCGCCTCGAAGTACCGCGCGGTGTACGGCGCCAGCAGCTCCCGCTGGGAGGACTGCGCGAAGCCCGCGATCGTCGCCTCCACCAGAGCGTTGGACAGCGCGTCCGACTCCACGACGTCCGCCCACGCCCGGGCCTTCACCTCGGCGGACGGCCGCGACGCCAGGCACCGTACGTGGTGCCGCTTGCCGGAGGCCGTGTCGTCCCGGGCCAGCTCCGCGTCGACCGCCGCCTCGTCGGCGGCGCTGTGGGCGACCAGCGGCGACAGGAACGCCCAGCGCAGCTCCTGGTCGACGTCGAGCCCGTCGATCCGGGCGGTGCCGTCGAGCAGCCCGGCCAGCAGCTGGAAGTCGGAGTCCGACGCGGCGACCGACGCGAAGAACCGGGCCCAGGCGAGCTGGTGCTCGCTGCCCGGCTCGGCGAGCCGCAGTTCGCCGAGCGCGCCCTCCGCCAGCGCCCGGCCGCCCTCCTCGCGCCACGCGGGAGCCGCGTAGTTCACGAGCGCGCCGCGCGTCCAGGCGTGCAGCATCTGAAGGACACCGATGTCCGTCTCGCGCCCGGCGAAGGCCAGGACCAGCGAGACGAAGTCGCGGGCCGGCATCAGCCCGTCCCGGGTCAGGTTCCACAGCGCGGACCAGCACAGCGCCCGCGCCAGCGGGTCCGTGATGTCGCCCAGGTGCGCGCGCAGGGTGGCGAGGGAGACCTCGTCGAAGCGGACCTTGCAGTACGTCAGGTCGTCGTCGTTGACGAGGATCAGCTCGGGCCGCTCGGCCCCCGCCAGCTCCCCGATCACGGTGCGCGGACCCGAAACATCCGCCTCGGCACGCGCGTAACGCACCAGCTCGCCCTCGGTGTTGCGGCTGTAGAGCCCGACGGCGACCCGGTGGGGGCGCAGCTCCGGGTGGGACTCGGCGGCCTCCTGGATGACGGCGAGCTCGGTGATCCGGCCGGCCGCGTCGTAGGTGGCGACCGGGGTCAGCGAGTTGACGCCCGCGGTCTGGAGCCAGGAGCGCGACCAGGCGGTCATGTCACGGCCGGACGTCTCGGACAGCACCGACAGCAGGTCCCCGAGCCGGGTGTTCCCGTACGCGTGCTTCTTGAAGTAGCGCCGGGCGCCCTCCAGGAACGCCTCGCGCCCCACGTACGCCACGAGCTGCTTGAGGACGGAGGCGCCCTTCGCGTACGTGATGCCGTCGAAGTTGAGCTTGGCGTCCTCCAGGTCACGGATGTCGGCCGTGATCGGGTGCGTGGAGGGCAGCTGGTCGGCGCGGTACGCCCAGGACTTGCGGTTGTTGGCGAAGGTGATCCAGCCGTCCTCGAAGCGGGTCGCGCCGGTCATCGCGAAGACGCCCATGAAGTCCGCGAAGGACTCCTTCAGCCACAGGTCGTCCCACCACTGCATGGTGACGAGGTCCCCGAACCACATGTGCGCCATCTCGTGCAGGATGACGTTGGCCCGGCCCTCGTACGCCGCCTGCGTCACCTTGCCGCGGAAGATGTACTCCTCGCGGAACGTGACACAGCCCGGGTTCTCCATCGCGCCGAGGTTGTACTCCGGCACGAACGCCTGGTCGTACTTCCCGAACGGGTACGGGTAGTCGAAGTTGTCGTGGAAGAAGTCCAGGCCCTGCTTGGTGATCAGGAAGATGTCGTCGGCGTCGAAGTGCTTGGCGAGCCCCTTGCGGCACATCGCGCCGAGCGGGATCTCCAGCGTCGTGCCGTCCTCGAAGGTGCGGCTGTACGAGTCGGTGACGTAGTGGTACGGACCGGCGACGACCGCCGTGATGTACGTGGAGATCGGCTCGGTCTCCGCGAACCGCCACACCCCGCCCTCGCGGGACTCCTCGGCGCCGTTGCTCCACACCGTCCACTCGGCGGGAGCCGTCACGCGGAAGCGGTACGGGGCCTTGAGGTCGGGCTGTTCGAAGTTGGCGAACACGCGGCGGGCGTCCGCCGGCTCGTACTGGGTGTAGAGGTAGACCTCGCCGTCCTCCGGGTCCACGAAGCGGTGCATGCCCTCGCCGGTCCGGCTGTACGCGCACTGCGCGTCGACCACCAGGACGTGTTCGCCCTCCGTGAGGTCCGTCAGCGCGATCCGCACCCCGTCGAACACCGCCGCCGGGTCCAGCGCGGTGCCGTCCAGCGTCACCGCGTTGACGGAGGGGGCGATGAGGTCCGCGAAGGTCGACGCGCCGCCGCGCGCCGCGCGGAACCGGATCGTCGTCACCGAGCGGAAGGTCAGCGGACCGGCCGCCGTGTCGTCCCGGCCGGGACCGCCGGTCGCGGAGCGGACGTCGAGTTCGACGTCGTAACCGTCGACGGTCAGCAGCTCGGCCCGCTCACGGGCCTCGTCTCGGGACAGGTTCTCGCCGGGCACGGCACACTCCTTTGTGTCACGTTCGAATAATTTGATCCTCCCATGCCGCGCTCCGGACCCGCGGGCGGGAATGGCCGGAGCGTCGTCCGGTGTTGTGGCGCACAGACTTTCGCACCGACGCGATCCGTCCGTTCGAGGAGAGAGATGTCTGACAACAGCACGGCGACCGGCAGGACCCCCGTCGACTTCTGGTTCGACCCGCTCTGCCCCTGGGCCTGGATGACCTCCCGCTGGATGCTGGAGGTGGAGAAGGTCCGCGACGTCGAGGTCCGCTGGCACGTCATGAGCCTGGCCGTGCTCAACGAGGACCGGCTCGACGAGCTGCCCGCCGAGTACCGCGACATGCTGGAGAACAAGGCGTGGGGCCCGGTCCGCGTCGTCGTCGCCGCCCAGCAGCTGCACGGCGACGAGGTCGTCGGCCCCCTCTACACCGCGCTCGGCACCCGCTTCCACAACCGCGGCGAGGGCCCGACCCGCGAATCCGTCGAGAACGCCCTCAAGGACGTCGGCCTCCCCGTCGAGCTCGCGGACCACGCGGACTCCGACACCTACGACACCGAGCTGCGCGCCTCCCACAAGGAGGGCATCGAGAAGGTGGGCCAGGAGGTCGGCACCCCGGTCATCGCCGTCCCCGGCGCGGACGGCGAGCAGATCGCCTTCTTCGGCCCGGTCGTCACCCCGGCCCCCAAGGGCGAGGAGGCCGCGAAGCTCTGGGACGGCACCCTGATGGTCGCCTCGATCCCCGGCTTCTACGAGATCAAGCGCACCCGCACCCAGGGCCCGATCTTCGACTGACCGCCGGTCCGGCGGCGGGGGAGCCCTCCCCGCCGCCGGGCTGTGACGCCACCGTGACGCGATATGTGACCTGGCACACAGCCTGCCCGGGCGCCCTTTGATCTTCTGGGCGGATGCGTCCCGCCCCCGTCCTCGCCCTGTGTGCCGCCCTCGCGAGCACCGCGCTGCTCACGGGATGCGGGAAGGAGGACGCCGGGGCCTCCGCCTCGCCCGGGGCGACCTGCGCCTCCCTCGCGCCGCTCCCCGACCCCGCCGGGCGGACCTGGGACGACGTCCGGGTGGTCAGCGGCAAGTGCGGCCCCTCCGGCGCCCCGTCCACCGGGTTCGAGGTCACCAACACGGACGACGAACCGCTCACCTTCACCATCACGTTCGCCCTGGTCAACGGGTTCGGCGAGGCCATGGACTCCACCACGCGCACCGTCGAGGCGGTGAAGCCCGGCCAGACCGTGCGGCGGCCCCTGGACGCCGAGGGCGGACCGGGCTCGGCCCGCGCGTACCGGGCCCGGATCACGAAGGTGCGGGCCGTCCCGGCGGACGGGGCAGGCGGCGGCTGCCCGTCCTCCGGGGTCCGCATCACCAACGACCGGGGCGACGCCGCGATGGGGCTGCGGGTCGTGGGCATCCACCTCGCCAACTGCGGGACCACCGACTACGAGCTGAACGGCTACCCGGCGCTCCGGCTCCTCGGTGAGGACCGCGAGCCGGTCAGCGGGGTGAAGATCCTGCACGGCACCGACGCGATCTCCACCGGCATCGGCGGCGACGCCGAACCCCGCCCCGTCACGCTGCGCCCGGGCGAGAGCGCGTACGCCACCCTCGCCTGGCGCAACACCACCACGGACGGCGACCCGGTCGACGCCCCCTACGCCGAGGTCACCGCGAAGCCCGGCGCCGCGCCCGTGACGGTCACCCCGGAGCTGGACCTCGGCACCACGGGCCGGCTCGGCGTGAGCCCGTGGACGAAGGACGACACGGCCGCGCGGTCCGGTGAACGCCCCGGTCAGGAGTAGAAGTTGCGCGGCCAGGCGTGCTTGGCCAGGACCGCCAACTGCTCGGCGGTGAGCGGCTGCCCGTCGCCGATCGCGGTGTTGCGCTCCACGTTCCGGACGCTGCGCATCCCCGGGATCACCGTGGAGACCGCCGGGTGGCTCAGGACGAACCGGAGCGCGTGCTCCGCGATCGCGTCCGGCTCGATGCCCAGGTCCGCCACGATCGCCGCGACGCGCCGCTCCACCTGGGCCGGGCGGTCGCCCCGGAAGTAGCGGTTGCGGAAGTCGCCTTCGGGGAACGTCGAGTCCGCGGTGATCCGGCCGGTCAGCCCGCCCTCGTCCAGCGCGACCCGGACGATCACCCCGACACCGTGCTCCGCGCAGGCAGGCAGCAGCTCCTCGGCCGGGGCCTGGTCGAACACGTTGTAGATGACCTGCACGCTGTCCACGGCCCCGCTGCGCACCAGCGCGACCGCGCTCTCGGGCGAGTGGTCGTTGACGGAGACCCCGAACAGGCGGATCTTGCCCTCCCGCTTCAGCGCCGCGACCGTCTCCAGCCAGTCCCCGCGCCCGAGCCACTCGTCGTTCCAGACGTGGAACTGGAGCACGTCGAAGTGGTCCAGGCCGGACGCGGCGAGGCTGGTCTCCAGGCTGGTGCGGATGTGCTCCCCGGGGAACGCGTCCGCCGGGTCCGTGCCGTCCGCCGCCGGCCACACCTGGTTCCTCGGCGGCACCTTGGTCGCGACCAGCACCTCGTCACCGGCCCGTTCGCGGACCACCTGTCCGACGATGCGCTCGCTCTCGCCGTAGCCGCGCGCGGTGTCGATGAGGTTCACCCCGAGGTCGACGGCCCGGTGCAGGGCGCGCAGCGACTCGTCCCGCGTGGCCCCCACCCAGTTCGACTCCCCGATGCCCCAGGCCCCGTAGCCGATCTCGGACACCGGAAGTCCGCTGCGTCCCAGCTCGCGGTAGCGCACAGTCATCCTCCACGTCGTCGTCCCTTTTTGGGCAAACCAGCACGACGATAAGGGAGTTGCCGGGGGCGGGCAGCTGGTTTTACCGGGCGTTCAGCCGCTCACCGGACGGTGCACGGAGACCGGGTCGCCGACCCGCACCACGCCCTCGCGGACCACCGCGTTCTTCGCGCCGAAGCTGAGCTTGTTGCCGAACTCCGGCTCCCTGCGGTACGTGGCCAGCGTGCGCACCGGCTCCGGGCCGGCGCGGCGGCCGGTCCGCTGGTCGATGAGCGGGACGTTGCACCGGATCGCCTTGACCGAGTGGGCGAGTTCGGCGGTGCCCACGGTCATCCGCGCCACCCGGTCCTCGAAGTGCGGCTCGTCGTCACCGGTGAGCACGATGTTGGCCCGGAAGCGGTCCATGGGGACGGGCGCGGCGTCGCCCCGGGCCGCGATGCGGGCGTTGAGCCCGGCCAGCGAGGCGGTCGAGGTGACCAGGACCGCGTGCGCGTCGCCGAAGTTGACCTTGCCGGGGGTCTCGCCCCAGCCGTCCCGGTCGAAGCCGGGCACCACCCGGACCAGGCGGCACGCGGCCCCGAGCGCGTCGGAGAACCACTGCGCGGCCTCGTCGCCCTGGTCGACGGCCTCCCCGAGGTCCCGGCCGAACATGCTGACCTCGCGGCGGGGCCCGTCCTGCGCCACCTCCAGACGCAGCGGCCCGACGGCCTCGGCGGTCAGGCCGAGAGCCTCCCCGGCGTCGAGGACCCGGACCCCGACCGCCGCCATCGCGGGGTGGGTGCGCTGGCTGCGGAACGTGCCGTCGGCCGCGTCGACCACCATGAACGTCCGGTCGTGTTCCAGTCCGGTGGCGGTGACCCGCGCGGATTCGGCCCGGGTC
Source organism: Streptomyces sp. NPDC041814 (assembly GCF_055590565.1). Lineage (NCBI taxonomy): Bacteria > Bacillati > Actinomycetota > Actinomycetes > Kitasatosporales > Streptomycetaceae > Streptomyces > Streptomyces sp. NPDC041814. The sequence goes on along the minus strand of NZ_JBVJAM010000001.1, from coordinate 866,017 downwards.
CCGGCGCAGCCCTTGACCGGGTAGTACACCAGCTCGTGGACGGTGATCGTCATGACGTGTTCCTCATGCCGGACATCATGGCAGCCGGGCGCGTACGGCAGAGAGGCCCCCGCCTGTCACGTCCAGGCGGGGGCCTCCCCTTCATCCGCCTGCCAGGTGAAGGGTGAGAAGACGATCACGAGGCAGGACGTCCGGTGGCCCCGGCCGGGGCGTCGGCTCAGGGGGCGAGCAGCAGCACGTCCGCGCGCTCCTTGGCGGCGGCGTAGCGCTTCGCCACGTCCTGCCAGTTGACGACGGCCCACATCGCCTCGATGAAGTCGACCTTCTGGTTCTTGTACTGGAGGTAGAAGGCGTGCTCCCAGGCGTCGAAGACCAGGATCGGGGTGGAGCCCTGGCCCACGTTGCCCTGGTGGTCGTAGACCTGTTCCACGATCAGCTTGCCGCTGACCGGCTCGTACGCGAGGACGCCCCAGCCCGAGCCCTGCGTGGTGGCCGCGGCCTTCGTCAGCTGCGACTTGAAGCCGGCGAAGGAGCCGAAGGACTCGGTGATCGCGTCCGCGAGGTCGCCGACACCGTCCGCGGCCAGCGGCTCGCCGCCGCCGTCACCGGTCATGTTGTGCCAGTAGATCGAGTGCAGGATGTGGCCGGACAGGTGGAAGGCGAGGTTCTTCTGGAGACCGTTGATGGCCCCCCACGCCTCCTTGTCCCGTGCCTCCTCCAGCTGCTCCAGGGTGTCGTTGGCGCCCTTCACGTACGCGGCGTGGTGCTTGTCGTGGTGGAGCTCGATGATCTGCGGGTTGATGACCGGTTCGAGCGCGGCGTAGTCGTACGGGAGTTCCGGGAGCGTGTACGTGGCCATTGGTTTCGAACCCTCCAACTGCTGACAAGTTGTTATTGCAACCTATATGCAAGAGCAGGCTAACAGCAGGAATGCCGGACACCGGGTCAGCCCTTCGGCTTAGGACCCGGTGTTTCGTACGGCTTATGAGGGTTCGGTTCAGGCTCCGGCGACGCGCCGCCGCCGGCGTACGGCCCCGATCGCGGCCAGGGCCGCCGTCAGCGCACCCGACGCCAGGAGCTGGTCGCGGGTCGAGGGCTGGCGGAGCATCAGGACGAAGATGCCGGCCATGGCGAGCAGCGCCACCACCGTCAGTCCCGGGAACAGCCACATCCGCACCACCAGCTTCCCGGGCGCCTCGCGCTCCAGGCGGGCGCGCAGGATCAGCTGGGAGACGGCGATGAAGATCCAGACGACCAGGATCACCGCACCGGTCATGTTGAGCAGCCAGGGGAAGACGTCGTCGGGGCGCCAGTAGCTCAGCAGCACGCACAGGAAGCCGAAGACGGACGAGACCAGCACCGCGGTGCGCGGCACCCCGCCGGAGATCCGGCCGAGCCGCTTCGGGCCCTGGTCGCGCGCCACCAGCGAGCAGGCCATGCGCGAGGCGCCGTAGATGTTGGCGTTCATCGCGGAGAGCAGGGCGACCAGGATGACGACGTTCATGATCTGCGCCGCCTGCCCGATGCCGAGGTGGTCGAGCGCCGCGTAGAACGGGCCCACCTCCACCACCTTCGGGTCGTCCCAGGGCACCAGCGTGACGACGACCGCCATCGAGCCCACGTAGAACAGCGCGATCCGCCACATCGCCGTCCGCACGGCCTTCGCGACGCCCCGCACCGGGTCCTCGGACTCCGCGGCGGCGATGGTGACCGTCTCCAGACCGCCGTACGCGAAGACGGAGGCGAGCAGTCCGATGACCAGGCCGTCCGGGCCGTTCGGCAGGAAGCCGCCCTCGCCGGTGAGGTTGGCGGAGCCCGGCGCGTCCGTGCCCGGCAGGACGCCCAGGACCGCCAGCACGCCCAGCACCAGGAACAGGGTGATCGCGGTGACCTTGAGGGCGGCGAACCAGAACTCGAACTCGCCGAACTTCGTCACCGAGGCCAGGTTCGTGCCCAGGAACACCATCATGAACAGCGCCACCCAGGCCCACTCCGGGGTCCCCGGCAGCCAGCCCGTCACGATCTTGGCCGCGCCGATCCCCTCCAGGCCGACGGCCGTGCACAGCAGCACCCAGAACGCCCAGCCCGCCGTGAACCCGGCCCACGGCCCGATCGCCCGCTCGGCGTGCACCGAGAACGATCCGGACGCCGGATTGGCCGCCGACATCTCGCCGAGCATCCGCATCACGAGCATCACCAGCAGCCCGGAGACGGCGTACGCGATGACGATCGAGGGGCCCGCGGCGGCGATGCCCGCACCGGAGCCGACGAAGAGCCCGGCGCCGATGACACCGCCCAGGGCGATCATCGAGAGATGGCGCTGCTTCAGCCCGTGCGACAGGGCGGAGTCGGGGCCGGTGTCCGGCGCGGTGGCCGGGGAGCCGGTGGGGGAGGGCGCGGAGGTCCGGGACATGGACGAGCTCTGTTCGGTCGGTGAGACGGGGGACGTCCGCCCAGTCTGGACACGTGATCCGTTCACCGGTAACCACTGTCCGCTATACGGTCACCGGGTCCACACCGGGTGCGCACGCGGCGGCGGACGATGGGCCACCGTCACGTACCGCGCTTTTAGAGGGAGTTCACAGTCCCGCTTCCGTGCGCGTTCCCGGCCCGCCCCGGGAGCATCCCCGCTCACCTCCGTGACAAGCATCACGCTCCGCGATGATTGCGCCGGCCTCCTTGTGTGAACCCCACCAACGCCCCGATCGCCGCTTTGTGGGCCGCTGACGGTGATCGGACACGGCCCGGTCGGATAGCGTCACGGTCAGTCCCTCTCCACCCTCACCCCGCGGAGTCCCCGATGAGCACTGCTGCCGCCCCCGCCCGCACCGGAGCGGTCCTCGCCGACCTGCTCCCCGCCGCCCGGCACCGCTACGCCGTGGACACCGCCCTCGTCCTCGGCGGCGCCGCGCTCACCGGCATAGCCGCCCAGATCGCCGTGCCGGTCCCGGGCTCCCCGGTCCCGGTCACCGGCCAGACCTTCGCGGCCCTCCTCGTCGGCACCGCGCTCGGCGCCCGCCGCGGCTTCCTCTCGCTCGCCGTGTACGCCCTCGTCGGCATGGCGGGCATGCCGTGGTTCTCGGCCGGCAGCTCCGGCGCGGGCGGCGCCTCCTTCGGCTACGTCCTCGGCATGCTCCTGGCCGCCACCGTCGTCGGCGGCCTGGCCCGGCGCGGCGGCGACCGCTCGGCGCTGCGCACGGCCGGGACGATGGTCCTCGGCTCGGCGATCATCTACGCGGTCGGCGTGCCGTACCTGGCGCTGTCCACCGGCATGTCGGCGAGCGCCGCGATCGCCGCGGGCCTGACGCCGTTCCTGCTCGGCGACGCGCTGAAGGCGGCGCTCGCCATGGGCGCGCTGCCCGCCTCCTGGAAGCTCCTGGGCCGCCGGGGCTGACCCCGCGACACCTCTTGGCGAGGCCCGCCGACCGCACCGCGGAACGGCGGGCCTCCGCACGTCTGCCCGACAGCGGGCACACCGCACCCCTCAGGGCCTGTCCGGCCGCCGCACGTGCCACACTCCTCCCATGCGCGTGTACCTCGGATCCGACCATGCCGGTTACGAACTCAAGAACCACCTCGTCGAGTGGCTCAAGGCCCAGGGCCACGAGGCCGTCGACTGCGGTCCCCACATCTACGACGCCCAGGACGACTACCCGCCGTTCTGCCTCCGCGCCGCAGAGAAGACGGCCGCCGACCCGGACAGCCTCGGCATCGTGATCGGCGGCTCCGGCAACGGTGAGCAGATCGCCGCCAACAAGGTGAAGGGCGTCCGCGCCGCACTCGCCTGGAGCGAGCAGACCGCCGCGCTCGGCCGCGAGCACAACGACGCCAACGTGCTCTCCATCGGCGGCCGGATGCACACGGTCGAGGAGTCCACCAAGTTCGTGGAGATCTTCCTCTCCACCCCGTACTCCGGCGAGGAGCGGCACACCCGCCGCATCGACATGCTCACGGCGTACGAGAACACCGGCGAGCTCCCCCCGATCCCCGCCCACCACCCGCAGCAGGGCTGACCAGCTTCCTGTGCCGCCGGTCCTTCCGGCGGCACAGCCATGTCCGCCCCCGCACCGCCCAGGAGAACCGCCACCGTGCCCGAGGGACACACGATCCACCGTCTCGCCGCGGACCACCGCGAGCGCTTCGCCGGGCGGCCGGTGCGGGCGAGCAGCCCGCAGGGCAAGTTCTCCGACAGCGCCGCCCTGCTCGACGGCCACGTCCTGGACACGGCCGACGCCCACGGCAAGCACCTGTTCCTCGGCTTCGGAGACACCGGCTGGGTCCACATCCACCTCGGCCTCTTCGGCAAGCTCGGCTTCGGCACGGTCCCGGCCCCGCCGCCCACCGACACCGTCCGGCTGCGCCTGGTCAACGACGCGCACCACGCGGACCTGCGCGGCCCGACCACCTGCGCCCTGATCACGGACGCCGAGAAGCGCGCGATACACGACCGCCTCGGCCCCGATCCGCTGCGCGCCGGCGAGGACGGCGAACGCGCCTGGCAGCGGATCTCCCGCAGCCGGATCACCGTCGCCGCCCTGCTGATGGACCAGAAGGTCATCGCGGGCGTCGGCAACGTCTACCGCGCCGAGGTCCTGTTCCGGCACGGCATCGACCCGTACCGGGCGGGCAAGGACCTCACCCGGGGCGAGTGGGACGCGATCTGGGCGGACCTGCGCGCGCTGATGCGCGAGGGCGTACGGAACAACCGGATCGACACCGTCCGCCCCGAGCACCTGCCCGAGGCGATGGGGCGCCCGCCCCGCGTCGACGACCACGGCGGTGAGGTCTACGTCTACCGGCGCGCCCGCCAGGGCTGCCACATCTGCGGCACCGAGATCCGCACCGCCGACCTGGCCGCCCGCAACCTCTTCTGGTGCCCCGGCTGCCAGTCCGCGTAATCCGCACACCCTACCCATCAGTACGGCACCGCTCGGGTCGATTTCGAACACATTGTCACGGGGTCCCCCTGCACCGGAGGCCGCCGGGTGGATAAGGTCCCCGCAATGGCCCGACGCGCAGGAGCAGAGACGTACCCGGCCCGATGGCGGAAATCGGCGCACCGGGTCTACACCACGCTGCGCCGGTCCGGGGTCGACTACTTCCGCGGCGACGGCTCCGACTGGATTGCCCTGGCCGGATTGTTCCTGGTCATCCCGGTCATCACCTGCCTCACGCTGATGGACCCGGTCTGGTGCGCGCCCACCATGCTCGTCCTGCCGATCGTCGCGGCCGGCCTGCTGCTGCGCCCCGCCAGCCTCCTCGGCCTGTACGCGGGGGTCGCCGTCGCCCTCATCGTGGAGTCCGTCCGGCTCGGCCCCTACGAGGACGGGCCGGCCGGGGTCACCCCCGGCACCGTGCTCACGGTCGCCGCCTGCGGGTTCTTCGGGCTGGTCCTCGCCCAGTTCCGCGCCCGGGTCGGGGTGCCCTGGCGGCGCGGCGGCACCATGCTCTTCGACCTGCGCGAACGCATCCGCGTCCAGAGCTCGCTGCCCCGCCTCCCGCAGGGCTGGCACCGCGAGATGGCGCTGCGCCCGGCCGGCGGGCAGTCCTTCTCCGGCGACTTCGTCGTCGCGGCCCGCACCCACGGCGGCCGCACCCTGGAAGCCGTCCTGACCGACGTCTCCGGCAAGGGCATGGACGCCGGCTCCCGCGCCCTGCTGCTGTCCGGCGCCTTCGGCGGGCTCCTCGGCTCGCTGCCCCCGCACGGCTTCCTGCCCGCCGCCAACGGCTATCTGCTGCGCCAGGACTGGGACGAGGGCTTCGCCACCTCGATCCACCTGGTCCTCGACCTGGAGACGGGCGACTACGAACTCCTCTCGGCGGGCCACCCGCCGGCCCTCCAGCTCCACGCCGGCAGCGGCCAGTGGGAGGAGAAGGCGGCGGAGGGCCCGCTGCTCGGGGTGTACGACGGTGCCGAGTTCGACCCGGTCAAGGGCCATCTCGCCCCCGGTGACGTGCTGATGCTGTTCACCGACGGACTGGTGGAGGCGTCCGACCGGGACATCGCGGAGGGCATCGACCGGCTCACCGGCGAGGCCGACCGCTACGTCAGCACCGGCTTCGAGGGCGCGGCCTGGCACCTCATCGAGGCGTGCGCCAAGGACGTCAACGACGACCGCGCCCTGCTGCTCCTGTCGCGGAAGTCGTGAACTCCCGGAAGTCCTGAACTCCCGGAAGTCGTGAACTCCCGGAAGTCGTGAACTCACGGAAGTCCTGAACCGGCGCCGACCGGATCGGGGAGCGCCGTCTCCGCCCGGCCCGGCAGGAGCCTGGCCAGCCAGTGCGAGCGCCCGGCGGCCAGCGGGGCCAGTACGGCGAGGACGAGCACGTAGCCCGCGATGAACGGGGAGAGCCGCTCGTCAAGGCCGGCGCCCGCCGCCATCGTGGCGAGGATCAGGGCGAACTCGCCGCGCGCCACCAGGGTGGTCGAGATGTTCGCGGTGGCCTGCGGGCCGAAGCCGTACACCCTGGCGGCGGCGATCCCGGCGCACACGTTCATCGCGAGGGTGACCGCGACGGCGGCCAGCACCGGCCAGAGCACGGTCGGCAGGTCGCCCGGGTCGATGGAGAGCCCGAAGGCGAAGAAGAAGATCGCGCCGAACGCGTCGCGCAGCGGGTGCACCAGCTTGAGGATGCGCTCGCCCGACGACGTACTGCCGAGCATCAGCCCGACCATGAAGGCGCCGATCGCGTCCGCGACGCCGAACCACTCCGAGATCCCGGCCACCAGGACGGCGGCGCCGAGGAAGGAGATGACCAGGAGCTCGTCGTCCCGGGTCCGGATCAGCTTGCCGATGACCCGGGTGCCGAAGCGGGCGGCCAGGGCGAGCAGCAGCAGGAAGCCGAACGCCTTGCCGCCGTCGGCCACCGCCGCGGCGAGGCTGTCCGCGCCGGACAGGATGGGCTGGAGGGCCGCCAGATACAGGGCGAGGAAGACGTCCTCCACGACGATGATGCCGAGAATGGGCCGGGTCTCCGGATTGCCGATCCGGCCGAGGTCCACCAGCACTTTGGTGACGATGGCCGACGAGGAGATCCCGAGCACCCCGGCGAGGACCAGCGCCTCGGAGGTGCCCCAGCCGAGCGCGAAGCCGAAGCCGAGCCCGGCGCCGACGTTCAGGGCGAGATAGGTGCCCCCGGCGACGGCCATCTTGCGGCCGCCCGCCTTGAGGTCGTCCAGGTGGAATTCCAGGCCCAGGTAGAAGAGGAGCAGCACCAGGCCGAGCGCGGAGAGCATCTCCAGGTCGTGCGGGTCGGCGACGAGGACGATGCCGGGTGTGTGCGGGCCGAGCAGGATTCCGGCCAGGATGAACAGGGGGATCGTGGGCAGTCCGATGCGGCGGCCGGCGCGGGCGAGGACCGCGGCGGCGAGGAAGGCGCCGCCCATGGCGATGAGCGTGTCTGCGTGTCCGATGAGCCTGGCCTTTCGAAGAGTCAAGAGATCGTCAAGGAATAGTCAGCAGTTAGTTTACCGAACGATTGACGTTGCAACTCTCCGGAGCGCACGCGGAGGTGCGCCTAGAGTCCTTGCCATGACCGCATCACACGCTCAACTGACCCTCGCCGAGGTCGAGGCCCTGGCCCGCGAGGCCCACGCCGCCCAGCGCGACAAGGCCGGCCGCCCCTACGCGGAACACCTCGCGGCCGTCGCGGCCGGCGTACGGAGCAGAGGCGGCAGCGACGAGCAGATCGCCGCGGCCTGGCTGCACGACGCGGTGGAGGACGACGCGCTGTCGGCCGAGTGGCTGGCCGGGGCCGCGCTGCCGCGGGCGGTCAAGGACATGGTGCTCGCCGTCACCAAGCGGGCGGGCGAGGAGCCGGAGGCGTACGCCCTGCGCATCCTGGCCACGCCCGGCGCCCTGCTGGTCAAGGAGGCCGACCTCGCCCACAACGCCGACCCGGCCCGCCTCGCGGTGCTGGAGCCGGCCACGCGTACCCGGCTGACCGCGAAGTATGCGCGGATGCGCGGGCTGCTGGGGCTCACCGCACCGGACGCGCCCCCGGAGCGTCGGGTTTGAGCCAACACCGCCCGCCGGCGCCTTCCGGGGACACGACGAAGCCCGGCCGCCGGGGCCGGGCTTCGCTGGGTGCGCGGGGCGGTCAGATCCTGGCGGCGTCCCGGCGGAACGCCCAGTTCATGTCCGGCTCGGTCACGCACCGCAGCACGCGCCGCACCGGCGGCGTGCACAGCAGCGTGACGGCGGTGGAGGCGACCACGGTCACGATCACCAGGCCCGCCGGACCGACCAGCCAGTCGTGGTCGTCGAAGATCCCCGCGTAGTCGGCACCCTTCACCAGGAAGCCGTGCAGCAGGTAGCCGCAGATGGTGCCGGCGCCGAGCACCGTGAACCACATGTGGCGCTGCGGGACCAGCGCGAGGAACCCGGCCGTCAGCAGCGTCGCGCAGCCGAACATCGCCAGGGTCATCACCGCGCCCGACCACCACGGCGCCCCCATGTCCTGGGCGCTGGAGTCCCGCAGGAACCAGCCCAGCTGCATCCGGGGCGCGGCCCAGTAGGCGAAGACCAGCGCACCGGCGAAGAGCGGCAGGGCGAACAGCCGGGCCTCGCGGCGGCGGACCAGCTCGAAGTGCCCGGGCTTCAGCTGGAGTCCGAGCACGAAGAAGGGCAGGAACTGCAGGACGCGCGGCAGGTCGAGGTCGTCGCCGATGCCGGGCGCGAGCGAGGCGAGAACGGCGATCACCAGCGAAACGGCCAGCGGGTGGCGGAGGTTGCGCCAGATCGGCGTGGTGAGGCGCCAGATGAACAGGGCGGCCAGGAACCAGGTCAGGTACCAGGGCTCAAGCAGGCTGACGGCCGCGTCCGGCTGGTCGTTCGCGTACCGCCGGAACAGCGAGTACGCCGTCTCGAACACCACGTACGGCACGGCGACACCGGTGACGAGCCGCTTCACCTTCTTGGGGCTCAGGTCGAACGACCGGGAGAAATAACCCGAGATGAGGATGAAGGCGGGCATGTGGAACGTGTAGACCACCATGTACAGCGCCCGGGCGGTCCGGCTCCCGTCCATGACCGGCACCCACGAGTGCGCCACCGCGACGAGCACGATGGCGAGGTACTTGGCGTTGTCGAAGAAGGCGTCACGCTTCTTGGCCCCGCCGCTCCGGGCCGGCTGGTCCGCCGCCGGTGAGGGGGCCTCCAGGGTCGCCGTCGGCGCCGGGTGTCTGGGCTCCGCCTCCTCGGTCGCCGGGGGGAGCGTGGCCCTCTGCATTGCGTTCGGAGCGTGGAACATCTCAGGCACCCTAGACGTCTCGATTGCCGTTCGTAAAACCGCCGTTGAATAGCGCGTCTTCCCTGCATATCAAATGGCAAACCAGCGGAAAGTGCCCGATGTGTACCGTTTAATCCATGTCAAATGGGTCAATTCGTCAGGCAGTTGACCGAAGTGAATTACCTCGCGTTCGGTGCGGAATTCACCTGTGAATGAAGTGTGTGGGTACGGAAACGATCACCGTCGCATATTTCCGGTGATCACGCGGCGGATCCCGGCGGGCGCACGGCCCCCGGTCCGGCGCGTGGGGGCGCAAGGGGCGCAGGATGGCGCGATATCGACAGGTCGATACGTCACCCGGCAACATCCCGGCGGGAGTTGGTGGCACGATGGAGTCGACGGAGGGTGCAGGGCCGCACATCTCCGGGCCGGCAAGGCGGACCGACCGAGGGTGTGAGCAGTCGTGGCCATTTCGCTGTCTGTGGTGCTTCTGTTGGGGATCGTCCTGGTCGTCATGATCCGGAGCGGTTCCATAAAGGCGGGGCCCGCGATCGTCGCGGCGCTCTTCGGCTTCTTCCTGGCGCCGACGGGCATGGGGCCGTCGATCAACCGCTTCATGCACTCGATCATCGACTCGATAGGCCAGATCAACTTCTGAGCCGCCCGGACACGACGCGAAGGGCCCGGTCCACTGGACCGGGCCCTTCGGCGGTTGGAGCGGGCGACGGGAATCGAACCCGCGTAGCTAGTTTGGAAGACTAGGGCTCTACCATTGAGCTACGCCCGCATGCGCGGCACCGCAGGTCACACGGACCGCGGCACGAGAAGCATCGTAGCGGGTCGCGGACCCTGCCCGCACACCCCTTGACGACTCCCACGACGGCCCCTCCCGAAAGCGGCCGGCGCGGTGCCTTCCTGCATGTACCCTACGTGTCGCACCGACGGGGTGTGGCGCAGCTTGGTAGCGCGTCCGCTTTGGGAGCGGAAGGTCGTCGGTTCGAATCCGGCCACCCCGACCACTGGCAAGATCGCGTCGACAAGATCGCGTTGCGGGAGTTCATCCCCTTGCCGTTACTATGCAAAATGCGTGCCCGTGTGTCTGATGTACCGGGCTCGGTCCGCGAAGCCGCCCCCCGTGCGGCGGAGCAGAACCCCAAGAAGTCAGCCACCAAGGAGACCGAACCGTGAAGAGCGCCGTGGAGACCCTGAACCCGACCCGGGTTCGGCTCAGCATCGAGGTGCCCTTCGAGGAGCTCAAGGACAGCCTCGACGCGGCGTACAAGAAGATCAACCAGCAGGTCACGGTGAAGGGGTTCCGCAAGGGCAAGATCCCCAGCCGGGTCATCGACCAGCGGTTCGGCCGTGGTGCGGTGCTGGAGGAGGCCGTCAACGACGCGCTCCCGAAGTTCTACACCGAGGCCGTCAACGAGGGTGAGCTGAACGTCCTCGGCCAGCCCGAGGTCGACATCACGGAGCTGAAGGACGGCGAGCTGCTGGCCTTCACCGCCGAGGTGGACGTGCGCCCCGAGATCGAGATCCCGGACTACTCCGGCATCGAGGTCACCGTCGACGCCATCGAGGTCACCGACGAGGACGTCGAGAAGGCCGTCGAGCAGCTGCGTGGCCGCTTCGCCTCCACCAACCCGGTCGAGCGCGCCGCCGCCGAAGGCGACGTCGTCACGATCGACCTGGAGGCCAAGGTCGACGGCGAGGTCCTCGAGGACGGCGTGGCCGAGGGTGTCTCGTACACCATCGGTTCCGGCGAGCTCCTCGAAGGCATCGACGAGGCCGTGACCGGCCTGGAGGCCGGTGGCGAGGCCACCTTCACCTCGCAGCTGAAGGGCGGCTCCGCCGAGGGCAAGGACGCCGAGGTCACCGTCAAGGTCACCGCCGTCGCCGCCCGTGAGCTCCCCGAGCTGGACGACGACTTCGCCCAGATGGCCAGCGAGTTCGACACGCTGGAGGAGCTGAAGGCCGACAGCCGCAAGCGCCTGGAGAGCACCAAGCAGTACGACCAGGCCACCCAGGCCCAGGAGCGCGTCCTGGAGGAGCTGCTGAAGCTCGCCGAGGTCCCGATCCCGGAAAAGCTGCTCGCGGACGAGGTCCAGACCCGCAAGCACAACCTGGAGCACCACCAGCTCGGCCAGATGGGGCTCACCCTCGACAAGTACCTGGAGATCCAGGGCAAGACCGCCGAGGAGTTCGAGGCCGAGACCTCCGAGCAGGCCGTCAAGGGCATCAAGACCCAGTTCATCCTTGACGAGCTCGTCAACAAGGAGAAGCTGAACGTCAACCAGGAGGAGCTCACCGAGCACCTCATGCGGCGCGCCGCCTCCTCCGGCATGAGCCCGGACCAGTTCGCCCAGGCCGTCGTCGAGGGCGGCCAGGTGCCGATGCTCGTCGGCGAGGTCGCCCGCGGCAAGGCGCTCGCCGTCGTGGTCGAGGCCGCCAAGGTGGTCGACACCAACGGTGAGGTCGTCGAGCTGGAGGACGACGAGGACACGGAGGAGACCACGGAGGCCGAGGCCACCGAGGCCGCCGCCGACTCCGAGGAGAAGACCGAGGCCTGAGCCTCGCGCTGACCCCGTACGACGGGCTCCGGACGCCACGCGTCCGGAGCCCGTCGTCGTACCGGCGGGCGTTTCGCCACAACCCTCGTGCCAGCCGCGGACCTTGCGCTCCCAGCGAACAGTCGCGGAAGCGGGATGGCGTTGTTCCACCTGCGCGTTAGGGTCCATGAAGAGGAAGGGTCGGGTAGTCCCGGCCCACCCGGTACGAAGACGCTGAGACGGCCGGAGCCGTCAGAGACGAGCAGGTGGATACGTGACGAATCTGATGCCCTACGCCGCCGGAGAGCCGTCCCTCGGTGGTGGCCTCGGTGACCAGGTCTACAGCCGGCTGCTCGGCGAGCGCATCATCTTCCTCGGCCAGCAGGTGGACGATGAGATCGCCAACAAGATCACCGCGCAGCTCCTCCTCCTCGCGGCCGAGCCCGAGAAGGACATCTACCTCTACATCAACAGCCCCGGCGGCTCGGTGACGGCCGGCATGGCGGTCTACGACACCATGCAGTACATCCCGAACGACGTCGTCACCATCGGTATGGGCATGGCGGCCTCGATGGGCCAGTTCCTGCTCACCGGCGGCACCGCGGGCAAGCGCTTCGCGCTCCCGAACACCGACATCCTCATGCACCAGGGATCGGCCGGTATCGGCGGTACGGCCTCGGACATCAAGATCCAGGCCCAGTACCTGCTGCGTACCAAGCAGCGCATGGCGGAGATCACCGCCCGCCACTCCGGCCAGACCGTGGAGACGATCATCCGCGACGGCGACCGCGACCGCTGGTACACCGCGGAGGAGGCCAAGGATTACGGCCTCATTGACGAGATCATCTCGATCGCGTCGGGCGTTCCGGGCGGCGGCGGCACCGGCGCCTGATCCGGACCCCGGACAGCGCCCCTACCGCCCCGCGCATCTCTCGTACGCCGAGACACCCAGCCACAGAACGCCACCAGGATGGTGAACACCCACATGAACAACTTCCCCGGCGCCTCCGCGAGCGGCCTCTACACGGGCCCGCAGGTGGACAACCGCTACATCGTCCCGCGCTTCGTGGAGCGCACCTCGCAGGGCGTGCGCGAGTACGACCCGTACGCGAAGCTCTTCGAGGAGCGCGTGATCTTCCTCGGCGTGCAGATCGATGACGCGTCCGCCAACGACGTCATGGCGCAGCTGCTGTGCCTGGAGTCGATGGACCCGGACCGGGACATCTCCATCTACATCAACAGCCCCGGCGGCTCGTTCACCGCGCTCACCGCGATCTACGACACGATGCAGTTCGTGAAGCCGGACATCCAGACGGTCTGCATGGGCCAGGCGGCCTCCGCCGCCGCGGTCCTGCTCGCCGCCGGCACCCCCGGCAAGCGCATGGCCCTGCCGAACGCCCGGGTGCTGATCCACCAGCCGTCCTCGCAGACCGGCCGCGAGCAGCTCTCCGACCTGGAGATCGCGGCCAACGAGATCCTGCGCATGCGGACCCAGCTGGAGGAGCTGCTGGCGAAGCACTCCACCACGCCGATCGAGAAGATCCGCGACGACATCGAGCGGGACAAGATCCTCACCGCCGAGGACTCGCTGGCCTACGGCCTTGTCGACCAGATCGTGTCGACCCGCAAGAGCGCGGCCGGCGCGCTCGCCTGACATGCGCCCTCGCCCCTTGGCACGGTAAGGGCACCCGGCTCCGGCCGTGTGAACCGTGCCAAGGGGGGCCCGCATGGGGGGCCGGGCAAGGTACCGTCGGATAGAGGCACAGGAGCCGCTGAACCAGGCGTCTCCCAGGCGAAGGGGAAGCACCTCGTGGCACGCATCGGTGATGGCGGCGACCTGCTCAAGTGCTCGTTCTGCGGAAAGAGCCAGAAGCAGGTGAAGAAGCTCATCGCGGGTCCCGGTGTGTACATCTGCGACGAGTGCATCGATCTCTGCAACGAGATCATCGAGGAGGAGCTCGCCGAGACGAGCGAGGTCCGCTGGGAAGAGCTTCCCAAGCCCCGCGAGATCTACGAGTTCCTTGAGGGGTACGTCGTCGGGCAGGAGCCCGCGAAGAAGGCCCTCTCGGTCGCTGTGTACAACCACTACAAGCGGGTCCAGGCCGGCGAGAACGGCGGCGGGGCGGGCCGCGACGACGCGATCGAGCTCGCCAAGTCCAACATCCTGCTGCTGGGCCCCACGGGCTCCGGCAAGACGCTGCTCGCGCAGACGCTGGCCCGCATGCTCAACGTCCCGTTCGCCATCGCGGACGCGACGGCGCTGACGGAGGCCGGCTATGTCGGCGAGGACGTCGAGAACATCCTGCTGAAGCTGATCCAGGCCGCCGACTACGACGTCAAGAAGGCCGAGACCGGGATCATCTACATCGACGAGATCGACAAGGTCGCCCGCAAGAGCGAGAACCCGTCGATCACCCGTGACGTCTCCGGCGAGGGCGTCCAGCAGGCCCTGCTGAAGATCCTGGAGGGCACCACCGCCTCCGTGCCGCCCCAGGGCGGCCGCAAGCACCCGCACCAGGAGTTCATCCAGATCGACACGACGAACGTGCTGTTCATCGTGGGCGGCGCCTTCTCCGGCCTGGAGAAGATCATCGAGTCCCGGGCCGGCGCCAAGGGCATCGGCTTCGGCGCCACGATCCGCTCCAAGCGGGAGATCCAGGCCAGCGACCAGTTCCAGGAGGTCATGCCGGAGGACCTGGTGAAGTTCGGGATGATCCCCGAGTTCATCGGCCGCCTCCCCGTCCTGACCTCGGTCCACAATCTGGACCGCGAGGCCCTGCTCCAGATCCTCATCGAGCCGCGCAACGCCCTGGTCAAGCAGTACCAGCGCCTCTTCGAACTCGACGGCGTGGAGCTGGACTTCGAACGCGAGGCGCTGGAGGCCATCGCCGACCAGGCGATCCTGCGCCAGACCGGCGCCCGCGGCCTGCGCGCGATCATGGAGGAGGTCCTCCAGTCGGTGATGTACGAGGTCCCGTCCCGCAAGGACGTGGCCCGCGTGGTCATCACCGCCGACGTGGTCCGCAACAACGTCAATCCGACGCTGGTCCCGCGCGAGCCGCGCACGATCGGCAAGGGCGACGAGGGCCGCCACGAGAAGTCCGCGTAACGCGGTGCCGTAGACGTACGCACGCGAAGGGGCGCCCCGCCGGGAGAACCGGCGGGGCGCCCCTTCGCGCTGCCGCGGGTCAGATCTTGGTGCGGGAGCTGTTGTAGAGCTTGGCGGCGAGGTCGGCGACGTCCTCGGTCGGCATGCTCTTGTTGGTCATGGCCGCGCCCAGGTCCACGGCGAAGACGATGCCGACGGTGCTGTAGTCCGTCCAGATGCAGACGGGGGTGTTGAACTCCTTCGGGCCCTGCTGCACCGAGCCGTCGGACTTCTTGTTGACCGACTTGATGACCTGGCACTTCATCAGGGCGCCGTCGAAGCCCTTGGGGGAGTAGCTCTCGGGAGAGCCGACGAGGGAGGTCTCGCTGTCGTCCTCGCCCTGGTCCTTGCTCATCTCCTCCTTGGCACTCGCGAAGGCCGCGTCCAGCGTCTTCTCCGGGTCGTCGACCTGGCCCCAGACACCCTTGAGCATGAGCATCTTCGTGGTCAGCGGGTTCTTCTCGATGTCCCCGCTGCCGTAGACGGCACTGGCCTCGACGGGCGACTTGACGCCCATCGCCTCGGTCTCCGTCTTGTCCTTGCCGGTCAGCGGCCCGGTCTTGTTGTCCGAGTCGCTCTTGTCCTGCTTGTACTCGCCCACCGACTCCGGGGGCGTCAGCTTGTAGCCCTTGGTGGAGGACGCGACGGAGCTGCTGCCGCCGCCCGAGGTGAAGTAGTAGACCCCGCCCGCGACGACCGCCAGCGCCACGACCGCCGCCGCCACGATCAGGCCCGTCTTCTTCTTCTGCGGAGCGGGCGGCGGGAAGCCCGGCTGCTGCCCGTAGGCCGGCTGGCCGCCGTACGGCGGGGTGGGCGGCTGCTGCCCGTACGGGCCCGGCTGCTGCGCCTGCGGGTAGCCGTAACCCGGCTGGGGCTGCTGCTGGGGCGGGACGCCCTGGGGGGCCTGCTGCGGGTAGCCGTAGCCGGGCTGGCCCTGCGGCGGCTGACCGCCGTACGGGCCCGGCTGCTGGCCGTACGGTCCGGGCTGGCCCTGCGGCGGCTGGCCACCGTACGGACCCGGCTGGTTGTAGCTCATCTGCGGTGTCCCCTGTTCGTGATACTTACGCGTTGCGAACATCCTGACGGAAGGCTCGCGCGCGCGGACCACCGGGAGGCACACCGTTACGGAACAAACCGGTTTCAGTGCACTCCTGTGACGGCTCTAAACTGTCCGCGTGACCGAGAACCCTGCGCAGCAGCCAGCCAGCAACCCCGAACTGCCGACCCAGTACACGCCGGCCGAGGTAGAGGGGAAGCTGTACGAGCGCTGGGTAGAACGCGGGTACTTCGAGGCGGACGCCAAGAGCGACAAGCCGCCGTTCACGATCGTCATCCCGCCGCCGAACGTCACGGGCTCCCTGCACCTGGGCCACGCCTTCGAGCACACGCTGATCGACGCCCTCGTCCGCCGCAAGCGCATGCAGGGCTTCGAGGCGCTGTACCAGCCGGGCATGGACCACGCCGGCATCGCCACCCAGAACGTCGTCGAGCGCGAACTCGGCAAGGAGGGCAAGTCCCGCCACGACCTGGGCCGCGAGGCGTTCGTCGAGCGCGTCTGGCAGTGGAAGAACGAGTCCGGCGGCCAGATCTCCGGTCAGATGCGCCGCCTCGGCGAGGGCGTCGACTGGACCCGCGAGCGGTTCACGATGGACGAGGGCCTGTCCAAGGCCGTCCAGACCATCTTCAAGCGGATGTACGACGACGAGCTCATCTACCGCCGTGAGCGCATCGTCAACTGGTGCCCCCGGTGCCTCACCGCGATCTCGGACATCGAGGTCGAGTACCAGGAGGACGACGGCGAGCTCGTCTCCATGACGTACGGCGAGGGCGAGGAGACCATCGTCGTCGCCACCACCCGCGCCGAGACGATGCTCGGTGACACCGCCGTCGCCGTCCACCCCGACGACGAGCGGTACAAGCACCTGGTCGGCAAGCAGATCAAGCTGCCGCTGACCGACCGCACCATCCCGGTCGTCGCCGACCACCACGTCGACCCGTCGTTCGGCACCGGTGCCGTCAAGGTCACCCCGGCCCACGACCCGAACGACTTCGAGATCGGGCAGCGCCACGACCTGCCCTTCCTCACCGTCCTGGACGAGCGCGCGGTCATCACCGTCCCCGGTCCGTTCGAGGGCCTGGACCGGATGGAGGCCCGCTCCGCGATCGTCGCCGCCCTGCGCGCCGAGGGCCGGATCGTCGCCGAGAAGCGGCCGTACGTTCACTCCGTCGGCCACTGCTCGCGCTGCAAGACCACCGTCGAGCCCCGGCTGTCCATGCAGTGGTGGGTCAAGGTCGCCCCGCTCGCCAAGGCGGCCGGTGACGCCGTCCGCGACGGCAAGGTCCAGATCCACCCCCAGGAGATGGAGAAGCGCTACTTCGACTGGGTCGACAACCTCCACGACTGGTGCATCTCGCGCCAGCTCTGGTGGGGCCACCGCATCCCCGTCTGGCACGGCCCCGACGGCGAGATGGTCTGCGTCGGACCGGACGACGAGCCGCCCACCGGGGAGGGCTGGACCCAGGACAGCGACGTCCTGGACACCTGGTTCTCCTCCGGCCTGTGGCCGTTCTCCACGCTCGGCTGGCCCGAACAGACCGAGAGCCTCGCGAAGTTCTACCCGAACTCCGTCCTGGTCACCGGCTACGACATCCTCTTCTTCTGGGTCGCCCGGATGATGATGTTCGGCCTGTACATCAACAAGGACGTCCCGCCGTTCGAGAAGATCGTGCTGCACGGCATGGTCCGCGACGAGCACGGCAAGAAGATGTCGAAGTCCTTCGGCAACGTGGTCAACCCGCTGGACTGGATGGACAAGTACGGCTCCGACGCGCTGCGCTTCACGCTCGCCCGCGGCGCCAACCCGGGCACCGACGTCCCGATCGGCGAGGACTGGGTCCAGGGCTCCGCCAAGTTCTCCAACAAGATCTGGAACGCGACCCGGTTCGCCCTGATGAACGGGGCGACGATCGAGGGCGAGCTGCCGTCCGCCGACGAGATGTCGGTGACCGACCGCTGGATCCTCTCCCGCCTGAACAAGACGGTCGCCGAAGTCGACGCGTACTACGACGACTTCCAGTTCTCCAAGCTAAGCGAGTCGCTGCGGCACTTCGCCTGGGACGAGGTCTTCGACTGGTACGTCGAGCTGTCCAAGACCACGTTCTTCGGCGGCGGCCGCCCGGCCGAGGTCTCCGGCCGGGTCCTGGGCGAGGTCCTCGACGTGATGCTGCGCCTGCTGCACCCCGTCGTCCCCTTCGTCACCGAGACCCTGTGGACCGCGCTCACCGGCCGCGAGTCCGTCGTCATCGCCGACTGGCCGAAGGACTCGGGCTTCCGCGACGACGCCGCCGAGCGGGAGATCGAGCTCGTCCAGCAGGTCGTCACCGAGGTCCGCCGCTTCCGCTCCGACCAGGGCCTCCAGCCCGGCCAGAAGGTCCCGGCCGAGCTCACCCTGACCGGCACGCCGCTCGCCCCGCACGAGACGGCCATGCGGCAGCTGCTGAGGCTCCAGCCGGCCGGGGACGGCTTCCACGCCACCGCCTCGCTCCCCGTCGCCGGGGCGACCGTCGCCCTGGACCTGTCGGGCACGATCGACGTGGACGCCGAGCGCAAGCGGCTGACGAAGGACCTGGAAGCCGCCCGCAAGGAGAAGGCCCAGGCCGAGGGCAAGCTCGGCAACGAGGCGTTCCTCGCCAAGGCCCCGGACAACGTGGTCGACAAGATCCGCGGCCGGCTCGCCAAGGCCCAGGCCGACATCGAGCGCATCGGCGGCCAGCTGGCCGCCCTGCCGCAGAGCTGAAGCCGACGCCCCGGAGCCCCCGCCCCCTCACCCGAGGGGCGCGGGGGCTCCGGCGTGTCCGGCCCCCGGGCGGCTGCGCGCGATGTCCGCGGCCATCCGTAGACTGGGGCCCGTGAGTGAGCCCCGCCCCGACCGGCCCGACGCGTCCGACCCCGACGACACCTTCGCGGAGATCGTGGACGAAGCGACCCAGCGCGACCCCGACCTGGCGGTGATCGAGGCAGGGAGCCGCACGCTGCGCGCCGCCTCCGGGCCGCCCCGCGCCGAGGAGCTTCCCGCCCGCCCCGCCGACCCGGAGGTCGACAAGGCGCTGCGCGCGGTGGAGCAGGAGCTCGCCGGCCGCTGGGGCGAGACCAAGCTGGAGCCGTCCGTCACGCGCATCGCCGCCCTGATGGACGTGCTCGGCGAGCCGCAGCGCGCGTACCCCTCGATCCACATCACCGGCACCAACGGCAAGACGAGCACCGCCCGCATGATCGAGGCCCTGCTCGGCGCCTTCGACCTGCGCACCGGCCGCTACACCTCGCCGCACGTCCAGTCGATCACCGAGCGGATCAGCCTGGACGGCGCCCCGGTGGACCCGGAGCGGTTCATCTCCACGTACGAGGACATCAAGCCGTACGTCGAGATGACCGACGCCCAGCAGCCCTACCGGCTGTCCTTCTTCGAGGTGCTGACCGGCATGGCGTACGCGGCCTTCGCCGACGCGCCGGTCGACGTCGCGGTGGTCGAGGTCGGCATGGGCGGCACCTGGGACGCGACCAACGTGATCGACGCCTCGGTCGCCGTCGTCACCCCCATCTCGCTGGACCACACCGACCGCCTGGGCTCCACGCCGGGCGAGATCGCGACCGAGAAGTCCGGGATCATCAAGCAGGGCGCCACGGTCATCCTGGCCCAGCAGCCCGTCGACGCCGCCCAGGTCATGCTGAAGAAGGCCGTCGAGGTCGACGCCACCGTGGCCCGCGAGGGCATGGAGTTCGGCGTGGTCTCCCGGGAGATCGCGGTCGGCGGCCAGCTGCTGACCCTGCGCGGCCTCGGCGGCGAGTACGACAACGTCTTCCTCCCGCTGTACGGCGCCCACCAGGCGCACAACGCGGTGGTGGCGCTCTGCGCGGTCGAGGCGTTCTTCGGCGTCGGCGCCGAGCAGCCCGGCGCGCTGGACGCCGACATCGTGCGCGCGGCGTTCGCCTCGGTGATCTCGCCCGGCCGCCTCGAAGTCGTCCGCTCCAGCCCGACCGTCGTCCTGGACGCCGCGCACAACCCGGCGGGCGCCCGCGCCACCGCAGAGGGCCTGTCCGAGGCGTTCGGTTTCTCCCGGCTGATCGGGGTGGTCGGCGCCAGCGGCGACAAGGACGTGCGGGGGCTCCTGGAGGCCTTCGAGCCGATCTTCGCCGAGGTCGTCGTCACCCAGAACTCCACCGAGCGCGCCATGGACGCCGACGCCCTCGCGGCCGTCGCCGTCGAGGTCTTCGGCCACGACCGGGTGCAGGTCGAACCCCGGCTGGACGACGCGCTGGAGGCGGCGATCACCCTCGCCGAGGAAGAGGACGAGTACGCGGGCGCCGGCGTCCTGGTGACCGGCTCCGTGATCACGGTCGGCGAGGCCCGGCTGCTCCTGGGAAGGCGCTGACCATGCGCATGCTCTGTGCGTCCACCCTGATCGGTGAGTTCTTCGTGATCGGGTTCGCCGGACTCGTCGCGATGAAGTCGGACGACCTGGCGAACGCCACGGTCTGGACGGTGTGCGGCATCGGGATGCTCCTCTCCGTGCTGCTCTGCGGCATGCTCACCCGGCCGGGGGGCGTCCAGCTCGGCTGGGCCCTCCAGGTGGCGCTGGTGGCGAGCGGCTTCGTGATCCCGGTGATGTTCATCCTGGGCGTCGCCTTCGGCGCGCTGTGGTGGGCCTCGGTGCACTACGGCCGCCGGATCGACGAGGTGAAGGCCCGCTGGGCGGCCCAGGCGGAGGCGGAGTCACCCGCCGCCGGCTGAGCCGCGCCCACCACGGCAAACCCGGCGGCGGGCCCTCTGCCTGGCCCCTGTAATGTCGCCTCACCGCACCCGTATGCCTGCAAGGAGCCGCACATGACCCAGCGCACCCTCGTTCTTCTCAAGCCCGACGCCGTCCGTCGCGGTCTGGTCGGCGAGATCGTCGGCCGCATCGAGCGCAAGGCCGGCTGGAAGATCACGGCGCTGGAGCTGCGTACCCTGGACCGCGCCACGCTGGAGCAGCACTACGCCGAGCACGTGGGCCGCCCGTTCTACGAGCCGCTGGTCGAGTTCATGCAGTCGGGCCCGATCGTCGCCCTGGTGGCCGAGGGCGAGCGGGTCATCGAGGGCGTCCGCGCCCTGGCCGGCCCCACCGACCCGATCGCCGCCGCGCCCGGGTCGATCCGCGGTGATTTCGGCACGATCACCCGGGAGAACCTCATCCACGCCTCGGACTCCGAGGAGTCCGCGGAGCGGGAAATGAAGCTGTTCTTCCCCGGACTTTCCTGAACCGGGATCAGCCGAACAGCGCTCGCGACCTGGGGCGACCGAATTAATTCGGTCGCCCTTCGGCATAGGGTGTCCGATCGCGGGAACGCATCGTCCCGACGTAACGTCACCATGAGTGGAACGGCCACCCGTTCTGCCCAGCAGGGCGGCGTACCCTCGCGCTGTGCCGGTACATCCGGCACTACGATGGAACCTTCCACGCCCGCAGCGCCCATCTCGCCTAACCAAAACAAGCCATCACCGCTTTCACTTGGGAAGGCCCGACGCATCCTCATGGGGAACAAGGGGAACTCAATGTCGTTCATCGGCCGTGACATGGCTATCGACCTCGGGACTGCCAACACGCTGGTGTACGTCAGGGGGCGCGGCATCGTTCTCAACGAGCCGTCCGTCGTGGCCATCAACACCAACACCGGCGGAATTCTGGCGGTCGGCGCCGAGGCCAAGAAGATGATCGGCCGTACGCCCGGCAACATCGTGGCCGTACGGCCCCTGAAGGACGGCGTCATCGCCGACTTCGAGATCACGGAGCGGATGCTCCGCTACTTCATCCTGAAGATCCACAAGCGCCGCTACCTGGCCCGCCCGCGGGTCGTCGTCTGCGTGCCCTCCGGCATCACCGGGGTCGAGCGACGCGCCGTGATCGAGGCGTCGACGCAGGCCGGCGCCCGCCAGGTGCACATCATCGAGGAGCCCATGGCCGCGGCCATCGGCTCGGGCCTCCCGGTCCACGAGGCCACCGGGAACATGGTGGTCGACATCGGCGGCGGCACCACCGAGGTCGCGGTGATCTCGCTCGGCGGGATCGTCACCGCCCAGTCCATCCGGGTCGCCGGGGACGAGCTGGACAACGCGATCATCCAGCACATCAAGAAGGAGTACTCGCTCCTCCTGGGTGAGCGCACCGCCGAACAGATCAAGATCACCATCGGCTCGGCGTACGACCTGGAGAAGGACGAGCACACCGAGATCCGCGGCCGCGACCTGGTCTCGGGCCTGCCCAAGACCGTCGTCATCTCGGCCGGTGAGGTCCGCAAGGCCATCGAGGAGCCGGTCAACGCGATCGTGGACGCGGTCAAGACCACGCTCGACAAGTGCCCGCCGGAGCTGTCCGGCGACGTCATGGACCGCGGCATCGTCCTCACCGGCGGCGGCGCGCTGCTGCGCGGCCTGGACGAGCGGCTGCGCAACGAGACGGGCATGCCGATCCACATCGCCGAGGACCCGCTGGACTCGGTGGCGCTCGGCTCCGGCAAGTGCGTCGAGGAGTTCGAGGCGCTCCAGCAGGTCCTGGACGCCCAGCCCCGACGGTAGTCACCCCACGGCCCCCGCGCGGATGCTGCCGCCTCCGCGCGGGGGACCGCCGACATACAGGCACGATCATTCCTACGAGGAAGGCACGGCCGCCGCACTGTGAGGGACACACGAGAGAGCCGGCTGCTCCTGGTGCTGCTGATCGCCATCGCGTTCGCGTTGATCACGGTGGACATCCGCGGCGGTGAGGCGTCACCGGTGGACGGCGCCCGGCAGGCCGCCGCCACGGTCTTCGGACCCGTGGAGAACGGCGTGGCGTCCGCGGTCGACCCGGTGGGCAACGCCATAGGGGCGGTCCGCGCCTCCGGCGCCCGCCACGACAAGATCGCCGCGCTGGAGAAGCAGAACGCCGAGCTGAAGGCGAAGCTCGGCAGCGACGACCGCAACCGCAGCCGGGTCCGCCAGCTGGACGCGATGCTGAAGAAGTCGGCCACCGGCCAGTACGGCATCAAGGCGGCCGAGGTCATCGCCATAGGAGCGGCCCAGGGCTTCTCCTGGACGGTCACCATCGACGCCGGCACCAAGGACGGCGTCAAGCGCGACATGACCGTCATCAACGGCGACGGGCTGGTCGGCCGCGTCACCACCGTCGGCCCGGACACCGCGACGGTGCTCCTCGCCAACGACCCCGACTTCACCGTCGGCACCCGGATGGAGTCGACCGACGAGCTGGGCTTCGCCACCGGCCAGGGCTCCCGCCCGCTGGCGGTGCAGTTCCTGAACGGCAAGGCCCGGGTCAAGAAGGGCGACCGGCTCGTCACGTTCGGCTCCAGCAAGGACAAGCCGTTCGTGCCGGGCGTCCCGGTCGGCCAGGTCGTCCGCGTCGACCCCTCGGGCGGCGACCTCACCCGGACCGTCTACGTCCGCCCGTACGTCTCCTTCACCAAGCTGGACATCGTCGGCATCGTCGTCCAGGCACCGCGCGAGGACCCCCGCGACTCGGTCCTGCCGAAGAAGCCGAAGGCACCCGCGAAGCCGAAGCCCACGCCGACCGTCACCGTCACCATCTCGCCCAACGGCGACATCGTGGACACCGAGGGCAACGTGGTCGGCAACATCCACGAGAGCCCCAGCCCGGACCCCAGCGGGAACGCCACCCCGAACGCCGACAACGCGGTCAACGAACAGAGGTAGAGCTGATCCCCATGCACGTCAACCGGACCCTGCTCTCCATCGTTCTGGTCGTCATCGCCCTCGTCGTCCAGGTCTCCGTGCTCGCCCGGCTCCAGCTCCCCGGCGCCGTGCCCGACCTGCTGCTCATGGTCGTCCTCGGCCTGGCCTTCGTGTACGGGCACGTCGCGGGCGCCCTCATCGGCTTCGGCGCCGGCCTCCTCGCGGACCTGGCGCCCCCGGCCGACCACGCCGCCGGGCGCTACGCCCTGGTCCTCTGCGTCATCGGCTACCTCGCGGGTCTGGCCCGGCCGGAGAACGGGCAGCTGAAGTCCGCGTTCCTGCCGATGGCCGTGGTCGTCGCGGCGGCGATCGGTTCGACCCTGCTGTACGCGGGCGTCGGCGCCCTCGTCGGCGACACGGCGGCCCGGCACGTGGGCCTCGGCAGCCTGCTGTTCACCGCCGCGGTGTACGACCTCCTCCTGGCGCCGTTCACCGTGCCGCTCATCATGGCGCTCGCCAGACGCACCGTGAACGACCCCGTCACCGAGTCCTCCTCGGGGCGCGGCGATGTGGCGGCCGGCTGGCTGGCGGCCGGGACCGGGCTGCGGATCGGCAGCCAGCGCGGCGGACTGCGCGTGAAGGCGGCCCGCAACCGGGCGGCACGCGCCGGACGGATCAAGGGAGTCAAGCGACTGTGAGGCAGTATTCCGCCGGGCCCCGCCCCCGGGTCACCACCGGGGGCGCCCCGTGAGCAACATCCCCGAGACGGGCCGCACCCAGCGCGTCCAGATCCGGCTGATCGTCATCCAGGTCCTCGTCTTCTCCCTGCTCCTCACCCTCGGCGGCCGCCTCTGGTACCTCCAGATCCGCAACGGCCAGGAGTACTCGGACGAGGCGAAGAACAACCACGTCCAGCAGGTCGTCCAGCCCGCCGCCCGGGGCTCCATCCTCGACGCGCGCGGCGTCCCGCTCGCCGACAACGAGACCCGCCTCGTGGTCTCCGCCAGCCGCACCGAGCTGCTGAAGACGGACGACGACGGCAAGGCCGTGCTCACCCGGCTCGCCGGCGTACTCGACATGAAGCCGAAGGACGTCTTCGACAAGGTCCGGCTCTGCGACGCCAAGACCCCGCAGCCCTGCTGGAACGGCTCGCCCTACCAGCCGATCCCGGTCACCGACGAGGCGACCACCCAGCAGGCCCTGACGATCCGCGAACGCGCCGAGGACTTCCCCGGCATCACCGCCGAGCCCACCGCGGTCCGCCGCTACGCGGCGCCCGGCAAGGCCAACACCGCCCAGGTCCTCGGCTACCTCTCGCCCGTCACCGACGAGGAGATCACCAAGGCCCAGGACAGCGACTCGCCCTACCTGCGCTCCGACATGGTCGGCCGCTCCGGCCTGGAGCGCACGTACGACAAGGAGCTGCGCGGCAAGGCGGGCGTCACCCGCTACGAGGTCGACAACCTGGGCCGGGTCATCGGCCAGGCCAAGAACGACAAGGCGGAGGCCGGCGCCAGCGTCGTCACCTCGATCGACGCCCGCGTCCAGGCCGTCGCCGAGTACGAGCTCAACGACGCCATGAAGAAGGCCCGCCTGGAGTTCGACCACAACACCGGCGAGAACTACAAGGCGGACTCCGGAGCGGTCGTCGTCATGGAGGCCAAGACCGGCCGCGTCGTCGCCATGGCGTCCCTGCCCAACTACGACCCGAACGCCTGGGTCGGCGGCATCTCCGCCAAGGACTACGCCAAGCTCACCGGCAAGAAGTCCAACTTCCCGCTGCTGAACCGGGCCATCCAGGGGCAGGCCGCCCCCGGCTCGATCTTCAAGGTCATCTCCTCGACCGCCGCGGTCAACGCCGGGTACCCCTTCGACGGCCACTACCCCTGCCCCAGCTCGTACTCCATCGGCGGGCAGACCTTCACCAACTACGAGTCCCAGGGCTACGGCGACATCACCATCGGCCGCGCCCTGGAGGTCTCCTGCGACACCGTGTACTACGGCATCGCGCACAAGGAGTGGGCGAAGGACGGCGGGAACAACCCGAAGAAGCACCCCAAGGACTGGTTCTACAAGACGGCCCACCAGTTCGGCCTGGGCAAGGAGACCGGCATCGACCTCCCCAACGAGGTCAGCGGCCGCGTCCCGGACCGCGAGTGGAAGAAGAACTTCGCCAAGGCCAATCACGACGCCTGGTGCAAGCAGGGCAAGAAGAACGGCACGTACGTCGAGAAGATCGCCTACGAGAACTGCCTCGAAGGCGACAAGATGCGCGCCGGTGACTCCGTCAACTACTCGATCGGCCAGGGCGACACCCTCGTCACCCCGATCCAGATGGCCACCATCTACGCGGCCATCTCCAACGGCGGCACGCTCTACGACCCCACCGTCGGCAAGGCGATCGTCAGCGGCGACGGCAAGAACGTCCAGACGATCGAGCCCAAGTCGCACGGCAAGCTGCCCTTCACCAAGAAGACGCGCAACGAGATAGACGAAGCCCTCGCGGGTGTCGCGACCCGCGGTTCGGCCGCCTGGCGATTCGGCGGCTGGCCGCAGGACAAGATCCCGATGCACGCCAAGACGGGTACCGCCGAGGTCTACGGCAAGCAGACGACCTCCTGGTTCGCCACGTACACCAAGGACTACTCGATCGTCATGACGATCTCCCAGGGCGGTACGGGTTCCGGCGCGTCCGGGCCCGCCGTCCGCAACATCTACAACGCGCTCTACGGTCTCGACGCCACCGGCAAGCAGGACCTCAAGAAGGCCCTCCTGCCGACGCCCCAGAAGGGGCTGCCGAAGATCCAGACGGACGGCACCATCGACGCCCCGACGATCAAGCCGTACAACCCGGCCTCGGAGAAGCCCGCGGCCGAGCAGACGCTCGCCGCGGTGCTGGGGAGGCGCGACTGATGGCCGGATTCTCCGTCCCGCGCTACGGCCCCGAGCGGTCCGCCTGGAGCCGGCTCACGGCACGCGACTCCGTCGTGCGCCGGCTCGACTGGCCGCTGCTCGGCTCGGCGGTCGCGCTCTCCTTCATCGGCTCGCTGCTGGTCTGGTCGGCGACCCGGGGACGCGACTCGCTGACCCACGGCGACCCGTACTACTTCCTGTTCCGGCACGCGCTCAACACCGGCATCGGTATCGCGCTGATGATCGGCACGATCTGGCTCGGCCACCGCACGCTGCGCGGCGCGGTGCCCGTCCTGTACGGCCTGTCCGTGCTCCTCGTGCTGGCGGTCCTCACCCCACTGGGCGCCACCGTCAACGGCGCCCACGCCTGGATCCTGCTGCCCGGCGGCTTCTCCATCCAGCCGTCCGAGTTCACCAAGATCACCATCATCCTGGGCATGGCGATGATCCTCGCCGCCCGTGTGGACGCGGGCGACCAGATCCACCCCGACCACCGGAGCGTCGCCAAGGCCCTCGGCCTCGCGGCGCTCCCCATGGTGATCGTCATGGGGATGCCGGACCTCGGCTCCGTGATGGTCATGGTCGTCATCGTGCTCGGGGTGCTGCTGGCCTCCGGCGCGTCCAACCGCTGGGTCTTCGGACTCCTCGGCGCGGGCGTGGCCGGGGCGGTCGCCATCTGGCAGCTCGGGCTGCTGGACGACTACCAGATCGCCCGCTTCGCCGCCTTCGCCAACCCGGCGCTCGACCCGGCCGGCGTCGGCTACAACACCAACCAGGCCCGCATCGCGATCGGCTCCGGCGGCCTGCACGGCACCGGCCTCTTCCAGGGCACCCAGACCACCGGGCAGTTCGTCCCCGAGCAGCAGACCGACTTCGTCTTCACGGTCGCGGGCGAGGAGCTGGGCTTCCTCGGCGCCGGGCTCATCCTCGTACTGCTCGGCGTCGTCCTGTGGCGCGCCTGCCGCATCGCCCGCGAGACCACCGAGCTGTACGGCACGGTCGTCGCAGCCGGGATCATCGCCTGGTTCGCCTTCCAGTCCTTCGAGAACATCGGCATGACGCTCGGCATCATGCCGGTCGCCGGACTCCCGCTGCCGTTCGTCTCCTACGGCGGCTCCTCGATGTTCGCCGTCTGGGTGGCCATCGGCCTGCTCCAGTCGATCCGGGTGCAACGGCCGATAACGGCCTGAGCGGTTTCCCCGTGGCGCGTTAGGTTCGTTGCATGGCGGATTCCAAGCGCGAGATCGAGCGGAAGTACGAAGCCACCGACGCCACCCGGCTGCCCGACCTGGGCCGGGTGGCCGGTGTCGGGTCCGTCGTGCACGAGGGCGTCATGGAGCTGGACGCCGTCTACCACGACACCGAGGACCTGCGCCTCGCCGCCGGAAACGTCACCCTGCGCCGCCGCACCGGAGGCTCCGACGCCGGCTGGCACCTGAAACTCCCCGTCACCGACGGCATCCGCGACGAGATCCGGGCCCCGCTCTCCGACCACGTCCCGGCCCGCCTCACCGCCCTGATCCGCTCCCGGGTCCTCGGCGCCCCCGTCGTCCCCGTCGTCCGGCTGGTGTCCGTCCGCGACGTCCACGTACTCCTCGGCGACGACGGCGCTCCGCTGGCCGAGCTCAGCGTGGACGAGGTCCGCGCGGAGCGGCTGCACGGCGGCCACCGCACCGCCGCCTGGACCGAGATCGAGGCCGAGCTCGCCGACGACGGCGACCCCGCCTTCCTCGACACCGTCGACCGCGCGCTGGAGGAGGCCGGCATCCGGCCCGCCACCGCCCCCTCCAAGCTGGCCCGCGCCCTGGCGGAGACGGGGTCCGGACCCACGCGCCCCGGGGAGGACGAACCGCGCACCGCCGGGGACCACGTCCTCGGCTACGTACGCCGCCAGGCCGAGGCGATCGTGGCGCTCGACCCGGCCGTGCGGCGGGGGCTGCCCGACTCCGTGCACCGGATGCGCGTCGCCACCCGGCGGCTCCGCAGCACCCTGCGCACGTACCGCCGCGTCCTCGACCGCGAGGCCACCCGCCCTCTCGGCACCGAACTGAAGTGGCTCGCGGGGGAGCTGGGGATCGACCGGGACCAGGAGGTCCTGGACGCCCGGCTGCGCGCCCGGCTCGACGAGCTGCCCCGCCCGCTGGCCTTCGGACCGGTCAGGGCGCGGCTGCGGCTCCGGTCGGCGGCGGGGCGCGGCGGTTCGGGCCGCCGCACGACCGCCGTCCTGGACTCCGCGCGCTACCTGGACCTGCTGCGCGCCCTGGAGGCCCTGCTCGCCGCCCCGCCGCTGCTGCCCGGGGCCGACGCGGCGCCCGCCGACGAGTTGGCCCGCGCGGTCCGCAAGGACCACAAGCGCCTCGCCGGGCGGGTGGCGCACGTCCGGGAGCTGCCGCCGGGGCCGGACCGGGACGCCGCGCTGCACAGCGCCCGCAAGGCCGCGAAGAGGGCACGGTACGCGGCGGAGGCCGCCCGCCCGGCCCTCGGGAAGCCCGCGAAGAAGGCGGCCAAGCGGCTCAAGGCCGTACAGAGCCTCCTCGGTGACCACCAGGACGGCGTCGTCGCCCGCGAGGCCCTGCGCGCCCTCGCCGTACAGGCGCACGCGGCGGGCGAGCCGTCGTTCACCTGGGGACTGGTGTACGGGCGCGAGGAGGCGGCCGCCGCCGCGACCGAGCGCGAGCTGCCAGGGGTGTGGCACCGGGCGCACAGGGCCCGTCTCCGGCGGTCCGCCGGAGACTGAGCGGCGTACTCCGGCGGGCGCGGGCAGTACGGGCACCGAGGTACGCTGGATGGTCACCCCTGCCGGCTCTCGAAAGTTCGCGATGTCTGTCGATTCGGTCTTCCCACAGCTCGAAGCTCTGCTCCCGCATGTGCAGAAGCCCATCCAGTACGTCGGCGGTGAGCTGAACTCCACCGTCAAGCCGTGGGACGAGTGCGACGTCCGCTGGGCACTGATGTACCCGGACGCGTACGAGGTCGGGCTGCCCAACCAGGGCGTCATGATCCTGTACGAGGTGCTCAACGAGCGCCAGGGCGTCCTCGCCGAGCGCACCTACAGCGTCTGGCCGGACCTCGAAGCGCTGATGCGCGAGCACGAGGTGCCGCAGTTCACCGTGGACAGCCACCGCCCGGTCAAGGCGTTCGACGTCTTCGGGCTCAGCTTCTCCACCGAGCTGGGCTACACCAACATGCTCACCGCCCTGGACCTGGCCGGCATCCCGCTGGCCGCCAAGGACCGGGACATCGACGACCCGATCGTGCTCGCGGGCGGCCACGCCGCGTTCAACCCGGAGCCGATCGCGGAGTTCATCGACTGCGCGGTCATCGGCGACGGCGAGCAGGCGGTCCTGGAGATCACCGAGATCATCCGCGCCTGGAAGGCCGAGGGCCGCCCCGGCGGCCGCGAGGAGGTGCTGTTCCGCCTCGCGAGGACCGGCGGCGTCTACGTCCCCGGCTTCTACGACGTGGAGTACCTCCCGGACGGCCGCATCGGCCGCGTCGTACCGAACAAGTCCGGCGTGCCGTGGCGGGTGTCCAAGCACACCGTCATGGACCTGGACGAGTGGCCGTACCCGAAGCAGCCCCTGGTCCCGCTCGCCGAGACCGTCCACGAGCGGATGTCCGTGGAGATCTTCCGCGGCTGCACCCGCGGCTGCCGCTTCTGCCAGGCCGGCATGATCACGCGCCCCGTGCGGGAGCGAAGCATCACCGGCATCGGCGAGATGGTGGAGAAGGGCCTCAAGGCGACCGGCTTCGAGGAGGTCGGCCTGCTCTCGCTGTCCTCCGCCGACCACACCGAGATCGGTGAGATCGCCAAGGGCCTCGCGGACCGCTACACCGACGACAAGATCGGCCTCTCGCTGCCGTCCACCCGCGTCGACGCGTTCAACGTGGACCTGGCCAACGAGCTGACCCGCAACGGGCGCCGCTCCGGTCTCACCTTCGCCCCCGAGGGCGGCTCCGAGCGCATGCGCAAGGTCATCAACAAGATGGTCTCGGAGGAGGACCTGATCCGCACGGTCGCCACCGCCTACGGCAACGGCTGGCGCCAGGTGAAGCTGTACTTCATGTGCGGGCTGCCCACCGAGACCGACGAGGACGTCCTCCAGATCGGTGACATGGCGGTCAACGTGATCGCCAAGGGCCGCGAGGTCTCCGGCCAGAACGACATCCGCTGCACGGTCTCCATCGGCGGTTTCGTGCCCAAGCCGCACACCCCGTTCCAGTGGGCACCGCAGCTCAGCGCCGAGGAGACGGACGCCCGCCTCGCCAAGCTCCGGGACAAGATCCGCGGCGACAAGAAGTACGGCCGCTCGATCGGCTTCCGCTACCACGACGGCAAGCCCGGCATCGTGGAGGGCCTGCTGTCGCGCGGCGACCGCCGGGTCGGCTCCGTCATCCGCGCGGTCTACGAGGCCGGCGGCCGGTTCGACGGCTGGCGCGAGTACTTCAGCTACGACCTGTGGATGAAGAGCGCCGCGGCGACCCTGCCGGAGTTCGGCGTGGACGTCGACTGGTACACCACCCGCGAGCGGACCTACGAGGAGGTCCTGCCCTGGGACCACCTGGACTCGGGCCTCGACAAGGACTGGCTCTGGGAGGACTGGCAGGACTCGCTGGACGAGACCGAGGTCGAGGACTGCCGCTGGACCCCGTGCTTCGACTGCGGGGTGTGCCCCCAGATGGACACCAGCATCCAGATCGGCCCGACCGGGAAGAAGCTCCTGCCGCTCACGGTCGTGAAGTGAGCCGCGAAGTGATCGCGGGCGTGTGACAGCTCGGTGACGATGGCCCGGTCCGGGGAAACTCCCGGCCGGGCCTTCGCGTCATGAGGGGCATGGAACAGGGAAAGCACCGGAAGCCGCCGGAGTACGGCGCTCACCAGGCGCCCGCGCACTACGAGGGCGGTGACGGCTGCCTCACCACCCTCATCCGGATCCCCGTCCGGATCGTGGTGCTCCTCGTCGTCCTGCCGGTACGGATGGTGTGGGACGCCCTCGTCGTCACCGCCCGGGCAGCCGAACGGGTGCTGTTCCGGCCGCTCGGCCGCGCCCTGGCCTGGCTCTTCGACGTGCTGGTGGCCATCCCGGCGCGATGGCTGTGGCGGTACGTGTGCGTCCCGCTGGGGCTCGCGCTGGCCTGGCTGGCCCGCGCGGTGTTCGTGTGGCCGTGGGTCGCGCTCTGGCGCCACGTCGTGGTGCCCGTGGTCCGGTACGGGATCGTGGTGCCGCTCCAATGGGTGTACGCGCACCTGCTCATCCCGCTCGGACACGGGCTGCGGTGGCTGTACCGGGAGGTGCTGGTCCCGGTGGCGCGATGGCTGGGGGCCGCCCTGAAGTGGCTGCTCACCGTGGTGTTCGTGATGCCGGTGGTGCTGCTGTGGCGGTACGTCCTGGTGCCCGTCGGGCTCGCCGCGGCCTGGCTGGTCCGGTACCTGGTGGTGATGCCGCTCGTCTGGGTGTACCGGCGGGTCCTCACCCCGCTCGGCCACGGCATCGCGTGGACGCTGGATCTGGTGATCCGCGGGATCGAGGCGTTCTTCCGGGGAATCGGCATCGCGCTGCGGTGGCTCGTCGTCGTGCTTCTCGTCACGCCCGTCGTCTGGGTGTACCGGCGCGTCCTGACCCCGGTCGGCCGGGAGGTCGCCGCCGCGCTCGGCATCGCCTGGCGCGTCGCCGGATACCTCTCCCGGGCGGCCGGCCGGGCGCTCGCCTGGCTCGCCCGGAATCTGATCGCCGCGCCGGTGCGCTGGGCGTACCGCACGGTGTGCGTCCCGGTCGGCCGCTTCGTGCGCGACGCCCTCCTGGCACCCGTCGGGCGGGTCCTGCGCGCGGCGGGCCGCACGGCCCGCCAGACGCTGCGCGCCGCCCGGGAAACGGTGCGCCGGGCCAGGCGCGATGCCTGGCGCGCCCTGGTCGGCGCGCCCGCCGAACCCGAGCCCGGGGAACCCGGAAGCCCCCTTGCGCGTACTCTGGGTAGTGCAACGACCGTGCCCAGCGCGGCGCCAGGACCAGAGTTCGCCCCGCTTCCGGAGAAATCCGCACAGCAGGGGTGAGCCGGACCGGGGCCCCCGGGCCACCCGCATTTCGAGGGCGGCGCGCCACCGCGCCCGCCCCGCACCGAGGAGAAGAACCACTGGGCAAGCGACAGCCCGAAGGCCCGCCGCCCGCACCGGCGGTGCAGCGCATCCGACTGCGCTACACCAAGCGCGGCCGCCTCCGGTTCACCAGCCACCGCGACTTCCAGCGTGCCTTCGAGCGGGCGCTGCGCCGCTCCCAGGTGCCCATGGCCTACTCGGCGGGCTTCACCCCGCACCCCAAGGTGTCGTACGCCAACGCCGCACCCACCGGTACGGGCAGCGAGGCCGAGTTCCTGGAGATCGCCCTCACCGAGCCCCGCGATCCGGGCGTTCTGCGTGAGCTGCTCAACGACTCCATGCCGGACGGCCTGGACATCACGGACGCCGTAGAGGCCCGCACCTCGGGTCTCGCGGACCGGCTGACCGCCTCAGTCTGGGAGATCCGCCTGGACGGGGTGACCCCGCAGGACGCGGAGAAGGCCGTGTCCGCCTTCAACGCGGCGGAGACCGTCGAGGTCGAGCGCCGCACGAAGAACGGCATGCGGAGCTTCGACGCCCGTTCCGCCGTGGTCGACCTCCGGACCCTTGATCTTCCGGCTGATAGGCCCGGTGACAAGGCCTGTGCGATACTGCGGCTGGTTGTTCGGCACGTGACACCTGCCGTACGGCCTGACGACGTCCTGTCCGGTCTCCGCGTTGTGGCCGACCTGGCGCCGCCGGTGCCCGCAGCGGTCACCAGGCTGGCGCAGGGGCTCTTCGACGAGGAGTCCGGCACGGTGACCGACCCGCTCGCGCCCGACCGCGAGGCAGCCCCGGCCGCATCAACCACGGCCACCGGGACCGCCGTCGCGACGGCGCCGGAAGGTGCAGGTTCCGCGTAAGGCGGTCGTCGTAGCGCAGCCCTCGTGCTCGGGAGCCACCTGGGCCGGGCCGCGCGCTGACCCATAAGACTTTCGCCAGGCCGTCCGCACACCGCGTACGGAACCGGCGAGCCAAGATTCAGCTCCCGTGCGGCGCCCGCGCCCCGGACGGCGGTGCCGCGGCCACCCGCGGACCGAGCCGGACCGGAATCAGGTGCGGCGCCCGGGAGCGCGACGGGAGAAACGCCCGCATGCCCCAGCCGAACGAACCCGGCACCGCCGGGAACGCCGAAGACAACAACACCCCCGGAGACAAGCTGCCCCCGCGCCGCAGGCGCCGCGCGGCCTCCCGCCCCGCCGGCCCGCCGTCGGCCGGGGCCCGGGCCGCCGCCGACGCACCGGCCATACCGGCCGTTGACGCCGCAGAGTCCCCGAGCACGGAACCGGCCGCCGAGGCCGCCCCCGCCCGCCCCCGCCGCCGCGCGGTCCGCAAGGCCACATCGCCCGCCGGCGCGCCCTCGGCCGCCGGGCAGGCCGAATCCGTGGAGCCCGTGACCGCCGAGCCGACCGCCGCCGAGCCCGTGGCGGAGCCCGCCGCGGAAGCGCCCGCCGAGCCCGCCGCCGAGGCCCCCCGCCGCCGCCGTGCCGTGCGCAAGGCCACGTCCCCGAGCGGTGCGCCCAAGGCCGCCGAGCCGGTCGAGATCGTTGAGGAGGCCCCCGTCGTGGAGAGCCCCGAGTCCGCCGCCGAGAGCGCCGCTCCGGCGCGCCCGCGCCGCCGTGCCGTCCGCAAGGCCACGTCGCCCGCCGGTGCCCCCAAGGCCGCCGAGCCGGTCGAGATCGTTGAGGACGCCCCCGTGACGGAGGCCCCCGCCGCGGAAGCGCCCGCCGAGCCCGCCGCCGAGGCCCCCCGCCGCCGCCGCGCCGTCCGCAAGGCCACGTCGCCCGCCGGTGAGCCCAAGGCCGCCGAGACCGTGGCGAAGGCCGCGGAGACCGCCGAGCCGGTCGCCGAGGAGACCCCCGAGCCCGCCGAGGCCCCGCGCGGCCGTACCCGCCGCAGGGCCTCCGCCCCGGCGGGTGCCCCGCAGGCCGCCGCGGTGGAGCCCGTCGCCGAAGCCGTCGGGACCGAGGAGGACGAGGAGACCGACGAGGTCACCGAGCCGGCCCAGGCTCCCGAGGCGGTCGTCGAGCCCGCAGAGGCCCCCCGCGGCCGCCGCCGCGCGACCCGCCGCGCGTCGTCCCCGGCCGGTGCGCCGAAGGCCGCCGACGAGCAGCCCGCCGAGGCCCAGACCGGTGAGAGCCTGCCCGAGGCTGCCGTCGAGGAGCTGGCCGCCGAGCCCGCCGAGGTCGAGGAGGCCGCCCCGCGCGGCCGTCAGCGCCGCCGGGCCACCGCGGCCGCCGGCCGCCCCGAGTTCACCGCCGAGCCGGAGGAGCCGGCGCGCCGCGGCCGCCGGGCCGCCCGCCCGGCCGTCGCCGTCTTCCAGGCGCCGGTCTTCGCCGAGCCGATGTTCCAGACCCCGGAGACCGCGGCAGCCGCCGCGGCCGCCGCCTCGCACGAGGAGCCCGAGGAGGAGATCGCCCCGGTCCGCGAGGAGGCGCCGGCCCCCGCCGAGTCCGCGTCCCAGGGCGGTTCGCGCCGCCGTCGTCGCCGTCGCGGTGAGGCCGCCGAGGCCGACACCACCGAGACCGTGACCGCCGCCCCGGCGCAGGAGCAGCCCGAGGACGAGCAGGAGCCGGAGTCCGCCGCCGAGGCCGAGCAGGACGGCGAGGACACCGACGAGTACGGCGACCGCCCGTCGCGCCGCCGTCGCCGGGGCGGCCGTCGCCGTCGCCGGGGCGAGGCCGCCGAGGACGAGGGCCCCGAGCAGCAGACGGACGACGAGCACGCCGACCGGGCCGAGGACGAGCCCGAGGCCGACCGGGACTCCGCCGACGAGGGGGACGAGGACGACGACGAGCGCGAGTCCGCCGCCTCCGGCACGAGCAGCAGCCGCCGCCGCCGGCGCCGCCGTCGTC
Organism: Streptomyces sp. NPDC041814; assembly: GCF_055590565.1. Taxonomy (NCBI): domain Bacteria; kingdom Bacillati; phylum Actinomycetota; class Actinomycetes; order Kitasatosporales; family Streptomycetaceae; genus Streptomyces; species Streptomyces sp. NPDC041814. The sequence goes on along the minus strand of NZ_JBVJAM010000001.1, from coordinate 830,504 downwards.
GCAGCGGTGACGCGGTGTCCGATGCCGGGGACGGCGCGGACGACCCGGAGCGCACCGTCGTCAAGGTCCGCGAGCCCCGCAAGAAGGAGGAGCGGGAGCCCGGCACCGGCTTCGACGAGGTCCAGTCCATCAAGGGCTCGACCCGCATGGAGGCCAAGAAGCAGCGCCGCCGCGAGGGCCGCGAGCAGGGCCGCCGCCGGGTGCCGATCATCACCGAGGCCGAGTTCCTGGCGCGCCGCGAGGCCGTCGAGCGCGTCATGGTCGTCCGCCAGAGCGGCGAGCGCACCCAGATCGGCGTGCTTGAGGACAACGTGCTCGTGGAGCACTACGTCAACAAGGAGCAGGCCACCAGCTACGTCGGCAACGTCTACCTGGGCAAGGTGCAGAACGTGCTGCCGTCCATGGAGGCCGCCTTCGTGGACATCGGCAAGGGCCGCAACGCCGTCCTGTACGCCGGTGAGGTCAACTTCGAGGCGCTGGGCATGGCCCACGGGCCCCGGCGTATCGAGACCGCGCTCAAGTCCGGCCAGTCCGTCCTGGTGCAGGTCACCAAGGACCCGATCGGCCACAAGGGCGCCCGCCTGACCAGCCAGGTCTCGCTGCCCGGCCGCTACCTGGTCTACGTGCCCGAGGGCTCGATGACCGGGATCAGCCGCAAGCTGCCCGACACCGAGCGCGCCCGGCTCAAGACCATCCTCAAGAAGATCGTCCCCGAGGACGCGGGCGTCATCGTGCGCACCGCCGCCGAGGGTGCGAGCGAGGACGAGCTGCGCCGTGACGTCGAGCGGCTCCAGCAGCAGTGGGAGGACATCCAGAAGAAGGCGAAGGGCACCGGCAGCTCCAACGCGCCGACGCTCCTGTACGGCGAGCCGGACATGACCGTCCGGGTCGTCCGCGACATCTTCAACGAGGACTTCTCCAAGGTCATCGTCAGCGGCGACGACGCGTGGGAGACCATCCACGGCTACGTCTCGCATGTGGCGCCCGACCTGACGGACCGGCTGTCGCGGTGGACCTCCGAGGTCGACATCTTCGCGACGTACCGGATCGACGAGCAGCTGATGAAGGCACTGGACCGCAAGGTCTACCTGCCGAGCGGCGGCTCGCTGGTGATCGACAAGACCGAGGCGATGGTCGTGGTCGACGTCAACACCGGCAAGTTCACCGGCCAGGGCGGCAACCTGGAGGAGACGGTCACCAAGAACAACCTGGAGGCGGCCGAGGAGATCGTGCGCCAGCTGCGGCTGCGCGACCTCGGCGGCATCGTGGTGGTCGACTTCATCGACATGGTGCTGGAGTCCAACCGGGACCTGGTGCTGCGGCGTCTGCTGGAGTGCCTGGGCCGCGACCGTACGAAGCACCAGGTCGCCGAGGTCACCTCGCTGGGCCTGGTCCAGATGACCCGCAAGCGGGTCGGCCAGGGGCTGCTGGAGTCCTTCTCCGAGACCTGCGTCCACTGCAACGGCCGCGGGGTCATCGTCCACATGGAGCAGCCCTCCTCCACGGGCGGCGGTGGCGGCGGCAAGCGCTCGAAGAAGCGGCGCGGCGGCGGCCAGGACCACGACCACGGCCACGAGCACGACCACGGCCAGGAGCACACCGAGGCCGAGACCGAGGCCGAGGTCGCCGCGGAGGTCGCCGCACCGGTGGCCCTGCCCGAGCCCGAGTTCGTCCCGGACGAGGAGCTGTACAGCAGCGCCGCCGAGGCCGAGGCCGCCGTCGCACGCGGCCGCGGCCGCCGCCGGGCGACCCGCAACGCATCGGCCCCGGCCGGCGCCCCGAAGGCCTCCACCGCCCCGGCGGAGGAGATCGTCGCCGAGCCGGTCGCCGAGCCGGAGCCCGTCGCGGCCCCGGAGCCGGTCGCCGAAGAGGCTCCCGTCGAGGCCCCGCAGGGCCGGCGCCGCCGGGCGACCCGGAAGGCGACCGCCCCGGCAGGTTCGCCGGCCCCGGCCGAGGCGGCCGTGACCGAGGCGGCCCCGGCCGAGCCCGCGCCGGCCGCCGCCGAGGAGCCGGCGCCCGGCCCCGACCCGGTGGCCGCCGAGGACCCGGTGGTCGAGGCGTCGCACGCCGAGGCCCCGGCCGAGGAGCCGGCCGCGCCGCCGCGTGTCCGGCGCCGCGCCACCCGTAAGGTCAGCGCGCCCGCCGGTTCCCCCGCGGGGGCCGAGGACGCCGCGGTCGTCGTGGTGGAGACTCCGGAGGCCCCCGAGGTCACGGAGGCCCCCGAGGCCACCGAGGCGGAGCCGGAGGCCGCCCCGGCCAAGAAGGCGGCCCGCAAGACCGCCAAGAAGGCCACGGCCAAGAAGGCGGCGGTCAAGAAGACCGTGGCCAAGAAGACGGCCGCGAAGAAGACGACGGCCAAGAAGGCGGCGGCGAAGAAGACGGTGGCGGCGGAGCAGCAGACCGCCCCGGCCGTCACGGCCACGGCCGACGAGGGCTGATCCGCCTCGCGTGACGCGGTCCGGCCGGTCCCGACCCAGGGACCGGCCGGACCCCGTCACGGCGCCGGGCCCTCCCGCCCCCGACACGAAAGCCCCCACATGCGCAAGATCCAGAAGGCCGTCATACCGGCCGCCGGGCTCGGTACCCGGTTCCTGCCCGCGACGAAGGCGACTCCCAAGGAGATGCTGCCGGTCGTGGACAAGCCGGCGATCCAGTACGTCGTGGAGGAGGCCGCCGCCGCGGGGCTGAACGACGTCCTGATGATCACCGGGCGCAACAAGCGCGCGCTGGAGGACCACTTCGACCGGAACTACGAGCTGGAGTCGGCGCTGACCCGCAAGGGCGATGCCGAGCGGCTGGTCCGGGTCCAGGAGTCGAGCGACCTCGCGACCATGCACTACGTCCGCCAGGGCGACCCGCGCGGTCTCGGCCACGCCGTCCTGTGCGCGGAGCCCCACGTGGGCGACGAGCCGTTCGCGGTCCTCCTCGGCGACGACCTGATCGACCCGCGCGACCCGCTGCTGACCCGGATGACCGAGATACAGGAGCGTGAGGGTGGCAGCGTCGTCGCACTGATGGAGGTGGCGCCCGAACAGAGCCACCTCTACGGCTGCGCGGCGGTGGAGCCCACCGCAGAGGACGGCATCGTCCGGGTCACCGGCCTGGTCGAGAAGCCGGAGCCGGGCGACGCCCCCAGCAACCTCGCGGTCATCGGCCGCTACGTCCTCAACCCCGCCGTCTTCGCCGTGCTGCGCGAGACCGAGCCGGGCCGGGGCGGCGAGATCCAGCTGACCGACGCGCTCCAGCAGCTCGCCGCCGACGAGAAGCTCGGCGGCCCGGTGCACGGCGTGGTCTTCCGGGGCCGCCGCTACGACACCGGCGACCGCGGCGACTATCTGCGGGCCATCGTCCGCCTCGCCTGCGAGCGCGAGGACCTGGGCCCGGACTTCCGCAGCTGGCTGCGCGCCTACGTGGCCTCGGAACTCTGACCCGCCGGCCCGGCCCCGACTCCTGACCCCAGACACCCGTAACACCGCACCGCACCGAGGAGAACCCCATGATCGGCATGATTCTGGCCGCCGGCGCCGGCCGTCGTCTGCGTCCCTACACCGACACGCTGCCCAAGGCGCTCGTGCCCGTCGGCCCGGAGGGCGACGAGGAGAGCCTGACCGTGGTCGACCTGACGCTCGGCAACTTCGCCGAGGTCGGTCTGACCGAGGTCGCGATCATCGTGGGCTACCGCAAGGAGGCCCTGTACGAGCGCAAGGCGGCGCTGGAGGCCAAGTACGGCGTCAGCATCACGCTGATCGACAACGACAAGGCCGAGGAGTGGAACAACGCCTACTCCCTGTGGTGCGGCCGGGACGCCCTCAAGGACGGCGTCATCCTCGCCAACGGCGACACCGTGCACCCGGTCTCCGTCGAGAAGACCCTGCTGGCCGCCCGCGGTGACGGCAAGAAGATCATCCTCGCCCTCGACACCGTGAAGTCCCTCGCCGACGAGGAGATGAAGGTCGTCGTCGAGGACGGCAAGGGCGTCCGCCGGATCACCAAGCTGATGGACCCGGCCGAGGCCACCGGTGAGTACATCGGCGTCACCCTCATCGAGGGCGACGCGGCCGAGGAGCTGGCCGACGCGCTGAAGACCACCTTCGAGCGTGACCCGGACCTCTACTACGAGGACGGCTACCAGGAGCTCGTCAACCGCGGCTTCAAGGTCGACGTGGAGCCGATCGGCGACGTGAAGTGGGTCGAGATCGACAACCACGACGACCTCGCCAAGGGCAGGAAGATCGCGTGCCAGTACTGACCCGGCTGATACCCGCGCCGGTCGTCGTGGACATCCGGGCCGGGGCTCTGGCGGATCTGGCGGGCGTCCTCGCCGATCAGCGGATCTCCGGCTCGGGGAAGCTGGCGGTCGCGATCAGCGGGGGTTCCGGCCGGGCCCTGCGCGAACGGCTCACGGACAGCCTGCCGGGCGCCTCCTGGTTCGAGGTGGGCGGCGGCACGCTGAACGACGCCGTCAAGCTCGCCGAGGCCATGAAGTCCGGCCGGTACGACGCCGTGGTCGGCCTCGGCGGCGGCAAGATCATCGACTGCGCCAAGTTCGCCGCGGCGCGCGTCGGGCTGCCCCTGGTCGCCGTGGCGACGAACCTGTCCCACGACGGGCTGTGCTCCCCGGTCGCGACGCTGGACAACGACGCGGGCCGGGGCTCGTACGGGGTGCCGAACCCGATCGCCGTGGTCATCGACCTCGACGTCATCCGTGAGGCCCCCGTCCGCTTCGTGCGGTCCGGGATCGGGGACGCGCTGTCCAACATCTCGGCCGTGGCCGACTGGGAGCTGGCCCACCGGGTCAACGGCGAGGACATCGACGGCCTGGCCGCCGCGATGGCCCGGCAGGCCGGCGAGGCCGTGCTGCGCCACCCGGGCGGCCTGGGCGACGACGCGTTCCTCCAGGTCCTCGCGGAGGGCCTGGTGCTCACCGGGATCTCGATGTCGGTGGCCGGTGACAGCCGCCCGGCCTCCGGCGCCTGCCACGAGATCAACCACGCCTTCGACCTGCTCTTCCCGCAGCGGGCCGCCAGCCACGGCGAACAGTGCGGGCTCGGCGCGGCGTTCGCCATGCACCTGCGCGGCGCCGTCCAGGAGTCCGTACGCATGACCCAGGTGCTGCGGCGCCACGGGCTGCCGGTCACCGCCGAGGACATGGGCTTCGACGTGGACGAGTTCGTACAGGTGGTGGCTTTCGCGCCGAAGACCCGGCCGGGCCGGTACACGATCCTGGAGCACCTGAACCTGTCCGAGAACGGCATCCGGGACGCGTACGCCGAGTACGTCAGAACCGCCGCGGTCTGAGGCGCCGGGCCCGGTTTGACCGGCTGTGCCGGGCCCCGTAACCTTGACTGTCGGCGTTTGTTCGCCACACCTCTGAGCACCGACCTCCCGCTCGTACGGGAGAGGCCGCTCGTCCACTCCGGATCGTCATGGGTCCCCGGACCCGTGTGAGCGGCTGGCATCAGAGGTTTCCGCTTCGAGTGAGAGTGAGATCCGCGTGTACGCCATCGTGCGCAGCGGTGGTCGCCAGCACAAGGTTGCTGTCGGCGACATCGTTGAGGTTGACAAGATTTCCACTGCCAAGGTTGGCGACACGGTAGAGCTCTCTACCCTGCTCGTTGTCGACGGCGACGCCGTGACCAGCGACCCGTGGGTGCTCGACGGCATCAAGGTCCAGGCCGAGGTCGTGGACCACCACAAGGGCGCGAAGATCGACATCCTTCGCTACAAGAACAAGACCGGCTACCGCCGTCGCCAGGGTCACCGCCAGCAGTACACGGCGATCAAGGTCACCGGTATTCCCGCGGCTGCGAAGTAAGGGACTGAGAACACATGGCACACAAGAAGGGCGCATCGTCCACCCGGAACGGGCGCGATTCCAATGCTCAGCGGCTCGGCGTGAAGCGCTTCGGCGGCCAGGCCGTCAACGCCGGTGAGATCCTGGTCCGCCAGCGCGGCACCCACTTCCACCCGGGCACGGGCGTCGGCCGTGGCGGCGACGACACGCTGTTCGCCCTCGCCGCCGGTGCGGTCGAGTTCGGCACGCACCGTGGCCGTAAGGTCGTGAACATCGTTCCGATCGCCGGCTGAATTCCCGGCGCTCGTAGAGCGGTATGACGTGGAGGCGGACCTCACTTCCCGAGGAGGGAAGTGGGTCCGCCTTTCGCGTGTTGCCCTTACGGGGGCAAGCGAAGTCTTTCCGCAGGTATGCAACTGGAGGTTCCACCCATGACCACCTTCGTGGACCGCGTCGAACTGCATGTCGCCGCGGGTAACGGAGGCCACGGCTGTGCCTCCGTTCACCGTGAGAAGTTCAAGCCGCTCGGCGGTCCGGACGGCGGCAACGGCGGCCGCGGCGGCGATGTGACCCTGGTCGTGGACCAGTCCGTCACCACGCTCCTCGACTACCACCACCACCCCCACCGCAAGGCGACCAACGGCCAGCCCGGCGGCGGCGACCACCGCACCGGCAAGGAGGGCCAGGACCTGGTCCTGCCCGTCCCGGACGGCACCGTCGTCCTCGACCGCCAGGGCAATGTGCTCGCCGACCTGGTCGGCCAGGGCACCGCCTTCGTCGCGGGCCAGGGCGGCCGCGGCGGCCTCGGCAACGCCGCACTGGCCTCCGCCCGCCGCAAGGCCCCAGGCTTCGCGCTGCTCGGCGAGCCCGGCGAGTCGCGCGACATCGTCCTGGAGCTCAAGACCGTCGCCGACGTGGCCCTCGTGGGCTACCCGAGCGCCGGCAAGTCCTCGCTGATCTCGGTCCTCTCCGCGGCGAAGCCGAAGATCGCGGACTACCCCTTCACCACCCTCGTCCCGAACCTGGGCGTGGTCACCGCCGGCGAGACCGTCTACACCATCGCCGACGTCCCGGGCCTGATCCCGGGCGCCAGCCAGGGCAAGGGCCTCGGCCTGGAGTTCCTGCGCCACGTCGAGCGCTGCTCGGTGCTCGTCCACGTCCTGGACACGGCGACGCTGGAGTCCGACCGCGACCCCGTCTCCGACCTCGACACGATCGAGGAGGAGCTGAAGCTGTACGGGGGGCTTGAGGACCGGCCCCGCATCGTCGTCCTCAACAAGATCGACATCCCGGACGGCCAGGACCTCGCGGACATGATCCGCCCCGACCTGGAGGCGCGCGGCTACCGCGTCTTCGAGGCGTCCGCCGTCGCCAGGACCGGGCTCAAGGAGCTGTCGTTCGCCCTCGCCGGCATCATCGCCGAGGCGCGCGCCGCCAAGCCGGTCGAGGAGGCCACCCGCATCGTCATCCGGCCCAAGGCCGTGGACGACGCCGGGTTCACCGTCACCCTGGAGGAGGACGGCATCTACCGGGTGCGCGGCGAGAAGCCGGAGCGCTGGGTCCGCCAGACCGACTTCAACAACGACGAGGCCGTCGGCTACCTCGCGGACCGGCTCGCCCGGCTCGGTGTCGAGGACCAGCTGCGCAAGGCCGGGGCCCGAGCGGGCGACGGCGTGGCGATCGGCGCCGAGGACAACGCGGTCGTCTTCGACTGGGAGCCGACCGTCACCGCCGGTGCGGAGATGCTCGGCCGCCGTGGCGAGGACCACCGCCTGGAGGAGCCGCGTCCGGCCGCTCAGCGCCGCCGCGACCGCGAGGCGGAGCGCGACGAGGTCGCCGAGGAGTACCGGGACTTCGACCCGTTCTCGTAAAGCACCCGCAGGACAACGACCGCGGGCCCGGTCCCTCCCGGATGACGGAAGGGGCCGGGCCCGCGGTTTCGTTACGGGCGCTCAGACCTGGGACAGGGCCTCGGCGGGGGAGGGGACCGGGGTGCGCTCCGCGAGCGGGACCACCGGCAGCAGGGTCTCCTCGCCCAGGAACACCCTGCGCACCACGCGCTCCGCGGCCCGCCCGTCGTCGTAGTCGCAGTACCGCTCCCGGAACGCCGCGCGCAGTGCCGCCGCCTTCTCGTCGCGCCACTCCTCCGAGCCCAGGATCCCGGTCAGCCGCTCCTGGGTGGTCGCGACGGCGCCCGGGGGCTCCGCCATCAGGTCGAAGTAGGTGCCGCGCACGGCCCGGTAGGTGTCCCAGTCGTCCGCGTGGATGACGATCGGCCGGTCCAGGTTGGCGAAGTCGAACATCGCCGAGGAGTAGTCGGTGATCAGGGCGTCGGCGGCGAGGTAGAGCTGTTCGACGTCGCCGTGGCCGGAGACGTCGATGATCCGGCCGCCGGCCTGGAGCTCGGCGAGCCGGCCGGTGGGCTTGTAGAAGTAGTGCCCGCGCACCAGCAGGGTGACGTCCGGGCCCAGGTCCTCGGCCAGCTTCGACAGGTCGAGCCGGGGCGCGAACCCCTTCTCGTACTCGCGGTGGGTCGGCATGTACAGGAAGGCGGTCGTGCCGTCCGCGAGGCCGAGCTCCCGCCGGGCCGCCACGACGTCCGCGGCGGTCGCGTTGACCAGCACGTCGTTACGCGGGTAGCCGGTCTCCAGGGTGGTGTACCGGCAGGGGTAGACCCGCTCCCAGACGGTGGTGGAGAACCGGTTGGCGGACAGGCTGAAGTCCCAGCGGTCGCAGCGGCGGAGCAGCTTCTCCATGTCCATGTTGGTGGACGCCGGGTACTGCGCCTGGTCGAGGCCCATCGTCTTCAGCGGGGTGCCGTGGTGGGTCTGGAGGTGGATCTGCCCGTCGCGCTTGACGATGGTGTCGCCGAAGTTGACGTTGTTCGTCAGGTACTTGGCGCGGGCCATGACCGCCCAGTACTCGCGTGAGCCGACGATCACCTTCTCGACGCCCTCGGGCACCCGGTCGCGGTGCTCGGCGCGCACGGCCCAGACCCGGCGCATCTGCGGCGCGAGCCGGCCCAGCTCGGCCTCGATGGCCGCCGGGTTGCAGGAGTAGCCCCGGCCCCAGTACGCCGAGAACACGGCCAGGTTCTCGTCCACCGGCAGCCGCAGCTGGGACCGGTAGAACATGCCGAGGGCCGCCCGCTTGGCCCGCCCGATACGGGCCTGACCGCCCAGCCGCGCCCGGTGGCGGACGTTGTTGGCGCGGGTCAGGCCGAAGAACGCCGAGTACGAGTCGACGCCGAGCAGCGCGTACTTGTAACCGCGCCCGCCCGGCGGTCGCTCGAAGTCCTCCGGGAGCCGCGCGCGGTAGGCCTTCGCGGCCCGGTGGAAGAACTCGGCGCGCGCGTTGCGCGGCAGCCGGCCCGGCTTCTCCAGCACGGTGAGGAAGTGGTCGACCATCTTCCGGAACAGCGCCGGGCGCCAGGAGCCCAGCTCCGGCCGCTCGTCGAGGAACGCGAACACGCGGTCGTACTGGTCGAAGACGTCGAAGTGCTTCCGGCTGACCGTGCGCAGGATGTTGCCGCCCTCACGCCGCTGCCGGTACATCACGCAGGAGCGGTCGAGCACCGCGATGCTCTCCGCCGCGATGAGCGAGCTGTACGTCCACGGCGCGTCCTCGTAGTAGCCGGGCGGGAACTGGAAGCCGTGCCGGGTGACAAAGTCGCGGCGGTACGCCTTGTTCCACACGATCTGGAGCAGGTCCAGGAGCTGCGGGCGGTCGGCGAGCGAGAAGACGTCCGGGCCGTCCTCGGTCATCAGGTCGGACCGCTTGTTGCGCAGCAGCCGCCCGTCCCAGTAGGTCCGGGTGTAGTCGTAGACCAGGATGTCCGGGTCGCCGGTCGCGTCGAGCCGGGCCGCGATGGCCGACAGCGAGCCCGGTGCCAGGGTGTCGTCGCTGTCCAGGAAGAGGACGTAGTCACCGGTCGCCTCTTCGAGCCCCGCGTTGCGCGCACGGCCCAGGCCGACGTTCTCCGTGAGGTGCAGCACACGCAGCCGGTCGTCGCGGGCCGCGTATGTGTCGAGGATCGCACCGGAACCGTCCGGGGAGCAGTCGTCGACGCCGATGACCTCGAAGTCGGCGAAGTCCTGCCCGAGTACGGAGTCCAGACACTCCCCGATGTACCCCTGCACGTTGTACGCAGGCACGATGAGTGTCAGTCGAGGCATCGTCCACCAGTTCCAGAGGGCTGTCCGCAGGGGGCTTTACGAGGGCGCGGTCGGACCGTGCGACAGTGGTCGGCGTCCGGCACCCGGACAGCGTAATTGATCGCCCCGGCCGTACCCGGGGGGTGCCTCGGCCCCTTCCACGTAGGGTGGAACGCCGACGGGGCACAGCAGCTGACAGGAGACGCACGACATGACCTGGATGGTTACGGGTGGGGCGGGGTTCATCGGCGCGCACGTGGTGCGCGCGATGATCGCCGGTGGTCAGCGGGTGGTCGTGTTCGACGACCTGTCGACCGGCAGCGCCGACAAGGTGCCCGCAGGGGTTCCCCTGGTGACCGGGACCGTCCTCGACCGTGAGGCCCTGGACGCGGCGATCCGCGAGCACGGGGTGACCGGTGTGGTGCACGTCGCGGGCAAGAAGCAGGTCGGCGAATCCGTCGAGCGGCCCCTGTACTACTACAAGGAGAACGTCACCGGCCTGGAGGTCCTGCTGGAGAGCATGGTCGCCGCAGGCGTCGACCGGCTGGTGTTCTCCTCGTCGGCCGCCGTCTACGGCATGCCCGACGTCGACCTCGTCACCGAGACGACGCCGTGCGCGCCGATGAGCCCGTACGGCGAGACCAAGCTGGTCGGCGAGTGGCTGATCCACGCCGCCGCCAGGGCACACGGGCTGCGCGCCGCCTCGATGCGCTACTTCAACGTGGCGGGCGCCGCCTCGCCGGAGCTGGCCGACGAGGGCGTCTTCAACCTCGTCCCGATGGTCTTCGAGCGCCTGGAGGCCGGCGAGGCCCCGCGCATCTTCGGTGACGACTACGACACGCCCGACGGCACCTGCATCCGCGACTACATCCACGTCGAGGACATCGCTTCCGCCCACCTTGCCGCCGCCCGCCGGCTGGAGGATGCCGAGCCCGGCACGGACCTCACGCTGAACATCGGCCGCGGCGAGGGCAGCTCGGTGCGCGAGATGGTCGACCGCATCCTCAAGGTCACGGGCAACGAGGACGCCACCGCCGAGGTCTCGGCCCGCCGCCCCGGCGACCCGGCCCGCGTGGTCGCCTCCGCCGAGCGCATCAGCCAGGAGCTGGGCTGGTCGGCGCGGTACGGCGTGGACGAGATGATCGAGTCCGCCTGGCAGGGCTGGCGTCTGCGCCACCCGTAAGCACGGCCGTACGAAGGGCCCGGCACCGCTCCCACGGGGCGGCGCCGGGCCCTTCGCGTACCGCACGGCGGTCCGGGTTACGGGAGACCGTCACTTTTCCTCCCGATGTGGCGGCAATGGGCCGTCAAGCACCGTTTTGTTCATGGAAGTGCGGCTGAATCTCAGTAAAGTCCCATGGACAGCGGCCTTGGCGGCCGCCGTCACATCTCATCGTGGGGGCAGGAACTGTGAAGGCTCTCGTACTCTCCGGTGGGGCCGGCACCCGGCTGCGCCCCATCACCCATACCTCGGCGAAACAGCTGGTGCCGGTGGCGAACAAGCCGGTGCTGTTCTACGGCCTGGAGGCCATCGCGGAGGCCGGCATCACCGAGGTCGGCATCATCGTGGGCGACACCGAGGAGGAGATCCGCGCGGCGGTCGGCGACGGTTCGCGCTTCGGCATCGACGTCACCTACATCCGGCAGGCCGAACCCCTCGGCCTCGCCCACGCGGTCCTGGTCGCCCAGCGCTTCCTGGGGAACGACGACTTCGTGATGTACCTGGGGGACAACTTCATCGTCGGCGGGATCGCGGACCTGGTCGCGGAGTTCCGCGCGGACCGGCCCGACGCGCAGATCCTGCTGACCCGGGTGCCCGACCCGACCTCGTTCGGAGTCGCGGAGCTGGACGGGGACGGCAGGGTGGTGGCCCTGGAGGAGAAGCCCGAGCACCCCAAGAGCGACCTCGCGCTCGTTGGCGTCTACCTCTTCACCCCGGCCGTCCACGAGGCCGTCCGCTCGATCCGCCCCTCCTGGCGCGGCGAGCTGGAGATCACCCACGCCATCCAGTGGCTCATCGACCGGGAACGCGACGTGCGCTCCACCATCATCCACGGCTACTGGAAGGACACCGGCAACGTCACCGACATGCTGGAGGTCAACCGGACGGTCCTGGAGAGCGTCGAGCCGTGCACCGACGGCGCCTACGTCGACGGCGAGAGCGAGATCATCGGCCGGGTGCTGATCGAACCGGGCGCCCGGGTCACCCGCAGCCGGATCGTCGGGCCCGCCGTGATCGGGACCGGCTCGGTGATCAGCGACGCCTATGTCGGTCCGTTCACCTCGATCGCCCAGAACTGCCGCATCGAGGACAGCGAGATCGAGTACTCCATCGTCCTCGGGGGCGCCTCCATCGACGGGGTGAGGCGCGTTGAGGCGTCGCTGATCGGCCACGACGTCGAGGTGACGCCCGCGCCCCGCAGCCCGTCCGCCCACCGACTCGTCCTCGGCGACCACAGCAAGGTGCAGATCTCCTCATGACCGGTACACGCATCCTCGTCACCGGAGGCGCCGGCTTCATCGGCTCCCACTACGTCCGTACGCTGCTCGGCCCGGACGGCCCCGGCGACGTCTCCGTCACCGTGCTCGACGCCCTCACCTACGCGGGCAACCCGGCCAACCTGGACGAGGTCCGGGGCCACCCCGGCTTCGCCTTCGTGCACGGCGACATCTGCGACCCGGAGCTGGTCGCGCGGCTCATGGCCGGGCACGACCAGGTGGTGCACTTCGCCGCCGAGTCCCACGTCGACCGCTCCATCGACGGCGGCGCCGCCTTCGTCCGTACGAACGTCGTGGGCACCCACACCCTGGTCCACGCCGCGTACGAGGCGGGCGTCCGCACCTTCGTCCACATCTCCACCGACGAGGTCTACGGCTCCATCGAGGAGGGCTCCTGGACCGAGGACGAACCCCTCGCGCCCAACTCCCCGTACTCCGCCTCCAAGGCGTCCGGCGACCTCATCGCGCTGGCGTACCACCGCACCCACGGCCTCGACGTCCGCGTCACCCGCTGCTCCAACAACTACGGGCACCACCACTTCCCCGAGAAGGTCATCCCGCTCTTCGTCACCAACCTCCTGGAGGGCCGGCCCGTCCCGCTGTACGGCGACGGCGCCCACGTCCGCGACTGGCTGCACATCGACGACCACGTCCGGGGGATCGAACTCGTCCGCACCAAGGGCCGTCCCGGCGAGGTCTACAACATCGGCGGCGGCACCGAACTCCCCAACAAGGAGCTCACCCGGCTGCTCCTGGAGGCGTGCGACGCCGACTGGGACACCGACGTGACCCACGTCGAGGACCGCAAGGGCCACGACCGGCGCTACTCCGTCGACTGCACGAAGATCCGCGAGGAGCTGGGTTACGCGCCCCGCAAGGACTTCGCGGCCGGCCTCGCCGAGACCGTCCGCTGGTACCGCGAGAACCGCTCCTGGTGGGAACCGCTCAAGGAACGGGCCGCCCTGTGAGGCCGCGCTGGCTGGTCACCGGGGCCGGAGGGATGCTCGGCCGCGACCTGACGACCGCTCTGGCCCGCGAGGGCGCCACCGTCGTCGCGGCGGACCGCACGGCCCTGGACATCGCCGACCCGGCGCAGGTCCGGGCCGTCCTCGACGCCCAGCGGCCCGCCGTCGTCGTGAACTGCGCCGCCTGGACCGCCGTGGACGACGCGGAGAGCCGGGAGGCCGAGGCGCTGCGCGTCAACGGCACCGGACCCGCCGTCCTCGCCGACGCCTGCCGCGCCCACGGGAGCGTCCTGCTGCACGTCTCCACCGACTACGTGTTCGCGGGCGACGCGGACCGGCCGTACCCGGAGGACGCCCCGACCGCCCCGCGCAGCGCGTACGGCCGCACCAAACTGGCCGGGGAACGCGCGGTCCTGGAGACCCTGCCGGACACGGGCCACGTCGTGCGGACGGCCTGGCTCTACGGCGCGGGCGGCGCCAACTTCGTCCGTACGATGATCAAACTGGAAGCCGTCAAGGACACCCTGGACGTGGTGGACGACCAGCACGGACAGCCCACCTGGACCGTGGACCTCGCCTCCCGGCTGGTGGCGCTGGGCCGCGCCGCGCTCGACGGCACGGCCCCGGCGGGCGTCTACCACGGCACCAGCGGCGGCGCGACGACCTGGTACGGCCTGGCCGGGGAGGTGTTCCGGCTGCTGGGCGCCGACCCGGACCGCGTCCGTCCGGTCAGCAGCGCCGCCTTCGCCAGGCCGGCACCCCGGCCCGCGTACAGCGTCCTCGCGCACGACCGCTTCCGGGCCGCGGGCATCGACCCGGTCCGCGACTGGCGCGCGGCGCTGCACGCGGCCTTCCCCGCGCTCCTCGCCGCCGAACGCCCCGGTCAGCGGCCGGCCGGGCTGAACGACGGCTCGCCGGCCCGGACCACCGAGGCCGCCGGGCCGTCCGCCCGCAGCCGCGCGTAGTACGCCTCGCACGCCGCGTACGAGGGCAGCAGCCCGCACTCCTCGGCCTCGGCGAGCCCGGGGGCCGAGGCGTCCTTCGGGGAGAGCAGTGGCGCGATGTCCGACGGCCACCCGATGCCCAGGTCCGGGTCGAGCGGGTCGACGCCGTGCTCCCGCTCCGGCGCGTACCCCTCGGAGCAGAGGTACAGCACGCACGCGTCGTCGGTCAGCGCCATGAATCCGTGCCCGAGGCCCTCCGCGAGGTAGACCGCCCGGTGGTCGGCGTCGTCCAGCCGGACCGCCTCCCACCGCTTGTACGTGGGCGAGCCGGTGCGTACGTCCACGATCACGTCCAGCACCGCGCCCCGCACGCACTTCACGTACTTCGCCTGGCCCGGCGGCACGTCCGCGAAGTGGATCCCGCGCAGCGTGCCCCGCCGGGAGCTGGAGAAGTTGGCCTGCGCGAGCCCCAGCGTGTGCCCGGCCGCGGCTCCCAGGTCCGCCGCCCGGAACCACTCGTGGAAGGTGCCTCGGCCGTCCGGGAAGACCGTGGGCTCGTGGACCCAGGCCCCGGGAACGGAGAGCCGGCGCATGCGATCACATCCTGTTCGACGCCGCGGGGCCTCCTGCCGGCCCCGGTGTCTCTGCCCAACGAGT
This sequence comes from Streptomyces sp. NPDC041814, assembly GCF_055590565.1. Taxonomy (NCBI): domain Bacteria; kingdom Bacillati; phylum Actinomycetota; class Actinomycetes; order Kitasatosporales; family Streptomycetaceae; genus Streptomyces; species Streptomyces sp. NPDC041814. The sequence goes on along the minus strand of NZ_JBVJAM010000001.1, from coordinate 815,491 downwards.
CCGGAGACCGAACAGACACGGAACGGGACATAAGGTGTCGAAAAGGTTTCGCGGTGCTTCCATGGCGCTTCCACGGTGCGGAACGCGAAGGCGCCGGATTCCGCTCTCGCGTAGATTGCGGGGTCCAGCGAGCGAATGCGGGGGACCGGGTGTCAGGGGCAAGGCAGGGCGTGACGGAAGCCCGCAGGATCGTGGTCAAGGTCGGTTCCTCCTCCCTCACCACCGCCGCAGGCGGCCTCGACGCCGACCGCGTCGACGCCCTGGTCGACGTGCTGGCCAAGGTGCGCGACGGCGGCGAACGCGAGGTCGTCCTCGTCTCCTCCGGTGCCATCGCGGCCGGGCTCGCTCCGCTCGGACTGCACCGCAGGCCCAAGGACCTGGCCCGCCAGCAGGCCGCCGCCAGCGTCGGCCAGGGACTCCTCGTCGCCCGCTACACCGCCTCCTTCGCCCGCTACGGCGTCCGTGTCGGCCAGGTCCTGCTGACCAGCAACGACACCAGCCGCCGCGCCCACTACCGCAACGCCTACCGCACCCTCGACCAGCTCCTGGACATGGGCGCGCTGCCCGTCGTCAACGAGAACGACACCGTGGCCACGGACGAGATCCGGTTCGGCGACAACGACCGGCTCGCCGCCCTCGTCGCCCACCTGGTCCGCGCGGACCTGCTGGTCCTCCTCTCCGACGTGGACGGCCTCTACGACGGCGACCCGAGCATCCCCGGCACCACCCGCATCGCCCAGATCACCGGCCCGGCCGACCTGGCCGGGGTCAGCATCGGCAGCGCGGGCAAGGCGGGCGTCGGCACCGGCGGCATGGTCACCAAGGTCGAGGCCGCCCGGATCGCCACCGCCGCGGGCATCCCCGTAGTCCTCACCTCCGCGAGCCACGCCGCCGACGCCCTCGCCGGCCGCGACACCGGCACCTACTTCCACCGCACCGGCCGCCGCTCCGCCGACCGGCTCCTCTGGCTCGCCCACGCCTCGACCCCGCGCGGCTCACTGACCCTGGACGACGGCGCGGTGCAGGCGGTCGTGGAGCGCCACAGCTCGCTGCTGCCGGCCGGGATCGCGGCGGTCGAGGGCGAATTCACGGCGGGTGACCCGGTGGAGCTGCGCGATCTGCGGGGGCGGCCCGTGGCGCGCGGGCTCGTCAACTTCGACGCCAAGGAGATGCCGCAGCTGCTCGGCCGCTCCACCCGGGACCTCGCCCGGGACCTCGGCCCCGCCTACGAACGCGAGGTCGTACACAGGGACGATCTCGTCCTCCTGCACGGCTGACGCCCCCCGAAACGGCTGAAAGTCCAGCCTTCGGACCGGGACCTTCAGGAAAACCACCCCACGCCGGGCCGCGGGCTGGTCCACTTTGTAGCAGGGAAACTGCGGGGTACAGCAAAAGCAACACATCACAGGAGGCCGCCGGTGAGACGAGCGCGCCCGGGGGCGCCGCCCCGAGGAACGGGTGGCCGCACCCTGACCAGTGTGGGAGCGGGGACCGGCTTCGACGGGAGCGGGCCCGCGGACCGGAGGGACGAGCGCCCCGCCCGGCCGGAGCCGAGACCGGCCGGGCAGGAGCACACCCCGTCGAAGCTGTGGCACGTCACCCTCTGCGTCTCCGGGAACGAGTTCCCGCTGAAGGAGGTCAGGCGCGGTCTCGAACAGCTCGCGCACGACCACCCGTTCCTGCTGACCAGCCGTTACGCCAACGACCACGCGGAGATCCGGTACTGGGAGGAGGCCCGAGACCTGCACGACGCCGCGGCGGTCGCGCTGCGGCTGTGGGGCGAGCACCGCTCCACAGCCGGCCTGCCGCCCTGGGCGATCGTCGGCCTCGAAGTCATCGACCGCGAGACCTACCACCAGCGCGTCGCCGAGGGATACGGGCCGCCGCCGGCCGCCCCGGTCGGCGTCCACCCGTACTGACCGGCCGCCGCCGGTGAAACGGCCGTCTCGCATCACGGGATGCGTGCGGAATGCCCGCAGGGCGCGCACTACTCTGCGGGCATGACCACGCTCACGCCGTACGACAACATGTCTCCCGTGGCCCAGGCCGCCTACCGGGCCCGCTCCGCCGCCGCCGACATCGCGCCACTTCCGCGCGCGGCGAAGGACGACGCGCTCCTGGCCATCGCGGACGCGCTGGAAGTACGGACGAGCGACATCCTCGCGGCCAACGCGGAGGACGTGGCGCGCGCCCGTGAGGCGGGGACCAGCGAATCCGTCGTGGACCGGCTGACCCTCACCCCGGAGCGCATCCGCGCCATCGCCGCCGACGTACGGCACGTCGCCGCCCTGCCCGACCCGGTCGGCGAAGTCGTCCGCGGCTCGACCCTGCCCAACGGCATCGACCTGCGCCAGGTCCGGGTGCCGCTCGGCGTCGTCGGGATCATCTACGAGGCCCGGCCCAATGTGACCGTGGACGCCGCCGCCCTCTGCCTGAAGTCGGGCAACGCCGTCCTGCTGCGCGGCTCGTCCTCCGCCTTCGCGTCGAACACCGCCCTGGTACGGGTGCTGCGCGACGCCGTGGGCGGCTCCGGGCTGCCGGCCGACGCGGTGCAGCTGGTCCCGGGGGAGAGCCGCGACTCGGTGCGCGAGCTGATGCGCGCCCGGGGCCTCGTGGACGTGCTCATCCCGCGCGGCGGCGCCTCGCTGATCCGCACGGTGGTCGAGGAGTCGACCGTCCCCGTGATCGAGACCGGCACCGGCAACTGCCATGTGTACGTGGACGCGCAGACCGACCTGGACATGGCCGTGGAGATCCTGGTCAACTCCAAGGCCCAGCGCCCCAGCGTCTGCAACGCCGCCGAGACCCTGCTCGTCCACAAGGACATCGCCGATGCTTTCCTGCCCCGCGCGCTGGACGCCCTGGCCGAGGCAGGCGTGACCGTCCACGGCGACGCGCGGGTGCTGGAGTACGCCGAGGGCTCCAAGGCCACGGTGGTGGCGGCGACCCCGGAGGACTGGGAGACCGAATACCTCTCGTACGACATCGCGGCGGCCGTCGTGGAGTCGCTGGACGCGGCCGTGGCGCACATCCGGCTCTGGTCCTCCGGCCACACCGAGGCCATCGTGACCACCTCGCAGGCCGCCGCCCGCCGCTTCACCCAGCTGGTGGACTCCACGACGGTGGCCGTCAACGCCTCGACCCGGTTCACCGACGGAGGCCAGTTCGGTTTCGGCGCCGAGATCGGCATCTCCACGCAGAAGCTGCACGCCAGGGGCCCCATGGGCCTGCCGGAACTGACGTCGACCAAGTACATCGTCACCGGCGACGGCCACGTGAGGTGACCCCCGTGACAGGCGAATGCGCCGTCTCCCTGCCCAAAGCGGTCCGCCGGGGCTAGTCTGAAACCGTGGCGGACGACGTGGGGGGCAGGCCGTATCCGAACGGCTGGGAGCCCGACGACGACCGCGGGGGCGCGGACGAGGACTTCGCCTCCGTGGTGTTCGACGAGGACTTCGTACGGGCCGCCGAGTTCCACGAACCGACCGCCGTCGAGCGGCTGTTGGCCGCGGCCGAGGCGCGCGCGGAGGCCGACGCCCGGAGCGCCGGCGCCCGCGGCGGCCCCTACGACGACGAGGGCTACGGTCCGGGCGGCTACGGCGGCCCGGACGGCTACGACCCGCTGGACGCGGACGAATTCCACGAGCACGGGCCCTACGGGCGCCACGGCGGCGCCCTCCGTCCGTACCGGGGGTCGGCCCGCTGGCACCGGCCGGTCGCCTGGCTGCTGGCCGTCCTGATGGGCATCGGCATGGTGGCCCTGGCCTTCAGCGCCGTCTACCGCAACAGCTCGGCGGAACGGCAGGATCAGGTCCCGCCGCCTGCCTCGACCGGGGACAGCGCGCCCGGGCCCGGCCCCGGCTCCGCCCCCTCGGACGCGGACGACTACTCCCGCCCGATGGTCTCCGCCGTCCCGCGCACCCCCTGACCTCCCGCGCACCCCTGACCTCCCGCGCCCCGGCCGGCCCGGTCCCGCGTCCCGGTCCCCCGTCCGGCGGTCCGGCGGAACTCCCCGGTGGTTGCCGGGCGTCACCGCGTTTACCGTCGTCGTGATCGACCCACCCTGAATGTATGACCCCTCCTCCGCCCGAAGAGGGGACTTCTCACGGAGTCGGGAGAAGTCATGGCACATCGCGGAGATCCACCCGACGGCCCGGCGGAGAACGGCGCGCACGGTCCGGACGACGACTACGGCTCACTCGTCTTCGACGAGTCCTTCGTGCGGGCCGCCCGGCTCCAGGAGTTCTCCGCCCAGGAACGGATGGGGGAACACGCCCGCGCCGTCCGCAGCCTGCCCGGGCGGGCCTACCGCAACGGCTCCCGGATCGCTCTCGCCCTGATGATCCTCATCGCCCTGGCCTTCGGCACGGCCATCTTCATGGGTCTGAGCCACCCCTACGAGACCCCGGCCGCCGCCCGGAAGCCCGAACCGTTGCGGATGACCCTCGTCCCCCTGGCCCCGCGCGGAGCCGTCCCCGCGGGCACTCCCGCCGCGCTCTTCGCGAGCAGCCCCGCCGCGCACTACCCGAAGGGCCGGGACGGCATCAGCCCGCCGCCCGCCCGGCACACCGCCGACTTCTCGGAGAGCGAGGTGAGCGCCGCCCTGGCCACCGTCAAGGACTATCTGGCCGCCTCCTCGCTCGACCCCGACGTGCTCAGCGGGAACGCCGTGCGCCCCGTGGAGGCGCTGCTCGACCCGGACCAGATGGAGCAGTTCGACCGCAGTGTCAACGAGCCCTATGACGACGGGCAGCACGCCGCGACCGGCTGGCTCGTCCGCTTCGACCCGGTCCGGGTCACCCCGGACCCCGAGGTCCGGGTCCGGGGCACCCTGCGCTACACCCAGACGGGCTCCGACGCGCTGGAGGTCGTCTCGGACCACACCTTCACGTACGCCCTGCGCCCCGCCGTGTCGGGCCCCCAGCCGAAGGGCGGCGCCTCCCTCTTCACCGTGCGCCGGGAGATGCGCTTCCGATTCGACCGGGAGGACCTGCGGCTGCACCGGCTGGAGGTGCAGACCAGCTACCTCCAGGCGGGCCCGCAGTCCTGCCCGGCCGACGCCTCGGGTGCCCTGCGGCCGCTGCTCGCCGGCCAGCGGGCGGTCTCGCGCGGACCTGCGGGCACCGACCCGTACGCCACGGGCCGGCCCGTCGCCGCGCTCTGCGGGACGCTGGAGGTCAGCTCCCTTCCGCCGACGGCCCCTGCGAGCCCTCAGGGCCCTGGGTCCCGTCAGTCCCCTCCGTCCCCGACGGCCGCGCCGAGCCGCCTGTAGCGCCACCCTTGGCGTTGCCCGCGCCGGTGAACTTGTCCCGCAGCTTGCCGCCCAGGTCCCCGGCGCCGCCCGCTATGTCGCCGACGAGCTTCATCAGCGGGTCCTTGCTGTTGCGCACCGAATCGGCGTAGTGCGAGGCGGACTCCTTGAACGAGTCCGTCACGGAGGTGTCCTTGTCCTCGTCCCGGCGCGGGTAGTGGCCGTCCATGATCCGCTGGTAGTCGCGGGTCTCCGACCACTTCTTCAGCTCGGCGGCGCGGACCGCGGTGAACGGGTGCGAGCGGGGCAGCACGTTGAGGATCTTGAGCACCGAGTCGCGCAGGTCGCCGGACTTCTCGTACTCGTCGGCCTGGGCGAGGAACGCGTCCACGTTCATCTCGTGGAGGTGGTTGCCGCCGGCGATCTTCATCAGGCCGCGCATCGACGCCTGTATGTCCTGGCCTGCCAGGAGCCCGGCCCGGTCCGCCGACAGCTCCGACTTGCGGAACCACTCGCGCAGCGCCGTCACGATCGCCATGATCGCGACGTTGCCCAGCGGGATCCAGGCGACCTTGAGCGCCAGATTGGTGAGGAAGAGGAGGATCGTGCGGTACACCGCGTGGCCCGACAGGGCGTGTCCGACCTCGTGGCCGATGACCGCCCGCATCTCCTCCTCGTCCAGCAGCTCCACCAGGCCCGTGGTCACCACGATGATCGGCTCGTCGAGCCCGATGCACATGGCGTTGGGCCGGGGGTCCTGGTTGACGTACATCGGCGGGACCTTCTCCAGGTCCAGGATGTAGCAGGCGTCCCGGAGCATGTCGTTGAGGTGCGCGAACTGGGCGTCGCTCACCCGGACGGAGTCCGACAGGAAGAGAAGGCGCAGGCTGCGCTCCGGCAGCAGTCCGCTCAGCGCCTTGAAGACGGTGTCGAAGCCGCTCAGCTTGCGCAGCGCGACCAGCGCGGAGCGGTCCGCGGGGTGCTCGTAGGCCCGGGAGGAGATCCCCGGGAAGCGCTTGCGCTGCCTGCTCGGCACGCGGTCCTGGCTCTCGTGGCTGCTGGTCATGACATGGGCCCCCTGTGTTCGTACGAGACGTCGCTCGCCCCCTGACGCCGCCCAGCCTAGGTGCTGGGGCTACGGTGTGCGGGGGGCTGTGGATAACTGAGGAGACGCCCGACATGCCGCATACCGTTGCTCTGTTCGCCGCCGCATCCGGGGACCAGGGGCCGGGCAACACGATCCGCATCGTGCTGGTCGCCTCCCTGCTGGGGGCCGCCCTGCTGGCCTGGTTCCTGCTCCGCGGATACCGCAACGACGACAACAACGACTGAGTCGGCGTGAGCGTGCCCGGGGCCCCCGCATACGATGTCCGCGACGTCTTCCCCCGACTCCCGATCGATAGGTCCTGCCGAAGATGAGCCTCACGAGCACCGCACACCAGCTGGTCACCGTCGCCGCCGAGGGCGAGCACGGCGGCAATCACGAAAGCCTGAGCCCCTACCTCACCGGTGGCGGTGCCTTTGTCGTGCTTCTCCTCCTTCTGTGGATCACCACGCGCTTCAACCGCGACCGCTGAGGCCGAGGCGTACAGCTGTGCCAGTAGGCTCTGCACGCATGGGAGAGCAGGAAGTGCCTACCGGCCGCGGAAAACGCCGACTCGGCGTGATGGGCGGGACGTTTGACCCGATTCATCATGGACACCTGGTGGCGGCCAGTGAAGTGGCCGCCCAGTTCCACCTCGACGAGGTGATCTTCGTACCGACCGGGCAGCCGTGGCAGAAGAGCCACAAGCACGTGTCCCCGGCGGAGGACCGTTATCTGATGACGGTCATCGCGACGGCGTCCAACCCGCAGTTCTCGGTCAGCCGCAGCGACATCGACCGCAAGGGCCCCACGTACACGATCGACACCCTGCGGGACCTGCGCGAGGCCCACGAGGACGCGGACCTCTTCTTCATCACCGGTGCCGACGCGCTCGCCCAGATCCTCACCTGGCGCGACGCCGAGGAGCTGTTCTCGCTCTCCCACTTCATCGGCGTGACCCGGCCGGGCCATGTGCTCACGGACGACGGGCTGCCGAAGGGGGGCGTCTCCCTGGTGGAGGTCCCCGCGCTCGCGATCTCCTCGACGGACTGCCGCGCGAGGGTCGCCCAGGGCGAACCGGTCTGGTATCTCGTGCCCGACGGCGTGGTCCGCTACATCGACAAGCGCCAGCTGTACCGCGGCGAGTGAGCCACGGAAAGGGGCACCGGTGAACGACCGACAGAACCCGTACGACCCGTACTACCAGCAGCCGCAGATCATCGGCTACGACGAGTACGGGCAGCCGGTGTACCAGCAGCAGCCGGAGCAGCAGCCGTACGACCCGTACGCGCAGCAGCCGCAGCAGCAGCCCGACCCGTACGGCGGCCAGGCGCCCCAGGGCGGCGGGCAGGGGTACGGCTACGACCCGTACGCCCAGCAGCGGCCCCCCGCGCCGCCGCAGCCGTACGACCCCTACGCGGCCCAGCCCCAGCAGACCCCCCAGCAGACCCCCCAGCAGGACTACGGCTACGGCCGGTACGGGTACGACACCGGGCAGCAGCAGCCCGTCCACGACACCGGGCAGCAGCCCGCCGCGGTCGACACGACGCAGCAGTGGAGCATCCCGCAGCAGGCCGCGACCCCGGCACCCCCGCCCGCCCCGCCCCGGGAGCCCGGAGCGGGCCCGGGGCCGGAGGCGGCCGTGCCCGGGCAGCGCCGCGGCGGTGACGACTACCGCACCGAGCAGTTCGCCTTCATCGAGGAGCCCGACGAGGACTCCGAGGACGTCATCGACTGGCTCAAGTTCACCGAGAGCCGCAGCGAGCGCCGCGAGGAGGCGCGCCGCCGGGGCCGCAACCGGATCGTCGCGCTGCTCGTCGTCGGCGTCCTGGTCGTGCTCGGCGGCGTCGGCTACCTCTGGTCGGCGGACAAGATCCCCGGCCTGTCCGGCGGCGACGAGAAGGAGAACACCGCGACGACGGGCCCGCAGCGCCGGGACGTCATCGTGGTCCACCTCCACAACACGAAGACCGGCGGCACGTCCACCGCCCTGCTGGTCGACAACGTCACCACCAAACAGGGGACCACGGTCCTGCTCCCCAACTCCCTCGCCGTCTCGGACGAGGACGGCACCACCACCACGCTCGGCAAGTCGGTCGAGGACGACGGCACGTCCGGGACCCGCGACTCCCTGGACACCCTGCTCGGCACCGACATCAGCGGGACCTGGCGGCTCGACACCCCGTACCTGGAGAACCTGGTCGACCTCGTGGGCAACATCGAGGTCGACACGGACACCGCGGTGCCGGGCGCCAAGAAGGGCTCCGGCGACCTGGTCAAGAAGGGCGAGGCGCAGACCCTCAGCGGCCAGATGGCCGTCGCGTACGCCACGTACCGGGGACCGGGCGAGGCCGAGGCCAAGCAGCTGATGCGGTTCGGGCAGGTCATGCGCGGAGTGCTGCGCAAGATGTCCGACGACCCGCAGGCGGCCACGGTCACCGTCCAGACGCTGGCCCAGATCCTCGACCCGTCGCTGCCCGAGAAGGACCTCGGCGCCTCACTGGCGAAGTTGGCCGAGCACGCCAAGATCGGCGACTACAAGACGGCGCTGCTGCCCGTGCAGGACGACGGCACCCTCACTGACGCGGCCACCGAGAGCGTGGTCAAGGACATCCTCGGCGGCAGGGTCAAGGCGCCGTCGGCGGACGGGGTGATCCGGGTCGGGATCAAGAACGCCACCGGCGACACCGGCTCCATCGAGTCCGCCCGGGGCAAGCTGGTCAACGGCGGTTTCGCCTTCGTCAACAGCGGCAAGGCCGACGCGGTCTCCTCCTCGCAGGTGGTCTACGCCGAGGCGGCCGACAAGGAGAAGGCGACCCAGGTCGCCAAGACCCTCGGACTGCCGACGAGCGCGGTCAGGAAGGGCAAGCCGGCCGGGAACGCGGACGTGTCCGTCCTCCTCGGCCAGGACTACAAGCCCGAGTAGCCGCGGAGCGGTCGCGGGAGGTCCGGGCGGGGAGGCCCGGGCCTCCCCGCGAGGCCCGCGGAATATGGCTGCGTGGGCGGGCGGTTCCCCGTGAGACCCTAGAGGTCTATCCGACCGACGACGAAAGCCTGCTTGTGACCGCCACTGACCGCTCCATCGAGCTCATCAACGCCGCCGCCCAGGCGGCTGCCGACCGGCTCGCGCACGACATCATCGCCTACGACGTCAGCGACGTGCTGTCGATCACCGACGCCTTCCTGCTGGCCTCGGCCCCCAACGACCGCCAGGTCAAGTCGATCGTCGACGAGATCGAGGAGCGGCTCCAGAAGGAGCTCGGGGCCAAGCCGGTCCGCCGCGAGGGCGACCGCGACGCCCGGTGGATCCTCCTCGACTACGTCGACATCGTCATCCACGTCCAGCACAGCGAGGAGCGCGTCTTCTACGCGCTGGAGCGCCTGTGGAAGGACTGCCCCGAGCTCGACCTGCCCGAGGACGCGGTGAAGACCCGCGGCAAGGCCGCCGAGCACGCGCAGCTCAACGGCGGTCCGGAAGGTGAGCAGAGCTGAACGGCAGCAGGAGCGGCAGGGGCCGCAGGATCGTCCTCTGGCGTCACGGCCAGACGGCATGGAATCTGGAACGCCGCTTCCAGGGCTCCACGGACATCGAGCTGACCGAGACCGGCGTCGCGCAGGCGGCCCGGGCCGCCCGCCTGCTCGCCTCCCTGAAGCCGGACGCGATCGTGGCTTCCGACCTGCGGCGGGCGGCTGCCACGGCCGCCGAACTCGCCGCGGTCACCGGGCTCGACGTGGTGCACGACGCGGGTCTGCGCGAGACCTACGCGGGCGCCTGGCAGGGCCTGACCCACGAGGAGATCGTGGAGCGGTACGGCGAGCAGTACGCCGCCTGGAAGCGCGGCGAGCCCGTGCGGCGCGGCGGCGGCGAGCTGGAGACCGAGGTCGCCGACCGGGCCGCGCCCGTGGTCCTCGGGCATGCCGGAAAGCTGCCCGATGACGGCACGCTGGTCGTCGTCAGCCACGGCGGCACCATCCGGACCACCATCGGCCGGCTACTGGGCCTGGAGGCGCACCACTGGGAGGGGCTCGGCGGGCTGACCAACTGCTGCTGGTCCGTGCTCGGCGAGGGCGCCCGCGGCTGGCGGCTGCTGGAACACAACGCCGGCACCCTGCCCGAACCGGTGCTCGGCGACGACACCTGATCCGGACGTCGCCGGCCGCCCCTCGGGGCGGCGGGGGCCGGATTTCACTTTCCGGCTGGTCACAGGCTAAAGTTCTTCTTGTTCGCAGCGCGGAAGCGCAGGGAAACACAGCGGACAGCGGGGCTATAGCTCAGTTGGTAGAGCGCTTGCATGGCATGCAAGAGGTCAGGAGTTCAATTCTCCTTAGCTCCACAATCGGAAATCCCGTCCCCGTCAGGGGGCGGGATTTCCGCATGTACCGGCCTCCTGGTGGTACGCCCGCAGCGCGGCGAGCACGTCCTTGCTCTCGTCGTCGGCCGGGGTGTACGTGACGATCCGGCACTCGGGCAGCCCGTTGATGCTCATCGACACCGAGGTCATCCGTATCTCTCCGGTCACCGCCCAGTGCCGGAAGGTCTTCACGCGCCGCCCCGGCGGGACGACGTCCCCGCTGCGCCACAGCTTCGCGAAGTAGGGGCTCGCCTCCGACAGCGCCGCGATGAACGACTCCCACGCGGGCTCGCCCACATGGCGCCCGTAGCCGCTGCGCAGGGTCGCCGCCATCAGGGGCAGCTCCTGTTCGCGGTGCACGACCGGGCAGTAATCCTCGGACGCGGTGAAGAGCGACCACAGCGCGTTGCGGACCTTGGTGCCCCGCATGACGGGGATGCCGAACAGGTCCCGGTAGCCCGGGTTGGTCGCCAGCACGTCGTAGCGCGCGTTGTAGACGACTGCGGGGAGCGGGTCGAGCGCGTCGATGATGCCCTGGATCTCCTCGCCGACCTCGAAGGCGTCGGACTCCCTTCCCGGCAGGAAGGCGACGCCCGCCAGCTCGTACAGGTGCTCGCGCTCCGGGGGGTCCAGCCGCAGCGTCCTCGCGACCGCGTCCAGGACCTGCGGGGAGGCGTTGATCGGGCGGCCCTGTTCCAGCCAGGTGTACCAGGTCACCCCGACGCCGGAGAGCTGCGCGACCTCCTCGCGCCGAAGGCCGGGGGTGCGCCGCCGCAGGCCGGGGGCCATGCCCACGTCGGCCGGGGTCACCCGGGCCCGGCGGCCGCGGAGGAAGGCGGCGAGCTCGGGCCGCTTTCCGTGCGACGGTCCGCTCCGCCGCGTGTGCTCTTGTGTCGTCACCGTCGTCACGCCCCCATCGTCCGTGCTGCGCACCGGAGTTGCCAGGTGCTGCCAGTACCAGCATCAGCGGGCTCTCGTTACCCGTATACGTACGGCACCAGCCTGGAGCCCATGACCGCGACATCCGAAACGGCGGCCCCACGCTCCGTCACCAGTAGAACTCCCACCGCTGACAAGACCCCCGGCCGACTGCTCGCCGTGGTGCTCACGGCCCAGTTCATGGCGATGCTCGACATCTTCATCGTGAACGTCGCCGCCCCGACGATCCGTGCCGAACTCCAGGCGTCCGGAGCTCAGTTGCAGCTCGTGGTGGCCGGATACACCATCTCGTACGCCGTGCTTCTCGTCGCCGGCGCCCGGCTCGGCGGTGTGTTCGGCCACGGCCGCGCGCATCTGGCCGGGCTCGCCGTCTTCACCGCCGCCTCGCTCGCCTGTGGACTGGCCGCGGACTCGGGTCAGTTGATCGCCTTCCGGGTGATCCAGGGGGCGGGCGCGGCGGTGATGATCCCGCAGGTGCTCAGCCTGATCCAGCAGCACTTCACCGGGGTGGCGCGGGTGCGCGCGATCGGTGCGTACAGCGCCGTGCTGGCCACGGGGGCCGCGGCGGGGCAGGTCGCCGGCGGGGTGCTGGTGAGCGTCGACCTGTTCGGGGCGGGCTGGCGGCCGGTGTTCCTGGTCAACGTGCCGATCGGGCTCGTCCTGCTGGTGCTCGGCGCGCGGGTGCTGCCGGGCGAACCGCGTACCGGGGAGGCCCGGAGGGAGGCGCGGAGGCGCGGCTTCGACCCGGTGGGCCTCTTCCTTCTCGCGGTGGCCGTCACGCTCCTGACCGTGCCGCTGGTGCTCGGCCAGGAGCTGGGCTGGCCGGACTGGACGTGGGCCTGCCTGCTCGCCTGCGTGGTGGTCCTCGCCGGCTTCGTGGCGTACGAGACACGGCTCGCCGCGCGCGGGGGTGCGCCCCTGATCGCGCCCCGTGTGCTCCGGTTGCCCGGAATCGCCGTGGCGGCGGTGCGCATCCTGCTGGCGATGGCGGCCAACGCGGGCTTCCTCTTCACGCTGACCCTGCACCTCCAGGGGGGCCTCGGATACTCCGCGCTGCACGCCGGGCTGATGTGCGCGCCGACCGCGGTGGTATTCGGCGCGGCCGGGCTGACCTGGCGGCGGTGGCCGGCGCGGCTCCAGCGGTACCTGGTGCCCGGCGGGTTCGCCGTGCTGGCCGCCGGTGTGACGGTGACCGGTCTCGTGCTGCGGGGCGGGGGCGACGGGAGCGTCGCGCTGTACGCGGGTTTCGTGCTCATCGGCGGGGGTATGGCTCTCGCGTTCAGCCCCAACCTCGCGGGCGCCCTGGCGGACGTACGTCCCGAGGACGCCGCCGACGCCAGCGGTGTGCTGGTGACCGTGACCCAGCTCGGGCAGGTCATCGGCGTCGCCGCCATCGGCACCCTCTACCTCAACCGCCTCGGCACACCGGGGCCGCAGGGGTCGGGGCACGCGCTGTGGGTCTGCGAACTGGCCCTGGCCGCGGTGGCGTGCGCGGGGGTCGCGGCGGGGCTCGTACGACGCCGGCGGCGGACGGGAACGCCGGTCGGCTGACCCTCTTGCGGGGTCATGGCAGAATCGGACCGCCGGAGGGGGCGACGGACCGAACGGGAGGGTGTGCGCGATGCCTGGGAGCCGCCACGAGGTCCCGCAGCCGCCTTTCGTCCGCCGGAGCCGGAGCTGATCCATGGGTGCACACAGGCGGAAGTGCGACTGGTGCGGCAGCGGTACGCCCATCGTCAGGGACATGGACCCGGTCAACGCGGACTATCAGTACTGGTGCGAGGAATGCGCCCGGGCGCTGATCATAAAAGGCGACCCCATCGAGACCTACCGGGAGCTCGAAGGGGAGCCGATCTACGGCCGGCTCCTTGAGGAGCACTGCACCCTCAAGCGCTTCTACTCCTTCGCCACGGCCTGACCGCTTCCCCTCCTCCGGCGGGAGAAAACCGGGCGGACCGGAATCGATTTGGTGGACGGCCCGGGTGACCGGTACTGTTCTCGATGTCGCCAGGGAGACCGGGCGGCACGACAAGGGGCTATAGCTCAGTTGGTAGAGCGCTTGCATGGCATGCAAGAGGTCAGGAGTTCAATTCTCCTTAGCTCCACAGTGAAGAAGGAACGGCGGGCCATCCCAATCGGGTGGCCCGCCGTTCTGCGTGCGAGGACCGGTCGACGGCTATGGCCCGGAGCGGGACCGGCTCGGTGCGGTACCCTGACGCCATGCGTGCCGTAGCCCTTCTGCTTAGCGAGCCGCGCTGATCAGTCCCGACCGGTGAGAACGCCTGGTCGGCATCAGCGCGGCGTCCCCTCCTGTGCGAGGGGATTTTTCGTTTCCAAGGACGTGTGTCCGTAGACGTGGATGCCGGCAGATGACGATCGATGGAGCTTTGAGGATCATGAGCGAGACGAATTCCGCAGCGGACGCCGCTGCGCCGCACCGCTACACGGCAGCGATGGCCGCCGACATCGAGGCACGCTGGCAGGACTTCTGGGACGCCGAGGGCACGTACGAGGCACCCAATCCGACCGGTGACCTGGCGGGCGACCCGGAGCTGGCCGCCAGGCCCAAGAAGTTCATCATGGACATGTTCCCGTACCCCTCGGGTGCGGGGCTGCACGTCGGCCACCCGCTGGGCTACATCGCCACCGACGTCTTCGCCCGCCACCAGCGGATGACCGGGCACAACGTCCTGCACACCCTGGGCTTCGACGCCTTCGGTCTGCCCGCCGAGCAGTACGCCGTGCAGACCGGCACGCACCCGCGGGTCTCCACCGAGGCCAACATCGAGAACATGACGGCGCAGCTGCGCCGACTGGGCCTGGGCCACGACAAGCGCCGCTCGTTCGCCACGATCGAGTCCGAGTACTACAAGTGGACCCAGTGGATCTTCCTGCAGATCTTCAACTCCTGGTACGACACCGAGGCGGACCGCGCCCGGCCGATCGCCGAGCTGGTCGCCCAGTTCGAGAGCGGCGAGCGCGCCACCCCCGACGGCCGTGACTGGTCCGCGCTGACCGCCGCCGAACGCGCCGACGTCCTGGGTGAGTACCGGCTGGCCTACGCCTCCGACGCGCCGGTCAACTGGTCGCCCGGCCTGGGCACCGTCCTGGCCAACGAGGAGGTCACCGCCGACGGCCGCTCCGAGCGCGGGAACTTCCCCGTCTTCAAGGCGAAGCTGCGCCAGTGGAACATGCGCATCACCGCCTACGCGGACCGGCTGCTGAACGACCTGGACGGGCTGGACTGGCCCGAGGCGATCAAGCTGCAGCAGCGCAACTGGATCGGCCGCTCCGAGGGCGCGCGGGTCGACTTCGCGGTCGACGGCGCGGGCAGCGTCACCGTCTTCACCACCCGCCAGGACACCCTGTTCGGCGCCACCTACATGGTGCTGGCGCCGGAGCACGAGCTGGTCGAGCGGATCATCCCCGCCGCCTGGCCCGAGGGCACCCACCCGGTCTGGACGGGCGGCCACGCCTCCCCGGCCGAGGCGGTCACCGCGTACCGCAAGCAGGCCGCCGCCAAGTCGGACGTCGAGCGGCAGGCCGAGGCCAAGGACAAGACCGGTGTCTTCACCGGTGCGTACGCCACCAACCCCGTCAGCGGCGAGCAGATCCCCGTCTTCATCGCGGACTACGTCCTGATGGGCTACGGCACCGGCGCGATCATGGCCGTACCGGCGCACGACGCGCGCGACTTCGCGTTCGCGCGCGCCTTCGAGCTGCCGATGCGCTGCGTGGTCGAGCCCTCGGACGACCGCGGCACCGATGCCTCGACGTGGGAGGACGCCTTCGCCTCGTACGACGCGAAGCTGGTCAACTCCGCCAACGACGAGATCTCGCTGAACGGTCTGGGTGTCGCCGACGCCAAGGCCCGCATCACCGAGTGGCTGAAGGAGCACGGCGTCGGCGAGGGCACCGTCAACTTCCGGCTGCGCGACTGGCTGTTCAGCCGCCAGCGCTACTGGGGCGAGCCGTTCCCGATCGTGTACGACGAGGAGGGCATCGCCCACCCGCTGCCCGAGTCGATGCTGCCCCTGGAACTGCCCGAGGTGGACGACTACTCGCCGCGCACCTTCGACCCGGACGACGCCGACACCCAGCCCGAGACCCCGCTGTCGCGCAACGCCGAGTGGGTCAACGTCACGCTGGACCTGGGCGACGGGTCCGGTCCGCGGAAGTACCGCCGCGAGACCAACACCATGCCCAACTGGGCCGGCTCCTGCTGGTACGAGCTGCGCTACCTGGACCCGAACAACTCCGAGAAGCTGGTCGACCCGGCCATCGAGGAGTACTGGATGGGCCCGCGCGAGGGGCAGCCGACCGGCGGCGTCGACCTGTACGTGGGCGGTGCCGAACACGCCGTGCTGCACCTGCTGTACGCGCGCTTCTGGTCCAAGGTGCTGCACGACCTGGGCCACGTGTCCTCCGCCGAGCCGTTCCACAAGCTGTACAACCAGGGCATGATCCAGGCGTTCGTCTACCGGGACAGCCGTGGCATCGCCGTCCCGGCGGCCGAGGTCGAGGAGCGCGACGGGGCGTTCTACTACCAGGGCGAGAAGGTCTCCCGCGTCCTGGGCAAGATGGGCAAGTCCCTGAAGAACGCCGTCACGCCCGACGAGATCTGCGCCGAGTTCGGCGCGGACACGCTGCGCCTGTACGAGATGGCCATGGGTCCCCTGGACGTGTCGCGGCCCTGGGACACGCGTGCGGTCGTCGGCCAGTACCGCTTGCTGCAGCGGCTGTGGCGCAACATCGTCGACGAGGAGACCGGCGAGGTCACCGTGGTCGACACCGAGCCCGGCGAGGACACGCTGCGCGCGCTGCACAAGGCCATCGACGGCGTCGGCGGCGACATGGCCGGGATGCGCTTCAACACGGCGATCGCCAAGGTCACCGAGCTGAACAACCACCTGACCAAGGCGGGCGGCCCGCTGCCCCGCCCGGTCGCCGAGGCCCTGGTGCTGCTGGTGGCGCCGCTGGCGCCGCACATCGCCGAGGAGCTGTGGCACCGGCTGGGCCACACGGAGTCGGTCGTGCACCAGGACTTCCCGGTGGCCGACCCCGCGTACGTCGTGGACGAGACCGTGACCTGCGTGGTGCAGGTGAAGGGCAAGGTCAAGGCGCGTCTGGAGATCTCCCCGTCGATCACCGACGCGGAGCTGGAGGCGCTGGCCCTGGCCGACCCGGCCGTCGTCGCCGCGCTGGGCGGCGCGGGCATCCGCAAGGTGATCGTCCGCGCGCCGAAGCTGGTGAACATCGTTCCCGCCTAGTCACTGCCACGGGGTGGGGGCTTTCCCCTACGGGCAGGTTGGGGGTTCCGCCGGAACCCTCAACCTGCCCGTTCCGTTTACGGTGGAGAAGACCGGTGTACGTGTACCGGAGGCCGTCACACCATCCGAGGGGCGCTCATGGAAGCCGTCATCCTGATTCTGGGGCTGCTCGTCGTCGCCTTCATGGCGCTGGGCGTCTATGCGACGGTCAAGGTGGTCGGGGCGGCCCGGCGCGGCGTGGACCGCACGATCACGCAGGCACGCCGCACCGTCGAGGACACCACCCTGCGGGCCAAGAGCTACGGCCAGCTGGGCGTCGGCGGTGAGCTGGCACAGCTGCGCCTCTCGCTGCGTACGTCGATGCGCGCCACTCAGGACGCCCTGCGGGCGGGCGTGGCCGAGGACGCGTCGCTGTCGGAGTCCCTGGGGCTGTTCGACCGGCTCAGCGTGCACGGACTCGAACTGGACGCGGAGCTGAAGGCGCTGGAGCGCGAGCCCGACAAGGCGACGGTGTCCTCGCGGCTGCCGGGCCTGAAGGAGCGCACCGCGCAGATCACCCGGTCCGCGGACTCACTGCGCTGGGCCGCCCGGGACCGGGCCCGCAAGTTCGCCGACGACGAGCTCTCGGCGCTGAACGCGCAGATCGACGTCGAGGCCGGGGCCCTGCGGCACTGGACCACGGCGGATCCGGCGCCCGGTCCGGCGCCGGAGTGGGGTGGCGGGGCGGACGCGCCGGGCGGTGTCGGGCGGCCGGCGTCCGACGCGCCGGACGAGGAGCGGAGGAAGCAGCCCGAGGCCATCACCGCCCGGGACCCCCGGCGGAGCAACACCTACCCGTGGCAGAAGGCGGCCCGGCCCGAGACCACGAACTGAGCGGCGCATACCCGCAGGCTTTGGACGCACCGGGGGAGGACGGCGGCCACCGGTGACCGAGGGTGGCAGGATGCGATGCGAAGCGATCGTGAGTGATCGCTCGCGCGGGGTCGGACTGCTTGCCCCGGGCGCCTGCGGGTAACCTCCGGGGCATGTCCCGCCATGTCGCGATCGTCACCGATTCAACGGCCTACCTGCCGCCCGACGCGATGCGGCGGCACGGCATCACGGCGGTGCCGCTGACCGTGGTGCTGGGCGATCAGGCCCTGGAGGAGGGCACGGAGATCTCGGCCCGTTCGCTGGCCCTGGCCCTGCAGAAGCGCCGTTCCGTGACGACGTCCCGGCCCAGCCCCGAGGTCTTCGCCGCCACCTACCGGGCCGTCGCGGAGGCCGGTGCGACCGGCATCGTCTCGCTGCATCTGTCGGCGGAGTTCTCCGGTACGTACGACGCGGCGGTGCTCGCGGCGAAGGACGCCCCGGTGCCGGTACGCGTGGTCGACACGGGAATGGTCGCGATGGCCCTCGGCTTCTGCGCCCTGTCCGCCGCAGAGACGGCCGAGGCGGGCGGCGGCCTGGACGAGGCCGTGGCGGCCGCCGAGAAGCGCGCCTCGGGCACCTCCGCGTACTTCTACGTCGACACCCTGGACTACCTGCGCCGGGGCGGCCGGATCGGCGCCGCGCAGGCCCTGCTCGGCTCGGCCCTCGCGGTCAAGCCCCTGCTCCAGCTCGACGGCGGCCGGATCGAGTTGCTGGAGAAGGTGCGGACGGCCTCGAAGGCCATCGCCCGCCTGGAGGAGATCGTCGCCGAGCGCGCGGGCAGCGGGCCCGTGGACATCGCGGTGCACCATCTCGCGGCGTCCGAGCGCGCTGAGCGGCTGGCCGAGCGGCTGCGGGAACGCGTGCCCGGCCTCGCGGACCTGCACGTCAGCGAGGTCGGCGCGGTGATCGGCGCGCACACCGGGCCGGGGCTGCTGGGCGCGGTCGTCTCGCCGCGCTGAGGCCCCGCTCGTCCGGCGAAAGTGTCACTCTCCGGAGTGGCCGAGTTATACACAATGAGCCCGTTGTCCACGGATATCGCCTGTGCTCAGCGGGATCCGGCGGGACTGCCTAGCGTCCTGATCCATGGCTTTCCGATCACATCGTGCAACCAGCGGACGCGGCGGGCCGGGTGCGGGTCCCGGCCGCGCCCCGGATTCCGACGGGCGCCTGCGCCGAGCGGCGCGCCCCGGACCGGGCCGCCGACGCCGGACCACAGCCCGCGCGGAGGCGGTCGCGGCGGCGCGCAGCAGGGCCGACGCGCTGATGGCCGGCGGGTCAGGGGGACGCGTCGCGCGATGGGGGACCGGGGGAGGGGCGCCTGTTGCGGCGCCCCCTGCCGCAGGCGGTGACGCGGAGGCGCCCTCGGGTGCGGTGGGCGCGGCGCCCGTGGGGCGGTGGGCGGCGGCCGTGTTCGCGGTGCGGGAGCGGCTGCCGATGTGGGTGCAGCTCCGATGCGGCCTGGAGCCGAAGACCCTTGCCGCGCTCGTCGTGGTCCTGGTCGCGGCCGCCGCGTTCGCCGGGATGCACTTCTGGTCCGCTCGGCCGGAGGGCGTGCGTGCTCCGGACATGGTCGGTGAGGGGGTGCTCGCACCTGCGCCGGTGCCGGAGGCGGACGCGGAGGCGGCGGCGGGGCCGGAGGGCGGTGGCCGGCCCGAGCCGTCCCCCGGGCCCGCCGCCGGGCCGGGCGGGCAGATCGTGGTGGACGTCAGCGGGAAGGTGCGCGACCCGGGGCTGCGCCGGCTGCCCGCCGGATCGCGGGTGGACGACGCGCTGACGGCGGCGGGCGGGGCGCGGCCCGGGACGGACCTGGCGGGGCTCAACCGGGCCCGGGTGCTCATGGACGGCGAGCAGATCGTGGTGGGCGCCCCGCCGGCCCCGGTCCAGGGCCCCGGTGCGGGCGGCCCGGCCGCGGAGGGGAGCGGGCCGGTGAGCCTGAACTCCGCGACGGCGGAGCAGTTGGAGGGGCTGCCGGGCGTCGGTCCCGTCCTGGCCCAGCACATCATGGACTACCGGACGCAGCACGGGGGCTTCCGGTCCGTGGACGAACTCCGCGAGGTCAACGGGATCGGCGCCCGCCGGTTCGCGGATCTCCAGCCCCGGGTGCGGCCGTGAGCGCGGGGGGCGCCCTCGGGGGGCCGGGCCCGCGCGCGGCGGCGCAGGTCCACGAGGAGCGGGACCTTCACGCGGCGCCGGTCCGGCGGCCGGGGCTTTCCGACCCCTGCCAGGAGGGCCCGGCCGACCTTCGGCTGCTCGCCCCGGCAGCGGCGGCCTGGGCAGGGGCCGGGCTGGCGGTGGGCGCTCCGGGACGCTGGGCGGCGGTGGGGGTGGTGCTCTGCCTGGGGACGGCGATGGTGCTCCTCGCGGTGGGGCTGCGGCGGTCCCGTGGCGCGGGTGTGGGTGGGGAGGCCGGTGGCGGCGGGGGGCGGGGCGGAGGAGTTGGTGGCGGCGGGGCGCCGGGCGGAGGCGTCGGTGGCGGCGGGGCTTCGGGCGTGGCCGGGGCGGCCGGGGCCGGGCGGGTGCGGTGGCGGTTGCGGGCGACGGCCGTTGCGGCGGTGCTGCTCTGCGGGGCGGCCGGGGCGGCGTCCGCCGGGCTGCACGGCGCCGACACGCGGTGGGGACCCGTGCCCGGACTGGCCCGGCAGTACGCGCGCGTCCAGGTGGAGATGGTCCTCACCTCCGATGCCCGGCGCACGTTCCCCCGGGTGCGCGGTGACCACAGCACGCCCGCCTCCCTGCTCCTGGACGCGGAGGTCACCCGGCTGACGCGGGCCGACGGCACGGCCGTGCGGCTGCGGACGCCGGTCCTGGTCATCGTCCCGCCGGGCGGCGCGGCGGCGGTCTGGCAGCGGCTGCTGCCCTCCACCCGCCTGCGGATCGCCGGGCGGCTGGCGCCTCCGCTGCACGAGGGCGAACGGGTCGCCGCCGTGCTGCGGCCCGACGGCAAGGCCCCGCCGAGGGTGACCGGGCCGCCCAGCCTCCTCCAGCGCACGGCGGGCCGGCTGCGCTCCGGGCTGCGCGAGGCGACCGACGGACTGGGCCCCGACGCGAGGGCGTTGCTGCCCGGACTGGTCGTCGGCGACACGTCACGGGTCAGCCCCGAACTGCACGACGCGTTCCGGGCGACCGACCTCACACACCTGATGGCCGTGTCCGGGTCGAACCTGGCGATTCTGCTCGTTCTGCTCATCGGGCCGCCAGGCCGGGCACTGCGTGCCGAGCGCGGAGGGCTGGCACCCAGGCTCGGGATCTCCCTGCGGATGACCGCGCTGCTCGGCGGCGGGCTCACGCTCGCCTTCGTCCTGGTCTGCCGGCCCGAACCGAGTGTGTTGCGGGCCGCCGCGTGCGGGCTGATCACGCTTCTGGCCATCGGCACCGGGCGGCGCAGGACGCTGATTCCCGCGCTGTGCGCCGCCGTGTTGCTGCTGGTGCTCTACGACCCATGGCTGGCGCGCAGTTACGGCTTCGTGCTGTCGGTGCTGGCCACCGGCGCCCTGCTGACCCTCGCCCCGCGCTGGGGCGACGCACTGCGCCGGCGCCGGGTGCCGCCACGGCTGGCGGAGGCACTGGCCGCCGCGGCCGCCGCGCAGGCGGTGTGCTCGCCCGTGGTGGTGCTGCTCGCCTCCCGGGTGAGCCTGGTGGCGGTCCCGTGCAATCTGCTGGCGGAGTTCGCCGTGGCGCCGGCCACGGTCCTCGGGTTCGCCGCGCTGGCCGTGGCGCCGTTGGCGATGCCGGCGGCCGGGCTGCTCGCCAGGATCGCGGGGTGGCCGGCCGGGTGGATCGCCTCGGTGGCCAGGACCGGAGCGGCGTTCCCCGGGGCGGAGGCCGACTGGCCCGGCGGCCTGCCGGGGGCCGCGCTGCTGGCCGCCGTGGTCCTGGTCCTGGTCCCGGCCGCACGCTGGGCCGGGCGGCGGCCCTGGGTGTGCTCGGCCGCCGCGCTGCTGCTGGTCCTCGCGGTGCTCCGGCCGGCGCCGCTGACGCGCGTGCTGACCGGGTGGCCGCCGCCGGGCTGGGCGTTCGCCATGTGCGACGTCGGACAGGGCGACGCCCTGGTGCTCGCGGCGGGGCGGGGCTCCGGCGTGGTCGTGGACACCGGCCCCGAACCCCGGCTCGCCGACCGGTGCCTGCGCGAACTGGGCATCAGCCGCGTCCCGTTGCTCCTGCTCACCCACTTCCACGCCGACCACGTGCGGGGGCTCCCCGGGGTGCTGCGCGGCCGGGTGGTGGGCGCGATCCAGACGACGGGCCTGGACGAGCCGCCGGAGCAGGCCGCGTTCGTCCGGAGAACGGCGGCGGGGGCCGGTGTGCCCGTCGTGCGGGCCGCCCCCGGGGAACGGCGGCGGATCGGCGGGCTGGACTGGCAGGTGTTGTGGCCGCCGGGCGCGGCGGGCGGGGCCCCGGCGGCCGGGCCCGTCCCGTACGGCGTCGCGCAGGACCCGAACGACGCCAGCGTCACGCTGCTCGTGCGGACCGGCGGGCTCACCCTGCTGCTGCCGGGCGACCTGGAACCGCCCGCCCAGCAAGCCCTGTTGCTCAGCCATCCGGAGCTGCCCCGGGTGGACGTGCTCAAGGTCGCCCACCACGGCTCCGCGCACCAGGACAGTGCGCTGCTGCGGGCCGTCCGGCCCCGGTTCGCCCTGGTGAGCGTGGGCCGGGACAACCCGTACGGGCACCCGGCGCCCAGGACGGTCGACGCGCTCGCGGAGGAAGGGGCGGTGGTGCTGCGCACCGACAGGGACGGAGCGATCGCGGTGACCGGTGCGGGAAGCGGGCTGCGGGCGGTGGGGCGGTCATGAGGGCGTACGCGGCGCGACGGCGGGCGGCGCCCGACGCGCCGGTCCGGACGGGGGTCCAGTGGGTCCTTGCCTCAGACCAGCCAGTTCCCGTCGGTCATCAAGTCGCGGCCGGGCTGCTCGTTGGACTCCCGCCAGGCCCGGACCGCGTACGGGGTGAAGCGGAGGTACACCCAGCCGGGGCGCCCCCGCAGGTCCCAGGAGAACTTCGCGGCGAATGCGTCGCCCGACGCCGGCGGCAGGTCCGTGCCCTCCACCACCTCGGCCGTCGCCTCGATCATGACCACGTCGCGGGTGTGGCCCAGGGCGATGTGGGCCCGGCCGTCCGGCGTCAGGTTGACCGCCGTCGGGTTGGTGCGCCGGGTCGCCATCAGCAAGGCGTCCCCGTCCCACACGAACCACAGTGGCACCAGGGTCGGCGCCCCGTCGGCGGAGGCCGTCGACACCCAGGCGTCCGTGTCCTTCTCCAGGCGGTCGAGTACGTCCTGCTTGCGCTGTTCACGGCTGCGCGCCGGTTCCGGGAGGGGCATGCGGCGCACGCTAACCCGCGCCCCGGCCGCGTAACACCGTCGCCGGACCTAGGACCAGTGGCGCATGGCGCGCGGCCGGTGCGGCGGCACAGACTGGCCCCATGGACCCGCAGCTGCCGCAGACCATCGACGCCTATCTGGACCGCATCGGGGCGGCCAGGCCCGCCCGCCCGGACGCCTCGGCGCTGCGTGAACTGCAACTGCGCCACCTCGTCGCCGTGCCTTTCGAAAACCTGTCCATCCACCTCGGCGAGGACATCGTGCTGGAGGACGGACCGCTCCTGGACAAGATCGTGGCCCGCGGGCGCGGCGGCTTCTGCTACGAACTCAACGGGGCGTTCGCCGTGCTGCTGCGGGCACTGGGCTTCCGCGTCACCCTCCTCCAGGCCCGGGTCCACGGCGACGGGGGACGGCTCGGCATTCCGTACGACCATCTGGCGCTGCGCGTCGAGACGGAGGACGGGACCGGGCCGTGGCTCGCCGACGTCGGCTTCGGCGACCACGCCAGGCACCCGCTCGCGCTCGACGTCCGCGCCGACCAGGAGGACCCGGGCGGCGTCTTCCGGATCGCCCCGGCCGCGACCGGTGGCGGGGAGTTCGGGGACCTCGACGTCCTCCGCGACGACGGGCCCCGGTTCCGGCTGGAGCTGCGGCCGAGGGAGCTGGCCGACTTCCGGGCGGGCGCCTGGTACCACCGCACCTCGCCCGACTCCCACTTCACCCGGGCCCCGGTGTGCTCGCGCAGTACGGACGACGGCCGAATCACCCTCAGCGGCCGCAAGCTCCTCACGACGGCGGGCGGGGAGCGGCACGAGGAACCACTGCGCGGCGACGCCGAGGTGCTGGCCGCCTATCGGGACCACTTCGGCCTGCGCCTGGACCGGCTGCCCGGAAAATCGGACCTTCGGTAACACCTGCGCCCAAGCCGGCGCCAGCCGCTCTGTTTGCCTCGAACGCCTCAAGGGTGGTCGAATGCATGCTCGTCGGCGGGCCGCTGCTCCGACAACGACGTCTGCCCTCCGGCCCGAGGTGAGCGAGTGCCCGGGAGTGTGTGGAGATGTTCGGCCGTTGGTTCGGGAACAAAGGAGCGACGGGTGCCGCTCGGGGCAATGCCTTCGCCGGACTGGCGGTGCCGGATTCGGCCGGTGTTCTCAGCTGCCGGGTGCTGGACCCGGTCAACGAGCCCGTGACGCAGGCGGAGTTCGTCCTGACGGACCGGGTGGGGCGCAAGGTGGTCGGGGGCGAGACCGACCCGTACGGCAGTGTCATGGCCACGGTTCCGGCGGGGGAGTACCGGCTGGCCGTCACGGCGGACGGGTTCACCCCCTTCCACGGTTCGGCCACGGTCACCGAGGGCGGCCATGCGAGCCTCGGCGATGTGACCCTTCAGGTCGCAGCCCCGCCGCAGCTGCCCGAACCGGGCGACTGGGAGATCGAACCGATGCACTCCCAGATCGGCTTCACCGCCCGGCACATCGGGATGGCCCGCATCCACGGCCGGTTCAACACCTTCGCCGGGGCGGTGCGGATCGCCGACCGCATGGAGGACTCGGCGATGCACGTGATCATCGACGCCGCGTCGATCGACACGAACGTCCAGATGCGCGACGACCACCTGCGCTCCAGCGACTTCCTGGACGTCGGCCGCTATCCGACGCTGGAGTTCTACAGCGACCGCTTCGTACACCGGGGCGGCACCCGCTGGGGTGTGAGCGGTGCGCTCACGCTGCACGGGGTGAGCCGTACGGTGACCCTCGACACCCAGTACCTCGGACTCGGCAACGGCATGGAGGGCGAGTCCCGGGCCGCCTGCCGCGCCACCACGCAGCTGCACCGCGAGGACTTCACGCTCACCTGGCAGACGATGCTGGCGCGCGGCATCGCGGTCGTCGGCCCGAGCATCTCGATCGAGATGGACGTCCAGATCGTCCCGAAGGGCTGACGGCCGGCCCCGCGGGTCCGTTCCTACGGAGCCTCCAGCCACCCCTCGTACTCCGCGGCGAACGCGTCGAGCGCCGCCGGGTCGAGACGGTGGTCCGGGTCCTCCACGACGACCAGCCACTGGGCGTCCTCGGCGTCGTCCTCGCCGGCCAGCGCGTCCCGCACGAGCTGTGGTTCGTCGGTGACGCCGAAGCGGTCGGCGAGTTCCTCCGCCGCCTCCTCGGCGGCATCGCGGTCGGGCAGCACCAGCACGTGTCTCTCATCGCTCACGTGCTCATTCTCGGATACGGGGGAGGGTGCGTCGGAGGCGGCCGTGGCCGGCCTGTCAGTGGCCCGTGGGATGCTGGACGGCGATGGCCACCAGAAAGAATTCCAGCGACGACCCGCTCGCCCCGCTCACGCTCGCCGTGGGGCAGGAGGACCTGCTCCTGGACCGAGCCGTGCAGCAGGTGGTGGCGGCCGCGCGCGCCGCCGACGCCGACACGGACGTCCGGGACCTCACCTCCGACCAGCTCCAGCCGGGCACGCTGGCAGAGCTGACCAGCCCCTCGCTGTTCGCCGAGCGCAAGGTCGTCATCGTGCGCAACGCGCAGGATCTGAGCGCGGACACGGTCAAGGACGTCAAGAAGTATCTGGACGACCCGGTCGAGGAGATCACCCTCGTCCTGCTGCACGCGGGCGGCGCCAAGGGCAAGGGGCTGCTCGACGCGGCCCGTAAGGCGGGGGCCCGCGAGGTCGCGTGCCCGAAGACGACGAAGCCGGCCGAGCGGCTGTCCTTTGTACGGGGTGAGTTCCGCGCGCTCGGGCGGTCCGCGACGCCCGAGGCGTGCCAGGCGCTGGTCGATTCCATCGGGAGCGACCTGCGGGAGCTGGCGAGCGCGGTGTCGCAGCTCGTCGCGGACATCGAGGGCACGATCGACGAGGCGGTCGTCGGGCGCTACTACACCGGGCGGGCCGAGGCGTCGAGCTTCACGGTCGCCGACCGGGCGGTCGAGGGGCGGGCGGCGGAGGCCCTGGAGGCCTTGCGCTGGTCGCTGTCCACGGGGGTCGCGCCCGTCCTGATCACCAGCGCGCTGGCGCAGGGGGTCCGGGCGATCGGCAAGCTGTCCTCGGCACGTGGCGGGCGGCCGGCGGATCTCGCCCGTGAGCTGGGGATGCCGCCGTGGAAGATCGACCGGGTGCGGCAGCAGATGCGGGGGTGGACGCCGGACGGGGTCGCCGTGGCCCTGCGGGCGGTCGCAGAGGCGGACGCGGGGGTGAAGGGCGGCGGGGACGACCCCGAGTACGCGTTGGAGAAGGCGGTGGTGGCCGTGGCGGGTGCGGCGCGGGGCGGGCGTAGCCCGCGGTAGGGGGCGGGCCCGCGCTTGTGTTCCTCAAGCGCCGGACAGGCTTGAACCTTCGGGCGTCCTCAAGCGCCGGACGGGCTGGTTGCGCCGCCCGGGCTGGGTTTGCCGCGTGGGCCCGGACGCGTATGCCGAAGGCCCCGCTGTCCTGGGGAAAGGACTGCGGGGCCTTCGGGTTCAAGATGAGTGCGTCGCACCCGCGTGGCGAACGCAGGTTCGGTGTGCGGCGCGGGGGCCGGGCAGGAGCGGGGTAGAGGGCCCGCTTGATCCGTTCCGGCGGTGGGATCAGATCGCTCAGCCCTGGAGGGTGGCAGCCTTGGAGGCCAGCGCCGACTTCTTGTTGGCGGCGGCGTTCTTGTGGATGACACCCTTCGAGACGGCCTTGTCCAGCTGACGGGACGCGGCGCGCACGGCGACGGTGGCCTTCTCGACGTCGCCGGCGGCGACGGCCTCGCGGGCCTTGCGGATCGCGGTCTTGAGCGACGACTTGACGGCCTTGTTGCGCAGGCGCGCCTTCTCGTTCGTCTTGTTCCGCTTGATCTGGGACTTGATGTTCGCCACGAAAGAGCCTTTTCAGGTTCGTTGGATCTTCGATGTGTGTCCGTGTGGCCCGAGAGCCACATGGCACAGCTGTCCACGGTAGCAGGAGCGGTCCGACCGGCCCAAACCGGTCGCCGCCCCGCAGGCGTGGGACGATGGAGGCTACGTACAGATCCGCCCCGACCCGAACCGACCCGAGACACGGCGTCCGGCGTCTCAAGAATCAGGACCCTGCGTGCCCGCGACTCCTCTCCACGTGCCCGAGCCGAGCCGTACCGACCCGGCGCTGATCCGCAACTTCTGCATCATCGCGCACATCGACCACGGCAAGTCGACCCTCGCCGACCGGATGCTCCAGCTCACCGGGGTGGTCGACCAGCGGCAGATGCGCGCTCAGTACCTCGACCGGATGGACATCGAGCGCGAGCGCGGTATCACCATCAAGTCCCAGGCGGTCCGGCTGCCCTGGGCGCCGACCACCGGTGAGGGCCAGGGCAGCACCCACGTCCTCAACATGATCGACACGCCGGGCCACGTCGACTTCACCTACGAGGTCTCCCGGTCGCTGGCCGCCTGCGAGGGCACGATCCTGCTGGTCGACGCCGCGCAGGGCATCGAGGCCCAGACCCTGGCCAACCTCTACCTGGCGATGGAGAACGACCTCACCATCGTCCCGGTGCTCAACAAGATCGACCTGCCGGCCGCCCAGCCCGAGAAGTTCTCCGAGGAGCTGGCCCACCTCATCGGCTGCCAGCCGGAGGACGTGCTCAAGGTCTCCGCGAAGACCGGCATGGGCGTGGACGCGCTGCTCGACCGTGTCGTCCGGGACGTCCCGGCACCCGTCGGGAACGCCGACGCGCCCGCCCGCGCGATGATCTTCGACTCGGTCTACGACTCGTACCGGGGCGTCGTCACGTACGTCCGTGTCGTCGACGGCTCGCTGAACAAGCGCGAGCGGATCCGGATGATGTCGACCGGCGCCACCCACGAGCTGCTGGAGATCGGTGTCTCCTCGCCGGAGATGACGCCCTCCGACGGCATCGGCGTCGGCGAGGTCGGCTACATCATCACCGGTGTGAAGGACGTCCGGCAGTCCAAGGTCGGTGACACGATCACCTCGCTGAACAACGGCGCGACCGAGGCGCTGGGCGGCTACAAGGACCCCAAGCCGATGGTGTTCTCCGGGCTCTACCCGCTGGACGGCTCGGACTACCCGGACCTGCGCGAGGCCCTGGACAAGCTCCAGCTCAACGACGCCGCCCTGGTGTACGAGCCGGAGACCTCCGCCGCGCTCGGCTTCGGCTTCCGCGTCGGCTTCCTCGGCCTGCTCCACCTGGACGTGGTCCGCGAGCGGCTGGAGCGCGAGTTCGGCCTCGACCTGATCGCCACCGCGCCCAACGTGGTCTACCGGGTCGAGATGGAGGACGGCAGCGAGCACGTCGTCACCAACCCGAGTGAATTCCCCGAGGGCAAGATCGACAAGGTGCACGAGCCGGTCGTCCGGGCCACGGTCCTGGCGCCCAGCGAGTTCATCGGCGCGATCATGGAGCTGTGCCAGCAGCGCCGCGGCACCCTCCTCGGCATGGACTACCTCTCCGAGGACCGCGTCGAGATCCGCTACACGCTGCCGCTCGCGGAGATCGTCTTCGACTTCTTCGACCAGCTGAAGTCCAAGACCCGGGGCTACGCCTCCCTCGACTACGAGCCCACCGGTGAGCAGTCGGCCCAGCTCGTCAAGGTC
The DNA here is from genome assembly GCF_055590565.1 of Streptomyces sp. NPDC041814. Classification (NCBI taxonomy): domain Bacteria; kingdom Bacillati; phylum Actinomycetota; class Actinomycetes; order Kitasatosporales; family Streptomycetaceae; genus Streptomyces; species Streptomyces sp. NPDC041814. The sequence continues at coordinate 786,798 of NZ_JBVJAM010000001.1, read as the reverse complement.
GACATCCTGCTGCACGGCGACAAGGTCGACGCGTTCTCCGCGGTCACGCACAAGGACAAGGCGTACGCGTACGGTGTACGCCTCGTCGCCAAGCTGCAGAAGCTCATCCCCCGGCAGAACTTCGAGGTGCCGATCCAGGCGGCCATCGGCTCCCGGGTCATCGCCCGCGAGACCGTCCGCGCCATCCGCAAGGACGTCCTCGCGAAGTGCTACGGCGGCGACATCTCCCGTAAGCGCAAGCTGCTGGAGAAGCAGAAGGAAGGCAAGAAGCGGATGAAGATGGTCGGCAACGTGGAGGTGCCGCAGGACGCGTTCATCTCCGTGCTGTCGACCGACGAGTCCGCCGGGGACGGCAAGGCCAAGAAGTAGTCCTCGCAGGCAGACGAAGGGCCCCCGTGTCGCAGCCGCGCTGCGACACGGGGGCCCTTCGTTATCAAGCGGCGTCCGATTGCCTCTTACGCGGGGCGCGCGGGCGCTCTACCCTGATCACGACTTCTTAGTTACTCGCCAGTTAAGCAAGCGGGATCGCAGCACGCAGACGCAGACAGCAGCAAGCACCACCGCCGCAGGCCCGGAGGATGTCGTGAGCGACACACAGACCATGATCGATAACCGTCCGCCCTCCGTGGCGACCCTCTTCATCGACCGGGTGGCGGCCACCCCGGACGGGGAGGCCTACCGCTACCCCGTGCCCCCGGCCGGCGGCGAGGGCCCCGACGAGTGGAAGTCGCTCAGCTGGGCGCAGGCCGCCGAGCGGGTGTACGCCGTCGCCGCCGGGCTGATCGAGCTCGGCGTGAACCCGGAGGAGCGCGTCGCCCTCGCCTCCTCCACCCGGGTCGAGTGGATCCTCGTGGACCTCGGCGTCATGTGCGCGGGCGCCGCGACCACCACGGTCTACCCCTCCACCAACGCCGAGGAGTCGGCGTTCATCCTCGCCGACTCCGAGAGCCGGGTCCTGATCGCCGAGGACGCCGTCCAGCTGGCCAAGGCCCGCGAGCGCCGCGCCGAGCTCCCGAACCTGGCCCATGTCGTGGTCATCGACGCGGAGGGCGCCGGTCCGGCCGAGGGCGACCCCGAGGGCTGGGTGCTCACCCTGGCCGAGCTGGAGGCCCTGGGCGCCGAGCACCTGGCGAAGAACCCGGAGGCGGTCCGCGAGCGCGTCGACGCCATCACCTCCGACCAGCTGGCGACCCTCATCTACACCTCGGGCACCACAGGCCGCCCCAAGGGCGTACGGCTGCCGCACGACAACTGGTCGTACATGGCCAAGGCCACCGTCTCCACGGGCCTGATCACCAAGGACGACGTCCAGTACCTCTGGCTGCCGCTCGCCCACGTCTTCGGCAAGGTCCTCACCTCCGGGCAGATCGAGGTCGGCCACGTCACCGCCGTCGACGGCCGCGTCGACAAGATCATCGAGAACCTGCCGGTCGTCCAGCCGACCTACATGGCCGCCGTGCCGCGCATCTTCGAGAAGGTCTACAACGGGGTCGCGGCCAAGGCGCGCGCGGGCGGCGGCGCCAAGTACAAGATCTTCCAGTGGGCGGCCGGCGTCGCCCGCGAGTACGCCAGGGTCTCCCAGGACAACTTCCGGCGCACCGGCAAGGCGTCCGTGCCCTTCGCGCTCGGCAGCAAGCACAAGGTCGCCGACGCACTCGTCTTCGCCAAGATCCGCGAGGCGTTCGGTGGCCGGCTCCGCGCCTGTGTCTCCGGCTCCGCCGCGCTCGCCCCCGACATCGGGCTCTTCTTCTCCGGCGCCGGCATCCACATCCTGGAGGGCTACGGCCTCACCGAGTCGAGCGCCGCCTCCTTCGTCAACCCCGGCGAGAGCTACCGCACCGGCACGGTCGGCAAACCGCTGCCCGGCACCGAGGTGCGGATCGCCGACGACGGCGAGATCCTGCTGCGCGGTCCCGGCATCATGCAGGGCTACCAGGGGCTGCCGGAGAAGACCGCCGAGGTGCTGGAGGCCGACGGCTGGTTCCACACCGGCGACATCGGCGAGCTCTCCGTGGACGGCTACCTCCGGATCACCGACCGCAAGAAGGACCTGATCAAGACGTCCGGCGGCAAGTACATCGCGCCCGCCGAGGTCGAGGGCCAGTTCAAGGCGGTGTGCCCGTTCGTCTCCAACATCCTGGTGCACGGCGCGGACCGTAACTTCTGCACCGCGCTGATCGCCCTGGACGAGCCCACCCTCCTCGGCTGGGCCGCCGAGAACGGCATGGAGGGCAAGTCGTACGCGGACGTCGTGGCCTCCCCGAAGACCGTCGAGCTGATCGACGGCTACGTGAAGCGGCTCAACGAGGGCCTTCAGCGCTGGCAGACCATCAAGAAGTTCAGGCTGCTCCCGCGTGACCTCGACATCGAGCATGGCGAGGTCACGCCCAGCCTCAAGCTGAAGCGGCCGGTGGTCGAGCGCGCCTACAAGGACCTGATCGAGGAGATGTACGCGGGCTCCCGCGAAGCCTGACCGGCGCCCGCGCCGCCTCCGTACGCCCCTCGAAAGCCCCCCGCGCACTCCGGCGCGGGGGGTCGGCGCGTTCTCACCGCAACGTCTTGACCACCCACTTCGGTAACTCGGCGCGTATGTGAAGGACCGATCTGTCACTCTGTCCGTGTCGTCAGCGGCGCACCACGGAGAAACAGGCAGAGCGAGAACAGGTCAGGAGCCGCCCTGTGGGGTCCATTCCCTTGCAGCGGGACATCGTGCAGCGTCCCGGAACCACCGCCGCCACAGGCACACAGCCGGTCGCCCGGACCAGCCTGCCCGGCAACCTCCTCGCGCCCGCGGCGGCCCGGCGGTTCGTCACCGCCGCGCTGGACGAGTGGACCGGGCTCGGCCTGCCCGCCGCGGTCGGGTTCAGCGAGCGGCTGTCCGAGGACGCCGCGATGATCGTCAGCGAGCTGGTGACCAACGCCGTCGTCCACGCGGGCACCGCCGTCGAACTGCTCTTCCGGCTGGAGGAGGCCACCGAGGACGAGGAGGCCGCCCTGGTCCTGGAGGTCTCCGACCACCACCCCGGCCGCACGGTGCGCGGCGACCACGCGCACAGCTCCGAGGGCGTGGGCGAGCCCGCCGACTACGGGCGCGGCCTGGACATCGTCGCCGCCCTCTCCGAACGCTGGGGCATCACCTACCGCACCGGTACGAAGACCATCTGGGCCCGGCTCCCCGTGGACGACTGGAATCCGTTCCCGGAGGGGCGCGGCGGGACCGGGCTTGACCGCGGGCTGCGCGCCGCGGAGCTGCTCGCCCCCACCGCCCGGCGCGCCGCCCGCGACGACGGGGACTGGGCCGGGCGCGGCGCGCTCTCCTTCCTCGCCGAGGCGTCCGACCTGCTGGCCGGGCAGCTGGACGAGGACATCGTGGCGGCCCTCGCCGGACAGTTACTCGTTCCCCGCCTCGCCGACTGGTGCGCGATCTGGCTGGAGCCCGAGAGCGGCGGCCCCGCGGCCGTCCCCCGCCTCGCCAAGGTCTGGCACGTGGACGAGGAGCGGACCGGGACGCTGCGCGCCCTGCTGGAGGGCGACCCGCTGCGGCTGCCCGAGCGGGTGGGCAGCGGTGCCGTCTCCATGCCGTGGCCCGGCAGCGGGGAGGACGGCGAGCCGTCGGACGAGGAGGAGGGCGTCGCCTTCGCCTACCGGATCACTTCGGGCGGCCGCCCCCTCGGGGCCGTGCTCATGGGCCGTGAGTCCACCGACCGGCTGCCCGATGAGCTGACGGCCCTCATCGAGGACTTCGTGCGCCGGGTCGGCCTCGCCGTGGGCGCAGCCCGCGCCTACACCCGGCAGGCCACCATCAGCCGTATCCTCCAGCGCGGACTGCTGCCCAGCAAGGTCGCCGAGATACCGGGTGTGGCCAGCTCCCTCGTCTACGAACCGAGCGACGACGGCGTCGTCGGCGGTGACTTCTACGACATCTTCCCGTGCCCCGGCGACCGCTGGTGCTTCGTCCTCGGCGACGTCCAGGGCAGCGGCCCCGAGGCCGCCGTCGTCACCGGCCTCGCCCGCCCCTGGCTGCGGCTGCTGGCCCGCGAGGGCTTCCAGGCCGACGAGGTCCTGGTCCGGCTCAACCGGCTGCTCCTGGACGACGCCATGGAGGCCGCCGAGGCCGCCGCGCTCATGGTCGCCGCCGCCGGGGGCCAGCACTCCGCGGACAACGGCGGGCAGTCCCGCTTCCTGTCCCTGCTGTACGGGGAGCTGGTGCCGCTGCCCGGCGGCGGCGCCCGGTGCACCCTGGCCAGCGCCGGGCACCCGCTGCCGCTGCTGCTGCGCCCGGACGGCACCGTGCGGCCGGCCGCCGAGCCGCAGCTGCTGCTGGGGCTGATGGACGACGCCGTCTACGAGACCCAGAGCTTCGACCTGGCGCCCGGCGACAGCCTGCTCTGCGTGACCGACGGGGTCACGGAGCGGCGCTCGGGCGCCCTGATGTTCGATGACGGGGACGGGCTGGCCAAGGCGCTCTCCGGGTGCGCGGGGCTGAACGCGGAGGAGATCGCGGAGCGCATCAAGCACGCCGTGCACGACTTCGCCGAGCGCCCGCCGGACGACGACCTGGCTCTGCTGGTGCTCCAGGCCGAGTAGCGACCGTCCGGGGCATGGCGTCCGTTCCCCGGGCGGCGCGCGACAATGGACGGTATGCCTTCCGTACTGCCCGATGGTGAACCCGTGCCCGACGACGGGGCGCTGCCCCGCCATGCGCTGGAAGGCGCAGCCGGCCGCCCGCTCGGCTTCTACCTGCACGTGCCGTACTGCGCGACCCGCTGCGGCTACTGCGACTTCAACACCTACACCGCGACCGAGCTGCGCGGCTCCGGCGGTGCGCTGGCCTCCCGCGACAACTACGCCTCGCACCTGACCGGCGAGGTCCGTCAGGCCCGCAAGGTCCTCGGCGACGACCCGCGCCCGGTCCGCACGGTCTTCGTCGGGGGCGGTACGCCGACCCTCCTGGCCGCCGCTGACCTGGTCCGGATGCTGGCGGCGATCCGCGAGGAGTTCGGGCTCGCCGACGACGCCGAGATCACCACCGAGGCCAATCCGGAGTCCGTCGACCCCGCCTACCTGGCCGAGCTGCGCGAGGGCGGCTTCAACCGGATCTCCTTCGGCATGCAGAGCGCCCGGCAGCACGTCCTGAAGATCCTCGACCGCACCCACACCCCGGGCCGGCCCGAGGCCTGCGTGGCCGAGGCGCGGGCGGCCGGCTTCGAGCACATCAACCTGGACCTGATCTACGGCACCCCCGGCGAGTCCGACGACGACTGGCGCGCGTCCCTGGACGCGGCCATCGGCGCCGGGCCCGACCACGTCTCCGCCTACGCGCTGATCGTGGAGGAGGGCACCGGCCTCGCCCGTCGCATCAAGCGCGGCGAGATCCCGATGACCGACGACGACGCGCACGCCGACCGCTACCTCATCGCGGACGAGGCGATGGCCGCCGCCGGCTACTCCTGGTACGAGGTGTCGAACTGGGCCCGCACCCCCGAGGGCCGCTGCCTGCACAACGAGCTGTACTGGCGGGGCGCCGACTGGTGGGGTGCCGGCCCGGGGGCGCACAGCCACGTTGGAGGCGTGCGCTGGTGGAACGTGAAGCATCCCGGGGCGTACGCACAGGCGCTCGCCGAGGGGCGGTCTCCGGGGGCCGGGCGCGAGATCCTGTCCGCCGAGGACCGCCGCGTCGAGCGCATCCTGCTGGAACTGCGTCTCGTGGACGGCTGCCCGCTCTCCCTGCTGGCCCCCGCCGGCCTCGCGGCGGCCCGCCGGGCGGTGGACGACGGACTCCTGGAACCGGCGCCGTTCGCCGACGGGCGGGCCGTGCTGACGCTGCGCGGGCGGCTGCTGGCCGACGCGGTGGTGCGCGACCTGGTCGACTGAGCGCGGCGCGCGCCCGGGGGCGTACGAAGCCCAAGCCGCACGCCCCCGGGCACGCGGGGCTCACTTCAGCGGGCAGCCCGCCGGTGTCAGCGCCCGGGCCCCCGCCGCCCGGCCGCAGATGACGCGGGCGTGACTCCGGCCGTCCGGGTAGGTGATCTGCACGATGTCCAGACCGTGGCCCGCCTGGGCCTCGTACGGGATGAAGCCGCGGAAGGTGACCGTCCCCGTGGGCATCGTCCGCAGGTTCACCGCGTACAGGTTCGCCCAGGTCTCCGCCGCGCTGTTCACCGCGTCGCCATGGCTCGCCGCGTCGTACAGCGCGGCCGTGGCGCTGTACGACATGACCGACTGGCCGCTCGCGAAGAGCGGGTCCTCGTACGGTTTCGACTCCGGCAGGCGGGGAAGCGTCACGCCCTCGGGCAGCAGCTTCCCGAGCGCCCGGTGCGACTCCTCGTAGAAGCCGTCGGCGCGGCCGCGGCCCATCGGGGCGAGGGCCGAGTGGTAGAGCGTGACGTTCTTCGTGGTGTCCGTGCTGGCGTCGAGCCGGGCCTTGGTCAGGTCGTCGCCCGTGAAGACGGTGATGGGGCGGCGCGAACAGCTGTGGGCGAGCCGGCTCATCAGGTTGGCGACGTCCTCGACCCGGCCCGCGAAGTACAGCGCGTCCGGCGCCGGGTCCGCCGCGCAGATCCGCTGCACCGGCCGGTCCAGGTCGGCGCTGCTGCGGCGGCCGAGGTCGTACTCCTCCGCATCCGCCAGCTCGAAGCCCGAATCCTCCAGCATCGCGCTGCCCACCTTGCGCTGCTCCAGCGTGTAGCGGTCCTTGTCGTTGTTGCCGAGCTTGCGCGACAGGACCAGGGCCCGGGGCTTGTGTCCGCTGCGCGCCCTGGCGGCCACCTGCCTCGCGACGAGGCCGAGCGCGTCCGCCTGCTCCTGGTCGGTGGCCGCCAATCCGAAGTAGTTGGAGTAGTCCGTCGCCAGATAGCCGCCCGAGTTGGTGGTGTCCACCACGGGCAGGCCCGCCTGCTGGAGGAGAGCGGTGGCCTTCGGGCTGTCGGTGGTGTCACGGCCGAGCCCGACCACGCCGACGACCGAGGGATCTCTTTCGGCCACCTCGATGATCTTCTTCACCGCGGGTATCTGCTGGAGCATGTCCTGCCCGCCGTTGGCGGTCAGCACCCGCAGCTTCACGGAGAAGTCCAGCGTGTTGGTGTGGTGCTGGTAGAGGTAGACACCGGTCAGCTCTTCCAGGGCCTTGCGGGTGCGCTCCGGGGACGGGGCGGTGAACGGACCCGCGTAGATCAGCGTGACGTACTTGTCGCCCGGCTCGATCGAGTCGTTCTCCTCGGACACCGCCCGCTCGATCCGGTCGAAGGTGACCCCCGCCCCGGCCCCGTCCAGCTCCAGGCCGTTGCCCTCCGCGAAGCGCACCCGGGTGGACGTCGCCACGCCGATGCACTCCTTGTCCCCGCCGCCCGGCCCCGCCAGCCGCACCGAGTCCGTGTCGACGTCCGTGAGCGGACCGTGACAGTAACGGTTCGCCAGGTGGTTGCTCAGCAGCATCGTGCCCAGCAGCGCGCCGGCCACCAGGCAGGCGACCGTCGTCCGGGACATCACCCACCACACCCACGTCCTGCGCACCCGCTGCGTGGACAGCTGCGCGTGCGCGTGCTCATGGGTCAGCTGGGCCGTCGACAGCGGCAGCCGCAGCACCCACGCGGGCGTGGCCGTGCCCGAGGGCGACTGGCCCACGCTGAGATGGCCCACCCAGTCCTCGTACCGGGCCCGCGCCGCACCCGTGTGCACAGGAGGCGGGTCGGGCGGCAGCGGCGGGGTGTGCCGCAGGATCTCGGCCGCCGGCAGCGAGGCGAGGAGCAGCAGCGGATCGACCTCGCTGCGCCGCGAGCGGACGTTGTTGACGGCGTTGATCAGCTGGATGCCGCCGTTGCTCTGGACGGCCCTCGGCAGGAAGACCACCGGCGGCACGGTGCGCTTGCCGCGCCGCCAGTCCGGCGCGTGCGGCCGGTAGTTGTTGCGCAGGTCCTCCAGCAGCGCCTGGACCCTCAGCTCCAGGTGGAACTGGCGGGACCGCTCGTCGCCCGCCGCCGCGTCGGCCACCCGCCCCGCGACCACCGCGGCGCGCGCCCGGATCACCCGCCACGAACCGCTGGGCGAGAGCCGGGACCAGCCGTCCGAGGGATAGCCGGTACTGGCGGCGGCCAATGACGACGTGGTGGCGAACCACTTGCTGGCCCGGCGCAGCCACAGCAGCGGCGGCGCCGACGTCGTCACCAGCCGGACCGCCGCGAGCCCGAGGACCGCGCCCACGGCCACCAGCGTGGTCGGCAGCCAGCCGATCTCACCCAGCAGCACACCCAGGACCGCGATGACCACGGCCCCCACGAAGGTCTCCGGCCGCACCGACTCGCGCAGCGCCGTCCACCAGGTGCCCCGGCCGCGCCGTCCGGCCCGCCAGCGCAGCGCGCTCAGCTCCTCCAGGATCCGCTCGTCCCGGCGGTCCCGGGAACAGCCCGGCTCCGGGGCCCGCAGCACGGACTCGGTGGCCTGCTCGATGGCGCCGAGCAGCCGGGACCGGGGGAAGGTGAACGGCTTGTACTGCGATCCGCCCCGGGTCTCCCACGGCCTCTCGGTCAGCGTGCGGACCATGTCGAGCGCCGCGTCGTACGGGGAGTCGCCGTGCCCGTCGAGCAGCCTCAGGGGGACGCGGCGCGGCTGGTTGGCCCGGTGGACCTGGCGCACGATCTGCTCGACCCGGGCGTCCACGTCGGCCGGTACGTCGGCGTCGGCGGCCTGGAGGACCACCAGGGGCATCACGGGCCGGTTGGCGCGGTAGCCGTCGATGAGCTGCTGCACGAAGTGGAAGACGGCGGAGGCCGCCTCGTTCTCCGCAGTGTCCCGCCAGACCTCGCGTGCCATCGCCCCCGTGCCTTCCCTCGCGAAAAGAGCCTGGCCCCCTCAATAACCGATGATGTGTGCGAGGCGCAGGCGGTTGTCCGGATTGGTGCCGGATCGACGGGAAGGCGCGCCGGACATCAGTCCGGAAGGGTGACGAAATCGATCAATTCCTCGACGCGGCCCAGGAGTTCGGGCTGAAGGTCCCGGTAGGAGCGGACCGAGGACAGGATGCGCTGCCACGCCGCTCCGGTGTTCTCCGGCCACCCCAGCGCCCGGCACACGCCCGTCTTCCAGTCCTGCCCGCGCGGCACCACCGGCCACCCGGCGATCCCCACCGACGCCGGCTTCACGGCCTCCCACACGTCGATGTACGGGTGCCCGACCACCAGCACGTCGCCGTCCGACACCTGGGCCGCGATCCGGGACTCCTTGGAACCGGGCACCAGATGGTCGACCAGCACCCCGAGGCGGGCGTCCGGCGCGGGCGCGAACTCCCGGACGATCGCCGGCAGGTCGTCGATGCCCTCCAGGTACTCCACGACCACGCCCTCGATGCGCAGGTCGTCGCCCCAGACCCGCTCGACCAGCTCCGCGTCGTGCCGCCCCTCCACGTAGATCCGCCCGGCCCGCGCCACCCGCGCCCGCGCCCCGGGCACCGCCACCGAACCGGAGGCCGTACGCGTGGGCCGCACCGGGCCCCCGGCCGACGGGCGGACCAGCGTGACGACCCGGCCGTCGAGCAGGAAGCCGCGCGGCGTCATCGGGAAGACCCGGTGCTTGCCGAACCGGTCCTCCAGGGTCACCGTCGGCCCCTCGGCGGTCTTCTCGCACCGGATGACCGCGCCGCAGAAACCGGTGACGGCCTCCTCCACGACCAGATCGGTCTCGGCGGGCACCTCCGGGGCGGGGGCGGACTTCTTCCACGGCGGGGTCAGATCGGGCTGGTAGCTGCGCATCGCACGACGATAAGCGGGGAAGACCCACGACACGCCGAACCGGGTGGCCGTCCGGCCGCCCCTCTTCCCGGCCGGGACGCGGTCGGACCCCACCGCCCCCACGACGCGCTACGACACCCCGAACCGCCCCGCCAGCGCCTCCCGCTGGGCCCGGACGAAGGCCGCGTCCACCACCGCCCCGTGCCCCGGCACGTACAGCGCGTCGTCCCCGCCCAGCTCCAGCAGCCGGTCCAGCGCGGCCGGCCAGCGCGCCGGAGCGGCGTCCGGGCCCGCCTGCGGCTCGCCCGACTCCTCGACCAGGTCCCCGCAGAACACCAGCGCCGGGGAGCCCGGGACCAGCACCGCCAGGTCGTGGCCGCTGTGCGCCGCGCCCATGTTCACCAGGACCGCCTCCCGGCCGCCGCCCAGATCCACCGTCAGCTCCCCGCGCACCTCGTGGCGCGGGGCCACCAGCAGATCGGCGGACCCGGCCGCGTCCGCCTCGGGCAGCCCCTGCGCCACCGCGTCCGCGTACAGCTCGGCGGCCCCGCGCCGCAGCAGCTCCGCCGTGCCCTCGGAGCCGTACACCTGTGCCCCGGCGAACGCGGCCGTGCCCAGCACATGGTCGAAATGGGGGTGGCTGAGTGCGATGTGCGTCACCCTCCGGCCGAGCAGCGCCTCGGCCTGGGTGCGCAGTTCCACCCCCTCGCGCAGTGACGAACCGGTGTCGCAGAGCAGCGCGCCGTGCGGGCCCGCCACCAGCAGGGCCGTCGCGTCCCAGACCGGAAGGCGCCGGCGGCCGGTTCCGTGACCCAGCCGCTCCCATCCGAAGTCTTCCCAAGAGACATCCATGCGGCGACGCTATCGGCAGCGACCTGCGCGGTCGGGTGGCACCGTGGCCGGTCGCCCTTGCTAGGGCACCACCCCGTCGCCGTACACTGGCCGGGGATCGCTGGCACTCGTACGCACAGAGTGCCAGGAGGAATCCCGGGAACGGCCCGGGAGCCACCGACGTGGAGAGCTGGAGGTGTGCGCGCGATGCTCAGCGAACGCAGACTCGAAGTGCTGCGCGCGATCGTCCAGGACTACGTCGGGACCGAGGAGCCCGTCGGCTCCAAGGCGCTCACGGAGCGGCACAAGCTGGGGGTCTCCCCGGCGACCGTCCGCAACGACATGGCGGTGCTGGAGGAGGAGGGCTTCATCGCCCAGCCGCACACCAGCGCCGGGCGTATCCCGACGGACAAGGGCTACCGGCTCTTCGTGGACAAGCTGGCGGGCGTCAAGCCCCTCTCCTCGCCCGAGCGCCGCGCCATTCAGAACTTCCTCGACGGCGCGGTCGACCTGGACGACGTCGTGGGCCGCACCGTGCGGCTGCTCGCGCAGCTGACCCGGCAGGTCGCCGTCGTGCAGTACCCCTCGCTGACCCGTTCGACGGTGCGGCACGTGGAGCTGCTGTCCCTGGCCCCGGCGCGGCTGATGCTCGTGCTGATCACGGACACCGGCCGGGTCGAGCAGCGGCTGGTGGACTGCCCGGCGCCGTTCGGCGAGACCTCGCTCGCCGATCTGCGGGCCCGGCTCAACAGCCGGGTGGTGGGGCGCCGGTTCGCCGATGTCCCGCAGTTGGTGCAGGACCTGCCGGAATCCTTCGAGAGCGAGGACCGGGGAACCGTGTCCACCGTCCTCTCGATCCTGCTCGAAACCCTCGTCGAGGAGACGGAGGAGCGGCTGATGATCGGCGGCACCTCCAACCTCACCCGCTTCGGACACGACTTCCCTGTGATGATCCGGCCGGTGCTCGAAGCACTGGAGGAGCAGGTCGTGCTGCTGAAGCTGCTCGGCGAGGCCAAGGACTCGGGCATGACCGTACGCATCGGGCACGAGAACGCCCACGAGGGGCTCAACTCCACGTCCGTCGTCGCGGTCGGCTACGGTTCGGGCGACGAGGCAGTCGCCAAACTCGGCGTGGTCGGACCGACCCGCATGGACTACCCCGGAACGATGGGAGCGGTACGCGCAGTGGCACGTTACGTCGGACAGATCCTGGCGGAGTCGTAAGTGGCCACGGACTACTACGCCGTACTCGGCGTGCGCCGCGACGCTTCCCAGGACGAGATCAAGAAGGCATTCCGGAGGCTCGCCCGCGAGCTGCACCCGGACGTCAACCCCGATCCGAAGACCCAGGAGCGGTTCAAGGAGATCAACGCCGCTTACGAGGTCCTGTCGGACGCGCAGAAGAAGCAGGTCTACGACCTCGGCGGGGACCCGCTCTCGCAGTCCGGCGGCGCCGGCGCGGGCGGCTTCGGCCAGGGCGGCTTCGGCAACTTCTCCGACATCATGGACGCGTTCTTCGGTACGTCGTCGCAGCGCGGGCCCCGTTCGCGCACCCGGCGCGGCCAGGACGCCATGATCCGGCTGGAGATCGACCTCACCGAGGCGGCCTTCGGCACCACCAAGGACATCCAGGTCGACACCGCCGTCGTCTGCACCACGTGCAGCGGCGAGGGCGCGGCCCCCGGCACCTCGGCGCAGACCTGCGACATGTGCCGCGGCCGCGGTGAGGTCTCCCAGGTCACCCGGTCCTTCCTCGGCCAGGTCATGACCTCGCGGCCCTGCCCCCAGTGCCAGGGCTTCGGTACGGTCGTGCCGACCCCGTGCCCGGAGTGCGCCGGCGACGGCCGCATCCGCTCGCGGCGCACGCTGACCGTGAAGATCCCCGCCGGTGTCGACAACGGCACCCGCATCCAGCTCGCGGGCGAGGGCGAGGTCGGCCCGGGCGGCGGCCCCGCCGGGGACCTCTACGTCGAGATCCACGAGCTGCCGCACGCGGTGTTCCAGCGCCGCGGCGACGACCTGCACTGCACGGTGACCATCCCCATGACGGCGGCGTCCCTCGGCACCAAGGTGCCGCTGGAGACGCTGGACGGCCTGGAGGAGGTCGACATCCGGCCGGGTACCCAGTCAGGCCAGTCCGTCCCGCTGCACGGGCGCGGCATCACCCACCTGCGGGGCGGCGGACGCGGCGACCTCATCGTGCACGTCGAGGTGACCACCCCGGTCAAGCTCGACCCCGAGCAGGAACGCCTGCTGCGCGAACTGGCCAAGCTGCGCGGCGAGGAGCGGCCCACCGGGCAGTTCCAGCCGGGCCAGCAGGGCCTGTTCTCCCGCCTGAAGGACGCCTTCAACGGCCGCTGACGGCTCGCGCACACGGTACGGACCCGGGCTCCGGGTCCGTACCGCGCTCCGCCCGGCCCCGTCGCGGGGCGGGCATCACGGGACAGGCAGGACATGACACGATGCGGTCATGCCCTCCGCGCTGACCGCTCTCTGCCGGTATCCCCTCGTGCAGGCCCCCATGGCCGGCGGTCCGTCCTGCCCGCAGCTCGCCGCCGCCGTCTCCGAGGCCGGCGCGCTCGGCTTCCTGGCCGCCGGCTACAAGACGGCGGACGCCCTGCGCGACGAGATCCGGCAGGTGCGCGCCCTGACCGGGCAGCCCTTCGGCGTCAACCTCTTCATGCCGCAGTGCGAACCGGCGGACCCCGCCGCGCTGGCGGACTACCGCCGTCGGCTCGCGAGCGAGGCCACCGGTTACGAGACCGCCCTCGGCGACCCGGACGTCCCCGGCGACGACGGCTACGAGGACAAGCTCGCCGTGCTCCTCGACGCCCCGGTCCCGGTCGTCTCCTTCACCTTCGGCTGCCCCTCGCGCGACACGCTCGACGCCTTCGCGGCCGCCGGTACGTACACCGTCGTCACCGTCACCTCGCCGGAGGAGGCCCAGGCCGCCGAGTGGGCCGGGGCCGACGCCGTCTGCGCCCAGGGCACCGAGGCGGGCGGCCACCGCTCCACGTTCCACGACGACCCGGCGACCGAGGACGGCGGGACCGGGCTGCTGAGCCTGGTCGCCCAGGTCCGCGAGACCGTGCAGATACCAGTCGTGGCCGCCGGGGGCCTGATGCGCGGCGCCCAGATCGCCGCCGTCCTCGCGGCGGGCGCCGACGCCGCCCAGCTCGGCACCGCCTTCCTGGCCTGCCCGGAGTCCGGCGCCCACGTCCTGCACAAACAGGCCCTGACCAACCCGCTGTTCGTCCGGACCACCCTGACCAGGGCCTTCTCCGGGCGCCCGGCCCGCGGCCTGGTCAACCGCTTCGTGCGCGAGCACGGCCCGTACGCCCCCGCCGCCTACCCCCAGGTCCACCACATGACCTCCGTGCTGCGCAAGGCCGCCGCCCGCGTCGGGGACGCCCAGGGCATGGCGCTCTGGGCGGGGCAGGGCCACCGCATGGCCCGCGAGCTGCCCGCCGGCCGGCTGGTCCGGCTGCTCGCCGAGGAACTGGACGCCGCACGGACGGCAGTGAGCACAAGGAGCGCACAGTGACGGCACCCGTCTTCGTCGTCGGACACCTGCCGGACGCACCCGAGTTCGTCCTCGACGGGCCCGAGGGACGCCATGCCGTCTCCGTGAAGCGCCTGCGCAGCGGCGAGGAGGTGGTCCTCACGGACGGCCGCGGCCGGTGGGCCCAGGGGGTCGTGCGCGCCGCCGAGGGCAAGGACCGGCTGGTCGTCGGCGACCTGGCCGAGGTCCACGAGGAGCCGCGCCCCGCGCTGCGGATCACCGTCGTCCAGGCCCTGCCCAAGGGGGACCGGGGCGAGGTCGCGGTGGAGACGATGACGGAGACCGGCGTCGACGCGGTCGTCCCGTGGCAGGCGGCGCGCTGCATCACCCAGTGGAAGGGCGACCGCGGCCTCAAGTCCCTGGCCAAATGGCGTGCCACGGCCCGGGAGGCCGGCAAGCAGTCGCGCCGGGTGCTCTTCCCGGACGTGGCGGACCTGGCCACCACCAAGCAGGTCGCGGGCCTGCTGGCCGCGGCGGACTTCGCGGCCGTGCTGCACGAGGACCGCGACTACCCGAGCGAACCGCTGGCCACCGCCGCCCTGCCCGACGAGGGCGAGATCGTGCTGGTCGTCGGCCCCGAGGGCGGTGTGTCGCCGGACGAGCTGACCGCGTTCGCCGACGCCGGGGCCCGCACCTGCCGCCTCGGCCCCACGGTCCTGCGCACCTCGACGGCGGGCACCGCGGCCACCGCGCTGCTCCTGGGACGCACGGGGCGCTGGTCGTAAACCGTCCCCGATGGGGTGGTTGTGCCCGGAAGCGGTCTACCGCGTCGTCAGACGGGGTGGGAAGCTGCCCGTATGGGGACATCAAGGGCACGGGGCCATCATGCGGCCCGTCGTTTTCCGGCCGCGCTCTGCCTCGCCGCGGCCGCCGTCGCCGGGCTCACCGCCTGTGAACCGGGCGACGCCACCGGCGCGTTGAACACCGCGTCCGTCGCCTTCACCACGGACCGGACCGCCACCCGCGCCCTGGAGCACGAGGGCGTCCAGGTGCGCTGGCTGACCTGCACGGCCGCCCTCGACGGAGGCGGCGCCGCCCGCTCGACGGCGCCCACCGCCACGCGCCGGGCGGCCGAGGTCCACTGCGACGGCAAGACGAGGTCCGGCGGCGACATCGCGCTGGACGGGCAGGTGACCTACGCGGTCGAAGGCCGGTGCGTACGCGGCGACATGACCGCCAGGACCGGTGGGCGCGCCGTCTTCCGGGCCACCCTGCTCGGCGACTGCACCGCCGCCCCGGCCACGACCGCGCCGCCCGCCGGAGCCCCGGGCCCGGGCAACGGCCCGACGGCCACCGTGACGGTGACCGTCACCGCTTATGCCGGCAAGTAGCGTCGCGACCGCGGCGGTTGACGGGCGACCCGGTGCGCAGGCCCCCGGGGGCACCGGCGCCGGCGCATGACGTACTCCGGCCAACCCCGTGCCACCAGGCACACCAGCGGCCTAGGGTGATCGTGTGACACAGCCTTCCTACCTCCGGTACCCCCATGTCCAGGGTGATCTGATCGCCTTCACCGCCGAGGACGACGTCTGGCTCGCCCCGCTCGACGGTGGCCGGGCGTGGCGGGTCAGCGCAGACAACCGACCCGTCACCCAGCCGCGCATATCTTCCGACGGCACCCTCGTCGCCTGGACGTCCACCCGCGACGGCGCGCCCGAGGTGCACATCGCCCCCGCCGACGGCGGGCCCTCCCGGCGGCTCACGTACTGGGGCGACGCCCGCACCACCGTGCGCGGCTGGACCCCCGAAGGCGACGTACTGGTCACCAGCACCCAGGGCCAGGTCTCGCTGCGCCGCAGCTGGGCCCGGGCCGTCCCGGTCGACGGCGGTCCCGCGCGGACCCTCCCGTACGGCCCCGTCGGCTCCCTCGCGTACGGACCCGGCGGACGCGTCCTGCTGCTCTCGGCCACCATGGGCCGCGAGGCCGCCAGTTGGAAGCGCTACCGGGGCGGCACGGCCGGCAAGCTCTGGATCGCTGCGGAGGACGACCCGCTGGAGTTCGCCCGGATCCACGAGGACCTCGACGGCAACATCGAGTGCCCGATGTGGGTGGGCGAGCGCATCGCGTTCCTCTCCGACCACGAGGGCACCGGCGCCCTCTACTCCTCGCTGCCCGACGGCACCGGCCTGCGCCGGCACACCCCCGTCGACGGCTTCTACGCGCGCCAGGCCACCACCGACGGCACCCGGGTCGCCTACGCCTCGGCCGGTGAACTCTGGCTCCTGGACGGCCTGGAGGGCGACGAGCCGCGCCGCGTCGAGATCCTGCTGGGCGGCCAGCGCGCCGACCTCCAGCCCTACCCGCTGCACGCCGACAGCCACCTGACCAGCGCCTCGCCCGACCGCACCGGCCGGGGCAGCGCCGTCCTGTCGCGGGGCGCCGTGCACTGGGTCACCCACCGCGAGGGCCCGGCCCGCGCGCTCGCCGCCGAGCCCGGCGTACGGGCCAGGCTGCCGCGCACCTTCCAGGCCGACGGCGACCAGCACGTCGTGTGGGTCACCGACGCCGAGGGCGACGACGCGCTGGAGATCGCCGCCGCCACCGGCACCGCACCCGGCGCCGCGCCCCGCCGCCTCGCGGCCGGCCGGCTGGGCCGCGTCCTGGACCTCGCCCCCGCCCCCGACGGCAGCCGGTTCGCGGTCGCCGCGCACGACGGGCGGGTGCTGATCGTCGAGCGGGAGAGCGGCGAGATCCACGAGGTGGACCGCAGCGAGAACGGCGACGCCTCCGGCCTGACCTGGTCGCCCGACTCCGCGTGGCTCGCCTGGTCGCACCCCGGCCCCGAGCCGCTCAGCCAGCTCAAGCTGGCCCACATCGCCGACCTGTCGGTCTCCGAGGCGACGCCCCTGCGGTTCCGGGACTTCGCGCCCGCCTTCACGGCCGACGGAAAGCACCTGGCCTTCCTCTCCGAGCGCGCCTTCGACCCGGTCTACGACGCCCACGTCTTCGACATGGCGTTCATCGGCTCCTGCCGGCCGCACCTGCTCACCCTCGCGGCGACCACGCCCTCCCCGTTCGGACCGCAGCTGCACGGCCGCCCCACCGAGAAGGAGAAGGGCGGCGACGGCGAGGACAACCCCACCGCGCTCCCCATCACCCGCATCGACCTGGACGGCCTCGCCGACCGGATCGTGCCCCTTCCCGTCGAGGCCGCCGTCTACTCCTCGCTGCGCACCGCGCGGGACGGGCTGCTCTGGCTGCGCCACCCGCTCACCGGGGTCCTCGGCACCAGCGGCGCCGGTCCGGACGCCCGCCACCCGGACACCGTCCTGGAGCGGTACGACCTGGAGAAGCTGCGCTGCGAGGAGCTGTCCTCGGACGTCAGCCGGTTCGCGGTCAGCGGTGACGGGAAGCGGCTGGCGATCGTCCACCACGGCAAGCTGTCCGTCGTCCCCTCCGACAGCCGGGTGTCCGTGGGCGACGACGACCACGACGACGCCGTCACCGTCGACCTCTCCCGCATCCGCCGCATCCTCGACCCGGCCGCCGAGTGGCGCCAGATGTACGACGAGGCCGGGCGCGTCATGCGGGACAACTTCTGGCGCCCCGACATGGGCGGAGTCGACTGGGGCGGGGTCCTCGACCGCTACCGCCCGGTCCTGGAGCGCGTCGCGACCCACGACGACCTCATGGACCTGCTCTGGGAGGTCCAGGGCGAGCTGGGCACCTCGCACGCCTACGTCACCCCGCCCGGCGGGTGGCGCGACGACGCGGCCCGGCAGGGGCTGCTCGGGGCGGACCTCTCCCGTGCGGAGGACGGCAGCTGGCGCATCGACCGCGTGCTGCCCTCCGAGACGTCGGACCCGGCCGCCCGCTCGCCGCTCGCCGCGCCGGGCGTCGCGGTCCGGGCGGGGGACGCGATCGTGGCCGTCGACGGACACCCCGTCGACCCGCTCACCGGGCCCGCGCCGCTGCTCACCGGCTCGGCCGGAAAGCCCGTCGAGCTGACGGTCTCCCCGGCCGACGGGGGCGACCGGCGCCACGTCGTCGTGGTGCCCGTCGCCGACGAGGAGGCCCTGCGCTACCACGCGTGGGTCGCCGGCCGGCGGGCCTACGTGCGTGAGCGGTCCGGTGGGCGTCTGGGCTACCTCCACGTCCCCGACATGGTCGGCGGCGGCTGGGCCCAGATCCACCGCGACCTGCGCACCGAGATGGCGCGCGAGGGACTGGTCGTGGACGTCCGGGAGAACCGCGGCGGCCACACCTCGCAGCTCGTGGTCGAGAAGCTGGCCCGCCGCATCGTCGGCTGGGACCTGCCGCGCGGCATGCGCCCCGCGAGCTACCCGGGCGACGCGCCGCGCGGGCCTGTGGTGGCCGTGGCGAACGAGTTCTCCGGGTCGGACGGCGACATCGTGAACGCGGCGATCAAGGCGCTGAAGATCGGGCCCGTGGTCGGGGTCCGGACGTGGGGCGGCGTGGTCGGCATCGACAGCCGCTACCGGCTGGTGGACGGGACGCTGGTCACGCAGCCGAAGTACGCGTTCTGGCTGGAGGGATACGGGTGGGGCGTCGAGAACCACGGCGTGGACCCGGATGTGGAGGTCGTGATGACGCCGCGGGATCACGCCGAGGGGCGTGATCCCCAGCTGGACGAGGCGATCCGGATCGCGCTGGAGTCGCTGGAGCGGGTGCCGGCGAAGGTGGCACCGGACCTGCCGGGCCTGCCGGACTGAGGCGGCGGGGCGGGGCGACGCCTGCGGCGGGCCTGTTCCCCACCCCGCCCCTTCCCGTAACCGGGGCTCCGCCCCGGACCCCGCTCCTCAATCGCCGGAGGGGCTGAAAATGCCGCCGCAGATGTGAGGCGGCAGCGGCAAATTCAAGCCCCTCCGGCGATTGAGGAGCGGGGGACCGGGGGCAGCGCCCCCGATAGGCTGGACCGCAACGGATCACCCGAGCCCAAGGAGCGCGTAAGCGAATGGCAGGAGAACCGCAGCCCGACTGCCTGTTCTGCAAGATCGTCTCGGGGGAGATCCCGGCCACCCTCGTTCGCGAGACCGACACCACCGTCGCGTTCCGCGACATCAACCCCCAGGCCCCCACCCACGTGCTCGTCATCCCGCGCCTGCACTACCCGGACGCCGCATCGCTCGGCGCCGCCGAACCGCAGGTGCTGGCCGACGTGCTGTGCGAGGCGGGCAACGTCGCCGCCGACGAGAAGATCGACGGCACGGGGTACCGGGTCGTGTTCAACACCGGCGCCGGGGCCGGCCAGACCGTGTTCCACGCGCACGCGCACGTCCTGGGCGGCCGCGGTCTGGAATGGCCGCCCGGATAGTGTCCGCCCGCGAACTCGTCGTGCTCGGGACCGCCAGCCAGGTCCCGACACGGCACCGGAACCACAACGGCTATCTGCTGCGCTGGGACGGCGAGGGCATCCTCTTCGACCCCGGCGAGGGCACCCAGCGCCAGATGCTGCGGGCCGGGGTCGCCGCGCACGACATCAACCGGATCTGCGTCACGCACTTCCACGGCGACCACTCGCTGGGCCTGGCCGGGGTGATCCAGCGGATCAACCTCGACCAGGTCCCGCACCCGGTGACCGCTCACTATCCGGCGAGCGGGCAGCGCTTCTTCGACCGGCTGCGGTACGCCACCGCCTACCGCGAGACCGTGCTGCTGACCGAGTCCCCGGTCGCCGCCGACGGACCGCTGGCCACCACCGCCGCGTACACGCTCGACAGCCACCGGCTCTCGCACCCCGTCGAGTCGTACGGCTACCGGCTCACCGAGCCCGACGGGCGGCGGATGCTGCCCGCGAAGCTCGCCGAGCACGGCATCAGGGGGCCGGACGTCGGACGCCTCCAGCGCGAGGGCGTCCTCGGCGGGGTCACCCTCGCCGACGTGTCCGAGCACCGGCGCGGACAGCGGTTCGCGTTCATCATGGACACCAGGCTCTGCGACGGGGTCCACGCCCTCGCCGAGGGCTGCGACATGCTGGTCATCGAGTCGACGTTCCTCGACGCGGACCGGGGGCTGGCCGCCGACCACGGCCACCTGACCGCCTCACAGGCGGCCCGGGTCGCCAGGGAGGCGGGCGTACGCCACCTCGTCCTGACACACTTCTCCCAGCGCTATCCGGAGCCGGAGGCGTTCGAGGCCGAGGCCCGGGCGGCCGGCTACGAGGGCGAACTGACCGTCGCCCAGGACCTCACCCGCGTACCGCTCCCGAGCCGGAACGCGTAGCAACACCCAGACGATTGAGAAACACCGTGCACCTCCCCAAAGCCGAACTCCACCTCCACATCGAGGGGACCCTCGAACCGGAACTGGCCTTCGCGCTCGCCGCGCGCAACGGTCTGACCCTGCCCTACGCGGACACCGAAGCCCTGCGCACCGCGTACCTCTTCGAGGACCTGCAGAGCTTCCTGGACCTCTACTACGCCCTGATGACCGTGCTGCGGACCGAGGACGACTTCGCCGAGCTCGCCGACGCCTACCTCGCCCGCGCCGCCGCCCAGGGCGTCCGCCACGCCGAGATCTTCTTCGACCCGCAGGCGCACACCGCGCGCGGCGTGCCCATCGGCACCGTGGTCGAGGGGCTGGGCCGGGCGCTGGAGCGCAGCGAGGAGAAGCACGGCATCTCCACCCAGCTGATCATGTGCTTCCTGCGCGACCAGTCCGCCGAATCGGCCCTGGAGACCCTGGAGGCGGCCCGGCCGCACCTGCACCGGATCAGCGCCGTCGGCCTGGACTCCGCCGAGGTCGGCCACCCGCCCGCGAAGTTCCGCGAGGTGTACGAACGGGCCGGGGAGCTCGGCCTGCGCAAGGTCGCCCACGCGGGCGAGGAGGGGCCGCCCGAGTACATCCGCGAGGCGCTCGACGTCCTCGGCGTGGAGCGCATCGACCACGGGCTGCGCTGCATGGAGGACCCGGACCTCGTGAAGCGGCTGGTCGCGGAGCGCGTACCGCTCACGCTGTGCCCGCTGTCCAACGTGCGGCTGCGCGCGGTCGACACCCTGGAGCAGCACCCGCTGCCCGCCATGCTGGAGGCCGGGCTGCTCTGCACGGTGAACTCCGACGACCCCGCCTACTTCGGCGGGTACGTCGGTGACACCTTCCACGCCGTCCACGAGGCGCTCGGCCTGGACCGCGAGCAGCTGCGCACCCTGGCCCGCAACAGCTTCCGGGCGGCCTTCCTCGACCACGACGAGGAGCGCAGGGCGCGCTACTTGTCCGAGGTCGAGGCGTACGCGTTCGACTGACCGCCCTCCGGGCCGGCCGTCCGGAACGCGTTCCTGCCGAGGCGCCTGCGGCGCAGGGCCGGGATGCTGATCTCCGCGACGGCCTGCTCGGGCGCGCCCAGCCTGGGGACCGCCCCGGGCACCGCGCCCGTGGTGACCGCCAGCAGGGCCGCCGGCGCACCGCCCCGGCGGCGTACCGAACCGGGCACCAGCGGACGGCCGCCGGTGTGCAGGGCGACGGCGGTCACCGGCAGCGCGACCAGCAGGGTCGCCGCGCCCAGGATCAGGCCCATCCCCGGGAACCCGGCCTCCTCCGACAGCACACTGCCGAGCACCGGCCCGCAGGCGACGCCCACGGACGACGCGGACCCCGCGAGGACCGCCCAGCGGCCGCGTACGTCGAGCGAGGCGGCCAGACCGATCAGGTACGACAGGACCACCGGATAGACGGTGTTCCACAGGATCTCGCCGGTCGCGAAGGAGCCGAGGCTCCCGGCGGACGAACTGAGCACGATGCTCCCCGCGATGACGGCGGTGCCCACACCGATCGGGACCGCGCGCCCCAGCTTCGAGCCCAGCACCCCGGCGCCCATCACACCGAGCAGCCCGGCGCCGAGCGCGGCGGCGAAGACGGCGCCGATCGTCACCTCGGACAGCCCGACCTGGTCCACGCCGATCCGGCTGCTGACGCCCCACAGCGCGTTCTGCGCCATCGACCAGACGAGCATGCCGCCCGCGAGCACCAGTCCGGAGCGGCGGTGCGGCAGCCGGCCCTTCGCGGGGACGGCCGGTCCGGCCGCGGCCGAGCCGCCGAGCCGGGAGGTGGCCGGCCAGACCAGGAGCGCGACCAGGGCGATCGAGGCGAACGGCAGCCGGTGACCGCCGCCCAGGTGCGGCACCGTCAGATACAGGGCGCCCGCGGTCGCCGAGACGCTCAGCAGGCCCAGGGACGAGGTGCGGTGCGGGTCGCTCTGGGCGGCGATGCCCGCCGCCGCGACGGCGGTCGCCGTACCGGAGCCGAAGCCGCCGACCACCGCGCCCGCGACCACCAGCGGCACGGTGCCGGCCAGCGCAGCGCAGCCGTACCCCACCGCGCACAGGACCAGCCCCACGCGTGCCGGTCTGCACGGCCCGTACGTCTCCACGCGTCCCGCCAGGGAGAAGCCGGCGGAGGCCGAACTCAGCAGCAGCGCACTGCCGACGAGCCCGGCCTGAGCCGTGCTGAGGCCCAGGTAGACGGAGAGCCGTCCCACGATGGTGGGGAGGAGGTAGGCGGCGAGGTAACCGGCGGTGAACACGGCGACCAGGGGCCACGCGGCGCGAGGGCGCGAGGACATGGGCGTTCCTGAAGACGTGCCGAGATACGGCAGAAGGCAGAGGGGGGAAATGCGAAGAGATCGGCGCTTCCGTCGGGTACGTCTCCAACGGTGCTCGCGGGCCAATTTGTATCAAGTGCTCCCGGCCCACCGAAAGCCGGAGTTCTGTGATCTGGGCCACTTTTGTGTTTACTGGGGTCGCCGATGGGTAGCGAGGCATATTTGCGCAGGTCAGCGACTGTGAACACACGCACGGCGCGCACTCGTCCATCACCGCCGCGTATCGGGCACACTGGCCGCAACCGCCACGACCGGGGAGTGCAAGGTGAACGCTGACCTTCCGCAGATCGACCCGCTGGACGGCCTGCGCGCTCCGCAGGACCCCGACTGCGACGTCTTCCTCACCGGCACGGTCTTCCTGGACATCGTCTTCACCGGCCTGGACAGCGCCCCCGTGCGGGGCACCGAGTCCTGGGCGCGCGGCATGGGCTCCAGCCCCGGCGGCGTCGCCAACATGGCGACCGCGCTCGCCCGCCTCGGCCTGCGCACCTCCCTGGCCGCCGCGTTCGGCGACGACCACTACGGCGAGTACTGCTGGGACGCGCTCGAACAGGGCGAGGGCATCGACCTCTCCGGCTCGCACACGGTCCGGGGCTGGCACTCTCCGGTGACCGTCTCCATGGCGTACGAGGGCGAGCGGACGATGGTCTCGCACGGCCACGAGGCCCCCTCGCTCCCCACCACCGCCTCGCCGGAGGCCCCGGCCTTTCCCCGCTGCCCGCCCAGGGCCCGGGCCGCCGTCACCTCGCTCGTGCCCGGCCGCACCGAACCCTGGGTCGCCGAGGCCGCCCGCCGGGGGGCCCTGATCTTCGGGGACGTCGGCTGGGACGAGACCGGGCGCTGGGACCTGGACGCCCTGAGCGGCCTGGAGCACTGCCACGCCTTCCTGCCCAACGCCGAGGAGGCGATGCGCTACACCCGTACCGACTGCCCCCGGGCCGCCGCGCACGCCCTCGCCGAACGCGTACCGCTCGCCGTCGTCACCCTGGGCTCCGAGGGCGCCTACGCGGTCGACGCCGCCACCGGTGCCGCAGCCGAGGTCCCGGCCATCGAGGTCGAGGCGCTGGACCCGACCGGCGCCGGCGACGTCTTCGTGGCCGGCTTCGTCACCGGCACCCTGGCCGGCTGGCCCCTCGCCGACCGCCTCGCGTTCGCCGGGCTGACCGCGGCCCTCTCCGTCCAGGAGTTCGGCGGCTCGCTCTCGGCCCCCGGCTGGGCGGAGATCGCCGCCTGGTGGCAGCAGGTGCGCACCTGCGCCGGACAGGACCCGGCCGCGCTGAGGCGCTACGCCTTCCTGGACGACCTGCTGCCGGCCGCCGCCCGGCCCTGGCCGCTGCGGCGGGCCGTGCCCACGATCGGGTTCCGTCCGTAACCCCACCGCCCCGTAAAACCTCTGGTGTTGTCAGTGCGGAGTCGTAGGCTTGAGGGACACGAGGTTCTCGAGCGGCGAGGACCCTGCAACAGGAGGTATGCGCAGGCCCGAGGGCCGGCCCATGACTCAGTCACCCACACAGCCGCAGGCGCGTGCCCACATCAGCATCCCGGCCGCTCACCCGATGGTGATGCTCCTGGGAGCGGGCGACTCGCTGCTGCGCGTGATCGAAGCGGCGTTCCCGGCGGCCGATATCCACGTCCGGGGCAATGACATAAGCGCGACGGGCAACGCGGCGGACATCGCCCTGATCCAGCGCCTGTTCGACGAGATGGTGCTGGTGCTCCGCACCGGGCAGCCGATGACGGAGGACGCCGTGGAACGGTCGATCGCGATGCTCAAGGCCACCGACAACGGCCAGGCGGACGGCACGGAGACCCCGGCCGAGGTGCTGACGCAGAACATCCTCTCCAGCCGGGGCCGCACGATCCGCCCCAAGACGCTCAACCAGAAGCGGTACGTCGACGCGATCGACAAGCACACGATCGTCTTCGGAATCGGCCCCGCCGGTACGGGCAAGACCTACCTGGCCATGGCCAAGGCGGTCCAGGCCCTCCAGTCCAAGCAGGTCAGCCGGATCATCCTGACCCGCCCCGCCGTCGAGGCGGGCGAGCGCCTGGGCTTCCTCCCCGGCACGCTGTTCGACAAGATCGACCCGTATCTGCGCCCGCTCTACGACGCCCTGCACGACATGCTCGACCCCGACTCGATCCCGCGCCTGATGGCGGCGGGCACCATCGAGGTCGCGCCCCTCGCGTACATGCGCGGCCGGACCCTGAACGACGCGTTCATCATCCTGGACGAGGCGCAGAACACCAGCGCCGAGCAGATGAAGATGTTCCTGACCCGGCTCGGCTTCGACTCCAAGATCGTCGTCACCGGTGACATCACGCAGGTCGACCTGCCCACGGGGACCAAGAGCGGTCTGCGCCAGGTGCAGGAGATCCTGGAGGGCATCGACGACGTGCACTTCTCCCGGCTCACCTCGCAGGATGTCGTCCGGCACAAGCTGGTCGGCCGTATTGTCGACGCGTACGAGAAGTACGACAACAGCAAGGGCGAGCAGGACGGCGGGGGCCCTCGGGGTCGCGGCCGTCACAACGGGAAGCAGTAGCAGCGCACCATGTCGATCGACGTCAACAACGAGTCCGGAACCGAGGTCGACGAGCAGGCGATCCTCGACATCGCCCGCTACGCGCTCGCGCGCATGCGGATCCACCCGCTCTCCGAGCTCTCGGTGATCGTGGTGGACTCCGCGGCCATGGAGCAGCTGCACATCCAGTGGATGGACCTCCCGGGCCCGACCGATGTCATGTCCTTCCCGATGGACGAGCTGCGTCCGCCGGCCAAGGACGACGAGGAGCCTCCGCAGGGGCTCCTCGGTGACATCGTGCTCTGCCCCGAGGTCGCCAAGAGGCAGGGCGAGGAGGCCGAGACCCAGCACTCCATGGACGAGGAGCTCCAGCTGCTCACCGTCCACGGGGTGCTGCACCTGCTCGGCTACGACCACGAGGAGCCGGACGAGAAGGCCGAGATGTTCGGTCTCCAGGCGGCCATCGTGGACGGCTGGCGCGGTGAGCGCGGGCTGACCGGTCCGTCCCCCGCCCCGACCGTCTCGTGAGCCTGCCACTGATCTTCGGCGTCGTCCTGCTGCTCGTCGTCGGCTGGCTCGCGGCCTGCGCCGAGGCGGGCATCGCGCGTACGTCGAGCTTCCGGGCGGCCGAGGCGGTCCGCTCGGGCCGGCGCGGCAGCGCCAAGCTGGAACAGGTCGCGGCCGACCCGACGCGCTATCTCAACGTCGCCCTGCTGGTGCGGGTCGCCTGCGAGATGGCCGCCGGGGTGCTCGTCACGTACGCCTGCCTGAAGGAGTTCCCGGAGACCTGGGAGGCGCTGGCCGTCGCCATCGGCGTGATGGTCCTCGTCTCCTACGTCGCGATCGGCGTCTCCCCGCGCACCATCGGCCGCCAGCACCCGCTGAACACGGCGACCGCCTCGGCGTACGTGCTGCTGCCGCTGGCCCGCATCATGGGGCCCATCCCGCAGCTGCTGATCCTCATCGGCAACGCGCTGACGCCCGGCAAGGGATTCCGCAAGGGCCCGTTCGCCAGCGAGGCCGAGCTGCGGGCCATGGTGGACCTCGCCGAGCAGGAGTCACTGATCGAGGACGAGGAGCGCCGCATGGTGCACTCCGTCTTCGAGCTCGGCGACACGCTCGTGCGCGAGGTGATGGTCCCGCGCACCGACCTCGTCTGCATCGAGCGCTACAAGACCATCCGTCAGGCGCTCACCCTCGCCCTGCGCTCCGGCTTCTCCCGGATACCGGTCACCGGCGAGAACGAGGACGACGTCGTCGGGATCGTCTACCTCAAGGACCTGGTCCGCAAGACGCACATCAACCGGGACTCGGAGGCCGATCCGGTCTCCACCGCGATGCGCCCGGCGTCGTTCGTGCCGGACACGAAGAACGCCGGCGACCTGCTGCGCGAGATGCAGCAGGAGCGCAGCCACGTCGCCGTCGTGATCGACGAGTACGGCGGCACGGCGGGCATCGTCACCATCGAGGACATCCTGGAAGAGATCGTCGGCGAGATCACCGACGAGTACGACCGCGAGCTGCCCCCCGTCCAGGAGCTGGAGAACGGCTGCTTCCGGGTCACCGCCCGGCTCGACATCGGCGACCTCGGCGAGCTGTTCGGCCTGGACGAGTACGACGACGAGGACGTGGAGACGGTCGGCGGGCTCCTCGCGAAGGCGCTGGGCCGGGTCCCGATCGCCGGCGCGTCCTCGGAGGTCGAACTGCCCGACGGGCGGCGGCTCCGGCTGACCGCGGAGTCCCCGGCGGGCCGGCGCAACAAGATCGTCACGGTGCTGGTGGAGCCGGTGGCTCCCGAGGAGGAGGAGACGCCGGAATGACCCCGCAGCAGCTGAGGGCCTTCTGCCTGAGCTTCAACGCGAGCGCCGAGGAGTTCCCGTTCGGGCCCGAGGCGTCCGTCTTCAAGGTGCTCGGCAAGATGTTCGCGCTCAGCGCGCTGGACGGCCGGCCGCTGACGGTGAACCTCAAGTGCGACCCCGACGAGGCCGTGCGGCTGCGCGAGGAGTACGAGGCCGTGGTGCCCGGCTGGCACATGAACAAGCGCCACTGGAACACCGTCACCGTCTCCGGACTGCCCGACGCGAAGCTGCGCGAGCTGATCGAGGACAGCTACGACCTGGTGGTGGCCGGGCTGCCGAAGGCCGAGCGGCTGCGGCTCGACCGCCCCTGAGGCGCACCCGGCCGGGCCTCCCGCCCGCCCCGGCCCGCGCCGGGCTTCGTATGCTCGGCACATGACTGAGAGCACCGGCACCCCCGACCTCGGCGCCGAGGACCGCAAGATCGTCACCCTGGCGCGCAGCGCCCGCGCCCGCAACGGCGTCCCTGAGGGCGCGGCCGTCCGGGACGAGACCGGACGCACCTATGTGGCCGGGACCGTGGAGCTGGAGTCGCTGAAGCTCAGCGCGCTGCGGACGGCCGTCGCGATGGCGGTGGCCAGCGGGGCGAAGTCCCTGGAGGCCGCCGCGATCGTCTCCGAGGCGGACGCCCCCTCCGACGAGGACCGGGCCGCCGTACGGGACCTGGGCGGGGCCGGCACGCCGGTGCTGCTCGCCGGGCCGGACGGACAGCTCCGGCTCAGCGTCACGGCCGGCTGACCCCGCACGGGGGGCGGGGCCCGGGGCCGTCCGGCCGGGGCCCGGAGGCCGTGGCGGGCGCCTCGGTGCCCCGGCGCTCCCGGGATCGGGGACAATGGGCGCCATGAGCGTTCGACCTAACCCTGAAGCCGCCGCGCGGCAGGCCGAGAACCCCGCCCCCCACCGGGCCGGCTTCGCCTGCTTCGTGGGCCGCCCCAACGCGGGCAAGTCCACCCTGACGAACGCTCTGGTCGGCAGGAAGGTGGCCATCACCTCCAACCGTCCCCAGACGACCCGGCACACCGTGCGCGGCATCGTGCACCGGCCGGACGCCCAGCTGATCCTGGTCGACACCCCCGGGCTCCACAAGCCGCGCACCCTGCTGGGCGAGCGGCTGAACGACATCGTGCGCACCACCTGGGCGGAAGTCGACGTGATCGGCTTCTGCCTGCCCGCCGACCAGAAGCTCGGCCCTGGCGACAAGTACATCGTCAAGGAGCTCGCGGGCATCCGGAAGACGCCCAAGATCGCGATCATCACCAAGACCGACCTGGTCGACTCCAAGCAGCTCGCCGAACAGCTGCTGGCCGTCTCCCGGCTCGGCGAGGAGCTGGGCTTCGAGTGGGCGGAGATCATCCCGGTCTCGGCCGTCAAGGACCAGCAGGTCGACCTGCTCTCCGACCTGATCGCCCCGCTCCTGCCCGAGAGCCCGCCGCTCTACCCCGAGGGCGACCTCACCGACGAGCCGGAGATGGTGATGGTCGCGGAGCTGATCCGCGAGGCCGCGCTCGAAGGCGTGCGCGACGAGCTGCCGCACTCCATCGCGGTCGTCGTGGAGGAGATGCTGCCGCGCGAGGACCGGCCGGCGGACAAGCCGCTGCTGGACATCCACGCCAACGTCTACATCGAGCGCCCGAGCCAGAAGGGCATCATCATCGGCCCGAAGGGCAAGCGGCTGAAGGACGTCGGCACGAAGTCCCGCAAGCACATCGAGGCCCTGCTCGGCACTCCCGTCTACCTCGACCTGCACGTCAAGGTCGCCAAGGACTGGCAGCGCGACCCGAAGCAGCTGCGCAAGCTGGGGTTCTGAGCGGCACCGGGAACCGGCGGCCGGAGGTCGACGCAGCCGCCCGAAGCCGCTGAGGCCCCCAGGGGCCGAAGGGTGCGAGGGGGGCGGTGGAGATGGGTCCCGAAGCAGCTGCGGAAGCTGGGGTTCTGAGGGGCGGGCTCCTCGGTCTCCCCGTCTCAGGGCTTCCCGCCCCGTACCCGGCGGCCACCCCGTCTCACGCGCCCTCCTTCAGGACGCGTGAGATCAGGGCACGCTGGGCCTCGGTCAGGCGGGGGTCCGCGCAGTGCACGGTCCTGCCGTCGACCGTTATCCGGTAGCTGAAGCCGTCCGGGACGCCCCGGGGCGCGGCGGCCTGGCCGTCGGCGAGCGCCGAGCCGGCCAGGGCCTCCCACTCCTGGGCGTCGGGCCGCCCGGAGGTGTCGATCTCGCGGTGGCGCGCGATGCCGGCGAAGCCGCCGGTCCTGCTCACCTGGATCCGCATGCGGTGTCCTCCAAAGGAAAAGCCCTAGTCGGTCGGAACACCCACCTCCGACCACGCCTTGAGGACGGCCTCGACCTCGTCGCCCTCGCCGAAGCGGCTGCGCGCCGCCGCCACGGTCAGCCGGGCGAAGTCCGCGAAGTCCGCGTCCACCGCCAGTTCACCACCTGTGAGCACATCGAACCAGAGCTGGCCCGCCCGCTCCCAGGAACTGCCGCCGAGCGCGGTCGCCAGGAGGTAGAAGGCGCGGTTGGGGATGCCCGAGTTGAGGTGGACCCCGCCGTTGTCGTCGCCGGTGTGGATGTAGTCGTCCATCGACGCCGGCTGCGGGTCCTTGCCGAGCACGTCGTCGTCGTACGCCGTGCCGGGTGCCTTCATCGAGCGCAGCGCCACACCCTGGACCCGGGGCGCGAGCAGCCCCTCGCCGATCAGCCAGTCCGCCTGGTCGGCGGTCTGGCCCAGCGAGTACTGCTTGACGAGGGAGCCGAAGACGTCCGAGACCGACTCGTTGAGCGCGCCGGACTGTCCGTAGTAGCTCAGATTGGCCGTGTACTGCGTGAGCCCGTGGGCCAGTTCGTGGGCGATCACGTCGAGGGCGACGGTGAAGTCGAGGAAGATCTCCCCGTCCCCGTCGCCGAAGACCATCTGTTCGCCGTCCCAGAAGGCGTTGTTGTACTTCTCGTCGTAGTGGACGGACCCGATCAGCGGGAGTCCGTTGCCGTCGATGGAGCGGCGGCCGTAGGCGGTGAGCAGCAGGTCGAAGGTGGCGCCCAGGCCCGCGTACGCGCGGTTGACGCTGGCGTCCTTCGTGGGCTTCTCGCCCTCGCCGCGGACCTTGGTGCCCGGCAGGTCCGTGCCGTGGCGGCAGTCGTAGAGCGTGCGGCGGGGCTTGGCGGCGCCCTCGTCGTCCGGCTCGGCGGGGGTGGTGGGCCGGGCGGCGGTCGTCACCTGGCGGCGGGTGCGGCGGGCCGCGTCGGACTCCAGGGTGCGGCGGGCCGGATCGGCGAGGACGGGGTCGTCGGACTGGGACAGCTTGTCGAGGACGTGGGGCGGGACGATGGTGCAGAAGACGGGGTGGAACCCCTGCTGTGAACGAGGCTGCATACACACGACTGTGGCAGTACGTGAGCACGGTGTCACTGGTTGCAACCGGGGTTGCTGAAATGGAGTGATTGGTCACTGTTGGGCGTTTAGACCGTCCCGTACGGGTAAGAGCGGCCGCCGATCCCGCATACTGAAACGGCACCCACGTCTCGGGCGCCCCTCGGCTAGTCTCGACGCATCATGCGTTTCGGGCTGCTTCTTCTTAGCTGCCGCGGCGAGGGCCTGTAGTCGAGGCCGACCCCCTCCCCGCGGAGTCTGGTGTTGCAGTAACACAGTCGGCCGTCCCGGAGAAGGACACCCGAGGAGCCCTGCGCCATGACCGAAGTGAACCCCGCCCAGACCCCCGCCTCGCACGCCGTCGGCCGGCCCACGCCGATCACCAACGCCACGGTGCTGCAGAAGCCGTCCGGGATGCCGGTCCACAAGTACGGCCGCTACGAGGCCGTCGACATCCCCGACCGCACCTGGCCCGAGAAGCGGATCACCAAGGCGCCCCGCTGGCTCTCCACCGACCTGCGCGACGGCAACCAGGCCCTGATCGACCCGATGTCGCCGGCCCGCAAGCGCGAGATGTTCGACCTGCTCGTACGCATGGGCTACAAGGAGATCGAGGTCGGCTTCCCGTCCTCCGGCGAGACCGACTTCGCCTTCGTCCGCTCCATCATCGAAGAGGGCGCGATCCCCGAGGACGTGACGATCTCCGTCCTGACGCAGGCCCGCGAGGAACTGATCGAGCGCACCGTCGAATCACTGGTCGGCGCACGCCGTGCCACCGTCCACCTGTACAACGCGACCGCCCCGACCTTCCGCCGCGTGGTCTTCCGCGGCTCCCGCGAGGAGGTCAAGCAGATCGCGGTCGACGGCACCCGGCTGGTCATGGAGTACGCCGACAAGATCCTGGGCGACGAGACGATCTTCGGCTACCAGTACAGCCCCGAGATCTTCACCGACACCGAGCTGGACTTCGCCCTGGAGGTCTGCGAGGCGGTCTGTGACGTCTGGCAGCCCGAGGAGGGGCGCGAGATCATCCTCAACCTGCCCGCCACCGTGGAGCGTTCGACGCCGTCCACGCACGCGGACCGGTTCGAGTGGATGTCGCGCAACCTGTCGCGCCGCGAGTTCGTCTGCCTGTCCGTCCACCCGCACAACGACCGCGGCACCGCCGTCGCCGCCGCCGAACTGGCCCTGATGGCCGGGGCGGACCGGATCGAGGGCTGCCTGTTCGGCCAGGGCGAGCGCACCGGCAACGTCGACCTGGTGACGCTGGGCATGAACCTGTTCTCGCAGGGCGTCGACCCGCAGATCGACTTCTCGCAGATCGATGAGATCCGCCGCACCAGCGAGTACTGCAACCAGATGGAGGTCCACCCGCGCCACCCCTACGCGGGCGACCTGGTCTACACCGCCTTCTCCGGCTCCCACCAGGACGCCATCAAGAAGGGCTTCGACGCCATGGAGGCCGACGCGGCCGCCCAGGGCAGGACCGTGGACGACATCGAGTGGGCCGTTCCGTACCTGCCGATCGACCCGAAGGACGTCGGCCGCTCCTACGAGGCGGTCATCCGCGTCAACTCGCAGTCCGGCAAGGGCGGCATCGCGTACGTCCTGAAGAACGACCACAAGCTGGACCTGCCCCGCCGGATGCAGATCGAGTTCTCCCGGATCATTCAGGCCAAGACCGACGCCGAGGGCGGCGAGGTCACGCCGACGCAGATCTGGAGCGTCTTCCAGGACGAGTACCTGCCCAACCCGGACAACGCCTGGGGGCGCGTCCAGATCCGCTCCGGCCAGAGCACGACCGGCTCCGACGGCCGCGACACGATCACCGTCGAGGCGACCGTGGACGGCGCCGACACCGTGCTGACCGGCACCGGCAACGGGCCGATCTCCGCGTTCTTCGAAGCGCTGCAGGCCATCGGCATCGACGCCCGGCTGCTGGACTACACCGAGCACACCATGAGCGAGGGCGCGAGCGCGCAGGCCGCCTCGTACATCGAGTGCGCCATCGACGGAAAGGTGCTGTGGGGCATCGGCATCGACGCCAACACCACCCGCGCCTCCCTGAAGGCGGTCGTCTCGGCCGTCAACCGCGCCACCCGCTGACCCGGCGCCCGAAGGGCCCGAAGTCGTACGGTCCGCGAACCCCGCCCACCCGCTTCCGGGGGGGCGGGGTTCGGCCATTCTCCGGGCGTTTGTGACGGGCGGGGTGCTGACGGCACCACGGGGATGTGGTTAACATCACGTCGACACGGCAGTGTTGCCGGAGTGTTACGGAGGTGTGCGACGTGCGGTCAGCCCTGGGACAACGCGCCATGAAGCTGCGTATCTGCGGCATCCGTACGCTGTGGGACGCCACCGGGGACGGGGAGTTCTTCTGCCCCGGCTGCGGCGGTGACCGCAACTACCGCCGCCTCACCGGCCGCCGCCGCTTCGCCGTGCTGGGCGTGCCCCTGCTGCGGCGCGGCACCACGGACCCGGTCGTCGAATGCGCCGCCTGCCACCAGCACTTCGACCCGGAAGCGCTCGACCACCCCACCACCACCCGGTTCTCCGCGATGCTCAGGGACGCCGTGCACACCGTGGCACTCGGCGTCCTCGCGGCCGGCGGCAGCACCTCCCGCACGGTCCTGGAAAGCGCCGCCGAGACCGTGCGCGGCGCCGGCTTCGAGGACTGCACGCCCGAACAGCTCGCCACCGTGGTCGAGGTGCTGTCCGCCGACATCGGCCAGGGCTCCGCGTTCGACCCGGCGGCCGAGGCGTGCGGCGCGGCCCTCGCCATCGAGCTGCACGAGGCGCTGGAACCGCTCGCCCCGCACCTCGCCCCCACCGGGCGCGAATCGATTCTGCTCCAGGGCGCCCGGATCGCCCTCGCCGACGGCGCGTACAGCACCGCCGAGCGCGAGGTGCTGACCACCGTCGGCGGGGCGCTGAGGCTGCGTGCCGAGGACACCGCCCGGCTGCTCGCCGAGGCGGCGCGTACGCCCTCCTGATCCACCCCGGTCCGTTACTCCCCAGGGAGTAACGGACCCGCCGCGCCCACCCCGGCAGTAGCCGGGAAGTCGGCCCCTGGCGCGACGAAGTTCCCCCGCCCCGACGGGAGTCTGGACACGACCGGACACCCGAACGGAAGGGGGGCCTCCCATGAGGACCGCGGAACAGGACAGCGGCAGACGCACACGAACGGTGAGCCGGTGGCGGCTGCTGCCCTGGGCGGTCGTCGCCCTCTGGGCCGCCGCCATGGCCGTCGCCGGACCGTTGGCGGGCAAGCTGGGGGACGTACAGGTCAACCGGGCCGTCGACTACCTCCCGGCGAGCGCGGACTCCACCCAGGTCGCGAAGATCCAGGACGCCCTGCCCGGGGGCGAGTCCACCGACCTCGTCCTCGTCTACCACCGCGACGGCGGCCTCACCGCCGCCGACCGGGCGCTCGCGGCCCGGCAGACCGCCGAGGTGGCGAGCGGCCACACCCTCACCGCGCCCCCGCGCGCCGTGCCCTCGGAGGACGGCACCACGCTGATGTACCCGGTCTCCACGACCGAGCCGGGCCAGGACGACGAGGCCCGCACCGCGTTCGTGGACGGCATCCGCGAGACCGTGCGCGGCGGCGGGGGACTGGGCGCCGAGGTCGGCGGGCCCGGGGCGATGGACGTGGACGCGAAGAAGGTCTACGGCTCGCTGGGCGGACCGCTGCTCTACACGACCGTCGGCGTCGTCGCGGTACTGCTGATCCTCATCTACCGCAGCCCTCTGCTGTGGCTGGTGCCGCTCGTCGTCGCGGGCCTGGCCGACGCCCTGTCCATGGCCGTCGTCCACACGCTGAACCAGGGCTTCGACGTCACGGTCACCAGCCAGAGCTCCGCCGTGATGACCATCCTCGTCTTCGGCGCCGGAACCGACTACGCCCTGTTGCTCGTCTCGCGCTACCGCGAGGAGCTGACCCGCGCCGAACACTCCCGCGACGCCATGGCGGCGGCGCTGCGCGGCTGCGGACCGGCCGTCCTAGCCTCCTCCGGGACCGTCGCCGCGGGCCTGCTGTGCCTGCTCGCGGCCGACCTCACCAGCAGCCGGGGAATGGGCCCGATCGCGGCCGTGGGCGTGCTGTGCGCCCTCCTGGCCATGCTGACACTGCTGCCGGCCGTGCTGGTCCTGCTGGGCCGCCGGGTCTTCTGGCCGCTCGTGCCCGTGTACGGCTCCGAGCCGCGCCGCCGCCGTTCGCTCTTCGCGGCCATGGGCGGCTCCGCCGGGCGCCGTCCCGTCGCGGTCCTCGTCACCGGCGGGGTGCTGCTGGGCGCGCTGTCGCTCGGGGTGTTCCGGCTGCCCGGCAACCTCAAGCTGGAGGACTCCTTCATCACGAAGCCGGAGTCGGTCACCGCGATGAAGACCCTCGCCGACGCCTACCCCGGCCGCTCCAGCCAGCCCGTCATCGTGACCACGCCCACCGACGGGGCCCCCGGCGCGCTGGCCCTGGCCCGTACCACCGACGGCGTCGCGGCCGCCGAGCGCGGCCGCAGCGGCGGCGGCTGGACCGAGCTGTCCGTCACCCCGGAGGCCGCCCCGGAGTCGGCCGGCGAGCGGGCCACCATCCTCGCCCTGCGCGAACGCCTCCCCGGCAGCCACGTCGGCGGGCCCAGCGCCCAGCAGATGGACCTGGAGAAGGCCGGCACCCGGGACCTGAGGACCATCGTCCCGCTCGTCCTGCTCTCCGTCCTCCTCATCCTGATCGCCCTCCTGCGCAGCCTCGTCGCGCCCCTGCTGCTCGTCGCCGCCGTCGTCGCGGTCTGGGGCGCGTCCCTCGGCATCGGGGGACTGCTCTTCGGACCGCTCCTCGGCCTCAAGGGCACCGACCCCGGGCTGCCCCTGCTCTCCTTCGTCTTCCTGGTGGCCCTGGGCGTCGACTACGGCATCTTCCTGATGCACCGGGTCCGCGAGGAGGCCAGGCGCGGCGCGGAGCCCACCGAGGCGGCGCTCACCGGCCTGCGCACCACCGGCGGGGTCATCGCGTCGGCCGGGCTCGTGCTCGCTGCCACCTTCGCCGTCCTGGTGAACATGCCGATGACGGCGCTGGCCGAGATGGGCTTCGTGATCGCCGTCGGCGTCCTCCTCGACACCTTCCTGGTCCGCACCTACCTGGTGACTTCGGCGAGCGTGGCGCTCCAGCGCAGGATCTGGTGGCCCGGTGCGCTCAGCCGCCCCGCCCCAGCCGCCGAGCCCCGCGCACCGGAACTCGTAGGGACCCCGTGAAGGAGCCGGCCGCGCTGACAGCGCCCCGCCCCGTAGCGGAGGATGGCGACGTGCCTCCAGCCCCCACCCCGGCCACGAGCCGCCGCGACCGCATACTGGCCGTCGTCAACCGCGACCCGATGCAGGCGCCGCACCGGACGCGCAACGACGCCCTGATCGCCGCGGCCGCCGCGGTGCTCTCCACCGCCCTCGCGCTGGCCGCCGGGGGCGCCGGGAGTCTGGGCGCGGCGGGCTGGGCCCTGCTCCTGGGCAGCGCCGTGCCGCTCGTCTGGCGGCGGCGCGCCCCGGTGCCGGTCCTGATCGCCATGGTGCCGTTGCTGGCGCTCTACCACGGCGCCGACAACCTCCACACGGCGCCGATGCCGCAGACCTGGATCGTGCTCTACACGGTGGCCGTCACCGGCCGCCCCCTGCGCACCCTGGTCGTCGGCATCGGCGTCACCTCCGTGATGGTGACGGTGGTGCTCGCCCTCAGCGCGCACGACGGGCTCGAACTGCTGAGGATCTCCGGGTGGATCGTCGCGGTGCTGTTCTGCGGGGTCGACGTGCGCATCTACCGCCAGTACGTCGCCTCGGTGCTGGAGCGCGCCGAACGCGCCGAGCGGACCCGGGAGGAGGAGGCCGCCCGCCGGGTCGCGGAGGAGCGGCTGCGGATCGCCCGCGATCTGCACGACCTCCTCGCGCACAGCATCACCGTCATAGGGGTGCGGACCTCGGTCGCCTCGCACATCCTGACCGTCGACCCGGAACGGCTCGACCGGCGGGCCGTGGCCGCCGCGCTGGACGACATCGCCGACACCTGCCGGGATGCCAGGGCGGAGCTCCGGACCACCCTCCAGGTGCTGCGCGGCACCGGCCGGGACGGCGACGGAGCGGACGCCGAGGGCCCGCTGCCCGACCTGGCCGCCCTGCCCGGCCTCGTACGGGCCGCCGAGGCGGCCGGGGCGCGGGTCGAGCTCGACACCGGCGTCCCGCCCGGCCGCCTCGCCCCGGCCGTCGGGGCGGCCGCCTACCGGATCGTCCAGGAGTCCCTGACCAACGCGGTACGCCACGCGGGCGCCGGGGTCCGGGTGCGCGTCGTCGTCGCCCCGGCGGCCGGGGCGCTGCGGGTCACGGTCACCGACGACGGCACCGGCCCGGTGGCGGACGGCACCGCGTCCGGGTTCGGGATCGTCGGAATGCGGGAACGCGCCCGCTCCACGGGCGGCACCCTCACGGCGGGCCCCCGCCCCGGCGGCGGCTTCGAGGTGTCGGCCCTGCTGCCTCTCCCGGCCTCGCCCCCGGGAAACCAGCCGGACGGGCTACGCACGGACGCGCATGAACACGCATCGGCACGGGAAGCGGAGACCACCTCATGATCCGGGTACTGCTCGCGGACGACCAGACGCTCGTCCGGGCGGCCTTCGCGATGCTCGTCGGCTCCGACCCGGAGATGGAGGTGGTCGGCGAGGCCGCCACCGGCCTGGAAGCGGTCGCGCTCGCCCGCTCGGCCCGCGCCGACCTCGTCGTCATGGACGTCCGGATGCCGGAGCTCGACGGCATCGAGGCCACCCGCCGGATCGCCGCCGACGAGGATCTGGCCGGGGTGAAGGTGCTGGTCCTCACCACCTACGACACCGACGACCACATCGTCGAGGCGCTGCGCGCCGGTGCCTCGGGCTTCCTGGTCAAGGACACCCGGCCCGCCGACCTGCTGGCCGCGATCAGGACCGTCGCGGCCGGGGACTCCCTGCTCTCGCCCGGCCCGACCGCCCGCCTCATCGCCCGGGTGCTCAGCGCCCCGAGCGCCCCCGCCGGGCCCGGGCCCGAGGACCTCGGCATGCTCTCCGAGCGGGAGTGCCAGGTGCTGGCCCTGGTCGCGCGCGGCCTCAACAACACCGGGATCGCCGAGAGCCTGGGCCTCAGCCCGCTCACCGCCAAGACCCACGTCAGCCGGATCATGGGCAAACTGGGCGCCCGGGACCGGGCCCAGCTGGTCATCGCCGCCTACGAGTCGGGGCTCGTGGTGCCCGCCGGGGGCAGCTGACCGGGCCGCCTCACAGGGGCGGGCCCCGGGTGTCGGTGGCGTACCGGACAATGGGACGCATGAGCTTGTTCCGGGACGACGGCGTGGTGCTGCGCACGCAGAAGCTGGGCGAGGCCGACCGGATCATCACGATACTGACCCGGGGCCACGGCCGGGTGCGGGCCGTCGCGCGCGGGGTGCGGCGCACCAAGTCGAAGTTCGGCGCCCGCCTCGAACCGTTCTCCCACGTGGACGTGCAGTTCTTCGCGCGGGGCAGCGAGCTGGTCGGGCGCGGGCTGCCGCTGTGCACCCAGAGCGAGACGATCGCCCCGTACGGCGGCGGGATCGTCACGGACTACGGGCGCTACACCGCCGGGACCGCGATGCTGGAGACCGCCGAGCGCTTCACCGACCACGAGGGCGAACCCGCGGTCCAGCAGTATCTGCTGCTGGTGGGCGGGCTGCGCACGCTGGCCCGGGGGGAGCACGAGCCGCATCTCATCCTGGACGCCTTCCTGCTGCGCTCCCTGGCGGTCAACGGCTACGCCCCCAGCTTCGACGACTGCGCCCGCTGCGGACTGCCGGGCCCGAACCGTTTCTTCTCGGTGGCGGCGGGCGGAGTCGTATGCGGCGACTGCCGGGTGCCCGGCAGCGTCGTACCCTCGGCTGAGGCCGTCGCCCTGCTGAGCGCCCTGCTCACCGGCGACTGGGAGACGGCGGACGCGTGCGAGGCGCGTCATGTCAGGGAGGGGAGCGGGCTGGTGTCCGCGTATCTGCACTGGCATCTGGAGCGCGGGCTGCGTTCACTGCGGTACGTAGAGAAGTGACACAGGGAGACTGAGAAGCTCATGGCAGTACGCGGGATGCTCGGCGGCCGTAACCGGCGCGACTACAAGACCCCGGAGCCGCACCCGTCCGGTGCCGTGCCCCCGAAGATCCCCGGTGAGCTGGTGCCCAAGCACGTCGCCATCGTGATGGACGGCAACGGCCGCTGGGCCAAGGAGCGCGGCCTGCCGCGCACCGAGGGACACAAGGTCGGCGAGGGCGTCGTCATGGACGTGCTCAAGGGCTGCATCGAGATGGGCGTCAAGAACCTCTCGCTGTACGCCTTCTCGACGGAGAACTGGAAGCGGTCCCCGGAGGAGGTGAAGTTCCTGATGAACTTCAACCGGGACGTCATCCGCCGCCGCCGCGACGAGATGGACGAGCTCGGCATCCGTATCCGCTGGGTGGGCCGCATGCCCAAGCTGTGGAAGTCGGTCGTGCAGGAGCTCCAGGTCGCCCAGGAGCAGACCAAGGACAACGACAAGATGACGCTGTACTTCTGCGTCAACTACGGCGGCCGGGCCGAGATCGCGGACGCCGCGCAGCGGATCGCCCGGGACGTCGCCGCCGGGCGGCTCGACCCGTCGAAGGTCAACGAGAAGACGTTCGCGAAGTACATCTACTACCCGGACATGCCGGACGTGGACCTGTTCGTGCGGCCCAGCGGCGAGCAGCGCACCTCGAACTACCTGATCTGGCAGAGCGCGTACGCCGAGATGGTCTTCCAGGACGTGCTGTGGCCCGACTTCGACCGCCGCGACCTGTGGCGCGCCTGTCTGGAATTCGCCCAGCGCGACCGCCGGTTCGGGGGCGCCGAGGAGGTCGCGGCCTCGGGGAGCTGAACGGAAGGGCCGGCGGGGTGTCCCCGCCGGCCCGCTTCCTACGTGTCGCCGCCCGCGCAGTCCGCGCAGGTGCCGAAGACCTCGACCGTGTGCGCCACGTTGACGAAGCCGTGCTGGCTGGCGATGGTCTCGGCCCACTGCTCGACCACGGGCCCCTCAACCTCGACCGCCTTGCCGCACACGCGGCAGACCAGGTGGTGGTGGTGCTCGCCGGTCGAGCAGCGCCTGTAGACGGACTCGCCCTCCGTGGTGCGCAGGACGTCCACCTCACCGGCGTCCGCGAGGGACTGGAGGGTGCGGTAGACCGTCGTCAGGCCGACGGAGTCCCCCCGGTGCTTGAGGACGTCGTGCAGCTCCTGGGCGCTGCGGAACTCGTCCACCTCGTCCAGCGCCGCCGCGACGGCTGCCCGCTGCCGGGTCGAGCGGCCGCGTACCGGAGCCGCGTTCGTACCACTGATCGGCGCCGTCGCCACAGGAGCCTCCTCGTGTCGCCCGTACATCTGTCGGGCCATTGTGCCAGCCCGCCCCTTCCGGGGGTTCAGACTCGGACGTCGTCCGGTGCCGGGCGGGCCCCCGGTACTTCCAGGGTGCACCGGTCGGCATCGGTCTCGCGGCGCCGGGCGCGGCCGCGGGCGAGCGGGGCGGCGAGCAGCGTCAGGAGGACGAAGACGCCGATGGCCATCAGCACGATCGTCGCGCCGGGCGGTACGTCCTGGTAGTACGAGGTGATGGTGCCGGACAGGGTGACGCCGACGCCGATGACGACCGCGAGCACGAACGTCACCTTGAAGGACCGGGTGATCTGCTGCGCGGCGGCGACCGGGACCACCATCAGGGCGCTGACCAGCAGCAGCCCCACGACCCGCATCGCGACCGTCACGGTCACCGCGGCGGTGACCGCGACGAGCAGGTTCAGCAGCCGCACCGGCAGACCGGTCACCCGGGCGAACTCCTCGTCCTGGCTGACGGCGAACAGCTGCCGCCGCAGCCCCACCGTCACCAGCAGCACGAACGCGGCGAGCAGCGAGATCGCGGTGATGTCCTCGGAGGAGACCGTGGACAGCGAGCCGAAGAGGTACGAGGTCAGGTTGGCGTTCGAGCCGGTGTCGGAGAGGTTGATCAGCAGGACACCGCCCGCCATGCCGCCGTAGAAGAGCATGGCCAGCGCGATGTCGCCGCGGGTGCGGCCGTACCAGCGGATCAGCTCCATGACGACCGCGCCCGCGACGGCGACGGCGGTGGCCATCCAGACCGGGCTGGTGGAGAGCAGGAAGCCGAGGCCGACGCCGGTCATCGCGATGTGGCCGATGCCGTCGCCCATCAGGGCCTGGCGGCGCTGCACGAGATAGATGCCGACGGCGGGCGCGATGACGCCGACCAGCATGGCGGCGAGCAGCGCCCGCTGCATGAAGGGAGGGTTGAGGAATTCCATGATCAGCTCAGCAGTCCCGTCCGGACGGGCTCGGAGGCCGCGTGGGGGTGTACGTGGTCGTGGCCGGGCAGCGCGTGCTGCCCGACGGCCTTCGGGGGCGGCCCGTCGTGCAGGACGCAGCCGTCGCGCAGGACGACCGCCCGGTCGATCAGGGGCTCCAGCGGGCCCAGCTCGTGCAGGACGAGGAGCACGGTGGTGCCGGCGGCGACCTGCTCGCGCAGGGTGGCGGCCAGGATCTCCTGGCTGGCCAGGTCCACGCCCGCCATCGGCTCGTCCATGATCAGCAGATCCGGTTCGGCGGCGAGCGCCCGGGCGATCAGCACGCGCTGGTGCTGGCCGCCGGAGAGGGCGTTCACCGAGTCCTTCGCGCGGTCGGCGAGGCCGACGAGCTCTATGGCCCGGTCGACGGCGGCGCGGTCGGCCTTGCGCAGGAGGCCCAGCCGGGCGCGGGAGAGCCGTCCGGCGGAGACGACCTCGCGGATCGTGGCGGGCACGCCGCCGGCCGCCGTGGTGCGCTGAGGTACGTAGCCGACCCGGGCCCAGTCGCGGAAGCGGCGCAGCGGGGTGCCGAAGAGCTCGACGGTGCCGCCGGTCAGGGGGACCTGGCCGATGACGGAGCGGACGGCGGTGGACTTCCCGGAGCCGTTGGCGCCGAGCAGGGCGACGACCTCGCCCGGGAGCACGGTCAGGTCGACGCCGCGCAGCACGGGGCGCGCGCCCAGCGTTGCGGTGGCGTCGCGTACGGCGATCACGGGTTCGCGGGTGGGGTGCTGGGGCTCGGGCATGAGCGCCTCCGGTGCTGCTGCGCGGTTCGGGCCGGCGGGTGCGGTGGGATCGCCGGGTGCGGTGGGGTCGTCGCTCACTTCGCGCCGAGCGCGGAGCGCAGGGCGGCGAGGTTGGACTTCATGACCTCGATGTAGTCATCGCCCTTGGAGCTGTCGGTGATTCCCTCCAGCGGGTCCAGGACACCGGTCTTCAGACCGGTGTCGCGGGCGACGGTCTTCGCGGTCTTGTCG
This sequence comes from Streptomyces sp. NPDC041814, assembly GCF_055590565.1. NCBI lineage: Bacteria > Bacillati > Actinomycetota > Actinomycetes > Kitasatosporales > Streptomycetaceae > Streptomyces > Streptomyces sp. NPDC041814. The sequence continues at coordinate 745,015 of NZ_JBVJAM010000001.1, read as the reverse complement.
CTGGCGAGCGTCTCGAAGAAGACGGTGGTGACGTTCTTCTCCTCGGCGATGGCGTGCAGGGCGCTGATGCGGGCGGGGCTGGGCTCGGCCTCGGGGTCGATGCCGGCGATGCCCTCCTGGGTGAGGCCGTAGCGCTCGGCGAGGTAGCCGAAGGCGGAGTGCGTGGTGATGAACGTCTTCGTGCTGGTGTTCTCCAGCCCGGTCCGGTACGCGGTGTCGAGCGCGCCCAGGTCCTTGACCAGGGCGTCGGTGTTCTTGCGGTAGTCCGCGGCGTGGTCCGGGTCGGTCTTCTCCAGGGACTTGCCGACGCCCTTGGCGACCTCGGTGTACTTCACCGGGTCCAGCCAGATGTGCGGGTCGGCACCGGCCTCGTCGCCCTCGTGCTCGTGGCCGTGTTCGTCCTCGCCGGTCTCGGTGCCGTGGTCCTCCAGCGTGGTCAGCGTCGCGGCGTCGAGGGTGTGGGAGGCGCCGGACTGCTTGATCGCCTCGTCGACGGCGGGCTGGAGGCCCTTGAGGTAGAGGATGAAGTCCGCGTCGCTGAGCCTGCCGGTCTGCCGGGGGCTGAGCTCCAGGTCGTGGGGTTCCACGCCGGGCTTGGTGAGGCTGGTGACCGAGACGTGGTCGCCGCCTATGCGCTCGGCCAGGAACTGCATCGGATAGAAGGACGCCACCACGTCCAGCCTGCCGCCGCTCTTGGAGTCGGAGCTGTCGGACGAGGAGCAGGCGGTGACGGCGGTGAGGCCGAGCGCGACCGCGCCGGTGACGGCGGCGGCCGGTATGAGGCGGCGTATGTTCATGACACTCATTTTCAACAAAAGTGGAAACGATTGTCAACAAGCGGGGTTCGTGAACGGGACCGGTACCGATTTGATCGAAGGGGAGGCGCCGCCGGTAATCTGGGCCCTTCGCCCGCCCGTTCCGTCGTAATGAAGAGAGCACCGTGGCCGCCGACAAGATCGACACCATCGTCAGCCTGAGCAAGCGCCGTGGCTTCGTCTACCCCTGCAGCGAGATCTACGGTGGTCAGAAGGCCGCCTGGGACTACGGGCCGCTGGGCGTCGAGCTCAAGGAGAACCTCAAGCGCCAGTGGTGGCGCTACATGGTCACCTCGCGCGAGGACGTCGTCGGCATCGACTCGTCGGTCATCCTGGCCCCCGAGGTGTGGGTGGCCTCCGGTCACGTCGCCACGTTCTCGGACCCGCTGACCGAGTGCACCTCCTGCCACAAGCGCTACCGCGCGGACCACCTGGAGGAGGCGTACGAGGAGAAGCACGGCAAGGCGCCCGCGGGCGGCCTCGCCGACCTCAACTGCCCCAACTGCGGCAACAAGGGCACCTTCACCGAGCCCAAGCAGTTCTCCGGCCTGCTCTCCACGCACCTGGGCCCGACCCAGGACTCCGGCTCGGTCGCCTATCTGCGCCCCGAGACCGCCCAGGGCATCTTCACCAACTTCTCCCAGGTGCTGACCACCGCGCGCAAGAAGCCCCCGTTCGGCATCGCGCAGATGGGCAAGTCCTTCCGCAACGAGATCACTCCGGGCAACTTCATCTTCCGCACGCGCGAGTTCGAGCAGATGGAGATGGAGTTCTTCGTCAAGCCGGGCGAGGACGAGCAGTGGCAGGAGTACTGGATGGAGCAGCGCTGGAACTGGTACACCGGTCTCGGCATGCGCGAGGAGAACATGCGGTGGTTCGAGCACCCGCAGGAGAAGCTCTCCCACTACTCCAAGCGCACCGCTGACATCGAGTACCGCTTCCGCTTCGGCGGCAGCGAGTGGGGCGAGCTGGAGGGCGTCGCCAACCGCACCGACTACGACCTCACCGCCCACTCCAAGGCGTCGGGCACGGACCTCTCCTTCTTCGACCAGGAGAAGAGCGAGCGCTACACCCCGTTCGTCATCGAGCCCGCGGCCGGTGTCGGCCGCGCGATGCTGGCCTTCCTCCTCGACGCGTACAGCGAGGACGAGGCGCCGAACGCCAAGGGCGTCATGGAGAAGCGCGCCGTGATGCGCCTCGACCCGCGCCTGGCGCCGGTCAAGGTCGCGGTACTCCCGCTCTCCCGCAACCCGCAGCTCTCGCCGAAGGCCAAGGGCCTCGCCGCCGACCTCCGGCAGAACTGGAACATCGAGTTCGACGACGCCGGTGCCATCGGCCGCCGCTACCGCCGCCAGGACGAGATCGGTACGCCGTTCTGCGTCACCGTCGACTTCGACACCCTGGACGACAACGCGGTCACCGTCCGCGAGCGCGACACGATGAAGCAGGAGCGCGTCTCCCTGGACCAGATCCAGGGCTACCTCGCCTCCCGCCTGCTCGGCTGCTGACGCCCGCACCCGCTGAACGAAGCCCCCGGTTCCGCGCCCGCCGCGGAACCGGGGGCCTCGTGCGTCAGGGGGCCGGAGAGCGGAAAACCGGGTGAGCCGGGCGCCCGGTATGGGTACCGTCTTGCCCATGTATTCGTTCTTCCAGATCTACGAGTGAGAGCGCGGCGGGCCCGACCACCCGCCGCCCCCCGGATCGATCCGAGGTCACGAGAGACCTCACCGAGACCACACATTGGGAGAACCCCATGGCCAAGAGCCGCAACAACCTCCTCGGCGTCGGCGGACAGCGCAAGAAGCTGTCCCGCTCCGGCGCGCCGGGTGCCGGCCCCGCCGGAGAGGCCGCCGACCGCAGGACGGCCGCCGACCAGAAGCAGGAGCTGCTCCGCAAGATGCGGGAGCGGGCCGCCGGTACCGAGCAGCCCGACAACGCGGACGCCGAAGAGGCGCAGGCCCCGGAGGCCCCGGCACAGAGCTGACGCCCCCGCGCACGGCCGGAGGCCCCGGCGGCCGGACCACCAGGTCCGCCCGCCGGGGCCTCCGTGCTGTCGGCCGCCCCTACCCCACCGTGCGCGGCAGCCGCAGGCTCAACGCGGTCGTCAGGGCGACCGCCGCCAGCTGGACCAACAGCGTCACGATCAGGGCGTCCCGCATCCCCGACCCCGGCACCAGGGCCAGGAACAGCGAGCCGAGCGTTGCCACGCCCAGGGTCAGCGTCGCCTGCTGGGTCGTCGTCATCACACCGCCGCCCACCCCGGCCCGCTCCGGCGGCACGTCGGACAGGATGATGCGGAAGATGACGGGCAGCTGGAGGCCCTGACCGAAACCGGCGACCGCCATGCCGGGCAGCAGGCCCGCCATGCCCAGGTCCGGCCAGCCGCGCCACACGGTGAGCGCGAGCACCGCCACGCCCACCGCCTGGATCAGCCCGCCTGCCGTCACGACCCGGCTGCCGTACCGCCGCACCAGCCGGGGACCGGCCAGCGAGGCCACGAAGAAGGCCGCCGCCATCGGGGCCATCGACAGGCCGGACCGCGCCGGACCCAGCTCCAGGCCCTGCTGGAGCGCGACCGCGATGACGAACATGAAGCCGCCGAAGCCCACCGAGAACGGCACCACGAGGGCGAGACCGCGCCGCAGCGACTCCAGGCGCAGCAGGCTCGGCGGCACCAGCGGGACCAGCCCGCGCCGGTCCGCCCGCCGCTCCACCCGGTAGAAGGCCGCCGCCGCGAACGGGAACAGCGCGAGGCACACCCAGGTCCACAGCGGCCAGCCCGCCGCCCGGCCCTCGGTGAGCGGGGCCAGCAGCGTCAGCAGCGACACTGCGAGCAGCAGCGTGCCCGGTACGTCGACGGGCGCGGGCCGGTCCGCCCGCGTCTCCGGGACCGCGCGCGCCGCCAGCACCAGACCCAGCGCCGCGACGGGCACGTTGACCAGGAACACCGACCGCCAGCCCGCGCTCTCGCCGAACACCGAGGACAGCGGCGCGGCGGCGACCAGCGCCCCGCCCAGGATCTGGCCCGCGACCATGGAGAGCCCGGCCGTCGCCCCGTACAGGCTCATCGCCCGGGCCCTGCGGTGGCCGGACGTGGCCGCCTGGATGGTGGCGAGGACCTGCGGCAGCATCAGCGCCGCCGACGCGCCCTGCGCCACCCGCGCCCCGACCAGGGTCCAGGCGGTCGGCGCGAGCCCGCAGGCCAGCGAGGTGAGCCCGAAGGCCGCGATCCCGGTCAGGAAGAGCCGGCGCCGGCCCGCCATGTCGCCGAGCCGCCCGCCGAGGACCAGCAGCACGGCATACGCGAGGCCGTAGCCCGCGACGACCAGTTCGAGCAGGGCCGGGCCCGCCGCCAGGTCGCGGTCGATGGTGGGCAGGGCCACGTTGACGATGAAGAAGTCGATCAGGGGAAGGGCCGCGCCCAGCAGCACGGTGAACAGTCCCAGCGTGCCGAGCACCGGGGCGGGATGGTCGTGCCGCACCACCGGGGAGGCGGGGGCGGCTGCCGTTGACGTCCGTACAGAGGATTCACTCACACCACCGACGATCGCTCCGCCCGCAGCCTGGTACCAGAGTGTCTTTATCCTGGTACAAGGACCACCAGGCACCAGCCGCCCGGAGCCCGTACCGGGCCCGCATCCTGGAGGAATGACGACGATGGCGACGCCTCTGGCACGGCCGGCCGCCCCCGGCGCGAACGAGCCCGACATCCGGCGGCACGAGCTGGCGAACTTCCTGCGCAGCCGCCGCGAACGGATCACCCCCGAGCAGGTCGGTCTCGTCCGGGGCCGCAGGCGGCGCACCCCGGGGCTGCGCCGCGAGGAGGTCGCCCAGCTCTCCGCCGTCGGCGTCACCTGGTACACCTGGCTCGAACAGGCCCGGGACATCCAGGTCTCCCCCCAGGTCCTCGACGCCCTCGCCCGCGCGCTCCTCCTGGACCGCAGCGAGCGCAGTCACCTCTTCTCGCTCGCCGCGGCCATCGACCCGGCCCCCGGCACGGACTGCCCGCACCTCACCCCGGCGCTGCGGACCATGCTGCGGCAGCTGGAACCGATCCCCGCCTGCGTGCAGAACAGCCGGTACGACATCCTCGCCCACAACCGCACGTACGGGCGGCTGCTCTGCGACCTGGAGGCGGTCGCCCCCGAGGACCGCAACCTCATGCTGCTCGCCCACACCAACGAGCAGTGGCGGGCTTCGGTCATGGACACCGCCGAGGTCACCCGCTACATCACCGCCAAGTTCCGCGCGGCGATGGCGGAACACCTCGCCGAGCCCGCCTGGAAGGAGCTGCTGGGGCGCCTGGAGGCGGCCTCGGAGGAGTTCCGCGAGAACTGGGCCCGGCACGAGGTCGTCGGCGCGGGCAGCCGGTCGAAGGTCTTCCGCAATGCCTGGGTGGGGCTGCTCCGCGTGGAGGCCACCGACCTCTGGCTCGGCCCCTCGGCCGGGCCGCGCCTGGTCAGCTACGCGCCCCGGGACGACGAGACGTACGAGCGGCTGGCGCGCCTTCAGGAGCTGGTGCGCGCCGCCGAGGACTGAGCGGCCGGCTCCCCGGCCACCGGCTCCGCCAGCCGTTCCGCCGTCCGGCGGGCGGTGGACCGGGCCCAGCGGCCGCTGCTCAGGGCGCCGACCAGCAGGACGGCGAGCCCGCAGCCGGTGACGATCCACCAGCCGGGCCGGCTCGCCGCCACGAAGCCGTCCGAGCCGCCCGGGTCCGCCATGCCCGCCGCCAGGACCGCGCCGATCACGGCGACCCCGAGGGTCTGCCCGATCTGCCGGCTGGTGGAGGCGACCGCCGCTGCCACGCCCGCCTGCGAGCGGGGCATGCCCGAGACCGCGGTGTTGGTGATGGGCGCGTTCACCGAGCCGAAGCCCAGGCCGAACAGCACGTACGCGGCGAACATCGAGACCGTCCCGGTCTCCGCGTCGAACGCCGCGAGCATCAGCCCGCTCACCGCCATCGCACCGCCCGCGATCAGCAGCGGGACGCGCGGGCCGCGACTGGCCACGAGCCGCCCGGACAGCGGTGACAGCAGGCACACCACGGCCGCCATGGGCAGCGTGTAGAGACCGGCGTCCAGCGCGCTCAGGCCCCGGACGTCCTGGAGGTAGAGCGTGTTGAGGAAGAGGAAGCCGCCGAGCGCGGCGAAGGCGCTGACCGCGATGACCGTGGCACCGCTGAACGGCACGCTGTGGAAGAACCGCAGGTCGATCAGCGGATCGGCGCGCCGGGGCTCGTACACCAGCAGGCCCGCCAGGGCCGCCGCCGCGAGCCCCGCGAAGAGCAGGATCCCGGCGGAGGTCCACCCCTTCTGCGGGGCCTCGATGATCGCGTACGTCAGCGAGCCCAGCAGCGTGATCACCAGGAGCTGGCCCAGCGGGTCCGGGCGGCGGGCCCGGTGGGCGCGCGACTCGGGGACGTAACGCCAGGTCAGCAGCAGGGCGGCGAGGCCCACCGGGAGGTTGACCCAGAAGATCGACCGCCAGCCGACCGAGTCGACCAGGCCGCCGCCGACCACCGGTCCCGCCGCCATGGAGATGCCGACGACCCCGCCCCAGACACCGATCGCGCGGGCGCGCTCACGGGGGTCGGTGAAGGTGTTGGTGATGATCGACATCGCGACCGGGTTGAGCATCGAGCCGCCCACGGCCTGCACCATCCGGAAGGCGATGAGCGCCTCCAGGTTCGGCGCCAGCGAACAGAGCGCCGAGCCCAGGGTGAAGAGGACCAGGCCGGCCATGAAGACCTTCCGCCGGCCGATCCGGTCGGCGGTGGAACCGGCGAGCATCAGCAGGGACGCGAGGACGAGCGTGTACGCGTCGATCGTCCACTGCATCCCCGCGACGCTCGCGTCCAGCTCCCGGCGCATGGCGGGCAGGGCGACATTCAGGGCGGTGGTGTCGAGGCTGACGATCAGCAGGCTCATGCAGCAGATCGCCAGCACCAGCATCCGCCGCCGGTGGCTGAGCTCAGGCATCCATTGATAGTACGACTAACTAACGACCGCCTCCGCCAGGGCCTCCGCCGCGTCCCGCACCAGCGGGTGATCGCCCCCCGCGTCGGAGGCACCCGCCGGCTTCGTCGTCAGGACCGCCAGGACCACCGGCACGCCCTCCGGAGTCCACGCGACGCCCACGTCGTTGCACGAGGCGTACGAGCCGCCGCCCGTCTTGTCGGCGACCGTCCACTCCGGCGGCAGCCCGGCCCGGAACCGCGTACCGCTCGTCCGGCAGTTGAGCAGCCAGTACGTCAGCCGCTCGCGGTCCCGGGGCTCCAGCGCGTTCCCCAGGACCAGCCGGGCGTAGTCGCGGGCGAGCGCGGACGGGGTCGTGGTGTCGGTGACCCGGCCAGGCTCGGCGGAGTTCAGTACGGGCTCCCAGCGGTCCAGCCGGGTCACACGGTCGCCCAGGGAACGGGCGAAGCGGGTGACGGCCTGCGGGCCGCCGAGCTCGCGCAGCAGCAGATTGCCCGCGGTGTTGTCGCTGTCGCCGATCGCGGCGTCGCAGAGCCGGGCGATGCTCAGCCCGCTCGCGATGTTCTCCGGGGTGTTGGTGACCGGGGAATCGGAGACGCAGTCCGCCTCCGTGTAGTGGATCACCTTCTCCAGGACCTCGCCGTCCCGGTCCAGATCCCGCAGGACGGCCGCCGCGGCGAGCGTCTTGAACGTGGACAGCATCGGGAAGCGCTCGTCCGCCCGGTGCCGCACCGCGACCCCCGTGGCCACGTTGTACGCGAAGGCACCGACGCGGGCGCCGTGCGTCCGCTCCAGCTCGCGCAGCCGGGCGGTCGCGGAGCCGGCGGCCGCGCGGGCGGTGCCCGACGTGCCGACGAGCAGCGCGCCGGTGACACCGAGCGCGAGCAGCCCGCGACGGCTGGGGGAGCCGAGAGCTAAGCGGGACATGGGCGTGGTCATGATTCATGTCTCCTTGGTTCGCCAGAAACCTTTACCGGCCCGTCGCCGGAATCCCCACGCTACGGCGGGGGTCGGACAACGCCCCCTCTTTCCCCCGGTCCCGGCGGGCCGCCACCGCCCCCGGAGCAGTCGCCGGCGTACGGGACAATGGGGCCATGACCACGCTCGCCCCCTCGCCCTCGCTGCTCCGCATCGGCCCGCACACCGTGCAGCCGCCGGTGGTCCTCGCCCCCATGGCCGGCATCACCAACGCCCCCTTCCGCACGCTGTGCCGGGAGTTCTCGGGCGGCAAGGGGCTTTTCGTCAGCGAGATGATCACGACGAGGGCCCTGGTCGAGCGCAACGAGAAGACCATGCAGCTCATCCACTTCGACGCGACCGAGACGCCGCGCTCGATCCAGCTGTACGGAGTGGACCCGGACACGGTCGGCAAGGCCGTCAGCATGATCGTGGACGAGAACCTCGCCGACCACATCGACCTCAACTTCGGCTGCCCGGTCCCCAAGGTCACCCGCAAGGGCGGCGGCTCGGCCCTCCCGTACAAGCGGCCGCTGCTGCGCGCGATCCTGCACGAGGCGGTCTCCCGGGCCGGGGACCTGCCCGTCACGATCAAGATGCGCAAGGGCATCGACGACGACCACCTGACCTATCTCGACGCCGGCCGGATCGCGGTCGAGGAGGGCGTCACGGCGGTCGCCCTGCACGGCAGGACCACCGCCCAGCACTACGGCGGCACCGCCGACTGGGACGCCATCGCCCGGCTCAAGGAGCACGTCCCGGAGATACCGGTGCTCGGCAACGGCGACATCTGGTGCGCGGACGACGCCCTGCGCATGATGCGCGAGACCGGCTGCGACGGCGTGGTCGTGGGGCGCGGCTGCCTCGGCCGCCCCTGGCTCTTCGGCGACCTGGTCAGCGCGTTCGAGGGCACGGAGACGCGGCAGGCGCCCACCCTGCGCACCGTCGCCGACGTGATGCTGCGGCACGCGACGCTCCTGGGGGAGTGGATCGGCGACGAGGCGCGGGGAGTGATCGACTTCCGCAAGCACGTCGCCTGGTACCTCAAGGGCTTCGCGGTCGGCTCCGAGATGCGCAAGAAGCTGGCGATCACCTCCTCGCTGGAGGAGCTCGGCTCCCAGCTCCGGGAGCTGGACCTCGACCAGCCCTGGCCGGACGGCGCCGACGGCCCGCGCGGCCGCACCTCCGGCAACAACCGGGTGGCCCTCCCGGACGGCTGGCTGAAGGACCCGTACGACTGCGCGGGCGTCAGTGCCGACGCGGAGCTGGACACCTCCGGGGGCTGAGAACGCTACCGACGTGTGGGGGGCACTGAGTGCCTCCCACACGCATTTTCGCTCATCCGAGCGGCCCCTCCATCGAGTGATTCTCGCCACCTTGAGACACGGTGCGCTCGGATGAGCGCAAAATCCCGGGCTGCACTTCTCAAAGGGTGGCACTGGGTGCCACCCGGGCGTACTTTGATCGATCGACGCTTCGATCACTTTCAGCCACCGAACCGGGGGTTCCGGTGCGCGCTGCGTCATCCTGCGTACGACTCCTGAACGCGCCGTTCCGGAGAGCTTCCGGACGGCTGACTTTCGATCTGCTGGCGGACGGGTGGTTACGGCCGCACGACGCGCAAGTGGACGTACCCAGGCACCTTCGATCTGGGTATGTTCCTCGCCGTCAGGGCAGCCACCGCGTCTTCGAGGAGTCGAGACCGTGTCGGAAAACAAAGATGTGCAGAAGTTCGTCTACGACTTCACCGAAGGCAACAAGGATCTGAAGGACCTCCTCGGCGGGAAGGGGGCCAACCTCGCCGAGATGACCAACCTCGGGCTCCCCGTCCCGCCCGGCTTCACCATCACCACCGAGGCGTGCAAGGTCTACCTGGACAGCGGTGAGGAGCCGGCCGCCCTCCGCGACGAGGTGAGTGCGCACCTCGACGCGCTGGAGACGCGGATGGGCAAGAAGCTCGGCCAGGCCGACGACCCGCTGCTGGTCTCCGTGCGCTCCGGCGCCAAGTTCTCCATGCCCGGGATGATGGACACCGTCCTCAACATCGGCCTCTCCGACGCCTCCGTGGTGGGCCTCGCCGCCCAGGCCGGGGACGAGCGGTTCGCGTGGGACTCGTACCGCAGGCTGATCCAGATGTTCGGCAAGACGGTCCTCGGGGTGGACGGCGAGCTCTTCGAGGAGGCGCTGGAGGCCGCGAAGGAGGCCAAGGGCGTCAAGGTCGACGTGGATCTCGACGCGGGCGACCTGAAGAAGCTGGTCAAGGAGTTCAAGAAGATCGTCGCCCGGGACGCGGGCCGCGACTTCCCGCAGGACGCGCGCGAGCAGATGGACCTGGCCATAAACGCGGTCTTCGACTCGTGGAACACCGACCGGGCCAAGCTCTACCGCCGCCAGGAGCGCATCCCCGGCGACCTCGGCACCGCCGTCAACGTCTGCTCGATGGTCTTCGGCAATCTCGGCCCCGACTCCGGCACGGGCGTCGCCTTCACCCGGGACCCGGCCAGCGGTCACCAGGGCGTCTACGGCGACTACCTCCAGAACGCGCAGGGCGAGGACGTCGTCGCGGGCATCCGCAACACCGTGCCGCTCGCCGAGCTGGAGTCGATCGACAAGCAGTCGTACGACCAGCTGCTGAAGATCATGGAGACGCTGGAGACCCACTACAAGGACCTCTGCGACATCGAGTTCACCATCGAGCGCGGCCACCTGTGGATGCTTCAGACCCGGGTCGGCAAGCGCACCGCCGGTGCCGCCTTCCGTATCGCGACCCAGCTGGTGGACCAGGGGCTCATCGACGAGGCCGAGGCCCTTCAGCGGGTCAACGGCGCCCAGCTCGCCCAGCTGATGTTCCCGCGCTTCGACGACACCGCGAAGACCCGGCGGCTCGGCCGGGGCATCGCCGCCTCGCCCGGTGCGGCGGTCGGCAAGGCGGTCTTCGACTCGTACACCGCCGTCAAGTGGTCCCGGTCCGGCGAGAAGGTCATCCTGATCCGCCGTGAGACCAACCCGGACGACCTGGACGGCATGATCGCCGCCGAGGGCATCCTCACCTCGCGCGGCGGGAAGACCTCGCACGCCGCCGTCGTCGCGCGGGGCATGGGCAAGACCTGTGTCTGCGGCGCCGAGGAGATCGAGGTCGACACCAAGCGCCGGCGCCTGACGGTCGGGGACATCGTCGTGGAGGAGGGCGACATCGTCTCCGTCGACGGCTCCACCGGCAAGGTGTACCTCGGCGAGGTCCCCGTCGTGCCGTCCCCGGTGGTCGAGTACTTCGAGGGCCGCATGCACGCGGGCGCCGACGACGCCGACGAGCTGGTCGCCGCCGTGCACCGGATCATGGCGTACGCGGACCGGGTGCGCCGGCTGCGGGTGCGGGCCAACGCGGACAGCGCGGAGGACGCCCTGCGCGCCCGCCGCTTCGGCGCCCAGGGCATCGGCCTCTGCCGCACCGAGCACATGTTCCTCGGCGAGCGCCGCGAGATGGTCGAGAAGCTGATCCTGGCCGACACCGACCAGGAGCGCGAGACCGCCCTGGAGCAGCTGCTCCCGCTCCAGAAGGCGGACTTCATCGAGCTGTTCGAGGCGATGGACGGGCTGCCGGTCACCGTACGGCTCCTCGACCCGCCGCTGCACGAGTTCCTGCCGGACATCACGGAGCTCTCGGTGCGGGTGGCCCTCGCCGAGGCCCGCAAGGACGCCAACGAGAACGACCTCAGGCTCCTCCAGGCCGTGCACAAGCTGCACGAGCAGAACCCGATGCTGGGGCTGCGCGGGGTGCGCCTCGGCCTGGTCATTCCCGGCCTGTTCGCCATGCAGGTGCGGGCCATCGCCGAGGCGGCCGCCGCCCGCAAGAACGCCAAGGGCGACCCGCGCGCCGAGATCATGATCCCGCTCGTCGGCACGGTCCAGGAGCTGGAGATCGTCCGCGAGGAGGCGGACCGGGTCATCGCCGAGGTCCAGGCCGCCACCGGCACCGACCTCGGGCTGAAGATCGGCACCATGATCGAGCTGCCGCGCGCCGCGCTGACCGCCGGGCAGATCGCGGAGGCGGCGGAGTTCTTCTCCTTCGGCACCAACGACCTGACCCAGACGGTGTGGGGCTTCTCCCGCGACGACGTGGAGGCCTCCTTCTTCACCGCCTACCTGGAGAAGGGCATCTTCGGGGTGTCGCCGTTCGAGACGATCGACAAGGACGGCGTCGGCTCGCTGGTCAGGAGCGCGGTCGCGGCAGGCCGGGCCACTCGCCCGGACCTGAAGCTGGGCATCTGCGGGGAGCACGGCGGCGACCCCGAGTCGGTGCACTTCTTCCACGAGGCCGGTCTCGACTACGTCTCCTGCTCGCCGTTCCGCATTCCGGTGGCGCGCCTTGAGGCGGGCCGGGCGGCGGCCGGGGCGCGGGCGAGCGACAGCCGCTGACGCGCCACACCGACCGATTCCGCTTCCGCCGCCGGCGATCCCACCCTCACCCGAACCGGCGGTGGAAGCGGAATTCCGGGGACGGCGGCACCCTGTGCGGGGGTGCCGCCGTCTTGTCGTACGGGACCGGGCGGGACACGAGCTTGTCATGTCCCGGTAAATACGATGGCCGGTGTCCATTGCTTCGTTTAATGCGCAAAGAAATCGAGCTGAACGGACCGGGGTGCGGCTCGTGGATCCCCATCCACGGGCCGCACCCGGCTTACCCCCATCGAGTGCGGAGCCGCACCTTTGCCAACCGCCGCCGAACGAGCAAAACCCCCCACGGCCTTCACTCGCTCTTCCGGTGGCTCCGGAATCGCACCCGACGCCGTACAGCTTTTCGTCCGGCGGCCGGTCCCGGCGAGGCGTTTCACCTCTGGCCGAAACCCCGTGGTGACGTGCTGTTACGATTCGCATACTCTTGCGAGGGGGGAATTGCAGGTGCAAGGGGTGGGAGTTCGGTGCTGCGTATCCATGTCTCCGGATGGGACCTTTCCAGAGTGCGGATGGCCTCCGGGCCGGACGCGCTGTGGGAGACCATTCTCAGCTTTCACCGGCTGAGGGACCGGAGGGCTTCCGCGGTCTTCGGGAAATGGCGCACCGAAACCCGCCCACGGTTGAGCGGTGAAGTACGTCTGCTGTCCGCGGTGGTCCCGCAGCGCGGATATTTTCCCGACTTCCTGACGCCTTCTCAGGAAAGCGCCGAACCGCTCGGACTCGAAGCCGGAATGGAAGCCGTGCGCGCCACTCCGCCCGAGCGCCTGCGCGCCGAGATCGCCCTCCTCGGGGACCCCGGGGCGCGGCGGGCCGCCCGCCTGGACCCCCTGCGCGAGGGTGGCGCCGAACCCCTGGGCCGGCTCGTCGCCGCCTTACGGGACTACCACCGCGCCGCCGTCGAGCCGTACTGGCCGCACATCCGCTCCGCCGTCGAGGCCGACCGGGCGATCCGGGGCCGGGCCCTCCTGGACGGCGGTGCCGACGAACTGCTCGCCTCGCTGCCCCCGGTCATCCGGTGGCGGGCGCCCGTCCTGGAGGCGGACTATCCCGTGGACCGCGAACTCCACCTGGACGGGCGGGGGCTGCTCCTCCAGCCGTCCTACTTCTGCCGGGGCACCCCCGTCGTGCTGCGCGACCCCCTGCTGCCGCCGGTCCTGGTCTACCCGGTCGTCCATCGGGCCGCGCCCGCCTTCGCCGACCCGGGCCCCTCGCTCGGCCGGCTCCTCGGGCAGACCCGCTCCACGGTCCTGCGGGCCATCGGCGACGGCTGCACCACCAGCGAACTGGCCCGGCGCGCCGGGGTCTCCCTCGCCTCGGCCAGCCAGCACGCCTGCGTCCTGCGCGAGGCGGGGCTCGTCCACACCCTGCGGCACGGCAGCTCCGTCCAGCACACCCTGACCCCGCTGGGCGGCTCGCTGCTGAGGGGCGGGGCGCCGGTCGCGGTTTCCTGAGCCGGTCCGCGCGGAAAGGATCTGCGGCCCGCACCGATGAGTTCCGGGCGGCCCCGGCGTCTACCTGTCGAGAAGACGCACACCGAACCAGAGCACGAGAGAGCGAGACGGCCATGCCCCAGATGATCTTCGTGAACCTGCCGGTCAAGGACCTGGAGACGTCGAGGAACTTCTTCACGAAGCTGGGCTACTCCTTCAACCCGCAGTTCAGCGACGAGCGCACCGCCTGCCTCGTCATCAGCGACACGATCTTCGCGATGCTCCTCCAGGAGGAGCGCTTCAAGGACTTCACCAAGAAGGACATCGCCGACGCGTCCGCCTCCACCGAGGTGATCCTCGCGCTCAGCGCCGACAGCCGCGAAAGGGTGGACGAGCTGACCGACGCGGCCCTCGCCAACGGCGGATCGCCCGCCAACGAGCCGCAGGACCTCGGCTTCATGTATGGACGCTCCTTCCAGGACCCGGACCACCACATGTGGGAGGTCGTCTGGATGGACCCGTCCTCCATCGAGGGCTGAGCTACAGCCCCGCGTACGTCACCCCGGTCAGCTGCTCCGAGGCCACCCACAGGCGTTCGCCCGCCACGTCGTCGCGCGTCCAGACCGCCCGCCAGGACGGACTGGGCGCGCCGCGCCAGCCCAGCACCCGGGGGCCGGTGAACGAGTCGGGGCGCACGCCCGGCGCGGTGGCCGCGTACAGCGTGGGCAGGGCCCCGGCCGACGCGGGCTGGGCGACGACGCGGTTGGCGAGGCTCATGACCCGCTCCGCCGCCCTGCGGTCCTCCATCCGGGCCGCCGCCGCCTGGAGGTTGGTCGAGGCGTAGCCGGGGTGCGCGGCGGCGGCGACCAGTCCGCTGCCGGCCGCCGCCAGCCGCCGGGCCAGCTCGTGGACGAAGAGCAGGTTCGCGGTCTTCGAGCGGCCGTAGGCGGTCCAGCGGCGGTAGCGCCGTTCGCTGTTGAGGTCGCCCATGTCGATGTTGCCCAGGGCGTGCAGCCCGCTGGAGACGCTGACGATTCGGGCGCCCCCGGTGGCCAGCAGCTTCGGGAGCAGCAGCCCGGTGAGTGCGAAGTGCCCGAGGTGGTTGACGCCGAACTGGGTCTCGAAGCCGTCGGCGGTCCGTCCGTACGGCAGGGCCATCACCCCGGCGTTGTTGACCAGCAGGTCGAGCCGGTCCGCCCGGAGGCCCTTGGCGAACGCGCGCACGGAGGACAGGTCGGCCAGATCGAGCGGGACGAACTCCACGTCCGCGCCGCGCACCGCGTAACGGATGCGGGCCGCCGCCTCCTCGCCCCGCCGCTCGTCGCGGCAGGCGAGCAGCACCCTGGCCCCGCAGCGGGCCAGTTCGCGGGCGGTGATGAGCCCGATGCCGCTGTTGGCCCCCGTCACCACGGCCGTGCGGCCGCTCTGGTCGGGTATGTCGCGCGCGCTCCAGCCCTGGGTCATGGATCAAGCGTACGACCGGGGACACGGATGACCGGAAGCACCCGTTCGGGGGTACTTCCGGCCGTCTCCGCGTGGGCGGAGGCGCTCAGTCCGCGCGTACCTCGAAGACCGGTACGGAGACCTCGTCGTCGTCCAGGCAGGCCCCCGTCGCCAGGTCGAACCGCTGCTTGAGCAGGGGCGACGCGACGAACGGCTGCCCGCCTTCCGAGCCGACCAGACCGCGTGAGAGGACGTAGGCCCCGGTGAACGGGTCGCGGTTGTCGATGGCGTACGTCCGCCCCGCCCGGTCCAGGAAGAGCGCGACCTGCCGGCCGTCCGGGAGGAGGGCGGCGACCCCGCGGCCGGGGGTCAGCAGCGAGCGGTCGCACACCGTGAGCCAGCCGTCCGCGGCGGCGAGCCGGACGGTCCGGGTGTCCTGCGCGGTCTCCAGCGTCTGCGTGGTCATCAGGAGGCGGTCCCTTCAAGAGTGCGGATGGCGAGAACCGGGCCGGCGAGGATGTCCAGGTCCGGCTTGACCTGGTCGCGTTCCGGGACGAACTTGACCGACGGATCGGGCGCGTCGGGCGCGTTGACGAAGGTCACGAACCGGCGTAGCCGCTCGGGGTCGTTGATGGTCTCGGCCCACTCGTCGCGGTAGCCGCGCACGTGGTCGGCCATCAGCCGCTCCAGCTCCTCGCAGAGCCCGAGCTTGTCGTGCACCACGACGTCCCGGACGTGCTCCAGGCCGCCGTCGATGCGCTCCAGCCAGGCCGAGGTGCGCTCCAGCCGGTCCGCGGTGCGGATGTAGAACATCAGGAAGCGGTCGATCAGCCGTACCAGTTCGGCGTCCGACAGGTCCTGGGCGAGCAGGTCGGCGTGGCGCGGCGTGGCGCCGCCGTTGCCGCCCACGTAGAGGTTCCAGCCGCCGGCCGTGGCGATGATCCCGAAGTCCTTGCCCCGGGCCTCCGCGCACTCCCGGGCGCACCCCGAGACCGCCGACTTCAGCTTGTGCGGGGCGCGCAGCCCCCGGTATCGCAGCTCCAGGTCGATCGCCATCTTCACGGAGTCCTGCACGCCGTAGCGGCACCAGGTCTGCCCGACACAGGACTTGACCGTGCGCAGCGACTTGCCGTACGCGTGCCCGGACTCGAAGCCCGCGTCGACGAGCCGGGTCCAGATCAGCGGCAGCTGGTCGACGCGGGCGCCGAAGAGGTCGATGCGCTGACCGCCGGTGATCTTGGTGTAGAGGCCGAAGTCGCGGGCCACCTCGCCGATCACGATCAGTTTGTCCGGGGTGATCTCGCCGCCGGGTATGCGCGGCACGATCGAGTACGAGCCGTTGCGCTGGAGGTTGGCCAGGAAGTGGTCGTTGGTGTCCTGTAGGGCCGCCTGCTCGCCGTCCAGGACGTAACCGCTGGCGCCGACGGTCGGGGCGAGCGAGGCGATGACCGAGCCGACCGCCGGTTTGCAGACCTCGCAGCCGTCGCCGCCCCGTGCCTCCTCGCGCCCGTGGGAGTCGAGGAGGTCCGCGTACGAGGTGATGCGCAGGGTGCGGACGATCTCGTACAGCTCGCTGCGGGTGTACGCGAAGCATCCGCACAGGCCCGCGTCCGCGCTCTGCGGGAGCAGCTGGCCGATCACCTTGACGCAGCTGCCGCAGCCGGTGCCCGCCTTGGTGCACTTCTTCACCTCGGGGAGCGTGGTGTGCTCGCAGATCGCGCCCTTGGTGACGTTGTGGCAGGAGCAGATCACCGCCTCGTCGGGCAGCGCGGAGGGGCCGAGCGCCACCGGGCCGCCCGCCCCGGCCGGGAGCACCAGCTGCTCGGGGGTGACCGGCAGCACGCTCCCGGTCATCGGGCGCAGCGTGCCGTACTGGTCGGCGTCGCCCACCAGGACCCCGCCCAGCAGGGTGCCGTCCGCCGCCATCACCAGCTTCTTGTAGACGCCGGAGCGGGCGTCCGAATACACCACGTCGAGGCAGCCCTCGGCGGTGCCGTGCGCGTCGCCGAACGAGGCCACGTCCACCCCGAGCAGCTTCAGCTTGGTCGACAGGTCGGCGCCGGTGAACGCGGCCGCCTTCCCGGCGATCACCTCGGCGGCCGTCAGCGCCATCTCGTAGCCCGGCGCCACCAGCCCGTACACCCGGCCGTCCGAGGCGAGCGCGCATTCGCCGATGGCGAAGACCGCCGGGTCGGAGGTCCGGCACTCCTCGTCCACGACGATCCCGCCGCGCTCCCCGACCGCGAGCCCGCAGTCCCGGGCCAGCTGGTCGCGCGGGCGCACCCCGGCCGAGAACACGACCAGGTCCGTGGCCAGCGCGGACCCGTCGGAGAGCGCCATCCCGTTCACCGCGCCGTCCTCGCCCGCGGTCACCTCCTGCGTACCGACCCCGGTGTGCACGGTCAGGCCCATGTCCTCGATGGTGCGCAGCAGCGCCGCGCCCCCGCCCTCGTCCACCTGGACGGGCATCAGCCGGGGCGCGAACTCCACCACGTGCGTGTCCAGGCCGAGGCCCTTCAGCGCGCCGGCCGCCTCCAGCCCGAGCAGCCCGCCGCCGACCACCGCGCCGGTCGTCGCGTTCTTCGCGTACTCCTCGATGGCGAGCAGGTCCTCGATCGTGCGGTAGACGAAGCAGCCGGTGCTGTCCTTGCCGGGGACCGGCGGCACGAACGGATAGGACCCCGTGGCCAGCACCAGCGTGTCGTACGCGAAGACCTCGCCGGACCGCGCGGTGACCGTACGGGCCGCGCGGTCCACGGCCACCGCCGGGTCGCCGAGCCGCAGTTCGAAGCCGTGCCGCTCCATGAAGCCGTCCTCGACCAGCGACAGCTCGTCCGCGGTCCTCCCCGCGAAGTACGAGGTCAGCTGGACCCGGTCGTAGGCGGCGCGGGGCTCCTCGCACAGGACGACGACCCGGGCGGTCCCGGCGGCGCCGGTCAGACCGCGCTCGGCCAGGGCCTCCAGGAAACGCTGGCCGACCATTCCGTGCCCGACGACCACGAGCGTCGGCACGGCGGCAGGGCCTGAGGTGGGGGCGGTCGGGGGAGTGGACACCGGCATCTCGGGGCCTCCGTCGTCGGTGAGCAGATTCGGCAGGGCCACAGGCGCCGGGCCTGTGTGCTCATGACCGGAAGCGTGTCCGGGCGGTGTTACCCGGCCGGTTCCCCGCTGTTTCCCGGGAGGAACCTTGCGCTCAGCACCCGCCGAAAAGGGCTGTGAGGCGGCCGGCGGAGGCCGGAAAAGGGGCGTTGTCCTGCGGAAACCTCAGAGTTGGCTCAACTTTCCCGGTGCCGCCCCGGAACGGTTGGACGGTGCACGCATCCTCTCCATAGGGTCGCGCTCATGCCGGACATCACTCTGACCACCCTGGTCGTGCTGTGCCTCGCCGCCGCCGCGGCGGGCTGGGTCGACGCCGTGGTCGGCGGCGGCGGACTGCTCCTGCTGCCCGCGCTGCTGCTCGGTCTGCCGCACCTGCCGGCCGCGCAGATCCTGGGTACCAACAAGGCGGTCGCCATCGTCGGCACCTCGGGTGCCGCCGTCACCTACGCGCGCAAGGCGCCCGTGAAGGTGGGCACGGCGGTCCGGATCGGGCTCGCGGCCCTGGCCGGGTCGATGACCGGTGCCTTCTTCGCCGCCGGGATCAGCAGCGAGGTGCTGCGGCCGGTGATCATGGTGGTGCTGCTGGCGGTCGCCGCGTTCGTGATGCTGCGGCCCCAGTTCGGCCGGTCCGCGGGGGAGGGCGTCCCGCCGCAGGTCACCCGGGCCCGCAGGATCACCGCGATCGTCCTGGTGGGCGGCGGCATCGGCCTGTACGACGGGCTGTTCGGACCCGGCACGGGCACCTTCCTGGTGCTCGCCCTGACCGCCGTGCTCCACCTCGACCTGGTCACCGCGTCGGCGACCGCGAAGATCGTCAACGTCTGCACCAACGCCGGGGCGCTCGCGATGTTCGCCCATCAGGGCAACGTCCTGTGGCAGCTGGCGGCGCTGATGGCGGTGTTCAACCTGGCGGGCGGGCTGCTGGGCGCGCGGATGGCGCTGCGCAAGGGCAGCGAGTTCGTGCGCGGGGTGCTGCTGGTGGTGGTGTTCTCGCTGGTGGCGAAGCTCGGCTTCGACCAGTGGCAGAGCTGATTCCTCGTACGGCGGGGCTCAGCGCACGTCCGTGAGGTGGGCGTACGCCACCACGTTCCCCCGGTAGCCGGTCGCGTCGGAGTAGCCGCCGCCGCAGGTGATCAGGCGCAGCGAGGCATGCTCGGAGGCGCCGTAGACCCGCTGGTCGGGGAAGTCGTCGTTCTCGTACACCTCGATCGCGTCGAGCGTGAAGACGGCGGTACGGCCGTCCTGCCGGTCCACCTCGACGGTGCTGCCCTTCTTCAGTGAGCCCAGGTCGTAGAAGACCGACGGCCCCTCCGCGTTGTCGACGTGCCCGGCGACGATCGCGGTGCCCTTGGCGCCCGGCGGCGTGCCGTCCTTGTACCAGCCGACGATGTCCGTGTTCCCGGCCGGCGGCACGTCGAGGCTGCCGTCGGCCCCGAGCCCGAGCCGCATCATCGGCGCGTCGACCCGGATGCTGGGAATCCGGATGCGTACGGGCGCGGAGGGGCGCAGCGGCTCGGCGACCGGGGAGCCAGGCAGCAGGGCGGGCCCGGCCGCGAACGCCTGGGCGGCGGCCGGGCCCGGCGGGGTGAGCCGGGTGCCCGCGCCGTTCTGGATCAGCCAGACACCGGCCAGCGCCACGACGACGAGCAGCCAGCCCTTGGCCTTCTGGGACACGGTGGTCCTCCGGGGTGCGGGAACGGAAACGGTCCCGTCCCGGTGGCGCGGGGCCACCGGGACGGACACCGGGCGGTACGGAGGGGTGGATGCCTCCGTCAGCCGGCGTCCCGCGTGCCGCTCGCCCGGCGACGCAGGAGCCAGGCTCCGCCGACGGCGGCAGCGGCGAGTACGCCGGCTCCCGCCGCGATCTGGGTGGTGTCCGGGCCGACGCTGCCGCCGACTCCGGTCTTCACGTGCCCCGAGGGGGCGGTGGGCGCGGCCGATGTGCGGTGCCCGGAGGGCGTCTCACGCCCGGACCCGCTCTCGTCCCAGTCGGACGACCCGGTCGGGCGGCCGGTGGGGGCGGGGCGCTCGGTGGGCGTGGAGCGGCCGGCCTCGGCGGGGGCGGGGGCGTCCGGGACGAGGCCGGAACCGGCGGCCTCGGCGTCGAGTCCGTCCAGGCCCTCCGTGTCCTCGTCGCCGCCCAGCCCTCCGATGCCGGAGAAGTCGTACGCGGGCGAATCGGTGGCGCCCGCGGTGTCCTCGGCGTCCTCGTCGCGTGAGGAGCCGGCGGCCTTCACCTCGATCTCGCCGGTGGCCTTCTTGCCGTTCGCGCAGTCCACGCCGATGCCGTACGACCCGGGCGCGACGCCGCCGGGCACCCGGAAGGAGCCGGCCAGGGCCTCTTCGAGGGAGGCGGGTGCCAGCGGGAACTCCGGAGCGTCCAGTGCGCTCGCGTCGCCGGTGGCCGTGCTGTCGCCACCGCAGGCCGTGGTGTCCACGGTGACCGTGGCGCCCGGCGCTGCGCTGGCGGGGGTGATCGTCAGTGGCGCCGCCTCGTCCCCGTACGCGGACGGGGCGGCGGCGCTGAGGCCGAGCGCGGCGGCGGCCAGGGCCGCGGCGGCGGTGCCGGTCACGAGTCGGGCAGGACGGCGCATGGGGGTTTCCTCCGAGCAGGGGGCGCTGGCGGGTGTGTCCTGGCTCCGAGCCAACAGCCGGACCGGCCCTCATGCCTGCTGACACCAAGTCAGCTCTCACCCGTACGGCCCGGCGCGCCCTCCTTGCCAAGGTGTGTCGTCGCAGGTCACGGGGGTGAGGGTGGGTAGGGTGCGCGGTTCGCCGCACCCTGGTGCCGTTCGGGTGACGGGCCCGCCGGGCAATGTGGCGCACATCACATGAGTGAGTGGCTGCTGAGCGGGAACACGCATCACAACCCCCCACGGGACGGTGTGCACAGCCGCCCCCGGCCTCCGCCCCCTCCGGACCTCTCCCCCCTGGGCCCGGAGGGGGCGGATTGCGTCAGGGCCACCCGGCGCGGGCCCCGGCCACCCGGTCACCGGCGGCCGCGCGTGCGCCCCCGCGGGTCAGACCGCCTCGCCCGGTGCCGCCTCGTACGCCGCCGCCAGCCGCCTCATCAGCTCCGCGTCGACCGTGAACGCGGTGCCGTCGATCCGGGCGACCGGGGCCATGCCCAGCGAGTTGGTGAGGAACGCCGACCGGAACGCCCCGAGCCCGTCCAGGGTCACCGGGCGGCGCAGCGACGTCAGGCCGGCGCCCGGGAGCTCGCGTTCCAGGACGCCCATGGCCACGCCGGAGAGGGCCGGGGCCTGCGGCCAGGTGATCGCTTTCCCGTCCCAGAAACCGATGTTGGTGAACGCCCCCTCGGTCACCGAACCGTCGGGCAGCGTCAGCAGCGCGTCGTCGTAACCGGCGCGGCGGGCCAGGTTCGCGTGGTAGGTCTGGCCGAACTCGCCGGGCCGCTTGAGGTGCGGGGCGGTCCGGGCGAACGGGACGGACATCAGGCTCTTCGGCCCGGGCTCCATCCCGCCCGGTTCCCGTACCGTCACCATCACGGTCGTCGCGGTGCTCCCAGGCGGCAGATACGCGTGCACCCGCACCGAGGCGTCCGCCGCGCCCGCGCCCGCCAGCGCGTGCCGGATCAGCCGGCGCACCAGGTCCCCGGCCAGGGGGAGTCCGAACAGCTCGCGGTTGGCCGCGTCCAGCCGGGCCAGGTGCAGATCCAGGCCGCGCACCCGGCCCTCGCGTACCTGCATCGCCGTGAAATGGCCGTAGTTGAAGAACAGCGCCCGGCTCAGATCGTCCTCGGTGGCGGGCCGGCCGTCGAACTCTGCGTACGGGAGGGCCGCCGCTGCTGGAGTCGTCATACGGCCACGGTATGCGGCCGCCGCCACCCGGCGGGAGGCGTGTTCCCGGCCGCGCTTGACCTCAACCATGGTTGATGTACGAACGTCTTCGCCATGGACCTCACCACCGCGGAATCCACCGCCACCGCCCTGCCCGCGACCGCCCCCCTCAAGGTGGCCGTCATCCTCGCCAGCAACCGCGAGGGCCGGTTCGCCCCCGTCATCGCCGACTGGTTCCTCGCCCACGCCGACGCCCATCCCGCGATCGGGACGGACGTGGTCGACGTCGCCGCCCTCGATCTGCCCACCGCCCTCTCCTACCGCCTGGAGCCCGGGGCCAGGGAGGTGCTGGCCGGGGTCTCGGCCCGGCTGGCCGAGGCGGACGCCTTCGTCGTCGTCACCCCCGAGTACAACCACTCCTACCCGGCGCCCCTGAAGAACCTCATCGACTGGCACCGCGACGAGTGGCAGGCCAAGCCCGTCGCGTTCGTCTCCTACGGCGGGGTCTCCGGCGGGCTGCGCGCGGTCGAGCACCTGCGCCAGGTCTTCGCCGAGCTGCACTCCGTCTCGATCCGCGACACCGTCTCCTTCCACAACGCCGGCGCCCAGTTCGACGACGAGGGCAGGCACCGCGACCCGGCCGGCCCGGACGCGGCCGTGAAGACGCTGCTCGACCAGCTCGTCTGGTGGGGCCGCGCGCTGCGGGAAGCGAAGAGGGCCCACCCGTACGGCGGCTGATGGCGCGGCGGGCGGCGGCGGCCCACAATCGTGGAGCAACCGCCGACCGCTGCGAGGAGACGCCGAAGTGAGCACCACACCGGCATGGCTGACCGTTCTGACCACGACGGACAGCGAGGAGAAGGCCAGGGAACTGGCGCGGGGAATGGTCGAGGCGCGGCTCGCCGCGTGCGTGCAGATCTCCGCGCCCGTCACCTCCGTCTACCGCTGGCAGGGCGCCATCGAGGCCACCGAGGAGTGGCAGCTGTTCTGCAAGACGACGGCCGAGCGGTACGAGGAGCTGGAGGCCCACCTCCAGGAGGCGCACGACTACGACACCCCGGAGATCATCGCCCTGCCGGTTCTCCGGGGCAGCGCGCGCTATCTGGGCTGGGTCTCCGCCGAGACGGCCCCGGTCACCTCGGTCTGAGGGGCGGTCAGCGGGAGGCCGCCGCCAGCGCCTCGGCCACACCCCGTTCCCGCGGGCCCAGGAAGTGCGGGTCGGGCTCGAACAGGGCGTCGAGCGCCGCCTTCCCCGCCGCGAACACCTCCCGCGTCCCGCCGTAGTACCAGGTGACGTCGTGCTTGGCGTCCACCCCGACCCCGTACGCGTCGATCCCCGCCGCCCGGCACAGCGCGAGGGCCCGGCGGATGTGGAAGCCCTGGCTCACCAGCACCGCCCGGTCGACGCCGAAGATCTTCTTCGCCCGCACGCACGAGTCCCAGGTGTCGAAGCCCGCGAAGTCGCTGACGATCCGGTCGTCCGGCACGCCCTTCCGGACCAGGAAAGCCCGCATCGCGTCCGGCTCGTCGTACTCCACGCGGCTGTTGTCCCCGGTCACCAGGACGACCTTCACCTTGCCGTCCCGGTAGAGCGCGGCGGCCGTCCGCAGCCGGTTCGCGAGGTACGGGGACGGCTTCCCGTCCCACAGCCCCGCCCCGAACACCACCGCGACCTGCCGCGCGGGCACGTCCTCGACGGTCCTGATCCGGGCATCGGCCACCACATGCAGCCAGGCCGCCGGGGCGAGGGCCAGCACACACGCGGCCATCAGCCCCTGCACCGCCCGCCGTTGCCCCCGGCGGGTCCTCGGCACCCGGGGCCGCAGCCGGCGGACGGCCCTCAGCAGCCGGGCGCTCCGCGCCCGCTCACCCTCCGGCGTCCGCCGCATCCGTACCCTCACGTGCCCCGCCCTCACTCGCCCGCCCCTGCCGCCGGGGCCGAGCAGCCCCTGCCCTACTGGACGTTCCGAAGGCCGAAAGGGTTCTCGGACCGCGCAGGACCGCCCGCGTACCATCGGGCGATGTCGCTTCCACGGTTGATCGCCTCCGATCTCGACGGCACCCTGCTGCGCGGTGACGGCTCGCTCTCCCCGCGCACCCTGCGCGCCCTGCGCACCGCCGAGGAGGCCGGGGCGGAGATCGTCATCGTCACCGCGCGGCCGCCCCGCTTCGTGGACCGGCTCGCCGAGGCCACCGGCCTCGTGGGCACGGCGGTGTGCAGCAACGGCGCGCTCGTCTACGACATGGCGAGCCGCAGCGTCGTCTCCTCGCAGATGCTGTCCCTGTCCGTCGCCCAGCAGGTCGCCACCGCGCTCTCCGACTCCGTCCCCGGCGTCGGCTTCGCCCTGGAGACCGGCAACCAGGTCTTCTACGAACCGGCCTACCGGCTGCGCCTGTCCGAGGACGAGGGCGCCGAACTCCCCGTCGCGTCCCTCGCCGAGCTGTGGCTCACCGAGGCCCCCGTCACCAAGCTCCTCGCCTGGACAGAACAGCTCGACGCGGACACCCTGCTCGCCGCCGCCCGCCAGGGGGCCGGCGACACCGTCCAGTTGACCCACTCCGGCGGGCACGGGCTGCTGGAGATCAGCGCACCCGGCGTCACCAAGGCCGGCGCGCTCTCGGTGCTCTGCGCCGAGCGGGGCATCGAGGCGGCGGACGTCATCGCGTTCGGCGACATGCCCAACGACCTCACCGTCCTCGCCTGGGCCGGTACGGGCTACGCCATGGCCAACGCCCACCCGGCGGTGCTCGCCGCCGTGCCGACGCACGCCCGGACCAACGAGGAGGACGGGGTGGCCCAGGTCATCGAGCACCTGTTCGCGGCGCGGGGGAGGGGCTGAGGGAGAGGGCGGGCCCGGCGGCCTGCGCGCCCCCGTGAGCCCGCCACCCCCGCGCTTCCCGCGTGAGCCCCCGGAAAACCTCCGTGACCGCCATGCAACGCCCCGGCAACGTGCGTCCGCCACCATCACCTCATGCACCGCATCCGGCACCTCCCCCCGCCCGGCCCCGCAACCCGTCCGGCGTCCGCCGCCCCCGCCCTGGTCGCCGTCGCCCACGGCAGCCGGGACCCCCGCACCCCGCGCGCCGTGGCCGCCCTCCTGGACCGGGTCCGCGAACTGCGCCCCGGGCTCGACGTCCGCCTCGGCCACATAGAGCTCAACGCGCCGCTCCTGCCGGACGCCCTGCACGCCCTCGGCGCCGGCGAGGCCGTCCTCGTACCGCTGCTGCTCGGGCGCGGGCACCACGTCAAGCACGACATCCCCGCGTCCGTCGCCGCCGCCACCGCCCTGCGGGCCAGGGTCGCCGCGCCGCTCGGGCCGCACCCGCTGCTGGTGGAGGCGCTGCACGACCGGCTCACCGAGGCCGGCTGGCACGCCTCGGAGCGGGGGAGCGCCGTCGTCCTCGCGGCCGCCGGGTCGCGCGACCCCGAATCGGCGGCCGACGCCCGGCACACCGCGCTGCTGCTCGGGGAACGGCTCGGCGGCGTGCCCGTCGTGCCCGCCTACGCCTCGGCCGCCTCGCCCACCGTGCCCGCCGCCGTGCGCGCGCTCGCCGCCCGGGGCCACCGCCGGATCGCGGTCGCCTCCTACTTCACCGCGCCCGGGCGCTTCGCCTCGGCCGCCGCCGCCCACGCGCCGTGGATCGCCGCCGCGCCGCTCGGCGCCCACCCCGCGCTGGCCCGGCTGCTCCTGCACCGCTACGACCAGGCGCGCGCGGCCGGAGCGGCCCCGGACGGCATACCCGTGCACACGCGCTTCCCGGCCTCCGCCTGACCCGTCCTGTCGGTGCGGCGGATTACTGTCGGACCCATGAACGGCACGGACGGCACACAGCACCCCGGTACGGCCCCCTACGGACCGGCCGACGCCGAGCGCTGGGACCCCGAGCCGGACAAACGGCCCGGCCGCACCGCCTTCCAGCGCGACCGCGCCCGCGTGCTGCACTCCGCGGCGCTGCGCAGGCTCGCCGGTAAGACCCAGGTCGTCACGCCCGGCACCCGCGGCCCCGCCTGGGACGCCAGCCCGCGCACCCGGCTCACCCACTCCCTGGAGTGCGCCCAGGTCGGCCGCGAGCTCGGCGCCGCCCTCGGCTGCGACCCCGACCTGGTGGAGGCGGCCTGCCTCTCCCACGACATGGGACACCCGCCTTTCGGCCACAACGGCGAGCAGGCGCTCAACGACTTCGCGTCCGACTGCGGCGGCTTCGAGGGCAACGCCCAGTCGCTCCGGCTGCTCACCCGCCTCGAACCCAAGCGCTTCATCCCCGACACCCGCACCGGCGACCTGGTCAGCGTCGGCCTCAACCTCACCCGCGCCGCCCTCGACGCCGCCACCAAGTACCCCTGGCCCCGGGGCGCCCACCCCACCGACCCCGGCTCGCCCAAATTCGGGGTCTACGAGGACGACCTGCCGGTCTTCCAGTGGTTCCGCGAGGGCGCGCCCCGCGACCGCAAGTGCTTCGAGGCCCAGGTCATGGACTGGTCCGACGACGTGGCGTACTCCGTGCACGACTTCGAGGACGGGCTGCACGCGGGGCACATCGACCCCGACTGCCTGGAGGCCGAGCCGGAGCGCCGCGACATCTGGGACGTCGCCATCGGCCGCTACGTCCCCGCCGGCACCGACCCGCAGGAGCTCGCCGACGCGCTCGACCGGCTCATCGCCCAGGAGTGGTGGCCGCACGGCTACGACGGGTCCGCCGTCGCCCAGGCCCGCCTGAAGGACGCCACCAGCCAGCTGATCGGCCGCTTCTGCCTCGCCGCCGAGACCGCCACCCGCCAGGGGCACGGCACCGGACGCCTCACCCGTTACGCCGCCGAACTGGTCGTCCCGCGCGCCACGCGCAACGAGTGCGCGGTGCTCAAGGCCATCGCCGACCGCTACGTGATGCAGCGCGCCGAGCAGGAGGAGATCCGCGCCGACCAGCGCATCGTCATCGCCGAGCTGGCCGCCGCGCTCACCGCCCGCGCCCCCGAAGGGCTCGAACCGCAGCTGCGCGCGCTGTACGAGTCGGCGCCCGACGACCGCGCCCGCAAGCGGGTCCTCGTGGACCAGATCGCCGCCCTCACCGACGCCTCAGCCCGCACCCTGCACGCCCACCTCGGCGGAGCACCCGGCCGCCACCGGGAGTGACCTGATCGGGCCACACCCCCTTCCCCCATTACGCTGCGTGCGGGACGCTCGCAGTTGGCGCCGCGCAGCAAGCACCGAGGAGGCATCACGTGGTCGACGCACATCGGACGTTCGTCATCGTCGGCGGAGGACTCGCCGGGGCGAAGGCAGCCCAGACGCTCCGGGCGGAGGGATTCAGCGGCCGGGTCATCCTGATCGGCGACGAGCGCGACCATCCGTACGAACGCCCACCGCTGTCCAAGGGGTACCTGACCGGTAAAGAGGACCGCGACAGCGTCTTCGTCCACGAGACCGCCTGGTACGCGGGCGCCGAGATCGAACTGCACCTCGGCCAGTCCGTCACCGCCCTGAACCGCGCGGCGCGCACCGTGGAGACGGGCGACGGCACCGTCATCCACTACGACAAGCTGCTGCTCGCCACCGGCTCCGAACCCCGCCGCCTCGACGTCCCCGGCACCGGCCTGGCCGGCGTCCACCACCTGCGCCGCCTCGCCCACGCCGAACGGCTGCGCAACGTCCTCGCCGCCCTCGGCCGCGACAACGGCCACCTGGTGATCGCCGGGGCCGGCTGGATCGGCCTGGAGGTCGCGGCGGCCGCCCGCGGCTACGGCGCCGAGGTCACCGTGGTCGAACCGGAGGCCACCCCGCTGCTCCGGGTCATCGGCCCGGAGCTCGGCCAGATCTTCACCGAGCTCCACAGCGACCACGGCGTCCGCTTCCACTTCGGCGGCCGGCTCACCGAGATCGTCGGCCAGGACGGCATGGTCCTCGCGGTGCGCACCGACGACGGGGAGGAGCACCCCGCCCACGACGTCCTCGCCGCGATCGGTGCCGCCCCCCGCACCGCGCTCGCCGAGGCGGCAGGGCTGGAGATCGCCCCGCGCGAGGAGGGCGGCGGCATCGCGGTCGACGCCTCGCTCCGCACCAGCGACCCGCACATCTACGCCGCCGGTGACGTGGCGAGCGCCGCCCATCCGCTGCTCGGGACCCGGCTGCGGGTCGAGCACTGGGCCAACGCGCTGAACGGCGGCCCGGCCGCGGCCCGGGCCATGCTCGGCCAGGACGTCGCCTACGACCGGGTCCCCTACTTCTTCTCCGACCAGTACGACCTGGGCCTGGAGTACTCCGGCTGGGCCCCGCCCGGCTCCTACGACCAGGTGGTCATCCGGGGCGACGCGGGCAAGCGCCGGTTCATCGCGTTCTGGCTGAAGGACCGCACCGTACTCGCCGGGATGAACGTCAACGTGTGGGACGTCACGGAGCACGTGCAGAAGCTGATCCGGGCCGGCAGCCCCGTCGACCCGGACGCCCTGGCCGACCCCTCGGTGCCCCTGGAATCCCTGGTCTGAGCGGACCCGGGCCGGTGCGCGGGCATCAGCTCCCGCACCCCGCGCCGGCCCGGTACCGACCCCGCCCGCGCCGTCCTTGTCCGAGCCCACCCGTAGACTTCAAGGCGTGGCAGGCAGGATCAATGACGACGATGTGAAGGCGGTACGGGACGCGGTCCCGATCGACGCCGTCGTTTCCGAGTACCTCCAGCTGCGCAACGCGGGCGGGGGCAACCTCAAGGGCCTCTGCCCCTTCCACGACGAGAAGTCCCCGTCCTTCCAGGTCAGTCCGAGCAAGGGTCTCTTCCACTGCTTCGGCTGCCAGGAGGGCGGCGACACGATCGCCTTCGTGCAGAAGATCGACCACCTGACCTTCGCGGAGGTGGTCGAACGGCTCGCCGCCAAGGCCGGCATCACCCTGCGCTACGAGGAGGGCGGCTACAACCCCTCCCACCAGCGCGGCGAGCGGATCAGGCTGGTCGAGGCGCACAAGGCGGCCGCCCAGTTCTACGTGGACCAGCTGAACGGCCCCGAGGCCGAGATCGGCCGCAAGTTCCTCGCGGACCGGGGCTTCGACCAGGCCGCCGCCGCCCACTTCGGCGTCGGCTACAGCCCGGCCGGCTGGGACCACCTCACCCGCTTCCTGCGCGGCAAGGGCTTCAGCGACAAGGAGCTGATCACCTCCGGCCTCTCCCAGGACGGCAGGCGCGGCCCCATCGACCGTTTCCGGGGCCGCCTGATGTGGCCCATCCGCGACACCGCCGGGGACGTCGTCGGCTTCGGCGCCCGCAAGCTCCGCGACGACGACAACGGGCCGAAGTACCTCAACACCCCCGAGACCCCGATCTACAAGAAGTCCCAGGTGCTGTACGGCATCGACCTGGCCAAGAAGGAGATCGCCAAGTCCAGCCGGGCCGTCGTGGTCGAGGGCTACACCGATGTGATGGCCTGCCACCTCGCCGGAGTCACCACCGCCATCGCCACCTGCGGCACCGCCTTCGGTGGCGACCACATCAAGATCCTCCGCCGCCTCCTCATGGACAACGGCAGCGCCCGCGTGATCTTCACCTTCGACGGCGACGCGGCCGGTCAGAAGGCCGCCCTGCGCGCCTTCGAGGACGACCAGAAGTTCGCCGCCGAGACGTACATCGCCATCGCCCCGGACAACATGGACCCGTGCGACCTGCGCCTGGTCAAGGGCGACGACGCCGTCCGCGACCTGGTCGAACCGCGCACCCCGCTCTTCGAGTTCGCGCTCCGCCAGATCGTCGGGCGGTACGACCTGGAGACCCCGGCCGGCCGCGCCGCCGCGCTGGACGAGGCCGCCCCCGTCGTCGCCAAGATCAAGACGGGCAGCGTCCAGCGCGAGGTCGCCGTCCAGCTGGCCGGCTTCATCGGCATCCTGGACCAGGAGTACGTCGTCCACCGGATCAACCAGCTCGCCCAGTGGGCGCGCGGCCGGGGCGGCGACCGGCGCGGACCCGCCCCCGCCGCCCGCGGCGGCGCCCGCCACCAGCAGGTCCAGGCCCCGCCCGCCCCCTCAGGGCCCGCGCTCAACCTCCGCAGCCCCGCCCACCGCACCGAGCGGGAACTGCTCAAGCTCGCCCTCCAGCGCCCCGAACTCGTCGCGCCCGCCTTCGACGCCTACGGAGCCGACGAGTTCACCGCACCGCCCTACGCCGCCGTGCGCCAGTGCGTCGAGGAGGCGGGCGGCGCCGAGCAGGGCCTCGCCGACAGCCGCGAATATCTCGTCCGGGTGCTCGACGCCACGCCCAACGAATCCGTCCGCAAGCTGATCACCGAGCTCGCCGTCGAGGTCTTCCACGGCAAGTCCATCGACGAGGCCTACGCCGGGGAGCACCTGGTCAAGGTCCGCCTGCGCGCCGTCGACCGCCGGATCAACGACGTCCAGAGCAGCCTGGCCCGCCTCGGCAGCAACGTGGCCCCCGACCACCTCGCCGCCGCGCAGAACGAGGTCTGGGTCCTCCAGCAGTACGCCCAGACCCTGCGCAACCACGGGGCCGACGCCCTGTGACGTAACCGGGCCGTCACGGAACGGACTCAGAAAGTCACCGCACGCCCCTCGTGGCGGCTGTGTGTCGTACCCCACACTGATGGCGGTGCCCTGAGTCATCGGAGCGCGGCCCCACCCCCGCGGTCCGGCAGCGATCACCTGGAGGTCGCCCCCGTGCAGACCCGGACCGTCACCGAAGCCGAACGCGCCCCGGCCGTCCCCTTACGGGCCATGGCCGCGCACCACCCCGAAGGGGTCATGGAGGAGCCGGACGAGCCCCCGGAGCCGCGCGGGAGACCGGAGGCCGGGCCCACCTCGGACCTGTTCCGCCAGTATCTGCGCGAGATCGGGCGCATCCCGCTGCTCACCGCGGCCGACGAGGTGGAGCTCGCCCAGCGCATCGAGGCCGGCCTGTTCGCCGAGGAACGCCTCGCCCGCACCCCGGACCCCGACACCCGCCTCGCCGTCGACCTGGACCGGCTCGTCGTCATGGGCCGCGTGGCCAAACGCCGGCTCATCGAGGCCAATCTGCGCCTCGTCGTCTCCGTCGCCAAGCGCTATGTGGGCCGCGGCCTGACCATGCTCGACCTCGTCCAGGAGGGGAACCTCGGGCTGATCCGCGCCGTCGAGAAGTTCGACTACGCGCGCGGCTACAAGTTCTCGACGTACGCGACCTGGTGGATCCGGCAGGCCATGTCCCGCGCCCTCGCCGACCAGGCCCGGACCATAAGAGTCCCGGTCCACGTCGTGGAGCTGATCAACCGCGTCGTCCGGGTCCAGCGCCGCATGCTCCAGGAACGCGGCTACGAGCCCACGCCCGAAGAGGTCGCCGCCCACCTCGACCTGACGCCCGAACGGGTCGGCGAGATCCTGCGCCTGGCCCAGGAACCCGTCTCGCTGCACGCCCCGGTCGGCGAGGAGGAGGACGTCTCGCTCGGCGACCTCATCGAGGACGGGGACGCCGCGTCCCCCG
The DNA here is from genome assembly GCF_055590565.1 of Streptomyces sp. NPDC041814. Classification (NCBI taxonomy): domain Bacteria; kingdom Bacillati; phylum Actinomycetota; class Actinomycetes; order Kitasatosporales; family Streptomycetaceae; genus Streptomyces; species Streptomyces sp. NPDC041814. The sequence continues at coordinate 713,594 of NZ_JBVJAM010000001.1, read as the reverse complement.
TGGAGTCCGCCGCCTTCCTGCTGCTGCGCCAGCATCTGGAGGCGGTGCTCTCCACCCTGGGCGAACGCGAACGCAAGGTGGTCCAGCTGCGCTACGGGCTGGTCGACGGACGGCCCCGCACCCTGGAGGAGATCGGCCGCATCTTCGGCGTGACGCGCGAACGCATCCGCCAGATCGAGTCCAGGACCCTCAACAGACTCCGCGACCACGCCTCCGCCGACCAGCTCCGCGGCTACCTCGACTGACACGCACGCGTGCACCCGAGGCAGCCGCGGAGCCGCCGTACCGTCAGAGCCCGTCCGGCGGATCAGGGTCGGACAGGCCCTAGTCGACCTCGGCGACCGCCTGGGCGAACTGCGCCGCGTACAGCCGGGCGTAGGCGCCCTTCGCGTCCAGCAGCTCGTCGTGCGTGCCCTGCTCCACGATCGAGCCGTTCTCCATGACCAGGATGACGTCGGCGTCCCGGATGGTGGAGAGCCGGTGCGCGATCACGAAGCTCGTACGGCCGTGTGCCAGGCCCGCCATCGCCTTCTGGATCAGCACCTCGGTCCGGGTGTCGACGGAGCTGGTCGCCTCGTCCAGCACGAGTATCACCGGGTCGGACAGGAACGCCCGGGCGATCGTGATCAGCTGCTTCTCGCCCGCGCTGACCCCGGAGCCCTCGTCGTCGATCACCGTGTCGTAACCGTCCGGCAGGGTCCGGATGAACCGGTCAGCGTGGGCCGCCCGCGCCGCCTCCTCGATGCGCTCCCGGCTGACGTCACCGGAGGCGCCGTAGGCGATGTTCTCCGCGATGGTCCCGCCGAACAGCCAGGTGTCCTGGAGGACCATGCCGATGCCGGAGCGCAGGTCCGCCCGGGACATCCTCGCGATGTCGACGCCGTCCAGCGTGATCCGGCCGCCCGTCACCTCGTAGAACCGCATCAGCAGGTTGACCAGCGTCGTCTTGCCGGCGCCCGTCGGGCCGACGATCGCGACCGTGTGGCCCGGTTCGACGTTCAGCGAGAGGTCCTCGATGAGCGGCTTCTCCGGGTCGTAGCGGAACGACACGTGCTCCAGCGCGACGCTGCCGCGCAGGACGCCGGGGTGCTCGCCCTCGCCCTTCGCCGGGTCGGCCTCCTGCTCCTCGGCGTCCAGCAGCTCGAAGATCCGCTCCGCCGACGCCACACCGGACTGCACCAGGTTGGCCATCGAGGCGACCTGGGTCAGCGGCATCGAGAACTGGCGCGAGTACTGGATGAACGCCTGCACATCACCGATCGACAGGGAGCCCGACGCGACCCGGAGCCCGCCGACCACGGCGATCAGCACGTAGTTCAGGTTCGACACGAACATCATCAGCGGCTGCATGATCCCGCTGTTGAACTGGGCCTTGAACCCGGCCTCGTACAGCGCCTCGTTCTGCTCGGCGAAGTCCTTCGCGGACTCCTCCTGCCGGCCGAAGACCTTCACCAGGGTGTGGCCGGTGTACATCTCCTCGATGTGGGCGTTGAGCTTGCCCGTCACCTTCCACTGCTGCACGAACTGCGGCTGCGAGCGCTTGCCGACCTTCGTGGCCACGACCACCGACAGCGGCACGGTCACCAGCGCGACCAGCGCCAGCAGCGGCGAGATCCAGAACATCATCACCAGCACGCCGATGATCGTCAGGAGCGAGTTGATGAGCTGGCCCATCGTCTGCTGCATCGTCTGCGAGATGTTGTCGATGTCGTTCGTCGCCCGGCTCAGCACCTCGCCGCGCTTGGCGCGGTCGAAGTACGAGAGCGGCAGCCGCGACAGCTTCGTCTGGATGTCCTCGCGCAGCTGGAACACGACCCGGTTGATGATCCGGATCGACAGCCGCGTCGACACCAGCATCAGCAGCCCCGCGCCGACGTACACCGCGAGCGCCATCAGCAGGACGTCGCCCACCGCGCCGAAGTCGATGCCCTGCCCCGGCGTGAAGTCCACCCCGGACAGCATGTCGGCCAGGCCGCTGTTGCTCCTGCGCAGGCCCTCGACGGCCTGCTCCTTGGTCGTCCCCGCGTCCATGGACCGGCCGATGACCCCGGCGAAGACCAGGTCGGTCGCCTTGCCGAGGATCTTCGGGCCGACCACGGAGAGCCCGACGCTGAACGCGACCGCGACCAGCATCAGGTACAGGGTGTTCTTCTCGACGGCGAAGCGCTTCAGCAGCCGCTTCGAGGACCCCTTGAAGTCCATGGACCGCTCGGTCGGCGCCCCGCCCGCCATCATGCGTCCGCCAGGCCCGGCCATTACGCGGCCTCCGCTTCCGTCAGCTGGGAGAGCACGATCTCCCGGTACGTGTCATTGCCGTCCATCAGCTCGTGATGGGTGCCGGTCCCGACGACCCGCCCCTCGTCCAGCACGACGATCCGGTCGGCCTCGCGGATGGTGGAGACCCGCTGGGCCACGATCACCACGGTCGCCTCGGCGGTCTCCCGGCCGAGCGCCGCCCGCAGCGCCGCGTCGGTCGCGTAGTCCAGCGCCGAGAACGAGTCGTCGAAGAGGTAGATCTCCGGTCGCTGCACCAGCGTCCGCGCGATCGAGAGCCGCTGGCGCTGACCGCCGGAGACGTTGGTGCCGCCCTGCGCGATCGGCGCGTCGAGCCCGTGCTCCAGGCCCTGGACGAACTCCTTCGCCTGGGCCACCTCCAGCGCGTGCCACAGCTCCTCGTCGGTCGCGTCCGGATTCCCGTACCGCAGGTTCGTCGCGACCGTCCCGGAGAACAGGTACGGCTTCTGCGGGACCAGGCTCACGGTCTTCGCCAGCAGCGCCGGCTCCAGCGTCCGCACATCGGTACCGTCGACCAGCACCTGGCCGTCCGTCACGTCGAACAGCCGGGGTACGAGCCCGAGCAGCGTCGACTTGCCGCTGCCCGTCGACCCGATGATCGCGGTCGTCTCGCCCGGCCGGGCCACCAGGTCGACCGCCCGCAGCACCGGCTCCTCGGCGCCCGGGTAGCGGAAGTCCGCGCCGCGCACCTCCAGGTGGCCGTGGGCGCGCAGCTCGCGCACCGGCTCGACGGGCGGGACGACGCTGGACTCGGTCTCCAGGACCTCCTGGATGCGCTCGGCGCACACCTCGGCGCGCGGCACCATCATGAACATGAAGGTCGCCATCATGACCGACATGACGATCTGCATCAGATAGGCGAGGAACGCGGTCAGCGCGCCGATCTCCATCCCGCCGCTGTCGATGCGGTGCGCGCCGAACCAGACCACCGCGATGGACGACACGTTCACGACGGTCATCACGGTCGGGAACATCAGGGCCATCAGCCGGCCCGTCGACAGCGCCACGTCCGTCAGCTCGGTGTTGGCGCCCCGGAAGCGCCCTTCCTCGTACGTGTCGCGCACGAACGCGCGGATGACGCGGTTGCCGGTGATCTGCTCACGCAGCACCCGGTTCACGGTGTCGAGCCGCTTCTGCATCTGGCGGAACAGGGGGCGCATCTTCCGCACGATCAGACTGACCGCGACCCCGAGGACCGGCACCACCGCGAGCAGCACCGCCGAGAGCGGCACGTCCTGGCCCAGCGCCATGATGATGCCGCCGACACACATGATCGGCGCCGACACCATCAGCGTGAACGTCATCAGGACCAGCATCTGTACCTGCTGGACGTCATTGGTCGTGCGGGTGATCAGCGAGGGGGCGCCGAACCGCCCGACCTCGCGCGCGGAGAAGGACTGCACCCGGTCGAAGACCGACGCCCGCACGTCCCGCCCGAGCGCGGACGCGGTGCGGGCGCCGATGTAGACGGCCCCGATGTTGCAGACCACCTGGGCGATGCTGACGACGATCATCACGCCGCCGTACTGGAGGATGTAGCCCGTGTCCCCCCGCACGACACCGTTGTCGATGATGTCGGCGTTGAGGGTCGGCAGGTAGAGCGTGGCGCAGGTCTGCAACAGCTGGAAGACGACCAGCACCGCGATGGGTTTCTTGTACGGACCGAGATAGGCCCGCAGGAGTTTTATGAGCACGCGTGTCTCTCGGAGTCGGCGTAGGTCGGGGGAGCCGACCCATCTTCCGGCACCGCTCGCCGGGACCGCGAACGTTTTTATTCAAGTCCAGGTCAAAAAACGGACCCGGTCCATAATTTCGCGGTCCCTCCGCACTCACCGTGCCGGGTCGAACGCTCCCGGGTGAATCTGGTCCCGCGTGGCGATGTACTGCTGGCGCACCGCCTGGCCCACGGCCAGCTCCTCGCCGGGCTCCAGCACCTGTGCCGCCGCGCCCTGCCAGCCCGGGGGAGTGCGCCCGTCGAGCGCCCCCTGCGAGACCCCGAGCGCCCAAGCCGCCTGCCGGGCCGCGCCCAGCGCCGCGTACTGGGCGGGCTGCGGCACGACCACCTGCGTCCCCAGCAGTGCGGGCGCCAGCTGACGCACCGCCGGCAGCTCGGCCGCCGCGCCCAGCAGGAAGACCCGCCGCACCTCCACGCCCCGGCCGCGCAGCACGTCGAGCGCGTCCGCCAGTGAGCAGAGCATCCCCTCGAAGGAGGCCCGCGCCAGGTGCTCCGGCTTCATCGACTCGCGCCGCAGCCCGCACAGGGTCCCGGCCGTGTGCGGCAGCTGCGGGGTGCGCTCGCCCTCCAGATACGGCAGGAGCACGAGCCCCGAGGAGCCCGGCGTCGACTTCAGCGCCAGCGCGGACAGGGCCTCAAGCCCTTCCACGTCCAGCATCTCGGCGGTCCCGCGCAGCGCGCGTACGGCGTTCGACGTGTGCACCACCGGCAGATGCATGCCCGTCGCGTCGGCGAACGACGTGATCATCCCGGTCGGATCGGCCAGCGCCTCGTGATGCACGGCCATGACGGAGCCCGAGGCCCCCAGCGACACGACCGCGTCCCCGACGCCGACGCCCAGCCCGAAGGCCGCCGCCATGGTCTCGCCGGTGCCCGCGGAGATCAGCAGCCCCTCCGGCGTCATCCCGGCGGCGTCGGACGGGCCGAGCACCTCCGGCAGCGCGGCCTGGTGCCCGAGCGCCAGCTCCACCAGGTCCGGCCGGTAGGACTCGGTCCCCGCCGACCAGTAGCCCGTGCCGGACGCGGCGCCCCGGTCGGTGGTCCGCCGGGCCGGCCGCCCGAGCAACTGCCACACGAGCCAGTCGTGCGGCTGGAGCACCGCCGCCACCCGCTGCGCCTGCTCCGGCTCGGACCGCGCGAGCCAGCGCAGCTTCGCCACCGGCTGGGCGGCCTGCGGCACCGCGCCGACCGCCTCGGCCCACGCCTGCCGCCCGCCCAGCCCGTCGATCAGATCGGCCGCGGCGGCCTGCGCCCGCTTGTCGTTGCCGAGCAGCGCGGGGCGTACGAGGTTGCCCTGGTGGTCCAGGGGGACGAGGCCGTGCTGCTGCGCGGAGACGCCGATGGCCTGCACCCCTTCGAGCAGCCCGCCGGTGGCGGCCTCACCCAGGGAGAGCAGCCACGCCTGCGGGTCGGCCTCGGTGGCCTTGGCCTCGACGGGGTGCGGGGCGTATCCCTCGCGCAGTACGGCGCCCGTGTCCGTATCGCAGACCACGATGTGTGTGAACGCGGAAGAACTGTCCAAGCCGGCGACTATGCCCATACACAGATTCTGCCGCACCTCCGGAGGTTTCCCGTACCGGTGGTGCGGCAGAGCGGCGGCGGGGCCGGCTAGGTGTTGGTGGTCCCCCAGTCGTCCTCCACGCCGTTCCCGCGTCCCCGGAAGGACCGGACCCGGTCGGTCACGGACGCCGGCACCTTGTCGCCGACCTTCTCGCCCACGGCGTGGTACGCCTTCCCCGCGAACTCCCGGCCGCTCTGGGCCGCGGTCTCGCAGGTGTTGCGCACGGCCGGGTTCTGGGCGAACTGGCGCGCGGACTTCTTCAGCTGCTCGTAACGCTCGCGCCCGGCCCGCGTGCCGAGCACGTATCCGAGGGCCATTCCGGCGATGAACGTGAGCCGGTACCGCATGGCTGCCACCCTTCCTTCGCTCCGTGCGACGTGTGCTGCCCGCCTACCCGCAGACGCCCGAGATCACCCCGGCCGATACCGATTGGCAAAGCACCCCCCTGCTTGCGCTAATGTATGTGTCGCAGCGAGCGCGCGCCGCCCGGCATCCGCCAGGCAGGTACGTTCGAGGCACCGCAGCAATCCCCTGTAGCTCAATTGGCAGAGCAGCCGGCTGTTAACCGGCAGGTTACTGGTTCGAGTCCAGTCGGGGGAGCGCGATCCCCTGTAGCTCAATTGGCAGAGCATTCGGCTGTTAACCGGAGGGTTACTGGTTCGAGTCCAGTCGGGGGAGCGATCGGAAGAGGACCCCCTTCGGGGTCCTTTTTCGTGTGTCCGGAACCGGTCGGCGGGCGGCGCCGTCTTCATGGTCATCAGGAGCCGGGCAGCCGCAGCGGGAGATCGTATGACCGGCTATGCTGCGGCAGACGGTGCGCACACTTGTACGCGCCACGCCGAGACGGGGCGGTAGCTCAGCCGGTTAGAGCAGCGGACTCATAATCCGTCGGCCGTGGGTTCGAGTCCCACCCGCCCCACCGAGCAGAATCGATCCGACCGGCGCATACGGCGCCGGTGGGTGGTCGATACCATTCCGCGTGACCGAATCCCTGACCGAATCCGCCGAGGGCGCCGACGAACCGGTGGCTCGGCGGCGGATATTCGCCGATCTGACCCCTTTGCGGATCTCGCCCGACTACCGGCGGCTCTGGTTCGGGAACACCGTCTCCTGGATCGGGCAGGGGATGACCGCGCTCGCGGTCTCGTTGCAGGTGTACGACCTGACCGGGTCCGCGTTCTCGGTGGGACTCATCGGGGCGTGTTCGCTGGTGCCGCTCGTGGTGTTCGGGCTGTACGGCGGTGCCGTCGCGGACACCGTGGACCGGCGGAAGCTGGGACTGGTCAGCGCCTTCGGCTCGTTCCTGCTGTCGGTGGCGCTCGTCGGGGTCACCCTCGCCGGGGTCGAGCGGGTGGGGGTGCTGTACGGGGTCGTCGCGCTCCAGGCCGTCTGCTTCGCGCTCAACTCGCCCGCCCGCAGCTCGATGATCGCCCGGCTGCTGCCGGCCGAGCAGCTGCCCGCCGCCAACGCGCTGAACTCCATGACCAGCACCACCGGCACGCTCGTCGGGCCCATGCTCGGCGGCCTCATCGTCGGCTGGTGGGGCTACCGCGCCGCGTACGGGGTCGACGCCGTCACCTTCACGGCCTCCCTCTACGCGATGTGGCGGCTGCCCTCCATGCTGCCCGAGCGGGACGACGCGGCGGACCGGAAGCGGGCCTCCGTGCTGGACGGGCTGCGGTTCCTCGGGACCCGGCCCAATCTGCGGATGACGTTCCTCAGCGACCTGTGCGCCATGGTCCTCGCCCAGCCCCGCGCGCTCTTCCCCGTCGTCGCCGTCCTCTGGTACGGGGGTGACGCGAAGACCACCGGACTGCTCGTCGCCGCACCGGCGCTGGGGGCGCTCCTCGGCGGGGTGTTCTCCGGGTGGCTCGGGAGCGTCCGCCGGCACGGTCTCGCGGTCCTGGTCGCCGTCGCCTGCTGGGGCGCCGCCGTCGCCGTCTTCGGGCTCACCCGCCAGCTCTGGCTCGGCATCCTGTTCCTCGCGCTCGCCGGGGCCGCCGACACCACGTCCATGGTCTTCCGCAACACCATGCTCCAGGCGGCCGTGCCGGACGAGCTGCGCGGCCGGCTCCAGGGCGTCTTCATCGTGGTGGTCGCCGGCGGGCCCCGGCTGGGGGACTTCATCGCCGGGTCGGCCGCCGACCTCACCTCGCCGGGCCTCGCCGTGACCGGGGGCGGGATCGCGTGTGCCGTCGCCGTGGGGCTGCTCGCGCTGCGGTGGCCCGCGTTCGCCCGGTACGACGCCCGCAACCCCGAGGCGTGAAGGGCTACACCTCCCGCTCCAGCTTCGGCATCTCACCGCCCGTCGTGCCGCTGTCGAACACCGAGAACGGCGCGCCCTGCGGGTCCGTGAGCGCGGCGAACCTGCCGAACGGGATGGTCATCGGGCCGAACCGCAGCGTCGCGCCCAGCGACTTCGCCTTCTCCACCGCCGCGTCGCAGTCGTCCACCCCGAAGTACACGTTCACGTACGGCGGCACCTCCGCCGGGAAGTCGTCCGTCATCTTCATACGGCCCAGGACCGGGTCGGCGCCCAGGTCGTAGAGCGTGAAGTCGGCCCCGTCGTCCGCCATGCGCTGCACGCCGTACCCGAAGACCGCCGGGAAGAAGGCGTCCGCCTTCTCCGGCGCGCGGGTGAAGACCTCGGCCCAGGCGAAGGCACCGGGAACCCGGACGGCCTCGAAGCCCTGGTGGCTGCCGGGCTGCCAGACGCCGAAGGTCACCCCGCCCGGGTCGGTGGCCAGCACCATCGTGCCGAACTCGCCGACCCGCATGGGCTCCACCAGGACGGTGCCGCCGTTGTCGCGGATCTTCGACGCGGTGGCGGCAGCGTCCGGCGAGGCCAGGTACAGGCACCAGCCGGTCGGCATCCCGCCCGGGCCCGGCGGCATCAGCGCGGCGACCGCCTTGCCGTCCACCTGGGCCTGGGTGTAGTTGCCGTACTCCGGCAGCGATTCGCCGAACGTCCAGCCCAGCAGCTCACCGTAGAAGCGTTTGGCGCCCTCCAGATCGGTGAACGTCGCGTCGGCCCAGCACGGTGTGCCCTCGGTCGTTTCTGCGGGCATCGTGGTCATCTCCTCGTACGGATGATTGCCCCCTTGTTCACGCTAGCCAGCCTTCACGCCCCCTGCCTGTCGGCTCGCGGGCCCGCCACCGAGCGGGCCACGCCCAGGTCCACCAGGTCCTGCGGGCGCAGTTGCAGTTGGCCGGCCGTTTCCCGGACCCGGTCCGGGGAGCGCTTCAGGATCGCGGCGGCGAGCTCCGGCGCGATGACCGAGAAATAGCTGTCCGGGGTGACGTGCGTGTTGTCCGGCGCGGCCAGCGCCAGTGCTCCGCCCGAGCCGCCCTCGCCGATCACCAGCGTGGTGACCGGCACCCCGGCCGCCGCCACCGCCGCGAAGGCGTCCGCGATGGCCGCCCCCGCGCCCGTCCGCTCCGCCTCCGCGTCGTTGGCGGCGCCCGGGGTGTCGACCAGCGTGAGGACCGGGACGCCGAGCCGGTCGGCGAGCCGGATCACCCGGGCCGCCGTGCGGTAGCCGGCCGGGCGCGTCGCCGTACCGCACTGCGCCACGTACGCCACCGCCCGCCCCTCGCGCATCCCGAAACCGCACAGCAGCCCCGGGTCCGTGCCGCCGCAGCGGTCGCCGCTCAGCGGCAGGCGCGCTTCGAAGTAGGCGTCCAGATAGGCCCCGGCGCGCGGCCGGTCCGCCGCCCGCGCCCGGAGCACCGCGTCCCAGCCCGTCTCCGGGGCGTCCGTCGCCGCGAGCGCCGCCGGGACCGGGGCGGGGGAGGGCGGGCCGTCCTGCCGGGAGAGCAGGCCGAGCCAGCCGCCGACCGCGGCCGGCAGCTCCCCGGGCGCCACGACCGCGTCGACCGAACCGGCCGCGAGCTGCCCCTCGGCGGTGTACGCGGCGGGGTCGGCGTCCGCCGGACGCACCCGCGACCCGGCGAACCCGATCTGCGCCCCGGGCACCGCCAGGATCACATCCGCGCCCGCGCCCAGCGTGGCCCAGCCGCCGCCGGTCGTCGGGTCGCGCAGGACCGCGACCTGCGCCGGGCCCGCCGCCCGCAGCCGGGCCGAGGCCCGCGCCACCCGCTGGAGCTGGGTCAGCGCGACCATGCCCTCCTGCATCCGGCTGCCGCCCGTCGCGATGAGCGAGACGAGCGGCAGCCGCCGGGTGACCGCCTCCTCGTACGCTGCTTCGAGGCGGTCCCCGGTGCGCTGCCCGAGCGACCCGCCCAGGAACCCGAATTCGAAGGAGATCAGCACGCAGGGATGTCCGCCGACCGTGGCGGTGCCGTGCACGACGGACTCCTGCTCGCCGGTGCGGGCGGTGGCCCGGGCGCGCGCGTCCGCGTAGCCGGTCCAGCCGAGCGGGCCGTCGCCGGTGGTGTCCCCGGCGGGGGCGGGCAGCTCCGTGAAGGCGTCGGCGAGGGCGGCGATCGCCTCGCGCGCCGTCAGCCGCTCAGCCATGGAGCGCCCGCTTCATGATCTTGCCGAGGTCGTTGCGCGGCAGCGCGTCCAGATAGCGGACGGTGCGCGGGCGCTTGTGCGGGGCCAGCTGGGCGGCGACATGGGCGGCCAGTTGTTCGGCGGTGGGCGGGGCGGCCGGGTCGGCGGGCACCACCCAGGCCACGATCCGCTCGCCCAGGTCCGCGTCGGGCTCGCCGGTGACCGCCGCCTCCCGCACCCCGGGGTGGTCGAGCAGGGCGTTCTCGATCTCCCCCGCGCCGATCTTGTAGCCGCCGCTCTTGATCAGGTCCGTCGCCTTGCGGCCGACGATGCGCACATAGCCGTCCGGGTCGAGCGTGGCCATGTCGCCCGTGCGGAACCAGCCGTCGGCGGTGAGCGCGGCGGCCGTGGCGTCGGGCCGGTTCAGATAGCCGGTGAACAGGTTCGGGCCGCGCACCTGGATCTCGCCGATCGCGTCCGCGCCGGTGAGCGGGGTGCCGTCCTCCTCGACCAGGCGCAGCTCCACCCCGCGCAGGGGCGGGCCGACCGTGCCGGGGCGCGGGGCCCCGTCGGCCCGTACGCCCGTGTTCATCAGGGTCTCCGTCATGCCGTACCGCTCGATGACCCGGCGGCCCGTCGCCGCCGCGATGCGCTCGTGGTCGTGGACCGGCAGCGCGGCCGACCCGGAGACCAGCAGCCGGGCGCCCGCCAGGGCCTTCGCGAGCCCGGCCGGGGCGTCCGGGTCCGCCAGCGCCTCGGCGAGCCGGTGGTACATGGTCGGTACGCCGAACAGCATCGTGCCGCCCGAGGACAGCTCCCGGGCCACGCCCTCCGGCGAGAACCGGCCCAGGTGGCGCACCGAGCCGCCCCGGCGCAGGGGCCCCAGGACGCCGAGGATCAGCCCGTGCACGTGGAACAGGGGGAGCGCGTGCACCAGGACGTCGTCGGCGGTCCACCGCCAGGCGTCCTCCAGCGCGTCCAACGAGGCGGCGAGCGCCCGGCGGGGGAGGACGGCGCCCTTCGGCGGGCCGGTCGTCCCGGAGGTGTACACGACGAGCGCGGGGGACTCCGGGTCCGGTTCCGGGAGGACGGCGGCGGGCGCGGGGCCCGTGGGCGCGGTGGTGACGTCGAGGCGTCCGAGACCGGCCAGGGCGGGCGGGAGCGCGTCGGCGGGCGAGGCGAGCACCAGCGAGGGTGCGCTGTCCGCGACGATGTGCGCCAGTTCCCGTTCCCCGGTCCTCGGGTTCAGCGGGACGGCCGGCACCCCGGCCCGGAGCGCGGCGACCACCGCGATGACGGTGTGCGCGGTCGGTGTGGCCCAGACGGCGACCCGGCCGGCGCCGGTGAGGCGGGCCGCCAGGGCGTCCGTGACCCGGGCCAGCCCGGAGTAGGTGAGGGTGACGTCGTCGAACCGGACGGCCTCGCGGGCGGCTGCCGGACCGGACACGTCCTGGAGTGCGGGCAGAAGTGGCATCACCCTGCGCACCCTAGATCGCGGCGCTGCCCCCGGCCCCGGAACCGGCGCGAATGAGGCCCGCTTCACGCCCCGGCACGGGCAGACCGCCCGCGCCCGGTGCGCGCGCCGCGCCCCTCACCCGTCCCGCCGCACGTTCCGCATGCGCCCGTACGCGTACACACAGCCCGCCAGCGCCAGGTCGGACAGGAGCATGAAGCCGATCGAGTACGAGTTCTTCGCGCTGTAGATCGCGCCCATCACCAGCGGCGGCACGAACCCGCCGAGTCCGCCCATCGCGCCGACGATGCCGGTCACGCTGCCCACCTTCGCCTGCGGGGTGACCTGCGAGACGAGGGCGAAGACACTGCCGCTCGCCGTGCCCAGCCCTGCCGCCATGACCAGCAGCGCGATGGTGCCGGTCGGGTCGAGGCGCGGGTCGAAGGCCTGGACGATCGCCATCAGGGCGGCCACCCCCAGTGCCACCGAGGTGACGAGCGCCGGGTGGATCCGGTCCGAGAGCCAGCCGCCGATCGGCCGGAAGATGACCGTGACCAGGGCGAACCCGGCCGCCTTCGTGCCCGCGTCGGTCGGCGTCAGCTCGTACCAGGTCTTGAGGTACGTCGGCAGGTACACGCCGAACGCGACGATGCCGCCGAAGCCGATCGCGTACAGCGCGGACAGCTCCCAGGTGACCCGCAGCCGGCCCGCCGAGCCCAGCCGGTGCGCCAGCGAATCGGTCGGCACCTTGCGGCCCGGGTGGTCGTTGATGAGCAGCCCGGAGAGCGCCGCGTACACCACGAGGGCGCCGGCGACCACGAGGAACGGCAGGTTGTCGCCGTGCTTGGCGATGCGCGGCGTGAAGTAGCCGGACAGCGCGACGCCGCCCATGCCCATGCCGAAGACGCCGAGCGCGAGACCGCGTTTGGCGGGCGGGAACCACGAGTTGACCAGCGGGATGCCGATCGCGAACGTCGTGCCGCCGACGCCCAGCAGGAACCCCACGGCGAGCATCGCCCCGTACGAGTTCTTCGCCGGGATCAGCAGCAGCACCGGCAGGATGGTGAGCGCCGAGGTCAGCGGGAACATCAGCCGCGCCCCGAACTTGTCGGTCAGCGCGCCCACCGGGATCCGGCCCAGCGAGCCGACCAGCACCGGCACCGCCACCAGCAGCGACTGCTGGAACGAGCTCAGGCCGAGGCGGTCCTTGTAGTCCCCCGACATCGGCGCGATCAGGTTCCACGCCCAGAAGGTGAGCGTGAAGCCGATCGTGGCCATGATCAGATTCCGGTACGCGGCGGGGCCCGGGGCGTCCACGGGTGGGGGTGACTGCTTCGCGGCTGTGTCCACACGGCCAGTCAAGGACGGTCACGGACCGCGGGCCCGTCGGCCTGCTCCGTACGGGGGACGCCTCCCGTTCTACGCATATGCGTCGAAACTGCGACAATGGGGACCATGGATCGTCTGGACAGGGAAATCCTCGGCGTCCTCCAGGAGGACGCCCGGATCTCGTACCGCGACTTGGGCGTACGGGTCGGGCTCAGTGCCAACGCGGCGGCCGACCGGGTCCGGCGGCTGCGCAAGGACGGCGTCATCCGCGGTTTCACGGTGATCGTGGACCCGGCCGCCGACACCCGCACCGGGCTCGTCGTCTTCATCGACGTGACCCTGCGGATGGACACCACCAACGAGACCTTCGAACGGGCGGTGCTGACCCTGCCCGGCATCACCGAGGTCGTGCACGTGACGGGCGGCCACGACTATCTCGTACGCGCCACCGCCGCCGACACCGCGGCCCTCGACACCCTCCTGCGCCGTCTCAAGCGCGAGGCGGGCGTCGCCCACTCGAACACCCGGGTCGCCCTGAGGGCCGCGCCCGGCGCGTGACGCCCGGCGCCCTCACAGCGGAGCCTCCCAGGTCACCGCCTCCGCCCGCGAACCGTCCGGCTCGCGTCCGTCGTCCGTCACCGTGAGGCGGACCGCGCCCCGCCCGTCCGGCAGGGTGGCCGTCGCGTCCACCTCCACCTCGATCGCCGACACCCCCGCCCGCCGGTGCGCCGCCGCCAGGGCGCCCCGCAGCACCGCGAGCAGCCGCCCGCCGACCGGCTCCGCCACCAGCGCGTCCACCGCCCCGGCGAACCGCACCGACGGCTGGAAGCCGAGCACCGCCGCCGCGCCCCCGGTCTCCCGCAGCACCCGGCCGCGGAAGGTGGCGGGGGCCTCGGCCGGCGGCTGCTGGAGCGCGAAGATGGCCGTCCGCACTTCCTGGATCGTGGAGTCCAGCTCGTCGACGGCCGTCCCGAGGAGCTCGCCCGTCTCCCCGGCACCGGCCCTGCGGCGCGTCGACTCCAGCATCATCTCGGTGGCGAACAGCCGCTGGACGACCAGATCGTGCAGGTCCCGCGCGATCCGGTCGCGGTCCTCGTACACCGCCAGCCGCTCCCGGTCATGCTGCGAGTCCGCCAGCACCAGCGCCAGCGCGGCCTGCGAGGCGAACTGGGCGGCCAGCAGCCGGTCCACGCCGGTGTAGGGGCGGCCTCCGCGCCGCCGGGGCAGGGCGAGCGTCCCGATGAGCCGGCCCCCGCTCTGCAACGGCAGCATCATGCTCGGCCCGAACCGCGACCGTACCGGCGTCGTCATCCGGGGATCGGTCGCCGAGTCCTCGATGAACACGGCCTCGCCGCCCAGCAGCTGCACCAGGACCGGCGAACCGGGCTCGATCGCCGTGCCCACCAGCTCCGCCGGGTCCTCCGGCCCCGAGGCGGCGACGATCTCCATCCCGCCCTCCTCGGTGGGCTGAAGGATCACCCCGGCGGCGGCGTCACTGAGCAGTCGCGCCCGCTCCGCCACCGTCATCAGCGCGTCGGACGGGTTCGCCCCGGTGAGCAGGGTGTTGGTGACGGCCGCCGCGCCCTCGACCCAGCGTTCCCGCTGGCGGGCGCTCTCGTACAGCCGGGCGTTGCCGATCGCGATGCCCGCCTGCGCGGACAGGACCTTCAGCAGCCCCGCGTCGGTCTCGGTGAAGTGGCCGGTGTGCTTCTCGGCGAGGTAGATGTTGCCGAAGACCTCGTGGTGGACCCGGATCGGGGCACCGAGGAACGAGCGCATCGGGGGATGCCCGGGCGGGATGCCGGTGGCGCGCGGATCGGCCGGGAGGTCGTCGGAGCGCAGCGGGCCCGGCGCGTCCACGAGCGCGCCGAGCAGGCCCGTGTGGCCGTCCGGGAAGTCACCGATCGCCGCCTGCTCGTCCTCGGTCATCCCGCATACGTACAGCTCGCGGATGGTGCCGCGGCCGGGGTCCAGTACGCCGAGCGCCCCGTACCGGGCGTCGGTCAGGGCGGTCGCGGTGTCGATGATCTGCTGGAGCGTGGCCCGGAGTTCGAGGTCCGAGCCGACGCTCAGCACGGCTTCGAGGAGCCGGGGCAGCAGCGGCGACCTGGGCAGGCCGCGGTCCGGGAGCGCCCCGGCCGGCCGGTCCGTCATCCGCCGCTCCCGCCGGGGTCAGCTCGCCAGCGGGTCGAGCACCAGGGGGCTGATCTCGCCCTCCATCATGGCGCCCAGGCCGAGGATCGAGCAGGTGTCGGGCCGCTCCGCGATGTGCACCGGCACGCCGGTCGCGTCGCGCAGCATCCGGTCGAGTCCGGGCAGCAGGGCGCTCCCGCCGACCATCGTGATCCCGCAGTCCGCGAGGTCGGCGACCAGGTCGGGCGGGCAGTCCCGCAGCACCTTGCCGACGCCGTCGAGGACCGCGGTGAGCGGGCGGTGGATCGCCTGCCGGATGGCGGCGGTGTCGACCTTGACGGACCGGGCGAGGCCGGTGGCGACGTCACGGCCGTGGATCTCGGTGACCGAGGGGCCCTGTGCGGTCAGCCCGTTGCCGCTCAGGGCGAGCTGGAGAGGGCGCACGGACTGGCTCGGCAGCATCAGTTCATGGTGCTGGCGCAGGTGCTGGATGACCGCGTGGTCGATGGCGTCGCCGCCGACCGGGAGGCGCACCGCCGTCACGATCGAGCCGAGCGAGAGCACCGCGATCTGCGTCGTCGCGGCCCCGCACACCATGATCATGGTCGCGGTCGGCTGCTCGACCGGAAGCCCGCAGCCGACGGCCGCCGCGATCAGGGTGTCGACCAGCTCCACCCGCCGGGCGCCGAGGCCGACCAGCGTCTCCACGGAGGCCCGCCGCGCGAGCGGGTCGCTGTCGTGCGGGGTGCAGGCGGCGGCGCGCAGCCAGGGCTTGCGGCGCAGCTGCCGCCGGAGCTTCTCGCCGAGCAGGTGGCGCAGCATGCGCTGGGCCATCTCGATGTCCACGACGGTCCCGCCGGAGACGGGCCGGGCCACCCGGATGTAGTCCGGTGTCCGGCCGGTCATCTGCTCGGCGAGGGCGCCCACGGCGATCAGTGAGCCGGTACGGGTGTTGACGGCGGCGACACTCGGCTCGTCCACGACGAGGCCGGGCCCCTTGACGTAGACCCGGGTGCGGGAGGCGCCCAGGTCGACGGCGACATGGCAACGGCGCAACTGCTCAAGGCTGACGGTCACGGCGGGTTCCTCCCGAGAGCGTTGAGGGCGACCGACGGGCAGCCGGCTCTCCTGAAAGCCTGCGCCGTTCGGGGCCTCCACGCCCGCTGGACTGGGCCGGAGGGGGGACAACCTGACGGCGTGTCGAGCGCGTCGCACGCGATCCGGCCCGTCAGGCGATCGAGGCGCCCTCAGCCTCCCGGCACGACCCGCTGCAGCAACCCCCACGTGAACTCCGCGATCCACGGCTCCGCCGCGCCCCCCATCCGCAGCGCGAACCGCGTCGGCGCGCTCCCCTCCATCGGGCGGGCCGGCGCGAAGGCCCGGGCGACCTCGTCCACGGTGCACGACCAGGGCACCAGGTCGTCCACGCCGAGCAGCACCGGCGCGGCGGCGCCCGGTGCCCGTACCAGCCACTCGTTCCACACCGCCCCGCCCGGCGCCACCATCACCTCGAACCGCAGCTCCGGCCAGAGCGGCACCGGCCACAGCAGCACGTCGAACTCCAGGTCGCCGAGGACCCGGCGCCCCGCCGACTCCGGCTCCCCGAGCACCGACCGGTAGCGCCGCAGCGCGCCCCGCCCGTGCGGGGCCCGGACCATGGCCTGCCAGCGCCGGTTCGCCTCCCGCATCTCCGCGGGCGTCGCGCTCAACTCGTGCCGGGCGTCCTCCACCAGACCCGGCTGGTGGTCCGCCATCCGGCGCAACAGGACGAGCTGGAACTCACGGGGCCCGAAGCCCGGCCCGGCGGGCGCGGCGCCGCTCACACGCCCAGCATCCGCCGCAGCAGGTCCCGCAGCACCGTCCGGTCCGCCGCGGACAGCCCCGCCAGCGGCTCCCGCGCGAAGTCCAGCGCGTCCCGCAGCTGCGCGGCCGTCGCCGCCCCCCGCTCGGTCGGCGCCGCCAGCTTCACCCGGCGGTCGGCCGGGTCCGGGCGCCGTTCCACCAGGCCACGTGCCTCCAGCCGGTCCACGATCCCGGTCACATTGGACGGCTCGCACTTCAGCTTCTGGGCGATCCGGCGCATGGGGAGCGGCTCGACGGACAGCAGTCCGAGGACCCGGGCCTGCGCGCCCGTGAGGCTGTGCTCCGCGGCGGCCCGGTCGTACTCCTCGTAGTAACGCGCGACGACGCTGCCGATGAGCTCGATGACTTCGAGGGTCAGGGGATCTGTGCGCGGGGAGGCCATGACACACAGGATACCCAGTTGCTTGACAAGGTGAAATATCCAGGAGCATGGTTGTTTCATGTGGTGAAGCTTTTCGCCACGGCGACATCCGCACCCCCACACCGAGGAGACCCCGAGCCCATGTCTGCAGCTCTTCCCGCGTCCGGCCGCGAATGGCACCTCACCGCCCGCCCGCACGGCTGGCCGAAGGCCGAGGACTTCGCGCTGCGTGACGCCCCGGTCGCCGCCCCGGCCGAGGGCCGGGTCCTCGTGCGCAACCTGCACTTCTCCGTGGACCCGTACATGCGCGGCCGGATGAACGACGTGAAGTCGTACACCCCGCCCTTCAAGCTCGACCACCCCATGGACGGCGGCGCCGTCGGCGAGGTCGTCGCGTCGAACGCCGAGGGCTTCCAGGTCGGCGACCACGTCCTGCACGGCCTCGGCTGGCGCGAGTACGCGAGCGTCCCCGCCCAGCACGCGGTGAAGGTCGACGGCTCGATCGCCCCCCTCTCCGCCTACCTCGGCGTGCTCGGCATGCCCGGGCTCACCGCCTACGCCGGCCTGTTCGACGTGGCCTCCTTCAAGGAGGGCGACGCGGTCTTCGTCTCCGGCGCCGCCGGTGCGGTCGGCAGCCTGGTCGGCCAGATGGCGAAGATCAAGGGCGCCTCCCGGGTCATCGGCTCGGCGGGTTCCGACGAGAAGATCAAGCTCCTCACCGAGGAGTACGGCTTCGACGCCGCGTTCAACTACAAGAACGGCCCCGTCGCCGAGCAGCTGCGCAAGGCCGCCCCCGACGGCATCGACGTCTACTTCGACAACGTCGGCGGTGAGCACCTGGAGGCCGCGATCTCCTCGTTCAACGTGCACGGCCGCGCCACCATCTGCGGCATGATCGCCCAGTACAACGCCACCGAGCCCACCCCCGCCCCGCGCAACCTCGCGCTGGTCATCGGCAAGCGGCTGCGCCTCCAGGGCATGCTGGTCGCCGACCACCAGGACCTCCAGCAGCAGTTCGTCCAGGACGTGGCCGGCTGGCTGGCCTCCGGCGAGCTGAAGTACCGCGAGACCGTCGTCGAGGGCATCGAGAACGGCGTCGACGCCTTCCTCGGCCTGCTGCGCGGCGAGAACACCGGGAAGATGATCGTCTCCCTCGGCTGAACCGCCCTTCCCCGCACCCGTTAGGCTCAACCCAGGCCGCCGCGATCGTGGGCGCGAGTCGCGGCGCACCAGCAGGAGGAATCCTCAGCATGACCATTCAGAACATAGCCGTCGCGTACACCGCCGTCGCCACCGCCGAGAACGGCCGGGACGGCCGCGTCGCCTCGGACGACGGCAAGCTCGACGTCGTCGTCAACCCGCCGAAGGAGATGGGCGGCAGCGGCGCAGGCACCAACCCGGAGCAGCTCTTCGCCGCCGGCTACAGCGCCTGCTTCCAGGGCGCGCTGGGCGTCGTCGCCCGCCAGGAGAAGGCCGACATCTCCGGCTCCACGGTGACGGCGGCGGTCTCCATCGGCAAGACCGAGGCCGGCGGCTTCGGCCTGGAGGTCGCCATCACCGCGACCATCCCGAACGTCGACACGGCGACCGCGCAGGCGCTCATCGAGAAGGCCCACCAGGTCTGCCCGTACTCGAACGCCACGCGCGGCAACATCAAGGTGGAGCTCGCGGTCGCCTGACCGCCCCCGCCCCACTGAACCGAGCCCCGTCCCAGGTCCCGCTAGGCTGACGCCATGCGTGATCTCGGGGCGGGGCTCGGTTTTCTGATCAAGGGTCAGCGCTGGGTGTTCGGCCACGGCAAGTGGTTCGGCATAGGGCTGCTGCCCGGTCTGATCACCCTCGTGCTGTACGCGGGCGCCCTCGTCGGCCTCGGCTACGGCGCCGACGACCTGGTGGCGTGGGCGACGCCGTTCGCCGACGACTGGTCCTCGCCCTGGCCGGCCCTGCTGCGCAACACCCTGACCGTGCTGGTCTTCGTCCTCGGCCTGTTCCTGGCCGTGATCACCTTCACCGCCGTGACCCTGCTGGTCGGGCAGCCCTTCTACGAGTCGCTGTCCGAGGAGGTCGAGCGCGCCGAGGGCGGCACGGTCCCCGAGTCGGGACTGCCGCTCTGGCGGGAGCTGTGGATCTCCGCCCGCGACAGCGTGCGCGTCCTGGTCCGGGTCGGCCTGTACGCGATCCTGCTCTTCGCCCTCGGATTCGTGCCCGTGGCCGGGCAGACCGTGGTCCCCGTCCTCGGCTTCTGCGTCACCGGGTACTTCCTCGCCGAGGAGCTGACCGCCGTCGCCCTCCAGCGCCGGGGCATGGTGCTGAAGGACCGCCTCGCCCTGCTGCGCGCCCACCGCGTGCGCACCCTCGGCTTCGGCGTACCGCTGGGGCTGGCCTTCATGCTGCCGTTCGTCGCCGTGTTCCTGATGCCCGGCGCCGTCGCGGGGGCGACCCTGCTGGCGCGGGGCCTGGTCGGCGACGACGCGGCGGACGACGCGGGCAAGGGCGAGACGGCCGCCGAGGGCTGAGCTCAGCGCACCGAGAACCCGTACACCGTCGTGGACGCGAACTCCTCGCCCGGCCGCAGCACCGTGCTCGGGAACTCCGGGCGGTTCGGCGAGTCCGGGAAGTGCTGGGTCTCCAGGGCGATCCCGGCGCACGGGCCGAACGGCCGCCCGTCCAAGTGGTCCGCCGTGTACAGCTGGATCCCGGGCTCCGTCGTCGTCACCGTCAGCACGCGCCCGGACCCCTCGTCGTACAGCTCCGCCGCCGGGGCCGTGCCGTCGAGCACGTAGTTGTGGTCGTAGCCCTTGGTCACCGGCCGGGGCTCGCGGAAGTCGAAGCGCGTGCCCTCCACCGGCAGGAACTCACCGGTCGGCAGCGACTCCGCGTCCACCGGGGTGACCGCCCCCGCCGCGATCCGCAGCCGCTGGCCGAGCGCGCTCCCGCTGTCCGCGCCCGCCAGGTTCCAGTAGGTGTGGTTCGTCAGGTTCAGCACGGTCGGGGCGTCCGTGACCGCCCGGTACGTGATGCGCAGTGCCCCGCCCTCGTCCAGCGTGTACGCCGCCGTCAGCTCGACGCGCCCCGGGAAGCCCTCCTCGCCGTCCGCCGAGACGAGGGACAGCTCCACCCCGTCCGGGACCGCGCGCGCGTCCCACACCCGCTTGTCGAAGCCACGCACCCCGCCGTGCAGCTGGTTGCGGCCCTCGTTGCGCGTGAGGTGGTGCGTACGGCCGTCCAGCTCGAAGGACGCCCCGCCGATCCGGTTCGCGTACCTGCCGACGAGCGCGCCGAAGTACGGCGCCGTGTACTCCTGGTACGAGGCCAGGTCGGGCAGCCCGAGGGCGATCCCCGTCCGTACGCCGTCCCGGTCCGGCACCTCGGCCGACTGCACGATGCCGCCGTACGTCAGGACACGCACCCGCGTGCCGTCCCGCTCCAGCGTCCAGCGGTGCACCGAGGTGCCGTCCGCGAGGGTGCCGAAGTGCTCCGTACCGATCACCGTGCCCGAACGCGTCTCCATGATCAGCAACTTTACGCGGGCGGCCGCACCGCCGTGACATTTCGGTAGGCGATCTCGGCGAGCCGCGCCTGTCCGTTGCGGCCGGGGTGGAACCAGTCCCACTGGCTGAGCTGCTTGCCGGTGAACCGGTAGTCGAACACCGCCCCGCCGTCGTACCGGCAGCGGCGGTCCTTCGCGCACACCTCGCGCAGCACCGCGTTGTACGCCACGACCCGCTCCTGGACCGCGGTGCGCCGGGCCACCGCCGCCGCGCCCATGTCGTCCGCGTCGGACAGCATCGACTTGCAGATGCCGAGCTTCCAGATCTGCTTGCCCAGCGGATTGGCGCGCCCCTGCGACCACAACCGCTTCAGGTCCGGCACGCTCGACACGTACACCTGCGCCTTCGGCGCCCCGGCGCGGAGCTCGCGCAGTGACGTCTCGAACGACCTCCGGAAGTCCGCCACCGGGGTCATCGACCGCACCGAGTCCCGGCAGGCGTCGTTGGCGCCGATCATCACGGTCACCAGGTCCGGGTCCTCGTCCGCCGCCAGCGCCATCTGCTCCGGCAGCTGCGCCATCCGGGCGCCCGTCACCGCGTGGTTCCAGCTGTGGTCCACCGCGCCGGACGCGCCCAGGAGCCGAACCGCCAGGCTGCGTACCGAGCTGTCCGTGCCGGTCGACCAGGAGACCTCCGGGCAGTCCGCCAGCACCGAGCAAGCGTCGAAACCGCGCGTGATGGAGTCCCCCACCGCCGCGATCGACTTCGGGCGCGGGTCCCAGACCGGGCCCGCCGCGGGGGACGGCCGGCGCTCGGCCGCCGAGCCCTTCGTCGTCCCGTCGGACCCCGAGCCGCAGCCGGCCAGCGCCGCCGAGCCCAGGCAGGCCAGAGCGGCCAGCCCGGCCAGTGCGGTGCGCGAGCGGTGCCGTACGGACCGATCCGGCATTGCCTGGTCTCCTCCTGTTCGTGCCCCGCCGCTCCGCCGGGTGAAGACTGAGCGAAGAAGGGCCCCGGGACCGACGGTACGTCACACCTCCGGTACCGGGGCGCGGTAGCTTTTCCCCGTCGAACCAGTGGCTTTCGCGGCTCCCGGCTCCACTCGGGTGGCATCCGAACATCACACCGCGTCACATACTGTCGCTTTTCCGGAGAATAACTCCCGATGCTGTTTACTGATGACAGGCCGCTGGGGAAGGCGAACCTCGTCCCACACTGGAGGTCCCGGTGACGACACGTGGAGTCCTGTACGTTCACTCCGCACCGCGCGCGCTCTGCCCACATGTCGAATGGGCGGTGGCGGGAGTCCTCGGCGGGCGGGTGCAGCTCGACTGGATCAGACAGCCGGCCGCGCCGGGCACCTGGCGCTCCGAATTCTCCTGGCAGGCGCGGCCCGGCACGGCGTCCAAGCTGGCGTCCGCGCTGCGCGGCTGGGACCTGCTGCGCTTCGAGGTGACGGCGGAGCCGTCGCCCACGGCGGAGGGCGAGCGCTACAGCTCGACGCCCGCGCTGGGCATCTTCCACGCCGTCACCGGCATGCACGGAGACATCCTGGTCCCCGAGGACCGCCTCCGCGCCGCGCTGGCCCGCTCCGCGGGCGGTGAGACGGACCTGGCGGCGGAGATCGCCAAGCTCCTGGGCAAGCCGTGGGACGACGAACTGGAATCGTTCCGCCACGCGGGCGAGGGCGCGCCCGTCCGCTGGCTGCACCAGGTCGTCTGACTCCCGGGCAACTCAAGCCTCTCCGGCGATTGAGGAGCGGGGGCCCGGGGGCGGAGGCCCCGAACAGCACGACGAAGCCCGCACCCTCACACGGAGGGCACGGGCTTCGAAGCTGCGCGGACGCGCAAGCGCGTCAGACGCTGCGGAACGCCAGCACCACGTTGTGGCCGCCGAAGCCGAACGAGTTGTTGATCGCCGCGATCGGCCCCTCCGGGAGCGCCCTGGGCGCGTCCCGGACGATGTCCGCCTCGATCTCCTCGTCCAGGTGGTCCACGTTGATCGTCGGCGGAGCCATCCGGTGGTGCAGCGCCAGGACCGTCGCCACGGTCTCGATGCCGCCCGCGCCGCCGAGCAGGTGGCCCGTCATCGACTTCGTCGCGGAGATCGCGACGTGGTCCAGGTCGTCGCCCAGCACCGAGCGCAGCGCCTTGACCTCCGCGAGGTCACCCTGCGGGGTGGACGTCGCGTGGGCGTTCAGGTGGGCGATCTCCGACGGCTTGAGGTCCGTCTGGTCGAGCAGGTTCTGCATCGCCGCGGCGATACCCCGCCCCGTCGGCTCGGGCTGCGCGATGTGGTGGGCGTCGGCCGAGAGGCCCTGGCCCAGCACCTCGCAGTAGACCCGGGCGCCGCGCTTCGCCGCGTGCTCCGCGGACTCCAGGACGACGACACCGGCACCCTCGCCGAGGACGAAGCCGTCGCGGCCCACGTCGTACGGGCGGGAAGCCTTCTCCGGCTCGTCGTTGCTCTTGGACATCGCCATCATGTTGGCGAACGCGGCGATCGGCAGCGGGTGGATCGCCGCCTCGGTGCCGCCGGCGAGGACCACGTCGGCGCGGCCGGTGCGGATCATCTCGACGGCGTACCCGATCGCCTCGGCACCCGAGGCGCAGGCGGAGACCGGGGTGTGGACGCCCGCCTGGGCGTTCACCTCGATGCCCACGTTCGCGGCCGGGCCGTTGGGCATGAGCATGGGCACGGTGTGCGGGGAGACGCGGCGTACGCCCTTCTCCTTCAGCACGTCGTACTGGTCGAGCAGGGTGATCACGCCGCCGATGCCGGAGGCGATCACCGAACCCAGCCGCTCGGGCTCGATCGTTTCGTCCTCACCGGCCTTGCCGGTGAAACCCGCGTCCGCCCACGCCTCACGGGCCGCGATCAGCGCGAACTGCGCCGAGCGGTCCAGCCGGCGGGCGAGCGGACGGGGCAGGACGTCAGAGGGATCGACGGCGGCCAGGGCCGCGATCCGGACAGGCAGTTCGGCGAAACGTTCGCCCTCAAGAGGCTTGACGCCGGAACGCCCGGCCATCAGACCTTCCCAGGTCGATGCGGAATCGCCACCCAGCGGAGTGGTTGCGCCGATACCGGTGACGACCACGGTGCGATTGGTCGAGTTCACTGGAAAATCTTCTCCACGTGTAGGGGGTCGTGAATCAGCGGCGCCACCGCCGGGTGGCGACACACGAACCGGCTGGATCAGTCCTGGTGCTTGAGGATGTAGTCCGCGGCGTCGCCGACGGTCTTGAGGTTCTTGACGTCCTCGTCGGGAATCTTCACGTCGAAGCGCTCCTCGGCGGCGACGACGACCTCGACCATGGACAGCGAGTCGACGTCCAGGTCGTCCGTGAAGGACTTGTCCAGCTGGACGTCCTCGACGGGGATACCGGCGATCTCGTTGACGATGTCCGCGAGACCTTCGACGATCTCTTCCTGCGTGGCGGCCATTTCGGCGCTCCTTCGATGTGTTTCTGCTGGGTTCGGGCGTCCGGGCGAAAAGCCCGGTGTGCCTAGGGGAGAGTAACGACCGTCGCGGCGTAGACGAGACCCGCCCCGAAGCCGATGACGAGCGCGGTGTCGCCGCTCTTGGCCTGACCGGTCGCCAGGAGCCGTTCCATGGCGAGCGGGATCGAGGCGGCGGAGGTGTTGCCGGTGGTCTCCACGTCACGGGCGACCGTGACGCTCTCCGGCAGCTTCAGCGTCTTCACCATCGAGTCGATGATCCGCATGTTGGCCTGGTGCGGGATGAAGACGTCCAGGTCTTCCGCGGAGATCCCGGCAGCGTCCAGCGCCTGCTGGGCCACCTTCGCCATCTCGAAGACGGCCCAGCGGAACACCGCCTGGCCCTCCTGCGTGATGGCGGGGAACTTGACCTCGCCGCGGTCGTTGAGGGGCAGCTTCGTGACGTCGCCGAGCTGGAAGTCGTTCCAGGCCACGGTCTGCTTGATCGTCTCGGACTTGTCGCCCTCGGAGCCCCAGACGGTCGGGCCTATGGCGGGCACCTGGGAGGGGCCGACGATGACCGCTCCGGCGCCGTCGCCGAACAGGAAGGCCGTGGCCCGGTCCGTCAGGTCGGTGAGGTCGCTCAGCCGCTCGACGCCGATGACCAGTACGTACTCCGCGGAGCCCTCGACGATCATGCCCTTGGCCAGGGTCAGCCCGTAGCCGAAGCCCGCGCAGCCGGCCGAGATGTCGAAGGCGGCGGGCTTGCCGGCGCCGACCTTGTGGGCGATCTCGGTCGCGATGGCCGGGGTCTGCTTGAAGTGCGAGACGGTGGAGACGATGACCGCGCCGATCTGCTCCGGGGCGATCCCGGCGTCGGCGATGGCCTTGCCGGACGCCTCGACGGACATCGCGGCCACGGTCTCCTCCTCGGAGGCCCAGTGGCGGGTCGCGATGCCGGAGCGGGAGCGGATCCACTCGTCGGAGGAGTCGATCGTCTCCAGGATGACCTCGTTGGGCACCACCCGGGTCGGGCGGTAGCCGCCGACACCCATGATCCGCGCGTACGGAGCGCCCTGGCTGGGCTTGATCTTCGACATGCTCTCGGGCTCCTTAGGCGCCTGCGTGCTCAGCGATGAGCGCGCGGGCCGCGTCGAGGTCGGCGGGGGTCTTGAGCGCGAGGGTCGGGACGCCGGGCAGCGCCCGCTTGGCCAGGCCGGTGAGCGTGCCGCCGGGGCAGACCTCGATGAGCGCGGTGACGCCCATCGCCTTGAAGGTCTCCATGCACAGGTCCCAGCGGACCGGGTTGGCGACCTGGCCGACGAGCCGGGTGATGACCTCGTGGCCGGTGCCGACGGTCTTGCCGTCGGCGTTCGAGACGTACGTCACCGAGGGGTCGGAGACGTCCAGGTCCCCGGCCGCCGCGCGCAGCCGCTCGACGGCGGGCGCCATGTGATGCGTGTGGAAGGCGCCGGCCACCTTCAGGGGCACCACGCGGCGCACACCCTCCGGCTTGTCCTCGGTGAGCGCGGCGATCTGCGCGGCGGTGCCCGCGGCGACGATCTGGCCGCCCCCGTTGACGTTCGCCGGGGTCAGCCCGAGCTTCTCCAGGTGGGGCACGGTGACCTCGGGGTCGCCGCCGAGCAGCGCCGCCATCCCGGTCTCGGTGACCGCGGCGGCCTCGGCCATGGCGAGCCCGCGCGTACGGACGAAGCGGAGCGCGGCCTCCGCGCCGATGACACCGGCGAACGAGGCGGCGGTGATCTCACCGACGCTGTGGCCGGCGACGACGTCCGGAGAGGCGTCGAGCGCGGCGGCCGACAGCAGACCGGCGGCGACCAGCAGCGGCTGGGCCACCGCGGTGTCGCGGATCTCCTCCGCGTCCGCCTCGGTGCCGTAGCGCAGGAGGTCGAGCCCGATGGCGTCGGACCAGGCCGCGATGCGGTCGGTGGCACCGGGGAGGTCGAGCCAGGGAGTCAGGAAGCCGGGCGTCTGAGCGCCTTGGCCGGGAGCGACGAGTACGAGCACCCTCACACTCTCTCTTGTGAACGGTCCGGAACGCCCGTGGGGACAGGGACGAAGAACCGTAGGGGGAATTGTTGATGTCCGACAAAAGTCTAGGACTGCGTATCCCGGTCGGCCAGACGCCCCAGGATCAGAGCGATTCGCAGAGTGAACGCCGAGCGCACATCGGAAGGCGACCAGCCGGTGACGTCTGTCACACGTCGAAGCCGGTAGCGCACGGTGTTGGGATGCACGAAGAGCATCCTGGCCGCGCCCTCCAGGCTGCTCGCCTGTTCCAGATACACACTCAGCGTCTCCAGGAGCGCGGAGCCCGCCTCTTCCAGCGGTCTGTAGATCTCCTCCACCAATTGCTCGCGCGCGGCGGGGTCGCCCGCCATCGCGCGCTCCGGCAGCAGATCGTCCGCGAGCACCGGCCTCGGCGCGTCCTGCCAGGCCCCGCACGCCTTCAGCCCGGCGGCCGCGGCCTGCGCCGACCGGGTCGCGGCCAGCAGGTCCGCCACCACGGGCCCGGCCACCACGGGGCCCGCCGCGTACGGTCCGATCAGGGCCTTCGCCACCTGGAGCGGGTTGTCGCTGCCGCCCGCGATGACCACCAGCCGGTTGCCGAGCACCCCCGTGAGGACCTGGAGCTTGGCGTGCCGGGCGGCGCGCCGGATCGCCTCCACGGTCAGCTCGCTGTCCCCGTCCGGGGCGGTGCCGAGCAGCACGCAGACGTGCTCGGGGGAGTTCCAGCCGAGGGCGGCGGCCCGGGAGACGGCGCCCTCGTCGGCCTCGCCGGACAGCACCGCGTTCACCACGAGCGATTCGAGGCGGGCGTCCCAGGCGCCCCGGGCCTCGGCCGCCTGCGCGTACACCTGGGCGGTCGCGAACGCGATCTCGCGGGCGTAGACGAGCAGCGCCTCCCGCAGCACCGACTCGTCGCCCGGCGCGGCGACCTCGTCGATCGCGGCCTCCATGACCTCGATCGTGGTCCGCACCATCTCGACGGTCTGCCGCAGCGTGATCGCCCGGGTCAGCTCGCGCGGGGCGGTCCCGAAGACATCGGTCGAGATCGCCTGCGGTGTCTCCGGATGCCGGAACCACTCGGTGAACGCGGCGATACCGGCCTGGGCGACCAGGCCGATCCAGGACCGGTTCTCCGGGGGCATCGCCCGGTACCACGGCAGCGACTCGTCCATGCGGGCGATCGCGTTCGCGGCCAGCCGGCCGGAGGACTGCTCAAGCCGCTTCAGGGTCGCGGCATGGAGATGGGCGTCGTTCGCAGCGGGCTGCTCAGGATCGGGTCGGGGCACGGAGACAAGACTGCCTTATCCGGACGCGCGCCCGGATGGCCGGGGCCGGGTGGCGGCCGGGTCCGGGGGCCGGCGGGCTACCGTGGACGGGTGATTTCCGTACACCGCGCGGGCGACCGGTTCGAGGGCGGGGACGCGGCGGCCGGCATCGCGTCCCGGCACGCGTTCTCCTTCGGCACCTTCTACGACCCCGACAACCTCCGCTTCGGCCCGGTCCTGGCCTGCAACGAGGAGCGCCTCGCGCCCGGCGCGGGCTTCGAGGAGCACCCGCACAGCCACACGGAGATCGTCACCTGGGTCGTCGAGGGCGAGCTGACGCACCGCGACTCGGCCGGTCACGCCACGGTGGTCCGGGCCGGTGACGTCCAGCACCTCAGCGCCGCCTCCGGCGTCCGCCACGTCGAACGCAACGACGGCGACCGGCCGCTGACCTTCCTTCAGATGTGGCTCGCGCCCCTGGAGCCCGGCGGCGAGCCCTCGTACACGACCGTCCCGGGCATCGCCGACTCCACCCCGTACGCCCTTCCCGAGGCGGGCGCCCTGCTGCACGTGCGCCGCCTCGCGGAGGGCGAGCGCGCGGCGGTCCCCGATGCCCCCCGGGTGTACGCGCACGTGGTGCGCGGCACGGTGCGCGTCGGCGCCGAGGAGCTGGGGGCGGGCGACGCGGCCCGGATCACCGGGGAGGCGGGGCTCGAACTGGTCGCGGCGGACCCGGCCGAGGTGCTGGTCTGGGAGCTGTCCGGCTGACCGGCACCCCGGCCACCGGCCCGCGTCAGCGGGCGGGGTGCCGGCCCGTCTGCTGACGCGGGATCTCGCTCAGCCGTGCCGCCTGGCGGTGCCGGACCCGGCCGGGGGAGGGGTTGCGCCGCGCGGGCACCTTGGGGGCCAGGGCCACGAAGGCGAGCGGGGCGATGACCGCGACGAGGATCAGCACGATGACGACGTTCATGTTCCTGCCTTCCGCCGGGTACTGATGGTCTGTCACTACTTGTCGTAACCGGAAACAGGCGCCGTAAACACGATGAGTGACGGAGATCGCGGCTTCGGGGGCGTACTACCGCCGCCACATCGACCACATCGGCGGCCCCGACCGGAACGTCATCTCCTCGCCGACCTCGAAGCCGTGGCGGCGGTAGAACGTGAGGTTGCGGCTGTTGCTCGACTCCAGGAAGACCGGGCGGCCGTCCGCGTCCGCCCGTTCCAGCAGGCCGCCGAGGACCACCGAGCCGCGCCCCGTACCGCGAGCGTCGGCGTGGGTGCCGATGTACTCCACGTACCAGTGCGCGGGGTGGGCCGGGTGCCGGTGCTCCAGCGACAGCAACCGTCCCGCGGTACGCGGGAGTTGCCCCCGGCTCGCGCGCAGCAGTGTGCCCGCGTTGCGCAGCAGGTAGCCCGCCGGGAGCTTCCACGCGCCGGGCTCCGCCCAGACGGCCGCCACCGTACGGTCCCGGTCCGTCCAGACCCGGCCGGCCGGGACCTGTTGGGCCAGGTGCGCGGTGAACAGCAGCCGCAGCCGCCGGTCCCGGTCCCGGGGCATCAGCCAGGACCAGACCGGGTCCTCGGCGTACGCGCTGGCCAGTACGCCCGCGAGCGCGGGGACATCGGACGCGGTGGCGCGGACTATGTCGTCGGTCATGGGCGGGGAGCGTAGCGGCCGTCCGTGACCGGCGGCCAGCGTCCCGGCAAGACCGGCCGACCGGCCATCGGGGCGCGATTTTCGGCTATCACCGTGCGGGATCTCGACTGCGTGTCGGGGCCATGTAAATCTGCCGGTGCCTCAGGAATACGTCCACGGTTCGCCCGCCGTTCGCACCGGCGGCCTAGTTTTCGCAGGCGCGCAGACTCCCTCCCCCTTGTGAACCACTCTTCCCCCTCAGAGGTGCCCCGATGACCCTTCAGACCAGCGAGATCCCGTGCGCGGACACCGAAGCCGATGACACCGGCGAGCTCACCAGCGAGATGCGCATCAGCCGCCGCCGCATGTTGCAGACGGCCGCCGTCTCGCTCGGTGCCCTCGCCGCCGGGCCGGTGGCCGACGCGGTCGGCGGTGCGCAGGCGGAGGCGGCCGAATACCGTCTGCCCCAAGGCTTCAAGGGCGATATCTCCGACCTGAAGCACGTGGTGATCCTCATGCAGGAGAACCGTTCCTTCGACCACTACCTCGGCCAGCTGAAGGGAGTGCGCGGCCACGACGACAAGCAGGTCCTGACCTTCCAGGACGGCACCAGCGTCTTCCAGCAGCGCGACGCCACCGGCGCCATCGTGACGCCCGCCGTCTCGACCGCCACCTGGAGCGACAAGCACAACTTCTACGGTGCCAACGGCGGTCGCTGGGACACCTGGGTGCAGGACAAGGGCGACCACTGCATGTGGTACTACACGCCCGACTACATGCCGTGGATGTACTCGCTCGCCTCCCAGTACACCGTCTGCGACATGAACTTCTGCTCGCTGCACGGCCCCACCATCCCCAACCGCTACTACCTGATGAGCGGTGCTGCGGGCGGCGAGACCACCAACGCGGGCCAGAACAACTACACCCGCCGCTGGACCACCGTCCCCGAGCAGCTCCAGCAGGCGGGCATCAACTGGCGGGTCTACTCCGACAACAGCGGCAACGGCGTCGGCAAGAGCCTCCAGAGCGGATACGTCGGCGAGTACGGCTGCAACGTCACCAACAGCTTCGCCGCCTTCGACCCCCGCACCGCCGACCCGGCCGAGCTCGAACCGGGCACCGGCAGGGTCTGGAAGGCCAACTCCTTCGTCTACGCGGGCGCCACCACGCCCAACGACGACTCCGAGGCCAATCTGGACGCCGTCCTGCGCGACCTGATCGCCGCCTGCGAGCCGGGCGCCGAGCATCCGCTGCCCGAGGTTTCCTGGGTGGTCATGCCCGCCGCGTGGAGCGAGCACCCGGGCTTCGACACGGTGCACGGCGAGCGGTACATGAACAAGGTGCTGAAGACCCTCCAGAGCAACGAGGACATCTGGAACCACACCCTGGTGATCATCACGTACGACGAGAACGACGGGAAGTTCGACCACGTCCTGCCGCCGCGCCCGGAGGCGGGCACGCCCGGCGAGTTCTCCGGCACCACCCCGTACGGCTTCGGGCCCCGCGTCCCGATGGTGCTGGTCTCCCCGTGGACGCGCGGCGGCTACGTCGCCTCGGAGGTCTTCGACCACACCTCGACCGTGAAGTTCCTGGAGACCTGGGCCGCGCACCTGGGCAAGCCGTTCACCTGCCCGAACATCACCCCGTGGCGCCGCTCCATCGCCGGGGACCTGACCAGCGCGATCGACTTCGCGCACCCGCGCCCCGGCCCGGTCGTCATCGCGGACCCGGTCACCGGCACCCCGCCGAGGCCGCCCCGCGACCGGATGGAGCCGCGCGGACTCTCCTTCCACCCGCACGCCGTGCTCACCGAGGACCGGGCCACCGGAACGGTGACGGCCGCCATGACGCTCACCGGCGGTCCGGAGGGCAAGGCGGTCAGCCTCCAGGTCTTCCCCGACCGGTACCTCCCGTTCGAGAACATCCCGCACACGGTGAGCGCGGCGGCCCCGCGCACGTACACCTGGGACACGACCGCGACCGACGGCAGATACGCCTTCTCGGTGTACGGCCCCGACGGGTTCCTGCGCTCCTTCGCCGGGCAGCTGCTCCCCGAGGACGCGGACACCCACCACATCGGCCTGCCGCGCGTCGAACCGCGGCTGGTCCGGGGATGGCGCCCGGTGGTCCGCCTGGCGCTGCACAACGACGGCCGCCGTCCGGTCCGCTACACCCTGGTGGCCAACGACTACGCGGGCGGCACCCGGAAGGTCACCGTCCCCGGTGGCCACTCCGCGGTCGTGGACTGGCCCACCGAGCACGGTTACTACGACGTGGTGCTCACCGCCGACACCGGCACCGGCTGGACCCAGCGGTACGCGGGCCGGGTCGCGACGGTGAACGACTGACGGACGGGGCGGGTCCGGCCCGGACCCGCCCCGCCGCGGCTACTTCAGGCCGAACGCCCGGATGACGTCCTGGCTGACCTTCAGCCCGTCCGGCCCCTGGGCGGTGGCCCGCAAAGACACCCAGCCGCCCCGCCCGAGCGGAGTGGCGAGGGCCGCCCGCCACGCCCCGTCGCCGGACCGCTTCAGCGTCACCGGCCGCCAGGTCCTTCCGTCGTCGTACGACACCTGGAGGGTGGCCCCGGTCGCCGCGACCCCGCTGGTGTAGCTGGACGAGCTGAGCCCCAGTTCCACCCGGCTGCCCGCGCGGACCCGGCCGAGGAGGTCGGTGTCGACGTCGTAGCCGAGGTCCAGGACCGGGATCTCCTTCTTGGGCGTGCCCTGCGGCGGGGCCGCCGAGCGGAACGTCCAGGTGGTGTCCGTGGCCGTCGACGCGGCCCAGGTGCCGTTGTCGCGGTCCGTCCTGAGCGAGAGCGTGTACTCCTGCTCGGCGCCCGGCAGCCCGGTGGAGTAGCCCGCGTAGGCGCCCTTGGCCACCACCTCGCCGCCCTGCCGGAGTTCGGAGGACGCGGTACCGCCCGGCGACCGCGCGATGTGCCCGTCCGAGCCACCGGACCAGGCGGGCACGTTCCACGAAATGCCGTTGCTGGTACGGCTGGGCCGCCACAGCCCCTCGCCGAACCGGGGCGCGTTGACCGGCTTGAACCACTCACCGGGGTAGCGCTCGCCCGCCGTGTACGTCCGCCCCGGAGCGACCTCCAGTACGGAGTCGGCGCCGAGGGAGCTCAGGGTGAACCGGTGATCCTCGTTCCACACGCCGAGGCCGTCGGGCACGGGCGTGATGTAGTCGGTGCGCGTGCCGGGGTAGCCCTCCTTCTGCGTACCGCCCACGCCCTGGCCCCAGGCGGGCGTCAGGAGCCGGTGGCCGATGCCCTCGCGGGTGCCCGCGTCCTTGCGGAGCGCGTAGAACGACGTGTCCACGCGGGCCAGTTGCCCGGTGCCGGGGCGGTAGACCAGGTCCCGGTCCGGGATCGAGCCCTTCTGGTACTGGAGCAGGTCGTACTGATACTCCGGGTAGCGGTGCTCGTCGAGGCTCAGGACGCCGAAGCCCGTCTTCGCCTCCCCGATCAGGCGCGCCCCGTCCGCGCTGCCCGTACTGGCCAGCGTCAGGCCGTGGCTGTCGCCGTACGTCTCGTACAGCCGCCCCCGCTGCCCGGCCACGGTGATCAGCACGGCGGCCCCCGCGTCGGCGGCGGCCCGCGCCCGCTCGGCGGGGCTCGACGTGCCGCGGTCCACGATGACCGCGCGGCCCTTCGCGTTCAGCCGGGCGTAGTCGGCGGGGGTGCCGGAGCCCGCGTAGACGGTCCGCAGCAGTCGGTGGCCGTCGTGGTGGGCGGTGCCGTCCTGCCCGGTCAGCTCGACGGAGTGGCCGGTGAGCGTGGTGGCGTCGAGGGCCTTCTGCCGCAGCTGCCAGTGGACCATCAGGTCCTGGACGCCGTCCTCGGTCTGCGAGGCGGGCGAGACGTACAGCTCCGTGTACGCCCTGTCCAGGACGAACGCCGAACCGATGGCGCCCCCGCCCGTGAGGCTGCGGCGGTACTGGACGACCGTCTGCGCGTTCTCCGTCTCGCGCGGTGCGACGGCGCTCACCCGGCGGGCCTTCGTGGCGTCGAGGCGCGCCGTCGCGTCACTGTGGCCGGGGCCGACGGCGACGTCCGGGGCGACGAGCACGGCCATGCCGAGGGCGTCCGGACCGTCACCGTTCACGTCCAGGAAGCCGAAGGCGCTGTAGGTGCGCGCGGGGAGGCGCAGCGTGGTCTTCCCGTAGACCTCCACGAAACCGGGTGCCTGGTTGCCGGGGAAGGTCAGCGCGACCGTACCGGTGGCGGGCTTCCCGTCCCGGCCCGTCAGCTCGATGGTGCAGTCGTACGCCTCCGGCTCCTTGAACAGGGCGTACGCCGTGTGCGCGGCGGTCTCGCCGGTCGCGTGGTCCACCGCGGTCACGAGCCCGGACAGCAGGGTCGTGGGCGTGGAGACGGGCAGCCCCGTCGGGTCGATCCGGAGCGTGACGGCAGCCGTTCCGCCCGCCGGGACGGTCACCGACGGCTCGGACAGCGACACCGTCGAGCCGGTCGTGTCCGTCTTCAGGTCCAGGGTGACGTCGGCGGTCCCCGTGTTGCGGTACGTGATCGTGCGGTCGACCGGTGCCGCGTCCGCGTTCGGCCACTTGAAGGCGGCGGCCGGCACGGAGCCGGGCGCCTCGATCGTGGACTCCACGGCCGCCGCGACGTCCATGCGCCCGGTGCCCTGCTGATAGGGCGTCAGGCCGGTGAGCTTCTTCGACGTGGACATCAGGACGTTCTTGATCCGGTCCGCGCCCCAGTCCGGGTGCGCCTGGTGCAGGATCGCGGCACCACCCGCCACGTGCGGCGTGGCCATCGAGGTGCCGCTCATCGACTGGTACATCGACGCGCCCTCCGCCGGGTGCGCCGCCGCCGCGCTGATGCCCACGCCCGGCGCGGAGATGTCCGGCTTGATGGCGTACGAGCGCGCGACCGGCCCCTGGCTGGAGAAGCCCGCCCGGGCATCGCGCCGGTCGACCGCGCCCACCGTGAGCGCCGAGGCCGCGGCACCGGGCGAACCGATCGAGCCGACCGAGATGTTGTTCCCGGCGGCGACCACGAACAGCGGGCCGCCGTCGGCGGAGAGCCGGTCGATGGCCTGCGAGAGCGGGTCCGTGCCGTCGGACGAACTGTTGGTGCCCAGACTCATCGACACCACGTCGACGCCCTGCTCCGCGGCCCACTCCATCCCGGCCAGGATGTCCGACTGGCTGCCTTCGCCGGTGTCGGACAGCACCTTGCCGACGTAGAGCTTCGCGCCCGGGGCGACTCCCTTCTCCTTGCCGTCGGAGGCCGCTCCCGACCCGGCGATCGTGGAGGCCACATGCGTACCGTGCCCGTGCCGGTCGTCGGCGGTCTCACCCGGTACGAAGCTCTTCTCGGCGGCGATCACGTTCTTGAGGTCCGGGTGGGTGGCGTCGATCCCCGTGTCCAGGACGGCCACCTTGCTGCCCGTCCCGTCGAACCCCTTGGCCCACGCCTCGGGGGCGCGCACCTGGGCGACCGAGTCGCTGAGCGCGGCCTCCACCTTGGCGTCGAGCCACAGCTTGCCGATGCCGCTGCCCGCGTCGAACCCGCGCGCCTTCGCGGGAGCGGCCGGGGCGATGTCCTTCCAGAACGCGCGCCCGTGCCCGGTGTCGGCCTTCATCGCCGTGGCGTCGACCGCGTCGAACCTGCGCACCTGCGAGGTCCCGTCCGGCGCGGCGGGCGGCTCGGCGGCGCGTCCCCCGGGCGCGGTGGCGATGACGGGGATGCCGCCGGAGCGGGCGTCGTCGTAGCCCATGGCCACCAGACCGGTGAGGTTGAACAGCTCGACGTCCAGCTTCCCGGTGGCGATGAGCCCCATCGCCTCGGTCGGGATCGCGTAGGTGTGGTGGCCGTAGCTCTGCACGCTCACCCCGCCGCGCGCGCCCGGCGCCCGGTCGACGGTGACGTCGTCCCGGTCACCGGGGAGGTCCGTGTAGTGGACCACGTCCCCGGTGACCAGGGTGATGTCGTGGACGGGTTGCCCGGCCGCGTCGGGGGCCTGCGCCGTGCCCGCCGTCGCCGTGCCGTCGGCCGACCAGGCGGGCGGTGAGACCAGCAGCGCACCGCTGAGCGCGAGCGCGGCGGCGGTCGCCGCCGGGAGATGCCGGAGACTGTGTCTTGGTCGCGTCATGGAAGGGGTCTGCGCGGCCGGACACCCCGGCAACCCCGGTCACCGTGGCGGGACTGCGTCATGTCGTGAGCTCGTCAAGCGGTGGGCGGGCGCGTGGGCCGTGCCGGTTCGGCCCGGCCGGGACACGCGGGGGCGCGGCCCCCTCAGCCCGCCAGCTCCGCCAGCACCGCGTCGGTGAACGACGGCCACACCTCGACCGCCCACGGGCCGAAGGCCCGGTCGGTGAGCGCGACGCAGGCCGCGCCCGCGGCCGGGTCGACCCAGAGGAAGGTGCCCGACTGCCCGAAGTGGCCGAAGGTCGCGGGGGAGGAGGCGGCACCCGTCCAGTGCGGCGACTTGGAGTCGCGGATCTCGAAGCCGAGGCCCCAGTCGTTGGGGTTCTGGTGGCCATAGCCGGGAAGGACGCCCTTCAGGCCCGGGTGGACCACGGTCTGCGCGGCGAGCACGGTGCGCGGGTCGAGGAGGCGGGGGGCCTGCACCTCGGCGGCGAAGCGCGCGAGGTCGTCCACCGTGGAGACGCCGTCCTTGGCGGGCGAGCCGTCCAGGGTCGTCGCGGTCATCCCGAGCGGTTCCAGGACCGCCTGTCGGACGTACTCCGGGAACGGGATCCCGGTGGCCTTCGCGATGTGGGCGCCCAGCACTTCGAAACCCGCGTTGGAGTAGAGGCGCCGGTTGCCGGGCGGGGCCATCACCCGGTGCTCGTCGAAGGCGAGGCCGCTGGTGTGGGCGAGGAGGTGGCGCACGGTCGAGCCCTCGGGACCCGCCGGTTCGTCCAGCTCCACGGCGCCCTCCTCGTACGCCACCAGCGCCGCGTAGGCCGCGAGCGGTTTGGTGACGGAGGCGAGTGGGAAGCGGTGCGCGGTCGGGCCGTGCGTACCGGCGACCGTGCCGTCCGCTCGTACGACGGCCGCCGCGGCGGTGGGGACGGGCCAGTTCTCGATCATCGCCAGGCTCTGCATGCGTACGAGAGTAGATTCCAGGTCCCACCTGTCGGAAACCGCACCCGGTGTTGCTTGCTTCGAGTGC
Organism: Streptomyces sp. NPDC041814; assembly: GCF_055590565.1. Taxonomy (NCBI): domain Bacteria; kingdom Bacillati; phylum Actinomycetota; class Actinomycetes; order Kitasatosporales; family Streptomycetaceae; genus Streptomyces; species Streptomyces sp. NPDC041814. The sequence continues at coordinate 677,399 of NZ_JBVJAM010000001.1, read as the reverse complement.
ACTCCAACGTCATAGCGTGGAGGCATGACGGTGATGGAGACCACTTCGACCCGGGCCGATATCTGCGCCTCCGCCCCCTCGGCGCATCCGCGCCCCGACGGGCAGGACCGCTACACGATCAGCGAGGTCGCCGCGTTCACCGGCCTGACCGCCCACACCCTGCGCTGGTACGAGCGGATCGGACTCATGCCGCACGTGGACCGGTCGCACACCGGCCAGCGCCGCTTCAGCAACCGGGACCTCGACTGGCTCGCCTTCGTCACCAAGCTGCGTCTGACCGGGATGCCGGTCGCCCACATGGTCCGGTACGCCGAGCTCATACGCGAGGGCGACCACACCTTCGAGGAACGGCAGGAACTGCTGGAGGCGACCCGCCGCGACGTGAGGACGCGGATCGCGGAGCTCCAGGACACCCTGGCCGTGCTGGACTACAAGATCGACTTCTATGCGGGCGCCCGTGGGGCGCCGGAAGGGCCCAGTGCCTGATGACTGACAACAAGATCGCCACCGTCGAACTCGGCCGGGGCGGCCCCCGCGTCGGGGTCCAGGGCCTCGGCTGCATGGGCATCAGCGAGTTCTACGGCGACACCGACGAGGCATCGGCCCGCGAGACGCTGGAGACGGCGCTGGCGGCGGGCGTCACCCTCTTCGACACCGCCGACATCTACGGCAGCGGCGCCAACGAGACCTTCCTCGCCCCGTTCGTCGGGGCGCACCGCGACGAGATCACCCTCGCCACCAAGTTCGGCATCGAGCGGCGCGCCGACGACCCCGACCACCGGGGCGTCAACAACAGCCCCGCGTACATCCGCAAGGCCGTCGAGGCGAGCCTGCGCCGCCTGGACACCGATGTCATCGACCTCTACTACATGCACCGCCACGACACCGCCGTCCCGTTCGCGGAATCCGTCGGCGCCATGGCCGAGCTGGTCCAGCAGGGCAAGGTCAAGCAGCTCGGGCTGAGCGAGGTCACCGGCGCCGAACTGCGCGAGGCGCACGCCGTGCACCCGATCGCCGCCCTCCAGTCCGAGTGGTCCCTCTTCAGCCGGGACGTGGAGCGCAGCGCGCTCGCCGCCGCCGCGGAGCTGGGCGTCACGGTCGTGCCGTACTCGCCGCTGGGCCGGGGCTTCCTCACCGGGGCCTTCGCGGACGCGGGCAAGGAGCTCGCCCCGGGCGACTTCCGGGCCTCGCAGCCCCGCATGACCGGCGAGAACGCGAAGGCCAACGCGGCGCTCCTGGAGCCCGTCCGCAAGATCGCCGCCGCCCACGGGGCGACCGCCGGGCAGGTCGCGCTCGCCTGGGTGCAGCAGCGCGCCCAGGTCCACGGCATCACCGTCGTCCCGATCCCGGGCACCCGCAGGAGCCACCGCCTCCTGGAGAACGTGGGCGCCACCCGCCTCACGCTCACCGACGACGAGCTCGCCCTCCTCGAACCGATCGCCGGTCGGGTCGCGGGCGACCGCTACCAGGACATGAGCCTGACGTCCCTCGCACGCGAGTAGCGCGGGGTAGCGTCCGTACGAGGCAACCGAGCGAGGAGACACCGGCATGGCGATCCAGCGCATGGACAACGTCGGCATCGTGGTCGAGGACCTGGACGCGGCCATCGCGTTCTTCCGGGAACTCGGCATGGAGCTGGAGGGCAAGGGCGAGGTCCAGGGCGGCTTCGCCGCCCAGTGCACCGGCCTCGACGGCACCCACTGCGAGATCGCCATGCTCCGGACCCCGGACGGGCACAGCCGCCTGGAACTCGCGAAGTACCTCACCCCCGCGCCGATCGACGCCCCGCGCGACCGGCCGCACAACGTGATCGGCACGCACCGCGTCATGTTCGCCGTCGACGACATCGAGGACACCGTCGCCCGGCTCCGTCCTCTCGGCGGCGAACTCGTCGGGTCCATCGCCCGGTTCGAGGACAGCTACCTGCTCTGCTACCTGCGCGGCCCGGACGGCGTCATCGTCGGGTTGGCGGAGGAGCTGGGCGGGAAGAGCTAGGGACCGTTCCCCCGGGTCAGCCCCGGGCGTCCGCGCCTTCGGCGATCGACGCGAACGCCCGCAGCGACTCGGTGCCCGGCGCGAAGTAGCCCGTGTGCCCCGCCGCGTCGTCCGCGGGCACCCGCCGGGCGCCGAACCCCGGCGACGCGGGGTCCGCGCCGTGGCCGAGCCCGGCGAACTCGACGTGCGGGACCTTGCCGATCCAGTCGCCGGGGTCCTTCGCCGCCCAGACCCGCGCCCCGGTGCGCAGACCGGCCACGCTGTCCGCGCGCATCCCGGGCGAGCCGAGGACCACCAGGTCGGCGACGCGCAGCCGGTGCGCGGCCAGGCCGCAGACGACCGAGCCGTAGCTGTGGCAGAACACCGTGGTGACGGGCGTCCCGGCGGCCTCCAGCCCGTCCGTGAACCGGGTCAGCCGCGCGGCACCGGCCTCCGCCAGCGTCCCCCGGGCGGCGTCGAGCCCGAGGCCCACCGGTGTGGTGTACCCGGCCCAGGCGATGACGGCGGTGCCCGGCCCGGTACGGGCGTGCAGCGACCTGGCCATCCCGGCCGGGGTGCCGTACACGTCGGTCGTACGGTCGAAGGTTCCGGCGTCGATGTCGGAGCCGGGCACCACCACGGACACCCGGCGGGCGGCCGCCAGATCGCCGAAGACCTCCGCGACCTGGCCCCGGCCGCGCGGATCGAACGCCAGGAAGCGGCGGGCCGGGTCCTCGGCGAGGTGGGCGTAACGGGGGTCGTGCGAGGCTTGCAGGGCAAGGGCGTTGGCCCGGTAGCGCAGTGCGACGGGGGCGCCGTCGAGGTTGCCGACGACGAGCGGGTGCCGGACAGCCAGGGCCTGCTGCCGCGCCTCGCTCAACCCCGCGAAGAACCGGGCCACTTCGGCGGGCGAGTCCCGCTCCGGATCGGGCAGCTCGCGGCCCAGGCTGCGGTCGGCCCGCCAGGACGCCGTGCCCGGCGGCGGACCCGTGACCGCCTGCTGGGCGTTGCCCGACACCCAGCCCGCCGTCCCCGACACCACGGTGACCGCCAGCGCGGCCGCGACCAGGGTCCTCGCGTAACGTCGCATCCGCCCCGCCCTCCCTCTCCGGCCCGGCCGGCCGGTCCCCGCACGCCGTTCGGCGCGACGGGAGGAAGGTAGGAAGGCGGTGGGTGCGCGGGCGTCACACCGGGGGGCCAACTGCCGTGTGATACCTGGGTAGGGGGCGTGGCGGGCCGTCAGGCGGAGCCGGGGACGACGAGCCCCGCCTCGTACGCGAAGATCACCGCCTGCGCCCGGTCCCGCAGGGACAGCTTGGCCAGGACGCGCCCGATGTGCGTCTTCACCGTCTGCTCGGCGAGCACCAGCTTCGCGGCGATCTCCTGGTTCGACAGGCCGCGCGCGATGAGCTCCAGGACCTCCGTCTCGCGTGGCGTCAACCCGTTGAGCCGCAGCGTCGCCCCGCCCCGGGCCGCCGCCGACGGCCCCTGCTTGGCGAAGTCGGCGATCAGACGGCGCGTCACGGAGGGCGCCAGCAGCGCGTCGCCCGCGGCCACCACCCGGACCGCCGCGATCAGGTCGGCCGGGGGCGCGTCCTTCAGCAGGAAGCCGGACGCCCCGGCCCGCAGCGCCTCGTACACGTAGTCGTCCACGTCGAACGTGGTCAGCATCAGCACCCTGGGCACATGGACCACGCCCGGTGGCGGGTCCAGCAGTTCGCGGGCCGCCGCGAGGCCGTCCATCTCGGGCATCCGGACGTCCATCAGGACCACGTCCGGGTGGACCCGGCGGCTGACGTCGACGCCCTGGCGCCCGTCCGGGGCCTCACCGACCACGTCGATGTCGGCCTGAGCCGCCAGCAGGGCCGCGAAGCCCGCCCGCACCATGGCCTGGTCGTCGACGATGATCACACGGATGGTCACGGTTCCTCCGGACTCAGGGGGCGTCTTCGGGCCCGGCCGGGGACAGCGGCAGCCGCGCGGCGACCCGGAACCCCCCGTCCGGCAGCGGCCCGGCGTCCAGTGAGCCGCCCGTCAACCGTACGCGCTCCCGCATCCCGACCAGACCGTGGCCCGTTCCGGCCGTCTCCAGAGGCGAAACCCGCTGCTCCGGCGGCTCGTTGACGATCAGCACCGTCAACTGCTCGCCGTCCGAGGCGACCGAGACCCGCGTCCGCGCTCCCGGCGCGTGCCGGACCACGTTGGCCAGCGCCTCTTGAACGATCCGGTACGCGGACAGGTCGACGGCCGACGGTACGTCACCCAGGTCGGCGGCCAGCGACAGTTCGGCCGGAAGCCCCGCCCGTACCGTCGCCTCCACCAGTTGCTGCAGGCGGTCGATGCCCGGCTGCGGGGTCCGCTCGCTCTCCGTACCGTCTCCCCGCAGCACCACGAGCAGCCGCCGCATCTCGGCCAGCGACTCCCGGGCGCTCGCCGCGATCGACCCGAACTCCTCGCAGGCCTCGTCCGACAGCTCCGGCAGCCGGTAGGGCGCCGAGTCCGCCTGGACGGTGATCACGGACATGTGGTGGGCGACCACGTCGTGCAGCTCCCGGGCGATCCTGGCCCGCTCCTCCAGCAGCGTCCGCCGGGCGCGTTCCGCCTCGCTGACGGTCTCCTGCTCGGCGAGGCGGCGCTGCGCGACGCGCCGTTCCCGTACCGCCGCGCCGATCACCAGCACCACGGCCGCGAGCAGGGGCAGCAGCAGCGCGGTGCCGTTGCTCCGGTCCGCGCGGACCAGATGGAGGATGAGGCTCGCCGCCCCGGTCGCCAGCCAGACGGCGACGAGCACCCGCCTGGACCGGCGCAGAGCCAGCGCGAGAAGGAGGAAGAGACAGGCGACGAGCGGCGCGGGCGGCCACGGCCACACGTCGTACTCGTGGGCAGGCTGCCCCAGGATCACCAGCGCGCCCGCGATGTCCGCCGGGAAGACGATGCACCAGGCCCACAGCGGCCGGCGCGCCATCAGCAGCAGAGGCCCGGCCTGGGTGACGGCGAGGGTGGTGGCGGCCGCGCCGCCGAGCCCGTACTGATCGAGGAGATTGGCCAGGGTGACGGGGAGGAAGAGCACCGTCAGCGCGATGGCGGCGGCCTGCGGCAGGAAGCTCGTCCAGCGCCGCGAAACGGCCGTGTGCGCAGGGGCGGGAGCGGGTATCGGCTCGGTCATCTCGCTGGCTGCCGACTGCCGGTTACAGCTCGGCCAGGAGCTGCGCCTTCTTGGCGCTGAACTCCTCGTCGGTCACCAGCCCCGCCCGGTGCAGTTCCCCGAGGTGGTGGATGCGCTCCGCGATGTCGGCCGGGTCGCGTCGCGCGGCGGCGGTGAGGGGAGCGGCGGCCGGGGGCGCGGACTGCTTCCTGCGTACGGATTCGAGGACGGCCGCCGCGAAGGGCAGCGACTCGTGGACCGGGCCGTAGCCGAGCCCGAAGATCACCGCCGCGGGGTCCTGATCGGCTCGGGCGGGCCGGGGTATGACCGGCTGGACGCCGGTGGCCGTCCCGGACGTCGCGGGGCCGGAGAGCCCTCCGGACGCGTGGGCCGCGGCGTCGGAGCCCTTGGGCAGCAGCCGCAGATAGCCCTCCAGGCCCTCCGGCGAGCGCCACTCGACCCCGCACAGATCCGTCACCGGGAACGTCTGGTCGCCGGCCTTCCACTTCTCCGACGAGGCACCCGTCCAGAACCAGCGGAACGAGATCCGCTCACCGTCGAAGCCGGCCCGCCCGTCGTACGCCTTGAACTGCATCGGGGCCTCGGGGGCCGCGACCAGGAAACGGTCGGCGGGCTCGCCCGCGTCCGCGCCGAGGCAGGCCCGCAGCTCGTCCGCGTAGTACTCGGCCAGGGTCTCGCGGGCGGCGGGGAGCACCAGCCGGTACGGGTCGCAGCCGTCCTTGAGCTGCCCGGCGGCGGCTTCGACGAGCGGGTCGGCGCCGGGGCGCGGGACGGCACGGAGCACCACCGTGCCCCGCCTGCCCGGGGTCAGCGTCACCGATGACAGAGCCGCGTGCGGGACGCGGCGCTCGCGGAGGCTCTGGAGGAGTCTCGGCGTGCGGATACCCCGTTCGTAGCGGATGAGCACGGAGTCGGCGTCGAACTCCCAGGTGGCATGAATTCCGGCCAGCACATCACCCATGCGCCTCATCGTATGCGGCACTTGCCCGCCCCGTCCCCTCTCGGAGTCGACCGCTTCCGGAGCACGGACGCGGTGTCTCTACGCGCGTCAGGCTGTCGAGTTGGCGTACACCCCGTCGTTGCAGGCAGCGTCGGCCGGTGCGCAGGTCACCGATGGGTACGCGCCAACACCGATCGCGGCGAAGTTGTCCAGGCTCTCGGTGCCCGGCTCGAAGTATCCGCTGTGACCGACCGCGCCGTCCGCCGAGACGACCCGGGCGCCGAAGTCGTGGTCCACCGGATCCGCGCCGTGGCCGAGGCCCCCGAACTCCAGGTTCGGCACGTCCTCGATCCAGTCGCCGCTGTCCCGCATCGCCCACACGTGCGCCCGGGTGTGCAGCTGGCCGGCGTTGTCCGCCCGCATCCCGGGGCTGCCGGCCACCGCGATGTCCTCGACCCGGCCGGGCAGCCTGCTCGCGGCGACCCCGCACAGGACGGAGCCGTAGCTGTGGCAGAACAGCGAGACGGGCGCCGGTCCCGGAAGGGCCCGGACGAGCGCGTCGAGCCGGACCGCCCCGCGCTCGGCGAGGTTGCCGAGGGCGGCGTCCATGCCGATGCCGACGGGCGTGGTGTAGTCGGCCCAGGCGATGACGGCGGTGCGCACCTCGGGGCTCGCGGCGCGCTCGGCGGCGTACAGCGACTTGGCCATGCCGACGGGCGCGGCGTTGGTCTTGGGCCCGGTGCGTTCCAGGGTCAGCAGATTCGTGTCGACGCCGGGCACGACGAGCGAGATGCGCCGGGCCCGGTCCAGGTCGCCGAACACCTCGGCGGCGAGCCCGCGCCCCGACGGGTCGAACGCCAGGAAGTGGCGGTCCCGGCCGAGCATCGAGCGGAACCGGTCCAGGCGGTGCTGGGCCTCGGCGCGGCCGGACGCGGAGAGTCTGGTGTCGTGGACGCGTTTGCGTTCGACCGCGCTCGCCCGCACGATCGCCAGCCGGTTCGCGCGGTAACGGGTGGTGACCGGGGCGCCGTTGAGGTTCCCCACGACGAGTGGGTACCGGTCGGCGAGGTGTGCGCGCTGCGCCGGTGTCAGCGTGGCGAAGAAGTGCGCCAGCTTGTACGGCGGGGTGTCGGCGTCCGGCAGCGGCTGTCCCGCTATCGACCCCTTGGCCCAGGCGGCCAGCGCGAGTGCGCGGGAGTCGCCGGAGCGCTGGTGGTGCACGGCGGTCCAGCCGGTCGTCGCGAGCATCACGAAGACGACCGCGACGGCGAGCAGTGCGCGCCAGGCGGTGAGCGTGGGGGAGGAGTCGAAGGAAGTCACTCCGGACCACCCTAGGAGACGGGTGGAGCCGGTTCGGGGACAGGGTGACGTACATCACCCGACTGTGCGGAAGGACACGGTGATTGCCTCACCCTCTGTGCGGCCCTGCGGCACGCTCCGCGCCCTTCGCGTCAACTCTGTGCGGGCCGTCACCTTTCGGAGTGGACCTGACCTCCAACCCTTCCGATTACTCTGCGTAACGAAGCAGGGTGGGTGCCGGGAGATCCACCTCGGTGGACACCCGCATCAGCACTTTCATCACACGGGGGTTCAACTCGCATGCGTACGACCGTTGCCGCGGCCTTCCTGGCCGTCACCACCCTGTTCGTGCTCGCGCCCGCCGGGACCACCGCGCCCGCGAAGGCCGCCGCGCCCGTCTCCCTGGGGGACTGCGCGAGCGGGCAGCTCTGCCTCTGGGCGAAGCCCGACTTCACCGGCGCCCGGCAGACCCATGAGCTGTCCACCATCGACATCGAGAGCTGCGTCCCGCTGAAACCCGGCACCGCCGCCCAGGCCCTGGCCAACCGCACCGGCCGGCCCGTCACCACCTACCAGTCCGCCGAGTGCGCGGAGACCGGCGAGTTCGAGACGTACCCGGGCGGTGGCACCTGGCTGCCCCGCTCGCCCTACCAGGTGCGCGCCTTCAAGGTGTGGGAAAGCTGACCGGGCCCGGACGCGCCGCGGGGCGGCGGCACCCCTCCCGGGTCCCACCGCCCCGCACCGGGCCGGTCTCCGCGCCTGCGTTACGCGTCGCCGCCCGCGGCCCCGGGATCGGCCGAAGCCACGTCCAGCAGCTCGTAGCGGTCGACCGCCGTCTTCAGTGCCGACCGGTCGATCTTCCCCTCCTTCGCCAGCTCCGTGAGCACCCCGAGCACGATCGACTGCGCGTCGATGTGGAAGTACCGCCGCGCCGCGCCCCGCGTGTCCGCGAACCCGAACCCGTCCGCGCCCAGCGACTGGTACGGACCGGGCACCCAGCGGGAGATCTGGTCCGGCACGGACCGCATCCAGTCCGACACCGCCACGAACGGCCCCTGCGCCCCGGACAGCTTGCGTGTCACGTACGGCACACGCTGCTCCTCCTCCGGGTGCAGCAGGTTGTACCGCTCCACGTCCACGGCCTCGCGCCGCAGCTCGTTCCAGGAGGTCGCCGACCAGACGTCCGCCCGCACGTTCCACTCGTCGGCGAGGATGCGCTGCGCCTCGACCGCCCACGGCACCGCCACACCGGACGCCAGGATCTGGGCCGGGATCTCGCCCTTCTCCCCGCCGCTGTAGCGGTAGACGCCCTTCAGGATGCCCTCGACGTCGACGTCGGCGGGCTCCGCCGGGTGCTGGATCGGCTCGTTGTAGACGGTGAGGTAGTAGAAGACATCCTCACTGTTCTCCCCGTACATCCGGCGCAGACCGTCCTGCACGATGTGCGCGATCTCGTACCCGAACGCCGGGTCGTAGGCCACGCAGGCCGGGTTGGTCGACGCCAGCAACTGCGAGTGCCCGTCGGCGTGCTGGAGCCCCTCGCCCGTCAGCGTCGTCCGGCCGGCCGTGGCGCCCAGCACGAAGCCGCGCGCCAGCTGGTCCGCCATCTGCCAGAACTGGTCACCGGTGCGCTGGAAGCCGAACATCGAGTAGAAGACGTACACCGGGATCAGCGGCTCGCCGTGCGTCGCGTAGGCGGAGCCCGCGGCGATCAGCGAGGCCGTGCAGCCCGCCTCCGAGATGCCGTCGTGCAGCATCTGCCCGGTCGGCGACTCCTTGTACGCGAGCAGCAGATCCCGGTCCACCGACTCATACTGCTGCCCGAGGGGGTTGTAGATCTTCGCGCTCGGGAAGAAGGCGTCCATGCCGAACGTGCGGTACTCGTCGGGCGCGATCAGCACGAAGCGCTTGCCGATCTCCTTGTCCCGCATGAGGTCCTTCAGAATGCGGACGAACGCCATGGTGGTGGCGATCGACTGCTGGCCCGAACCCTTTTTCGCGGCCGCGTACGTCTTGTCCTCGGGCAGCGGCAGCGGCTTCGCACGCACCACCCGGGTCGGGACGTAACCGCCCAGGCCCTTGCGGCGGTCGTGCATGTACTGGATCTCCTCCGAGTCGCGGCCCGGGTGGTAGTACGGCGGGTTGCCGTCCTCCAGCTCCTTGTCCGCGATCGGGATGTGCAGCCGGTCCCGGAACCGCTTCAGGTCCTCGGCGGTCAGCTTCTTCATCTGGTGGGTCGCGTTGCGGCCCTCGAAGTTCGGCCCGAGGGTCCAGCCCTTGACCGTCTGCGCCAGGATCACCGTCGGCTGGCCCTTGTGCGCCTTGGCCGCCGCATAGGCCGCGTACACCTTGCGGTGGTCGTGACCGCCGCGCCCCAGGTGCAGGATCTGCTGGTCGGTCATGTCCTTGACCATCTCGCGCAGCCTCGGGTCGTCCCCGAAGAAGTGCTCCCGGATGTACGCGCCGGTCTCCGTGGCGTACGTCTGGAACTGCCCGTCCGGCGTCGTGTTCAGCTTGTTGACCAGGATGCCCGTGCGGTCCTGCGCCAGCAGCGGGTCCCAGGACCGGTCCCAGACCAGCTTGATCACGTTCCACCCGGCGCCCCGGAACTGGGACTCCAGCTCCTGGATGACCTTGCCGTTGCCGCGCACCGGGCCGTCGAGGCGCTGAAGGTTGCAGTTGACGACGAAGGTCAGGTTGTCCAGGCCCTCGCGGGCGGCGATGGACAGCTGCCCGAGCGACTCCGGCTCGTCCATCTCGCCGTCGCCGAGATACGCCCACACATGGGAGTTCGCGGTGTCGGCGAGGCCGCGCGCCTCCATGTAGCGGTTCATCCGCGCCTGGTAGATCGCGCCGAGCGGGCCGAGGCCCATCGACACCGTCGGGAACTCCCAGAAGTCCGGCATCAGCCGCGGGTGCGGATAGCTGGACAGCCCGTTCGGCGCCTTCGACTTCTCCTGGCGGAACGCGTCCAGCTGCGCCTCGCTCAGCCGGTCCAGCAGGAAGGCGCGGGCATAGATCCCGGGCGAGGCGTGCCCCTGGAAGAAGATCTGGTCGCCGCCCAGACCGTCGTCCTTGCCGCGGAAGAAGTGGTTGAACCCGACGTCGTACAACGAGGCCGAGGAGGCGAACGTGGCGATGTGGCCGCCCACGCCGATCCCCGGTCGCTGGGCGCGCGAGACCATCACGGCCGCGTTCCAGCGGGTCGCGTTGAGGATCTTGCGCTCGATCTCCTCGTCGCCGGGGAAGAACGGCTCGTCCTTCGTGGCGATCGTGTTGACGTAGTCCGTGCTGCGCATCTCCGGCACGGCCACGCGCTTCTCGCGCGCTCGCTCGATGAGCCGGAGCATGAGATAGCGGGCCCGCTCACGGCCTCGCTCGTCGACGGCGGCGTCGAGGGAGTCGAGCCATTCCTGGGTCTCTTCGGGATCAAAATCCGGGACCTGACTCGGAAGGCCGCCAATGATGATCGGGTTGCGATCGGATCCGGAAGCCACGCTGTTCCTTCGCTGTTCGGTGCTGCGCTTCGGGGCCTGTTACGGGAGTCCTGCCCCCGGACATGAGGATGAGTACGCCATCCCCATCGTGTACCGCTGAAACGCGTACGTCATCTCTACCGAAAGGTAACCGCGAACGCGTCCCCGGGCGGGTTCCGCCGGGACGGATGGACGGCCGTCGAGTGGGTATCGGTGCAGGCAGAAGGTGCCGGACAGGACGGGGCAGGCGGGATGAGAGGGGACGGAACGCAACCATACGCCCAAGACGTGCAAGTGTTCCCAAAAGCTGCTCGGCTCCGAATGCCGGACCGAAACGGCATAAGCTGTCCAAGGACGTAGGACACGACAGGAGTGGAGGAGGGCGCGGGGCCTCGCAGGGAGGCTGCCTGAAGGACGGCGACGTGACCGGAATCGTCACCGTTTAGGCGGTCTCGCACGCTGGGTACTTGCGCGATCCGCCGCTCCCGTGTGGACTACGGCCAGCGCCCCGCGCACGCGCGTGGCTGAAGCATTTTCCGAAACATGATCAGGAGGCAACCCGTGAGCGCGACCGCGGACCACGCGGAGGAGCGGACCAACCCGGCGACACGCCTGGGGTTCGAGCCCGGACAGGTGGTCCAGGAGATCGGCTACGACGACGACGTCGAGCTGGAGCTCCGTGAGGGCATTGAGGCCATTACCGGCCAGGATCTCGTCGACGAGGACTACGACGACATCGCTGACGTCGTCCTGCTGTGGTTCCGCGACGAGGACGGCGACCTTACGGACGCGCTGGTGGATGCCATTGGTCTGCTCGAGGACGGCGGCGTGGTCTGGCTGATGACGCCGAAGACCGGCCGCGACGGATACGTCGAGCCGAGCGACATCAACGAGGCCGCCCAGACCGCAGGGCTCGCCCAGACCAAGAGCGTCAACGCGGGCAAGGACTGGTCGGGAAGCCGTCTCGTCACGCCCAAAGCGGCCAAGGCCAAGCGCTGACCCCACCAACCCCTGAGGGCCCCCGACAGGCATCGCGCCGGCCGGGGGCCTTCGTACATCCGTGTCCCCGTTACTCACTGGCTTGATCCGCCCGCGGGCGGGAAGCTTTCCCGGGTGCCGCACGGGCGCCCGGGGGGTCTGCGTAGGGTGGGGGTCACCCGGACAGCCCAGCCCGGTGACGTAGCGAAGGGACGCGTTTTCATGGCGATCGAGGTCGGCACCCAGGCCCCGGATTTCGAGCTGAAGGACAACCACGGCCGCGCCGTGAAGCTCTCCGACTTCCGGGGCGAGAAGAACGTGGTGCTGCTGTTCTACCCGTTCGCCTTCACCGGCGTGTGCACGGGTGAGCTGTGCGCGCTCCGCGACGAGCTGCCCACGTTCGAGAACGACGACACGCAGCTGCTGGCCGTGTCCAACGACTCGATCCACACCCTGCGCGTCTTCGCCGAGCAGGAGGGGCTGGAGTACCCGCTGCTCTCCGACTTCTGGCCGCACGGCGAGACCTCGCGTGCCTACGGCGTCTTCGACGAGGAGAAGGGCTGCGCGGTGCGCGGCACCTTCATCATCGACAAGGAGGGCGTGGTGCGCTGGACGGTCGTCAACGCCCTGCCCGACGCGCGCGACCTCAACGACTACATCAAGGCGCTCGGCGCCCTCTGATCCGGCTCCGGGCGGATCGCGGGCCGAACCGGGGCGGAAAGCCTGTTTCGGCCGGGAACCGGTCACTAGGATCCACTCGTTGATCGGATGTCAACACGACGTGGAGGCGCCGGCACCGGCCGGCCCCCAAGAAACCAATGGGAGGACTCGTGGGAGTCAGCCTCAGCAAGGGCGGCAACGTCTCGCTGACCAAGGCCGCGCCCAACCTGACCGCGGTCATCGTGGGTCTCGGCTGGGACGCCCGTACCACCACCGGCGGGGACTTCGACCTCGACGCCAGTGCTCTGCTGACGAACGCCGAGGGCAAGGTCGCCAACGACGGCAACTTCGTCTTCTTCAACAACCTCAAGAGCCCCGACGGCTCCGTCGAGCACACCGGTGACAACCTCACCGGTGAGGGCGAGGGCGACGACGAGGTCATCAACGTCAACCTGGCCACGGTCCCGGCCGACGTCGACAAGATCGTCTTCCCGGTCTCGATCTACGAGGCCGAGACCCGCCAGCAGAGCTTCGGCCAGGTCCGCAACGCGTACATCCGCGTCGTCAACCAGGCCGACAACAGCGAGCTCGCGCGCTACGACCTGTCCGAGGACGCCTCGACCGAGACCGCCATGGTCTTCGGCGAGCTGTACCGCAACGGCGCGGAGTGGAAGTTCCGCGCCATCGGCCAGGGGTACGCCTCCGGTCTGCGCGGCATCGCGCAGGACTTCGGCGTCAACGTCTGACCTGCCCGGGGCCGCGGCCCCGGCACCAGCATTCCCGTCCGGCGCCGCACCACGTGCGGCGCCGGACGCGCTCGACGGACAGTTCTTCCGGTCGCACGGGGTCGGCCGGCGGCTCCGTCCGGTACAAAGACGGTTCATAGACTCGGGGAGGACACACCATGGGCGTCACGCTCGCCAAGGGAGGCAATGTCTCCCTCTCCAAGGCCGCACCCAATCTCACCCAGGTGCTGGTCGGGCTCGGCTGGGACGCACGATCCACGACGGGGGCCGACTTCGACCTGGACGCCAGCGCACTGCTGTGCCAGTCGGGCCGGGTCCTCGGTGACGAGTGGTTCGTGTTCTACAACAACCTCACGAGCCCCGACGGTTCCGTGGAGCACACCGGTGACAACCTCACGGGTGAGGGCGAGGGCGACGACGAGTCGATCATCGTGAACCTCACGCAGGTGCCGGCCCACTGCGACAAGATCGTCTTTCCGGTCTCGATTCACGAGGCCGACAATCGCGGTCAGACATTCGGCCAGGTCAGCAACGCGTTCATCCGCGTCGTCAATCAGGCGGACGGCCAGGAACTCGCGCGTTACGACCTCACCGAGGACGCCTCCACGGAGACCGCGATGATCTTCGGAGAGCTCTACCGCTACAACGGCGAGTGGAAGTTCCGTGCAGTTGGTCAGGGGTACGCATCGGGGCTTCGCGGCATCGCTCTAGACTTCGGGGTCAACGTTTCGTAAAGCCGCGCACGGCGCGGGGGAGCCCCGTGCACATCGGGGGAGACCCGTTACATACATGATGGGGTAGCCAGTGCTTCTGAAAACCTTCGGGTGGTCGTTCGCGATCACCGTGATCGGCCTTGTGGCCGCGTGGTTCTACGGGGGGTGGGAAGCCTTCGGCGTGGTGGCGATCCTTTCCGTCCTGGAGATCTCGCTGTCCTTCGACAACGCCGTTGTCAACGCCGGAATCCTGAAGAAGATGTCCGCCTTCTGGCAGAAGATCTTCCTCACCATCGGCGTGATCATTGCGGTCTTCGGTATGCGGCTGGTCTTCCCCGTCGTCATCGTCGCCATCACCGCGAGCCTGAACCCGATCGACGCCATCGATCTCTCGTTCAACGACCCGGACCGCTACAAGGAACTCGTCACGGACGCCCACCCGGCGATCGCCGCGTTCGGTGGCATGTTCCTCCTCATGATCTTCCTCGACTTCATCTTCGAGGACCGTGACATCCAGTGGCTCCGCTGGCTGGAGCGCCCGCTGGCCAAGCTCGGCAAGGTCGACATGCTGTCGGTCTGCATCGCGCTCATCGTCCTGCTGATCTCCGCGATGACCGTCGCCACCCACGCCCACCAGCACGGCGGCGGGCACGTGGACAAGGCGGAGACCGTCCTGCTCTCCGGTATCGCCGGTCTGATCACGTATCTCATCGTCGGCGGACTCTCCGGCTACTTCGAGGACAAGCTCGAAGAGGAGGAGGAGCGCGAGCACGAGGCCGAGGAAGAGGCCAAGAAGAGCGGCAAGAAGATCTCCGCGATCGCCCTTTCCGGCAAGGCCGCCTTCTTCATGTTCCTCTACCTGGAAGTCCTCGACGCGTCCTTCTCGTTCGACGGCGTGATCGGCGCCTTCGCCATCACCAACGAGATCGTGCTCATGGCGCTCGGCCTCGGCATCGGCGCCATGTACGTCCGTTCGCTCACGGTCTACCTGGTCCGCCAGGGCACCCTGGACGACTACGTCTACCTGGAGCACGGCGCGCACTACGCGATCGGCGCGCTGGCCGTCATCCTGCTCGTCACGATCCAGTACGAGATCAACGAGATCATCACCGGTCTCGTCGGCGTCATCCTGATCGCCTGGTCCTTCTGGTCCTCCGTACGCCGCAACAAGGCGCTGGAGGCGGAAGAAGGACAGAGCGAAGTGACCGCCGGGGTGTGACCCGGTAGGAATTCAGGGAACGCTCTCTGCGGGGCGGCTCGTACGGCAACGGTTCCGGGACACACCCGGAGGCGGCCCGGAGCCGCCCCGCAGTGGTGCGTGCGTCGTACGCGCCGCGTGCGACGGGTGAGGACCGAGAGGGCGGGGTCGGGGATGGCGTTCTGGAACAACCTGTGGCCGGGGCGGGAGACACAGTTCGAGTCGGGGAACGCGGCCACCAACTCCATCGTGCTCACCCGGCGACACGCCACGGTCTCGCTGACGAAGCAGGGGGCGTTGAGCGGGAACCTCCGCGTCAACCTCTCCTGGCGCATGCGCACCTCGGACATCGGGGGGCGCTCCGGGCAGAGCGGCCGGCTGCTGCGCCCCTTCAAGCTCTTCCAGCCGGAGGCCGTCCAGGCGCACACCCAGGGGATGGTCAATGTCGACCTGGACCTCGGCTGCATGTACGAGCTGGCGGACGGCACCCGGGGCGTGGTGCAGCCCCTGGGCAATCTGCTCGGCGATCTGAACGGGCCGCCCTACATCAGGCTCAGCGGCGACGACCGCTTCGGCGCCCCCTCCGGCGAGACGCTCTACGTCAACCTCGATCAGCGCGAGCACATCAAGCGGCTGCTGTTCTTCGTCTACATCTACGACCAGACGCCCGCCTTCGACCGTACGCACGCCAAGGTGACGCTCTACCCGGGCAACGGGCCGCGCATCGAGATCGAGCTGGACGAGCGCGCCCCGCAGGCCCGCTCCTGCGCGGTCTTCACGGTGGAGAACATCAAGGACGAGCTGATCGTGCGGCGCGAGGTGAAATTCGTCTACGGCTTCCAGTCCGAACTGGACCGGATGTACGGCTTCGGCATGCAGTGGGGGCGCGGCTACAAGACGCGTACCTAGGAGCCCTCAGGGCCGTATGAACTGCGGGCCCTGCGGAGGCAGCACGAAATTCGGGTCGGGAGCGGGCGCCGCGGCGGGAGCGGGCTGCGGATAGCCGTAGGCGGGCTGCGCGGAGGCCGGCTGCGGATAGCCGTACGCGGGCTGCGGCGCCGGGGTGGCCGGCTGCGGATAGCCGTACGAGGGCTGCTGGTGCAGCACGGTCGCCTGCGAGTCCGGTACGGGCGCCGGGGCGGGCGGGACCGAGGGCGGCGCCGGGGCGGGCGGCTGGGGCTCGGGCTCCGCCTCGTCGACCGAGATGCCGAACGCGGTCGCGAGGCCGATGAGCCCCGTGGGGTAGCCCTGCCCGACCGCCCGGAACTTCCAGCCGTCGCCGCGCCGGTACAGCTCGCCGCAGATGATCGCGGTCTCCTCGCCGGTCTCCGCGCGCACATCGAACACGGCGAGCGGTTCGCCGCCGGCCGCCGCGGCGTCGTAGACCAGGATGCGCAGATCGCGTACGGCTCCGAAGGCGGCCCCGTCCGAGGACGCGGCGATGACCACCTGTTCGACCGACGGGTCGAGCGCGTTCAGGTCGGCCTCGATGGTGTCCGTCAGGCCCTCGGGCAGGCTGCGCTTGGGCAGCCTGCGCACCAGCCCCGAGGGGTGGCGCGGCTGGTTGTAGAAGACGAAGTCCTCGTCGGAGCGCACGCGCCCACCGGCGCCGAGCAGCAGGGCCGAGGCGTCCACATCGGGTACCCCGGCGCCCGGCGTCCAGCGCAGCACGGCCCGTACGGCCAGGGCGTCGAGGGGGACGTTCGAGCCTTTCACCATCGCGTGCGTCATGCCGGTCATCCTGCCTGCTGGCCGCCCGTGCGGACAACGCGGGGGGCGGAGTCAGTGTCCCGGGTGCCAGGCGGATTCACCCAGTCCGCCACTTTTGAAATTCGTGCGAAACGGTCACGGCACCAGGAATTCACCCAGGCTGGGAACTGCCGACACCCGTTCGTACGTACTATTACCGGCCACACGTTGTCCGGTCGGTCAGAGAGTACGGGGGGAATTGCATGCGTCATTTCGGGCATGTCGCGGCTGCTGCGAAGGACGGGCTCTTCTTCCAGGAACCCTGTGCGTTCGACGCCGACTCGCCGTCCCCCGTCCTCTCCGCGGCCCTCGGCGCCACGCTCTACAGCCCCGCCACCCGCCCCCGGCTCGCCGACGACATCGTCAAGCTGGCCGGGCGCGGAGTCGTCTCGATGGTGCTGTGCCTGGAGGACTCGATCGACGACTCCGAGGTCGCCGGGGCCGAGGAGAACCTGGTCCGGCAGTTCGCCGACCTGGACGCGCGCTCCATCGAGCCGCCGCTGCTGTTCATCCGGGTCCGCGAACCGGACCAGATCACCGACCTGGTGCGCCGGCTCGGCGCGTCCGTCCGGCTGCTGTCCGGCTTCGTGCTCCCCAAGTTCACGCGCGCCCGGGGCGTCCCGTTCATGGAGGCCCTGACCAAGGCCGAGGCCGCCGCGGGCCGCAGGCTCTTCGCCATGCCCGTGCTCGAATCGCCCGAGCTCCTTCACCTGGAGACCCGCCGCGAAACCCTCCGGGGCATCGCCGAGACCGTCACCGCGCACCGTGACCGGGTCCTCGCGCTCCGCCTCGGCGTCACGGACTTCTGCTCCGCCTACGGACTGCGGCGCTCGCCCGACATGACGGCGTACGACGTCGGCATCGTCGCCCATGTCATCGCGGACGTCGTCAACGTGCTCGGCCGGGCCGACGGGACGGGCTTCACGGTCACCGGGCCCGTCTGGGAGTACTTCCCCCGCCAGGAGCGCATGTTCAAGCCGCAGCTGCGGAACAGCCCCTTCCAGGAGAACCGCGCCGAGGCGCTGCGCACCGCGCTCATCGCGCACGACCTGGACGGACTGCTGCGCGAGATCGACCTGGACCGGGCCAACGGGCTGCTCGGGAAGACCTGCATCCACCCCTCGCACATCGCCCCCGTGCACGCACTCTCCGTGGTCAGTCACGAAGAGTTCAGCGACGCCCAGGACATCCTGCGGCCCGAGAGCAACGGCGGCGGGGTGCTGCGCTCCGCGTACACGAACAAGATGAACGAGGTGAAGCCCCACCGGGCCTGGGCCGAGCGCACCCTGCTGCGCGCCAAGGTCTTCGGCGTGGCCCGGGAGGACGTCGGCTTCGTGGACCTGCTGGCGGCCTGCCTCGCGGAGTGAGGGGGACCGGCGGGACGATCGGAGAGGGACCCGGCACCGAGCACGGCACCGGGTCCGACAGGCGAGTGGAAAGAGGGACGACGGACGTGGTGTGGTCGGGTAGCTGGGTGGCGGAGCGACTGGGCGTCGGGCTGGTGGGCGACGGGGAGCTGCGCGAGCTGCTGGGCCTCGCCCTGCGGCGCAACCCCAAGCGGGCACACCTGCTCGTCTCCAACGTGCTCGGCAAGCACGTCCCGCAGCGCCCCTCCGTCGTGTACGGAGCCGGCGTCGAGCTGGGCCGCCGGGTGCGGGAGCTCCTCGGCGAGGACGGCGCGCGCCGCGCGGTCGTCGTCGGCTACGCGGAGACGGCCACCGGCCTCGGCCACTCGGTCGCCGACGGCCTCGGTGCGGCGCCCTACCTCCACTCGACCCGCAGGCCGGTGCCCGGGGTCGCCCGGGCGGGCGGCTTCGAGGAGGCCCACTCGCACGCCACCTCGCACCTGCTGCTCCCCGAGGACCCGGAACTGCTGGCGGCGGACGGCCCCGGCTCGGCGCTGGTCCTGGTGGACGACGAGTTCTCCACCGGCAACACCGTCCTCAACACGATCCGCGCCCTCCACGAGCGCTACCCCCGCGACCACTACGTCATCGTCGCCCTGGTCGACATGCGCTCACCGGCCGACCGCGGCCGCCTCACGGAGTTCGCGGCCGAGATCGGAGCCCGCGTCGACCTGGTGGCCCGCAACACCGGCACGGTCACCCTCCCGGACGGCGTCCTGGAGAAGGGCCAGGCCCTGGTCGCGGAGCAGGAGGCCGACGGGGAAGCCCCCCAGGACGGGCCCCCGCACCCCCGCCCCCACACCCGCCTCGGCCTCCCCTGGCCCGCCGGCGTCCCCGACGGCGGGCGGCACGGCTTCACCGAGGCCCACCGAGCCCTCCTGGAGCCCGCGCTCCCCGCCCTGGCCGACCGCATCGCACAGGCCCTCGGCGACGGCCCCCGCCGCGTCCTCGTCCTCGGCTTCGAAGAGCTGATGTACGCGCCGCTGCGCCTCGCCACCGCCCTGGAGGAGCGCACCGACGCCGAGGTCCGCTACTCCACGACCACCCGCTCCCCGGTCCTCGCCGTGGACGACCCGGGCTACGCGATACGCACCCGGCTGGTCTTCCCGGCCCACGACAACCCGGCCGACGGCCCCGGCGAGCGCTACGCCTACAACGTGGCCGGCGGCGGTTTCGACGCCGTCGTCCTCGTGGTCGACTCCGCCGCCGACACCCCGGCCCTGCACGCCCCCGGCGGCCTGCTGGACCGGCTCGCCCCGCACACCGCGCAGGTCCTGCTCGCGGTGATCCCCTCGTACGTACCGGGGGCACCCGCCTCCGAACGCCAGGAAGAAGCACCCATGCAGCTGCCCGAGCCCCTTCGCGGCCCCGCGTTCTCCTCGTACGCGCCGGACGAGGTCGGCTGGCTGCTCCAGGACCTCTCGGACACCCGCCTCGAAGCGCCCACGGAGGAGCGCGAGGAGGCGATACAGAGCGGGGGCGCGCACTACGCGGAATCGCTCCCCGTCGAGTACCAGCCCTCCGCCGAGTACCAGGAACTGTTCAAGAGCGCCCTCGCGCTGTCGGCCGCCCGCATCGCCCGCGCCGTGGGCACGGTCACCGAGACCGTCCTCGCCGAGCGCGGCCCCCGCCCGGTCCTCGTCTCGCTCGCCCGGGCCGGTACGCCGGTCGGCGTGCTGATGCGCCGCTGGGCCCGGGCGCGGCGCGGCCTCGACCTGCCGCACTACGCCGTCTCCATCGTGCGCGGACGCGGCATCGACGCCAACGCGCTGCGCTGGCTCGCCGAGCACCACGACCCGGCCGACGTCGTCTTCGTGGACGGCTGGACCGGCAAGGGCGCCATCACCCGCGAACTGGCCGCCGCCGTCGCCGAGTTCGAGAAGGCCGGGGGAGTGACGGGCTTCAACCCGGAGATCGCGGTGCTCGCCGACCCGGGCGGCTGTGTGCGGACGTACGGCACCCGCGAGGACTTCCTCATCCCCTCCGCCTGCCTCAACTCCACTGTCTCCGGGCTCATTTCCCGTACGGTCCTGCGCGCCGACCTGGTCGGGCCGTACGACTTCCACGGCGCGAAGTTCTACCGCGAACTGGCCGGCGCCGATGTCTCCGGTCTCTTCCTCGACACGGTCGCCGCGCGCTTCGACGAGGTCGAGGACGCCGTGGACACCGAGGTGAAGGAGCTCCTGGCCGCCGACCGGGCCCCCACCTGGGAGGGCTGGGCGGCCGTGGAGCGCATCAGCGAGGAGTACGGCATCCACGACGTCAACCTCGTGAAGCCCGGCGTCGGCGAGACCACCCGGGTCCTGCTGCGCCGCGTCCCCTGGAAGATCCTCGCCCGGCGCGGCGCCGGCCCGGACCTCGACCACATCAGGCTCCTGGCCGGACAGCGCGGCGTACCCGTCGAGGAGGTCGACTCGCTGCCGTACACCTGCGTCGGCCTCATCCACCCCAAGTACACCCGCGGGGCGACCGGCGCCGACGGCAAGGCGGTGGAGTCCGCGTGACGGCCTCCCCGGTCACCCTCGTCGCCAGCGACCTCGACCGCACCCTCATCTACTCCTCGGCCGCGCTCCAGCTCACCATGGAGGACGAACGGGCGCCCCGGCTGCTGTGCGTCGAGGTCTACAACCACAAGCCACTGTCGTACGTCACCGAGACCGCGGCCGGTCTGCTCACCGACCTGACCTCCGCCGCCTCCACGGTGTTCGTCCCGACGACCACCCGCACCCGCGAGCAGTACCACCGCATCCGGCTCCCGGGCGCCCCGGCCGAGTTCGCGATCTGCGCCAACGGCGGCCACATCCTGGTGAAGGGCGAGTCCGACCCGGACTGGCAGCGGACCGTGGCCCGCCGCCTCTCCGACGAGTGCGCCCCGCTCGCCGAGGTCCGCGCCCACCTCGTCGCCACCGCCGATCCCGCGTGGCTGCTCAAGGAGCGCGTCGCCGAGGACCTGTTCGCCTACCTCGTCGTCGACCGGGCCGAACTGCCCCCGGACTGGACGACGGAGCTCGCCGCCTGGGCGGAGCCGCGCGGCTGGACCGTATCGCTCCAGGGCCGCAAGATCTACGCCGTACCGCGCCCGCTCACGAAGAGCGCCGCGATGCGCGAGGTCGCCCGGCGCACCGGTGCCACACAGACCCTCGCCGCCGGTGACTCCCTCCTGGACGCGGACCTCCTCCTCGCCGCCGACCAGGGCTGGCGCCCCGCCCACGGCGAACTCGCCGACGCGGGCTGGGACGCCGGCCACATCGAGGCCACCGCCGAACGGGGCGTGGCGGCGGGCGAGGAGATCCTGCGCCGCTTCCTGCGCGCCTCGGGAGCCCGGTAAATCACGTGGGCGACCGTAGAGTTGTGCGATGACCAAGGGAAACTCCACCAAGATCACCGATGAGCTGTACGCGTACATGCTGGCGCACAACCCGCCACTCGACGCCGTACAGCGCGAACTGGTCGAGACGACCTACGCGCGGCTGCCCGAGCACGCGGGCATGCAGTCGGCGGAGGAGCAGGGCCCGCTGCTCGCCTTCCTCGTGCGGCTGACCGGTGCCCGGCACATCGTGGAGGTCGGCACGTTCACCGGCTTCTCCGCCCTGGCGATGGCCCAGGCGCTCCCGGCGGACGGCCGGCTGATCGCCTGCGACGTATCGGAGGAGTGGACGGCGTACGGCCGCGAGGCGTGGCAGAAGGCGGGTGTCGCCGACCGCATCGACCTGCGCATCGCCCCCGCCCTGGACACCCTCCGCGCGATGCCGGCGGAGCCCCACATCGACTTCGCCTACCTGGACGCGGACAAGGGCAACTACATCGCGTACTGGGAGGAATTGGTGCCGAGGCTGCGCCCGGGCGGGGTCATCACCACGGACAACGTACTGTTCCACGGCCGCGTGACGGACCCGGAGGCGACAGGCGCGGCGAAGGCCATCCAGGAGTTCAACGACCATGTGTCGGCGGACGCGCGGATGGACAGCGTGCTGCTGACGGTGTCGGACGGGCTGACGCTGTCGCGCAAGCGGTAGCCCGCCCGGGGCGGCGGGGCTCCCGGGCGTCGGCGCGTCCGGGACGCCCGTTCAGCCGCAGCAGCCTCCGCCGCAGCAGCCGCCCCCGCCACCCGCGGAGGGCTCGGGCCGGGAGCCGCCGCCCGCCGTGCCGCCGACGGCGACGGTGGAGAGCAGCTTCACGGTGTCCTCGTGCCCGGCCGGGCACGAGGCGGGAGCGGACGACTCGGCCATGGGACGGCTGAGCTCGAAGGTGTCTCCGCAGGAGCGGCAGCGGTACTCGTAACGAGGCATGACGCCAGGTTATCGGCGAGGGGCCCCGGGCTGTCCACAGCGCGGGGAACCCCGGACCGTCCGAGGCGGACGGCGTCAGTGACTTCCCGCGCCGCGTTCCTCGCGGATGTCGGCGACGACGTCCGCGACGGTCCGGCGCAGGCCCTCCGTCACGGTGAGGAAGTGCCAGTAGTCCGGGTGGCGGTTCTCCAGGGCCGTGATCGCCTGCTCCAGGCGGGCCACCGCGTCGTCCAGCGGCCGGGCGTGCCGCGGCTCGGGGGTGTGGCGCCCGGCCATGGCGAGGCGCTGGGCGTCGCGGATGGCGAACCGGGTGCGCTCGATCTCCTGCTGCGGGTCCTTCGCGACGTCATCGAGGCGGCGCAGGCGGTCACCGGCGGCGGACACCGCCTCGTCGGTGGCGTTGAGCAGGGCGCGCACGGTGCTGAGCCGGGACGTGGCGTCGGCCCAGCGCTGCTCGTCACGGGCCTGCGACGCCTCCTTCAGCTTCTCCTCGGCCCGGCGCACATTGACCGCGGCCTGCTCCGGGACCGGCTGGAGATCCTGCCAGCAGGCGGCGGAGAACCGGCGCCGCAGCTCGCTGAGGACGGGCTCGACGGAAGCGGACCTGGTGGTCAGCGCCTGGGCACGGGTGCGCAGGCTCACCAGCCGGCGGTCGATCTCGGCGGCGCGCTCGGGCAGCTTCTCGGCCTCGGCCCGTACGGCTTCCGCGTCGCGCAGCACGCGGTCGGCCCGCTGCAGGGTCTCGGTCACGCCGTGGCGTCCGGCGCCCTGGTTGAGCTTGGTCAGCTCGGGGGCGAGGGCGGCGAGCCGGGCGGCGAGATCGTCCGCCCGCAGCCCGGACGCCCGCACCGAATCGAGAGCGTTGCTCGCGCCGAGGAGCGCCTGTCGCGCGCGCTCCACGGCGGGGGCGAGCCGGGCGAGCTGTGTCTCGGCGCTCCCGAGGAGCGGCCCGAGCCCGGCCCCGAACCGGTCGAGCTCCCCCTTGACCCGTACCAGCTGCTCCTTCGCCGAGGTCAGCTCGGCCCGGGCCCGGGACGCGACGGACGGTTCCAGGTCGTCGCGGTCGAGGTCATGGGCGTCGACGGCGGTGATGTAGGCGTGGCTCGCCTCGTCGATGCGCCGGCCGAGCGCGGCGAAGTCGTCCACGGCTCTGCGGGCGGCCGGCGAACTGTCGACCGCGGTGATGGTCTCGATGGAGATCTTGAGGTCGCGCTGGGCGGTGTCCAGCTCGTAGAACGCCTCGGCGGCGGCGTCCTTTGCCGCCTGCGCCTCGGCCCGCTGCCCCTCGCCACGCCCGCCGAACCACCGCCGCGTCCCGCCGCCGGTGACGGCGAGAGGGAGGGCGGCGGCGAGGAGGGGGAGGGGTGCGAGGACGAGAACGCACAGGTCACGCAGGCCGGCGGCACGCCGGGCGGGCCGGTCACGCGGGCCCGTGGCGCGCCGGGCAGGCCCGTCATGCGGGCCCGTGGCGCGGGCGGCGTACGGCCCACGGGGCCCTGGCACCGGCCGGTCGCCCGGATCCGCCCCCACCGCGCGACGCCGACTCCGCTCCCGGACCGCTCCGGCGACTCCCGCCTGCGGCTGTGCGTCTGTCGCCGTCACATGCCTCTCCCGTGCCGTTTCGCCCTGCCGGATACATTCTCCCACCAGTAAGGACGAACACACGGGCCGGTTAGTTCACGGCGAGGCCGGTGACCGTGCTCCTCATCTCAGCCCGCGTGCCGGACGGCGACTCCGCCGTTGTCGCTGTGGGCCTTCACGACGTGCCGGCTGCTGTCGCTGCGCGGCACCTTCACGTCGACGTGCCCGTTGTCGGCCGACGCGGACACGGCGTACGAGGTCGTCCCGGCGGGCAGGTCGATGGCGATGCGCCCGTTGTCGCTGACGGTGTCCACGAGGTCCGGGACCCGGGTGAGATCGAGTTGCACGGACCCGTTGTCCGACCGGGCCACGACGGTCAGGGAGGAGACCCGCTCGGCACGTACCGACCCGTTGTCGCTCTTCAGCTCAAGGGGTCCGCTGACGTCCCGGACGACGATGCCGCCGTTGTCGGAGTACAGCTTGAGCGGGGTGGTGAACTCGGACGCGGTGATCTTCCCGTTGTCCGCGTCCACGGTCAGCGCGAGCCCGCGGGGCACCTTCACCGTGTGGCGCGACTCGCAGTTGCTGATCAGCGCCTTGCACTTCACGCGCAGGGTGAGCGTGTCCCCCTCCAGCTTCCACACGGGGTCCGGCCCGCTCCCGAGCATGACCCACCCGTCGACCCTCCGGGTCACCTCGATCTTGTCCACATCGGCCGGGACGACGTCCACGGTGGAGTTCTCCGCGTCGATGGTCAGTGCCTTCCCCCCGAACGCGAACGACTTGTGCTCGGCGGGCGCGTCCTCCACGTCCGTGCTCCCGCACCCGGTGAGCGCCGCGACGAGCAGAACGGTGCCCCCGACGGCCACGAACGCGCTGCGATTACGGATGGTCATGGTGATCAGGTCCCCCTGGGCCGGCGCTGCGATGTGCCCCCACGGTAGGCAGCGCGGCCCCGCCCGGACGATCCGGACGGCTACCGTCTCCGGGGTGGGGCTATCCCCCGTACGCCCGCCCCGAACCGATTGTCGACATGCCCCACGAGCCATGTAACCTGTTCCTTCATCCACGGGTGCGTAGCTCAGGGGTAGAGCGCTGCTCTTACAAAGCAGATGTCGGCGGTTCGAAACCGTCCGCGCCCACCGGTTCCGAGGGCCCTCAGTCACATGTGGCTGGGGGCCCTCGGCATGCCGTTGGACCGGCTGGTGCTGAGCGGTCGTTGTGGCTCGGGTGACATTGGAGGGAAACGTGCTGATCACCGTTGCGGATGTGGAAGTCGAGGCCGAGCGGATTGCCGCGCATGTCGTGCGGACGCCGACCGTGCCCAGTCCCGGGCTCTCGGCGTTCCTGGGCGCGCGCGTCACCACGAAGCTGGAACTGCTCCAGCGCACCGGCTCCTTCAAGGCGCGCGGTGCGACGGCGAAGCTGCTCGCGCTCAGCGAGGCCGAGCGTGCCGCGGGGGTCGTCGCCGTGAGCGGCGGCAATCACGGCATCGCGGTCGCGGAGATGGCCGGCGCGCTGGACATCAAGGCGACCGTGGTCATGCCCCGGTCCGCCCCCGGCCGCTCCGTGGAGATCGCCGAGGCGGCCGGGGCGAACGTCATCCTCGCCGACACCATGAGCGGCGCCTTCGCGCTCGTGGGCGAACTCCAGGAGTCGGGGCTCGCGTTGGTCCACCCCTTCGACGACCCCGTCGTCGTCGCGGGCCAGGGCACGGTCGGCCTGGAGCTCGCGGAGGATGCCGGTGAGCTCACCGACGTACTCGTCAGCATCGGTGGCGGGGGGTTGATCTCCGGAGTCGCGGCCGCGCTGCACGCGCGCCGTCCGGGGGTACGGGTCTGGGGCGTGGAGACCGAGGGCGCGCGAGCCATGTCGGAGGCCCTGGCAGCCGGGGTGCCGGTGCCCGTCGAACTGTCCTCGATGGTCTCGACGTTGAGCGCCCCGAGCGCCTCACCGCTCACCTACGAACACGTCTCGGCCCTGGTCACCGATGTCCTCACCGTGACCGACGCCGAGGCCGTGCAGGGGGTCCTCGATCTGGCCGACCACGCGAAGGTCTGGGCCGAGCCCGCCGCCGGATGCCTGCTGCCCGCGGCGCGCCAGGTGCTGGAGCGCGTCGGTGACGGTGCCAGGCTCGGCCTGGTCGTCTGCGGCGGCAACGCGACCACCGCCGATGTGTCCGCCTGGGCCGAACGTTTCGGGCTGCGCTGACCCGGACCGACGGCGGCTGCTGCGCAGCGCCGAAACGACGGGCGGTGGTTGGTGAACGCCGCGGTCTCGCGGCGATGCGCACATGTGGGCGGGGTCAGATCCGCAGACGGGGCCAGCCGTCCTTGTTGGAGAAGGACTCGTAGCAGTAGCGGGTCGCACGGTGCCACTCCTTGCCCGTGGCCAGTCGGTATGCCTCGTCCGGGACGTACAGCAGGCGTTCGCCGTCGTAGTCGAGTGAGGTGTACGGGGCGAACCTGGCGGGGTCCGAGAGGGCGCTCTCCCAGACGGTCCGGCCCGCTGCCACCACCGCGCAGCGGGCGTAGAGGAAGGAGTCGCCCGACTGCGGGAAAGGGCCCCCGGTCTCCGTTGTCATGCCGACCACCGGGAGGGAGCCGAACTGCTCCTGGTCCAGGCGGTACAGCGCTTCCGCGTGGTGTTCCGCGAAGGCGGTGATGTCGGAGAGCGGGCGGCGGCTCAGCCGCTTCGCGAGGCGTCGGCAGTTGGCTACGGTGGCTTCGCCGTTCAGGGTGGCGGTCAGTGCCCAGAAGCCGGCCCATGTCATGGTCATCGGGGCAGGATGGCAGGCTGTTCCGACAATCGTGCCCGCACCTGTGGAGGATGAGTCGTGTCCGAAGTCCTGGTTCGCCCCCGTGAGGACGCCGACCTGGGTGCGGCGGCTGCCGTGCTCGCCGGTGTCCACGAGTCCGACGGGTATCCCGTCGAAGGGGTGGCGGACCCCGAGGCGTGGCTGTCGCCGGAGGGGCTGATCGCGGCCTGGGTCGCCGAGCGGGACGGGCGGGTCGTGGGGCATGTCGCGGTCAACCGGGCCCGGCGCGGGGAGGACGTGGCACGGCTCTGGCGGGACGGCGGCGGTGCCGAGGACGGGGACGTCGCAGTGCTGGCCCGGTTCTTCGTGGGGCGGGACGCCCGGGGCGCTTCCGCCGGGGCACGGCTCATGGGTGCGGCGGAGGCGTATGCCCGGGCGCACGGGCTGCCGTTGGTGCTGGAGGTCCTGACCAAGGACGCCGCTGCCATCCGGCTGTACGAGCGGCTCGGATGGCAGCGGATCGGTGAGCTCCGGCACTTCTTCGCCGGGCGGCACTTCGACGCCCTGTGTTTCGCGGCGCCGATCGCGTGATGCCGTCGGGCAGGCCATCGTTCCGGACGCGATCACGCGGCGGTGGGCCGCGCCGCCCCGGGCTGCCTGTTGAAGATCACCGCCACCCGTCGGGCCGCAGCCGTCGCGCCTTCTCCGTCCGGGCCGCCGTGCCGCCCTGCTTTTCTTCATGGCGCAGCGACCGGACGCCATGATCAGTCCGTAAGCGGACTCCGCGGAGAGCGCTCCACTCGGTACAGTCCCCGTGTGACCAGCGAGCCCGAACCGACGATTCCCGAGATCACCCGCACCGACTGCGCGCGGTGCGGCACCGAGGTGCACGGTCTGGCCGGGCGGTACGCCTGTGCGCTCTGCGGGTGGGTCAACCACTACTCGGAGGGGCACGAGGAACTGCCCGGCCTGGACGCGGACCCCGATCACGGCCGCGGCCGATAACGCGTTGTCCCGCTTCCGTTTCGTGGCCTACGGTCCCGGTCATGCCGACCGACGAGGACGCCGACCGGACCATGCCCCATGCGGCAGTCGAGGAGCTGTGCCGGCGCATCGGCGTCGGAGGCGTACCGGTCGTCCGGTTCCCCGAGGGGTCCGTGCCCGTCTA
This sequence comes from Streptomyces sp. NPDC041814, assembly GCF_055590565.1. Classification (NCBI taxonomy): domain Bacteria; kingdom Bacillati; phylum Actinomycetota; class Actinomycetes; order Kitasatosporales; family Streptomycetaceae; genus Streptomyces; species Streptomyces sp. NPDC041814. Next base: position 649,298 of record NZ_JBVJAM010000001.1, on the reverse strand, counting down.
CGCGGTCGGTGACGGGTACGTGCTCAAGCTCTTCCCGGAGGCTGACGGCAGGCACGCCCTCGTGGAGGAGCGGGTCCTCGCCCATCTGCGAGGACGGCTGCCCGTGCCGACCCCCCGGCTGTACGGGGCCGGCCCGGCCGGCGACGGGTGGCGGTACGTGCTGATGTCCCGGCTTCACGGCGAGGACCTGGCGCCCGCCTGGGCCCGGGTGCCGCGTCCGCACCGGGAACGGATCGTCGCCGAGGCCGGTGGGATGCTGGCGGCGCTGCACGCCCTCGACCCGGCACCGCTCGCCGACGTCCTCGGACCGGAGGACTGGGGCGGCTTCCTGGACCGGCAGGCCGCCGGTGCGGTCGAGCGGCAACGGGTGCGCGGCCTGTCCGAAAGCTGGCTGGAGCAGATCCCGGACTTCCTCGCCTCGGTCCCGCTGCCGCGCACCCCGCGCGCGGCCCTGCTGCACACCGAGGTGATGCGGCAGCACCTGCTGGCCGACGCGGACGGGTGGCGGCTGACCGGACTCATCGACTTCGAGCCCGCCATGACCGGGGACCCGGCGTACGACTTCGTGGCCGTCGGCCTGTTCGTCACCGGCGGGGACCCGGGCCTGCTGGGGCGGCTGAGCAGGGCGTACGGCCGGACCTTCGACCCGTCCGTGCTGCTCGCGCACACCTTGCTGCACGTGTACAGCAACCTGCCCTGGTACCTCCGGGAGATGCCGCGCCCCGCCGGGGAGACGCTGCCCGAACTCGCCGAGACGTGGTTCGGGGCGGCCTGACGCACGCATGTGCGCGCCGGGCGCGCGCCCTGTGCGCCCGAAACCCGGGTGCCGTGGCGGCCGTATCGCCCCTACCCTGCCGCCATGGGTGACGGGCGCGAAGGGCTGATGGCTGTCGACGACCAGGAGAAGGAGTCGCCTTCCCCGCTGCGACTGCCGGCCTTCCGGCGGTTCCTGCTCGCCCATCTGGTCTCCGCGACCGGGTCCGCGATGGCCCCGGTCGCCCTGGCGTTCGCGGTGATCGAGCAGGGCGGCGGGGCGCGGTCGCTGGGGATCGTGCTGACGGCCGGCACCGTTCCGGCCCTGGTTCTGCTGCTCGTCGGCGGGGCGCTGGCGGACCGGGTGTCGCGCAGCCGGATCCTCTTCCTCGGGAACCTTGGTGCCGGGGCGGCGCAAGGGGCCGTCGCGGTACTCGTCGCGACCGGGACGGCGACCACCGCCGCGATGAGCGTGTGTGCGTGCGCCTCGGGGGCGGCGGCCGCGTTCACCACACCGGCGGCCCAGGGGGTCGTGCCCCGGCTCGTGGAGCCGGGGCGGCTTCAGCAGGCCAATGCGCTGGTCCGGGTGCCCAGGAACGCGGTCAAGGTGGTCGGTCCCGTCGTCGGCGGGTTCGTCGTCGCCCTGACCGGGCCCGCCTGGGCGCTCGGGTGGGATGCCGTGACCTTCCTCGTGGCAGCGCTCCTGCTGGCGGGGCTGCGGCTCGCGGGGGCGGTGCCCGCCGGGGGGCCGGGCGCGGGGCTGGTGGCCGAGCTGCGGGTCGGGTGGGCCGGGTTCAGGTCCCGGGTCTGGCTGTGGAGCTACACCCTGTCCGGGACGGCGGTCGTGGCCGCCTGGCTGGCCGGGTATCAGCTGCTGGGGCCGCTCGTGGCGGACCGCAGCTACGCGGGCGCCGGTTCCTGGGGGCTGGTCCAGGGGGCGTTCGCTGCGGGGCTGCTCGTGGGGACGTTCGTCTGCCTGCTGTGGAAGCCGCAACGCCTCGTGCTGGTCTGCGTGGTGACGAGCTCCGGGCTCTTCCTGCCGCTGGCCGCGATGGGGCTCGGGCTGCCGCTGCTCTGGGTGCTGGGGGCGGCCGTCGTCGCCGGGGCGGGCATGGACGTGGCGATCGTCGCCTGGTCCACTGTCATGCAACAGCAGGTCCCTGACCAGGAGTTGGGGCGGCTCAACGCCTTCAACTCGCTGGGGGAGCAGATCGCCATCCCGGTCGGCTACCTCGCGGTCGCGGTCGCGTCCGCGTACTGGTCCAGCGGGCGCATCCTCCTGGTGTGCTCCGCCGTCGTTCTCGCCGCCGGGGTGGCCAACGCCTGTGTGCGTGATGTGCGCCGGATCAGGCGGCTGTGAGGCACTTCCGGGCACTTCCGGCCGGCCGAAGGGTCGTTGGTTTGCATATGTCGTTCACCGACCTATAGTGGCGCCATGGCATCCAAGAAGAACCTCGTCGCCAACCGTGAGTCCCTTGCCCACAAGGTCCGTTACGCCGCGACCCGGCCGGACCGCATCGCGCCCTATCTGAAGCGGGCGGCCCGCGACCGGTGGCTGGCGTTCAAGCACCCGGACCACGTGAACTACTACCGGGCCGTGATGGCCTCGGACACCCGGCGCAACCCGGAGGCCGCCGTCGGCAGCCAGACGCACGAACGGTGGCTCGCCCTGGGGCAGATGCAGTTCGACTACCTCGTGGAGCACGGGCTCGCCCCCGGGGCACGGATGCTCGACATCGGGTGCGGGAACCTCCGGTCCGGCTGGCGGTTCATCGACTATCTGGAGGCCGGGCACTACTACGGCATCGACATCTCGCCCGACATCCTGATCGCCGCCAAGGAGACCTTGACCGCGCAGGGGCTCCAGGCCAAGGTGCCGCACCTGACCATCACCAGGGACCTGACGCTGGACTTCCTGCCGGACGCGTACTTCGACGTGGTCCACGCGCACAGCGTCTTCTCGCACTCGCCGGTCGAGATCATCGAGGAGTGCCTGGCCCACGTGGGCCGCGTCCTGGCGCCCGGCGGGCACTTCGACTTCACCTTCGACCGCACCACGGGCGCCGAACACCAGGTGCTGCGCGAGGACTTCTACTACCGCACGGAGACCCTGACCGCCCTCGCCGCCAAGTACGGGCTGCGGGCGCGGTTCATGGAGGACTGGGAGAAGCTGGGGCACGGGCAGTCGAAGATACGTGTGACCGCCTGACGCACCCGCCCGCCCCGGCCCGCACCCGCCCCACTCGGCCCGTGCTCGTCCCGCACCCTCAGCCCGTGCTCGTCCCGCACCCTCAGCCCGTGCTCGTCCCGCCCCGCAGCCGCCACAGCCGCAGCGCCACCCCCGCCGCCGCCACGACGGCCAGTGCCGGGACCGCGGTGTCCCGGTCCACCACCCCGGCGCAGTACCCCATCGCGACGAACGGTGCCCCGGCCAGCGCGAACCGGCCCGGCGTGCGCAAGCGGGCCAGCGCCGGGCGGCCCGCGAGGAGGAGGGCGGCGGCCGTCGGTACGCCCAACCGCCAGAACAGGTACGTCAGATGGCTGCCGGGCTCCGCCAGCGCCAGCGCGGCCACGGCGAGCGCCGACCACAGCAGCAGTGCGACCCGGGCCGCGGTGCCCAGGGCGCGGCCGGGCGGGCGCAGGTCCGGTGGACAGGCCAGCGGCAGCGCGGCCACCGCGACCGGGGCCAGGAGATACGGGGCGGCGGCGGCCGGTGGCAGCACCCCGGCCGTCAGCGGCACCACGAAGAGCGCGAGCTCCTGGACCAGCGCGCCCGCGAACGCCCACCGCGCACCCGCCGCGAACCGCCCGCCCAGCGCCAGGACCGCCCCCGCCAGCGTCACCAGGTCGCAGCCGGTCATGACGAAGCTGAGCGGGACCAGGAAGTCCGGATTCCCGCTCAGCCGCCAGTCGCCGAGCATCGAGACCAGGCCGAAGGCGGCGTACGCGGCCGTCGCGGCCAGCGCGAAGGGTGCGGCGGCGGCGAACAGGCGGGCCGCGGGCTGCGCGGAACCGAGGCGCATCCGCATCCGCAGCGCGTGCGCCACGAGGTCGCCCGCCTCCCGGAACCGGGCGGTCCGGCCCGCATCCTCGGTCGCCTCCCGGTACGCCTCCGCGATCTCCGCCCCGAAGGCGCGGCGGTATCCGGCCGGGTAGAGCCGCAGCAGCGGCGTGCTCATGCGGTGGCCGGCTTCCCGGCGGCACTCAGGCGCCGGGTCGCCTCGCGCGCGGTGGCGGCGATCCGGCGGGCCTCGGCGGCCAGGGTCTCCCGGCCGGTCGCGGTGAGCGTGTAGGTGCGGCGCAGCCTGCTGTCCACGACCTCCTCCGTGTGCACCTCGATCAGGCCCTCGTTCAGCAGGCGCTCCAGCGCCCCGTACAGCGTGCCGGTGCGCATCCTGACCCGGCCGCCGGAGATCGTCTCGACCTCGCGCGCGATGGCGTAACCGTGCCGGGGCTCGTCCGCCAGGGCGGTCAGGAGGAGGAGGGTCGGTTCCTGCATCGCGCGTTCGCTCATGCCCGCATCGTACGCCAGCATGGGTCACTCACCGGCATATGACGGGCCGCCCTGAGCTGCGACGGGAAGGGCTTTGCCGAGGCGGGACAAGGGGGAGAGCGCCATGAACAGCGGGGAGAGGGCGAGGGCGGCCGCCGTGGCGAGGAGGCTCGGGCGCAGCCCCCACGTACCCGCGAGGAAGCCGCCGAGCAGGGAGCCGAACGGGGTGAGGCCCATCCCGGCGAAGTTGATCGTCGCCACCACCCGCGCCTGGAGGCGGACCGGCGTGACCGCCTGCCGCACGGACATCACCGTGACGTTGACCAGCTGGCCGAACGTGCCGAAGACCAGGTTGACGGCCATCAGTGCCGGCAGCACCAGGGGCCCGGAGCCGTGCAGCGCCGGTACGCCGAGCATCACACCGTCCGCGAGGACCGCCGACCCCACCAGCACCACGCCGTACCCGAGCCGCTCCGGCAGCCTCGCCGCGAGCAGCGACCCGAGCACCGCGCCCGGCCCCGTCGCCGCGAGCGCCAGGCCCACTTGGGCGCCGGACAGGCCCAGTTCGCGCGGCAGGAACAGCAGATAGACCGTCATCAGCGCGGCGAGCGAGAACTGGAACAGGGCGGACGCCAGTCCCACCGCACGCAGCGCCGGGTGCCAGGCCACGAAGCGGAGCCCTTCGTGGATGCGCCGGAGGACCGGCTCCGGGGCCCCGGCGGGCGCGGGCACGCGTTCGGGGCGGCGGATGCGGCCGATCGACACGGCCGACAGGACGAAGAAGCCCGCACCGGTGACGACCGCGAGCAGCGGCGAGAACACCGACATCAGCGCCCCGCCGAGCGCCGGGCCGCCGATCCGCGCCGCCGACCTGCTGCCCTCCAGCGCGCTGTTGCCCCGCATCAGCAGCTCGCGGTCCACCAGCCGCACCAGCGACGCCTGGTAGGCCACGTCGAAGAACACGCTGCCCACACCGAGCAGGGCGGCCACGACGAGCAGGACCGGCAGCCCCAGCACGCCGAAGAGATACGCCAGGGGGACCGCCGCCAGGGCCAGCGCCCGGCCGAGATCCGCGGCCACCATCACCGTACGGGTGCGGCGGCGGTCCGCCCACGCGCCCGCGAACAGCGACAGCAGCAGGATCGGAGCCTGCTCCACCGCACGCAGCAGACCGAGCGCGCCCGCGTCGGCGTGCAGCGAGACGACGGCGACGAGCGGCAGGACGACCAGGAGTGCCTGCTCGCCGAACTGGGAGGCGGTCTGCCCGGCCCACAGGCACAGGAAGCCGGAGTCGCGGCGGAGAGCGGGGGAGGAGGGGGTACGGGAAACCGGATGCACGAAGGCCCCTTGGGCAGCGGACGGCAAGGCTCCGCCACCGCCCGGCGCGGAGGTGTGCGTCGGGCGGTGCGGCGGGAAGGGCTCGCTGTGCCGCGCTCGGAGGCAGCACGCGATGACGGGTCGTTCTACGGCGTCAGCGCGTGCGCGGGCTACCGGGCAACTTCCCCTCCTCGGGTCGTCGGGTGAGGGGAGGTTAACCGCCCGGCGCGACGGGGGGACAGCGGATTTCCGGCGCCGCTGTCCGGGGCTCCTCGTGGCGGGGGGCGTCACCCGTACGGGCGTTTCCGCGTAGCCGTGCCGGGAAGGGCGGCGCATGGTCGGTCTGACCTGTACGTCTTCATCCGGCCCTGGAGTCCTCATGGCACAGACCGCGCCCCCGCCGGGCACCCCGTCCTCGCCCTCCGTACCGCGTCCGGGGGACGAGAACCCCTGGGCCTCCGGCGGGGTCATGTTCGCCGGTGTACTGCTGCTGGTGGACGGGGTGCTCGACGCGATCAAGGGCATCGCCGGCATCGCGTCGGACGACGTGTACGCGCGGATCAACGACTACGTCTTCAAGTTCAACGTGACGGCCTGGGGCTGGATCCACCTCGTCCTCGGCATCGTCATCGCGATCGTCGGCTGGGGCATCCTCAGGGGCGCCGCCTGGGCGCGCGGGGCCGGGGTCGGGCTCGCGGCGCTCAATATGATCGCGAACTTCATGTGGCTCCCCTACCAGCCGGTCTGGGCCGTGGTCTCCCTCGCCATCGACACCTTCGTCATCTGGGCCCTGTGCACGGCGCGGAAACCGGTCATCTGACCGGTCGGTCCGGGACAGGATGGGTGCCGTTGTCAGTGGCGCGGGTCACACTGGAGACATGTGCCGCAGTATCAAGACGCTCCGACCGCCCGTTCTGCCCGAAGAGGCCACCGAGGAGGACATCCGCGCCGCCGCCCTGCAGTTCGTCCGCAAGGTCTCGGGCTTCCGGGCCCCGGCCGCGCACAACAGGGAAGTCTTCGACCGCGCCGTGGACGAGATCGCCGAGGCGACCGCCCGGCTGCTCGACGACCTGGAGATCCGGGGTGGTGTCAGGACGCCATAGGGGGCGCGGCTGCCGCGGCTGCGGCCGGGCGCCGCATGAGCAGCGCGGCGAAGGAGCCCGCGAGGAACAGGGCGAGGACCGAGACGGCCGTGCCCAGCCAGCTCGCGCCCAGCCACTGGGCGCCGAAGTAGCCGAGCCCCACGCTGTAGCCGGCCCAGGCCACGCCCGCGACAGCCGACCAGGGCAGGAATTCCTTCACCTTGCGGTGCGAGGCGCCCGCGCCCAGCGAGACGACCGAGCGCCCGGCCGGGGCGAAGCGCGCGATGACGACGAGGATGCCGCCGCCCCGGCTCAGGGCGGCGCCGAGGCGTTCCTGCGCGGAGGTCAGGCGGCGGGACCGGGCGATGGCGCGGTCCAGGCGCTCGCCGCCGTGCCGGGCCAGCCGGTACGCGGCGAAGTCGCCGAGCACCGAGGCGGTGGCGGCGCACAGGACGAGGGCCAGCAGGGAGGGGACCTCGGTCACCTGACGGGCGGCGCCCGCCGCGTCGGCCGCGACACCGGTGGTGCCGGCCGCGGCGGCCGTGGCGGCGGTGATCACCAGCACCCCGCTGGGGAGTACGGGGAGGAAGACGTCCAGCAGCACGGAGAGGGCGACCGCTACGTAGATCCATGGGCTGCCGGTCAGCGCACCCACACTCTCTAGCACCTACTACTCCCCGATCGGTAACAACGCCGCGACGTCGCAGGGGAGCGGCAGGAGCGGCAGGGTCAGCTGTACAGCGTACGCCTGCCGTTCACCCGGTGATCCATATATATGCGTGATGTTGGGCACCCCGGGTCGAGGGTGCCTTGAGCGCGTACCGCCGGGGAGCGGTTCCCGGCGGTACGCGAGGGGTGTGCGGGGCCCGGTCGGTCGGCGGGCCCGGGGGAGCGGGGAGAGGGGTCAGACGGCGACCGGGGAGTTCTGTTCCTGGGTGCGGTCCCGGCCCTGGCGGTCCGGGGTGTGGGCGGTGAGGAGGTTGTCCAGGGCCAGGGCGCCCGGGCCGGTGAAGACGAGCAGCAGGAAGACCCAGCAGAAGACGGCCGACGGCTCCCCGCCGTTCTGCAGGGGGAGGAGGGCGTGCGACTGGTGGACCGTGAAGTAGGCGTAGGCCATGGAGCCGGACGAGATCAGGGCGGCGAACCGGGTGCCGAGGCCCAGGGCCACGAGGACGCCGCCGACGAGCTGGATCACCGCCGCGTACCAGCCCGGCCAGGTGCCGGCGGGTATGGACCCGCCGCCGTGGGCGCCCCCGAGGACGCCGAAGACCGAGGCAGCGCCGTGGCAGGCGAAGAGCCCGCCGATGACGATGCGGAAGAGCGCGAGGACATAGGGCTGTGCCCGGTGGAGGTGTGGGGTCATGGGGGGAGGAGCTCCTTCGGTCTGGTGGGGACGTGAACCGACTGGGCGCAAAAGATTAGGTAGACCTCACCAATACTTGCAAGTTCAACGTTTTGTCGACTGGCTCAAATTCGACGGGCTGTTGTGAGCCGTTCGGCGGGCCAATACCGCCTCGAACTGGGCACCCTCGTTCCTTTGCTTGGCCTGAACCAATGGCGGCGCAGTTTTCCGGCCATGGGCGTCCGGTTCTGTCGGCGAGGGCTCCCACCACGGCACCCCCGGCTTTCACTGGGGCCCCACGGGAGTTCCGGGCCGCTCGCGCCCCGTTGGCGGACTGCGGGCCCGCCGGTGCGCCCGTGAGAGGGTGTGTGGCTTGTCATGAACAGCCGTAGTAGGCCGAAAACACGTCGGTGGCCCCGCCGGCCGGCCCCTCGTCGGGGCATCGGCCGGTGGAGCCACCGGAGTCGGGGTCGCGGTCGGGTGTTCCCGGGTTCAGCAGCCGCTGAGCGCGGACTGCAGGGCGGACTTCTCGGCCGAGTCGACGGACAGGTTGTAGTAGTGCTTCACGTGGACCCACGCGCGCACATAGGTGCACTTGTACGCGGCGCGGGGCGGCATCCAGGACGCCGGGTCCTGGTCGCCCTTGGACTGGTTGACGTTGTCCGTGACCGCGATCAGCTGCGGGCGGGTCAAGTCGTTCGCGTACGCCTGCCGTTGGGCGGTGGTCCAGCTGGACGCGCCCGAGCGCCACGCCTCGGCGAGCGGCACCATGTGGTCGATGTCCAGGTCGGACGCGGCGGTCCAGGTGGCACCGTCGTACTGCGAGTACCAACTGCCGCCGGTGGCGGCGCAGCTGGAGTCCTGGGTGACGTTCGTGCCGTCGCGCTTCAGGACGACCTCGCGGGTGTTGCAGGCTCCGGACTGGGTGATCCAGTGCGGGAACTTGTCCCGGCTGTACCCCGTGGACGAGCCCTCCGCCTTCACGGTGAGCTCGCTCAGATAGGTGCGGGCGGTGGACGCGGAGACCGGAGTGGGCATGGCCGCCTGGGCGCTCGGCGCGGTGAGCAGGCCGGTGGTGGCGGCGAGTGCGGCGGATGCGGCGAGGACGGCTATGCGACGCGCGTAGACACCTGACATGCGAACTCCCTTGATGTGGGGGGATGTGGACGGGCTGTCATGAACGGCCCGGCCATCGTGGCGGCGCCGGGTTTCCGTGGGGTGGGCGCCAGGTAACAGGGTGGCGACATGGGCACGTCACATCAAGAGATCTGACAAAGGGGTTCGTGGTGCGGGGGGCGCACGGGCCCGTGCGCGCGGGCGCGGTGAGCCGGGACGGCGCGGCGCCGAAGTCCGTGACCTGCGGGGGAGCGCATGCGCAAGGCCCCCGCCCGGGGTGGGCGAGGGCCGTACTGAGGTTCGTGGTGCTGGTGTTTGACGTGGGGTCAGCGGCCCCGGTGTGCGTCTTCCCTGGGGCGTCCGACGCCCCGCGGGAAGGTTATCGCGCCTCGATGTGCAGCGTGATCGCGCCGTCCGCCGCCGCCTCGACGCGCAGCTGCGTCAGGTCGGCCACGTGGACGTCCGGGGAGTGGGCCCCCGCGCGCGGGCCGACGCCCACCACGCGCATGCCCGCCGCCCGGCCCGCCGCGATGCCCGCCTCGGAGTCCTCGAAGACCACGCAGTCCGCCGGAGCGAAGCCCAGCGCCGCGGCGCCCTTGAGGAAGCCCTCCGGGTCCGGCTTGCTGGCCCCGACGCTCTCGGCGGTGACGCGGAGGTCCGGCATCCGCAGCCCCGCCGTGCCCATCCGGGCCGTCGCCAGCGCCAGGTCGGCCGAGGTGACCAGGGCGTGCGGAAGGGAGGCGATGGCGTCCATGAACGCGGGGGCGCCGCCGATCGGGACGACCCCGTCGGTGTCGGCGGTCTCCTCGGCGAGCATCACCTTGTTGTCCGCGTGGTTCTGCTCCATCGGGCGCTCCGGGAGCAGGACCGCCATGGTGGCGTAGCCCTGGCGGCCGTGGACGACCTTCAGCGCCTCTTCCGGGTCGAGACCGTTCCGCAGTGCCCAGCGGCGCCAGCAGCGCTCCACGACGGCGTCGGAGTTCACCAGGGTGCCGTCCATGTCGAGCAGCAGTGCTTTGGCGGTGAGGGCGGTGGCCGGCATGGGCGGGCTCCAGAACGGGGGGAAGCGAACGCCGCGGAGGTGGGCGGCGCGGGAGATCAAGCGGCCCCCGCCCGCCGGTCAGGGTGTGCGCGCAGGGGCCACTTTGTTTCTCCACGATACAAAAACGCGGTCGCGAATGCGAATCCCGTCCGGGAGATGGACCCGTCAGTGCCGCCCGCGCCCCGTCGTCACCGCCTCCAGGCGGCTCCGGGTGTTCGGTCCGTAGACCCCGTCCGGGTCCCCCTCGATGTTCCACCACGTCTGCAGGTCGCTCACGGCCCGCTCCGTGCGGTCCCCGTAGTCCGAGTCGACCGGGCCGTTGTACACCCAGACCTCCCGGAGCCGGTTCTGGAGCTCCGCGACCTCCGCGCCCCGGTCGCCCCGCCGCAGGGTCCCCGCCTCGTCCGGCGACGAGGGGGCCACGCCCTCGGCCGGTGCGCTGCTGCTCGCGGTGGCCGACGGGGACGCCGGGGTGCCCGCGCCCGGCGCCGAGGAGGATGCCGTGGCCGAGCGGGAGGCGGAGGCGGAGGGGGATGCGGAGGCGGACGACGACGCGGAGGCCGACGCGGACGAGGTGGGGGAGGCGGAACGGCTGGGCGGCGCGGAGGCGGAGGACGAGGCGGACGGCTCCGGCTCGCCGCTCTCCTCGGGGAGGCTGGTCACCGTGGAGGGGAGGGCCTGGTCCAGGTCGGCCTTGCCGTCGTCGTCGCCGTTGAACAGCCCGCCGACGAAGGCCGCCGTGCCGACCACGGCGACCACGGCCGCCCCCGCGATCACCGCGGCGAACGGCTTGCGGCGGCGCGGGGCCACCGGATCGCGGCCGGTGAGCAGGAGGGCGGTGCCGTCCGCGTCGTCGGCGTCCGCCGGAGGAGGGCCCGCCGGGTCCAGGAACAGCGGCATCGTGGTCGCCGCGTCGCCCTCGGGGCCGTACGCCTGCGGGGCGCCCGCTGGGGGTGCCGTGGGCGCCGCCGCGGCGGCGTCGCCCAGGGTCACGTACGGGCGGATGCGCAGCGGGTCGAAGTCCTCCGCCGCGGCCATCTCCGCGGACCGCTCGGCATGGTGCTCGTCGGCGATGCGCTGCTGTTCGGCGGCCCGCTCCGGGTCGGTGGCGTAACCCGGCGTACCGGTGTTCCGGGCCGCGCAGGCGCAGCCGGGAGTGGCGCCCGGTCTGCTCTCCGTACCGCACTCCGGGCATATATGTCCGGCCATCGTGGGTCCCCTCCCCTTGAACTGCCTGCGATTATGCAGCCCGCCGCCGAGAAGCCCAATCGGATGGGCTCCCGGCAGGCCATAACGGTGCGGAACGGACAGGATGGGGGTGTAGCGGACCCGAGGAGACGTTTCATGGCCCAGCAGCAGAGCCCCCCGGCCCCCGGCGCCCCCGGCGCGGAACACTCCACGCGGTCGGTCCTGGTGGCGATCGGCGCACTGCTCCTCGGCATGCTCCTCGCGGCACTCGACCAGACCATCGTCTCCACCGCGCTCCCCACCATCGTCAGCGACCTCGGCGGGCTCGAACACCTGTCGTGGGTGGTCACCGCCTATCTGCTGGCCTCGACCGCGGCGACCCCGCTCTGGGGGAAGCTGGGCGACCAGTACGGGCGCAAGAAGCTGTTCCAGACCGCGATCGTCATCTTCCTGATCGGCTCCGCGCTCTGCGGCCTCGCCCAGAACATGCCGCAGCTGATCGGCTTCCGCGCCCTTCAGGGGCTCGGCGGTGGCGGTCTGATGGTGCTGTCGATGGCGATCGTCGGCGACATCGTCCCGCCCCGCGAGCGCGGCAAGTACCAGGGGCTCTTCGGTGCCGTGTTCGGTGCGACGAGCGTCCTCGGGCCGCTGCTCGGCGGCTTCTTCACCCAGCACCTCAGCTGGCGCTGGGTCTTCTACATCAACCTTCCGATCGGCGTCGTCGCCCTCCTGGTGATCGCCGCCGTGCTGCACATCCCGGTCCGCCGGACGAAGCACACCATCGACTACCTGGGCACCTTCCTCATCGCCTCGGTCGCCACCTGCCTCGTCCTCGTCGCCTCGCTCGGCGGCACCACCTGGCCCTGGGGCTCCTGGAAGATCATCGGTCTCGCGGTGCTGGCCGTGGTGCTCCTGATCGCGTTCGTGTTCGTGGAGCGGCGCGCCACCGAGCCGGTGCTGCCGCTGAAGCTGTTCCGGATCAGGACCTTCAGCCTCGTCGCGGTGATCAGCTTCGTCGTCGGCTTCGCGATGTTCGGCGCGATGACCTATCTGCCGACCTTCCTCCAGGTGGTCCACGGCATCACGCCGACGATGTCCGGTGTCCACATGCTGCCCATGGTGTTCGGGCTGCTCATCACCTCGACGGTGTCGGGGCAGATCGTCAGCCGTACGGGCCGCTGGAAGGTGTTCCCGGTCGCCGGTACCGGCATCACCGCGATCGGGCTGCTGCTCCTGCACCGGCTGACGGTGTCCAGCGGCACCTGGGAGATGAGCGCGTACTTCTTCGTGTTCGGCGCGGGGCTCGGCCTGGTGATGCAGGTCCTCGTCCTGGTCGTGCAGAACGCCGTCTCGTACCGGGACCTCGGCGTGGCGACCTCGGGCGCGACGTTCTTCCGGTCCATCGGCGCCTCGTTCGGCGTGGCGATCTTCGGCACCATCTTCACCAACCGGCTGACCGACAAACTCGGCGACGCGCTCGACGGACGGCCGCTGCCGCCCGGGGTCGACGCGGACAGCCTGGCCGCCGACCCGCGGGCCATCGGACAATTGCCGGACGCGCTGCGCGGGCCGGTGCTCCAGGCGTACTCGACGTCGATCACGGACGTCTTCCTGTACGCGGCACCCGTCGTCCTGGTCGCCTTCCTCTTCGCCTGGCTGCTCAAGGAGGACAAGCTGCGCGGCTCGGTGACGGCACCTGACCCCAGCGAGACCCTGGCGTCCAACCCGGTCGAGCGCTCCTCGTACGACGAGTGCGCGCGGGCCCTGTCCGTGCTGGCCACCCGGGAGGGCCGTCGCGAGGTCTACGTCAGGATCACCGAGAAGGCGGGCTACGACCTGCTGCCCGCCGCCAGCTGGATGCTGCTGCGGATCAAGCGCCACGGCACGGTGGAGCCCGCCCGGCTCGCCGAGGTGGCGCCCGTGCCGCTGCGGGTGATCAACGACGCCGCCCGCCAGCTGGAGGGGCGCGGGCTCGTCCGGCGGGTCGGGGTGCAGATGGTGCTCACCGAGCCCGGCGCCGAGGCGGTGGTGAAGCTCGCCCAGGCTCGCGAGGACTCCCTCGCCGAGCTGCTGGGCGACTGGTGGGGGCCGGACCGGCCGACGGACCTGGTCGCGCTGGTCTCCGAACTGACGCGGGAGACCAGCGGGTCGAGCAAGGAGCGCCCGCACAGCCCGGAGCCGAAGCGCGACCACGCGGCGGGGCACCCGCAGCGGGACTGACCCGCGACCGTACGGGCGTGGCACGCCCTAAGCCTCCGGGGCCACCTTCTTCGCGAACCAGTGCTCCGCGTACTGCCCCTGGTTGAACGCCGGGACCTCCCGGAAACCGTGCTTGGCGTACAGGCCGCGCGCCTCCACCAGATCGTGCCGGGTGTCCAGCCGGAGCAGGGTCGCCCCCAGTGCCCGGGCCCGTTCCTCCAGCGCCGCGAGGAGCAGCCCACCGCCGCCCGTGCCCCGGACCTCCGGGCGGACGTAGACCCGGGTCAGCTCCGCCGTGTCCGCGTCCACGAGGACCAGGCCCCCGCAGGCGGCCGCCCGGCCGTCGAAGTGGCCGACGACGAAGTCACCGGTCGGCGCGGTCAGCAGCGCGGCGCCGTCGTCGGTGAGGCCGTCCTCGATCTCCTCGGCCGTCGCCGGACGCCCCCAGTAGCGGCCGGCCACCTCGGCGTAGTAGTCCCGCCGGAGCAGGGCCGCGGCCGGGGAGTCGAAGGGTTCGGGTGCGATGGTCCAGGTCATTGGGCCATTCTTGCTACCGCACATATGTATGAGCCAAGCGATTTCGAGGGGGCGGCGCGGTGGTGCGGGAGAGCGGGGCCCATGTGGTCCGGCGGCTCGGTGAGCGGTGGATCCGGGAGCTGGCCGGGCCGGGCGGTGACTTCGTCTGCTCGCCCGCCGGGCTGTGGCTGGCCCTGACGGCGCTCGCGGCCGGGGCGCGCGGGGAGACCGCCGAGGAGCTGCGGGCGGTGCTCGGGGCGGCCGGGGACGAGGCGGCCGGGGCGGCGACGGCCACGGCCCGGGCGCTGGCCGCCACCGACGGGCTGGGCGTGGCGACCCGGGTGTGGACCCGGACCCCGGTGCGCCGCGGGCTCCGGAAGGCGCTGCCGGACATCGGCTTCGGGCCCATGGACCCGGACAAGGCCGACGCCTGGGTCCGGAAGACGACCGGCGGGCTCATCGAGCGGCTGCCGGTGGCCGTGAACGCCCAGACGCTGCTGGTGCTCGTCAACGCGCTCGCGGTCCGGACCGACTGGGTGTTCCCCTTCAACCGGGAGGTGACCCGGGACCGGCCGTTCACCGACGCGGCGGGGGTCACCCGGGAGGTGCCCACGATGTTCGGGGAGCCCCCGGCGATGGACATCTGGATGACCGGCGGCGCGTTCGTCGTGGATCTGCGCTGCTCCGGGCAGCGCGGCGGGCCGCCGCCGGTCAAGGTGCGCCTTGTGCTGGGGCGGCCGGGCGACGGGGCGGCCGAGGTGCTCCCGGCGGCCTGGGCGCCGAAGGAGGCGCGGACCGCCCTGAAAGCGGACGTCCTGACCATCGCGGTCCCCCGCTTCTCCCTCCGTACGCACATCCGGGCGACCGACCACCTGCGGGCGCTCGGGATCCGCCTGGCGACGACCCCCGCCGCCGACTTCTCCGGGCTCTCGGCCACCCCGCTCATGCTCTCCGAGGCGGTGCAGGAGGCCGTGCTGACGGTGACCGAGGAGGGGCTGTCGGCGGCCGCCGTGACGGTGCTGCCCGCACCGGCCGGGGCGGAGCCGGGCCCGCCCCCGCGCCGCCTGCACGTCGCCTTCGACCGGCCCTTCGGCATCGCCGTCCTGGACCCGGGCGAGGAGGTCCCGCTCTTCGCCGGATGGCAGGCGGAGACCCCCTCGGAGAGCTAGGCCCTAGCTCAGCGGCGGCGGCGTGAAGACCGGGGGCGGGGGCGCTACCGGGCGCCGCCGCCGGGTGCGTACGACCAGGAACAGGGGCAGGGCCACCAGCAGCACCGCGCCCCCGAGCAGCGTCAGCATCCAGGCGGGCATGCCGCCCCAGGTCAGCAGCGCGTCCCGGTACACGACGGTCCGGTACGGGGTGTCCTCGGCGGTCGCCCGCAGCTCGTGGTCGCCGTCGATCCGCTCCGGCGACGGGAAGTACTGGTCGATGGCCGTCACGAAGACCGGCTTGTCCCCGGTGACCGCCGCCAGCGCCTCGTACCGCTCCTCCGCCGGGTCGACACGGCCCGCGTACGCGACCTTCGGGGGCCGCCCGCCGATCGCGCCGCGCGGTTCCATGCGGTGGTCGGCCAGGATGTACAGGTCCAGGGACTGCGGGGTGGCGGCCAGCTTCGACAGGCGCATCGGATAGACCAGCCGGTCGCTGGCGAACCGCAGCCGCAGCGGTTCGAGCGTCCCGCTCAGCGTGCCCCACCGTTTCTCGGGGGCGAGGCGCACCGCCACGTACTCCCACTTCTGCTCGACGTACGGGGTCAGGGCCGTGGTCAGGCGGTCCGGGAGCTCGAAGCCGTTCTCCTTCAGCCACTTCCCCAGCGCCTCCGGGTCGGTCGCGGCCAGCCGCGCCACGTCGAACGGGCCGAGCCGTTCCCGGCCGACCACGTCGACCGGGGCGCCGTCCTTGGGGGCGGCGCCGTAGACGTCGGGGTACCGGCGTTCGCCGAACGGCCAGTCCTCGTCGCCCGGCCAGAAGTGGTACCGCTTCTCGGTGACCGGCGCGGTGAGGGACGTCAGCTCGGAGAAGAGCTCCGCGTCACCCAGCTCGACCGTGGCGCGGTGCGGCACCGGCATGATCCAGGCGGCGGTCCGCGAGTTCCCCCGGACGCTCAGCTGCATGACGATCTGCTCGGTGCGGCCGTCCCAGGTGACCGCCGACGTTTCCCGGTCGACCACCATCCGGCTGTCCTGGTGGACCACCATCGCCCCGCAGCCGCAGGCGTACGCCGGTGCGATCAGCGACCCCACCTGAAGCGACACCAGCATCAGGAGCAGGGAGAGCCCCCGGACCGCCCAGCCCCCCGTCCTTCCGTTTCTCCCCGTGCGCCGCATCTTCCGTCCTCCCCGTCGTTACTGATCACGGGCTCAGACGTGCCCGGGTCCCGGCCGGTTCCGGCCGCGCCGCGCACCCGGGGGAGGGATCTTTCGGCCAAAGCCGGGTGACAGTCAGGCGTAAAAGGGGTTGATTGGGTCTACCCAAGAGCACAATGCGAAGGTTTCACACATGCCGGACAATCGGCCGGCATTAGACCTTGGAGGGTCGGCGCAGCGTGGCGAACGCGGAGCACGGTGGCAGCACAGGCGCGACGGCGGGAGCGGGGACCGGAAGGGTACGGGCGGTGCTCTGGCTGCTCGTGGCCGCACTGGCCGTCCGGCAGATGGCGGTGGTGCTGCGGCAGCCGCCGGGCGAACGGCTCACCGATCTGGAGACCTGGATCGGTGAGAACGGGGTCCTCCATGTGACCGGTTCGCTGTACGACACCGACCGGTTCACCGGCACCCCGTTCTCCGGGCTCGTCCTCAAGCCGCTGACCCGTACCGCCGAACAGAGCCTCGGGGTCGCCTGGACCTTCGGCTCGCTGCTGCTCGTCGCCGCCCTCGGCCTCGTCGCCGCCCGCGCCCTGCCGGGGCCGGTCGGCCGGCGCACCGCGCTGCTCGCCGCGCCCGTCGCGATCAGCCTGCTGATGCTCTCGCTGCCGGTGCGCAACGCCTTCCACCTCGGCCAGGTCAGCATCCTGCCCGTCCTCCTGGTCCTCGTCGGCCTCTTCGCCGTCCGGGGCGAGCGCAAGGCAGGAGCGCTCATCGGCGTCGCCGCCGCCCTCCAGCCGACCGTGCTGCTCTTCGCCCTCCTGCTGTGGCTCACCGGAAGACGCCGTTCCGCGCTCACCGCGGCCGCCGCGTTCGCCGCCTGCACGGCGCTGGCATGGGCCGCGATGCCGCACGACTCATGGACGTACTGGGTGCACCACGTCGCCGGGGCGGGCCTCGGCGACCAGGCGGACAGCCTGGCCAACCAGTCCCTGCACGGCGCGCTGCTGCGCCTGGGCCTCGCCGGGCCGCCGGAGATCGCGCTGTTCCTGGCGCTGGCCGCCACCGTCGGTGTCATCGGCCTGCGCCGCGCCGTGCGGTACGCGCGCGACGGGCAGCTCCTGCTCGCCGTGGCCGTCACCGGCTGCGTCGCCGTCGCCGTGTCCCCGACCGCCTGGCAGCACCAACTGCTCTGGGTGCTGCTCGCCGTGGTCGGCCGGGCGGGCCGCAGCGCCTCCGACCGGCTCGTGTGGCCGGCCGTCGTGGTCCTGGTGACCACGCTGCCGGGCACGATGCTGCTGCCGAACATCGGGGCGGTGTTCCCGGTGCGCGACAACGTGCTGCTGATCGCCGCACTCGGGGCCGCCTGCGTGACGCCGTTCCTGCCGCGCACCTCCCCGTACTGGCGAAAGCCCGTGCCCACCGCGTACGCGAAGCCCGTCCCGGCCCGCTGGAGCCGGGTGCCGCTGCTGCCCGTCTGGCGGCGGGTGCTCAGCCGGCCCAACCTGCTCCTGGAACTCCTTCTGATCCGTGTCGTCTACTCCGCGTACGGGCACGTCAGGCTGGCCGCCACGGCCGGGCGGGACACCGCCGAGCGGCACGGGCACCAGATCCACTCGCTGGAACAGTGGCTGCATATCGACATCGAGCACCGGATCAACCACGCGGTCGCGGGCGTCGGCCCGCTGCGGGACTTCTTCGACTACTACTACTCGACGTTCCACTTCGTCGTCCCGCTGGCGATCCTCGCCGTGCTGTACGTGCGCCGCCCCGCCGATTACCGCTGGGCGCGGTCCACCCTCGGCTTCGCCACGCTCCTCGCGCTCGTCGGCTTCTGGCTCTACCCGCTGGCCCCGCCGAGGCTGATGCCCGGGCTCGGCTTCATCGACACGGTCCACGGGGTGCAGGACTTCAGCAAGCCCGACTACGGGGCGCTGACGGCGGTGACCAACCAGTACGCGGCGATGCCCTCGCTGCACTTCGGCTGGTCCCTGTGGTGCGGGGTGATCATCGTGCTGCTCGCCCCCAAGGTGTGGATGAAGGCGCTCGGAGTGCTGCATCCGTTGTTCACGGTCTCCGCGATCGTCGCGACCGCCAACCACTGGGTGCTGGACGCGGTGGGCGGGGCGGCCGTCGTCGCGCTCGGGTTCCTCATCGCGTACGTGCTGGCGGGGCCGCGCCGGCTGCGGGGGGCGCCGGAGGCGCCGGAGGGCGAAGCGGTCCGTGCGCCGGAGGGCCAAGCGCTGGCGGGCAGCCGGTAGCCCGTGCGACGACGAAGGGGTGCGGGAGACGTGAAAACGTCCCCGCACCCCTTCGCCCTGTGGATCGTCGCCCCTCCAGCATCCGCCCGCCGTCCGCCCCTCGCCACCCGGACGGCCTACGGCCCCAGCGCCCACGCGGCCACCGACAGCGTGACCATCGACACCAGCGTGGAGGCCACGATCGCGTCGCGGGCGGGCCCCGTGTCCAGGCCGTACTCGCGGGCGTAGATGAAGGAGTTCTGCGCGGTGGGCAGCGCCGCGCACAGCACGACCGCGAGCAGCTGGTGGTCCGGGAGGCGCAGCAGCGGGCCCGCGACGAGCAGGGCGGCCAGCGGCTGGCCCAGCGTCTTCACGGCGACCACGGCCGAGGTCGCCGCCCGCTCCCGGCGCGCCCGGCCCCCGCCCCCCGGGGCCCGGTGCAGCGAAAGGCCCAGTGTGATCAGGGCCGTCGGCACCGCCGCCGCGCCGAGCACGTCGCACGGGTGCGTCACGGCGGCCGGCAGCCGCAGCCCCGTCGCGGAGACGGCCACACCGAGCAGCGAGGCCAGGATGATCGGGTTGCGCAGGGGCATCGTGAGCAGCCGCCGCACTCCGCCGCCGGGGCGCCGCCCGTCCGCCCCGCGCGTCCCGGAGTCCAGCAGGGTCAGGATCACCGGCGAGAGCACCAGCACCTGGAAGAGGATGACCTGCGCGACGAACGAGGCGTCGCCCAGCACCTGGACCGCCACCGGGATGCCCAGGTTCGCGGAGTTCACATGGCCCGAGGACATGGCGCCGATCGCCGCGTCCGCCCGCCCCCGGCCGAAGACCCGCCGGACGAGGACGAACCCGGCCCCCGCCGCGACGGCCGTGCTCGCCGCGAACGCCACCATCGACGGATGGCCGAACACGTCCGGGCTCGCCCCCGACACCATCGTGAACAGGGCGGCGGGCATGGCCACATGGAAGACGAACCGGCCGAGCACGGCCTCCGCCTGCTCCCCGAGCAGCCCGCCGCGCCCGACCGCGTAACCGATGCCGGTCAGGACCCAGATGGGGGCGAAGGCGGAGAGCAGGGCATGCATGGCCGCCATGATCCCCGTACGCCTGTTCGGTACGGTGGCTGGCCCCCGGGCCGGGGTGCACTCAAGTGCACCCCGGCCCGGGGGCCCACGCGGATGCCGGTGCGGAGACCCCTCTCCTACCGTCATGGACATGAATAACAATGCGATCAACTCGCCCCGGAAGCACGGAAGTCGGCGCCTCGTCGCGGCGGCCGCCGCGCTGGTCCTCGCCGCACTGGGCACCGTGCCGGCCGCCGCGGCGGCCGGGCCCGCGACCGGCCACGGAGCGGCGGTCGCCGGCCGGCACCAAGCGCGCGGGACCCTCCTCGCCGTCACCCCCGTCGCCCGCCACGACCGGGCCGGGGTGACCGCCTTCCTCGCCGGCGCCGGCATGAGCACGGACACCGTGCGCCACGGCCTCCGCGCCTACCGCCTCACCTACGCGACGATCACCCCGCAAGGCCGCCCCACCACCGCCACCGGCCTCCTCGTACTGCCCGACGGCGGCGCCCACCGGCTGGACCTCGTCTCCGACACCCACGGCACGATGGCCCACCGCGACTACGCCCCCTCGGTCGGCGAGGACTTCGGCCGCTACGCCCCCTACCTGCACGCCTCCGCCGGGCGCGCGGTCGCCGCCCCGGACTACCTCGGACTCGGGAAGGGCCCCGGCCGCCACCCGTACATGGACACCGCCTCGGCCGTCAGCGCCTCGCTCGACATGCTCCGCGCCTCGCGCACCGCGGCGCTCCGGCTGGACCGCCCGCTCACCGGCGAGGTGTACGCGAGCGGCTTCTCGCAGGGCGGCCAGGTCGCCATGGCCCTCGGCAAGGCCCTTCAGCACGGCGCCGACCGGCATTTCCGGCTGCGCGCCCTGGCGCCCGTCTCCGGCCCGTACGACATCGAGCACGCCGAGACGCCCGCCCTCTTCGACGGCCGCGTCAACGACACCAGCGGAATCTTCTACATGACGTACTTCCTCACCGCGCAGAACCGGCTGCACCCGTTGTGGAAGGACCCGTCCGAAGTGTTCCGGGAGCCGTACGCGGGGCTCGTCGACGGCCTCTTCGACGGCAGCCACTACGAGGAGGAGATCATCCCGGCCCTCCCCGCGACCCTGAAGGAACTGCTCACCGACGCCTACTACCGCGAGCTCCAGCACCCCACCGGCGCCCTGCTCGCCGCGATCCGCGCCCAGGACTCCACCTGCGCCTGGAAGCCCGCGGTCCCCGTGCGCCTCTTCACGTCGTCGGGCGACACCGACGTGCCCCTCGCCAACGCCCGCAGCTGCGCGGCCGAACTGGCGAAGCGGGGCGTGAAGGCGCCGGTCGTCGACCAGGGTGACCTGAGCCACAACGAGACGTATCTGGCGTCGGGCCCCGAGATCGTGCGCTGGTTCGACCGGCTGGCGGCGCGCCGCTGACATCCGGCCCCGGACAGGCCGAAGCCCCGGCCGCGCGGGGCGGTCGGGGCTTTCGGGTCCACTGGCTCGGGCCGGGCCGGCTCAGTACCAGTTGTGGGCCTGCCAGAAGGACCAGGCGCCACAGGGGCTGCCGTAGCGGGAGTTCATGTAGTCCATGCCCCACTTGATCTGCGTGCCGGGGTTGGTCTTCCAGTCCGAGCCGGCGGACGCCATCTTCGAACCGGGCAGCGCCTGGACCAGGCCGTAGGCGCCGGAGGAGGCGTTGGTCGCGCTCGGGTTCCAGCCGCTCTCGTGGCTGACGATGTTGCTGAAGCACTGGAACTGGGCGTCGTCGCCGATCATCTGCTTCGCCGTGTCCTGGGCACTCCCGGCGGAGGCCGGTGCGGCGGACGGGGCCGCCATGGCCGGGGAGACACCCAGGCCGATGCCGGTGGCGCCCAGCAGCACGGAGGCGCCTGCGATGGCGGCCTTGCGACGGGTGGTGCGGGGCTTGGCGATGAGGTTACGGGCGAACGTCACAGGGAACCTAACGGTGGGGAACGGGGGAGTCGCGGCTCGGTCCGAAATCCTGCGTGGACCGGCGCTCGTTGACCGCGATCCCGGTGAGGACCCTGCGGTGCTCGGCGACGGGATCCAGTCTTAGCGAGCCTGTTCAGCCGTGGCAACGACCCCCGTTACGACCATGCCTCGCACCCGGGGCCGAAGGTCCTGAACCGCCTCAAACCGCTCCATAGCAGGTCGCGCGGGGTGCGGCCGGGCCCGGTGGGCCGGGCGCGCGCCTCCTAAGCCGATTCGTACAGGACCAAGGTCCTGTGGGTGCCCTCACTCGCCAGGGGAGCCGAATGTGACCTGGGCCTCAAAGGAAGCGCGCCGCGTCGCCCGCCGCAGCGCCTTCAGCAGCGGTGCCCCGACCGCCAGCGTCAGCACGATCGTGAGGACCGCCCGGCCCAGGTCCCAGCCGAGCGAGGTCGTCGCGCAGTACGCGAGGAAGCGGACCAGGTTGTCGCCCAGCGGGTCACCGGCCTGGAACGAGATGCCCGAGGCGAGGCCCGGCACGATCGTCCAGCCGTACAGATTCATGATCGTTCCGTACGCCAGCGAGGCGACGGCCCCGTAGGCCGCGAGCATCAGCAGCTCGCCGCGCCCGCGCAGCCGGTCCGGGCCGGGCAGCAGCCCCGCGCCCATCGTGAACCAGCTCATCGAGAGCATCTGGAACGGCATCCACGGCCCCACCCCGCCGGTCAGCAGCGCGGACGCGAACATCGTCACGGACCCCAGCACGAAGCCGAAGCCCGGCCCCAGCACCCGCCCGCTCAGCACCATCAGGAAGAACATCGGCTCCAGGCCCGCCGTGCCCGCCCCCAGCGGGCGCAGCGCCGCCCCGACCGCGGCCAGCACCCCCAGCATCGCGACCGCCTTCGCGTCGAGCCCGGCGTCCGCGATCATCGCGACCACCACCCCGACCAGCAGCGGCAGCAGCGCGGCGAACAGCCACGGCGCGTCCTGCGCGTGCGCGAGCCCCGAGTCCCGGTCCGCGAGCAGCGGCCACCCGAAGGCGGCGATCCCGATGGCGCTGATCAGCACCAGCGCGACGACCGCCCGGGGGCCCAGCCGGACCGGGCGGCCACGCCTCTCCACCTCGCTCACGCGCCACCCTCCAGCGCCGCGCGGACCTGCGGGACGGTGAGCCATTCCTGCGGGGCGAGGATCTTGGCGGTCTGCGGGGCGAACGCGGGCGAGGACACCACGACCTCGGCGGTCGGGCCGTCCGCGACGACCTCCCCGTCGGCGAGGATCACCACCCGGTGCGCCAGCTCGGCGGCCAGCTCCACGTCATGGGTGGCGAGCACGATGGCGTGGCCCTCGGCGGCGAGCGCGCGCAGCACCCCGACCAGCCGGGCCTTCGCCGCGTAGTCCAGCCCCCGGGTCGGCTCGTCCAGGAGCAGCAGCGGCGGCCGGGCGGTGAGCACCAGGGCGAGGGCCAGGGCCAGGCGCTGCCCCTCGGACAGGTCGCGGGGGTGCGTGTCGTCCCCGACGCCCGGCAGCAGCTCCGAGACCAGGGCCCGGCAGCTGCCCGGCTCCGCCCCGGCATCCGCGTCCGCCGCCGCGCACTCGGCGGCGACCGTGTCCGCGTACAGCAGATCGCGCGGCTCCTGCGGTACGAGGCCGACGCGGCGCACCATCTCGCGCGGCGGCGTCCGGTGCGGGGGCAGGCCCCCGGTCAGGACGGTGCCGGAGGTGGGCTCGACCATGCCGACGAGGGCGCCGAGCAGCGTGGACTTGCCCGCACCGTTGCGCCCCATCAGGGCCACGGTCTCGCCCGCCCCGACGGTGAGCGACACCCGGCGCAACGCCTCGACCCGGCCGCGCCGCACCCCGAGCCGTTCCACCCGGGCGGCGGGGGCGCCGGCGACGGGTTCCGGGGCGGGGGCGGTCCGCGGGGCGCGGCCGAAGAGGCGGGCGAGGGCGCCCCGGCGGGGGGCGGTGGGACGGCCCGGCCATGCGGGCGCGGAGGGCCGGGGCGCGCCCGGCGCCGGGTGCGGGGCGGCCTCCGCCGGGGTCCCCGCCCCCGGCGCCACGTCCGCCAGCCGGTCCCGCAGGGCGCCGGCCCTCCGTCGCGCGTCGCGGACCGTGAGGGGCAGCGGTTCCCAGCCGGCGAGGCGGCCGAGTGCGACGACCGGGGGGTGCACCGGGGAGACCGCCATCACCTCGGCGGGCGCGCCCATGACCGGGGCGGCCCCCGGCGAGGGGAGCAGGACGACCTGGTCCGCGTACTGCACCACGCGCTCCAGCCGGTGTTCCGCCATCAGGACCGTGGTGCCCAGGTCGTGGACGAGCCGCTGGAGGACCGCGAGGACCTCCTCGGCCGCCGCCGGGTCCAGCGCGGACGTCGGCTCGTCCAGGACCAGCACCCGGGGATGCGGGGTGAGGACCGAGCCGATCGCGACCCGCTGCTGCTGGCCCCCGGACAGGGTGGCGATCGGGCGGTCGCGCAGCCCGGCCAGGCCCAGCAGGTCGAGGGTCTCCTCGACCCGCCGCCGCATCACGGCCGGGGCCAGACCCAGCGACTCCATGCCGTAGGCGAGCTCGTCCTCGACCGTGTCGGTGACGAAGTGCGCCAGGGGGTCCTGGCCCACCGTGCCCACCAGGTCCGCCAGCTCCCGGGGCTTGTGCGTCCGGGTGTCCCGCCCGCCCACGGTGACCCGTCCGGTCAGCCGGCCGCCCGTGAAGTGCGGCACGAGCCCCGAGACGGCACCGAGCAGCGTCGACTTGCCGACCCCCGAGGGGCCGACGAGCAGCACCAGCTCACCCTCCGGGACGGTCAGGTCGACCCCCGAGAGCGTGGGGCGCTCGGCCCCGTCGTACCGCACCGAAACAGCGTCGAACCGGATCACACCTGCTCCTGGAAGCCTGTGGGGGAGGGCGGGACGGGCGCGACCACCGCCGGAAGCAGCCCGAGCAGTACGGCGGCGGCCGGCCACAGCGGCAGTACGGGCGCGATCAGCGGTACGACCCCGGGGTGCAGCGCCGCCGGGTCGGTGTTTCCGGCCCGGATCATCGCCACGGCGACGGCCGCGCCGGACCCGGCGATCAGCCAGGCCCGTACGTCCCAGCGGTCGGGCCGGTAGCGGGTCCGCACCGAACGCGCCCCGCCGAGCCGCAGCCCCGCCATCGCCGCGAGGAGACCTGCGGCCAGCAGCGGGAGGCCGTAACCGGCGCCCTCGGCGGCGAGCAGACCGTACGTACCGGCGCACACGCCGAGCAGCCCGCCGAGCGTCAGGACGTTCGTGGTGTGCCGGACGGCGGCCGGGACGCGGGCGGTGCGCCCGTAACCGCGCGCGTCCATGGAGGCGGCGACGGCGACCGACCGTTCGAGGGCGCCCTCCAGGACCGGAAGGCCGATCTGGAGGACGGCCCGCACGCCGCCGGTCGGGCGGCCTCGCAGCCGGCGGGCGGTGCGCAGCCGCAGCACGTCGGCGACCATGTTCGGCGCGAACGTCATCGCCACGACGACGGCGACCCCGGCCTCGTAGAGCGCGCCGGGCAGCGACTTCAGCAGCCTGGCCGGGTTGGCGAGGGAGTTCGCCGCGCCGACACAGATCAGCAGGGCCGCCAGCTTCGCCCCGTCGTACAGCGCGAACAGCAGTTGCTCGGCGGTGACCCGGCCGCCGATCCGGACGCCCTTCGCCCAGTCGGGCAGCGGCACCTCGGGCAGCGTGAACAGGGTGTGCGTGCCGGGGATCGGGGAGCCGAGGAAGACGGAGAACAGCAGCCGGACCGCGATCACGAAGAGCCCGATCCGGATGAACATGCCGTACGACCGGGCCCACGGCGCGTCCGTGCGGCGCGCCGCCACCACGTAGCCGGCGACCCCGACCAGCAGGCCGAGCAGGAGCGGGTTGGTGGTCCGGGACGCGGCGGTGGCCAGGCCCAGCGCCCACAGCCACCACGCCCCGGCCGGCACCGCGTTGGAGCGGGTCGCGGCGGGGGCGCGCCAGGCGGGGAGCCGGTCCGCGGTGGTCTCCGCGCGGCCGGCCGTCGAGCCGGTCATCCGCGGCGGCGGCGGGCCTGCGCGACTGCGGCGATGCCGAGGAGCAGCACGGCGCCGATCCCGACGAGGACGCCCGCGGACGGGCCGCCGTCGTCGCCGTGGCCGCCGGTGGAGGCGGCGTCGGACGCGGCGGCCGATGCGGGTGCCTTGCTGCCGCCGTCCGCGCCGCCGCCGTTCGAACCGCCGCCGTCCGCGCCGCCCGTCGCGGGGCCGGAGACCTGCTCGCCGCAGCCCGTGGCCGGGTATCCGGAGATCGCGCAGAGCATCGCGCTCGCGTCGTAGCGCAGCGGCTTGGCGACCGCCGCCAGGGCCTCCGCGCTGCTCGCGTCCTCCGCGACCCGCGCGCAGGCGGTACGCGGCGGGGGCGGGGTCTCCCCGTCCGGCGCGTCGGACGCGGTACCCGGGTCGATGACGACGGCGACGCGCTTGCTGCCGTCCTTCGCCGGGGTGTCCGCGCAGATCTTCGCGAAGTCGGGGGTGCCGCGCGGCTTGGAGGCGTCCTGGGAGTCGGCGCTCACCGAGAAGCGGAAGCCCTGCACCGACCCGTCCTCGGGCCGGACGAGCGACGGCCCCTGGGTGGCGTACGACCAGCCGCTCGCGGAGCCCTCCCAGAACGACCAGTAGCGGTAGCCCGCCGCCTGCGCCGTGCCCGCGCCGAGCAGCGCCAGGACGGCGCCGACGACCAGGAGCGCGGCGGCTCGTGCGACGCGGCTCACAGCTGCTGGTTCTTGCGGCGGCCGCTGATCAGGAAGCCGGCGCCCGCGCCGACCGCGAGGCCGATGCCGACGAACCACCAGACGCCGCCGATGCCGTCGCCGTCGCCGCTGTCCTTCTTCTCCTCGTCCTCCGTGGCCGTCGGCTCGGGCTTCTTCACGGCGGCCGGTTCGGGGCCGGTGGCGTTCAGCTGGGCGACGAGGTCGGCGCCGCCGAAGTCGTGGACGTCGGCCCCGGTCGCGTGGGCGGCCAGGATCAGCTGGGCGTAGGCGGCGGGGCCGCTCTGCTTCGCCCAGGCGGCGGAGTTCTTCTTCAGCCAGGCGACCGAACCGGCCGCCTTGTCCTTGTGCCCGGCGGCGGACAGGGCGACGACGGCGTCGGCGGTGTTGCCGAAGTCGGGCTGCGGGGCGCTGTCCTCCGCGCCGGGCATCTTCGGCAGGTCCAGGTGGCCGTTCTTCGCGAGGGCGGTCGTGAGGTAGGAGGCGCCGTTCTGCGCGGCCTGCTCCGGTTCGAGCGGGGAGCCCTTGTGGCAGGCGGGGTCCTTCACGGCCGCGTTGTCGGAGACGACCAGGCCCTTGCCGAGCGCGCCGAGGACACCGGCGGCGGTGGCGTCACCGTTGGCGGCGAGCTTGCCGGACTTGTCGGGCTGGTAGGCGAAGGCGCCGCCGTCCTTGCCGCCGCAGGGGATGGAGAACGTCAGCAGCGCGGCGTACGGGGTCCTGCCGCCGTGCGTCGTCACGTCGCCCAGCTTCTCGCCGGCCCGGGCGAGGGTGCCGATCACGATGGACGTGGAGTTCGCGTCGCTCGGGCTGCCGGCGGTGTAGCCCCAGCCGCCGTCCTCGTTCTGGACGGACTTCAGCCAGCTGACCGCGTTCGCGACGGCGTCCTGGTGGCCGCCGATCGCGCGCAGCGCCTGGGCGGCGGCGGCCGTCGCGTTGGTGTCGACCACCGTCTTGTCGGTGCAGGGCGCGGAGGCGTCCGGACGGTACGCGGGGAAGGCTCCGCTGTCGCACTGCTGGCCGGTCAGCCAGTCGACGGCCTTCGTGGCCGGAGTCACACCGGTGGCCTGCTGCGCGAGGAAGGCGAGAGACTGCCGCCACACCCCGTCGTACGTCGGGTCGCCGGTGCCGTAGAGCCCGGAGGGCAGGGCGGCCGAGGGAGAGGGCGACGGCGCGGCGACGGCGGCCGGGGCGGCGGCCGCGCAGAGCGCGGCGGCGGTGACGGCGAGCGCGGTGGCGCTGCGGCGTGCGGTCATGGCGGGCGGTGCCTCTCCTGGGGGCCGGGCACGGCACACACGGCACCAGGCTCCGGCTCCGTATTCCTCGACGGGGCGGGCCGCCGGGGTTCCGGCGGCGTGAGCGGGTCACGACTCGGGCAGGGCATTCCGACTTTCGCCTCGCGGCGGTTTACGGCTGCGGGTCAGTGCCGGATTCGCACCGGCTTCCCCCTGAACGGGCATAGTGACGACGCGGCCAGTCTAGCGGGCGGGGTTTGTCCCCCTCCCCGCCCCTTCCCGAACGGGGCGCCGCCCCGGACCCCGCTGCTCAAGCGCCGCAGGGGCTGAAAACGCCACCGCCTAGACTCGGGCCCGTGAGCAGTGACGACGCCGCCCTCGACGCGCTGGCGGTCCTCGGGGACCCCGTGCGCCGTGGGCTGTACCGACACGTGGCCGCCGCCCAGGGCGACGTCACGCGGGACGCCGCGGCGGACGCGGTCGGGGTGACGCGGGCCGTGGCCGCGTTCCACCTGGACAAGCTCGTGGACGCCGGGCTCCTGGACACCACGTTCCGGCGGCTCTCCGGCCGGACCGGCCCCGGCGCCGGGCGGCCCTCCAAGCTGTACCGGCGGGCGGCCGGCGAGCACGCCGTGTCCGTACCGCCGCGTTCGTACGACACCGTGAGCCAGTTGCTCGCCGAGGTGGTCGAACGCGCCGGGCTCGACAACGAGTTGCAGGCGGCGGCGCGCGCGGCCGGGGAGGCGGCGGGTGCGGCGGACCCCGTCCACACGTTGCGCGAGCGCGGCTACGAGCCGTACTGGGACTGCGGGAAACTCCGCCTCAACAACTGCCCGTTCCACGCGCTGGCCGAGCAATTCCCGGCCCTGGTCTGCGGGATGAACCTCGCCGGCATCGAAGGACTGCTCCCCGAGGGCTGGAAGGCGGCCATGGAGCCGCTGCCCGAAGGCTGTTGCGTCGCGATCGAGGGCCCCGAGGCGGCCGCCGAAGTCTAAAAAAGAATCCGTTGACTTTAGAAGGTTCACCCGGCCATGCTTGGCCCGTGAACGACTTCCACCTTGCCCAGGTCAACGTCGGGCGCATCCTCGCCCCGCTCGACAGCCCCCAGCTCGCCGACTTCGTCGCGCAGCTCACCGAGATCAACGCCCTCGCCGACCGCGCCCCCGGCTTCGTCTGGCGGATGGTGGACGACGGCGGGACCGACGCGACGGGCCTGCGCCCCGAGGACGGGGACCCGCTCCTCCTGTTCAACTGCTCGGTCTGGGAATCGGTCGACGCGCTGAAGGCGTACGTGTACCGCAGCGATCACCTGAGGGTCATGGCCCGCCGCCGCGAGTGGTTCGAGCGACTGGCCGAGCACCACATGGCCCTGTGGTGGGTCCCGGCCGGCCACCGCCCGAGCGTCCAGGAAGCGATGGACCGGGTCGCCCTGCTCCGTGCGAAGGGCGACACCCCCGACGCCTTCACCTTCCGCGCCCCGCACCCGCCGCCCGGCACTCCCTAGAGCATCCGCACATCCGCGTCCGGGAGCTTCGCCCACCAGTGGTGGTAGCGGTTGTAGACCACCCGCTCACGGGCGCCGAGGAACGCGGTCAACGCATCCGCCTCCGCGGCGAGTCCGTCCCAGACGGCGGGCGGCAGCGGACGGAACGCCGTGGCCTCGACCCCCTCGGCCGTCGGCCGCCACACGCCCGCGACGAAGCCGTCCACCAGCAGGGTCGGCAGCACGTCCCCGTTGCGCCGGATCACCAGCGGGCGGTACTCCGGCGGTATCACCCGGTCCCGGTCCGCATAGGCCAGCAGCGTGGAGTCCCACATCGCCATGAGCCTGGACGGGGCCGGTGTGTCGGCGTCCGGCCGGGAGGCGCCCGGGAGGTCGAACAGCACCTCACCGCCCGGCCCCCGAAGCCGCTCCACCTCGTCCGCCAGGGCCGCCAGCTCCGCCCGGACCGGCGCCCGCCCCACCATCGAGAACTGCGCCACGTCCGCGACCGACGCCGGGCCGAACCCGGCCAGGTACCGCAGGATCAGCGTGCGCAGCGCCGCCCGGTCCACCTCCCGGCCCCGGGGTGCGGGGCCCTCGCCCGCCGCGATGAACGTGGCACGCGTGCCGAAGGACCACGGCGGACCGGCCGGGACGTGATGGAGCGGCGCGTAGTTCTTCATGCCCCACCACACCGCGTCCTTGCGCTCCGCCCCGAACCGCTCCGCCAGCCACGCCTGGATCTCCGCCGACGTCCTCGGTGTACGGGCGAACTCCACGACCTCCGCGACCAGCTCCTCGCCGTCGGCCGGGGTGAGCCCGGACGCGGTGAACCGGGAACCCAGCCGCGAGCCGTACAGCACCGGCTGCATCGCCGCCCGGAACGCCGGGTAGTCCTCGGCGTGCACCGCGTGCAGCGTGATCCGCATGAGCGTCGCCTTCACCACCGACCGCTCCGCGAAAGCCGCGTCGAGCGCCTCCGGGGCGAAGCCCGAGAGCCGGTTCCACAGGGCGATGTAGGGCGAGGCCGGCTGCTGGGCCTGGAGCGCGACCACCCGTCGCACTCCCTCGGCCGCGGTCAGCGGCTCACGGGCCAGGAGCAGTTGGCGGCTGAGGGTCGCCCGGTTGAGGGCGCGCGCGGTGATCGTCACGTTCAGGATTCTGCCCGGCGGAGCAGCCGCGCGTCCCGGGAGGACCCCGACAACAGATGCAGCCGCAGAGCCAGTTGGAGTTCCAGCGCCCGGTCCGGCTCGTTCCAGTCGCGGCCCAGCAGCACCTGGACCCGGTCCAGCCGCTGCACCACCGTGTTGACGTGGACGTGCAGCTCGTCCTTGGCCCGGATCAGGCTGCCGCCCGCCCCGAAGTACGCACTCAGCGTCCGCACCAGATGCGTGCCGCGCTGCGCGTCGTACTCCAGCAGCGGCCCCAGCGTCGCCGCCACGAAGCCGTCCACGTCCTGCGCGTTGCCCAGCACCACGCCCAGGAACCCCAGCTCCTCCACGCACGCGCCCTCGCCCGTCCGCCCCAGCACCCGCATCGCCCGCAGACAGCGCGCCGCCTCCGCGTAGGCGGCGGCCAGCTCCCCGGCGCCCCGGGCCGGACCGGCGGCCGCCACCGTGACCGGGGCCTGGGCCAGCTGCCCCAGCTGGGCCGCCGCCGCCCGGGCCGCCGCACCCGCATCCGTACCGGTGTCCTCCGTCAACAGCACCACAGCGCCCGCGTGTTCGGCGCTCACGCCTTGGTGCTCGCCGCCGAACAGGAAGCGCATCGCGGCCGGGGCGAGGCGCTCGCGGGCCACGGTCTCCGCCACGAGCAGCAGATGCGGGCGGTCCAGGTCGATGCCGAGACGGCGGCCCCGCTCGGCCAGCCCCGCCGGGTCGCGGGCCGGGTCCGCGAGCAGGTCCGCGATCAGCTCGCCGCGTATCCGGTTCTCCGTCTCGGCCACCGTCCGCCGCAGCAGCAACAGCAGCCCCGTCACCACCGCCGACCGCTCGAACAGCCGCCGGTCCGAGTCGTCCAGCGGGCGGGCCCGGTGCAGGACGAGCCCGGCCAGCAGCTCGTGACCGGCGAGCACCGCGCACACCACCCGCCCGTCGCGGTGCACGGCCCGCGCCCCGGTACGCGACTCCTCGGCCGCCTCCGCCAGCCAGCCCGCGTCCATGCTGTCGGCGGCGAAGTCCGTCCCGTCCGGGCGGACCGCGGCCAGCGGGCGGCCGCCCGGGTCGTGGATGGTCAGCGGCGAGCCGAGCAGCCCGGCGACCGCCGCCGCCACGTCCTTGACGTCCCGGCCGCGCAGCACCAGGTCGGTGAGCCGGTCGTGTGCCTCCTCCGCCCGCGCCATCGCCGCCGAGTGCGCCCGCACGGAGGCGTTGGCCTCGGCCAGCTCCGCGTTCGCCTCGGCCAGTCCGGCCAGCGCCGCCGTGGTGTCGGCGAGCGCGCGGGCCGTGTCGATGGCGATCGCCGCGTGCGCGGCCAGCGAGCAGAGCAGGGCCACCTCGTCCGGGCTGAAGACCCGGGGCGACCGGTCCGCCGCGAACAGGACGCCGATCACCTTTCCCGTACCGCCCCGGCTCGACCCGAGCAGCAGCGGCACGCCCAGGATCGCGACCAGGCCCTCGTCCAGCACCCCGGCGTTGATGTTGCGGGTGTGGCGGAAGCGGTCGTCCGTGCGGTAGTCCGGTGTCGCGTACGGGCTCGCCGTCTGCGCCACCAGACCGCCCAGGCCCTCGCCCAGTTCCAGCCGCAGCCGCTGGAAGAGCACGGAGACCGATCCGTCGGTGACCCGCATGTAGGTGTCCCCGGCCTCCTCGTCCGGCAGGGTCAGATACGCGGTGTCCGTGCCCAGCAGCATCCTGGCCCGCCGCACGATCGCCTTCAGCACGTCGTCCAGGTCGCGCGAGGCCGCCAGGTCCCCCGCAGTGTCGAACAGCGCGGTGAGCTGGGCCTCGCGCCGCCGGTGCTGGCGCAGCGCGCTCCTGATCCGCAGCGCGGTCGCCGTCGCCCGCTCCACCTCCGCCAGCTCATCGGCCGGCGCCCCGTCCGCCCGCGCCTGCGAGGAGACCGCCCCCAGCGCCTCGGCCGGGGCGTCGTCGGCCAGCAGGTCGAACAGGCGCCGGAGATGGGGCGCGGCGGAGGGGAGCGGTTCAGGCATGGCGTCCAGGGTCCTCGGGGGTTCGGGGCGGCGGGTCAGTTCGCGGTCCAGCCGCCGTCCATGGAGAGCGAGGAGCCGGTGATGTGCCCGGTGCGCGGGCCGCACAGCCACAGGACCGCCTCGGCCACGTCCGCCGGCTCGATCAGCCGTTTGACGGCGCTCCGCTCCAGCATCACCCGCCCCACGACCTCCTCCTCGGAGATCCCGTGCGCCCGGGCCTGGTCGGCGATCTGGTTCTCCACCAGCGGGGTGCGCACGTATCCGGGGCAGACGCAGTTGCTCGTCACCCCGTGCTCCGCCGCTTCGAGCGCGACCACCTTGCTCAGCCCCTCCAGTGCGTGCTTGGCCGTCACATAGGCCGATTTGTACGGGCTCGCGCGCAGTCCGTGCACCGACGAGATGTTGACCACGCGCCCCCAGCCGCGTTCGTACATGCCCGGCAGGGTCCGGCGCAAGACGCGGAACGGCGTCTCCACCATCACGCGCTGGATCAGCGCGAACCGGTCCGGCGGGAACGCGTGCACCGGCGCCACGTGCTGGATGCCCGCGTTGTTGACCACCACGTCCACATCGGCGGGCAGGGTGTCCACGACGTCGGGCTCGGACAGGTCCACCACCCAGGGCGTCCCGCCGATCTCCTTCGCCAGCCGCTCGGCGGCCTCACCGGCCCGGTCCACGACGTGCACATGGGCGCCCGCGGCGGCGAGCGCCTGCGCACAGGCCCGTCCGATGCCGCTCGCCGCCCCGGTCACCAGCGCGGTGCGCCCGGCCAGGACGGATTCTGCGGGCGCCTGCGCGGGGGCGGCGGCGGGCTGGTGATCCGGTCTGCGGGAAGTCTCCATGGCCGTCACCGTAGGTACGCGCGGGCCCTTGTCACACGGCGTCGGTGCACACACCCGCGTACCGGGGCATGGTGGCGGCGTACATGGTGCGCGCTCCCCGGCGGCCGCCGCGCCGGGGCCCGTGGGGGCCCGCCGTCGGGGGCCGCCGCCGCACCCCGCCGCGCAAGGGCGTCGAGGCACACAGCGGGGCCCGGGGTGTGGCCACCGGTCCCATGGGCGGGGGCTGGTGGCGCTCGTAGGTTCCGGCAGCAACCCGTACCCCCACGGCAGGAGAGAGCACCCGTGCGCCCACCGATCCTGAAACGCCTCTGCCGCCGCGTCGCGGCGACGGCCGTCCTCGGCCTGCTCGCGGCGACGCTGAGCGTCACCGCCGCGCAGCCCGCCGCCGCGGCCGCCGGCCTCCAGCAGGTGACCGGCTTCGGCTCCAACCCCGGCAACCTCCAGATGTACGCGTACACCCCGGCAGGACTCCCCGCGAACGCCCCCCTGGTCGTCGCCCTGCACGGCTGCACGCAGACCGCGAACGCGTACTACACCGGCTCCGGCTGGCCCAAGTACGCCGACGAGTGGGGCTTCGCCGTCGTCTTCCCGCAGACCACGTCGGCGAACAACGCGCTGTCCTGCTTCGGCTGGTTCGACCCGAACGAGGACACCCGGGGCAAGGGCGAGGCCGCGTCGATCGTGCAGATGGTCGACTACGCGAAGAAGACCTACGGCTCCGACGCGGACCGGGTGTACGTCACCGGGCTCTCGGCGGGCGGCGGGATGACCGCCGACCTGCTCGCCGCCTACCCGGACGTCTTCGCGGGCGGCTCCGTGGCCTCCGGGCTGCCCGCCCAGTGCGCGACGAGCCAGGCCGCCGCATCGGGCTGCCAGACGGGCCCGCAGAAGCTGACGCCCGCGCAGTGGGGCGACAAGGTCCGCGCCGCCCACCCCGGTTACAGCGGTCCGTGGCCCCGGGTCGCGATCTGGCAGGGCACCGCGGACTACACGGTCTACCCGGCCAACGCCACGGCCCTGCGCGACCAGTGGACCGACGTGTGGGGCATAGGCCAGACCCCGTCCTCCACCGACTCCCTCCCCGGCAGCACCACCCGCACCGTCTACAACGACGCCTCGGGGAAGCCGGCCGTGCAGATGTACTCGGTCTCCGGCATGGGCCACGGCCTGCCCGTCAGCCCCGGTTCGGGCGACCGGCAGTGCGGCTCGACGGCCGCGTACTTCCTGAACACCATCTGCTCCACGTACTACACGGGCGTCTTCTGGGGCCTGGACGGAGGCGCCGAACCAGGTGACCCGGGCGATCCCGGCGACCCGGGGGATCCGGGCGACCCCGACCCCGCGCAGTGCTACACCGCCACCAACTACGCCCACGTCACGGCGGGCCGGGCGCACATGTCCGGCGGGTACGTCTACGCCAACGGCTCGAACCAGAACATGGGTCTGTACAACGTATTCGTCAGCCACACCCTCAGGGAGTCGCCCGCCGGGTACTACGTGATCGCGGACAGCGGCTGCACCGGCTGAACGCCACGACGACGCGGTTTTTCCGCGGCTGCCCGCCCCGGCAGCCGCGGAAAAACCGCGTCGTCGTCATTCCGGCCCGCCGACGCATGCCTCCGGAAAGCACGGGCATGCGAACGGAAGCCATGACGACGGAGGCCGGACAGGCAGCGGCACTCCCCGGCGACAGGGGAAGGATGAGTACCGAAAAGGACACCGGAAAAGAGCAGGAAGAAGAGCGCGTCGACGCGCTCACCGCGATGCGGCAAGCCGCCGCACAGCTCACGGAAATGCTCCAGTGCGAGCCCGATTCCGTCTCCGCTGTGAAGGCCACCGACAACGGCTGGTCGGCGGACGTCGAAGTGGTCGAACTGGAGAGGGTTCCGGACACGATGAGCGTGTTGGCCTCCTACCGGGTGCAACTCGACCCACGAGGAAGGCTCATGTCCTACGAACGCGTGCGGCGGTATGCCCGGGGGCAGATCGACCGTCGCTGAGGAACTCCGTCGTCGAACGAAAAGATCACCGAAAGGAGTTCCCATGACACTCGTGCAGCAGAGCAATGCGACGTCCGGCGGGAGCGGCGGCTCGGGAAATCTCTACGACGTTCTTGAGCTCATACTCGACCGCGGTCTGGTCATCGACGCATTCGTCCGCGTCTCCCTGGTGGGCATCGAAATCCTCAAAATCGACGTCCGCGTGGTGGTCGCCAGCGTCGACACCTATCTGCGGTTCGCCGAGGCATGCAACCGGCTCGATCTCGAATCCGGCCGCAAGGCCCCGAGCCAGCTCACCGACCTGGTCGGCGACATGACGGAGAACGGCGCCAAGGGGAAGTCCAAGGGCGCGCTCACCGGAGCCGTCGAGGCGTTCAGCGAATCGTTGCAGGGCAAGCGCGAGGAGCCCGAGGAGGAGGCGCCGCGCAAGCGGACCGCCCGCAAGTCCACGTCCAGCCGCCAGACCCAGCGACGCGAGGAGTAGCAGCAGTGCCCACGTACATCTACGCCATCACCGGCGCCGGCCACCCGTTGCCGCTGGACGGGCTGCGGGGGGTCGGCGACCCGCCCGCGGTCCTGCGGGCCGTGCGCACCGACCGCCTGGCCGCGGTGGTCAGCGACGCCCCGCCCGGGCTGCGTGCGAAGCGCCGGGACGTCATGGCCCACCAGGGCGTCCTGGAGGCCCTGATGGAGCAGGGCGCCACCCTGCCGATGCGCTTCGGCCTGGTGGGGCCGGGCGACGACGAGGTCACCGCGGCCCTGGAACGGGAGGCCGACGCCTACGGCCAGCGGCTCGCGGAACTGGACGGACAGGTCGAGTACAACTTGAAGGCCCGCCGCGACGAGGACGACCTCCTGCGGGAGATCATGGCCGAATCCGAGGAGATACGGCAGCTCAACGAGCGCGCCCGCGCCCGAGGCAGCCGGGACGACCAGCTCGCGCTGGGCGAACTGGTGGCCCGTGAGGTGAGCGTCCGCCACGCCAGGGAGGCCGAGGAGGTCGCCGGCCGCCTGGCGGACGTCGTGAGCCGCAGCGGTCCCGCGGAGCCGGCGCCCCAGGACTTCCTGAACGTGTCCTTCCTGGTGCCCCGGGCGAAGACCGACACCTTCCTGGCGGCGGTCCGGCGGGAGGCCGACCAGCGGGGCGACGCCTACGCGTACACCCTCACCGGGCCGCTGCCGCCGTACAGCTTCGTCTGACGGTCGCGGCCCGTCCGGATCCAGGAGCGGAGGCGATCCGCCGCATGGGACTCATCACCCAGCTGCTGACCCTGCCGCTGGCTCCCGTCCGGGGGACGGCGTGGGTCCTCGGACAGGTCGTCCAGGCCGCCGAGGAGGAGTACTACGACCCCGAACCGGTGCGCGCGCAGCTCGCGCAGCTGGAACAGGAGCTGAACAGCGGGCTCATCGGGCCCGAGGAGTTCGACCGGCGCGAGGACGAACTGCTCGACCGGCTCGACGAGATCGAGGCTTACCGCAACGGCGCTCGGCAGACGCCGTGAGCAGCTTCGGACCACACACGACCGAGGGAGACCCGAGGTGCATCACAGATGACGAAGAACGCCAAGATAGGCGCGGCTCTGGTGGGCGGATACCTGCTGGGCCGCACGAAGAAGGCCAAACTCGCCGTGGGATTCGGCATGTTCCTCCTCGGCAAGAAGTTCGACCTCGACCCGAGGCGCATCGGCCGCATGCTGGCCGAATCGCCCGCCCTGGGTCCGCTCAACGACCAGGTCCGCAAGGAGCTGGTGGACGCCACCAGGACGGCGGCCACCAAGGCCGTCACCCAGCGGGCCGGCAGCCTCGCCGAATCCCTGCAACGGCGCACCCAGTCGCTGGAGGCGGGCCCCGGTGCCGAGGACGACGAGCCGTTGGAGGACGCCGAGGACACCGAGGACACCGAGGACCCGAGGGCTTCCGGCGGTGACGGGGACGAGGAGGGGGAGGGCCGCGACGAGAAGCCGAAGCGCGGTGGCTCCGCCCGCAAGCCCGCTGCCTCGGCCAGGAAGGCAGCCCCGAAGACCCGGCCCGCCTCGGGCGGCAGCCGCTCCGCGAGCGCGGGGAAGACCGGGAAGGCCGCCGCGCCCGCCCGTAAGCGTGCGGGCGGGGCCGCCAAGGCCGCGACCTCCAGGACGCGCAAGGCCCGGGGAGGCAGCGATGCCTGACTCCGCGATCAAGGGCATCAAGGACGACGTCGTCGGGAGCCCGGCCGCCGAACGGCTCAAGGAAGAACTGCAGAACTACCTCCGCGCCCGCGCCGAGCACACGGTGACCCAGCTGGGGCACCGGCTCGGGGAATCGGTGTCCAAACTCGCCGAGCCGGGCAGCGGGGGCGGTGCTCTGAAGAGCCTCGCCAAGGGCGGACAGGCCCTCAAGGACGGCAAGTCACCCGCCCAGGCGGCGATCGGTGCGGGCGCCTCCCACCTCAAGGACAAGGTGAAGGACAAGGTCAAGGGATTGTTCGGCAAGGGGCGCAAGTCCGGCGGCGGAAAGTCCAAGAGCGTGACCGTCGTCGAGGACATCGACGTCGGCGTGCCCGTCCGCGAGGCATACGACCAGTGGACCCAGTTCCAGGAGTTCAGCACGTTCGCCAAGGGCGTCGTGAGCGTGGAGAAGGCCGACGACACCACGAGCAACTGGAAGGTCAAGGTCGCCAAGTCCACCCGCAGCTGGAAGGCGAACGTCACCGAGCAGGTGCCGGACGAACGCATCACCTGGACCACCGAGGGCGCCAAGGGAACCGTCAAGGGCGTGGTCACCTTCCACGCGATCACCGACGACCTCACCCGCGTCCTGCTGGTCCTGGAGTACTTCCCCAAGGGGCTGTTCGAGAAGACCGGCAACATCTGGCGTGCCCAGGGCCGTCGCGCCCGGCTGGACCTGAAGCTCTACCGCAAATTCATCATGATGCGCGGTGAGGCCACCGACGGCTGGCGGGGCGAGATCCGCGACGGCGAGGTCGTCGTCAGCCACGACGAGGCGATCGAGGAAGAAGAAGCCGACGGCCAGGAGCCCGAAGGCGGCTTCGAGGACGAGGACGAGGACGACGGCGCCCGCGACGAGGCGGCCGAGGACGAACCGGTCGACGACAGGGCGGACGGCTTCGAGGACGGCGAGGAAGAGCCGCTGGAGGACGAACTCGCCGACGAGGACGGGGAAGCCGACGACGAACCCGCCGACGAGGACGAGGAGCCGGCGGACGAGTTCGAGGAGCCCGAGGACGGAGCCGAACCGTCGGACGAGCCCGCCGACGAGGACGAGCCCGCCGACGAGGACGAGTCCGGCTACGAGGACGAGCCCGCCGACGAGGAGGAGTCCGCCGACGAGGAGGAGTCCGCCGACGAGGAGGAGTCCGGCTACGAGGACGCCGAGGAGGAGGAGGCCGAGGAGGAGCCGGAGGACGAGGAGCCCCGCCCGGCCCGCCGCTCCCGCCGCCGGACGGCCGCCGCCCGCCGCTGACCCGGGCAGCGCCCGGCCCGCGTACCGACACCCCATGAAAGGCGTGAGAGACCGTGTCCGATTCACTCGCCGGCCGGCTGCCGGCCCCGCCCAGGGGAAGCTCCCCGGCGTACGGGCAGGGCTCGTCGGCCAACCTCGCCGACATCCTGGAAAGGGTGCTGGACAAGGGTGTCGTCATTGCCGGTGACATCCAGATCAACCTGCTCGACATCGAGCTGCTCACCATCAAGCTCCGGCTGCTCGTCGCCTCGGTCGACAAGGCCAAGGAAATGGGCATCGACTGGTGGGAGCACGATCCGTCGCTCTCCTCACGAGCCCGGCCCCCGCGCGAGAGCGAGGCGCGCCCCGGGGACGGCGCCCTGGCCGAGGAGAACGAGCGGCTGCGGGCCGAGCTGGCCCGGCTGCGGTCGGCCGCAGGGCTCCCCGAGGCGGCGAGCCCTCCGGAGGAGCAGGCCCGGACGGCGGGGGAGGATGAGCGATGAGCACCCGGACGGACACGCCGGACGGCGCACGGCTGACCTATGTCTACGCGGTCGGGCGGGAGGGCGCCGCACTCCACGGGCTCGCCTCCCGCCTGACGGGCGTGGACGGCCGCCCCCTGTACCCGGTGAGCGCGGGCGGGCTCTGCGCACTCGTCTCCCGGGTACCGGCGGACACCTTCGGAGCGCGGGGCCTGTCCGCACAGCTGGAGGACCTGGCACGGCTCGAAGCGCTCGCCCGGACCCATCACGCCGTGGTGGACGGCGCGTTCGCCGAGACGTCGGTGCTGCCGATGCGGCTGGCCACGGTCTACCTGGACGACGCCCGGGTCGCGGACATGCTGCTCCGGCGACGCGAGGCGTTCGAGGGCCTGCTGGGCCGCCTGGAGGGGCACGTCGAGCTCGGGATGAAGGTCTACGCCGACCCCCGGACCGCCGGTACCCCGGCTCCGGCCGCCGTGACGTCCACCGGGGCCGGAGCCGGACGGGCCTATCTGGAGCGGCGCCGGGCGACACGGCGCAGGGACCAGGACGCCTACCGGGCGGCGTCCGACCTGGTCGCCCGCGCCGGGGAGCTGACGCGGGACGCCGTCGCCTCGCGCGTGGTCCACCGCCCCCAGCAGGGGCAGCTCGCCGCCCACCCCGGCGTGAACGTGGCCAACGAGGCGTATCTCGTCCCCCGGGCCCGCACCGAGGAGCTGCGCCGGACACTGAGCGGCCTGGCCGACGGCGTCCCCGGGGTGTCGGTCGAGGTGACGGGCCCCTGGGCGCCCTACTCGTTCGCCACCGCCACCCCGGAGGAGCCGGACGGCGGTGAGGGGCCGTGAGCGCGGACCTCGTCGGAGGGGTCCTCGGCCCGTCCGAGGCGCGGGAGGGCCCGCCCGTCGCGCTGATCGACCTCTTGGACCGCCTCCTGAACGGCGGGGCGGTGCTCACCGGCGACCTGGTCCTGTCCATCGCCGACGTCGACCTCGTCCACATCAACCTGCGAGCGGTGATCCGGTCGATCACCGGCGAGGAGCCGGCGCCGTGGTGAGTCCGTGGGCCCTCGGGGCGTTCCACCGCATCACCCGGACGAGGAGGAGGACGGCATGAGCGAGAGCAACGGCGGACGCGGCGCGCCCGCTCCCCCCGCCGCCGTGGCCGAAGCCGTGGCGGAGGCGGCGGCCCAGTCGTTCGGGCTCGGCCCCGCGCATCCGGACGACCGCCCCGCCCCGTCCGGCGCGCGGAGGCTGGAGACCGACCCGGACACCGTCGAGCGGGACCTCATGAAGCTGGTGCTCACCATCGTCGAACTGCTTCGCCAGCTCATGGAGCGCACGGCCCTCCACCGCGTCGACCAGGGCGACCTGACCGAGCATCAGGAGGAGCGGGTCGGCATGACGCTGATGATCCTGCACGAGCGCATGACCGAATTGTGCGACCGGTACGACCTGACGATGGACGATCTCAATCTCGACCTGGGGCCGCTCGGCTCCCTGCTGCCCCCCAGTGGCGCGTGAGTCGGCCGCACCCAGGTTTTGTCGCGACACCCGAGGCAAGGAGGACGCCATGACCGCAGAAAAGGAAACCAAGAACTCCACTGGGAGCAAGGGGCGCACCACCGCTGCCCGTAAGACGACCGGTACGGCGAGAAGGACGGCCGGTGCCCGGGGAGAGCAGGCGAAGTCCGCGGCGGACGGTGCGAAGTCCACGGCCGCCAAGGCGAAGACCGCGGCCGCGGACGCCAAGGACTCGGCCGCCGAGAGCGCGAGCGAAGCCGGTGGATTCACCCAGCGCGCCGGTCAGGCCGCCGTCTCCGGTCTCCAGAACGGGCGGCAGTTGGTGACGGCCAACGTCGCCAGGGTCGGGAGCGTGGCCACCACCGCCTGGACGGCCATCAAGCTCAGGAAGGCGATAGCCGCGGGCGCCGCCGTGAGCGTGGTGAGCATCGTCGGCGTGGCCTTCGCGACCGGACGCGCGACCGCCAAGCCGCGTACGGGCCCCCTGACCCGGCTGGCGAACGGCAGGATCTGATCCGCCGGTACGCGGCCCGGGGGCGGGGGCGGGGCGGGGGGGCCCCCCCCCCCCCCGCGGCCCGGGGGGGGGGGGGGGGGGGCCCCCCCCCCCCCCCCCGGCCCCCGCGGCCGTGTCAGCCGCCCCCGCGGGCGAGGGCCGCCAGGCGGTCGGCGACCTCGCGTGCGCCCCGGTCGCCCGTCAGGACCGTGTAGTGGTTGACGTCCTTCACCGCGACCGGCTCCACCCGGGTCCCGTCCACACCGGCGGCGGCGAGCCTGCCCTCGTCGTACAGGCCCTGCTCCTCGTCCATCAGGCCGCGCGCGGCCCACAGCAGCGTCGCGTCGACGGGCAGCTTCCGCACCGCCGACAGGACCTCCTCGTCGAACAGCCCGACCCCGTCCGTGCGGACCGCCTCGATCCGGCAGGACGAGCGCAGCCCCGGCTCCTCGCCGGTCAGGTCGCGCTGGATGTACGCGTCCACCTCGTCCGACCACCCATCGGCGAACGCCGGATGCGCCTGCCAGAACGCGCGGTAGGCGGCCCGGTCCGGGAAGGTCATCGACAGCCGGTCCATCGCGGGGCCGATCACCGCCGTCATCAGCTCGTCGGGCGTCAGGTGCGTCGGGGCCGGGAAGCCGATGCCGCCGTCCACGAGCAGCAGCGGCCCGAAGCGGTCCGGGTGGCGCACCGCCGCGAGTGCCGCCACGAACGCGCCCATCGAGTGGCCCGCGAGCACCACCCGGTCCCGGCCCAGGGCCTCGGCCAGCGCGGCGACGTCGTCGGTGTGCGCGGCGATCCCGTACGGGCCCGGCAGGTGCGCGCTCCCGGCCCGGCCGCGCAGATCGGGGGCGACCAGCGTGGCCCGGCCGTCCAGCAGCCGGGCCACCGCCGCCCAGGACAGGGCGTTGGAGGTGATCCCGTGCAGGGCCACCACGACCGGCGCCTCCGGGTCGGCGGCCGGCCACCGCACGGCCGCCAGGGAGCCCCCGCGCACGGGGACCGCGATCTCTTCGTACTCTGCGAGCGGGCTCAACTGACTCCGTTCTCCTTACGGTTCGAGGCTGCTGCCCTCAGCCGGGCCGGCAACCGGGCCAGGCCGCCCGGCAGCAGATGTACCACGGCCACGAACACCACGCCCAGCAGGAACAACGGCTGCGACAGCGGTACGCGCAGGACCGCCGGCAGGTCCGCGACCGCGCCCGACCCGGCGAGATCGCCCAGCCGGTGGTCGGCCCAGGTGTAGAGGATGCCGCCGACCATCGGGCCCCAGCGGGTGCCCGAGCCGCCGAGCACCACCATCACCAGCAACGACAGCGTGAAGTCCGACGTGGTCGTCTGGGGGGTGGAGCCGCCCGTCAGCAGCAGGTGCACGATCCCGCCGAGCGCGGCGAGCGCCCCCGCGACCACGAAGGCCGTCAGCTTGAACCCGTACGGCTTCAGTCCGAGCACCTCCACCCGGCGCTCGTTCTCCTTGATGCCCTCCCAGACCCGGCCGGTGGGGGAGTGGACCGCCCAGTGCACGACGCCCAGGGTGAGGACGAGGTAGGCCAGCGCGATCCAGTACAGGTTGGCGGTGTTGTCGATGCCGACCAGCGAGGACGGCAGCAGGTCCGACGGGGCCGCCCGGCCCTCCTCGCCGCCGGTGACCCCGCCGGGGTCGCGGGAGACCAGGATCGAGCCCGCCTGCGCGAAGGCCAGGGTCACCATGGAAAAGCCGATCCCGGTCACGCGCAGGCTCACCGCTCCCAGGGCCAGGGCGAGCGCGATTCCGAAGAGCAGCCCGAGGACCGTGGCGAGCGCGAACGGCAGCCCCGCCTCAAGGAGGAACAGATTGGTGGCGTAGCTGCCCGCCGCGAAGTACAGCGCGTGCCCGAAGGAGAGCAGCCCGGTCCGCCCGAGGAGCAGGTCGTAGCCGGTGGCAAGGGCGCCGAACAGCAGGCAGGTCGCCAGGAGTTGCAGGCTGCCCGCCGAACCGGGCGGCCCGTCGAGCAGGCCCGGCACCGGCACCGCGCTGAACGGGGCGGTCACCAGGACGAGCAGGACGGCGGCGGGCCACCAGCGCAGCGGGCGGAACCCCCCGGCGGGGACCGGCCCGGCGGCGGTGCGCCCGGCGGTGCGGTCGGGTG
This sequence comes from Streptomyces sp. NPDC041814, assembly GCF_055590565.1. Classification (NCBI taxonomy): domain Bacteria; kingdom Bacillati; phylum Actinomycetota; class Actinomycetes; order Kitasatosporales; family Streptomycetaceae; genus Streptomyces; species Streptomyces sp. NPDC041814. Next base: position 606,182 of record NZ_JBVJAM010000001.1, on the reverse strand, counting down.
TGTCGGTGGCGGTGCTCACGCGAGCCTCCCCGTCAGTCCGCGCGGCCGGATCAGCAGCAGCGCGGCGAGCAGGACGACGACCGCCAGGTCGCCGAGCCCCGCTGCGGTGTAGTAGTTGGCGAACTGCTGGACCAGGCCGATGACCACGGACGCCACGGCGGCGCCGGTCACCGAGCCCATGCCGCCGGTGACCACGACGACGAACGCGAAGATCAGCAGCGAGGTCCCCTGGCGCGGGTCGACCGAGCCGAAGTACAGCCCGCCGAGCGCCCCGCCCAGCGCCGCCGCGCAGCCGCCGATCGCGAAGACCAGCGTGAACGCCTTGCGGACGTCGACGCCGAGCGCGGTGACCATGGCCCGGTCCTCGACACCCGCCCGGACCACCAGCCCGTGCCGGGTCCGCCCGAGGAACAGCCGCAGCGCGACCAGCACCACGACCGCCGCGCCCACCAGGACCAGCCGGTTGACCGGGACCCGCGCACCCAGCAGCCCGAAGGTGCCGGACAGCGCGTCGGGCCCGGGGAAGGTGTGGGCGTCCGAGCCCCAGATGCCGGAGAGCAGCGCGGGGACCGCGAGCCCCACCCCGACCGTGGCGAGCACCTGTTCGCGCGGCCGGGTGTAGAGCGGGCGGACGACCGCGAGTTCGAGGAGCACGGCGGCCGCGGTGCCCACCGCCGTACCGAACAGGACCGCGAGCGCGAAGCCGGCGCCGCCGGGGCCCGCGCCGGGGAGATGGCCGGACGCGGCCCACCAGGTGCCGTACGCGCCGATGGACAGCAGCGCCCCGTGCGCGAAGTTGAGCACGTCCATCAGGCCGAAGATCAGCGAGAGTCCGGACGCGACGAGGAAGTAGAGGGCCCCCAGACCGAGTCCGGTCATGGTGAGCAGGACGAGGGTGGACATCAGGAATCCGCCTTCACGGAAGGGTGTGCGGGGAGCGGGCCGTGGCCCACGCCGAGCAGCGTGCGGGCCGCCTCCGGGTCACCCAGCAGCTCGGCGGCCGGGCCCCGGTGGGCGGTGCGGCCGTCGGCGAGGACCACGCAGTGCCCGGCCAGCCGGCGCACCACGGCGAGGTTCTGCTCCACGAGGAGCACCGGCACCGCCTCGGCGGCCCGCTCCAGCACCTGGGCCACCTCGGTGACGACCTTCGGCGCCAGCCCCTTGGTCGGTTCGTCCGCGATGATCAGCCGGTTGGCGTTGAGCAGGGTGCGCCCGATGGCCACCATCTGCTGCTGACCGCCCGACAGCGTTCCGGCCAACTGCCGGGCCCGCTGCTTGAGTTCCGGGAACAGCTCGTGGACCAGGCCGTACGCCGGTTCGCCCGCGCCGGGCCGCTCGGCGAGCCGCAGGTTTTCCGCGACGGTCAGCCCGGCGAAGACGCCCCGGTCCTCGGGGGCGTAGCCGATGCCGCGCCGGACCAGCGCGTGTGTGGGCAGGCCCGCGGTCTCCTCGCCGCCGAGCCGGACGCTCCCGGTGCGCGGGACGAGCCCGAGGATGCCCCGGACCGTGGTGGTCTTCCCGGCGCCGTTGCGCCCGAGGAGCGCGGTGACGCCGTGCGCGGTGACGTCGAGGCCGACGCCGTGCAGGATGTGGCGGCCGCCGATCAGGACCCGCAGATCCCGTACGTCCAGGAGGGGTTGCTCCGTCACAGCCCCTCCCCGAGGTAAGCCTGCTGCACGACCGGGTCGGCGGTGACCGCCTCCGGGGTGTCCAGGGCGAGGAGCCGGCCGTGGTGCATCACGGCGAGCCGGTCGGCGAGGCCGAGCAGGACGTCCATGTGGTGTTCGACCATGAGGACCGTGCGCCCCTCCTCGCGGTGCAGGGTGCGGATGAGTTCGGTGAGGGCGGGGACCTCCTCGGCGCTCACCCCGGCCATCGGCTCGTCGAGCAGCATCAGCCGGGGCTCGCCCACCAGCAGCACGGCGAGCTCCAGCTTCCGCTTCTCGCCGTGCGACAGCTCGCCCGCCGTGGCCTCCGCCCGGTGGCCGAGGCCGGTGCGTTCCAGGACGCCGGCCACTTCGGCGGTGTACGGGTCGGCGCGCCGCCACAGCCGGTACGAGCCGCCCCGGGCCGCCTGCGCGGCGAGCCGGACGTGGTCGGCGACGGTCATCGCGGGCCACAGGCTGGAGGTCTGGAAGGTCCGGCCGATGCCGCGCCGGGCCCGGACGTGCGCGGGCCGGTCCGTCATCTCGGTGCCGTCCAGCTCGATCCGCCCGGCGGTCGGCAGGTTGAGCCCGCTGATCAGGTTGAACAGCGAGGTCTTGCCCGCCCCGTTGGGCCCGATGAAGGCCAGGAACTCGCCCTCGCGGACGCTCAGTGAGACGTCCTGGACGATGGTGGCGCCGCCGACGCTCCAGCCGAGGCCGTCCAGCCGGAGCACGGGCGCCTCCCGGCCCGCCGGGCTCGCCTGCCCGAGGGTGTGGGGTGCGGTCACGGTTCAGCCCGCCGCGGGCTTCACGGGCGGCGCGACGGCGGCCGGCTGCTCGGTGTCCAGCAGCTTCGGCTCGGCCGTCTTGCCCTTGCCCTCCAGCTTGGCCACGAACATCGGCTGGAGCAGCGCGTGGTCCTCGCCGCGCACCCGGGTCGGTCCCTTGACCCCGTCGAAGCTCCAGCCCTCCAGGGCCTTCACCATCGCGGCGGTGTCGGTGGCGCCGCCCTCCTCGATGGCGTGCACGATCATCTGGGCGGCCGTGAAGCCGTCCGGCGTGAACAGGTCGGGTCTGCCGCCGTCCTTCTCCACCGCGTCCAGCATCGCCTTCTCCACGGCGTTGTTCCCGCCCGCGCCCGGGAAGTAGTGCGCCAGGAACGACACCTTGGACCCGGCCGCTCCGAAGACCGGGTACGAGGCGGTGCCGGCCAGGCCGGTGACGACCTTGCTCGCGCCCAGCACGCCCTGCTGGTCCAGCGCGGTCCACAGCGCCGGGGCGGTGGAGCCCGCCCAGGCCACGAAGACGAGATCGGGGCCGCCCGCCTTGACCTGCCGGGCGAACGGCGTCAGGTCCGTCGCGCTGGGCGGCGCCAGCACCGAGCCGACCTCGGCGCCCTTCCCGCCGAGCACCGCCTTCACGGCGGCCACGTTGGCCTGGCCGAAGGTGGAGTCCTGGGCGAGCACCGTGACCTTCTTGCCCTTGGCGCCGCCGAGCATCGTGCCCGCCGTCAGGATGTCCTGGTAGGACTGGCGGCCGGAGCGGAAGGTGTAGTCGTTGATCCCGGTCACCGCGTCGGTGGCGGCCGGTCCGCTGACGTACAGCACCTTGTTCTGCGCGGCGAGCGGGGCCATCTGGAGGGCGACGCCGGAGTCGGTGGTGCCGGCCAGCACCTTGTAGCCCTTGCCGATGAGGTTCTTCGCGGCGGAGACGGCCTTGCCCGGGTCGCCCGCGTCGTCCTGCTCGGTGACCTCGACGGGATGTCCGGCGACCTTCCGGGTGCCCTTGGTGGCGTAGTCGAGACCGGCCATGAATCCGTCGCGGTACTGCTTGCCGTAGTCGGCGAGGAGCCCGGTCCGTGAGTACACCAGGCCGACCTTGACGGCCTCGTCGCCGGCGGACTTCGCGGTGTCGGAACCGCCCGCCTTCCCGGCGGCGGTGCAGCCCGTCAGCAGCAGGCCGGCTGCTGCCAGGACGGCGACGGTACGGATGTCACTGAGGGATCTGCGGGGTCTGCTGGCGGTACGGCTGCGGGGCATGGTGACCGGCTCCTCGGCGTGTTCCTGTGATGTCGCCGAACCGTATGAACACCGCGCCGCCGTCGATATGGTGCAGGGAACCCCACCTCGCCCCCGGGGCGTGTGGGTGCCGCACATGGCAGTCGCTTCAGGGGGCCGCCGGGCCGACCAGCCGGCACACCGTCTCGATGTCCGTGCGGACCTCCGCGTCCGACGCCCGGCCGGCGAGCCAGGTGATCAGCGCGGAGTGCCAGGTGTACTCGATCACCCGGACGGCGGAGAGCTGGCCCGGCGTCGGGTGGCCGGTGCCCATCGCGTCCAGGATGATCGCCGTCGTGAGCCGTGAGACGGCGTCGACCTCGCTGCTCGCGCTCCGGTCCGCGAAGGTCAGCGCGCGCACCATGGCGTCCGCCAGCTGCGGTTCGCGCTGCATGGCGCGGAACGCCCGCAGCAGGGTCCTGGCGACCCTGGCGGCCGCGTCGTCCCCGGCCGGGGGGTGCTCGCGGAGGGTGCCGCGGAGCTGCTGGAGGCGGTCGTGCAGGGTGGCGACGAGGAGGTGGATCTTGGACGGGAAGTACCGGTACAGCGTGCCGAGGGCGACCTCGGCCGCCTCCGCCACCTCGCGCATCTGGACGGCCTCGAAACCGCCCCGGCCGGCCAGCTCGGCGGTGGCCCGCAGGATGCCGCGGCGGCGGGCCTCCTGGCGTTCCGTCAGGGGCGGCGATGCCGGTCTGGCTTCCGCTGTCATGTGTCCCGTCCCGTGGCCAGGGTGTGTGCCGTGGCGTGAATCACCTGATCCGGCCGTTGCACCGACGCTACCTGCCGGTAGATTCGTAGCTCATTGAACTACCCAGTCTGAAACTTGTTCTAGATTAGCGTCGGCGGTTACGCTCCGGCGAACACGCAGTGAGAAGGGGGCCGAGTGTGACCGCTGAGGCCGTTGAGTCGGGCCCCCGTACGGGCGTCGCCGCACCGGGCACGGGCCCCGGCGACGGACCCCTGCGCATCGCGCTCCTCACCTACAAGGGCAACCCCTTCTGTGGCGGCCAGGGCGTCTACGTACGGCACCTCGCCCGCGAACTCGCCCGCCTCGGCCACCGCGTCGAGGTCATCGGCGCCCAGCCCTACCCGGTCCTCGACGAGGGCGTCCCGCTCACCGAGCTGCCCAGCCTCGACCTGTACCGGCAGCCCGACCCGTTCCGCACCCCGAGCCGCGGCGAGTACCGGGACTGGATCGACGCCGCCGAGGTCGCCACCATGTGGACCGGCGGCTTCCCCGAACCGCTCACCTTCAGCCTGCGGGCCCGGCGCCACCTCGCCGCCCGGCGCGGCGAGTTCGACGTCATCCACGACAACCAGACCCTCGGCTACGGGCTCCTCGCCGACCTCGGCGCGCCCCTGGTCACCACGATCCACCACCCCATCACCGTCGACCGGCAGCTGGAGCTGGACGCCGCGACGAGCCGGCGCCGCCGGGCGTCCGTGCGCCGCTGGTACGGGTTCACCCGCATGCAGAAGCGGGTCGCGCGCCGGCTGCCGTCCGTGCTCACCGTCTCCGGCTCCTCCAAGCAGGAGATCGTGGACCACCTCGGCGTCGACCCGCGCCGCATCCGGGTCGTCCACATCGGCGCCGACACCGATCTGTGGTCGCCCGACCCCTCGGTCCCCGAGGTCCCGGGCCGCATCGTCACCACGTCCAGCGCCGACGTCCCGCTCAAGGGCCTCGTCCACCTCGTGGAAGCCCTCGCCAAGCTCCGCACCGGCAACCCCGCCGCCCACCTGGTCGTCGTCGGCAAGCGCGCCGAGGACGGGCCGGTCGCCCGGGCCATCGAGCGGCACGGCCTCGCGGACGCCGTCGAGTTCGTGAAGGGCATCAGCGACTCCGAGCTGGTCGACCTGGTGCGCGGCGCGCAGATCGCCTGCGTCCCCTCGCTGTACGAGGGCTTCTCGCTGCCCGCCGCCGAGGCCATGGCCACCGGCACCCCGCTCGTCGCGACGACCGGCGGCGCCATCCCGGAGGTCGCCGGACCCGACGGGAAGACCTGCCTCGCGGTGCCGCCCGGCGACCCGGGGGCCCTCGCCGACGCGCTCGGCCGGCTGCTCGGCGACGCGGAGCTGCGCGCCCGGCTCGGGTCGGCCGGCCGCGAGCGGGTGCTCGCCCGGTTCACCTGGAAGCAGGCCGCCATCGGCACCGCCGAGCTCTACCGGCAGGCCATCGCCGCCCGCGCCGCCACCGGCCCCGGCGGCCGGCGGTGACCCCGGACCGTCCGCCGGGTCCCTGACCCCGTCCCCCCTCCCGACCCCCGACCGCGAAAGCAGGCACTCGTGCTGACCGTGGACTTCACCCGCTTCCCGCTCGCCGCCGGCGACCGCGTGCTCGACCTGGGGTGCGGCGCCGGACGCCACGCCTTCGAGTGCTACCGGCGCGGCGCCCAGGTGGTGGCCCTCGATCAGAACGGCGAGGAGATCCGCGAGGTCGCGAAGTGGTTCGCCGCGATGAAGGAGGCCGGGGAGGCCCCGGAGGGCGCCACCGCCACCGCCATGGAGGGCGACGCGCTCAACCTGCCCTTCCCCGACGAGTCCTTCGACGTCGTGATCATCTCCGAGGTCATGGAGCACATCCCCGACGACAAGGGCGTCCTCGCCGAGATGGTCCGCGTGCTGCGGCCCGGCGGCCGGATCGCCGTCACCGTCCCGCGCTACGGCCCCGAGAAGGTCTGCTGGGCGCTGTCCGACGCCTACCACGAGGTCGAGGGCGGCCACATCCGCATCTACAAGGCCGACGAACTCCTCGGCAAGATGCGCGGCGCCGGCCTCAAGCCGTACGGCACCCACCACGCGCACGCCCTGCACTCCCCGTACTGGTGGCTCAAGTGCGCGTTCGGCGTCGACAACGACAAGGCGCTGCCGGTGAAGGCGTACCACAAGCTCCTGGTCTGGGACATCATGAAGAAGCCCGCCCTGACCCGGGTCGCCGAGCAGTTGCTCAACCCGGTCGTCGGCAAGAGCTTCGTGGCCTACGCGACCAAGCCGCACCTGCCCCTCGCCGCCGCAGCAGCAGCCGAGGCCGAGGCGTGAGCCTTCCCGAGCGGACCGAACACCTCGTCCTGCCGGGAGTCCTCACCGCCGCGCAGGCCGCCGAGACCGTCGCCGCGCTGCGCGCCGTGCAGCGCCCGGACGGTGCCATCCCGTGGTTCCGCGGCCACCACCTCGACCCGTGGGACCACACCGAGGCCGCCATGGCCCTGGACGCGGCCGGCGAGCACGCCGCCGCGGAACGCGCGTACGAGTGGCTGGCCCGCCACCAGAACGGCGACGGCTCCTGGTACGCCGCCTACCACGACGGCGACGCCGGACAGCCGACCGACCGGGGCCGGGAGACCAACTTCTGCGCCTACGTGGCCGTCGGCGTCTGGCACCACTACCTCGCCACCGGTGACGACGCCTTCGTGGACCGGATGTGGCCCACGGTCTACGCGGCCGTCGAATTCGTCCTGGGCCTCCAGCAGCCCGGCGGCCAGATCGGCTGGAAGCGGGAGGACGACGGCACGCCCGTCACGGACGCGCTGCTCACCGGCTCGTCCTCGGTCCACCAGGCCCTGCGCTGCGCGCTCGCCATCGCCGAACGCCGCGAGGAGCCGCAGCCCGACTGGGAGCTGGCGACCGGGGCCCTGGGGCACGCGATCCGCAACCACCCGGAGCGCTTCCTCGACAAGAGCCGCTACTCGATGGACTGGTACTACCCGGTGCTCGGCGGCGCCGTCACCGGCGCGGCGGCCACGAAGCGCATCGAGGAGGGCTGGGACCGCTTCGTCGTCCCCGGGCTCGGGGTGCGCTGCGTGCTGCCCAACCCGTGGGTGACCGGCGGTGAGAGCTGCGAACTGGCCCTGGCCCTGTGGGTGATGGGCGAGTCCGACCGGGCGCTCGACATCCTCCAGTCGGTCCAGCACCTGCGCGCCGAGGGCGGCATGTACTGGACGGGTTACGTCTTCGAGGGCAACCGTGCCTTCTGGCCCGAGGAGCACACCTCCTGGACGGCCGGTTCGCTGCTGCTGGCGGTGGCCGCGCTCGGAGGGGACGAGGCGACCACCGCCGTGTTCGGCGGGGACCGGCTCCCGAAGGGGCTTGAGCCGGACTGCTGCGGCTGAGGGCTTGCGTCAGCGCCGGACGCGGCCTGCCACGGCGTGCCCGATGAACAGGTACACCAGGGCGGCGAGGCCGTAGCCGGCGACGACGTTGGCCCACGCCTTGTCGAACGTGAACAGGTCGTACGACCAGCCCGCGAGCCACCTGGCGGTGTCCCGCACGAACTCGACCAGTTCGTTGCCCCGGTTCGCGTCGAGGAGGTACATCAGGATCCACAGGCCGATGATGAAGGCCATGACGTCCGCCACGAGGGCGATGACACGTGCTGCGGTGATGCTGTTGCCTCTGCTGTAGGACATGGTCTCCGCTTTGCCGCTCCCGCCCGGCCGAAACCCGTCGCCCCGACCCGTACGGCCGCGCAGCGGTGGCGGGTTGCCCGGGGCGCGGCCAGCCTGGCGGGGAGTGCCGGGCCCCGGCACCCGCTCCGCCCGGCCAGGGAGGTCCGCCGTGCCCCGACCCGTACCGCTCCGCCGCCCGCTCCTCGCGCTGCTGCTGGCCTGCACCCTGCTGGCGGGCGCCACCGCGTGCGGGAGCGACGAGGAGGGCGGCGGTACGAGCAGTTCGGCGTCGCCCACCGGCACCTCGTCGGCCGAGGCGCAGAAGTGGGCCAAGACCAGGTTCGTCGCCAACGCGGGGCTCGCCGCGGGCGCCACGTACCAGTGGATCGTGAAGCCGTACCGGGCCGGGAAGTTCAAGAAGGGCACCGACGGGCGCACCCTCGCCCTCGTCAAGGCCGGGCTCGCGGGCACCTTCGCCTACAACCGGCTGAAGGCCGCCACGGAGAACGCGAAGGGCGACCCGCTGCTCTCGAAGGCCGTCGCCCCGCTCACCGCGGGCATCGCCTCGCTCAAGGGGCTCACCGCCAAGGTCCGCAACGGCGATGCGGACGCCGGTGACATCGGCTCGTTCGAGGACGTCATCAGCGGCATCAAGGACGCCGGGAAGAGCGCGGGCGCCGACGTGAAGGACAAGGTCCCGTCCACCTCGCAGCTCGGCGGATAACCCCATGTGAAACGGGGTCGGCGACATTAGGGTGCGGGCATGGGACTTCTGACGCACGAGCGCTACTGCGATGAAATAGTCCGGCTCACGGGGGAGTTGAGGGGCACTCTCCGGGACGCCGACCTCGGCGCGACCGTGCCGACCTGCCCCGACTGGACCCTGCGCGAACTGGCCGAGCACGTCGGCCGCGCCCACCGCTGGGCCGGCGAGATCGTCCGCACCCGGGCCGCCGACGAGGTCCCGGACGACAAGGTGCCGGACAACAGCCCCGGGAGCGAGGACCCCGCGGCCCTCGACGCCTGGCTCGCCGACGGCGCCGCCGGCACCGCCGCCGCACTCCGCGAGGCCGGACCGGACACCGGGGTGTGGTCCTGGGCCTGGGACCACAGCGCCGGCTTCTGGGCCCGCCGCATGGCCCTGGAGACCGTCGTCCACCTCGCCGACGCGGCCCTCGCCGCACAGGTCCCGTACACGATGACGCCCGAGCTGGCCGCCGACACCATCGACGAGTGGCTGGAGATCGTCCGCTTCGCCCAGGACCACTACGAGGACCCCGAGAGCGCCGAGCTGCGCGAGGACGGCCGCACCCTGCACCTGCACGCCACCGACGTGCCCGGCGCCGAGTGGCTGATCGAGCTCGGCGCGGACGGCGTCACCTGGACGCGGGCGCACGGCAAGGCGGACGTGGCGCTGCGCGGCACGCTCACCGACGTCATGCTCGTCTTCAACCGCCGCCTCGCCCCGGACAGCGACCGCGTCGAGGTCCTGGGCGATGCCGGGCTGCTGGACTTCTGGCTGGCGCGCACGTCCTTCGGCTGACGGGACCGGCCGGTGTGCGGGCGCGGCCGCGCTGGGCCAAGCTGGACGGGCGGTCACTCCGGCCGTCCCGTCCCGCGAGGAGGTGCCGATGGACCCGGTCCGGGCCCTGGAGCGGATCGCCTTCCTGCTGGAGCGCGGCAGGGCGGTCACCTACCGCGTCCAGGCGTTCCGCACCGCCGCGCGCACCGTCGCCGCGATGGACGACGGCGAGGCGGAGCGGCGCGTGGCCGACGGCTCGCTGGAACGGGTCAAGGGCATCGGCCCCCGCACCGCCCAGGTCATCCGCGAGGCCGTGGCCGGGGAGACCCCCGGCTATCTGGAGCGCCTTGAGTCCGAGGCCTCCGGCGCCGGACCCCTCGCGAAGGGCGGCGAGCACCTGCTCTCGCTGCTGCGCGGGGACTGCCATACGCACTCCGACTGGTCGGACGGCGGCAGCCCCATCGAGGAGATGGGCCGCGCGGCGGCGGAACTGGGCCACGACTGGACGGTCCTCACCGACCACTCGCCCCGGCTCACCGTCGCGAACGGCCTCTCGCCGGAGCGGCTGCGCCGACAGCTCGCCGAAGTGGCCGAACTCAACGAGCGCTGGGCGCCGTTCCGGCTGCTCACCGGCATCGAGTGCGACATCAACCTCGACGGCTCCCTCGACCAGGAGGAGGACCTGCTCGAACAGGTCGACCTGGTCGTGGTCTCCGTCCACTCCAAACTCCGCATGGACGCCGCCCCGATGACCCGCCGCATGGTCGCCGCCGTCCGCCATCCGCAGGCGAACGTCCTCGGCCACTGCACCGGCCGCCTCGTCACCGGACGGGGCCGCCCCGAGTCGTCGTTCGACGCGGACGAGGTCTTCGCCGCCTGCGCCGAGGCGGGCACCGCCGTCGAGATCAACTGCCGGCCCGAACGCCTCGACCCGCCCCGCCGGCTCCTGCGCCGGGCCGTGGCGGCGGGCACCCTGTTCGCTGTCGACACCGACGCGCACGCACCCGGCCAGCTCGACTGGCAGGCGTACGGCTGCGCCCGCGCCGAGGAGTGCGAGGTCCCGCCGGAACGCGTGGTCACCACCTGGACGGCCGACGAGCTGCTGCGCTGGACCCGGAAGGGCAAGGCCCCCGAGCGCGCGGCGGGGTGAGTACCGGCACACGGCAGCGGCCCCCGCCCGGAAGGGGCGGGGGCCGCTGTGACGGACAGGGGTGCGGGCGTCAGCCTCGCTGGATGCCCGTGGTGTCCTGGAGGACGCCGCGACGGCCGTCCTGCGTCTGGGCGATCAGCGCCGATCCGCGCTGCTCGACCGCGAGGTACCAGGTGCCCGGCGCCAGCTCGGCGATCGGGGCCTGCGAACCGTCCTCGCTGTACAGCTGGCGGGCCACCGGCACCGCGAACCAGAACGGGGTGAAGTCACCGGCGCCGCCGGCCGCCGGAGCGGCCGGAGCCTTCTGCGCCTCGGGCTGGCCCGGCTGCTGCGCACCGTACGGCTGCGGCTGGCCCGGCTGCTGGCCGCCGAAGGCCGGCTGCGGACCGCCCGGGTAGCCGTAGCCCTGGCCGGGCTGGCCACCGTACGGCGGCTGCACGGCCTGCGGGTTCGGGGCACCGGCGAGCGGGGCCTTGAGGGCCGGGACCAGCGGCGAGGCGACCGCGCCGGCGGCCAGCGCCAGCGCGGCGATGAAGCCGAGGATCAGGCCGGCGCCCGCGTCGATCTGGCCCAGGTCGATGATCGTCCAGAACATGTTCCACGCGGTGAACACCGTTGCGGCGACACCGAACTGGGCGAGGTCGAGACCTGCGACCTTGCGCGGCTGGGGCTGGGAACGGGAGAGCACGATCAGCGCTGCGCCGATCACTCCGACCATGTAGACGCCGATGCCGTTGCCCAGGAAGTCCCAGGCGTTGGGGGCGTCGGTGGCGGCGTTTCCGTAGTCGTAGTAGTCGAGGAACGAGGCGATGAACAGCACGACCGCTGCTCCGATCACCACGCCATCGCCTCGAGTGAGGGAGCGGATATTCACGTGAAGGTCCTTAGTCGATCGTCTCGTCGGGGCGGTCGTCGTTGCCGCCGGATGCACGGCGGGCAAGGCTCGAAGCTCGGGAACGGCTCCCCATCGTAGGGATGAATCTATCGTCTGGCCGGGCGGGTTGTGTTCCTGCCCGGTTGGTGCGGGAACATCCTCCCGAATTCATCGCAGAATCACCCCTTGCCTACCCCTTGAGGTAGCTGCTGATACCGTCCGCGATGCCCCGGGCCGCCTTCTGGCGCCAACCCGGGCTGGTGAGCAGGGCGGCGTCCTTGGGATCACGCATATTGCCGCATTCGATGAAGACTTTGGGCACGGTCGACAAATTAAGTCCGCCGAGATCCCCGCGGACATCCAAACCCGTTTTGCCGCCCACGTAATTGGAAGGGGAACTTCCGGTACTGCGTACGAACAGACCGGCGATACGGGTGCCGAGATCGCGTGAAGGGGCCACGATCTTCGACGTGTCCGCACCGCCGCCGCGTACGCGTGCGGGAAGGATCACATGGAACCCCCGGTTTCCCGCGGCCGATCCGTCCGCGTGCACCGAGACCACCGCGTCCGCGTGCGCCTGGTTGCCGATACGCGCCCGCTCGTCCACACACGGCCCGAACTCCCGGTCCCCGTCGTACGTCAGGAGCACCGTCGCGCCCTGCGCCCGCAGCAGGTCCCGCAGCCGGTGCGCGACGTCGAGGGTGAACTCCGCCTCCGCGTAACCCCCGTTGGTGGCCGTCCCGGTGGTGTCGCACTCCTTGCGGCCGGTGCCGATGTCGACCTGGCGGTTGATCGCGGCGGTGTGCAGGTGGTTGCGCGGGTTGTGCCCGGGGTCGATGACCACGGTCCTGCCGGACAGCGGTCCGTCGGGCGCGGACGACGGCTTCGAGGGGGACTTCGCCGGGGACCGCGACGGCGACGGGGCGGCCTTCGTGGGCGCCGGGGACGGCGAGGCCGGTGCGGTCGGGGCGGCCGGGGTGGCGGCCGCACCGCCGCTCGGCCCGGCCTGGGCCTGCGCGGTGCCGTCTCCGTCGCCGCAGCCGGTCAGGCCCAGGCACAGCACGGCAGCGGCGGCGGCGAGCCGGAGCGGGTGGCGTGGGGTGGGGGGAAGGCTCTCGTGGTGACGCACCCGGCGATGTTATCGGCCGGTCCTTGCCCTGTCCGGGGCGTCCGCGGACCGGCCGGGAACACCCCGTAAACAGGGCCCTTCGGTCAGATGCCCGGTCCGGTGCGGCGCAGCACGCGCAGCGAGTCCGTCACGGACACCTCCGTGAACGCGCCCGATTCCAGCGCCCGCAGATACACCCGGTACGGGGCCTGGCCGCCGTGTGCCGGGTCCGGGAACACGTCGTGGATCACCAGCAGCCCGCCCTCGGCGACATGCGGGGCCCAGCCCTCGTAGTCGCCGTTCGCGTGCTCGTCGGTGTGGCCGCCGTCGATGAAGACGAAGCCCAGCGGGCCGCCCCAGACCGCCGCCACCTGCGGCGAGCGCCCGACGAGCGCCACCACGTGGTCCTCCAGGCCCGCCGCGTGCAGCGTCCTGCGGAAGGTGGGCAGGGTGTCCATCCGGCCGACCTCCGGGTCCACCACGGTCGGGTCGTGGTACTCCCAGCCGGGCTGCTGCTCCTCGCTGCCCCGGTGGTGGTCGACGGTGAGCGCGGTGACACCGGCGGCCCGCGCCGCGTCGGCGATCAGGATCGTGGAGCGCCCGCAGTAGGTGCCGACCTCCAGCAGCGGCAGGCCGAGCGCGGCGGCCTCGGTGGCCGCCTCGTACAGCGCGAGCCCCTCGACCACCGGCATGAAGCCCTTGGCGGCCTGGAACGCGGCGAGAATCTCCGGCTTGGGCTCGGCGGCCACGGTGTTCCTCCTGGTGGGACGGGTAGGGCGCCATCGTGCCGTACGCCCCCGCCGAAGGTACCGGCGGGGGCGTACGGAAGGGGTGTGTGAGCGGGCCGGGTCAGCAGCTCTGCCAGAGGCGGGTCATGACGCGGACGCCGAAGCGGAGCCCTTCCAGCGGGACGCGCTCGTCCACGCCGTGAAAGAGGCGGCCGTAGTCCAGGTCGTGCGGGAGCTTCAGGCCCTTGAAGCCGAAGCAGCGGATGCCCAGGTGCGTGAACGCCTTGGCGTCCGTGCCGCCCGGGTTGCAGTACGGCACCGGGTGGCCGTCCGGGTCCTCGGCGCGGACCGCCGCGCACATGGCGTCGACCAGCGGGCCGTCGAACGTGGTCTCCATGGCGATGTCGTGGTTGACCCACTCCCGGCTGACCGAGGGCAGCAGCAGCCGGTCGATCGTGTCGATCAGCTCCTGCTCGTGGCCCGGCAGGAAGCGGCCGTCCACGCGGGCGGTGGCCTTCCCCGGGATCACGTTGGTCTGGTATCCGGCGTCGAACATCGTCGGGTTCGCCGAGTTGCGCAGCACCACCTGCATGAAGTCGGCGACCGGGCCGAGCCGGGCGAGGCTGCCCTCGATGTCGTCCTCGTCGAACTCGACGCCGTAGAGCCGGGCGGCCTCTTCGAGCAGTGCGCGGACCGGCTCGATCAGCCGGACCGGGAAGGTCTCGCGGCCGATCCGGGTCAGCGACTCCGCGAGGTCGGTGACCGCGTTCTCGTCGTTGGGGGAGGAGCCGTGGCCGGCCCGGCCGGTGGCGGTGAGCTCCATCCAGGCCATGCCGCGCTGGGCGTTCTCGATGGGGTAGAGCCGCCGGGTGTCGTCGATCGCGAAGGAGAACCCGCCGCCCTCGCCGATCGCCTCCGTGACCCCGGCGAACAGCTCCGGGCGGTGCTCGACGAGCCAGTGCGCGCCGAACTTGCCGCCCGCCTCCTCGTCCGCGAGGAAGGCGAGGACCAGGTCGCGGGAGGGGGCCGTACCGGTGCGGGCGAAGTGCCGGGCGGTGGCCAGCATCACCGCGACGGTGTCCTTCATGTCGATCGCGCCCCGGCCCCAGAGGTAGCCGTCGCGGATCTCGCCGGAGAAGGGCGGCACCTGCCACTCGGAGGCGTCCGCCGGGACCACGTCCAGGTGGCCGTGGACCAGCAGGGCGCCGCGGTCCCGGTCGCGGCCGGCGATCCTGGCGATGACGCTGGCGCGGCCGGGGGCCGACTCGACCAGCTCCGAGTCGATGCCCGCCTCGGCCAGGCGGGCCACGACCCACTCGGCGCTCGCGCGCTCGGTGCTCGTCGGGTTGGAGGTGTCGAACCTGATCAGCTCGGCGCAGAGGGCGACGACCTCGTCCTGGGCCTCGTCGGACGCGGGGACCAGTGCGGTGTCGGGTGCGGTGCTCATGCTGCTCCCACAGGGGTGGTGGTGCGGGTGGCCGGGGCCGGGCCGTCCTGCTCGTCGGCGAGGACGGAGGTGCCGTAGGGCTTGATCCAGCCCAGCAGGCCCAGGGCGGTGTACAGGACGAAGGCGGTGGCCAGCGAGTTCAGGGCCGGGATGCCGCCGTCGTAGAACTTGCCGACGCAGAACGCGGCGATCCAGATCGCGATCGACATCGGCACCCAGGTCGGCGAGTGCGCCGGCAGGGTCTCGGCCTCGCGGGTCTCGTCCAGCGGCTTGCGCATCCGCTTCACGACCCAGTACTCGGCCACGATGATGCCGCCGATCGGCGGGATGGCGACGCCGAGGATCGTCAGGAACTCGGTGAAGTGGCCCATGATCCCGACGGCCGACAGGACCGTGCCCGCGATGCCCAGGACGATGGTGACCGCGCCGCGGTGGACGCGCTTGCCGAAGACGACCTGGAAGAAGTTGACGACGCCCAGCGAGGAGCCGTACAGGTTCCAGTCGTTGATCTTCGCCGTGGACATCAGGACGACGAGCACACCGAAGGCGCCGGAGGTGGAGAGCACGATGTGCGAGACCTCGTTGCTCTTGACCAGGTGGCCCAGGAGCACACCGGTCAGGCCGACGATGTACTCGGAGAGGATCATGGACGAGGCGCTCTGCAGGAAGACGTGCGAGCCCTTGCGGTTGTAGCGGGTCATCTCGGGGGAGACGATCGCGCCGGTCATGTAGCCGCCCGCGATGGCGGTGGCGGCGACGGCCAGCGGAATGGTGTCGCCCGGCGGCGGCGAGTGGACCAGGTCGTTGAACGAGTGGTCGTTCAGGGTCCGGATCACCGAGAAGGCGACCATGGCGAAGAACAGCGGGGTGACGACCTTCGCGAAGTTGGCCATGTACCGGAAGCCGAAGATCACCAGGGCGGTGATGGCGATGCCCGCGAGCACGCACCACATCCAGGACGGGCCGCCGACCAGCGCCGAGACGCTGTCGCCGAAGATCTTGTTCTGGACGCCGAACCAGCCGACCAGGCTGACCGCGATCACGAAGCTGACCAGCGCCGAGCCGTTGCGCCCGAAGCCGACCCAGCGGGTCAGCATCGGCGTCGCCAGGCCCTCGCGCATCCCGGCCAGGCCGATCGCGAAGATCACCACCTCCAGGATCACCGCGCCCAGCGTGAACGCGAGGAACGCGTCGCCGAAGGTCATCCCGACGCCGATGGTGGCGCCGAGCGTGAACTGCGAGATCGAACCGGACTGGGCCAGCCACTGGAGGAGCATCGACCAGAAGCCGAACCGCTTGTCGCGCGGGACGCGCGAGAGCGCGTAGTCGTCGCTGCCGATGCTCTTGGGCGCGGGCGCCACGGCACCGGACTGCGGGGCGGCTGCCATCAGGACTCCTGGGGGGTACGGCCGAAGGTCTGCAGGTGGGTCAGCGAGCCGTAGCGGCTGACGAGGTTGTCGAACTCCACCGCGTCGTGGAAGTCCAGCCGGCCGTCGCCGTACGCCTTGGCGACCTCGACGGCATAGCGGGCGGCGGACGCGATGTCGCTCTCGTGACTCGCGCCCGTCCCGCAGCCCGGCACCGCCGCGGCCGAGGTGATGGCCAGGCCGACCACGGGGGCCGCCGTCGCAGTGGAGGGCTGGAGGATCGAATTGATGTGGTGTGCCCCATTACCGTACGGGGTGATGTCCTGGGTGGTCACCGGGTACGTGACCAACGGCTCACCGGTCACCACGGCCAGCAGCTCCCCCAGCTGCTCGTTCACGCGGAGCACCCAGCCCTCCTTGACGGTGGGCGACAGGGCGAGGCCCTTGTGGTTGATGATGCGGTTGCCCTTGGTGGTGTCGATGGAGAGCACGGCCTCCATCTCGCCGGTCACCTCGTGGCGGTTCATCGTGGCGATGTCCACCGGCGAGCCCATGAACGGCACCGGGTCGTGCGGCTCGGTCGGCGCGTCCGGGCAGATGTGCGTGGCGATGATCACGTCACCGGGCAGCACATCGCCCCGGCGGCGCATGTCGAGCAGCTTGGCGGCGGCGGCCAGCGCCGAGATCGCACCGTCCGCGTCGGAGACCAGGCCGGTCACCTCGGGCCGGGCGCCGATGCCGCCGAGCCGGCCCACGACGCCCAGCGTGCGGGCGTCGCCCCCGGCCGTGCGGCCCCGGGAGCCGGGGATGCGGACCGACACGAAGTCCGTCGAGCCCCGCTCACCGGCCACCGTGGTGACCTGGGCGGACGAGCCCCCGGCCCCCGCCGCGGCGTCCAGGTACCCGACAGCCGTCCTGCCATTGGCCCGGGGGTCGTCGAGCAGCTCGACGAGGTCCAGTACGTACTTCAACATGGGGGGCCTTTCTCGCGCATCCGTCACACCCGTCCGGAACCGGTCAGGGAGCGGCGGCTCCGGACGGGGTGCTGAGAGCAGATTCGGGATCGGATAGCGTTGAGCGCAATGATTTCCCGTTATCTGCAATTCACGTCTGGATGGTGAGATGGCCATGGCGGAGTTCGAAGTCGACCGGCGCACCCCCGCCGGAGCTCTCCAGACCGTCGACCGCGCGCTGCTCGTGCTGCTCGCGTTCGAGCGGACCCGGCCCGACTGGGGTGTGACCGAAGTCGCGGCGGAGTTCGGCTGGGACACCTCCGTCGCCCAGCGGCTCCTCGCCACGCTCGCGGGACGCGGCTTCCTGGTCTCCGACCCCGCCACCCGGCGCTATCGCATCGGCCCCGCCGTGCTGCGCCTGGGCCGGCTCTGGGAGCGATCGGGCTCGCTGGAACTGCTGGCCGGGCCGGTCCTGGAGGAGCTGCGCCGGGTCACCGGCGACACCGTGCTGTTCTGCCTGCCGGACAGCTTCCACATGCGGTGCGTGGCCGCCGAGGAGGGCGAGGCGGGGCCGCTGCGCTACTACCCGCTGGTCGGCGAGCTCTACCCGGCGCACGCCGGGGCGACCAGCAAGTCGTTCTACGCCTGCCTCCCCGACGAGCAGCGCCACCGGCTCTTCCGGGGCCGCCCGATGGCCCGCTTCACCGACCGCACCGTCACCGACCCGGACGTGCTGGAACAGCAGCTCCTCAAGGTCCGGGCCCAGGGGTACGCCTGGACGGTCGGCGAGTACGACACCGGCATCGCGACCCTCGCCGTACCCGTCTTCCTGGGCCGCGAACCGTACGGGAGCCTCAGCCTCGGCGGCGCCGAGGAGCGGTTCGAGGGCGCGCCGGAGAACCGCCTCGACGCGCTCCGGCAGGCCGCCGCGCTCCTGGAGAAGCGCCTCACCCACCCACCGCAGCGCCCGAGACCCAGGGCCCGCCGCACCCCGTCCGCCTGACCGCACGACCCCGAGGAAGTACCCCGTGCACCTGCTCCTGCTCTCCAACTCCACCCAGTACGGCCGCGGCTACCTGGAACACGCCCTGGACACGGTCACCGCGTTCCTGCCCGCCCGGGCCCGCCTCGCCTTCGTGCCGTACGCCCTTGCCGACCACGACACGTACACCGCGCGCGTCCGCGGCGCCCTGGAACCGGCCGGGATCGCCGTCCACGGCGTCCACGAGCACGCCGACCCGGTCGCCGCGCTGACCGGCGCCGACGCCGTGTTCATCGGCGGCGGCAACTCCTTCCGGCTGCTCAGCGCCCTGTACCGGACCGGGCTGCGCGAGGCGGTCGCGGACGCCGTGCGCGCCGGGCTGCCGTACATGGGCGCCAGCGCCGGCACCAACATGGCGGCGCCCTCCCTGCGGACCACCAACGACATGCCCATCGTGCAGCCGCCGTCCTTCGCGGCCCTGGGCCTCGTGCCGTTCCAGATCAACCCGCACTACCTGGACCCGGACCCCGCCAGCACCCACAAGGGCGAGACCCGCGAGGAACGGCTCACCGAATTCCTGGAGGAGAACGACGTCCCGGTCCTCGGCCTGCGCGAGGGCTCCTGGCTCCGCGTCGAGGGCGAGGCGGCCCACGTCGAGGGGGCCCGCCCCGCCCGCCTGTTCGCGCGGGGCGCCGAGCCCCGGGAGGCGGCGGCCGGGACGGACGTGTCCTGGCTGCTCAGGACGGAACCGCGGTTCGACGCTCCGGTGCGCTGACGGCCCCCAGCACGAGGTCGGTGACCGCGGAGCCGCCCCGCGCCGGACAGGCGCGCGGCGCATGCCCCGCGGCCGACGCCGCCAGGACGAACGTGCCGGCCTCCGGGGCCGCCAGCGCCCAGCGGCCGAGCGCGTCCGTGGTGGTCAGCCCCGCCTGGCGGCCCTGCCGGTCGATCAGGGTCACGTTGGCCCCGGCGACCGGTGCCCCGTCCGCGTCCAGCACCCGGCCGCGGAAGCCCTCCGGGCCGGGCAGGGGGAGCGGTTCGACGTCCTCGGCGGCACGCCGGGCCGCCTCGTCGCCCTCGCTGCTCGCCAGCAGGACCGGCGCGGTGGCCGTGCGCCGGGACGGCAGGAACGAGGCCAGGACGAGACCGGCGACCACGGCGCCCGTCGCGATGAGGAACGAGATCCGGAAGCCCTTCATCGTGGGCACGTCGACCGGGCCCATCCGGGTCGAGGTGTGGGCCAGGACCATGCCGATGACCGCACTCGACACCGAGGTGCCGATGGAGCGCATCAGGGTGTTGAGCCCGTTGGCCGCGCCGGTCTCCGAGGGGTCGACGGCGCCGATGATCAGGGCGGGCAGCGAGGAGTAGGCGAGCCCGATGCCGGCGCCGAGGAGGACGGCGATCAGCACGGTCTGCCAGGGGGCGCTCATCAGGCCGAGCCCGGCCCCGTAACCGATGGCGATGACCAGCATCCCGAGGATCAGCGAGACCTTCGGGCCCTTGCGGGCCGAGATCCGCGCGTACAGCGGGGCGACGAACATCATCGTCAGGCCGAGCGGGGCCACGCAGAGACCGGCGACCACCATCGACTGGCCGAGGCCGTATCCGGTGGAGGCCGGCAGCTGGAGCAGCTGGGGCAGGACCAGCGAGACGGCGTAGAACGCGACGCCGACCATGATCGAGGTCAGGTTGGTGAGCAGCACCTCACGGCGGGCCGTGGTCCGCAGATCGACCAGCGGGGCGTCGCTGCGCAGCTCGAACAGGCCCCACAGCACCAGCACGACGAGCGAGGCTGCGATCAGGCCCAGCGTGGTGGGCGAGGACCAGCCCCAGTCGCTGCCCTTGGTGATCGGCAGCAGCAGGAGCACCAGGCCGAGCGAGAGGCCGAGCGCGCCGACGGTGTCGAACCGGCCGGGCGCGCGCAGCTTCGTCTCGGGGACCGCGAGCACGGTCAGCGCCATGGCCAGTACGCCGAGCCCGGCGGCGCCGAAGAAGAGGACGTGCCAGTCGGTGTGCTGGGCGACGAGCGCGGCGGCCGGCAGCGCGAGTCCGCCGCCCACGCCGATGGACGAGCTCATCAGCGCCATCGCCGAACCGAGCTTCTCGCGCGGCAGCTCGTCGCGCATGATGCCGATGCCCAGCGGGATCGCGCCCATCGCGAAGCCCTGGAGGGCGCGGCCCACGATCATGACGACGAGATCGTCGGTGAAGGCGCATATCAGGGAGCCGACGACCATCACGGCGAGGCTGGCCAGCAGCATCCCGCGCTTGCCGTACAGGTCTCCGAGCCGCCCCATGATCGGGGTGGCGACGGCTCCGGCGAGCAGGGTGGCGGTCATCACCCAGGTCGCGTTGGAGGGGGCGGTGTGCAGAAGGGCGGGCAGATCCTTGATGACGGGGACGAGCAGGGTCTGCATCACGGCGACGGTGATACCCGCGAAGGCGAGCACGGGGACGATCCCCCGGCCCGCCTTCGCGCGCGGATCAGGAAGCTCCGCGCCGGGCTGTTCGTGCGTCGTCTGTGGCATGCGTGCGGCCTCCGGGCGGCGGTGGGGAACGGGGTCTACGAACGGTTGCGGTCGGTGCTGCGAGCAGCACCGACCGCCAAGTCTGTGCATGGTGAACCTTCATCGGCCACGGCGTATTCCGGGGCGTGGGGTGCGAATCCGGACCGGCCGCGCGCGGGCGCGTGCGCAGGCGGCCTGACGGTGTGCCGGTTCCGCTCCGGTCCTACGCCGCTTGACCGAGGGCGAGGCGACCTGAAACCGATGTACGGGGCACACCCGGGCTGCGAGTATGACGACCATGGCCGACGCCCCCCTGCTCGCAGCGCCCACCGACCGGAACCCCGTCCGCACCTGGGCGGTGATCCTCGCCGCCTGCGTCGGACAGTTCCTCGTGGTGCTCGACGTGTCCGTCGTCAACGTCGCCCTCCCGTCGATGCGTACGGACCTCGGGCTGAGCTCCACCGGACTTCAGTGGGTGCTCAACGCGTACTCGATCGCCTTCGCCGGATTCATGCTGCTCGGCGGGCGCGCCGCCGATCTGTACGGCCGCAAGCGGATGTTCCTCGTCGGCCTCGGCCTGTTCACCGCCGCCTCACTGGCCGGCGGGCTCGCCCAGGAGGGCTGGCAGCTGCTCGCCGCCCGCGCCGCGCAGGGGCTCGGCGCGGCCGTCCTCGCCCCCGCGACCCTCACCCTGCTCACCGCCGCCGTCCCCGAGGGCCCCGCCCGCGCGAAGGCCATCGGCACCTGGATGGCGGTCGGGGCGGGCGGCGGCGCGGCCGGCGGACTCGTCGGCGGCGTCCTCACCGACGCGCTGTCCTGGCGCTGGGTGCTGCTGATCAACGTGCCCATCGGGGTGCTCGTGCTGACCGGCGCCGCCCTCTGGCTCGCCGAGGGCCGTACGGGCGGCCGCAGCCGCGTCGACCTGCTGGGCGCCGTCCTCGTCACGACGGGCCTCGCCTCCATGGCGTACGGCATCGTGCAGACCGAGAAGGCCGGGTGGACCGCCGCCCCGACCCTGGTCCCGCTGCTCGGCGGACCCGTACTGCTCGCCCTGTTCGCCCTCGTGGAGACGCGCACGGCCAAGCCCCTGATGCCGTTGCGCGTGCTGGGGGCACGGGCGGTGGCGTCGGCGAACGTGGCCATGCTCGTGATCGGCTCGGCCACGTTCTCCATGTGGTACTTCATGACGGTGTACGCGCAGAACGTGCTGGACTACAGCGCGCTGGAGGCCGGGCTCGCCCTGATGCCGTCCTCGCTGGCCGTGGTCCTCGGCTCCAAGAGCGCGCCCCGCCTGATGGCCCGCGTCGGGGCGAAGAACCTCGCACTGATCGGCACCGCCGTCACCGCGGCCGGCTTCGGCTGGCAGTCCACGATGACCGAGCACGGCTCCTACCTCACCGCGGTCTGCCTGCCCGGCGTGCTCATGATGGCCGGTGCCGGGCTCGCCTCGACCCCGCTCGCCTCGCTGGCCACGTCGGGCGCGGCGCCGGGGGAGGCCGGGCTCGTCTCGGGGCTTGTCAACACCTCGCGCACCATGGGAGGCGCCCTCGGCCTCGCCGTGCTCTCCACGGTCGCCGCCGCCCGCACCGGGGGCGGGACGGACCCGGCCGCCCTCACCGCGGGCTACGCGCTGGCCTTCCGCACGGCGGGCTGCGTCCTGCTCGGCGGCCTGCTCCTGATGCTGCTGTGGCTCCCGCGCCACCGCCCGGAACGCCTCACGACCTCGCCCGCGATGGTCAGCGGCGTCGCGGCGCCCGGGACCTCCGCCTCCGGCGTTGTCGTCGGTCGCGATGGCTCCGCCATCACTCCCTCCTCCGCCTTGGATTCGAAGGCCCCAGGCGCCGCTCCTTCTCCCACTGACAATGGTGGGTGAGGTCGTTACTTCCGTTCGTACAGCGTCACCCGACGCCCCCGCACCCGCTCGTCCCCGATCACGGTGAAGTAGCCCCTCAGAACGGCCGCCTTCACTTTCTCCCGCCGCCCGTTCTCCGGACGGGCCGCCCCCGGCGCGTCCGTGACCAGCAGTATCCGGCGCTGGGCGAGCATCGCGTCCCTTATCCGCGCAGGGGCCGCCTCCACCCCGTTCAGCGTCCCGGACGCGCGCGGGCCCCGGGCCAGCGCTATGTCCCGCAGCCCGGCGAACGCCTCGGGCGAGACCAGCTCCGCGTCGCGCCGGGCGCCGGGCAGGAACACCACCGCGGTGCCCGGCTCCTTCATCCGGCGCACGTCGGCCGTCATGGCCAGCACGTCGTCCACCCGGCTCGACGGCGACCGCTTGGCCAGGGACTGCGGCAGCAGCGCCGCCACCGCGCAGGCCAGCAGCACCGGTACGAGCCACCGCGCCGCCGCCGGGAACCTGGGTGCCGCCGC
The DNA here is from genome assembly GCF_055590565.1 of Streptomyces sp. NPDC041814. NCBI lineage: Bacteria > Bacillati > Actinomycetota > Actinomycetes > Kitasatosporales > Streptomycetaceae > Streptomyces > Streptomyces sp. NPDC041814. The sequence goes on along the minus strand of NZ_JBVJAM010000001.1, from coordinate 583,083 downwards.
CCGTACCGCCGCCCCCAGCAGTGAGCCGATGAGCAGCGCCAGGCCGAGCAGGCTGAAGAGGATGTAGCGGTCCAGGAAGAGCGGCTTCTCCAGCGAGACGGCGGCCAGACCGAGCTGAGGGACCGCCAGCAGCGGCAGCCCCACCGACGCCGCCGAGAGCCGGCGACCGGCCGGCCGGTCCACCAGGGCCCCGAGGCCGCCGACCGCCAGCAGCACCGCCGGGCCGATCATCATGTGCCAGGTCAGCGGCGGTATCCAGGACACCTGCCTGGACTGGCCCGAGGTGAACAGGACCAGCGGCAGCGCCCCCGCGACGGCCGCCGCCGACGCTGCCGTCCAGCGCACCCACACCCGGCGCCCGGCCCCGCTCCACGCCAGCGTCGCCGCGTGCGCGGGCAGGATCAGCAGCGAGAACCAGTTCAGCAGCGCGCAGACCACCACCGTCCCCGCGTACGCCGCCCAGCGCCCCCACCGGTCGCGCCCGCCGAGCAGCGTCACGAGCAGCAGCGTCGAGACCCCGGCGCCCGCCGCGACCAGCGCGTACGGGCGGCCCTCCTGGAGGTAGAACTGCACGGCTGGCAGCAGGCAGAGCGCCATCCCGGCGCCCAGGCCCGCCCATCTCCCGGCCAGCCGCTCCCCGATGACCGTCACACAGGCCGCCGCCACCGCCATCGCCAGCACGGAGGGCAGCCGCAGGGTCGTGGTCGTCGGCCCGAACCAGTCGAAGAGGCCGTGCATCAGGAGGTAGTAGAGCCCGTGGACCGCGTCGACATGCCCCAGCATGAGCCGTATCTCGGCGGCGGACCGCAGCGCCACCTGCCAGGTCGCCGCCTCGTCCCGCCACAGGCTGTCCTGCCGTGAGAGCCCCCAGAGCCCGAGGCCCAGGGTCCAGAGCGCGGGCACGAGCCAGAGCGGGAGGCGCCGGGGCGCGGGTATTCGAGGCGACATGAAGGGGACGGGCTCCGGGTGGTGACGGTACGGACGAGGCGCGGACGTGGTCAGAGCCAGCCCTGCTGCCGGGCCGCGCGGACCGCCTCCATGCGGTTGCGGGTGCCCGTCTTGCCGATCGCCGACGAAAGGTAATTGCGGACCGTTGATTCTGACAGATGCAGCTTGGCGGCGATGTCGGCCACCGTCGCCCCGTCCGCCGACGCGACCAGCGCTTCCCGCTCCCGGGCGGTGAGCGGACTCGCCCCCGAGCTGAGCGCGGCGGCCGCCAGCGCCGGATCGACCACCGTCTCCCCGGCGAGCACCCGCCGGATCGCCTCGGCCAGATCCTCGACCGGGCCGTCCTTCACCAGGAAGCCCGCCGCCCCCGCCTCCATCGCCCGGCGCAGATAGCCGGGCCGGCCGAAGGTCGTGAGGATCAGCACCCGGCAGTCCGGCACCTCCTCGCGCAGGTCGGCCGCCGCGTCGAGACCGCTGCGCCCCGGCAGTTCGATGTCCAGCAGCGCCACGTCCGGCCGGGAGGCCAGCGCGGCCGCCACGATCTCGTCGCCCGCGCCGACCTGGGCCACCACCTCGATGTCCGGTTCGAGCCCGAGCAGCAGGGCGAGCGCGCCGCGCATCATCCCCTGGTCCTCGGCGAGCAGGACGCGGACGGACTTGGCCGGGGGGTGCTCCTGAGGCATCTCGTTCACCGGCCCAGGGTAGGCGAGCAGGCCGGATCGCCCCCGGCTCCGGGCGTCGGCGCCGCGTCGGCGTCGCCGTCCTCCGCGCCGCCCGCCTCCGCCGGGAGTTCGGCGGTCACCACGAAGCCGCCGTCCGGGCCGGGGCCCGCCACCAGCGAGCCGCCCGCCGCCGCCAGCCGTTCGGTGAGTCCCTTCAGACCGGTGCCCCCGATGCCCGGGGCGGGCGCGGGGCCCTCGGGTCTGCCCCGGCCGTCGTCGGTCACCGTGAGCCGGACCTTCTCGCCGGTCCCGCTGACCTCGAACACGCAGCGCGTCGCCGTGGAGTGCCGCACCACGTTGGTGACGGCCTCCCGCACCACCCAGCCCAGCAGCGCCTCGGTCTGCGGGGCGAGCGGCGGCCCGGAGCGCCGGACGACCGGTTCGATCGCGGCGGCGGTCAGCGCGGACCTGGCCCGGTCCAGCTCGGTCGCGAGGCTGCCCTCGCGGTAACCGGTGACGGCCTCGCGGATCTCGGTGAGCGCCTGCCGCCCGACGGACTCGATGTCGGCGACCTGGGACAGCGCCGCGTCCACATCGCGCGGGGCGAGCCGGCGCGCGGCCTCCGACTTCACCACGATGACCGAGAGCGTGTGGCCCAGCAGGTCGTGCAGGTCGCGCGAGAAGCGCAGCCGCTCCCGCTCGACGGCGGCCCGGGCCAGCTCCTGCCGGGTGGCGCGCAGCTCCGTCACGGTCTCCGCCAGCCTCAGGATCGCCGACGTCACGGCCCCGGAGATGAACGTCCCGTACCCCAGCGTCCACGGCGGCGAGGCGCTGTCGTCGCGCCACACCGCGACCGCGCACGCGGCGACCGCGAGCCCGAGCAGCCCCACCGCCAGCAGCCGGTGGCGCAGGACCGTGCCGGCGGCCAGCGAGAGCAGCGGGAAGAACAGCAGCCAGCTGCCCCCGTAACCGATGGCCAGGGCGAAGGTGACCGCGGCCAGCGCGCCCAGCAGGACGTACGTCACCGGGCTCTCGCGCTTCTCCTTGCTGAAGCCCCGGAACACCACCGAGATGTAGAGCGAGTTGAAGGCCAGCAGCCCGGCGCCGGCGATCCACGGGGTGGGGGTCTCGCCCTGGAAGAGGTTGGAGAAGGCGCCCAGGCCCATCAGCAGCCAGGGCAGCAGCGCGTACGGTGAGGGCGGGCCCGGCCTGCGGCCCTCCTTCCGCATCCGGCGGCGCTCCCTGAACGATGGTCGTCCGGTCCCCGGCATGTTCTCTCCCGTCACACGGTCCTGGCGGACCGACGGTACGAGATCACCGCGTACGCGCCGAACAGCAGCAGCCACGCGGCGAGCACGCCCATGGTCATGGCGCCCGGCGCATGCCCGTCGGTCGTCGCCCAGCCCAGGTCCGCGAACCGGTTGGCCGGGGTGAACCGGCCGACCGAGCGCAGCCACCCGGGCAGCAACTCCAGCGGGAACCACAGCCCCCCGACGACCCCGAAGCCCATCAGGCAGGCGACGTTGACGACGCCGGTGCCCTGCGGGGTCAGCCGGTAGCCGTTGCCCAGGCCGAGCAGGGTGAAGGGCAGCGCGCCGATCCACAGCAGCACCACCAGCACCACCCACTGCCAGGCCGCCATCCGCACCCCGTTGAGCAGACCGCCCGCCAGCAGCACGGTGAGGATCACCGGCAGCACGGTCACCGATCCGCTGACCGCCCTGCCCACCACCGCGTGCGACGGGGAGAGCGGGGTGACCCTCAACTGCTGGAGCCAGCCGAGGGACTTGTCGGAGGCGACGCCCGTACCGATCGACATCGCGGAGCCGAGCGCGCCGTACGCGGCCATGCCGACCATGGACGCGGTCTTCCAGCCGTCGGCGCTGTCGTCGCCGATGTTGGTGAAGATCAGATACATCATCACCGGCATGCCCGTGCCGAAGATCAGGAATCCGGCGTCGCGCAGGGTCCGGCGCATTTCGAGCAGGATGTACTGGAACATCAGACGGTCTCCTTCTCGGTCCTGGGCGCGGTGCTCGCGCGAGCGGTGTCACCGGGCGGCGCGGTCTCGGCGGGCGCGGGATCCCCCGGCGCGGTGAGCGCCAGGAAGGCGGTCTCCAGCGTGGCCCGGGAGACCTGGAGGCCGCGGACCATGCCGAGCCGGACCAGCTCCACGACCGTCGCGTCCGAGTCGTCGGTGCGCAGCAGGGCACGGTCGCCGGTCACTTCGACGCCGACGACGCCGGGGAGCCGGTCCAGGCCCTCGGTGGAGCGGCCCGCGAGGTCGAAGGAGACCTGGCTGTGCCCGGCCGCGTCCTTGATCGCCTCACCGCTGCCGTCCGCGACGATCCGGCCCCGGTCGATGACGACGATCCGGTCCGCGTTCTCGTCGGCCTCCTCCAGATAGTGCGTGGAGAAGAGCACGGTGTTCCCGCGCCGGGCGTAGGCCCGCATCGACTCCCAGAACGCGCGCCGCCCCTCCACGTCCAGCGCCGCGGTCGGCTCGTCCAGCACGATCAGCTCGGGATTCCCCGCCAGCGCCACGGCGAACCGCACCCGCTGGGTCTGGCCGCCCGAGAGCTTGTCGATGCGCCGGTCCGCGTACTCCGTCACGCCCGCCAGGGCCAGCGCCTCGGCGGCCGGCAGCGGGCGCGGGTAGGTCGAGGCGACGAAGGCGACCAGCTCACGCACGGTCACCCTGGGTATCGGCCGCCCCTCCTGGAGCATGGCGCCGACCAGGCCCGCCCGCACCGCCTGCCCGGGGGAGCGGCCCAGGACCCGGACGGCCCCCTCGTCCGGCTCGTTCAGCCCGAGCAGCAGCGAGATGGCGGTGGACTTCCCCGCCCCGTTGCGCCCCAGCAGGGCCACGGTCTCGCCGCGCCCGATCCGTACGTCCACCCCGTCGACGGCCCGCACGCTCCGCCCGGCCCGTCCGAACGTCTTCACCGCCCCGGTGAAGACCACCGCGGCCTCGTCGTCCCTCGTCTGCGTCATACCTACGACGTTACGCAGCGTGAGCATGCGGCGGCAGATGTGTATGTACTCGGTCCGCCATGACATTTGTCATCGCGGACGCGGAGGCTCCGCCTCCGTGTCCGGTCGCGTCCGTGAGCGGACAGAGCGGTGCCCCGCCACCCGGAGACCGTCCCGGGCGGCGGGGCACCGCTTTCCCCTCCTCGATACGGCGGTCAGGCCGCCGCCGCGCCGCTCTCCTCGGCGGGGCGGCGATGGCGGCCGGCCGGCGTTGCCGCCGTGTCGTCCGTCGCCACACCCCCTCGGTGCTTTCCGGAGCCGCCGGCGTCGCCCCGCCGCGCGTCCGCCGAGTGCGGGAACGTCTGGGTCGTGTCGGTGCGGGCTTCAGACATGTGGGAAGTCACCCCGTTGTGATCGCTTGCGTGTGTGCCAACCGGATCGTCACGCCGCCGCTCGTCCGGGAAAGGCCACGTTCGGTGACCGAGACGCACGGTGCGTGAGCCCGGTCCCAGCTTAGTCAGGGACCGTACGCCCCACGAGAGGCGCCTGCCCCAGAGGAACCGGTGTACACACTGGAGGATTCACGGATGGCGCGGAAGGTTGCCTATCACTTACGTCGCCCGCGCACTCCGCCTCCTCCGGCATCTCCAGCAGGGCCACCGCGCACGCCGTGTCCCCGTCCGCGTAGGGAAGTTTGAGCACCCCGTCGCGCGACCAGACCCCGCTGCCCGTCAGCCAGCCCCCGGGCGCCGCGAGCTGGTGCAGCCGGCGGCCCGACGGGCGCCACAGACCGACCCAGCTGCCCGCAGCCCCGTCGATCCTGAGGGCCACCGCGCAGCTCTCCGGCATCAGCATCTGCCCCGGCTGCACGGCGAACGGCTCCACCGAGCAGTCCGCCGGCCGCAGGCACTCCGGGAACCGCACGGGCAGGCAGCTGCCGAGCACACCCCAGCCGAGCCGGTCGTGGCCGGGCGCGTCCGAGCGGAGCAGCAGCAGCCCGCTGTCCGGGTCCGCGAGCAGCAGCCGGTCGTCGCTGTCCGGCGCGATCTGGAGCAGCGGTGTCATCTCGGCGCCCCGCCCCAGATCCACCGCGACCGTCTTCACCGGGCCGCCGCCCGCCGGTTCCCGGTCCAGGGCCAGCATCCGGCCCGCCCGGTCCAGCCAGACGCCGCCGGAGCAGCGCCCCGGCAGGTCCGCGAGGTGCTCGGGCCCCGCCGCCCCGCCCGCCACCCGCCACAGCTCCGTGGAGTAGGCGCCGACCGCCAGGGCGTAGGCGCTCACCCCGTCCGGCGACGGCGGCAGCAGGGCGAGCGCGTCCCGCTCGACGGCCCCGAGCAGCAGCTCGCCGGTGCCGGGACCGGTGGGATAGAGCAGTGAGAAGGTGTGCCGCTCGGCGACCCGGCGCCGGATCAGCACCCGCCCGTCGGCGAGCGGCACCACCTGCGCCTCGGCCTCCTCCGGCTGGTCGGTGGGCAGCGGCACCGCGTACGGCTCGGGCCCGTCGAGCGTCCAGCGCTCGGCGTACCAGGCGGTGTCGGCGCCGGGCACCGGGGCGGCGGTGAGCCGCGCGCCGTACGCGCCGTCGGCGGTGAGCGTGAAGGCGGGCAGAACCGTTTCGGCGGGGGTGTCCGCCTCGGGCACGGCGGCCGCTGCGGGAGCCTCGGGCGCCGGGGTGTCCTTCAGCGGGCCGGACTCCGCGACGGCATCCGCGGGACCGCCGGGACCGGGGTCCGGCTCCGGTTCCGCCGGACCGCTGTCATCCGTCGTGGCCCCCTCCTCGATGGCACAGGCAGTCATCGACTCATCACCTCCGGCAACCGAAGCTAGTTTTCGCACTTCCAGCCGAACAACATGACCTCCCCCACTTCACACATAAGGGTGGTGATGGCCGGATTTCGCTGTACGACCGAGGGTGCGTGTGCTGTCCGGGGCCGAGCCGCGGGCGGCCCGTTCCCGGGGCTTCCCGGGGCGCGGCGGGCAGGTAGCCTTTCCTCCGTGCCCCGTCTGTCTGAAGTCATCTCCGAGCTCGACGCCCTCTGGCCGCCCGAGCGGGCCGAAGGATGGGACGCGGTCGGCACCGTCTGCGGTGATCCGGACGCCGAGGTCCACCGGGTGCTCTTCGCCGTCGACCCCGTCCAGGAGATCGCCGACGAGGCGAAGAAGCTGGGCGCGCATCTGATCGTGACCCACCACCCGCTCTACCTGCGCGGTACGACGACGGTCGCGGCGGACACCTTCAAGGGCCGCGTCGTGCACACGTTGATCCGTGAAGGCATCGCGCTGCACGTGGCCCACACCAACGCGGACACCGCCGACCCCGGCGTCTCCGACGCCCTGGCCGCCGCCCTCGACCTGCGCGTCGAGCGCCCCCTCGTCCCGGACCCGGCCGATCCGGCGGGCCGCCGGGGGCTCGGCCGGATCTGCGTGCTCGACCACCCCGAGACCCTGGGCGCGTTCGCCGCCCGCGCCGCCGCCCGGCTGCCCGCCACCGCGCAGGGCGTCCGCCTCGCCGGCGACCCGGACGCGCTCGTGCGCACCGTCGCGGTGAGCGGCGGATCCGGCGACAGCCTCTTCGACGCGGTGCGCGCCGCCGGTGTGGACGCCTTCCTCACCGCCGACCTGCGCCACCACCCGGCCTCCGAGGCCACCCAGCACTCGCCGCTCGGCCTGGTCGACGCCGCGCACTGGGCCACCGAGTGGCCGTGGTGCGAGCAGGCCGCCGCACAGCTCGAAGCGATTTCCGACCGCCTCGGATGGGACCTGCGGGTCCACGTCTCGAAGCAGGTCACCGACCCCTGGACCGCCCACCACTCTTCTGGAGCCCCCAACTGAACGCCGCGCCCGCCGACCAGATCCGACTTCTCGACGTCCAGGCGCTCGACCAGCGCCTCTCCCAGCTCGCGCACCGCCGCAAGTCCCTGCCCGAGCACGCCGAGATCGAGTCGCTGACGGCCGACCTCGCCCAGCTCCGCGACCTGCTCGTCGCCTCCACCACCGAGGAGAGCGACACCGCCCGCGAGCAGACCAAGGCCGAGCAGGACGTGGACCAGGTCCGCCAGCGCGCCGCCCGCGACCAGCAGCGCCTGGACTCCGGCGCGGTCACCTCGCCGAAGGACCTGGAGAGCCTCCAGCGCGAGATCGCCTCGCTCGCCAAGCGCCAGGGCGACCTGGAGGACGTCGTCCTGGAGGTCATGGAGCGCCGCGAGTCCGCCCAGGAGCGCGTCGCCGAGCTGACCGACCGGGTCGCCGCCGTGCAGGCCAAGGTGGACGACGCCACCGCCCGCCGCGACGCCGCGACCCAGGAGCTCGACACGGAGGCCGCCTCGGTCACCAAGGAGCGCGAGGTTGTCGCCGGCTCGGTCCCCGCCGACCTGCTGAAGCTGTACGACAAGCTCCGCGCCCAGCAGGGCGGGGTGGGCGCCGCCCGCCTCTACCAGCGCCGCTGCGAGGGCTGCCGCCTGGAGCTCAACATCACCGAGATCAACGACGTGAAGGCCGCGTCCCCCGACACGGTGCTGCGCTGCGAGAACTGCCGCCGCATCCTGGTCCGCACCGCCGACTCGGGCCTGTAGTGAGCCTGCCGCGCCGGTTCGTGATCGAGGCCGACGGCGGCTCCCGGGGCAACCCGGGCCCCGCCGGCTACGGCGCGGTCGTCATCGACCCCGACACCGGCGAGACGCTGGCCGAGACCGCCGAGTACATCGGCGTCGCGACCAACAACGTCGCCGAGTACAAGGGCCTCGTCGCCGGCCTCCGCGCGGTGGGCGCCCTGCTCGCGGACGGCCCGGTGGGCACCGGGGTCCAGGTGCGCGTACGGATGGACTCCAAGCTGGTCGTGGAGCAGATGTCCGGCCGCTGGAAGATCAAGCACCCGGACATGAAGCCGCTCGCGGCGGAGGCGGCGACGGTCCTGCCCGGCGCGGACATCACGTACGAGTGGATCCCGCGCGAGCGGAACAAGCACGCCGACCGGCTGGCCAACGAGGCGATGGACGCGGGCCGGCGCGGCGACCGGTGGGAACCCTCCGCCTCCACGGCCGCGCTGGACGCCCCGCGCCCCCCGGTGGCCTCCGACCCGGTCACCCCGCAGGTGGGCTGGGGCCCGGCGCCCGACCTGGGCGCGCCCGCCACCCTCGTCCTGCTGCGGCACGGCGAGACGGCCCTGACCCCGCAGAAGCGGTTCTCCGGAAGCGGCGGCACCGACCCCGCGCTCTCCCCGGCGGGCCTGGAGCAGGCCGAGCGCGCTGCCGCGGCGTTCGCGGCGCGCGGCACCGTGCAGGAGATCGTCAGCTCGCCGCTGCGGCGCTGCCGCGAGACGGCCGGGGCGGTCGCGGCCCGGCTCGGCCTGGAGGTCCGCGTCGAGGACGGGCTGCGCGAGACGGACTTCGGGGCCTGGGAAGGGCTCACGTTCGGTGAGGTCAGGGAGCGGTACGGGGACGATCTGGACGCCTGGCTCGCCTCCCCGGACGCGGCCCCCACCGGCGGCGGCGAGAGCTTCGCGGAGGTCGCCCGCCGCGTGGCGGCTGCCCGGGACGGCCTCGTCACGCGTCACGCGGGCCGCACGGTCCTCGTCGTCACGCACGTGACCCCGATCAAGACCCTGGTCCGGCTCGCCCTGGGAGCGCCCCCGGAGGCGCTGTTCCGGATGGAGCTGTCGGCGGCGTCGGTCTCGGCCGTCGCGTACTACGCCGACGGCAACGCCTCCGTACGCCTGCTGAACGACACGTCCCACCTGCGGTAAAAGCATCCCGGACAGGCGCTCGGCCCCACCGGCGGGGGGAAGGCCGGTGGGGCCGAGGCGGTTCCGGCGGGTCGGGGGATTACCGGCCGGAACCCGGGTCACCCGGCATGCGGGCTACGTCCCCTACAAGGGTCGTGCCCCGAATACCGGGGAGCATGCACGGTGATGTACGACGGGTTTCCCCGCCGCCCCGCTCATCCCCGCAGCGCCGAGGCCCCGGCGGCCAGCCGCTCCACGCGCGCCCAGTCCCGGGCCGCGACCGCGTCCCCCGGGACCATCCAGCTCCCGCCCACGCAGCCGACGTTGGGAAGTGCCAGGTACGAGGGCGCGGAGGCGGCCGAGATGCCGCCCGTCGGGCAGAACCGGGCCTGGGGGAGGGGTGCGGAGAGGGCCTTCAGATAGGCGGTGCCGCCCGCCGCCTCGGCCGGGAAGAACTTCATCTCGGTGACTCCGCGCTCCAGCAGCGCGACCACCTCGGAGGTGGTCGAGACGCCCGGCAGGAACGGCAGCCCCGACCCCTTCATCGCGTCCAGCAGCGCGTCGGTCCAGCCCGGGCTGACCAGGAAGCGGGCCCCCGCCGCCACGGTGTCCGCGACGTTGCGCGCCGAAATCACCGTGCCCGCCCCGACGACCGCGTCCGGGACCTCCGCCGCGATGGCCCGGATCGCGTCCAGGGCGGCGGCGGTGCGCAGGGTCACCTCGATCGCCGGAAGCCCGCCCGCGACCAGGGCCCGGGCGAGCGGCACCGCGTCGGCCGCGTCCTCCAGGACGACGACGGGCACGACGGGGGCGAGGTCCAGCACGGAGGAGGTCATGCGCCCATCCTGCCCGGTGTGCGGCGAAGTACGCAACGAGCGTTGCGGAGGATGCAACGTACGGTCAGTGGATCTCCGTCACGACGACATCGAGCTGCCAAGGGCGCCCCGGCCGGGCGGGCGTCTCGCCCTCGACGGTGTACCCGAGGTCCCGCAGCGCGGTGACCAGTTCGGCGGGACCGGCCGGGCGGGCGCCCGCGAGCAGCAGGTCGCGCACCATGCGGCCCTTGGTGGCCTTGTTGAAGTGGCTGACCACGGACCGCTTCTCCACCCCGTCCACGAGCTGCGCGTGCAGCACCCGCACGCTCGCCGTGCGCTCCGCGACCGCCCCCTTCGGCTTCCACGCCGCCGCGTACGCGGACGAGCGCAGGTCCAGCACGAGCCCGTCGCCCGCCGCCTCCGGCATCACCTCCGCCATCGGCGTACGCCAGAACGCCCCGAGCGCGCCGGTCCCGGGCAGCTTCACGCCCATCGAGCAGCGGTACGGCGGAATCCGGTCGCCCATCCGCACCGCGCCCCACAGCCCGGAGAACACCAGCAGCGACTTCCCGGCGAGGCGGCGGGCGGCCGTGTCGAGCGAGTCCAGGCCGAGCGCGTCGTACAGGACCCCCGTGTACAGCTCCCCGGCCGGACGCGTCCCCGCCGTCCGCAGCTCCGCGTTCTTCGCGATCTCGCCCCGCAGCCCCTCGCTGAGCCCCAGCACCTCCCGCGCCTTCTCCTCGTCGGCCACGCACAGCTCCACGAGCGCGTCCAGCACCTCGGCCCGCGCCCCGGCGAGACCGGGCAGCGACAGGGACTCGGGCTTCAGGGGTGCCCCGCGCCCCGAGGCGGCCTTTCCTTCGGAGGGCGGCAACAGCACGAGCACGGCGGTTCTCCTTCGTACGTACGGGGAAGAGGCGCGGCGGTGTGCGGACCGCACGGACGCCCCAGGTCAGCGTACGGGGGCGGCGAGGCGGTCCGTACGGGCACAAGGACCCCCGCTCGGAATGCCGTGCTCCGCGCCCCGACCTACGCTCGGGACCATGCCCCGCCGCCATCTGCACATGACCGGAGCAGCCGAGACCCCGCTGCGGGCGGCCCTGCGCGGCCTGCGCACCGAGCTCTCGCTCCCCGACGACTTCCCGCCCGACGTGCTCGCCGAGGCGGCGGACGCCGCGCGGAGCCCGGAACTCGCCGGGCACGCGGACGCGACGGACCTGCCCTTCCTCACCATCGACCCGCCCACGTCCACGGACCTCGACCAGGCGATGCACCTGGAACGCCGCGCCCACGGCTACCGGGTGCACTACGCCATCGCGGACGTGGCCGCGTTCGTGCGCCCCGGCGGCGCGCTCGACGCCGAGGCGCACCGCCGGGTGACGACGCTCTACTTCCCGGACGGCCGGGTGCCGCTCCACCCGGAGGTCCTGTCCGAGGATGCCGCCAGCCTGCTGCCCGGCCGGGTCCGCCCCGCGGTCCTGTGGGAGATCGACCTGGACCCGGAGGGCTCGGCGGTCGCGACCCGGGTGCGCAGGGCCCTCGTACGCAGCCGCGCCAAGCTGGACTACGCGGGCGTGCAGCGGCAGATCGACGCGGGCACCGCCGAGGAACCGCTCGCCCTGCTCCGGGACATCGGCACGCTCCGGGAGGAGCGGGAGGTGGCCCGGGGCGGCATCTCCCTCAATGTGCCCGAGCAGGAGATCACCGAGCACGACGGGACGTACGGCCTGGAGTACCGCGCTCCGCTCCCCGCCGACGGCTGGAACGCCCAGATCTCCCTGCTCACCGGCATGGCGGCGGCCCACCTCATGGCGGAGAGCGGCACCGGCGTCCTGCGCACCCTCCCGGTCGCGCCCGACGGCGCGGTGGCCCGGCTGCGGCGCAGCGCCGAGGCCCTGCGCATCGACTGGCCGCACCACGTCCCGTACGCCCGGCTCGTCCGCTCCCTCGACCCGGGGCGCACGGATCACGCGGCGTTCCTCCAGGAGTGCACGACGCTCCTGCGCGGCGCGGGCTACACGGTCTTCGACGGCGGCGACCTGCCGGACCCGGCCGTGCACGCGGCGGTCGCGGACCTGTACACGCACTGCACGGCGCCGCTGCGCCGCCTCGTGGACCGTTACGCCTCCGAGCTGTGCGTCGCGGCCTGCGAGGACCGGGACCCGCCCGAATGGGTGCTCGCCGCCCTGCCCGCGCTGCCCAAGGAGATGGCGGAGGGCACGCGGCGCGCCAACACGGTGGAGCGGGAGTCCGTGGACCTGGTCGAGGCGGCGCTGCTCAAGGACAAGGTGGGCGAGGTCTTCGACGGCTACGTGGTGGACGTGAAGGAGAACGAACCGGCCACCGGCACCGTCCACATCGACGCCCCCGCCGTCGTCGCCCGCGTCGAGGCCACCGCGCCGCTTCCCCTGGGCGAGCGCCTGCGGGTCCGCCTCACCCAGGCGGCACCGGGCTCGGCGAAGGCCCTGTTCGTCCCGGCCTGACGGCGTCTCGTACGATCGCGAGTTCGGCGCCCGGGACCCGTACGGGCCCTGGCGCCCCGCGCCCGTACGACGGAAGGACCGGCGTGACCGACCGCGCCCGCCAGCACCAGATCCTGGCCGCCGCCCGCATGCTCCTGGAGCAGGAGGGCCCGGATGCGCTGACCATGCGGCGGCTCGCGGGCCTGCTCGGCATCACGGCCCCGTCCCTCTACAAGCACTTCCCGGACAAGTCGTCGGTGGTGGGCGCGCTGGCCGACGCGATGCTGACGGAGACCGCCGAGGCCCTGGAGGCGGCGGAGACGGCCGCTCCGGGCTCCTTCCCGGCCCTGGCCACGGCCTACCGCGCCCACGCCCTGGCCCACCCCCACCTCTACCGCCTCACCACGTCCCGCCCCCACCCCCACCACCTGGAGGACCGCGCGGCCGCCCCCCTCTTCCGCGCCCTGGCCCCCGACGAGCACCTGGCCCGTGCGGCCTGGGCCTTCGCCCACGGCATGGTCATGATGGAACTGAACGGCCGCTTCCCCACCCCGGAGTCGGTCACGACGGCCTGGACGGCGGGCATCACGGCGCTGGCGTCGGGCCGGTTGTGACGTCATGACGCCGTGACGCCAGAGGCGGGTAGCATGGGCTCCACGGCAGACGAGCCGGGCGGACGGCCGCGTGGGGATCCTCGGATCCTCCCGAGGAACGTCCGGGCTCCACAGGGCAGGGTGATGGCTAACGGCCACCCGGGGTGACCCGCGGGACAGTGCCACAGAGAACAGACCGCCCGGGACCTCGGTCCCGGGTAAGGGTGAAACGGTGGTGTAAGAGACCACCAGCGCCTGGGGCGACCCAGGCGGCTAGGTAAACCCCACCCGGAGCAAGGTCAAGAGGGGCCGTCGCGAGACGGCCCTGCGCGAACGCTTGAGGGCTGCCCGCCCGAGTTCGCGGGTAGACCGCACGAGACCGGCAGCAATGCCGGTCCTAGATGGATGGCCGTCTCCCCGGCCGCCGCGAGGCGACCGGGCGACAGAACCCGGCGTACAGCCCGACTCGTCTGCCTCTCCCGCGGCTTCGCCGCCGCGCGATGGACTCCGTACGGCCGAGGGCCCCGCTGGTGCGCGCACCAGCGGGGCCCTCGGGTTCGTCAGGGTGTCAGCAGGCGCCCTGGTCCTTCCAGACGCCCCAGTCGCCGGTGCTGCCGGGGGTCTCGTTCTGGGTCCACCACTGGGCCTTGTAGGTGTGGCCGTTGTACGAGACCACGTTGCCCGCGTTGTAGACCGTGCCGGCCACATACGCCGGGACCGAGCCGCAGCCGCCGGCGGGCGGGTCCGTGGGGTCGGTGGTGGGCGGGGTGGTCGGCGGGGTGGTGGGCTCCGTGGTGGTGCCGCCGATCGCGGTGTTGATCTGGTTCAGCAGGGTGGCCTTGTCGTCCAGGCCGAGGAGGGAGTACATCATCGCGCCGCCCAGACCGCGCTGCTTGGCGTAGTCGGCCCTGGCCTGGATGGACTTCTGGTCCAGGCCCGTGAAGAACTCGCCGTCCTTGTAGAAGTAGGACGCCTTCGCCTCGTCGTCCCAGTACGTCGTCGCCGGGTTGTCGACGATGCCGCCGAGCTCCTTGTAGTGCGCGATGCCGGCCTGCTGGCTCAGCGGGCGGGGGGAGGAGCCACCGGTCGCGGACTGGGCCAGGCCGTGGGTGGTCCCCTCCGGGACGCCCTTCCAGCCGCGGTAGTAGAGCTCGTAGCCCAGGGTCAGCTTGTTCGCGGGGAAGCCTCCGGCGATGCCGTAGGCCGGCTTGCCGTCGAGCCAGGAGTCGACCGCGTTGTCGATCGAGTACTTCTCGGTGCCGGGCGCTACCGGGTCGGACGGGTCGTTGGCGCCCGAGTACAGCGGTGACTGGTGGTAGGTCGGCCCGTCGCCGTCCCAGGCGCCGTGCATGTCGTACGTCATCAGGTTCGCGTAGTCGAGGTACTGGCCGATCTTGTCGGTCTCGATGTTCGCGATCTTGTCCTGGCCGGCCCCGAAGGCCGCGGTGAGCAGGTACTTCTTGCCGCCGTTGGCTGCGCCGTACGCGTCGAGCTGCTTGCGGAACTCGGCGAGCAGCAGCGTGAAGTTCTGCTTGTCCTCGGGGGCGTAGTGGTTGCCCAGGTGGCCGCCCGCGGAGGCGGGGTACTCCCAGTCGATGTCGATGCCGTCGAAGATCCCGGCCGCCGAGCCGGGGCCGCCGAAGCCGCCCTCGACGGGGAGGTTGCCCTTGATGTACTGGTCGATGCAGGAGGAGACCAGCTTCTTGCGGCTCGCGTCCGTCTTCGCCGCGTCGCTGAAGTACTTGGAGTACGTCCAGCCGCCCAGCGAGATGTTGATCTTCAGGTGGGGGTACTTCGCCTTCAGCTCCTTGAACTGGTTGAAGACGCCCACGATCGGCTGGTCCCACTTGTCGGCCACACCGTCGACGCTGTCCGCCGCGCCGAAGGACTTCTGGTAGTCGGCGTACGAGTCGCCCGCACCGTCACCCGCGTTGGGGTTGTTGTCGTCGCCCGCCGCCTTGTTGGCCTCGAAGCACGTGAGGTCGGTCGGGTGGATGTTGCCGAACGAGTAGTTGATGATGTCCAGCTTGCCGGCGATGCCCCGGGTGTCGAGGTGCTTCGGGTAGAAGGCGTTGCCGTAGACGCTCCACTGGTCGTAGTAGGCGATGCGCACTCCGCCCGCAGAAGCGGAAGCCGGTGCGTCGGCCGCCTGCGCGGAGCCGATGCCAACGGTCGCGGCGAGGCCGCCGGTGGCGAGGGCCGTGCTCAGGAGCGCGGCGATCAGAGTTCTACGGGGGTGCACGTGCGGCCTCCAGCGGGGGAGCAGATGGTGCTGTGGATGGGCTGGAGCAGTGATAACCGGCCCGTGACCTGCACGTCAACGATTCCAACGAGATCAGGACTAGACCAATTTGACGGTTCGTGGGCTGCGTCGAGGGCACGTCGCCGCCGGGTGGCCGCCGGGCGCCGCCGGTGACCAGCGGCTTAAGGATCACTTAAAAATGGCGCCGCGAGTGGTGCGGTGATGAACCACTCGATGCTGAAAAGTGGAGGCGCGAACCGACGTCGTTCACCCCCTTGACCGGGCCTTGTTCGCCGTTAAGGTCTAGACCTGCATCGGCCAGGTCTGGATCAGGGGCGCCCGCAATGCGCAGGCGAGCGCCCAACCCCCGTACGAGTCAAGGAAGTGACGTGGCATGAACACCAAGCGACGGTTGGCCGTCTCCATAGGAGCGCTGGTCGCCCCCGTGCTCGCCCTCGGCATCCAGACCGGCACCGCCAGCGCCCACGGCTGGGTCACCGCGCCGACGAGCCGCCAGGCCCAGTGCGCCGCCGGTGTGGTCGACTGCGGCCAGATCAAGTACGAGCCGCAGAGCGTCGAGGGTCCGAAGGGGCTCAAGAGCTGCAGTGGCGGCAACGCGGCGTTCGCCGAGCTGGACGACGACAACAAGGGCTGGGAGGTCACCCCGGTCGGCCAGAAGTTCACCTTCACCTGGCACCACACGGCCCGTCACGCCACCGAGAACTGGCAGTACTTCATCGGCGACCAGAAGATCGCCGAGTTCGCCGGCAACCACGCCCAGCCGCCCGCAGACGTGAGCCAGGAGGTGGACTTCGGCAGCTTCACCGGCCGCCAGAAGGTCCTCGCCGTCTGGAACGTCGCCGACACGGCCAACGCCTTCTACGCGTGCGTCGACGTCAACATCGGCGGGACCGGCGGCGGCGAGGGCGGCAACCCCGGCGGCGGTGACGGCGACGGCGGCGGGACCGGCGAGCCGGGCGCCTGCACCATGCCGCTGTGGAGCACCGAGGCGGTGTACACCGGGGGCGACACCGTCTCGTACGACGGGCACACCTGGCGCGCCAAGTGGTGGGTGCAGGGCGACAAGCCCGGCACCGCGGGTGACTGGGGCGTCTGGGAGGACCTCGGCGCCTGCGCCTGACCGGACGTCCGGCCCGGCGGGGGAGCCCATACCTCCGCCGGGCCGTCTCCGTACTCTCAGAAGCTCACCGGCTCACGGATCAGCGGGCACGTCATGCAGTGTCCGCCGCCCCGCCCCCGGCCGAGCTCCGCGCCGACGATCTCCAGCACCTCGATGCCGGCCCGCCGCAGCAACGCGTTGGTCTGGGTGTTCCGGTCGTACGTGAACACGACGCCCGGCTCGACCGCGACCGCGTTGTTCCCGCTGTCCCACTGCTGGCGCTCGGAGGCGTACACATCGCCGCCCGTCTCGATGACCCGGAGCCCCGGCAGCCCGAGCGCCCCGGCGACCACGTCGGTGAACGGCCGGGATCCCTCGTCCACGATGTCCACGGGCACCGGGCCGCTGCCCGGGCGCAGCGAGAAGCTGTGGACGGCGTCCACGATGCGCGGGTAGAGCGTCACGACGTCCCGGTCCGCGAAGGTGAACACGGTGTCCAGATGCATCGCCGCCCGCAGCTTCGGCATGCCCGCGACGACCACGTGTTCCGCCGCGCCCCGCTCGAAGAGGGCGGCGGCGACCTGGGTGACGGCCTGGCGCGAGGTGCGCTCGCTCATGCCCATGAGGACGACGCCGTTGCCGACGGGCATGATGTCGCCGCCCTCGAAGGTGGCCTGGCCCCAGTCCCGTTCCGGGTCGCCCCACCACACCGTGGCGTCCGTGAAGTCGGGGTGAAAGCGGTAGACGGCCTTCATCAGCAGGGTCTCGTCGTGCCGGGCGGGCCAGTACAGCGGGTTGAGCGTCACTCCGCCGTACAGCCAGCACGTGGTGTCGCGGGTGTACAGCGTGTTGGGCAGCGGCGGCATCACGTACTCGCGCACCCCGGCCGACTCACGGGCCAGGGCGACGTACGGCGGGCGGTAGTCGTCGGGGAGGTCCGTGGTGGCGAGGCCGCCGATCAGGAACTCGGCGAGCGTGCGCGGGTCCAGGGTCTCCAGGAACGCCCGGGTGGAGTCGATCAGCCCCAGGCCCGCCTCGTTGGCGGTGATCTTGCGGTCGAGCAGCCAGTCCCGCGCGCCCGGCACGGCCATGGTCTGCGCCAGGAGGTCGTGGAGTTCGACGACCTCGACCCCGCGCGCGGTGAGCGCGGCCACGAAACCGGCGTGGTCGCGCTGGGCGTTCTCCACCCACATCACGTCGTCGAAGAGCAGATCGGCCGCGTTGGTCGGGGTGAGCCTGCGGTGCGCGAGGCCGGGCGCGCACACCAGGACCTTGCGGAGCCGGCCGACCTCGGAGTGGACTCCGAGCGGGGTGCGGGAAGTGCTGTCACCGGTCATGTGCGGTCCTTCGCATACGGGTCGGGGTGCGGTACGGCTCAGAGGCTGATCCAGCCGGCCGCCAGGGCGATCACGCCCATGAGCGCACCGGCCACCGATACGGCGCAGATCAGCAGCTCGCGGGGGGAGAAGGGGCGCCGGCCCTGCTCGCGGCGGGCCATGACGAACAGGATCGTGGCGGGGGCGTAGACGATGAAGGAGAGCAGGACGAACCGGAGCCCGGCCGCGTACAGCAGGAACGCCGTGTAGACGGTGGCGAGCACGGCGACGACGAGGTCGCGCCCGGTCGTCCGCCCCTGGGCCAGCGGGCCCGGGGTGAGCGAGATCTTCAGCGCGAAGGCGGCGGCCAGCAGGAACGGGATGAGCGTCAGCGCACTCGTCATGTCCAGCGCGAAGTTGAACGCGTCGTCGGAGAGCAGCGTGACGACCAGCACCACCTGGACCAGCACGGTCGTCATGATCAGGGCCGGGACCGGCACGTCGTCGGCGGTGGCGCGGCGCAGGAAGCGCGGCATGTCGTGGTCCTGCGCGGCCACGTACAGCACCTCGGCGGCCATCAGCGTCCAGGCCAGATAGGCGCCGAGGACCGAGACGATCAGGCCGACGCTGACGAAGGCCGTGCCCCAGGTGCCGACGGCGTGCTCCAGGACGCCCGCCATCGAGGGCTGGCGCAGCTCCGCGATCTCGCTCATCGGCATGATGCCGTACGAGACGATGGTGACCGAGGCGAAGACGGCGAAGACGCTGAGGAAGCCGAGGACCGTGGCGCGTCCCACGTCCTTGCGGCGCTCGGCGTGCCGGGAGTAGACGCTTGCCCCCTCGACGCCGAGGAAGACGAAGACGGTGGCCAGCATGGTGCCGCGCACCTGGTCGAACAGCGAACCGGCGTAGTCGGCGCCGCCCCAGTTCTCCGCGAACACCTCCGTGTCCAGGTAGAACAGCGCCAGCACGACGAAGACCAGGATCGGGACGACCTTGGCGACCGTGACGATGCGGTTGATCGCCGCGGCCTCCTTGACGCCCCGGCGGATCAGCAGGAAGAAGCCCCACAGCCCGACCGAGGACAGCGCCGCGGCGAGCACGGTGTCCCCGTCCCCGAGCGCCGGCCAGACCGTG
Organism: Streptomyces sp. NPDC041814; assembly: GCF_055590565.1. Classification (NCBI taxonomy): domain Bacteria; kingdom Bacillati; phylum Actinomycetota; class Actinomycetes; order Kitasatosporales; family Streptomycetaceae; genus Streptomyces; species Streptomyces sp. NPDC041814. The sequence goes on along the minus strand of NZ_JBVJAM010000001.1, from coordinate 564,095 downwards.
CCGATGGTCGACATGATCAGCACCCAGTACGTCACGTTGCCGACGCAGGCGCTCGCCCAGTAGCCGAACGCCGAGAAGAACCCCAGGTATTCGCCGAACCCGGCCTTCGCGTACGCGTACACCCCGGCGTCCAGGTCCGGGCGGCGCACCGCGAGGGACTGGAAGGCGAAGGCCAGCATCAGCATGCCCGTGCCCGCGATGACCCAGGCGATCAGCGCCCCCACGACACCGGTCTCCTCGGCGAAGCGGCGGGGCAGCGAGAACACTCCCGCGCCGACCATGGAGCCGACGACCAGTGCGGACAGCGTCATCAGCGAGAGCTTCGCCGTGTGCGGCTGCTCCTCGGTCACTGCGGACATGGGCCTGGGCCCTTCCTGGTGCGGGGGGCGGCGGTCGCAGGGGGCGGGCGGGGCCCGGGAGGCACCCCCATGAGGGCGAAATGTACCTTTCGCCGCGTTGATGTGCGCCGCTGTCGGGCCGGTGTCCCCGGTTCGGGGCGCGGCTTGACCCTCCCCTTACGTCAGGCTCGATGATCGGTCGCGAGGAAAGGGCGGGTGGATGAGTTATTCCGTGGGGCAGGTGGCGGCCTTCGCCGGAGTGACGGTGCGGACGCTGCACCACTACGACAGGGCGGGGCTGCTCTCGCCCGGCGGGCGCAGCCAGGCCGGGTACCGGCTCTACGGCGAGGCGGATCTGGTCCGGCTCCAGCAGATCCTCTTCTACCGCGAACTGGGCTTCCCGCTGGACGAGATCGCCGAGATCCTCAAGGACCCGCAGGCCAACGCCCTGGACCAGTTGCGGGCCCGGCAGGAGCGGCTGGAGGCGGAGATCGCCAGGCTGCGGCAGCTCTCCGCGGTGGCCCGGCGGGCGATCGAGGTGCAGCGGACCGGGGTGGCGCTGACCCCCCGGGAGCGCTTCGAGGTGTTCGGCGAGATCACCGCCGACCTGAGCTACGCCACCGAGGCGGCGCTCAAGTGGTCGGACTCACCGGGGCAGCGCGAGTCGATGGCCCGGGCCGCCGCACACACCAAGGAGGACTGGCGGCAGCTCATGGGCGAGGCCACGGCCTGGCGCGCCGAGCTGCTGGCGGCCTTCGACGACGGCGAGCCGAGCGACGGCGCACGGGCGATGGACCTCGCCGAGGAGCACCGGCTGCACATCTCCCGCTGGTTCACCGCCTGCCCGCCCGGTATGCACCGGCGCATCGCGGACGACTTCGCCGCCGATCCGCGCGCCTTCGCCCTGGTCGTACCGCCGTCCCGGCAACGCCCCGGCCTGGCCGCCTTCCTGTGCAAGGCCGTCCACGCCAACGCGGCCCGCCGCACGGACGGCGGCAACGGCCGGTGACCGGGGCGCCCGACAACATACGGAGAACCGATGAGAATACTGATCGCCGCCGCCGGATCGCGCGGTGACATCGCCCCGTACACGGGCCTGGGCGCGGCACTCCGCACGGCCGGCCACGACGTCGCCCTCGCCACCACGGACACCTTCGGCCCCCTGGTCCGCGCCGCCGGGCTGGACTTCCGCGCCCTCCCGGGCAACCCGGCGACGGGCGGCGGCGGGGGCGGCGACAGGCGGGAACTCATGCGGGCCGCCTCGGCGTTCATCGCCGACCTGGGCCAGGGGTTCGCCGACGCGATGGCCGACGGCACGGATCTGCTGCTGCTCTCGACCACGACCGCCCCCCTCGGCTGGCACCTCACCGAGGCCACCGGCACCCCGGGCATCGGCGTCTACCTCCAGCCCACCGCGCCGACCGGCGACTTCCCGCCCGTCGTCACGGGCGCCCGCTCCCTCGGCCGCCCCGGCAACCGCCTGGCCGGGCGCTTCGCGCTCCGCATGACCGACCGGCTGTACGCCCCGGCGGTGACCGCGCTGCGTGAACGGCTCGGGCTGCCCCGGGCCAGGCCCTCCGGCACGCGCCGCCGCCAGGAGCGCGCCGACTGGCCCGTCCTGCACGGCTTCAGCTCCGCCCTAATGCCGCGGCCCGCCGACTGGCGCCCCGGTCTGCACGTGGTCGGGAACTGGTGGCCGCACCACGACCCGGGCGAACAACTGCCCCCGGAACTGGCGGACTTCCTGGACGCCGGAGCCCCGCCCGTCCTCATCGGCTTCGGCAGCATGGCGGCCGGTGAGGGCGAACGGCTCAGCGAGCTCGCCGTACGGGCCCTGCGCCGCGCCAAGCTGCGCGGCATCCTCCAGTCGGGCAGCGCCGGTCTCACCGCCGAGGGCGACGACGTGCTCACCATCGGGGACGTCCCGCACGCCCCGCTGTTCCCGCACCTGGCGGCCGTGGTCCACCACGCCGGAGCCGGCACCTCGGCCGCCGCGCTGCGGGCCGGGGTCCCCGCGGTGGCCGTGCCCGTGACCGCCGACCAGCCGTTCTGGGCCGGCCGCCTCGCCGCCATCGGCGCCGCCGACGAGCCGGTCCCCTTCCGCTCCCTCACCGCCGGCCGCCTCGCCGACGCCCTCGACCGCGTCGTGCGGCAGCGGGCCTACCGCGAGGCGGCCGCGAGGGGCGCGGAGCTGATGGCCGCGGAGGACGGGGCGGCGGAGACGGTGGAGGCGGTGCGGCGGCTCAGCGGTGCGTCAGTACGTTGACCACGCGGCCGTTCGGGTCGCGCACGAAGAACCGGCGCACGCCCCACTCCTCGTCGTGCGGGCCGTACACGATCTCGGCGCCTTCGCGGACGAGCGCGGCGTGGACCGCGTCCACGTCGGCCACCTCCACGCTGAGGTCCGGGTTGACCGGGCCGGTCTCGTCCGTGGTCATGAAGCTGATCTGGGCGGCCGGCTGGGTGGGCGAGGCGAGGGTCATGATCCAGCCATGGTTCATGGCCTCCTCGAAGCCGAGGAGGCCGTAGAAGGCACTGTTGTCCCGCAGGGCGGACTCGGCCGACCCGGCCCCTTCTCCTGGACCTACCGGGATGTTGGGGACCACACGGTGCACGGACATGAGCCACTCCTGTCACACGGATGACGACGGGTCACCCGACTCACCCTAGGGCCAGGCTCCAGAGGGACTCGAGAGGCGGCTGGGAGGGTGGCTGGAAACTGTGGGTCGGGCCGGGGCAAACTGGCCGGGTCACAGCCGGGCCGGGGGCACCCCGGCCCATCGAACCGCAGTCTCCCGGGGGCACCCCATGGTCCATTTCTCCGCAGGCGTCACCGGGGAGGAGCTCGGGCGGATGGCCCACCGCCCGGACGCGCGGGACCTCTTCCCGACCGGCGTGGCCCGGCTGGGCGACACCCGGTTCCGCGTGCCCGCGCACTGGCCGCGCGCCCACCGCTTCTTCGCCCCCGTCGCAGGCCACCAGGACCCGCTGCTGATCGCGGAAACGATGCGGCAGGCGGCCATGCTGGTCTGCCACGCGGAGCTCGGAGTGCCGCTCGGCGACGCGTTCGTGATGTGGGAGCTGCGCTACACCACGGCCGCCGACCACCTCGTGCTCGGCGACGATCCCTGGGACGTCGTGGTCGAGGTGAACTGCTCCGACATCCGCCGCCGGGGGCGCGGCCTCGGCTCGATGCGCGTCGACTTCGTGCTGCGCCGGAGCGGGGCGGTGATCGCCGTCTGCGGCTCGCGGATCAGCTGCACCTCGGCCGCCGCCTACCACCGCCTGCGTGGCCACCGGTCCGCCGCCGTCCCCCCGCCCCCGCTGCCGCCGCTCGCGCCGCGCACCGTCGGCCGGGCCGCCGAACGGGACGTCGTCCTCGGGCCCCCCGTCGCGCCCGGGCGCTGGCCGCTGCGGCTCGACACCGGGCACCCGACGCTGTTCGCCCGCCCCAACGACCACGTGCCCGGCATCCTCCTCCTGGAGGCGGCCCGGCAGGCGGCCCACGCCACCGTGCCCGGCTTCCTCCCGGTCACCCTGCGCTCGGACTTCCTCCGGTACGTGGAGCTGGACCGCCCCTGCTGGATCGAGGCCCGGACCGGGCCGGACGGCATCCGGGTGCGCGCGGTGCAGGACGGCGCGACGGTCTTCACCTGCGCCCTCGGGGGCGGCTGACCCGGACCGGCCCCGGCGTCAGGCCGGGTCGGGCAGCCGGGTGCCGGTCCCGCTCACCCGCACCCGCGCGTCGCCCGTCCCCAGGGTCACGGTGAGGGTGCCGGGGCGGCCCATGTCCTCGCCCTGGTGCAGGGTCAGCACGGCGGCCTCCGGCACGAGGGCCAGCTCACGCAGGTACGCCCCGAACGCGGCCGCCGCCGCGCCCGTCGCCGGGTCCTCCACCACCCCGCCGACCGGGAACGGGTCGCGGACGTGGAACACGGCGTCGGAGGCCCGCCACACCAGCTGCACGGTCGTCAGGTCCAGCCGGTGCATCAGCGCTTCCAGCCGCGCGAAGTCGTAGTCCAGTGCCGCCAGCCGCTCCCGGGTGGCCGCCGCCAGCACGAGGTGGCGGGCCCCGGCGTACGCGATCCGGGGCGGCAGGGCCGGGTCGAGGTCGGCGGCCGGCCAGTCGAGCGCCGCCAGCGCCTCCGCGAGGTCGCCCGCCGCCACGTCCTCGACGCGCGGTTCCACGCTGGTCAGCGTCGCCCGCAGCTCGCCGCCCGTGCGGACCACGGTGACCGGCACCGTACCGGCGGGGGTGGCGAACTCGACCTCGCCCGGCCCGTCCCGCTCCGCGAGCGCGAGGGCGGCGGCGACCGTCGCGTGACCGCAGAACGGCACCTCGGCCTTCGGGCTGAAGTAGCGGACCGCGTAGCCGCGCGCACCGGGCTCCGACGCCTCGGTCCGCCCGGTCAGGAACGCGGTCTCGCTGTAGCCGAGGTCCGCCGCCACGGCCAGCATGGCCGCCTCGTCGAGCCCGGACGCGTCGAGCACCACCCCGGCGGGGTTGCCGCCCTCGGGGTCGGCGGAGAACGCGGTGTAGCGCAGGATCTCGGGAAGCTCACTCATGAACCGCACAACCGCCCCCGCAGCAACGGCATTCCCGCCCCGCGAGGGCGGGAATGCCCGCGCCGCCCGCGCCCGGGCGCCCCCTCAGCCCCGTCCCACGTATGGCATCGCCGTCGCCATCACCGTCGCGAACTGGACGTTCGCCTCCAGGGGCAGCTCCGCCATGTGCAGCACGGTGCGGGCCACGTCACCGGCCGCCATCACCGGTTCCACGGCCAGTTCGCCGTTGGCCTGGAGCGTTCCCGTCCGCATCCGTTCCGTCATGTCCGTCGCCGCGTTCCCGATGTCGATCTGGCCGCAGGCGATGCGGTACGGACGCCCGTCCAGCGACAGCGACTTGGTCAGGCCGGTGATCGCGTGCTTGGTCGCGGTGTACGCCACCGAGTGCGGGCGCGGCGTGTGCGCGGAGATCGAACCGTTGTTGATGATCCGCCCGCCCTGCGGGTCCTGCTCCTTCATCTGCCGGTACGCCGCCTGCGCGCACAGGAACGCCCCCGTCAGGTTGACGTCGACCACCCCGCGCCAGTCCTCGTACGCCAGCTCCTCGACGGGCCCGCCCGGCCCGAAGGTCCCCGCGTTGTTGAAGAGCAGATCGAGGCGGCCGGTCCACTTCCGTACGGAGGAGAACAGCGCGTCCACGTCCTGCGGGCGCGTCACGTCGGCCGGGACGGTGATCACCTGGGCGTGCTCCCCGGCCAGGGCGGCGGTCTCCGCCAGCGGGTCGGGGCGCCTGCCCGAGAGCGCCACCGACCAGCCCGCCCCGGCCAGCGCGAGCGCCACCGCGCGGCCGATGCCGGAGCCGGCGCCCGTGACGACGGCCGTCCTCGACGGGGAGCCCTCCACGGAATTCAACAGATTGTTGCTCATGCTGCCGCAGCGTACGCGCAGCACCGGCGGGGTGATTCGGGGCGGGGCCCCGGCGATTCACGCGCCCGTACGGTGCCGGACGATGATCATGGATTTGGCCGCGAACGCGGAGTTTGCCCCTGGGGGCACCATCCTGCCGCACTCCTCATCCGGGCGACGCCCGCGCGACGCGAACACGTCAGCCTCCGGATGTGCCGGGCCGCTGGACTTCCCCCACACCACCAGTCAGGGGAGGGACAGATGACGCACTCATCGCCACAGCAGGAGCTGCGCGACGCCGCCCGGCACACCGACCGCCGCCGCTTCCTCACCGTCACCGGCGCCGCCGCCGCGCTCGCCTTCTCGGTCGGCCTGCCCGCCGCCGGGACCGCGAGCGCCCGCGAGATGGAGGCCCGGCGCATCGGCGAGGACCCGTTCACGCTCGGCGTCGCTTCCGGCGACCCGCTGCCGGGCTCCGTGCTGCTGTGGACGCGGCTCGCGCCGCGCCCGTTCGAACCCGGCAGCGGACTCCCGGACGCCCGCGTCGAGGTCCGCTGGGAGCTGGCCCACGACGAGCGGTTCACCCGCGTCGTGCGGCGCGGCACCACGTACGCGCACCCGGAGTTCAACCACAGCGTCCACGTCGAGGTGCAGGGCCTCGCCCCGGACCGCGTCCTCTACTACCGCTTCCGCGCCGGACAGTGGACGAGCCCGGCCGGCCGCACCCGCACGGCACCGGCGCCCGGCGCCCGCAAGCGCGAACTGGCCCTGGCCGCCGTCTCCTGCCAGGCGTACCACGACGGCTACTTCACCGCGTACCAGCACCTCGCCCAGGAGGACGTCGACGTCGTCTTCCACCTCGGCGACTACCTGTACGAGTACGCCGTCACCGCCACCGGCGGCGCCCGCAACTACACCGACCGCACGCTGCCCGCGCTGTTCAACCGGGAGACGACGACGCTGGAGGACTACCGGCTGCGGTACGCCCTCTACAAGTCCGACCCGGACCTGCGCGCCGCGCACGCCGCGCACCCCTTCGTCGTCACCTGGGACGACCACGAGACCGAGAACAACTACGCGGGCGACATCCCCGAGAACAGCGTGCCGCCGGAGGAGTTCCTGATCCGCCGGGCCGCCGCCTACCGCGCGTACTGGGAGAACCAGCCGCTGCGCACGCCCCAGCGGCCGACCGGCCCCGACATGCGGCTCTACCGCCGCCTGAGCTTCGGCCGGCTCGCCCAGTTCGACGTACTCGACACCCGGCAGTACCGCAGCGACCAGGCGTACGGCGACGGCTGGCAGACGCCGGGGCCGGAGTCCGAGGACCCGAAGCGCACGCTGACCGGCGCCACGCAGGAGCGCTGGCTCATCGACGGCTGGCGCCACTCGCACGCCACCTGGAACGTCGTCCCCCAGCAGGTCACCTTCGCCCAGCGGCGCGACGTGCCCACCGACGCGTTCAAGCTGTCCATGGACTCCTGGGACGGCTACCCGGCCTCCCGCGACCGCATGCTCAAGGGCGCCGAGCGCGTCGGTGTGGACAACCTCATGGTCCTCACCGGCGATGTGCACGTCAGCTACGGCTTCGACATCAAGCGGGACTTCGACGACCCGGCGTCGCGCACGGTCGGCACCGAGATCGTCACCACGTCCATCACCAGCGGGAAGGACGGCTCCGAGAAGCCGTCCAACTACAACAACCTGACGGCGGCCAACCCGCACCTGAAGTTCTACAACGGGCGCCGCGGCTACGCCGTGGTCACCCTCCAGGAGCGCTCGGCGCGCGCCGACTTCCGTACGGTCCAGGCCGTCACGAAGCCGGGCGCCCCCGTCACCACCGCCGGCTCCTACGTCACCGAGGCCGGCCGCCCGGGCCTCAAGCCCGCCTAGACCGCGTCCACCGGGTAGCGGACGCCGATGCGGTCACGGACCGCGTCGAGCGTCCGCATCACCGCGAGCGATCCCTCCAACGGCACCAGGGGGGACTCCGTCTCGCCCGCCAGCACCGCCCGCATCACCTCGGCCGCCTCGTACTGCATCCCCGAGAGGCCCTGCGGACCCGGGCCCGAGGTGATCTCCTCGGGCTCGGCGCCCGCCCGGTGCAGCACGAAGCTCTCCGGGTGGAAGAAGCCGTGCGGGATGTCGATCCGCCCGCCCGTCCCGATCACCGTGGCCGCCGTCGGATGGTGCCCCACGATCGAGCAGGACAGCAGGGCGGTCGCCCCCGAGTCCCAGCCCAGCAGCATCCCGGTGTTCAGGTCGACGCCCTCCGGCGACAGCAGGGCGTCCGCCTGCACCCGGTCCGGTTCGCCCAGCAGCAGCTGCGCGAACGACACCGGATAGACGCCCAGGTCCAGCAGCGCCCCGCCGCCCAGCCGGGGATCGCGCAGCCGGTGCTCCGGGCCCAGGTCCGCCGCGAAGCCGAAGTCGGCCTGCACGGTCCGGATCTCCCCGATGGCCCCGTCCCGCACCAGCTCGGTGAGGCGGCGGATCAGGGGGTTGCAGTAGGTCCACATCGCTTCCATCAGGAAGACCCCGCGGTCCCGGGCCAGCTTCACCAGCTCCCGCGCCTCGCGCTCGTTCAGCGTGAACGCCTTCTCGCACAGCACGTGCTTCCTGGCCTCCAGCGCGAGCGCGGCGGCCTCCCGGTGCGCGGAGTGCGGCGTGGCCACGTACACCACGTCGACCTCGTCGTCCGCGACCAGGCCCGCCCAGTCGCCGTACGCCCTCGGTATCCCGAACCGCTCCGCGAACGCCCGCGCCGAGGCGTCCGAGCGGGAGGCCACGGCCACCACCTCCGCGCCGGGCATCGCCTGGAGATCGGCGGTGAACGTCGCCGCGATCCCGCCGGTCGCCAGCACGCCCCAACGGACAGTCCTGCTCATGCACGCTCCCAAAAAGGTGTCGACCATCCCCGCCGAGCTGAGAGCATAGAGCCGGATTCAACAACTATGGAGACGAGAATGCCGGAGAGCGGCCTCAGCGGGGCCCAGCACATACGCACCACCGACACCACTCCGCAAGGGGCCCCGCCTGCCGGCAGAGCCACCCCCGCCGCCCGGCGCACCGGCCTCCTCGTCACCCTCGTCCTCGGCGGCCTCACGGCGCTCCCGCCGCTGTCGATGGACATGTACCTCCCGGCGCTCCCCGCCGTCACGGACTCGCTGCACGCCCCCGCCGCCACGGTCCAGCTCACCCTGACCGCCTGCCTCACCGGCATGGCGCTCGGCCAGGTCGTCGTCGGACCGATGAGCGACCGCTGGGGCAGGCGCCGCCCGCTGCTGCTCGGCATGGCCGTCTACGTGCTCGCCACCGCGCTCTGCATCTTCGCCCCGTCCGCCGGGCTCCTCATCGCCTTCCGCCTGCTCCAGGGCCTCGCGGGCGCGGCGGGCATCGTCATCTCCCGGGCCGTGGTCCGCGACATGTACGACGGCGTCGCGATGGCCCGGTTCTTCTCGACGCTGATGCTCATCTCCGGCGTCGCCCCCGTGATCGCCCCGGTCATCGGCGGCCAGGTCCTGCGGCTCACCGACTGGCGCGGCATCTTCGGAGTCCTCACCGCCGTGGGCCTCCTGCTCACGTTCGTCGTCTGGAAGTGGCTCGGCGAGACCCTGCCGCCCGCCGAACGCCACACCGGCGGCATCGGGGACGCGCTGCGCACCATGCGCGGCCTGCTCGCCGACCGCGTCTTCACCGGCTACATGATCGCGGGCAGCCTCGCCTTCGCCGCCCTCTTCGCGTACGTCAGCGCCTCCCCATTCGTCATCCAGGAGATCTACGGCGCCTCACCGCAGACCTTCAGCCTGCTCTTCGGCATCAACTCCGTCGGGCTGATCGCGGTCGGCCAGATCAACGGCAAGCTGCTCGTCGGCCGGGTCAGCCTGGACAAGGCCCTCACCTTCGGGCTCGTCGTCATCCTGGCCGCCGCGACCGCGCTGCTCCTGATGACCTCCGGCGTCTTCGGCGACGTCGGTCTCGTGCCGGTGGCCGCCGGGCTCTTCGTGCTGATGGCGGCGATGGGGCTCGCGATGCCCAACACCAACGCGCAGGCGCTGATGCGTACCAAGCACGCCGCCGGCTCCGCCTCCGCGCTGCTCGGCACCTCGCAGTTCCTGATCGGTGCCATCGCCTCCCCGCTCGTCGGGATCGCGGGCGAGGGGACGGCGGTCCCGATGGCCGTCGTCCAACTGGTCTGCGCGGCCGGCGCGCTCGCCTGCTTCCTCGGCCTGTGCCGCCCCCAGGGGGTGTCTCCCCGGCCATGACCGGGTCCGCGGCGTCTGGCACCCCTGGCAGCGTTCCTCGGCGATCCGACGGGCACCCCGCCCCACCTACAATTCACCGGTGATCGCCACCCTCCCCACCGCGGACGCCCTGCGTGCGGCCCTCGCCGGACTCCTGGACGGGCTGCCGCCCAAGCAGGCCGGCCAGGCCGTCGACCGGCTCATCGCCCACTACCGGGGCACGATCCCCACCGACACCCCGGTGCTCCGCGACCGCTCGGACGTGGTCGCGTACGCGGCGTACCGGATGCCCGCCACCTTCGAGGCGGTACGGTCCGCCCTCGACGCGCTCCGCGAGGCCGCCCCCGACTGGGCGCCCGCCACGCACACCGACGTCGGCGGCGGCACCGGGGCGGCGAGCTGGGCCGTCGCGGGGGAGTGGGAGGGCCACCGCACCACCGTCCTGGACTGGGCCGAGCCCGCGCTCGCCCTCGGCCGTGAACTGGCCGCCGCCTCCGGAGCGCCCGCCCTGCGCACGGCGGACTGGCGGCGGGCCCGCATCGGCGAGGACCTCGATCTCGCCCCGGCGGACCTGGTCACGATCTCCTACGTGCTCAACGAGCTGACCGGCCCGGCCCGCACCGCCCTCGTCGACGCCGCCGCCCGGGCCGGACAGGCCATCGTGGTCGTCGAGGCCGGCACCCCCGGCGGCTACGCCCGGATCATCGAGGCCCGCGAACGCCTGATCGCCGCCGGGCTCACCGTCGCCGCGCCCTGCCCGCACAGCGCCGCCTGCCCCATCGAGCCGGGCACCGACTGGTGCCACTTCTCGGCCCGGGTCAGCCGCTCCTCGCTGCACCGGCAGGTGAAGGGCGGCTCACTGGCGTACGAGGACGAGAAGTTCAGCTACGTCGTCGCCACCCGGTTCGCGCCGCTGCCCGCGGCGGCCCGGGTCGTCCGCAGGCCCCAGATCCGCAAGGGGCAGGTGCTCCTCGACCTCTGCACCCGCGACGAGGGCCTGCGCCGGGACACGGTCACCAAGCGGCACGGGGCCCTGTACCGCGCCGCCCGGGACACCGACTGGGGCGACCCCTGGCCGCCCCCGGAGGACGCCGACTAGCCGCGCAGCTCCTGCGTGCAGCACTTCACGCTGCCCCCGCCCTTCAGCAGCTCGCTCAGGTCCATCGGCACCGGCTCGAAGCCGCGTGCCCGGAGCGGATCGAACAGCCCCGTCGCGGCCTGTGGCAGCAGGACGTGGAGCCCGTCGCTCACGGCGTTCAGGCCGAGCGCCGCCGCGTCCGCCTCCCCGGCGATCAGCGCGTCCGGGAAGAGCCGCGCCAGGACCGCCCGGCTGCCCGGCGAGAACGCCTGCGGGTAGTACATGACCTCGTCGGCCGCGTCGTCCAGCACGCACAGGGCCGTGTCCAGGTGGTAGTAGCGCGGGTCCACGAGGTCGAGGCCGATCACGGGCCGCCCGAAGAACTCCTGCGCCTCCGCGTGCGACAGCGGCGACGACCGGAAACCCCGGCCCGCCAGCACATAGGACCCGGTCACCGCGAAGTCGCCCTCGCCCTCGTTGACGTGGTCCGGCTCGTGGACCTCGGTGAAGCCGTGGCCGAGGAACCAGTCCCGGTGGGCGGCCGCCTCCCCGGACCGTTCCTGGTACGCGAAGCGGGCGCCCAGCACCCGGCCGTCGATCACCGTGGCCCCGTTCGCCGCGAAGACCATGTCCGGCAGGTCCGGGTGCGGCTCCAGCAGGTCGACGGTGTGGCCGAGGGCGCGGTAGCGGTCGCGCAGGTCCTCCCACTGGGTCTGCGCCAGCGGCAGGTCGACCGGCTTGGAGGGGTCCATCCACGGATTGATGGAATACGTCACCCTGAAGTGGGCAGGCGCACACATCAGATAGTGCCGGGGCGTGGCTGCACGAGTCATCGGGGCTCCCCACGGATCGTCGCGGCGGCTGGTGGCCGCTGCGGCCGGTGCGTCGCACGGGTGTGTGCGTGAGCCCATGGTGCGCCGTCCGGGCCCCCGGCGCTGTGGTCCGAACGGGTGGTTCGCGCGGACGTGGACCCCGGGGCCTGTCGTCACTGGTCACGACATGTGCTCTTTCGTGACAAAGCGTGTGATAGTGCCCCCCGTGCGGCATCGGCCGTCCCACCCCGCTTCCGGACTCTGGCCACCCGAGGCGCAGGATGGTGGGACCATGGGCAGGGGCAACGCAAAGGCAAGGGGATAGATGGGCGCCGATTTCGGCCGTAGTCGCGGCTCAGAGAGCAAGATTTCCCAGTGGCTGCGGCGACGACCCAAACCGCAGCAGCGCGAGGTCGACGACACCGCGCGGGAGGCGCTGCTCCTGGCCGTCGCCGAGGCCGGAATGCCGATCGCGCCCGCCGCCCACCCGGTCGGCTACCGATGTTCGTGCGAACGCATCGGCTGTCCCACCCCGGCCCGCCATCCGCTCTCCTTCGCCTGGCAGACGCAGTCCACCACCGACCGGGCCCAGATCGAGCGCTGGGCCCGCAGCCAGCCGCAGGCCAACTTCATCACCGCGACCGGCATGATCCACGACGTCCTCGACGTCCCGCTGGCGGCCGGTGAGCAGGCCCTCGAACGGCTCCTCGCGGCCGGGGTCGAGGTGGGGCCCGTGGCCCGCTCCGGCGACGACCGGATGCTGTTCTTCACCGCGACGCGCGGCACCCCGGAGGACGAGGACGAGTGGTGGCCGTGCGAGCTGGACTGCCATCCCGAGACGATGGACGAGCACCCGGGCCTGCGCTGGCACTGCCGCGGCAGCTACGTCCTGCTGCCCCCGGCCCAGCTCCCCGGTGAGCTGGACGTCGCCTGGCTGCGCGGCCCGGAGCACCCGCTGCCCGACCCGCTGACGCTCCTGGAGACCCTGACGGACGCCTGCGCGCGGTTCGTCGGCTCCGAGGGCCAGAGCGAGGTCGACCACGAATCGGTGGCCTGGCCGCTGCGCCGGTGACCGGAGGCCGTACCGCCGCTACGAGCCCTTCGCCGAGGTCAGCCCGGGCAGCCGGCTGAGCACGGTCACCCTGCCCGTGCCGGCGCCCTTCTTCGGCACGTACACCAACTGGCTGGATACCCGCTCCTTGGTCAGCGTGCTCTTCACCTCGCCGGTGAGCAGCGCCTCCACATCGGGATCGACCGCCGGGCGCAGCCCCTGCGCGGCGGTCTGCCGTTCGAAGTGCCTGCTGCTGAAGAAGACCAGCGCCCCGCCGTCCTTGGTGGCCACCCCCAGCGGGGCGTACGCGCCGCCGTCCAGCGGCTGGTCGGCGTACTGGTACGAGAACCCGGCCCGCCGGGTGTTCTGCCGCGCCTCCCGCCACTCCGAGGTCGCCGCCCCCGGCGCGAACACGTCCGGGGCGCCGCTCTGGAGGTACTGCGTGTAGCGCGTGCCGAGATCGCGCGGGGCCACGACCAGCCCCGGTCCGTCCGCCGCGACCGGGACGGCGTCCTCGGCGAGGGCGGGCAGCCGGTCCTCGGCGACGACCGACAGATAGGCGGCCTTCCAGCCCGCGTCGGGGCCGGCCTTCGTGAACGCGAGCAGCCAGCGGCCGTTCCGCCCGCCCTCGTCCGCGTCGCGGTTGGACTCCGTGTCGGCGAGGAACCAGCGCGGCCAGCCCGCCTTCTCGGGGATGACGAAACGGGCATCGGTCAGCTTCAGCGGCTGGTGCCGGGAGTTGCCGGAGGGCGCTATCCGGTGCCGGGCCTTCAGCCCCGCCTGGTTGACGGCGCCGAGCGAGCCCGTCACCACGTCCGCGTCCAGCGCCGGATCGTAGGCCTTGTCGGCAGCGTTGTACGCGGCGGTGAAGTCCTTCAGCGCCCGGGCGGCCTCAGCCCGCGTCGCCCCCGGTACGACTGCCCGCTCGCCGTGCACCGTCACGCACCCGCTCGCCGTCAGGCTCAGCACCGTCGCCACCGCGAGCCCCGTCGCCCGCCGCACCGGCCCCAGACTTCTCATCCGCTGCTTTCCGCGCCTTCTGATCCGTCGCCACTGACCGTCCGAACCCTACCGGGGACAGGAACAGCGCGAGGGCCGGGACCAGATACAGCGCCCAGACGGTGAGTTGGAGGACGGTGGGGTCCGGCTGGAAGTTGAACGTGCCCTTCAGCAGCGTCCCGTACCAGCTGTCCGGCGGAATCGTGGAGCTGATGTCGAACGCCCGGTTCTGCAGACCGCCCAGGAACTCCGCCTCCTGGAGGTCGTGCACGCCGTACGCCAGCACGCCCGCGGCGACGACCACCAGCATCCCGCCGGTCCAGGTGAAGAACTTCGCCAGGTTGATCTTCAGCGCGCCCCGGTAGAACAGCCAGCCCAGCACGACCGCCGTGACGATGCCGAGCAGCGCGCCGATCATCGGATGCCAGCCGTCGTCCGCCGCGTGCACCGCCCGCCACACGAACAGCGAGGTCTCCAGGCCCTCCCGGCCGACCGCGAGCAGCGCGGTCGCGACGAGCGCGCCGGTGCCCATGGCGAGCGCCGCGTCCAGCTTGCCGTGCAGCTCCGCCTTGAGGTGGCGGGCGGTCCGCCGCATCCAGAAGACCATCCACGTCACCAGGCCCACCGAGACGATGGAGAGCGAACCGCCCAGCGCCTCCTGGGCCTTGAACGTCATCTCCTGCGAGCCGAACTCAAGACCGGCGCCGAAGCCCAGGCTGACGACGACCGCGATCGACACGCCGATCCAGATCGGCACCAGCTTGTCGCGGTTGCCGGTCTTCACCAGGTACGCGATGAGAATGCAGACGACCAGGCTGGCCTCAAGGCCCTCACGCAGCCCGATCAGGAAGTTGCTGAACACGTCTCGGTTCCCTTTCCGCTTCGAGTCCCGTTACGAGAACAGCGCCCGGCCCCACCAGTCGTCCTTGTCGCGGACGCCCGGCGGGACGGCGAAATGCGCCGAACCCACGTGCTGGATGTACTCGTTGAGTGCGTCGTGTGCCGCCAGGCGCCGTTGCAGGGGGATGAACGCCTTGCGGGTGTCGCGCTGGTAGGCCAGGAAGAACAGCCCCGCGTCGAGCCGGCCGAGGCCGTCGGTGCCGTCCGTGAAGGAGTAGCCCCGGCGCAGGATCGTCGCCCCGTCGTTGCTGTCCGGGTGGGCGAGGCGCACGTGCGCGGTCGGCAGCATCGCCTTCAGGAACGGCTCGTCGCGCTCCTTCGACCTGCCGACCGGCGCGCCCTCGCCCTTGTCGCGGCCGAAGACGTCCTCCTGCTCCTGGAGCGGGGCGCGGTCCCAGGTCTCGATGTGCATCCGGATGCGCCGGGCCACCAGGTACGAGCCCCCGGTCATCCACGCGGGCCCGTCCCCGGCACCGGCCCACACATGGCGGTCCAGGGCGGCGGTGTCGGTGCCGGAGATGTTCCGGGTGCCGTCCTTGAAGCCCATCATGTTGCGCGGGGTCTGGGCGTCCGGCGTGGTCGAGGAGGTCTTGCCGAAGCCCAGCTGCGACCAGCGGATCGCGGCGCGGCCCATGCCGATCCTGGCGAGGTTGCGGATGGCGTGCACGGCCACCTGCGGGTCGTCCGCGCACGCCTGGACGCACAGGTCGCCGCCGCTGCGGGCCTTGTCGATGTTGTCGCCGGGGAACTTCGGCAGGTCCACCAGCGCCCCGGGCCGCTGCCCGTCGAGGCCGAACCGGTCCTTCGCGAACAGCGAGGGCCCGAAGCCGATGGTCAGCGTCAGCCGGGACGGCCTCAGCCCCAGCGCCTCGCCGGTGTCGTCCGGTGGCGCCTCGGGCAGACCCCCGTACGCCCCGTCGCCGACCGCGTGCCCGGCGGTCATCCGCTCGGCCGCCCGGGTCCACTCCTTGAGCAGCGCGACCAGTTCGGCCCGGTCCTTCGTCGTGACGTCGAACGCGGCGAAGTGCAGCCGGTCCTGGACCGCGGTGGCGATCCCGGCCTGGTGCGCGCCGTGGAAGGGCACCGCGGCGCCGCTGTCCGCGGCCGTCGCCGGGCCGTCGTCACCGGACCGGGCCGCGGCGACGCCCACCCCGGCCGCGGCGGCGCCGAGCGCGAGCCCGGCACCGCCCCAGCCCAGCAGTGCGCGGCGCGACGGGGCGGTGCCGCCGGCGGGTGTCTCGCGGGTCTCGTCGCTCATCCCGAGCCTCTTTCCGGCCGGTTACTTCGTGACCGCGGCGGCCAGCTTGGACAGCGGCTCGGCCAGTGCGTTGACCGCGTCCGACAGCTCCTTGCGGTCCGCCTTGCCGACCTTCTCGTAGGAGGTGAAGTCGTACGAGGCGGGGTCCTCGCGGTACTGCTCAAGCAGCTTGTTCAGCTCGGCGAACCGCTTGTCCAGGGTGGCGGTGAGCGCGGAGTCGTTCTTCGACGCGATCGGCTTCAGCAGCTTGTACGACTGCTCGGCGCCCTCGACGTTGGCCTTGAAGTCGACCAGGTCGGTGTGGCTGTAGCGCTCCTCCTCACCGGTGACCTTGCCGGTGGCGACCTCGTCGAGGAGTTCCTTCGCGCCGTTGGCCATCGAGGTCGGGGTGATGTCGGCGGTGCCGACGCGCTTCTGCCAGTCGGCCAGGTCCTTGTAGAGGGCCGGGGCGAGGGCCTTCTCCTCGGCGCCCAGCTTCTTGTCCTGCCACAGCGCCTTCTCCAGGCGGTGCCAGCCGGTCCACTTCTGGCCGTCCTCCAGGCCGTCCTCCCGCACGTCGACCTTCGGGTCGATGTCGCCGAAGGACTCGGCGACCGGCTCGGTGCGCTCCCAGCCGACGCGGGAGTTCGCGTACGCCTTCTTCGCGGCCTCGATGTCCCCGGCGGCGACGGCGTCCGTGAAGACCTTGACCTTCGGCAGGGTCTCGTCGGCCTGCGCCTGGACGTAGGTGCGGTAAGCGGCGACGGCCTTGTCCATCTCCGGGCTGCGCTTGGCCGCCTTGCCGCCGCTGACCTCGATCTTCTGCCGGATGCCGTGGCCCTTCATACCGGGCTTGCAGGCGATCTCGTACGAACCGGCCTTGATCTCGGCCGTGATGGTGGCCTTGGTGCCGGGGCCGATGTTCTCGCGCTCGGCGACGATGCGGTCGTCCGGGAAGAGGACGTAGACCTCGGTGACCTTGGAGCCCTTGTTCTGCACGGCCAGCTCGATGTGCCCGGCCGGGAGCTTCTTCTTCGAAACCTCGCAGGAGTCGTCCTTGGCGACCACCTGCACCGCCCCCTCGCCCTTGCCGTCGCTCTTCTCGGCGCAGCCCGTGACGGCGGTCAGAGCCGCCGCGGTGGCGGCGGCGGTGACGACGGAGAGACGAACGGCTCGCATCGGGGCTCCACTTGAGGATGAAGGAAAAAGAGGAAAAGGACCGGACAAAGCCAGGTGAGGCGGACCTAACTTAGCCGAGGCTTATCTGTCCGATACCCGCCTGTGCAGTGATTCAGCTCTCACTGGGCAGGCCCGGAAACGAGGCGATCACGAGCGACCCATGGGCGTACCTCGTATAGGTAATGTACGGGTCAAGTCCCGGTGGAGGTGTCCCCTTGGGGGCGGATACCGCCGAGCGGACGGCGACCCGGCGTCCGGGCGGATGCTTGAATGCGGGCGTGAGCGACTTCGACGTACCCGCCGGCACCGACATCCTCCGCGTGTTCTGCGGTCCCGACGGGCTGCACGGCAACGCCCTCGGTGTCGTACGCGACGGGCGCCGCTTCCCCGGCCGCGCGGACCGGCAGGCGCTCGCCGGGAAGCTCGGCTTCAGCGAGACCGTGTTCGTGGACGACCCCGAGCGTGGCCGGCTCGACATCTACACCCCGGGGCTCCGGCTGCCGTTCGCCGGGCACCCCGTCGTCGGCGCCGCCTGGCTGCTCGACGTGGAGGTCCTGGAGCTGGAGGTGGGCGACGTGTTCGCCCGCCACGACGGGGAGTTCTGCTGGATCACCGCCCGCCCGGAGTGGGCGCCGCCGCGCACCCTGAAGCAGTACGCCTCGGCCGCCGAGGTCGACGCGCTCCCGGCACCGCCGCCCGGTGAGGGCTGGCTCTACGCCTGGGCGTGGGAGGAGGAGGCGGCGGGGCGGGTCAGGGCGCGGGCGTTCCCGCGCCGGGACGACGGCATCACCGAGGACGAGGCGACGGGAGCCGCGGCCCTGTTGCTGAGCGCGCACCTCGGGCGCGCGCTCAACATCGCACAGGGCCGCGGCTCCCAGATCCTCACGGCGCCCGCGCCGGACGGCACGGTGGAGATCGGCGGCAGGGTCGTCCTGGCCCACCACGGATAACGGGGATCCTCCGGTCCGGGCAGCCGCCTGCGCGCAGGCGCCTTCCGTCAGGCGTGCTCGTCCGGGGCGGCCGAGATGCGGTCGAGCAGTTCGGTCAGCAGGGCGCGTTCGCCCGCCGTGAGGGCGCCGGTCCGGGGGAGGAGGGCCTGGAGTGCCACGGCGGCCGCGGCCGGGCCGGGGGGCGGGGAGGTGGGCGCCTCGGTGGTGATCGCGGCGATGACGGCTTCCCTGGCCAGGTGGGAGACGCTCATGTCCCGCCGGTCCTCGGGGGTGGCGATGAGCGAGAGGGTGGTGCCGCCGCCCACGGCGTGCACCAGGTGGGTGGCGCGCGCCTCGTCGATCCGCAGGCGTCCGGCCTCGGCGATCCGGTGGATGTGCGCGGCCAGGATCTCCAGCGCCGCGACGGAGGCGGGGGACGGGGTGCCCGGGCTGGGCTGGGCGTACATCAGCGTGTACAGGGCCGGGTTGGCCAGGCCGAACTCCGTGTTGAAGTTCCAGCCCCTGCGCAGGTCCTCCACCGGGTCGCCGGTGAGTTCCAGTGCGGCCTTGTCGCCGACGTGGCTCGCGAAGCCGTGGGCGGCGACCGCGTCGAGCAGCCCCTGCTTGTCGCCGAAGAGCCGGTAGATGGTGGGTGCCTGGACGCCGGCCGCGGCGCCCACGGCCCGGGTCGACACCGCCTCGCGCCCTTGCTCCGCGAGCAGCCGGGTGGCGGCGGCGATGATCCGCCGGCGGTTGCTCTCGGCGGGGGCGGGGTGCTCGGTCTCCATGGTTACCGATGATAACGGATCCGTGTTAGCGCTTTGCGTTATCGACGCTACCGTGCAATCGTTAGCGATGGAAACGGTGAGTGGCCGGCGACCGGCCGGCGCACCGGGTCCGTGTCCTCGGCCATGCCCACTTCGGAGGTTCCCGTGATCGTCGTTACCGCCCCCACCGGCCGGATCGGCCGCCAAGTGCTCGATGCGCTGCTCGACGGCGGTGAGAAGGTGCGGGTGATCGCCCGCGACCCCGCGAGGATCGCCCCGGAGGCGCGCGAGCGCGCCGAGGTGGTGCAGGGCTCCCACGGGGACCCGCGGGTGCTGAGTCAGGCATTCGAGGGGGCCGACGCCGTCCTGTGGCTGGTCCCGCCCGACCCCCGCGCCGAGGACATCCGGGAGCACTACCTCGGCTTCACCCGCCCGGCCCGCGAGGCGCTGCGGGCGAGGGGCGTGCGACGGGTCGTCGGCATCAGCAGCCTGGGCCGCGGCTACGGGGCGCATGCCGGGCAGCTGTCCGCCGCGTTCGCGATGGACGAGATGATCGAGAGCACCGGGGTCGGCTACCGCGCCCTGGCCATGCCGTTCTTCATGGAGAACCTGCTCCACCAGGCCGGCGCGCTGAGGGCCGGGGGCGTGCTGTCCGTGCCGGTCGCCCCGGACCGCGAGCTGCCGCTCGTGGCCACCCGCGACATCGCCGCGGTGGCCGCCCGCCTCCTCGCCGACGCTTCCTGGTCGGGGCAGGAGACGGTCCCGCTCATCGGCCCCGACTCCTTGACGCCCGTCGGGATGGCCCGGGTCCTGTCCGAGGTCCTGGAGCGCCCGGTCCGCTTCGAGCGGCCCGACGGCGAGGAGTACAAGGCGGCCCTGACGGGGTACGGCATGCACGATGCCTGGGCGCAGGGCCTGCTCGACATGGCCGCCGCCCAGGACGACGGCATCTACGAGCCCGAGTGGCGGGCCCTGACCGCCCCGGCCCCCACCGGCTTCCGCCAGTGGTGCCGGGAGGTGCTCCTGCCCGCCGCGGAGGCTACGGCAGCGTGAGGATGTCCGCGCCGGTCTCCGTCACCACGAGCGTGTGCTCGAACTGCGCGGTGCGCTTGCGGTCCTTCGTCACCACGGTCCAGCCGTCGTCCCACATGTCGTAGTCGTGGCTGCCGAGGGTCAGCATCGGCTCGATGGTGAACGTCATGCCGGGCCGCATCACCGTCGTCGCGTGCGGGCTGTCGTAGTGCGGCACGATCAGCCCGGAGTGGAACGAGGAGTTGATCCCGTGTCCGGTGAAGTCCCGCACCACGCCGTACCCGAAGCGCTTCGCGTACGACTCGATGACCCGCCCGATGACGTTGATCTGACGCCCCGGCTTCACGGCCTTGATCGCGCGCCGCAGCGACTCCTCGGTGCGCTCGACGAGCAGCCGCGACTCCTCGTCCACCTCGCCGCAGAGGTACGTCGCGTTGTTGTCGCCGTGCACCCCGTTGATGTACGCGGTCACGTCGAGGTTCACGATGTCGCCGTCGCGCAGCACGGTGGAGTCCGGGATGCCGTGGCAGATCACCTCGTTGAGCGACGTGCACAGCGACTTGGGGAAGCCGCGGTAGCCCAGCGTCGACGGGTAGGCGCCGTGGTCGCACATGAACTCGTGGGCGACGCGGTCGAGTTCGTCCGTGGTGACACCCGGGGCGATGTGCTTGGCGGCCTCGGCCATCGCCTGCGCGGCGATGCGTCCCGCGATGCGCATGCGCTCGATGGTGTCGGTGTCCTGCACCTCCGGACCTGTGTACGGCGTCGGAGCCGGCTTGCCCACATACTCGGGACGCCGGATGTTTCCGGGCACGGAACGGACGGGAGTGATCTCCCCTGGTACGAGCAGCGACTGGCCAGACATGCCAGCGAGTCTAACCAGCGTGTCCGGGGCACCATGGCACAGAGGAAAGGAACCGATGATGGCCCTGTTCAAGAAGCGCACGGTCGGCAAGCCGGGCGAGTGGTTCTACTGCCTGGAGCACAAGAAGGTCGAGGAAGGCCCCGACTGCCCGGCCAAGGACCGCTTCGGCCCGTACGCCTCCCGGCAGGAGGCGCAGCACGCGATGGAGACCGCCCAGGAACGGAACCTGGAGTGGGACACGGACCCCAAGTGGCACGACCGCAAGGGCCCGGACGAGGACGGCCGGGCGGGCTGACGGCCCGGTGCGGGCCCGGGGGCCCCGCGCCCCCGGCCTCAGGCCGCCGGTTCCACGTCCAGGCCGTCCGCGCGCTGGGCGCGCCTGCGCAGCGCGTCCTCGTCCGTCGCCGAGTCGTACGTGAGGAGCTTCGGGAGCGCCGCCGCCAGCAGCGCCACCGACGCGACGCAGGCCACGCCCCCGGTCCAGATCGCGGGCCGGGTCCCGGTCCAGCCCGCCATCCCGCCCGCCCGGACCTGACCGAGCTGCGGTCCGACGCTGTACGAGAGCACCTCGATGCCCGCGAGACGGCCCCGCAGCTCCTCCGGGATCGTCTGGTTCCAGATGGTCGACCGGCCGAGACCGCTGAGCATGTCGCCCGCCCCGGCGAACCCGAGGCACACCAGCACCAGCCACACGTTCCCGAACCAGCCGGCCGCCGCGATCGACAGCCCCCAGACGGCGGCGCCGAACACGACGAACAGCCCGTGCCGGCGCACCCGCGAGGTCCACCCGCTGGTCAGGCCCAGCACCAGCGAGCCGACCGAGCCCGCCGCGTACATCAGGCCCAGCGACCAGTCGGCGTCCAGCTCGTCCGCGAGGAACGGGAAGACCGTGTTGGGGAACGCGAAGAACATCGCGGCCATGTCGATCGCGTATGTCCCGAGCAGCACCGGCCGGCTCCAGGCGTAGCGGGCGCCCTCCACGATGCCGCGCAGCGACGGCTTCCGCCCCTCCTCGGCGGGCGGCGCGGGGGAGAGCCTGCGGCACATCAGCACCGAGGCGGCGAAGGTGACCACCGTGATGGAGTACGCCGTGGCGTGCCCGGCGTAGGCCACCACCAGACCGGCCAGCGACGGGCCCATGATCGCCCCGGCCTGCCAGCGCAGCGAGTTCAGCGCGGCGGCCGCCGGAAGCTGGTCGTGCGGCACGATCCGGGCCATCAGCGAGTCCAGCGCGGGCCGCTGGAGCCCGGCGAGCGCGGAGACCCCGCCCGCCACCACATACAGCGGCCACAGCATCGGGTCGGGCAGGGCCGCGTTCACCAGCAGGATCACCGCGAGCAGCCCGAGCCCGGCCTCGGTGGCCAGGATGATCTTCCGCCGGTCGGCGGCGTCGGCGAGCGCGCCCCCGTACAGACCGCACAGGACGAGCGGCACCAGCTCCACCGCGCCCATCGCGCCGACGGCGAGCGGGGAGCCGGTGAGGTCCTTGATCTGGAGCGGCAGCGCGATGAGCGCCATGAAGCTGCCGAAGTAGGTGACGATGCCCTGCACCCACAGCAACCGGAAGTCGGCCGACGACCGCCAGGGCGAGAGGTCGGGGAGGAGCGCGGCCAGCCTGGCGGCGAGGGAGGAGCGAGAGGTCACGAGGAGACATGGTCCGTCGTGATACGTGGAGCGTGCAAACGGGTTTCCCGCGGGCCGGGCCCGCTCACCAGCGCGGCGGAGGCGGTGCCGTCAGCTGGTCGGCCAGCCGGGACAGGCGGTCGCGGAACGTGCGCCGCCCGCCGCGCGGCACGGGGGCGCCGTTCTCCCCGGCGGCGGCGCTGACCAGGTGCTGGACCGTGTCCAGGTCCACGTCGTCGCCGTCCGTCACGGACAGCGCCTCATGGGCGAGCCCGCGCACCTGCGGGTCGCCGTTGTCCAGAGAGAGCACCGTCGCCCCGGCGCGCCGGGCGTCGTGCACCCGCTCCAGCAGCCCCTCGCCGGGCCGGTCCGGCGTCACCACGAGCAGCGTCTCGCCGCGCCCGGCCGCCTCGATCCGGCCGAGGCCGACCGCGAGGTGCGCCGGGTCGCCGGGCTCCACCCGGTGGCGCACCAGGGTGGGGCGGAGTTCGGGCAGCCCGGACCAGGTGGACTCGTCCACCAGATGGGCGGCGAGGTGCCAGGGCTCGTACACCTCGGTCCCCACCAGCAGCAGCCCGCCGCCGTGCGGGACCACGGAGGAGCGGAGCGCACCGGCGAACCGCCGGGCGGCGGCGGGCCACTGGGTCCTGGCGAGCACTTCACGCAGCAGCGCCACACGTACGGCATCCATGGCCCGGCATCCTGCACCATGTGGGGGCCCCGGCACCGGCGAAAGGCCGCAGCGCCATCCGTACGGGTGGCGGCCCGGCCCCACCGGCCCGGGCCGTACCTGGCAGTAGTGTCGGGGCCATGACTACGAATGACAACGGCAGCGCGCCCAAGCCCCCCGCCAAGGACCCCTGGGACCTGCCCGACGTGTCCGGCCTGACCGTCGGCGTGCTCGGCGGCACCGGACCGCAGGGACGCGGCCTGGCGTACCGCTTCGCGCGCGCCGGGCAGCAGGTGATCATCGGCTCCCGCGCCGCGGACCGCGCGGAGGCGGCGGCCGCGGAGCTGGGGAACGGCGTCCGGGGCGCGGACAACGCGACGTGCGCGCGGGAGAGCGACGTGGTGATCGTGGCGGTGCCGTGGGACGGGCACGCCAAGACGCTGGAGTCGCTGCGCGAGGAGCTGGCCGGGAAGATCGTCGTCGACTGCGTCAACCCGCTCGGCTTCGACAAGAAGGGCGCCTACGCCCTGAAGCCGGAGGAGGGGAGCGCCGCCGAGCAGGCCGCCGCCCTGCTGCCGGACTCGCGCGTCACGGCCGCCTTCCACCACCTCTCGGCGGTCCTCCTCCAGGACGAGACGATCGACGAGATCGACACCGACGTCCTCGTGCTGGGCGAGGCCCGGGCCGACACGGATGTCGTCCAGGCGCTGGCGGGCCGCATCGCGGGCATGCGCGGCATCTTCGCGGGCCGCCTGCGCAACGCCCACCAGGTCGAGTCGCTGGTCGCCAACCTGATCTCGGTCAACCGCCGCTACAAGGCGCACGCCGGACTCCGCACGACGGACGTCTGAGCCGGACCCGGACCGGCCGGGGGCATGGGGGACACTGGAGGGGACCGCGCATCACCCCCGACAGGAGCCACCCATGCCCCGCCTCGCCCTCTACGCCCTCGTCGTCTGCGTCCTGGCCCTCGCCGCGGCCGTGACGGCCTTCGTCCAGGGCAGCGTGCTCATCGGCGTCGTCTGGGTCCTGCTGGTCGGTCTGTCCTCGAACATGGCCTGGTACTACCTGCGCCGCCGCCGCGCGGAGTCCGCGGACCGGAGCGCCTAACCGGGGACCGCGCACCGCGGGTCCGCCTCCTGCCAGAAGCGGTACGCGTCCAGGCCGCAGTCGCTCCACCAGCCGTGCACGCCCAGGCCGCCCAGCAGGGCGTAGACCGCGTCGAAGAAGGCCCGGTTCAGCTCGGGCACCCACAGCAGGGCGAAGACCGCGATCAGGCCGAACGGGGCGAACGGCTCGACCGCGCGACGGGCCGAGCGCGAGAGCCACGGCTCGATGACCCCGTAGCCGTCCAGCCCCGGGACGGGCAGGAAGTTCAGGATGGCGGCCGTCACCTGGAGCAGCGCCAGGAACGCCAGCGCGTTCCGGAAGGCGGGCGGCACCCCGTCCAGGGCGTCCAGCCAGAACGGCGCGGTGCACACGACGGCGAACAGGACGTTGGTCAGCGGCCCGGCCGCCGAGATCAGACTGTGCCGCCACCGGCCGCGGATCCGGCCCCGCTCGATGAACACCGCACCACCGGGCAGCCCGATCCCGCCCATGATCACGAACAGCACCGGCAGCACGATGCTCAGCAGCGCGTGCGTGTAGGCGAGCGGGTTCAGCGTCAGGTATCCCTTGGCCCCGATGGAGATGTCGCCGCTGTGCAGCGCCGTCCTCGCGTGCGCGTACTCGTGCAGACAGAGCGACACGACCCACGCCCCGGTCACGAACAGGAACGTCGCGAACCCCGGCTGTGCCGCGAAGTCCGTCCACACCCCCCACCCGGCCACGGCCGTCACGGCGGCGATCCCGAGAAAAACCGGACTGATCCGCTGCTGCGCTGCGCTCGCCATGGGCCAGAGCGTAGCCGTCCCCCTCGGACGGAACGCCCCTGCTAGCGTCGCCCCACGTGAACGACAACGTATACGTGGGCAACGCCGGCAAGGACGCCGCACTCGACCGGGGATGGATCCTCGGGCACTTCAAGGACGCGGGCGATCCCCGGCACAGCGAGGACGTCGAGATCAAGTGGGGCGTCCACCCGGTGGGCGACGAGCGGGCGCAGTGGGTGCGCGGGGAGAGCAGGACCGCGCTGCTCGTGCTCATCAGCGGGCGGTTCCGGGTGGAGCTGCCCGGGCGCAGCGTGCTCCTGGAGGAGCAGGGCGACTACGTGGTGTGGGGCGTCGGCGTCGACCACTCCTGGGTCGCCGAGGAGGAGTCCGTGGTGCTCACCGTCCGCTGGCCGTCCGTACCGGGTTACGCGGTCGGGCCGAAGGCCGCCGCGACGCCGGAGGGCTGACCCTGACACGGGGGAAACGGTTCGCTTCCCGCCCCGGGACCGGAAAGGGTGGGGGCCATGACGAGCAGGGGCAGGGGTGGGGCGGCTGTGCGGACACCGGGGCCGGTCGCGGAGAATGGCCGCGTGCGCTACGGCATCCTCGGTCCCACCCAGGCACTCCGCGACGACGGCACGGCCCTGTCCGTCGGCGGGGCGCGGCTGCGCGCGCTGCTCACCGTGCTGGCACTGCGGCCCGGCCGGACGGTCCCGGTCGCCGTGCTCGTGGACGAGGTGTGGGACGGCGAACCGCCCGCCGACGCGGCAGGCGCGCTCCAGGCACTGGTCGGGCGGCTGCGGCGGGCCATCGGGCACGACGCCGTCGCCTCCGCGGAGAGCGGCTACCGGCTGGCCGCCGAGCCGGAGGACGTCGACCTGTTCCGCTTCGAACGGCTCGCCGGCGAAGGCGCGAGGGCCCTCGCGGAGGGCGACCCGGCCCGTACGACGGCCCTCCTGAGCGACGCCCTCGCCCTCTGGCGCGGCCCCGCCCTCGCCGACCTCCCCGACCGGCACGCCGCCGCCGCACGCTGGAACGCCCGCCGGCTCGACGCCCGCCGGGTCCGGCTCGCCGCTGAGCTGGCCCTCGGCCGGGCGGGCGACGTGCTGCCGGAGCTGACCGCGCTCTGCGGCGAACACCCCCTGGACGAACCCCTCCAGGCGCTCCGCCTGCGCGCCCTGCGCGACGCCGGACGGACCGCCCAGGCGCTCGCCGCGTACGAGGAGGTCCGCACCCTCATCGCCGACCGCCTCGGCACCGACCCCGGCCCCGAGCTGACCGCCCTGTACGCCGAGCTGCTGCGGCAGGAGCCCCCGGCCCCCGCGAAGGAGGCCGCGCCCCTGGGCAACCTCCGCGCCCGGCTCACCAGCTTCGTCGGCCGCGAGCGCGACATGGCGGCCCTGCGCGACGACCTGTCCCGGGGGCGGCTCGTCACCCTGCTCGGCCCCGGCGGCGCGGGCAAGACCCGGCTCTCGCAGGAGGTCGCCGACACCGTCGACCCCGGCACCT
This sequence comes from Streptomyces sp. NPDC041814, assembly GCF_055590565.1. Lineage (NCBI taxonomy): Bacteria > Bacillati > Actinomycetota > Actinomycetes > Kitasatosporales > Streptomycetaceae > Streptomyces > Streptomyces sp. NPDC041814. Next base: position 537,579 of record NZ_JBVJAM010000001.1, on the reverse strand, counting down.
GGCCGGACGGCATCTGGCTCGCCGAGCTGGCCCCCGTGGACGACCCGGAGGCCGTGCCGGAGGCGGTGCTCGCCGCGCTCGGGGCCCGGGAGACCGTGCTCAGCGGGGCCGGTTCCGGGGAGTTCCGGGCCGCCGAGCGGGCCTCCGGCGACGAGCGCGCGGCCGGTGAGTCGCTGGCCCGGCTCACCGAATACTGCTCGCGCCGCCGCATGCTGCTCCTCCTCGACAACTGCGAGCACGTCATCGAGGCCGCCGCCGCCCTCGCCGACCATCTGCTCGCCCACTGCCCCCGGCTCACCGTCCTCGCGACCAGCCGGGAACCCCTCGGCGTGCCGGGCGAGGCGGTCCGGCCGGTCGACCCGCTGCCCGACCCGACCGCGCTGCGGCTGCTCGCGGAGCGCGGTGCCGCGGCCCGCCCCGGCTTCCGGGTGGACGCGGACGAGGCGACGGCGGCGGCCACCGCCGAGATCTGCCGCCGGCTGGACGGCCTGCCGCTCGCCATCGAGCTCGCCGCGGCCCGGCTGCGGATGCTCACACCGCAGCAGATCGCGGACCGGCTGGACGACCGTTTCCGCCTGCTGACCAGCGGCAGCCGGACCGTGCTGCCCCGGCAGCAGACCCTGCGCGCGGTCGTGGACTGGTCCTGGGAGCTGCTGGACGAGGACGAGCGTGTCACCCTGCGCCGCCTCGCCGTCTTCGCGGGCGGCTGCACCCTGGAGGCCGCCGAGGCGGTCTGCGCCGACCCGGCCGGCCGCTCCGGCGAGGTGGCCCTCGTCCTCGGCTCGCTCGTGGACAAGTCGCTCGTGGTCGCCGCCCCGGCGGACGACGGCCGGATGCGCTACCGGCTCCTGGAGACCGTCGGCGAGTACGCGGCGGAGCGCCTGGAGGAGTCCGGCGAGCGGGACGCCGTCGAGCACCGGCACCTGGTGTTCTACCGCGAGCTGGCCCGTACGACCGACCCGTTGCTGCGCGGCTCCGGACAGCTCGCCGCGATCCGGCTCCTGCAACGCGAGTACGAGAACCTGCGCACCGCGCTGCGCCACGCCGTCGCCGCCCGCGACGAGCAGGAGGCCCTGTGCATGGTGCTGTCCCTGTCCTGGTACTGGCAGATCCGCAACCTGCGCGGCGACGCCCTGCACTGGGCCGACGCGGCCGCCGCCCTCGGCCCCGACCCGTTCGCGGAGCCCGTACGGCCCGCGCCCTCCATCCACGAGCGCTGCACGGACGCGCCGCCGCCCATGCGCCAGGAACTGCTGGAGGAGGCGCGGCGGCAGGTGACCCTGGTCCAGCTGGTCAGCATGGACCACGCGATGGACGAGTGGACGAACGAGGCGAGCATGGCCCGGCTGCGGGCCATCGTCGCCACCTACCGGGCGGGCCAGCCGCAGACCTGCCGCAGCCCCGCCTCGCTCTGGTTCTACGCCGTAATGCTCACCGGCGGCGTCGCCGACCTGCGCCACCTGCTGGACGAAACGGTGCGCGGCGCGCGGGAGTTCGGTTACGAGTGGGAGCTGGCCGCCGCCCTCCAGATGCGGGCCAACGTGCTGGCCAACCGTCCCGACTGGGCCGGGGAGGCCCACCGGGACGCCGACGAGAGCCTGGCGGTCTTCAGCAGGCTCGGCGACGACTGGGGCATCGCCGAGGCGATCTCCTCGCGCGGCGAGGCCAACGAGAAGCAGGGCGAGTACGCGCAGGCGGCCGAGGATTTCCAGGCCGCGATCCGCTCGGCCGAGAAGCTGGGCGCCCTCTCCCAGGTCTCCGTGCTCCGCATCCGCTACGCCTCCGTGCTCACCGAGCTCGGCCGGGGCGCGGAGGGCGAGGCGATCATGCGCGAGGTGCTGGCCGACGAGCGGCAGACCGGCCACGAGGCCAGACCGGCGGCCCGGCTGTTCCTGGCGATGTGGCTGGGCCGGTGCGGCCGGACCGCCGAGGCGCGCGAGCAGTTCACCCGCCTCCAGGAGGAGTTCGCGTCCGAGACCATGGCGGTGTTCGAGGGTTTCGTCCTCGGCGGCCTGGCCTGGCTGGACAACCAGGACGGCGAGTACGCCCGCGCGCTGGAGCGGAGCCGGCGGTCCCTGAAGGGCGTACGGGACCCGCTGACGCAGATGGTCGCGCCGCAGATGGCAGTGATCAACCTGGTCATCGTGGCCTGGGCGCTCGGCGGGCTCGGCGGCGCCGAGCGGGCCGGAATCGCGGCGCGGCTGCTGGGCGCCGGCCGGGTGCACCTGCCCGAGGGCCACTTCATGAACGCGATGGAACGCGAGAACCTGGCCCGCGCCGAGGCGCTGGTCCGGGGCCGGCTCGGGGACGCCGCCTACGAGGCCGCGTACGCCGAGGGCGGCGGCCTCTCCCTGGAGGAGGCCGCCGCCCTCGTGGACGTGGTTCCCGAGCGGAACGCGTGACGTCAGGACTTCTTGCGGAACTTGGAGACCGCGAGCGGGGCCACGGCCGCCGTGATGACCACGGCCCAGCCGAGCGTCAGCCAGACCGAGTGGCCGAGCGAGGTCCCCATCATGAGGCCGCGCGCCGCGTCCGCCAGGTTCGACAGCGGGTTGTAGTCGGTGAAGGACTGGAGCCAGCCGGGCATCGTCGTCGGCGGGGCGAAGATCGAGGAACCGAACTGGAGCGGCATCATGACCAGCATGCCCATGCCCTGAACCGCCTGCGGGGTCTTCATCGCCAGGCCGAGCAGGATGAAGATCCACATGATCGCGGCGCCGAACGCGGCCGACAGGCCGATCGCCCCGAGCAGGCCGAGCACCGAGCCGTGGAGCTCCATGCCGAGGGCGAAGCCCATGCCCAGCAGGATGAGGGTGGCGACCATCATCCGGGCGAGTTCGACCACGATCTTGGCGATGAGCACCGAGGAGCGCGCGATCGGCATCGTACGGAAGCGGTCCATGACCCCCTTGCGGAAGTCGTCGTTGACACCGCTGCCGACGGCCATGGCGATGTTCATGCCCATCATCGCCATCAGGCCGGGGATCAGGTAGTTCAGGTACTCCTGCCGGCCGCCGCCCATGCTGCCGCCGACCGAGCCGCCGAAGACGTACACGAAGAGCAGCACGAAGATGACGGGCATCAGCAGCGCGTCGAACATCGACTCCGGATCCTTCTTGATCTGGAGCAGATTGCGCCGGACCAGGGCCCCGATGTGGCGCAGGTTGTTCCGCAGTCCGATGGAGCCCTCGTCGTGGAGCTTCGTGGCCGGCGCGGAGACGGACGTGTCGGTGGGGGTGGGCGTCAGGGTCGTCGTGCTCATGCCGCGACCTCCTCGGGAGTCGTGTCGGTGACGGTGGCCTTGTCGCCGGTGATGGCGAGGAACACCTCGTCCAGGCTGGGCAGCGCGGTGGCGACGTGGGCCAGCGAGAAGCCCCGGGTGCCGAGCAGCCCGATGACGGCGGTCAGCTGTTCGTCGCTGAGGATCGGTACGTAGAGCAGGCCCTCGTCCGGGACGGCCTGCGCGCCCGCGACACCGTCGAGGCCGGTCTCCCGCAGCGCCTGCGCCATCGGAGCCAGCTCGGCCGGGTCCGAGGGGCGGATCTGCAGGGTGCGGCCGCCGACCTTGGCCTTGAGCTCGTTCACACCGCCGCGGGCGATGATCCGGCCCTTGTCGATGACGGTCAGCTCGTTGGCCAGCTGTTCGGCCTCTTCCATGTACTGGGTGGTGAGGAGCACGGTCGCCCCCTCCGCGACCATGCGCTGCACCTCGTCCCAGACCTCGTTGCGGGTCCGGGGGTCGAGCCCCGTCGTGGGCTCGTCCAGATAGAGGACGGCCGGGCTGCCGATCATGGAGGCGGCCAGGTCGAGCCGGCGGCGCATCCCGCCGGAGTACTCCATCGCGGCCTTCTTCGCCGCGTCGGTGAGCGAGAAGCGCTCCAGCAGCTCGTCGGCCCGGGCCCGCGCCTTCTTGCGGGGCAGGTCGAGCAGCCGCCCGATCATGTAGAGGTTCTCCCAGCCGGACAGCTTCTCGTCGACCGAGGCGTACTGGCCGGTGAGGCCGATGGTGCGGCGGAGTGCACGGGGCTGCTTCACCACGTCGAAGCCGGCGACGACCGCGGTCCCGGCGTCGGGCGTGATGAGCGTGGAGAGGCAGCGTACGAGGGTGGTCTTGCCGGCGCCGTTGGGGCCGAGCACGCCGAGGACGGTGCCCTCGCGCACATCGAGGTCCACGCCGTCCAGGGCCTTGGTCTCGCCGTAGTGCTTGACCAGTCCCCGCACCTCTACGGCGTTCCCGCCGTTCCCACCGTTCCTGGGGGTCTTGTCGATTCGCGTCATGCCGACTATCAGACCAGCCGCCACCGACAGGCCGCCGACAGCCGGCCGACAGCTTGCTCGGCCCCGCCGACAACGGCCGACAGCCCGCCGATGGGGGAAGTCGGCGGGCTGTCGTCGTTACCGGTGGTGGTCGTTGGGGTGCGCCTGCGCCCGGCGCCCCCGCGGCCTCAGTGGAAGGTGTGCTCCGGGGCCGGGAACGTGCCGCCGACGACCTCCTCCGCGTACGCCTTCGCGGCGTCGCCGAGGATCTGCCTCAGGTCGGCGTACTGCTTGGTGAAGCGCGGGACCTTGCCGCCGGTCAGCCCGACCATGTCGGTGTAGACCAGCACCTGGGCGTCGGTCTCCGGGCCGGCGCCGATCCCGATGGTCGGGATGTGCAGGGTGCGGGTGACCTCGGCGGCCAGCTCGGCCGGTACGAGCTCCAGGACGACGGCGAACGCGCCCGCGTCCTGCACGGCCTTGGCGTCGCGCAGCATCTGCTGGGCGGCCTCCTCGCCCCGGCCCTGGACCCGGTAGCCCATGGCGTTCACGGACTGCGGGGTGAGGCCGATGTGGGCCATGACCGGGATTCCGGCGTCGACCAGCAGCTTGATCTGCTCGTGGCTGCGCTCGCCGCCCTCCAGCTTCACCGCGCCGACACCGGACTCCTTGATGAGCCGGGTGGCGTTGCGCAGGGCCTGGACCGGGCTCTCCTGGTACGCCCCGAAAGGCAGGTCGGCGACGATCAGGGCGCGCTTGGTGCCCCGGACGACGGCGGCGGACAGGATGGCGATCTCGTCCATCGTGACGGGCACGGTGGTCTCGTAGCCGAGGTGGCAGTTGCCCATGGAGTCGCCGACGAGCATGACCGGGATGCCGGCCTCGTCGAAGACGGACGCGGTCATCGCGTCGTAGGCGGTGAGCATGGGCCACTTCTCGCCGCGCGCGGTGGCGGCGGCGATGTCGTGGACGGTGACCCGGCGGTTGCTCTTGCCCCCGTACAGCGCCTTGCCGCTGTCGGAGGGGGCACCCGCGGGGGTGGCGGACTGATTCTGCGCAGCCTGAAGCGACATGGCAGGTGGCTCCTTCGTCATCTCGAGGCGCCCTGACGGCGTCCCCGGACCGCTTCCATGGTGGCATCCCGGAGCCGGTCGCGGGAAGTGGGCCGCGCGCCGGTCCCGGAGGACGGGCCGCCGGTAAAGAATTTACAATACGAGACGGTCTCGTATCGGAATGCGTCTAGGCTGCTCCTCATGTCCACACCCTCCGGCGCTCCCGCCGTGTCCCAGATACCGGAGGCGGTCCACCGCCGCCGCTGGGCGATTCTCGTGGTCCTGATGTTCAGCCTGCTCATCGTGGTGCTGGACAACTCGATCCTGAACGTCGCCGTCAAGACGATCGCCTCCCCTTCGCCCACCGGCATCGGCGCCACCCAGAGCGAGCTGGAGTGGGCGATCAACTCCTACACGCTCGTCTTCGCCGGCCTGCTCTTCACCGCCGGCCTGCTGGGCGACCGGCTGGGCCGCAAGAAGATCCTGCTCTTCGGCATCACCCTCTTCGGCATCGGCTCCGCCCTCGCCGCCCTGTCCGACTCGCCCGGCCAGCTCATCGCTTGGCGCGCCCTGATGGGCTTCGGCGCCGCCTTCGTCATGCCGGCCACGCTCGCCGTCCTGATGAACGTCTTCGAGCGCGACGAGCAGCCCAAGGCGATCGGCATCTGGGCCGGCAGCGTCGGCCTCGGCATCGCGATCGGCCCGATCACCGGCGGCCTGCTCCTCGAACACTTCTGGTGGGGCTCGATCTTCCTGGTCAACGTCCCCGTGGTGATCGTCGCCCTGGTCGCTATGGTCCTGCTGGTGCCGGACTCGAAGGACCCGCGCCCCGGACGGCTCGACCCGCTCGGCGTGGTGCTCTCCATCATCGGCCTGGTGCTGCTCGTGTACGGCATCATCCGGGGCGGCGAGCTCGCCGACTTCACCGACTTCTCCGTCCTCCTCCCCGTCGTCGGCGGCCTCGCCGTCCTGGTGGTCTTCGTCCTCCACGAGAAGCGCAGCGCCAGCCCGGCGATCGACATCTCGTACTTCAGGAAGCCCGCGTTCTCCGCCGCCGTCGCAGCGATCGCGCTGGTCTTCTTCGCGCTGATGGGCGTCACCTTCTTCTCCGCCTTCTACATGCAGAGCGTCCGCGGCTGGAGCGCCCTCCAGTCCGGGCTGCTGATCCTGCCGCTGGCCGTGGCCCAGATGATCTTCGCGCCCCGCGCCCGGATCGTCGTCGCCCGCTTCGGCGCCCGCGCCGTCTGCACGGCGGGCATGCTGGCCGTCGCCCTCGGCCTGGCCGCCTTCGCCCTCTTCGACGCCGACACGCCCGTCTGGCTGATGTGCGTCGTCTTCTTCGTCCAGGGCACCGGCATGGCCCACGTCATGCCCCCGGTGACCGTCGCGGTGATGCAGGCCCTGCCGCGCGAGAAGGCCGGCTCCGGCTCGGCCGTCAACAACACCTTCCGCCAGGTCGGCGGCGCGCTCGGGATCGCCGTGCTCGGCTCGGTGCTGTCCACCGTCTACCGGGGCGACATCGAGAACCACCTCGGCGCGCTGCCCTCCGGAGCCCGGGACGCGGCGGGGGAGTCCATCGAGGCCACGCTCGCCATCGCGGAGAAGCTGGGCCCCAAGGGTGCCCCGCTGGTCACCGCCGCGCACGACGCCTTCATGAGCGCCATGCACATCACGGCCCTCGGCTCGGCCGCCGTGGCCCTCGTCGGCACGCTCGTCGTGGCCCTGTGGCTGCCGGGCCGCGAGCCGGACGCGCCCCGGCCCGTACGCGAGGAGGAGCGCCCCGCCACGGCGGGCGCCGAACGATGACGTCCGGCTGAGCCGTCCGGGTGAGCCGGGCCGTGTCACGCGGCCCGGCTCACCCGCGGGGCCCGGCCCCCTGCCGCGTCGGCGAGAATCGGAGGCGGCGAAAGGTGGTTTCACGTGCAGGCTCAGGCACCGGACGAGCGGTCCGGCGAGGTTCCCGGCCCCCCGGGAACCGGGGACGACTCCGAGCCGCGCCGGGGAAGGCCGCGCAGCGCCGCCGCCGAGGCGGCCATCCTGGACGCCGTCGTGGAGCTCCTGGAGGCCGGTGAACCCCTCGCCGCGCTCTCCATCGAGCGCATCGCCCGCACCGCCGGGGTCGGCAAGGCCACCATCTACCGGCGCTGGGCCGGCAAGGAGGAGCTCTTCGTCGACGTGCTCCGCGCCATCGAGCCCCCGGAACCCGAGGTCTCCGGCACCGGCGGCCTGGCCGACCTGCGCGTCCTGCTGGAGTCGATGCGCAGACGCGGCCTCGCCCAGCGCTCCTCCGTACTGCTGCACAACGTGTTCGCGCAGATGAAGAGCCACCCCAAGCTCTGGCACGAGTACCAGTGCACCGTGATAGCCCCCCGCCGCCTCGCCATGGTCGCCGCCGTCCGGCGCGCCGTCGAGGCCGGCGAACTGCGGGACGACACGGACGTGGAGCTGATGGACGACCTGTTCCTCGGCCCCATGCTCGTACGCACCATCCACCGGCCCGACGCGCCGCTGCCCGAGGATCTCGCCGACCGCATCATCGCCCTGGTGATGGAGGGCCTGGCACCCCGGCGCGGACGGATGTGATCGTTACGTCACAGAGCACCGCCATTCGCCGCTCCTCCGGAACTGCCCGAACCGCCTCCCACGTCCTTGTGGCAGTACGACCGCCACAGGCGGCAGGAAAGGCATCGCGTATCCCCTAGGGTCGGGGACGCGGCGATGTGTACGGCAAGGCAGTGAGGACAGCGCGATGGTGCAGGCGTACAGGGCGGACACGGGGAACGGTGTGGGACCGCAGCGCTCCGGCTCCCGCTTCCGGGACCTGCGCGACAGATTCGCCCGGCGCCTGAGGGACCGGGGCACCTGGCGGCGCGGGATCGTGCTGGCCTGCTGCTCGCTCCTGCTGACCCTCGTGATGGCCTTCCACGCCCGGATCCCCAACACCATCGGGAACCTGGGCAGCCTCTCCGAGACGTTCCTGCCCTGGATCGGCGTGTTCTTCCCGGTGCTGCTCGTGCTCGGCCTGCTCCGCCGCTCGGGCACCGCGCTGGTGGCGCTGCTGCTGCCGGTCGTGGTCTGGCTCAACATCTTCGGCGGCCTGTTCACGGACAAGTCGGGCGCCGGCGGCGATCTCACCGTCGCCACGCACAACGTCAACGCGGACAACCCCGACCCGGCCGCCACCGCCGACCAGGTCGCGGGCTCCGGCGCGGATGTCGTCGCCCTCCAGGAGCTGCCCGCCGGCAAGGTGGCGGCCTACGAGAAGGCGCTCGCCGGCCGCTTCCGGTACCACTCGGTGCAGGGCACCGTGGGCCTCTGGAGCAAGTACCCGCTGAGCGACACCCGTCCCGTGGACCTCAAGATGGGCTGGGTCCGTGCGATGCGGACCACCGTCGCGACGCCGGAGGGCCCCCTCGCGGTCTACGTGGCGCACCTGCCGTCCGTACGCGTCAAGCTCCACGCCGGTTTCACCGCCAACCAGCGCGACCAGAGCGCCGACGCCCTCGGCAAGGCCATCTCGCACGAACCGCTCGCCCGCGTCGCCCTCCTCGGCGACCTCAACGGCACGATGAACGACCGCGCGCTCAAGGCGGTCACCTCGCAGATGCGCTCCACCCAGGGCGCGGCCGGCGACGGCTTCGGGTTCAGCTGGCCGGCGAAGTTCCCGATGGCGCGGATCGACCAGATCATGGTCAAGGGCGTCGAGCCGATGTCCTCCTGGACGCTCCCGGCCACCGGCAGCGACCATCTCCCGATCGCCGCCCGCGTCAAACTCTGACGCAACAAGCCGTTTACCGGATGGCACCACTTCTCTGAGAGACTTTGTTTCGTACGGGAACAAGGTCGCCGGCGACGGAGCCGGTCCGCCGCCGTGCGCCCCGCCGACCGGCGGACCGCGCGGGCGTGCGTACGACCACGTCCCCTCCTGCTCCCTCCGCGTGTCCGCAGACCCCGACCGGGTCCCGCCGGGCTGCGGCGGGGGCCCTGAAGCGGAAAGGTCTCTCCTCATGCCCCTGGCCCTGCTCGCGCTGGCCGTGAGCGCCTTCGGCATCGGCACCACCGAGTTCGTGATGATGGGCCTGCTGCCCGACGTCGCGGACGACCTCGGCACCTCCGTCCCCACCGCCGGCTACCTCGTGTCGGCGTACGCGATCGGTGTGGTGATCGGCGCCCCGCTGCTCACCGCCGTCGGCTCCCGCGTCCCGCGCAAGCGGATGCTCCTGCTCCTGATGGCCCTCTTCACCGTCGGCAACCTCGCCTCCGCGCTCGCCCCAGGCTTCGGCTGGCTGATCGCGGGCCGCCTCCTGGCCGGTCTGCCGCACGGCGCGTTCTTCGGCGTCGGGGCCGTCGTCGCCTCCCGCCTCGTGCCCGAGGGGCGCCGGGCGCGGGCCGTCGCGACGATGTTCCTCGGACTGACGGTCGCCAACATCGTCGGCGTACCCGCCGCGACCCTGCTCGGCCAGCACCTCGGCTGGCGGGCCACGTTCCTGGTCGTCGCGGCCATCGGCGTCTGCGCGATGGCGGCCCTGGCCCGGCTGGTCCCGCAGATCCCCGTCGAGGCCCGGCAGAACGTGCGCCACGAGCTGCGGGCGCTCGGCAACCGGCAGGTCCTGCTCGGCCTCCTCACCGCCGTCTTCGGCTTCGCCGGCGTGTTCGCCGTCTACTCCTACCTCTCGGCGATGACCACGAAGGCCATGGGCTTCGGCGAGTCCGCGGTGACGCCGGTGCTCGCGCTCTTCGGCATCGGCATGACGCTGGGCGCGCTGGCGGCGGGCCCGCTCACGGACCGGGCCCTGCGCCCGACGCTGTACGGCTCGCTGGGCGCCCTCGCCGTCGTCCTGGCGGTCTTCCCGCTGGCGGCCCAGGTGAAGTGGGCGGCCCTGCTGATGGTGGTGCTGCTGGGCGCGGTGGGCTTCATGACGACCACGCCGCTCCAGATCCTGGTGATGAACAAGGCGAAGGACGCCCCCACCCTGGCGTCGGCCTCCAACCACTCCGCGTTCAACCTGGCCAACGCGGGCGGCGCGTGGCTGGGCGGCGCGGCGATCGCGGCGGGCTGGGGCTGGACGTCCCCCGCGCTGGTGGGCGCGGTGCTGGCCCTGGCGGGCCTGGCGATCGCGGTCACGGCGGGCGCGTTGGACCGCGAGGGCGGCGCGTCGAAGGTGGTGGCGAAATCAGCCCGTCCCGCGCTTGAGGACAGGACCCCGGCCGGAACGGGCCGCAACTGACCAGCGGCGACCGGCCAAAACGTGCCGGTCCGGCGCCTGGGGACAGGACTCCGGCCGGAACGGGCCGCAACTGACCAGCGGCGACCGGCCAAAACAAGCCCGTCCGGGGCTGGGGGACAAACCCCCAGCCCCGGACGGGCTCACGTATCGGAGATCCGCGGGCTTCAGACCGCCTCGCGCCACCGATTCGTGATCGGCAGCCGGCGGTCCTTCCCGAACCCCTTCGGCGAGATCTTCGTCCCCGGCGGATACTGCCGCCGCTTGTACTCCGCCGTATCCACCATCCGCAGCGTCTTCGCCACCAGCGCCCGGTCGAACCCGGCCGCGACGATCGCTTCGAGCCCCTGGTCCCGGTCCACGTACAGCTCAAGGATGCGGTCGAGCACGTCGTAGTCCGGCAGCGAGTCCGTGTCCACCTGGCCCGGCCGCAGCTCGGCGCTCGGCGGCTTCGTGATGGACGCCTCCGGGATCGGCGGGGTCTGCCCGCGCTCCTCGGCGGCCCGGTTGCGCCACTTCGCGAGCCGGAACACCGAGGTCTTGTACACGTCCTTGATCGGCCCGTACGCCCCGACGGAGTCCCCGTACAGCGTGGAGTACCCGACGGCCAGCTCCGACTTGTTGCCGGGGGCCAGCACGATCTGGCCCTCCTGGTTGGAGATGGCCATCAGCATCGTGCCGCGCAGCCGCGACTGGAGGTTCTCCTCGGCGAGCCCGGTGAGCCCCAGCGAACCCATGTACGCGTCGAACATCGGCTCGATCGGCACGGTCCGGAAGTTGAGCCCGGTGCGCCGCGCCAGCTCGGCGGCGTCGCCCTTGGAGTGGTCCGAGGAGTACTTGGACGGCATCGAGACCCCGTACACCTGCTGCGCGCCCAGCGCGTCGCAGGCGATCGCGGCGACGAGTGCCGAGTCGATGCCACCGGAGAGGCCGATGAGCACGCTGTTGAAGCCGTTCTTCGCGGCGTAGGCGCGCAGGCCGACCACGAGGGCCGTGTACAGCTCCTCGTCGTCGTCCAGCCGGTCCGCGTAACCCCCGGCCAGCTCCGCCTCGTACGGCGGCAGCGGCTCCTCGGAGAGGACCACGTGGTCGATCCGCAGCCCGTCGGCGACCACGCCGGACGGCGCCTCGGCCGGGGCGGCGGGCAGCTCCAGGTCCAGGATCACGCTGCCCTCGGCGAACTGCGGGGCGCGGGCGATGACCTCGCCCTCCCGGTCGACCACGATCGAGTCACCGTCGAAGACCAGCTCGTCCTGGCCGCCGATCATCGCGAGGTAGGCGGTCGTGCAGCCGGCCTCACGGGCCCGCTTGCGGACCAGTTCCAGCCGGGTGTCGTCCTTGTCCCGCTCGTACGGCGAGGCGTTGACCGACAGCAGCAGTCCGGCCCCGGCGGCGCGCGCGGCCGGGACGCGGCCGCCGTCCTGCCACAGGTCCTCGCAGATCGCGAGGGCGATGTCGACGCCGTGCACCCGTACGACCGGCATCGAGTCGCCCGGCACGAAGTACCGGAACTCGTCGAAGACGCCGTAGTTCGGCAGGTGGTGTTTGGCGAAGTTCAGGGCGATCCCGCCGCGGTGCAGCACCGCGGCCGCGTTGCGCGGGGACCCGGCGGGCTGGCCGTAGCGCTCCGCCGCGAACTCCGAGCGGTCGAGGTATCCGACGAGGACCGGGATCTCCCCGAAGCCCTCCGCGTCGAGGCGGGCGGCGAGCGCGCGCAGCGCCGCACGCGACGCCTCGACGAAGGACGACCGCAGGGCCAGGTCCTCGACGGGGTAGCCGGTCAGCACCATCTCGGGGAACGCCACGAAATGGGCGCCCTGTTCGGCGGAGTGCCGGGTCCAGTGGACGATCGCCTCGGCGTTGCCGGCGAGGTCGCCGACGGTCGAGTCGATCTGATTCAGTGCGAGGCGTAGTTGAGGCACGCGCCCCACTCTAATCGTCTGACTGACGCGATGTCCCGGCGGGCCGTGCGAAAGGGCGATGCGCGGGACCGGTCAGCCGGCGGCGGTCCGCGCGTAGACCTGCTCCGCCCAGTCGGCGATCTGGTCGTCGGACAGGTGCCGGGCGAGATCCGCCTCGCTGATCATGCCGACCAGCTTCTTGTTCTCGACGACGGGGAGCCGGCGGATCTGATGACTCCGCATCTCCTCCAGCACCGCTTCCACGTCCGCGTCCGCGTCGATCCAGCGGGGCGTGCCCTGGGCGAGGTCGCCCGCGGTGACCTTGGACGGGTCCCGGCCCTCCGCCACACAGCCGACCACGATGTCGCGGTCCGTGAGGATGCCGATCATCCGGTCCTTCTCGCCGTCGGCCGAGATGGGCAGCGCGCCGACGTGGTGCTCGCGCATCATCTGGGCGGCGCGGTCGAGCGTCTCGTGCGCCGGAATCCAGGTGGCGCCGGTGTGCATGATGTCCTTGGCGGTGGTCATGGGGGATTCCTCCTGCGTACCGAGGGGCAGCCGTACGTACATCCCCGAGCGGACCCATCGTCATGGGTCCGTTCGGGGGACGCGACCGCTATAGCCCATTCGGGTGTATTTGCGGTACGGGGGAACTTTCGGGGCGCTCCGTATCGAAGTCCCCGCTCACGAGCCGTCGAGGCCGCCCGTGCAGGCGGCGCCCGGCTCGGGGGTCTGCGGCCCCTGCACGTAGTGCGCGAAGAACTGCGCCACGCGCGGGTCGTCCGCGCCGTCGACGGTGACCTGCTTGCCCCAGGCGCTCAGCATGATGGCCCCGGCCTGGTCCTTGTAGGGGCTCATGAGCGAGTACGGCGTCCTGGAGACCCGGTCGGCGAGCTTCTGGACGTCGGCGGCGGGGGCGTCGTCGGTGTACGTCACCCAGACCGAGCCGTGCTCCAGGGCGTGCACGGCGTTCACGTCCGGGATCGCCTTCTTGTAGACCTCGCCGTCGCAGTTCATCCAGGCCGGGTTGTGGTCCCCGCCGACCGGGGGCTTCATCGGGTAGTCGACGGCGTCGGTCACATGGTTGCGGGTGAGCTTCTTCGCGTCCCAGGACTTCTCGCCCTTGATCGGCCCGGTGGCCAGGTTCTCGTCCGTCTCCCCGGCGGAGGGCGTGCCGCCCTTCCCGTCGGCGGTCATCGAACTGTCCGTGCCGTCGGAGTCCGACTTGTCGAGGATCGTGTACGAACCGAAGGCGACGAGCCCCGCGACGACGACGGCGCCGAGGCTCACGGCCAGGATCCGGTTGCGCCGGTCCCGCGCGCGGTCGGCGTTGCGCATCTGCTCTATTCGGGCCCTGCGGTCGTAGCTCATGTCGTGTGTGGTCCTTCTGCGAAGGGGGACGGGGACCGGGCGGCTCGGGGTGGGCGACGGGGCGGTTTCCGCCCGTGCACACCACGGGCGCCGATCGTAGTGGGTGGCCGAGTGCTCCAAGTCACGTCGGGTGCGTAATCTGGGGGAAATCCGGGGTCGCGATACTGGAGTCTCTCCCCAACCCCGGGAGGTGGAGCACGGACCGTTTGAACTGCGAGGATGTGGCCATGGACAAGCAGCAGGAATTCGTCCTCAGGACCCTTGAGGAGCGCGACATCCGGTTCGTACGGCTGTGGTTCACCGATGTCCTCGGGTACCTGAAGTCCGTGGCGGTCGCCCCGGCCGAGCTGGAACAGGCCTTTGACGAGGGCATCGGCTTCGACGGCTCAGCGATCGAGGGGTTCGCGCGGGTCTACGAGTCGGACATGATCGCCAAGCCGGATCCGGGGACGTTCCAGATCCTTCCGTGGCGCGCGGAGGCGCCGGGCACGGCCCGGATGTTCTGCGACATCCTGATGCCTGACGGCTCACCGTCCTTCGCGGACCCGCGTTTCGTGCTCAAGCGCATCCTGGCCAAGACCTCGGACCTGGGCTTCACCTTCTACACCCACCCGGAGATCGAGTTCTTCCTGCTGAAGGACAAGCCGGTCGACGGGACCCGGCCCACCCCGGCCGACAGCTCCGGCTATTTCGACCACACCCCGCAGAACGTCGGCATGGACTTCCGCCGCCAGGCGATCACGATGCTCGAATCCATGGGCATCTCGGTCGAGTTCAGCCACCACGAGGGCGCGCCGGGCCAGCAGGAGATCGACCTGCGGTACGCGGACGCGCTGTCGACGGCCGACAACATCATGACGTTCCGCCTGGTCATGAAGCAGGTGGCGCTGGAGCAGGGCGTGCAGGCGACGTTCATGCCGAAGCCGTTCTCGGAGTACCCCGGCTCGGGCATGCACACCCACCTCTCCCTCTTCGAGGGCGACCGCAACGCGTTCTACGAGTCGGGCGCGGAGTACCAGCTGTCCAAGGTCGGCCGCTCCTTCATCGCGGGCCTCCTCCGCCACGCCGCCGAGATCTCCGCCGTCACCAACCAGTGGGTCAACTCCTACAAGCGCATCTGGGGCGGCTCCTCCCGCGCCGCGGGCGCCGGCGGCGAGGCCCCCTCGTACATCTGCTGGGGCCACAACAACCGCTCCGCGCTGATCCGCGTCCCGATGTACAAGCCCGGCAAGACCGGCTCGGCCCGCGTCGAGGTCCGCTCCATCGATTCCGGCGCCAACCCGTACCTGACGTACGCGGTCCTCCTCGCCGCGGGCCTCAAGGGCATCGAGGAGGGCTACGAACTCCCCGCCGGTGCCGACGACGACGTCTGGGCCCTCTCCGACTCGGAACGCCGCGCGATGGGCATCGAACCGCTCCCGCAGAACCTGGGCGAGGCGATCTCCCTGATGGAGAAGAGCGAACTGGTCGCGGAGACCCTGGGCGAGCACGTCTTCGACTTCTTCCTGCGCAACAAGAAGCGGGAGTGGGAGGAGTACCGCAGCGAGGTCACCGCCTTCGAGCTGAAGGCGCTGCTGCCGGTGCTGTAGGTCTCCGTACGCTGTTCCGGGCCGACGGCGGCACACCGTGGGCCCGGATCGCGGACGGCCCGCTGCGGCTGCGCCGCGCTATCCGCGCAGTTGCCCCGTGACCTGCGTGATCTCCTCAGCGCCCAGCGGGTACGGGCTGCCGTAGAGCAGCGGACCGGTAACGACTGCGGGGCCGGTGACGGGCGCCGCGCCGTGGTCGGCGGCGAGCCGACTCGCCACGGGGTTGGGCGGGCCGGAGCGCGCCACGCCGGGACCGGACTCGGCGTACCAGAGGGTCAGCTCCTCGCCGAGTCTGGTGGAGCGTATGTGCTCCGAACCGAGGAGACGAGAGACCTCCTGTACGAGATCCATTCCGTACGACGCGGTCTTCACCTGCTGGATGCCCCTGTCGGACACGAGCAGCAGGCCGGAGGTCGCCTTGTTCCGCTTGAAGAGTCCCATCCCGTCACTCTATGGACGCGGCCACATCACCTGCCACCCTTTCTCCACCCCGGCTCACCGCGGCCAACTCCTCTACCGGTCTTGAGGTTTGCCGCCGATGGCCCGGGGGCCCGCCCGCACCGTCACCCGCCAGCGCTCCCCGCCACGGCGACGAAGCGGGCGATCTCCTCGGCGCCACCACGCGGGAGTTCGGCCAGGGCCTCCGCGTGCAGGCCCGCCAGGACCGTACGCAGTTCTGACGCCAGGCCCGGCAGCAGGGACCAGACCGTCGGAGCGACGGCAACTGTGGTGAGCAGCAGGTCGCCCTCGTAGAAGCAGGCGTCGAGCAGCGGGTCCTCCAGGAGCAGGCGCACGGCGAGCGGGACGACGTACGGCAGCGCCACCTGCTGGGACACGAGCGTGCGCAGGTCCGCCGCCCCCAGTTCGCGCAGCGGTACGCGCCGCAGCGCGTGCACCGTGCGCACCAGGCGGGTCGTGGCGGAGGGCGGATCCGGCCAGCGCGGCGGATCCAGCTCATCGAGCGTGCGGTCGAGGTGCAGGAGAGGGCCCATGGCGTTCATTGTCGGCCTCGCGCCACGTGTGCCGTCCGGTGTGAGGGCGGTGGCGATCGAGTGACACCCCGATTGAGGCCGAGCGGCGGCCATCGGTCCTAGTCGCCGTCGGGTGGCTCGGTGAAATCCCTGGTCAAGGCTGTGGGGTTGCTGGCAGCGGCCGGTGGTGTCCGTCGGGTGGCTCTCGCGTCGGGGGCTACGGTGACGCCCAGGTCGCGCCTCATCGCCTCTCGCGTAACGCCTATGAGAGACCAGAGCCCATGCTGCGCTTCGGCGGCCGAGCGCATGGTCTCGCCCGGGCGGGGGCTTCCCTGTTCCAGGCGCTTGATCTGTCCATAGGCCCCGTTCAGCGCCTCGTTCAGTTCGTGAGCCGGAACGATCACCGCGTCGGGGGCGATCATCAGAGCTTCGGACCATCGGTCACGGTAGGCGTCCTTGGTGCCTTCCAGCGCCGATACGTCCTCCTGCCCGACGGTGTGATCCCGCATGACGTACAGGTGGCGGCTGAGCGCCGTGGTGAACTGCCTTGCGTCCCGGTGCAGTTGTGTGTAACAGCTCCGACGTATCTCACGATTCTCGCGAGCTTCCTGGATGGCATGGGCCATCTCCAACTCACGCCTCTTGGCGCGGTCGGCGCCCCGCTGGGTGAGCAGTGCGCCCCCGAGTGTTCCCGCTACACCGGTGATCGCGATCAGTACCGCCCCCACGTCCATTCGGTCACCCTAGACGGAGTCACTTGGCCGCGCTGGGAGACGAGCGTGCGGTCGAGGTGCGGCAGATGGCCCATGGCGATCATTGTCGGTCGCGCCGCATGTGTGCCATCCGGCGCCGCAGCGGGAACCCGGACACCCGTGCGAGCCGTCCCTACCGTAGACGTCGGTGTGACCGTGAGGATGTGTATGTCGCGAGGTTGGAAGGTCATTGCGGCTCTGCTGGCCGTCGGGGGTGTTGCCGAGGCGGTGCGCAGGCGGCGGAGGGCGGGCTGGGTGGGGCGGGCGAACAGGGAGCTCGACGTCCGGGACCGGGTGTTGCGCGGGGAGGATTCCGGGGCCCTCGACCTTCGGTTCGAAGCCCATCGGCTGCGCGAACTGGGCGACACGGCAGGCGCGTTGGAGGTCCACGGGCGGTTGCTGGCCGGCCGGGCGGAGGCGCTGGGCGGGGATCACCCGGATGTGCTCGTCACGCGCTTCAACCATGCCGGGCATCGATGGGAGGCCGGGGACAGGGCCGGTGCTCTGATGGCGTACGAACAGGTCCTGGCCGACATGGTGCGGGTGCTGGGGGAGGACGATCCCAGTACGCGAGTGACCCGGAACGTGCTGGCGAGCCGGAAGAAGGAAGTGGAGGACACCACGTGACCACGCTGTGGCGCCCCACGGGCCCCGAGGAGCTGGAGCTGGTGCGCGAGCTGAACTGGCGCGCCTGGCCCCCTCGGCTTCCCGAGCAGCCGATCTTCTACCCGGTCCTCAACGAGGACTACGCGATCCGGATCGCCAGGGACTGGAACGTCAAGCACAGCGGCGTCGGTTACGTGACCCGCTTCGAGGTCGAGACCGAGTTCCTGAGCCGGTATCCCGTTCAGCAGGCGGGTGGGCGGACCATCCTGGAACTATGGGTCCCGGCCGAGGAGCTGGACGAGTTCAACGCGCACATCGTGGGCGAGATCCAAGTGACCCACGAGTTCCGCTGAGAAAGGGAAAGTTGTGCAGCAGATCGAGCGCGTCGCTCCCCGGCGGCGGATCGCCCTGTTGGGCGGGGGGTTTTCCACCGACGGTGACGGAGTGCTCGACGACTGGCTGCTCGGGCAGGCGGACGGGGCGCGGGTGTGCTTCGTTCCCACTGCCAGTGGGGACGCCGATGTGTACGTCGAGCGGTTCCTGAAGGCGTTTCAGGGGCGGGGCACCCACGAGGCGAGCGTGCTCTCCCTGTTTCAGCGGGAGTTGGACGATCGTGCGCTGCGGGAGTTCCTGCTCGCGCAGGACGTCGTGTACGTCGGCGGCGGCAACACCGCCAATCTGCTCGCCGTCTGGCGGGTGCACGGCGTGGACCGGCTCATGAGGGAGGCGTACGAGCGCGGCGTGCTGCTGTGCGGGATCAGCGCGGGCGCCAATTGCTGGGCCGAAGGCTCGCACACCGACTCGTTCGGGCCGTTGACGTATCTCCCCGACGGGCTGGGGCTGTTGCCCGGGTCCGTCTGCCCCCACTACGACAGCGAACCGGGGCGCCGCCCCTCGTATCGGGCTGCCGTCGCGAGCGGGGCGTTGCCCGGTGGGTGGGCCGTGGAGGACGGGGCCGGGGTGCTGTTCGCCGACGGGCGGGTGGACGAGGTCGTGGCGCGTCGGGAAGGGGCGCGGGTGTACCGCGTCGAGGCCGATGGGCGTGGAGGCGTACGGGAGCAGGCCCTGGCCTGTCGGCTGCTCGGGGCATCCGCGTAAGCCTGGACCACCCTCCTTACGTACCCGACAATGGGCGGAACCAGGGGGAACGGGGGAGGCACACCATGCAGGCGGTTCTCATTGTGTTCGGGCTGCTCCTGAGCACCATCGTGCTCCTGATCGTGAGGGTGAGCCTGCGCCAGCGGCGGCGTACGCACAACTTCGACGGCCAGGAGATCGAGCGGCACCACAGTGCGGAGATACGCCACATCCGCGCCGCGAACCGGTCGAACGCGGTCCACAACGGCTTCGTCAACGGCGGCAACGAGTACCGGCCCGGGCGGGGCTGAGACCTGAGGTAGTCTTTCGCATCCCCGCACGGGGACATGACCAAGGAGGTGGGACCCATTACCGCTGTTTCGACCCGGGTGCTCCCCTCCCGCGAACGCGTGGCCGACCGGACCTGAACCGGCCGCGGAGCACCCTCGGCGTTCATCCGAAAGGCTCCGCACCATGCCGGTCCCGCTGTCACCGTCCGCCCTCTCCTCGCTCGCCGCCACCCTGCGCGCCGCCGGATGCGTCTTCGCCGAGGACGAGGCCGGGCTCATCGCCGCCACCGCCGCCCGCCCCGCCGACATCGAAGCCATGGCCGCACGGCGCGCCGCCGGGCAGCCC
The DNA here is from genome assembly GCF_055590565.1 of Streptomyces sp. NPDC041814. NCBI lineage: Bacteria > Bacillati > Actinomycetota > Actinomycetes > Kitasatosporales > Streptomycetaceae > Streptomyces > Streptomyces sp. NPDC041814. The sequence continues at coordinate 518,142 of NZ_JBVJAM010000001.1, read as the reverse complement.
CTGGAACACGTCCTCGGCTGGGCCGGGTTCGCCGGGCTGAGGATCGCCGTCGACCCCGGCGTCTTCGTTCCCCGCCGCCGCACCGAGTTCCTGATCGAGCGGGCCGTCGCCCTCGCCCCGGACCCGGCCGTCGTGGTCGACCTGTGCTGCGGCTCCGGCGCGCTCGGCGCCGCGCTCGCCGCCGCCCTGGACCGGGTCGAGCTGCACGCCGCCGATGTCGAGCCCGCCGCCGTACGCTGCGCCCGGCGCAACATCGGGGACCGGGGGCGCGTCCACGAGGGCGACCTCTTCGCGCCCCTGCCCGGCGGCCTGCGCGGGCGCGTCGACGTGCTCCTCGCCAACGTGCCGTACGTACCGACCGGTGACGTCGCCCTCCTCCCCGCCGAGGCCCGCGACCACGAACCGCTCGTCGCGCTCGACGGGGGCGGTGACGGCCTCGACGTCCTGCGCCGGGTCGCCGCCGAGGCGCCCCGCTGGCTCGCCCCGGGCGGCAGCCTCCTGGCCGAGACGAGCGAGCGGCAGGCGGAGACCGCCGCGGGGGTCCTGGCGGACAGCGGGCTCGTGACCCGCGTCGACTCCTGCGAGGAGCGGTACGCGACCGTCCTCACCGGGACGCTCCCCGCACGCCGCGCCCGTACCGCCTAAACTCCGAAGGCTGGGAGCTGATCGGGCGGCGAGCGGGAGAGCGCGGGATGACCATGGTGCCGGGGCGCAGGAGCAGTACGTTCACCCGACTGCTGCGGCACGGTTTCACCGACCCGTCCGCCGCCGAGCGGCTGCTCGACCTGCCGGACCTCTCGTCCGTACGCACCGACTCCGTGCTCCTCGACGCGCTCGGGGCCACCGCCGACCCCGACCTCGCCCTGCGCGGCCTCGTCCGGCTGGTCGAGGCGGAGGCGGCGGGGGAGCGGCAGATCCTGCTCGACACCCTCGTCACCGCCAAGCCCCTGCGGGACCGGCTGCTCGGGGTGCTCGGCGCGTCCGAGGCGCTGGGCGACCACCTGGCCCGGCACCCGCGCGACTGGCAGGCCCTCGTCACGTACGAGGCCGCCGACCTGCACCCCGGGGTCGCCGAGTTCGAGCGGGAGCTCGCCGCGGCGGACGGGCCGGACGCCCTGCGCGTCGGCTACCGGCGCTGCCTGCTGTCCATCGCGGCGCGGGACGTCTGCGGCACCACCGATGTCGCCGAGACCGCCGCCGAGCTGGCCGACCTCGCCACCGCGACCCTGCGCGCCGCCCTCCGTATCGCCTCGGCCGCTGCCCCCGACGACGCCGCGCAGTGCAGGCTCGCAGTCATCGCGATGGGGAAGTGCGGCGGCCACGAGCTGAACTACGTCTCCGACGTGGACGTCATCTTCGTCGCCGAGCCCGCCGACGGCGCCGAGGAGAGCAGGGCGATGCAGGCCGCGACCCGGCTCGCCTCGCACCTCATGCGGATCTGCTCCGACACCACCGTCGAGGGCACCATCTGGCCCGTCGACGCCAACCTCCGCCCCGAGGGCCGCAACGGCCCCCTCGTCCGCACGCTCTCCTCGCACCTCGCGTACTACCAGCGCTGGGCCAAGACCTGGGAGTTCCAGGCGCTGCTGAAGGCGCGGCCGGTGGCCGGGGACCGGGCGCTCGGCGAGGAGTACGTGGAGGCCGTCTCGCCGCTCGTCTGGCAGGCCGCGGACCGGGAGAACTTCGTCCCCGACGTCCAGAAGATGCGCCGCCGCGTCGTCGACACCATCCCCGCCGACCGCGTCGACCGGGAGCTGAAGCTCGGCCCCGGCGGGCTGCGGGACGTCGAGTTCGCCGTACAGCTCCTCCAGCTCGTGCACGGCCGCAGCGACCCCGCGCTGCGCAGCGGATCGACCCTGGAGGCGCTGGGAGCGCTCGCCGAGGGCGGTTACGTGGGGCGCGTCGACGCCGTACAGCTGGACGACGCCTACCGCTTCCTGCGCGCCATGGAGCACCGCATCCAGCTCTACCGGCTGCGCCGCACCCATCTCGTCCCCGACGAGGAGCCCGACCTGCGGCGCCTCGGCCGCTCCCTGGGGCTGCGCACCGACCCCATCGCCGAGCTCAACCAGGCGTGGCGGCGGCACGCCTCCGTGGTGCGGCGGCTCCACGAGAAGCTGTTCTACCGGCCACTGCTCGACGCCGTGGCCCAGCTCGCACCCGGCGAGTCCCGGCTCAGCACGAAGGCCGCCACCGCGCGGCTCGTCGCCCTCGGTTACGAGGACCCGGCCGCCGCCCTCCGCCACCTGGAGGCCCTGTCGTCCGGGGTCTCCCGCAAGGCCGCCATCCAGCGCACCCTGCTGCCCGTGCTCCTCGGCTGGTTCGCGGACTCCGCCGACCCGGACGCCGGGCTCCTCGGCTTCCGCAAGGTGTCCGACGCGCTCGGCAAGACCCCGTGGTATCTCCGCCTCCTGCGCGACGAGGGGGCCGCCGCCGAGAACCTCGCCCGGGTCCTCTCGGCGGGCCGGCTCGCCCCGGACCTGCTGATGCGCGCCCCCGAGGCCGTCTCCATCCTCGGCGACCCGCACGGCCTCGCCCCGCGCAGCCGGGCCCACCTGGAGCAGGAGGTGCTGGCCGCCGTCGGCCGCGCGGACGACGCGGAGACCGCCGTCGCGGTCGTACGCGGAGTGCGCAGGCGCGAGCTGTTCCGGACGACCGCCGCCGACCTCATCGGCTCGTACGGTACGGAGGACAGCCCCGCCGAGCCCGACCCCGGCGCCCTCGTGGACCGGGTCGGCAGCGCCGTCACGGACCTGAACGCCGTCACCATCGCCGGTGCGCTGCGCGCCGCCGTCCGCGCGGAGTGGGGCGACACCCTGCCGACGCGGTTCGCCGTCATCGGCATGGGGCGGTTCGGCGGGCACGAGCTGGGATACGGCTCCGACGCGGACGTCCTCTTCGTCCACGAGCCGCGGCAGGGCGTGGACGAGCAGGAGGCGGGCCGGGCGGCGAACCGCGTGGTCGCCGAGATGCGGCGTCTCCTTCAGCTGCCCACCGCGGACCCGCCGCTCATCATCGACGCGGACCTGCGCCCCGAGGGCAAGAACGGGCCGCTCGTGCGCACCCTGAAGTCGTACGACGCGTACTACCGGCGCTGGTCCCTCGGCTGGGAGAGCCAGGCCCTGCTGCGGGCCGAGCCCATGGCCGGGGACCTGGACCTGGGCGCGGAGTTCGTGGAGCTGATCGACCCCCTGCGGTATCCGGCGGACGGGCTGGGCGACGACGCGGTCCGCGAGATCCGGCGCCTCAAGGCCCGGATGGAGTCGGAGCGGCTGCCGCGCGGGGCGGACCCGACGCTCCACACGAAGCTGGGGCGCGGCGGGCTCAGCGACGTCGAGTGGACGGTCCAGCTGATGCAGATGCGCCACGGCCACGAGGTCCCCGGCCTGCGGACCACCCGCACCCGCGCCGCGCTGGCCGCGGCGCGCGCGGCGGACCTGATCCCCGAGGACGACGCCCAGACCCTGGACGAGGCGTGGGTCCTGGCGACCCGCGTCCGCAACGCGGTCATGCTCGTACGGAGCCGCCCCGGCGACACCTTCCCCTCGGTCCCCCGCGAACTCACCGCCGTGGGGCGGTACCTGGGGTACGAGGAGGGACACGTGGGCGACATGCTGGACGACTACCGCCGCGTCACGCGGCGGGCGCGGGGGGTCGTGGAGGAGCGGTTCTACGGGGGGTGAGCCTCTTGCGGGGCGCTGCCCCGCACCCCGCTCCTCAATCGCCGGAGGGGCTTGAACTGCTAGTGCCGGGTTGCCGCCGGTTCGCGGTGGGGCTGCGCCCCCAGCGCGCTGAGGCGAGGGCGCTTTTTCGTCTTCGGCGGGATGCGCCTCGGGAGCCGGTGCGGCAGCGCCCCGTACCACGCGTACGACACCGCGTAACCGAACGCCAGGCACGCGACGCCCCCCACCGCGTCCAGCCAGAAGTGGTTCGCCGTCGACACGATGACCATCAGGGTGACCGCGGGGTACAGCAGGCCCAGGATGCGGGCCCAGGGGGCGGAGGCCAGGGCGAAGACGGTGAGGCCGCACCAGAGCGACCAGCCGATGTGCATCGACGGCATCGCCGCGTACTGGTTGGACATGTTCTTGAAGTTGCCCGACGCCATCGAACCCCAGGTCTGGTGGACCAGGACCGTGTCGATGAAGTGCCCGCCGTTCATCAGGCGGGGCGGCGCCAGCGGGTACAGGTAGTAGCCGAGGAGTGCGACGGCCGTGGTCGCGAACAGGGCCAGCCTGGCTGCCGCGTACCGGCCGGGATGCCGGCGGAACAACCATACGAGCACACTGATCGTGACGATGAAGTGCAGCGTCGCGTAGTAGTAGTTCATCGAGACGATGAGCCATGTCACCGAGTTCACCGCGTGGTTGACCGACTGCTCGACCGCGATGCCGAGGAAGCGTTCGACCGACCACAGCCAGTCCGCGTTGGCGAGGGCGGCGGACTTCTGCTCCGGGACCGCGTTGCGCACCAGCGAGTACACCCAGTAACTCACCGCGACGAGCAGGATTTCGAACCAGAGGCGGGGCCGCCGGGGCGACCGTGGGGAGCGCAGCCGGGACACGACGTGATCGAGTGGTCTGTCGAGCGCTCTGCCGATCCCGTGTGTGCGACCGGACTGCTTCGTGTTCGCCTCGGGAGCCGCCTCGTTCACGATGGGTGACGGGGTGGCCTCCGTGCGGCCTTCCTGTCGTTTCACGCTCAATTCACCCATAGGCACAGAGTCTGCCAGATTTGCCTTCTCTGCCCGATGATCCTCCGGCGGAGCGCGAGTTGCACGTCCGGAGGGGGTGCGGCCCCGGGCGCGCGACGGGCCGGTTACGCCCCCGCGTGGGATGCTGGAAGAGTGGCCGGGGCGGGTGCGGCCGTGTCCTGGCCGGGGCCCGCCGCGGTGGAGCCGCGTACGACCAGTTCCGGCATGAAGACGAACTCGCTGTGCGGGGCGGGCGTGCCGCCGATCTCCTCCAGGAGCGTGCGCACCGCGGCCTGGCCCATCGCCGTCACCGGCTGGCGGATCGTGGTCAGCGGCGGATCGGTGAACGCTATGAGCGGCGAGTCGTCGTAGCCCACGACCGACAGTTCGCGCGGGACCTCGCGGGAGAGCCGGCGGGCGGCCCTGATCGCGCCGAGCGCCATCATGTCGCTCGCGCACACCACCGCCGTGCAGCCCCGCTCCATCAGCGCGGAGGCGGCGGCCTGGCCGCCCTCCAGTGTGTAGAGGGAGTGCTGGATCAGCTCCTCGACCTCGTCCGCCGTGAGGTTCAACTGCTCGCGCATCGTGGCGTGGAAGCCCTCGATCTTGCGGAGTACCGGCACGAAGCGCTTCGGGCCGACCGCGAGTCCGATCCGGGTGTGGCCGAGCGACACCAGGTGCGTCACCGCCAGCCGCATGGCGGCCCGGTCGTCCGGCGAGATGAAAGGTGCCTGCACCTTGGGCGAGAAGCCGTTCACCAGGACGAAGGGGACGCCCTGGGCGCGCAATTGCTCGTAGCGCCCCATGTCGGCCGAGGTGTCGGCGTGCAGCCCGGAGACGAAGATGATCCCGGAGACGCCCCGGTCGACCAGCATCTCGGTCAGCTCGTCCTCGGTCGAGCCGCCCGGGGTCTGGGTCGCCAGGACCGGGGTGTAGCCCTGCCTCGTCAGCGCCTGCCCGATGACCTGGGCGAGCGCCGGGAAGATCGGGTTCTCCAGCTCGGGCGTGATCAGGCCGACGAGCCCCGCGCTGCGCCTGCGCAGCCGTACGGGCCGTTCGTAGCCGAGTACGTCGAGCGCGGCGAGGACGGATTCGCGGGTGGCAGCGGCTACCCCGGGCTTGCCGTTCAGTACGCGGCTGACCGTCGCTTCGCTGACCCCCGCCTGAGTTGCGATATCGGCAAGCCGTGCGGTCATGGCAATGGACTGTACCGGGAGCGGGTCGGATTGCCCACCATGCACTGGAATCGGGCGGGACCGGCTGCCTTGCGGCGCGCTGAGCGGCGCCCCGCCGCATCCGGCGGCAACATCTTGCAAGCTCTTGCGGGCCCCGTTTGCCGGATGCGGTCAGATCGTCGCACTGCGGAATCGGGGCCGGTCGGCCTGGTGTGCCAGGGGTCGGGCAGTTTCGTCAAGTGGCTTGACGGCAACCTTGAGGACACGCCAATGTAACGATCGCCGGAGCTTGCAGAAATCTTCCGCAAAGTCTTTCGGTCGTCTTTCATCCTTGTTACGTTCACGTCGACCCGGCGCCGCGACGGAGCGGTACGGCAGTTGAAGGAGTTCAGATGCGACGTGGCATAACGGCCACCGCCCTGGTCGCGGCCCTGGCGCTCGCGGCGACCGCCTGCGGCAGCGACGACAAGTCCGACAGCGGTTCCAAGAGCTCGGGCGAGCTCTCCGGCACCGTGACGTGGTGGGACACCTCCACCGCGGGCAGTGAGGACAAGGTCTTCAAGAAGATCGCCGAGGGCTTCGAGAAGCTGCACCCGAAGGTCGACGTCAAGTACGTCAACGTGCCCTTCGGCGATGCGCAGAACAAGTTCAAGAACGCGGCGCAGGCCGGCTCCGGCGCCCCCGACGTGATCCGCTCCGAGGTCGCCTGGACCCCCGAGTTCGCGGACCTCGGCTACCTGGCCCCGCTGGACGGCACCCCCGCGCTGCAGAAGCAGGACGACTTCCTGAAGCAGGCCGCCGCGTCCACCAAGTACAACGGCAAGACGTACGCGGTGCCGCAGGTCATCGACTCCATGGGTGTCTTCTACAACAAGAAGATGTTCAAGGAGGCCGGCGTCGAGGTCCCCACCACCGTCGACGAGCTGAAGACCGTCTCCAAGAAGATCAAGGCGAAGACCGGCAAGACCGGCTTCTACCTGCGCGGCGACGACGCCTACTGGTTCCTGTCCTTCCTGTACGGCGAGGGCGGTGACATGGTCAGCGCGGCCGACAAGAAGGTCACCATCGACGACGCCGCCGGCGTCAAGGCCATGAAGGTCGTCAAGGACCTGGTCGACTCGGGCGCCGCCAAGACGGACGCCACGGACGGCTGGGAGAACATGCAGGCGTCGTTCAAGAACGGCGACGTCGCGATGATGATCAACGGCCCGTGGGCCGTCGCCGACACCTACACCGGCAAGGAGTTCAAGGACAAGGCCAACCTGGGCGTCGCCCCGGTCCCGGCCGGCTCCGCCGCGCAGGGTGCCCCGCAGGGCGGTCACAACCTGGCCGTCTACGCCGGTTCCAAGAACCTGGACGCCTCCTACGCCTTTGTCGACTACATGACCTCCGTCAAGACGCAGGCCCAGGTCACCAAGGAGCTGAACCTCCTGCCGACCCGTACCTCCGCCTACGCCGAGGAGCCGGTCGTCAACAACGAGATCGTCGGCTTCTTCAAGCCGGTCGTCGAGAGCGCCGTCGAGCGCCCGTGGATCCCGGAGACCGGCAGCCTCTTCGCGCCGCTCGTCACCGAGTACACCAAGGTCCTCACCGGTCAGACGACCCCGGAGAAGGCGGTCAAGGCGACCGGCGACTCCTACCGCAAGCTCCTCAAGGGCTGGAAGTAACTCAGGAAGGCAGGCCGGCTGATGGCTGTCCACACCAGCCAGTCGGTGGTGAAGGCCGCGGGCGACGACGTCGCCCGCGGCCGGAGCCGCGGAACTGGTAACCCCCCGCCGCCGGGACGGATACGGCGGGCCCTGTCGACGCACTGGTACGCCTGGACGATGGTGGCCCCGGTCGTCGTCGTGATCGGCGTGATCATCGGTTATCCCCTGGTCCGCGGCATCTACCTGTCGCTGACCGACGCCAACGAGCGCAACGTCGCGCGGTCCATCGGTGTCAATCACCTGCCCGCCACGTACAAGTTCGTCGGCCTGGACAACTACGCCGACGCGCTCACCGGCAACCAGTTCCTCGGCACACTCGGGTGGACCCTGGTGTGGACGGTCTCCTGCGTGGCCATCACCTTCGGCCTCGGCATGGCCCTGGCGAACATCCTCAACCGGAAGATCGCCGGCCGCTCCGCCTACCGGATGGCGCTCATCCTGCCCTGGGCCATCCCCGGCTTCGTCTCCGTCTTCGCCTGGCGCTTCCTCTACAACCAGGACCGCGGGCTGCTCAACAAGATCCTCGCCGGCGGCGGCATCGACGGCATCGACTGGCTGGGCGACCCGACCATCGCGAAGATCTCCGTCATCGTCGTCAACGTGTGGCTCGGCGTGCCGTTCATGATGGTCGCCCTGCTCGGCGGCCTCCAGTCCATCCCCAGCGAGCAGTACGAGGCCGCGGAGATGGACGGCGCCACCGCCTGGCAGCGCTTCCGCCACGTCACGCTGCCCGGACTGCGGCCGGTCTCCACGACCGTCATCCTGCTCTCCACCATCTGGACCTTCAACATGTTCCCGGTGATCTTCCTGCTCACCCGCGGCGGACCCGGCGAAGCCACCCAGATCCTGGTCACCCAGGCGTACAAGTTCTCCTTCGAGATCAGCCCGCGCGACTTCGCGCAGTCCTCCACGTGGGGCGTGCTGATCCTCGTACTCCTGCTGATCTTCGCCGCGGTCTACCGGCGAGTCCTGCGCACCCAGGGAGACGACTGGTGACCACCGCACCCACCCCCACCGCGCGGCACTCCGCGCCGCGACCGGCCAAGGTCCGGCTGCGCGGCGAGCGCTCGCCGCTGGCCTCCACCGCACTGCACCTGACGCTGATCGTCGCGTCCGTGATCGCCGTCTTCCCCGTGCTGTGGGTCCTGCTCACCTCGCTGAAGCCCGCCGAGTTCGCCACCACCACGGACTTCTTCAAGGAAACGACGTTCGAGAACTACACGAACCTCATCAAGGACACGAAGTTCCTGACCTGGTTCGGCAACTCGCTGATCGTCGCGGGCCTCACCACGCTCATCGGCGTCATCGTCTCGGCCTCCACCGGCTACGCCGTCAGCCGCTTCCGGTTCCCCGGCAAGCGCGGGCTGATGTGGACGCTGCTGATCACCCAGATGTTCCCGGTCGCCGTCCTCATCGTGCCGATCTACAACATCATGGCGGGCATGGGGCTGCTCAATAAGCCCGCCGGTCTCGTCATCACGTACCTGACCATCTCGGTGCCGTTCTGCGCCTGGATGATGAAGGGCTTCTTCGACACCATCCCGCGCGAGATCGACGAGTCCGGGCAGGTCGACGGACTCACCCCGTTCGGCACGTTCTGGCGGCTCATCCTGCCGCTGGCCAAGCCGGGCCTCGCGGTCACCGCGTTCTACTCCTTCATCACCGCCTGGGGCGAGGTGGCGTACGCCTCCGCCTTCATGGTCGGCGAGGACAACCTCACCCTCGCGGGCGGCCTCCAGCTGTTCGTCAACCAGTACGGCGCCCAATGGGGCCCGATGACCGCCGCGTCCGTACTGATCGCGATACCGGCGGCCCTGGTGTTCCTGTTCGCGCAGAAGCACCTCGTCACCGGCATGTCCGCCGGAGCCGTCAAGGGCTGAGCCCGCCCGTACGACCCGCACGCACCAGTCACGGTGGCGCCGGAATCCCGACCCGGTCCCGGCGCCACCCCCACCCAGAGACCCCAGGGACGACATGACCCAGCACCTCGCTGCCCCCTCCACCGGCACGTCCGACGACGCCGCCGGCCACCGCACCGGCTGGTGGCAGGACGCGGTGATCTACCAGGTCTATCCGCGCAGCTTCGCCGACGGCAACGGTGACGGCATGGGCGATCTCGCAGGCGTACGCGGCAGACTCCCGTACCTCAAGGAGCTCGGCGTCGACGCGGTCTGGCTCAGCCCGTTCTACGCGTCCCCGCAGGCCGACGCCGGGTACGACGTCGCCGACTACCGGGCCATCGACCCGATGTTCGGCAGCCTGCTCGACGCCGACGCGCTGATCCGCGACGCCCACGACCTGGGTCTGCGGATCATTGTCGACCTGGTGCCCAACCACTCCTCCGACCAGCACGAGTGGTTCAAGCGCGCGCTCGCCGAGGGCCCCGGCTCCGCCCTGCGCGACCGCTACCACTTCCGCCCCGGCAAGGGCGCCGACGGCGAACTCCCGCCCAACGACTGGGAGTCCATCTTCGGCGGCCCCGCCTGGACCCGCACGACCGACCCGGACGGCACCCCCGGCGAGTGGTACCTCCACCTCTTCGCCCCCGAGCAGCCCGACTTCAACTGGGAGCACCCCGCGGTCGCCGACGAGTTCCGCTCGATCCTGCGCTTCTGGCTCGACATGGGCGTCGACGGCTTCCGCGTGGACGTCGCGCACGGCCTGGTCAAGGCCGAGGGGCTGCCCGACCTGGGCACCCACGACCAGCTGAAGCTGCTCGGAAACGATGTCATGCCGTTCTTCGACCAGGACGGGGTGCACGAGATCTACCGCAGCTGGCGCACCATCCTCGACGAGTACCCGGGTGACCGCATCGCCGTCGCCGAGGCGTGGACGCCGACCGTCGAGCGCACCGCCAACTACGTGCGCCCCGACGAGATGCACCAGGCGTTCAACTTCCAGTACCTGGCGACCGCCTGGGACGCCGCCGCGCTCCGCGAGGTCATCGACACCTCGCTCGACGCCATGCGCCCGGTCGGCGCCCCGACCACCTGGGTGCTGTCCAACCACGACGTCACCCGGCACGCCACCCGGTTCGCCAACCCCGCGGGCCTCGGCACCCAGATCCGCACCCCCGGCGACCGCGAGCTCGGCCTGCGGCGGGCCCGCGCGGCGAGCCTGCTGATGCTGGCGCTGCCCGGCTCCGCCTACGTCTACCAGGGCGAGGAGCTCGGCCTGCCCGACGTCACCGACCTGCCCGACGAGGCCCGCCAGGACCCCTCGTTCTTCCGGGCCGACGGCCAGGACGGCTTCCGCGACGGCTGCCGCGTCCCGATCCCGTGGACCCGTGAGGGCTCCTCGTACGGCTTCGGCGCGGGCGGCAGCTGGCTTCCCCAGCCCGCCGGCTGGGGCGGGCTGAGCGTCGAGGCGCAGACCGGTGCGGCCGGCTCGACCCTGGAGCTGTACCGGGCCGCCATCGCCGCCCGCCGGGCGCACCCCGGTCTCGGCGCGGGCTCCGAGGTGCGCTGGCTGGACGCCCCGGAGGGGCTGCTCGCCTTCGCGCGCCCCGGGTTCGTCTGCACCGTCAACACCACGGGCGCCCCGGTCCGCATCCCCGTACCGGGCACGGCCCTGCTGTCCAGCGCGCCGGTCGCCACCGACGGCGACACGGTCGAGCTGCCCGCCGACACCACGGTGTGGTGGACGGTGTGACGACCGTCCCCCTGCCGAGGGGCCCCGGCGCGGGCGGTTCGCTCAGGCTGTCGGACATCGCCGGCCAGGCGGCCGTCAGCGAGGCGACCGTCAGCCGGGTGCTCAACGGCAAGCCGGGCGTCGCGGACACCACGCGTCAGCGGGTGCTCGCGGCGCTCGACATCCTGGGCTACGAACGGCCCGTGCGGCTGCGGCAGCGCAGCGCCGGGCTGATCGGGCTGATCACCCCCGAGCTGACCAACCCGATCTTCCCGGCGTTCGCCCAGTCCGTGGAGCAGGTCCTCGCCGGGCACGGCTACACGCCGGTGCTCTGCACCCAGCTGCCGGGCGGCGCCACCGAGGACGAGCTGGTCGAGCAGCTGGTCGAGCGGGGCGTCGGCGGCATCGTCTTCCTGTCCGGGCTGCACGCCGACACCTCGGCCGACCCGGCGCGCTACGCCGCACTGACCGAGCGCGGGGTGCCGTTCGTCCTGATCAACGGCTACAACGAGCGGATCAGCGCCCCCTTCGTCTCGCCCGACGACACCGCCGCCGTGCGGATGGCCGTGAGCCATCTCGCCGAACTCGGCCACCGCCGGGTGGGCCTGGCCATAGGGCCGCAGCGCTATGTGCCCTCGCGCCGGAAGCGGGACGGCTTCGTGGACGCCGCGGTCTCCGTGCTCGGCCTGGACCGCGCGGACGCCGAACTCCTGGTCTGCTCCACGCTGTTCAGCGTCGAGGGCGGCCAGGTCGCGGCGGGCGCGCTGCTCGACCGGGGGTGCACCGGGATCGTCTGCGGCAGCGACCTCATGGCGCTGGGTGTCGTCCGCGCGGCCCGGGACCGCGGGCTCGACGTGCCGCGCGACGTGTCCGTGGTGGGCTTCGACGACTCGCAGCTCATCGCGTTCACCGACCCGCCGCTGACCACGGTGCGCCAGCCGGTGCAGGCGATGGCGGCGGCCGCGGTGGGCGCGCTGCTGGAGGAGATCGGCGGCAGCCCCGTGCAGCGCACGGAGTACGTGTTCCAGCCGGAGCTGGTGGTCCGGGGCTCGACGGCGGCGCTGCGCAGCGCGTGAGCGGGCAGACGAAGGGGCCGGGTCCGGAGGGGGGACCCGGCCCTGTGGCTTTTCGTGTGGAACACGCCCTAGGCGTACCGGGGAGCCGCGGCGGCGCCCTGCCTGCGCAGCATCAGGACCATGCCGGTCGTGATGGCGAGGCCCACGAGGGCGAGGACGGAGCCCTTCACGACGGGCCCGAGCCAGCCGTAGTCGGCGGTGTAGGCGGCCTCGGCGTCCTCGGCGAGCCGGACGCCGCCGATCCGGGCGGGCATGGGGTCACCGCGGCGGACGTCGACCGCGTCCCTCAGCTCGACGTCCGGCGCCGTGACGGAGCCGTCGTCGCTGATGAAGGTGCCGATCCAGCCGCACGACTCCTTGCCGCACGTCCGGTCGGTGGGCGCCAGCGAGCCGACGGGCCCGTCGCGCAGGGCGGCCCGGCCCTCGATGCCCTCGACGGCCAGGCCGAGGCCGCCGCCGAGCGAGACGAGGAGCACGAAGAAGGCGGCGACACGCACGAAGACGCGTCCTCGCCTGGTCATGGGACGGCCGGTGCGCATGGGCACCGATCCTAGGGTCTGACTCGCTGTCGCCCCTTTTGCCTTGAGGACCGCGGGGCCCGGTCACGCCGGGGCGGGCCGACACAGGAGAGGCACCGGAGGTCGGCCCGGATTGGGCCGGCGGGGAGGTGTGACCGCCGGTGCCTCTCATGTTCCTGACCGGCCCGGCCGGCCGGGCGCGTGGGGCCCGGGGTAACGGGACCCCCGGCCGACCGGACCGGAGTCGGGAGAAACGTAACAGGGCTGCAATGTCTTGCGTAAGACCTTGCAGGAAGAAATCTGCGGTATTTCGTGGATGTGAGCGGGTGGTGTCCAAAGGGTTGACCGGGACCTGCCGGGCTCGTACGGTCTCGCTGCGGCAAGGTTTGCATTCTTGCAGCAAGAACCTTCAGAAGCCTTGAGGGCAGGGCGCGTTGCCGATGAGGCTCCGGACCGTCACCCGCATTTCCCCCACAGCAGGAGGAAAACATGGCCAGCAGACCCCTGTCTGCCGCGCTCGCCCTCGTCGCGGGAGCCGCCGCCCTCGTGGTCCCCGCCACGACGGCCCAGGCGTCCGCCCCGGGCACCAAGGACGTCACCGCCGTCCTCTTCGAGTGGAAGTTCGACTCCGTCGCCAAGGCGTGTACGGACACCCTCGGCCCCGCCGGATACGGCTTCGTGCAGGTCTCGCCGCCCCAGGAACACATCCAGGGCGGCCAGTGGTGGACCTCGTACCAGCCGGTCAGCTACAAGATCGCCGGGCGGCTCGGCGACCGCACGTCCTTCGCCAACATGGTCAGCACCTGCCACAGCGCGGGCGTCAAGGTCGTCGCGGACTCGGTCATCAACCACATGACCAGCGGTTCGGGCACCGGCACGGGCGGCACCTCGTACACGAAGTACAACTACCCCGGGCTGTACTCCTCGTACGACATGGACGACTGCACCTCCGAGATCAACAACTACGGCAACCGCGCCAACGTCCAGAACTGCGAGCTGGTCGGGCTCGCCGATCTGGACACCGGCGAGGACTACGTCCGCGGCAAGATCGCCGGCTACCTCAACGACCTGCTCTCGCTGGGCGTCGACGGATTCCGCATCGACGCCGCCAAGCACATGCCCGCAGGCGACCTCGCCAACATCAAGTCCCGGCTGACCAACCCCAACGCCTACTGGAAGCAGGAGGCGATCTACGGGGCCGGTGAGGCCGTCTCGCCCGACGAGTACGCCGGGAACGGCGACGTCCAGGAGTTCCGCTACGCCCGCGGCCTCAAGCAGGTCTTCAACAACGAGAACCTCGCCAACCTGAAGAACTTCGGGGAGGGCTGGGGCTTCATGTCCTCCTCGAAGGCCGCGGTGTTCGTCGACAACCACGACACCGAGCGCAACGGCGAGACGCTGAACTACAAGGACGGCGCCAACTACACGCTCGCCAGCGTGTTCATGCTGGCCTGGCCCTACGGCTCGCCCGACGTCCACTCCGGCTACGAGTGGTCCGACAAGGACGCCGGCCCGCCCAACGGCGGCACGGTGAACGCCTGCTACAGCGACGGCTGGAAGTGCCAGCACGCCTGGCGCGAGATCTCCTCCATGGTCGGCTTCCGCAACACCGCGCGCGGTGAGGCCGTCACCAACTGGTGGGACAACGGCGGCGACCAGATCGCCTTCGGGCGCGGCTCCAAGGCGTACGTGGCGATCAACCACGAGGGCTCCTCGCTGACGCGTACGTTCCAGACCTCGCTGCCCGCCGGCGACTACTGCGACGTGCAGTCCGGCAAGGGCGTCACGGTCAACGGCTCCGGCCAGTTCACCGCGACTCTCGGCGCCAACACCGCGCTCGCCCTGCACACCGGCGCCCGCACCTGCGGCGGCGGTTCCACCGGCCCGACCGACCCCGGCACGGAGACCGGCACCTCCGGCGCCTCCTTCGGCGTCAACGCCACCACCCAGCTCGGCCAGAACATCTACGTCACCGGCAACCAGTCCGCCCTCGGCAACTGGAACACCGGCAGCGCGCTGAAGCTGGACCCGGCGGCCTACCCGGTCTGGAAGCTCGACGTGAACATGCCCGCGGGCACCACGTTCGAGTACAAGTACATCCGCAAGGACGCGAGCGGCAACGTGACCTGGGAGAGCGGTGCCAACCGCACGGCCACGGTGCCGTCCTCCGGCAGGGTCACGCTGACCACGGACGTCTGGCGCGGCTGACCGGCCCCAGCGGCTGACCCGCCGGCCCCCAGCGGCCGGCCTCCACCCCCCACCCGCCGGGCGGGCCGTCCCCCAGCGGCCCGTCCGGCCCCGCACACCCCCGTAACCCCGCTAGGAGAGCCCGAGTGAAACGTCCGTACCCGCGCGTGCCCGCACGCAGAACGGCGACCGCCGTCGTCGCGGCCGCCCTGTGCGCGGCCCTGGTGCCCGCGCTGCCCGCCGCCGCGGCCCGGCCGCCCGCCGCGCCCTCGGACGCCAAGCTGGCCGCCCAGGCCACCCGGCACGACCTGACCCGCGAGCAGTTCTACTTCGTGATGCCCGACCGGTTCGCCAACGGGGACACGGGCAACGACCGGGGCGGGCTCACCGGTTCGCGCCTGGAGACCGGCTACGACCCCACCGACAAGGGGTTCTACCAGGGCGGCGACCTCAAGGGGCTGACCGACCGGCTCGACTACATCAAGGGGCTCGGCACCACCGCCATCTGGCTGGCGCCCATCTTCAAGAACCGGCCCGTGCAGGGCACCGGCAAGGACGCGTCGGCCGGCTACCACGGCTACTGGATCACCGACTTCACCCAGGTCGACCCGCACTTCGGCACCAACGCCGACCTGGCGAAGCTGATCGACAAGGCCCACCGCAAGGGCATGAAGGTCTTCTTCGACGTCATCACCAACCACACCGCGGACACCGTCGACTACGCCGAGAAGACCTACGGCTACAAGTCCAAGGGCGCCTACCCCTACCTCGACCGCGACGGGCGCCCCTTCGACGACGCCGCCGGCATGGCGAAGGTGGACGCCGACTCCTTCCCGTACAAGCCGGTGAGCGGCGGCGGCAAGACGCCGTCCTGGCTCAACGACCCGACGATGTACCACAACCGGGGGGACTCGACCTACGCCGGCGAGTCCACCACCTACGGCGACTTCTCCGGGCTCGACGACCTGTGGACCGAGCGGCCCGAGGTCGTCTCCGGCATGGAGAAGATCTACGAGAAGTGGGTCCGGGACTTCGACATCGACGGGTTCCGGATCGACACCGTGAAACACGTCGACATGGACTTCTGGACCCAGTGGGCCACCGCGCTCGACGCCTACGCGGCGAAGCACGGGCGCAAGGACTTCTTCATGTTCGGCGAGGTCTACTCCTCGGACACCGCCGTCACCTCGCCGTACGTCACCCAGGGCCGTCTGGACGCCACGCTCGACTTCCCCTTCCAGGAGGCGGCCCGCCAGTACGCCTCGCAGGGCGCCCCGGCCTCGAAGCTCGCCGCCGTCTTCGGCGACGACTACCGGTACACCACCGACAAGGCCAACGCCTACGAGCAGGTGACCTTCCTCGGCAACCACGACATGGGCCGCATCGGCACGTTCCTGAAGCAGGACAACCCCGGCGCCGGTGACGCGGAGCTGGTGAAGCGTGCCGAGCTCGCCAACGAGCTGATGTTCCTCGGCCGGGGCAACCCCGTCGTCTACTACGGCGACGAGCAGGGCTTCACCGGCGCGGGCGGCGACAAGGACGCCCGCCAGACGATGTTCGCCTCGAAGACCGCCGACTACCTGGACGACGACGAGCTGGGCACCGACCGCACGCACGCCTCCGACGCGTACGACGAGAACCACCCGCTCTACCGCACCATCGCCGCCCTCTCGAAGCTGACCCGGGACAACCCGGCGCTCCGCGACGGCGTCCAGACCGAGCGGTACGCCGAGGGCCCGGTGTACGCCTTCTCGCGCACGGACGCGAAGCGCGGCACCGAGTACGTCGTCGCCACCAACAACGGCACCTCCGCGAAGACGGTCGAGCTGCCCACCGGGTCCGCCCGCATGGACTTCCGCACGCTGTACGGCGGTACCGGTACGGTCCGCAGCGGCGCCGACAAGACCGTGAAGGTCACCGTCCCGGCCCTGTCGAGCATCGTGCTCCGCGCGGCCGAGCCCCTCGCCGCCCCGGCGACCAGGCCCTCCGTCACCCTGAAGGCCCCCGCCGCGGGCGCCACCGGCACCGTCGAGCTCACCGCCGACGTGGACGGCGGCTCGCTCAACCGAGTCGTCTTCGCCGCCCAGACCGGCAACGGCAGGTGGACCACCCTCGGCACCGCCGACCACGCCCCGTACAAGGTCACCCAGACGCTGAGCGACCGGACCGCCGCCGGAACACCGCTGCGCTACAAGGCCGTCGTGGTGGACCGCGCCGGCCGCACCGCGAGCGCCACCGCCTCCTCCACCGCCGGACAGGCGCCCGCCCCCGCCAAGCCCGTCGCCGTCGAGCGGGACTACGCGGTCGTCCACTACAAGCGCGCCGACGGCGACTACGACGGCTGGGAGGCCGAGTCCGGCGGGGCCACCGCCGCGTTCGCAGGGCGCGACGCGTACGGCGCGTTCGCCTGGATCGAGGTGCCCGAGGGCGCCGCCACCGTCCCGTACACCGTAGGGAAGTCCGGGACCGCCGACGGACCCGAGCGCACCGTGGACCTCGCGAAGACCGGTGAGGTGTGGATCGCGCAGGGCGAGGACGGCCAGGCCGACACCGCGCCGGACGGGGCCTACCCGGAGCAGGACACCACCAAGGCCGTCCTGCACTACTACCGGGCCGACGGCGACTACGACGGCTGGGGTCTGCACACCTGGACCGGCGCCAAGGAGCCCACGGACTGGGCCAAGCCGCTCCAGCCCGTGAAGAAGGACGCCTCCGGGCTCACCTTCGAGGTCCCGCTCACCGACGGGGCCACCTCGCTCAGCTACATCCTGCACCGGGGCGACGAGAAGGACCTCCCCAGCGACCAGTCCCTCGACCTCGCCACGTACGGCCACGAAGTGTGGATGCTCGGCGGCCGGGGCGGCTACCTGCTCCCGCAGGCCGGAGGCGTGCCGACGCCCGACCTGACCAAGGCCGAGGCGCAGTGGATCGACGCCGGCACGGTCGTCTGGAAGGTGAAGGCCACCGAGGCCACCAGCCAGCAGCTCGTGTACGCGCAGAAGGGCGGCATCACCGTCGAGGACGGCGCCCTCAGCGACGAGGGCCAGTGGCTCCGCCTCACCCCCTCCGCGCTGACCGACGCCCAGAAGGCGAAGTACCCGCACCTCAAGGACTACCCCGCCTTCACCGTCGACGCCCGGGACCGCGACCGCGTCCGCGACGCCCTGCGCGGCCAGCTCATCGCCACCCAGCGCGCCGCCAACGGGGCCCTGCTCGCCGCCACCGGGGTGCAGAGCGCCGGAGTCCTGGACGACCTCTACGGCGCGAAGGCGAGCGGAGCCGCGCTCGGCCCGGTCTTCCGCCACGGCACCCCCACCCTCTCGGTGTGGGCGCCCACCGCCCGTACCGTCGCCCTCGAACTCGACGGGAAGACCGTCCCCATGCGGCGCGACGACCGCACCGGCGTCTGGTCCGTCACCGGGAAGAAGAACTGGACCGGCAAGCCCTACCGGTACGTCGTGAACGTCTGGGCGCCCACCGTCCAGAAGCTCGTCACCAACAAGGTCACCGACCCCTACTCCACCGCCCTGACCACCGACTCCGCCCGCAGCCTCGTCGTCGACCTGGAGGACCGCGAGCTCGCCCCCAAGGGCTGGGACACGCTCCGCAAGCCCGCCGCCGTGCCGCTGCGCGACGCGCAGATCCAGGAGATCCAGATCCGCGACTTCTCCATCGCGGACCCCACCTCGAAGCACCCCGGCGAGTACCTGGCCTTCACCGACACCCGCTCCGACGGGATGAAGCACCTCAAGCGGCTCGCGGACTCCGGCACCAGCTACGTCCATCTGCTGCCCGCCTTCGACATCGGGACCGTTCCCGAGAGGAAGAAGGACCAGCAGAAGCCCGCCTGCGACCTGTCCGTCTACGCCCCCGACTCCGCCGAACAGCAGGCGTGCGTGGCGAAGGCCGCCGCGAAGGACGGCTTCAACTGGGGCTACGACCCGCTGCACTACACCGTCCCCGAGGGCAGCTACGCCTCCGACCCGGACGGCACGAAGCGCACCGTCGAATTCCGGCAGATGGTCCAGGGCCTCAACGGCGCCGGGCTGCGGACCGTCATGGACGTCGTCTACAACCACACCGTCGCCTCCGGCCAGGACGACAAGTCCGTCCTCGACCGGATCGTGCCCGGCTACTACCAGCGGCTCCTGGAGGACGGCACCGTCGCCACCTCCACCTGCTGCGCCAACACCGCCCCCGAGAACACCATGATGGGCAAGCTCGTCGTGGACTCGGTGGTCACCTGGGCCAAGGAGTACAAGGTCGACGGCTTCCGCTTCGACCTGATGGGCCACCACCCCAAGGCCAACATCCTGGCCGTCCGCAAGGCCCTCGACGCGCTGACCGTCGCCAAGGACGGCGTGGACGGCAAGAAGATCATCCTGTACGGGGAGGGCTGGAACTTCGGTGAGATCGCCGACGACGCCCGCTTCGTCCAGGCCACCCAGAAGAACATGGCCGGCACCGGCATCGCCACCTTCTCCGACCGGGCCCGGGACGCCGTACGCGGCGGCTCCCCGTTCGACGAGGACCCCGGCGTGCAGGGCTTCGCCACCGGCCTCTACACCGACCCCAACACCTCCGCCGCCAACGGCACGCGGGCCGAGCAGAAGGCCCGCCTGCTGCACTACCAGGACCTGATCAAGGTCGGCCTCACCGGCAACCTCGCCGACTACACCTTCACCGACACCTCCGGGAACACGGTCAAGGGCTCCGGCGTCGACTACAACGGCGCCCCGGCCGGATACGCCGCCGAACCCGGTGACGCCCTCGCCTACGCCGACGCCCACGACAACGAGTCCCTGTACGACGCGCTCGCGTTCAAGCTCCCGGCCGGCACCCCGGCCGCGGACCGGGCCCGGATGCAGGTCCTGGCCATGGCGACGGCGACCCTCTCCCAGGGCCCGGCGCTCTCCCAGGCCGGCACGGACCTGCTGCGCTCCAAGTCGCTGGACCGCAACTCCTTCGACAGCGGCGACTGGTTCAACGCCCTGCACTGGGACTGCCGGGCCGGCAACGGCTTCGGGCGCGGACTGCCGCCGGCCGCCGACAACGAGGCCAAGTGGCCCTACGCGAAGCCCCTGCTGACCAACGCCACGGTCACCCCGGGCTGCGCACAGATCAACGGCGCCTCGGCCGCGTACCAGGACCTGCTCACCATCCGCACCACGGAGGAGGACTTCGACCTGGCGAGCGCCGCGCAGGTGCGGTCCCGGCTCACCTTCCCGCTGTCCGGCAAGGACGAGACCCCCGGCGTGATCACGATGCGCCTCGGCAAGCTCGTCGTCGTCTTCAACGCGGCCCCCGGCACCACCACCCAGAAGGTCGCCGCGCTGGCCGGTGAGGACTACGCCCTGCACCCCGTTCAGGCGAAGGGCGCGGATTCTACCGTCAAGAAGTCCTCGTACGAGCGGAGTTCGGGCAGCTTCACCGTTCCGGGACGCACGGTGGCGGTGTTCACCCTGCGCTGACCGTTACGGGACTACCGTGTGGGCAGCCGCCCGGGGGTGTCGCAGGGCGTGCTCCGAAAGTAACGCCGTCCGCCCGCCCGGCAGGCGGGACTTTCGGAGCACGCCCTACCTCCGGGCATGCCTTTCACTCCACCTGTGCAGCGACGGTGACGATGGCCAGCAACCTCCCCGAGGAGACCACCAGCTTTGTCGGACGGACGGCCGAGCTCACCGGGCTCGAACACGCCCTCGCCACCGGCCGGCTGACCACCCTCACCGGCACCGGAGGCGTCGGCAAGACCCGGCTCGCCCTCCGCGCCGCCCGTCGTGCCGCCCCCGGCTACCGCGACGGCGTCCGGTGGGCCGACCTCGCCCCCCTGCACGACGACGAACTCCTCCTCGCCACCGTCTCCGACGCGGTCGGCCTCAGCGACCACACCCTGCGCCCGCCCATCGACGTGCTGTGCGAATGGCTCGCCGACAAGCAGCTCCTGCTCGTCCTGGACTCCTGCGAGCACCTGCTCCCCGCCTGCGCCCACCTCCTCGGCGAGATCCTCACCACCTCGCCCGGGCTCACCGTCCTCGCCACCAGCCGCCAGCCCCTGGACCTGCGGGGCGAACAGCTCGTGGAGGTCGACCCGCTGCCCGTCGACGGGTCCGCCGACGCGCTCACGCTCTTCCGGGAACGCGCCACGGCCGCCGCCCCCGCCACCCCCTTCCGGGAACCGGGCACCGCCGAGGCCGCCGCCGACATCTGCCGCCGCCTCGACGGCATCCCGCTCGCCATCGAGCTCGCCGCGGCGGCGGTCGGGCGGCAGAGCGTCCAGGAGATCGCCCAGCGCCTCGGCTCCCGGCTCGACGTCTTCGCCGACGCCACGCTCCGCCCGGTCCGCCACCGCACCCTGCGCACCGCCATCGGCTGGTCCCACGAGCTGTGCACCCCGCTCGAACGGCTCCTCTGGGCCCGGCTCACCGTGCTGCGTGGCGACTTCGAGGAGGACACCGCCGTCACCGTCTGCGCCGGCGGCCCCCTCACCGAGGACGGCGTCCGCGCCGCCCTGCGCGGCCTGGCCGCCAAATCCGTCGTCACCCGCGAGGGCACCCGCCACCGCATGCTCGACACCCTGCGCGAGTACGGCCGGATGTGGCTCGCGGAGCTCGGCGAGGAACGGGAGGCCGCCGACCGGCACGCCGCCTGCTTCCTGAGCCTGGCCCGCAACGCCCACGCCGGGTGGACCGGCGACGACCAGATCCTCTGGTACCACCGCATCGCCGACGCGCACGCCGACCTGTGCGCCGCGCTGGACCACCTCCTCGCCCACGACCCCGCCGCCGCCCAGGAGATGGCCGGCCGGATCGGCTTCTTCTGGTGCTGCTGCGGCCACCTCCCGCAGACCCGGGGCTACGCCCAGCGCGCCCTGGACACCGGACCGGCCGAAGGCCCCCACCGCACCCGGGTGCTGTGGGTGCTCGGGATCTGCGTGCTGCTCCAGGGCGACTACCCGGCCGCCGAACGCATCGGCCGCGAGTGCGTCCGCGAGGCCGCCGCCGACGGCACCGACGAGGGCATCCTCGCCGCCGCCTATCTGCGCGGACTCACCCACCTGATGACCGGCGAACCCGAGAAGGGCCTCCGCGAGGCGCGACGGGTGCTGCGGAGCACCGCGTCCGGGACCAGGCTCGAAGCGGCCTACCGGCTGCGCTGCCACCTCATCACCGTCTTCGCCCTCACCGGGCTCGGCCGCCTGGAGGAGGCCGCGTCGGCCGCCGTCGTGCTGCGGGCGGCCTGCGACGCCCAGGACGAGTGCTGGACCCGGTCCTACGTGGACTACCAACTCGCGCTGATCGCCCTGCTCCAGGGCCGCGCCGAACCCTCCGCCGCGCACGCCCGGGCCATGCTCGCCGGCAAGCACCGGCTCCGCGACCGCTTCGGCATCGCGCTCGGCCTGGACATCCTGGCCGCCGCCATCGCCGCCCAGGGCGAGGGGGCCAGGGCCGCCCGCGTCTACGGCACCGGACAGGTCTACTGGCGCATGGTCGGCCACCCCCAGCGCGGCACCCCCGAGCTGGGCCCGGTCCGCGAGACGTGCGAACGGCGCGCCCGGGAGGCGGTCGGCGACGCGGCCTACCGGCGCGCCTTCGAGCAGGGCAGGGCGGACAGCGCGGAGGCGGGTCTCGCCCTGGCACTCCACGGCGAACTGCTCACATAGTGAATCCTTGTTGTGCGCCTTCCCCGGTACGGGAAGGCTGGGCGGCGTCCGTCCACGCCCCGACCGCCCCGGAGACCGCCATGCCGCAGATCACCGTCGACTACTCCGCCGAGCTCGGCGACGCCTTCGACCGCCCCGCGTTCGCCCTCGCGTTGCACCCGGTCGTCGCCGAGACCGTCGACACCAGGATCGCCGCCTGCAAGACCCGCTTCCGGCGGGCCGAGGAGACCGTGGTCGCGGACGCGCCAGGCGGCGACGCGCTCGTGCACGTGGACATCTCGCTGCTGCCCGGCCGCACCCCCGAGACCAAGGCCCGGCTCACCGAGGCCGTCCTGGAGCTCCTGCGCGCCCACCTCGGCGCGGTCACAGGTCCGACGCTGCACCTCTCGGCGGAGGCCCGGGACCTCGACCCCTCCTACCGCAAGGTCTGATCCGGCCCGGGGTGCAACCCGGCGGGCGGTCCGCGGCACTTACCGGGTGAGACCGTCTCCGGAAGGAACCACCCTGTGCTGAAGTACAGCCGCCGCTCACTGCTCCACGTCGCCGTGGCCACGGCCGCCCTGACCGTCGCCCTGTCCGCGCCCGTGCCCGCCTCCGCGCTGGACGGGGCCGGGCGCACCTGGTCGGACGAGGCGACCCCGTACACCGACGCCACACTCCTCGACGTCGCGAACGTGGGGCTGGGGAGGACCTGGGCGGCCGGGTTCACCATCCACAACGAGGGCCAGGTGACGCGCTTCCGGCCCGTCGTGGCAGAACGTGCCGAGCCCGGCGCGGCGTGGACGCCCGTGCCCGCGGCGACCGCGGCCGCCGGTGAGGTCAGCAGCCGGATCAACGCCATGGACGCGAACGGCGGCCGTGACGTGTGGCTCGTCGGCGACGACTCCGCCGCCCTGGACGGAAAGGTGTACACCCAGCACTTCGACGGCAAGCGCTGGCAGGTCGTGGCGGCGGAGCTGCCGGAGAAGTCGGACGCCGGTTCGCTGCTGGACGTGGACGCCTGTGCGGGCGGCGCCTGGGCCGCCGGGAACGCGCAGATCGAGGTCTCCCGCACCTGGAACGAGGCGAAGGGGACCTGGAACATCCAGTACCGGACCGCCGGAATCGTCCGCCACTTCGACGGAACGGCCTGGCGTGACGTACCGCTTCCCGAACTGCCCAGCGAGTACTGGTACCTGAACGGCATACAGGCGGTGGCAGACGACGACATCTGGGCGGCCGGTTACGACGGTGACAGCGGCCGTCCGCTGCTGCTGCACTACGACGGCGCCTCCTGGCAGCGGGCGGACGCCCCCGGCGTCACGGACATCCCCGGGCAGGCCCAGAAGTTCGCGGTGACCGGGGACGGCGCGTTGTGGCTGGTGGGCGAGGACTGGTCGCCCGAGGACGGGACGACGCGCGCCCTGGTCGCCCGCCACGACGCCACCGGCTGGCACAAGCTCGCCGTGCCGGACGTGCCCGCACGGCTCTTCGGCGTCACCGCACGCTCCGGGGGCGGGATCGCCGTCGTCGGCCAGACCCTCGGTGAGCGGAGGGACGCACTGGCGTGGGCGTGGCAGCCCACGGGCCGGGACCGCTGGAAGGACCTCGCGCTCCCGCAGCCCGCGGCGACGGACCCGGCCGAGAACGTGGCGAGCGCGGTGACCGGCGGCCGGGCGGGGCTCACGGTGGTCGGCACCTCGACCACCGCGGGCGCGGAACCCCAGCCCTTCGTGTCCGTACGACGCTGAAGGCCCCGGGGGCGGCGCCCGCGCCGCCCCCTACGGCAGCCGCTGCGCCGGCACCGCCGGAACGGCCGGCGCCAGCGCGGAGAGCCGGGTCAGCAGGTCACCGAACGGCCCGTCGGCCGGCTCCTGCGCCAGCACCCGCAGCACGATCCCCGCCATCTCCTCGTCGTACGCCGCGCTCACAGCGGCCAGCGCGGCGAAGTCGTGGACGAGCTGCAGCTCCAGCTCGGCCCGGGGCACCCGCCGCCCGTCCAGCCAGAGGAGCGCCGTCGACTCGGCGAGCGACACCCAGGACCGTACGACCAACTCCAGTCGGGCCGGGGGCTCCCCGACGTCCAGATGGGCCAGGATCTGTTCGCAGGCGGCCTGGCGCACCCCGTCGATCATGGCGTTCGCCGTGGACGAGCCCACCGCCGGACCGCCCCGCATCAGCGCGGCGAACCCGGGCCCGTGCTCCTCCACGAAGTCGAAGAACCGGCCCATCACCCGCAGCAGCCGTGCGCCGAGCGGCCCTTCGCGCGGCTCCAGGAACCTCGCCGCCAGCTCGTCGGCTGCCAGGCTCAGCGCCGCCTCGTACAGGCTCTGTTTGCCCGGGAAGTAGTGGTAGACCAGGGGCCGCGAGATCCCGGCCGCCGCCGCGATCTCGTCGATCGACACCTCGTCCGGCGCCCGGTGGCTGAACAACTCCAGCGCGACGCCGATCAGCTGCTGCCTGCGCTCCTCGACGCCCATCCTGCGCCGCACCCCGGTCGTCATGCCCTCCAGCGTACCGACCGGTGGGTCCGGGCCGGATCAGAGGTCCAGCACCAGCCGGCCGCCGCCCCGGCACCGGGAGACGCAGATCAGCATGGAGTCCGCGCGCTCCGCGTCCGTCAGCAGCTCGTCGCGGTGCTCCACCTCGCCCGCCAGGACGCGCTGTTGGCACGTACCGCAGAAGCCCTGCTCGCAGGAGTACGTGACATGCGGCAGTGCGGCCCGCACGGCGGCCAGCACCGACTGGTCCGCCGCGACCGGCACCGTGAGCCCCGAGCGGCGCAGCTCCACCTCGAACGGGGCCGCACCGCCCGGGCTGGGGGCCGCCGTGAAGCGTTCCAGGTGCAGGGTGCAGCCGGGTGGCAGGGCGGCGGCGACCGCGTCCATCAGGGGCTGCGGGCCGCAGCAGTGGACCGCCGTGCCGTCGGCCGCGTCCGCGAGGGCAGCGGCGAGATCCGGGTGCCCCGCCTCGTCCTGCGGGACGACCGTGACCCGGCCGCCGCCCGCGCCCAGCTTCTCGACCTCCTCCAGGAACGGCATCGTGTCCCGGCTCCGGCCCCCGTACACCAGCCGCCAGTCGGCGCCCTCGGCGGCCAGCCGGCGGACCATCGGCAGGACCGGGGTGATGCCGATGCCACCGGCGATCAGGAGATGGGCGGGGGCGGCGGCGAGCGGGAAGCGGTTGCGCGGGCCGCGCACCTCGATCTCGGCGCCCTCGTGGAGCGCCGTGTGCACCTCGCGGGAGCCGCCGCGCCCGTCCGCCACGAGCCGGGCGGCCACGGTGTACGAGCCGGTGTCGGCGGGGTCCCCGCACAGCGAGTACTGCCGGATCAGGCCGGAGGGCAGCACCAGGTCCAGATGGGCGCCGGGCTCCCAGGCGGGCAGCTCCGGCCCCTCCAGGCGGAGTTGGACGACGCCCTCGGCGGGGCTGGTCCGCTCGGTGACCAGCAGCCGCCGCCCGGTGGTCGAACGGCGCGTGTTCCGGCCGGACACGGGCTGCTCCAGCGCGGGCATCGGCCACAGCGGGGACGTGGCGATGCGCCGGCGCATCGCCCGCCGGGCGAGCAGCACGGCTCCGGCCGCCACGGCGACCGTACGCAGGCGGGGGAGGGGCAGGGAACGCGGCATGGTCAACGGGCTTCCGTCGTACGGGCCTCGGCCGCGACTGCGGCGGGCGAGCGGGTGAGGTAGTCGACGGCCTGGGCCGTGCTGCCCTCCTGCGAGGGGTGGTACGTACGGCTCAGATAGCGCGGGACGGAGCGCAGGATCGCCGGGGTGCTGGGCAGGGTGCCGTGCCGGCCGCTGCGGTAGAACTGCCCGAAGGACGCCTTGCCGTCCAGCAGGCTCGGGTCGTTCTCCATGAAGAACCGGGTGCCGCGCTGCCAGAGGAAGAGCAGCGCGGAGAACGCCGTCGCCCAGGTCCGCACCCGCCGCCGGTAGCCGCCGTCGACGTGCATGAACACGTCGAAGGCGACCGAGCGGTGCTCGACCTCCTCGGCGCCGTGCCAGCGCAGCAGGTCCAGCATGGTCGGGTCGGCCCCGCGCCGGTCCAGCTCCTCGGCGTTGAGTATCCAGTCGCCCAGGAACGCCGTGTAGTGCTCGATCGCCGCGATCGTCGCCACCCGCTCCTTCAGCCACCAGGTGCGCGCCCGGCCCGGCGGCAGCGTCCGGTCGCCGAGCAGCTTCTCGAAGAGCCAGTCGACCTGCGCGGTGTACGGCGTCGGGTCGAGCCCCAGCTCCTTGAGGTGCGGCAGCACGTCGTCATGGGCCTGGGAATGCATCGCCTCCTGGCCGATGAAGCCGATGACGTCCTGGCGCAGCTCCTCGTCGTGGATGTACGGGAGCACCTGGCGGTAGACGTGGATGAAC
Organism: Streptomyces sp. NPDC041814; assembly: GCF_055590565.1. Taxonomy (NCBI): domain Bacteria; kingdom Bacillati; phylum Actinomycetota; class Actinomycetes; order Kitasatosporales; family Streptomycetaceae; genus Streptomyces; species Streptomyces sp. NPDC041814. The sequence goes on along the minus strand of NZ_JBVJAM010000001.1, from coordinate 491,145 downwards.
CAGCGCTCCCCGGCGGGCAGCAGGAGGTGGAGCACATTGATGGTGTGCGTGGTGAACGGATCGCCCGGCACCCAGTGCAAGGGCGTCCGGTCCCAGGCGAAACTGACCCGGCGGGCCTTGAGGGAGGTCCGCTCCGACGCGACCGCCGCAGGCTGCTGCGTGTTAGACATGTTGTCAAAATACTGAGCGGTAGGCCCGGGGAACAGGGGTGTGCACCGGATTCCCGGGCCCGTCCGCGCCGGACCGGCCGCTCAGTGCAGCGCGTCGACCCGGCTGCCGTCCTTCAGCCGTCCGTGGAGCCGCGGCCGGCTGCCCTCGGCCGCGGGGACCGCGAGCAGCCGCCCCCGGGCGGCGCCCGTCACCCCGCCCGACGTGGACAGCGACGCGAACTGCTCGCTGCCCGCCGCCAGGACGTACCACCGCCCGCCCGGCGACTGCCAGAGCACGCCCGCCAGCACCCTGGGCGTCCGCGCCCCGCACTCCGGCGCGTCCTCACCCCGCGCCGCGACCGCGCCCGGCGCCTCCGGGCGGGCCGACGGGGCCTGGAACTGCGCGATGACCCTGCTCCCGGCCCCGCGCCAGGTCTCCGCCCGGGTGCACAGCCAGCGCGCCGTGCCCCCGCCCTCGGGCAGCGGCTGCCGGGCGTACGCCCAGGAGTTGACCGACCGCACCCCGTGCGACCGGACCGTCCGCAGCAGACACGCGGTGCGCGCCCAGCCCTCCCGCCCGGCCCGCCCCGTGACGTCGTGCGGGCTGCCCGGGGCGCCCGAGGTGAGCCGGGCCGGGGCGAGCTCGCCCAGGTCCGTGACCAGCCGCACCGATGAGCCCCCGGTCAGCTCGACGGCCTCCCAGGACCGGCAGCCGGAGCCCGCCGCCGGGTCGGCCAGCGGGCCGGTCACCCCGTCCGGGGAGCGGTCCAGCGGCCGGGCCGCCCGGTCCGGCGCGAGCAGGTCCCGCACTCGGGCCCCCCGCACCCAGGGGGCCGTCAGATACCGCACCCCGTCCCCGTTCCTGGCCACCACCAGCGCGCCCGACGACGCCTCGTCCGCCCCGTCCACCCGCGCGAAGTCGAGGGCGGCGCCCAGCGCGGGGTCGGCGTTGCGCGGCTCGGCGTACCGCACGACGCGCAGCCCGTCGTGGAACAGCACCACCGCGGAATCCCCCACCTCACCCGCGAACAGCAGCTGCGGAGCGCCCATCGGCGGGCCCGTGGGCGTGTCCGGCGTCGCCGACGTCCGGACCCCGGCGCCCGGCCGGGCCCACACCGCGAGGGCGCGCCGCAGCAGCCGGGTGTCCTGGGTGCGGTCGCCGCGCGTGGGCCAGGAGGTGAAGTCCGTACGCGCGGAGTGGCGCCAGTACGTCGCGGGCACCCGGCGCAACGCCCCCGGTTCCAGGGCCGCTTCGGACGCGGGATTGCGCGCGTACACCGGGGCGGTCAGCCCGACCTGCCCCCAGCCCCCGCCGGGCAGCCCGAGCAGCGCCCCGCACACCAGGAGCGCGGCACCGGCCGCGAGCGCGGTGCGGGCGCGTCTGCGGCGGCCCGGCAGATCGGGCGGCCGGGCCTGGAGCGAGCAGGGGTCGAACTCCGGGGAGCCCAGCAGTCCGTGCCCGGCCCGCACCCCGTCCGCCTCGGTCAGGGCCGCGTGCGGATCGGCGACCCCGGCGGCGGCCAGCTCCCGCCGGACCTCCCCGTCCGCGAGCCCCTCCAGGCCGCGCAGGACGAACGCGGCCCGGGCGGGGGCGGTGAGGGCCGCCAGCTCCCGCTCCAGGGCGAGTTCACCGGCGCCGCCCGGGTGCGGGAGCAGGCGCAGCCCCCACGCCGACGGCAGGACGGGCGGCAGGGTGGCGCGGTGCGGCCAGTACCGGAGGCGCCGGGCACGCCCCGCCGCCAGTGCCCGGCGCAGCACCTGGCGCCGCACGTAGGTGTACGCGGGGTCGGCGGATCCGTCGCGGCCGGGGCGGCGGGGGAGGGGGACGCTCGCCGCACCGGCGCGGTGGGCGGCCTGGAGGGAGCGCTGGGCGAGGGCGTGGGCGGCGAACACCCGCCGGGCGCGGCTCCGCTGGGGCGGCAGCAGGAGATAGCCGATCCGCACCAGCCGCGGGTAGTGCTCGACCAGCGCGGCCTCGGCCTGTTCCGCGTCGACCGGGGCGACGGCCTGCGGTAGCTCTGACGGTGGGCGCACATTCAGCTGAACGAGCGAATGGTGCGATGGTCACTCCGGGACCCTCCGCCGGGGCCCCGCGGCCGTCAGGCGAACCGGGCCAGCGGGCCGTCGACCGGCGCGCCCGTCATCCGGTTGGCGAAGGTCGACAGGGTGTAGGTGGCGATGCCGAGGGTCACCTCCAGGGCGTTGCGCGCGGTGTAGCCGTGGGCGGTGAACGCCTCGATCGCCGCCTCGTCCACGGCTCCGTTCGCGGCGAGGACGGCCAGGGTGAACCGCCGCATGGCTTCGAGCCGTTCGTCCGGGAGCGGGGTGCCCTCGCGCAGGGCGGCGACGAGGGCGGGCTCGGCGTCCAGGGCGGTGAGTATGCCGGTGTGCATCGCCACGCAGACGTGGCAGCCGTTCCGGGTGGCCATGGCCATGCTCAGGACCTCGCGCGAGAGCTTGTCCAGGGTGGTGGACTCGAAGAGGGCGTTCATCTTCAGGAAGCCGCTCAGCACCTCGGGCGAGGCGGCCATCCGTCCGGCGGCGGCCGGCAGGAAGCCCTGCTTCCGCGCGATGGCCGACAGCCCGGGGCGGGCGGCGGCGGGGGCGGATTCCAGGGTGTGGTCGGGGAAGGCGGTCGCGGGCATGGTGGGACCTCTCGGGTAAACTCGACAACGTGATTGACGATAAAAACGTAAACCAGGTTGTCGAGTTTGGCAATGCCGGGCATCCGGGCGGACGTGGAGAAGTGCGCCCCGAGGAGGCCGGCAGGGGATTCGAGCTGCCCCTGCTGCTGTTCGCCGGCTTCCGTACGGTCATCGACGCGCTCCACCGCGAACTGGCCGAGCGGGGCCACCCCGATATGCGGCCCGCGTACGGCTACGCCCTCCAAGCCGTCGGGGTCGAGGGGGCGACCGCCAGCGAGATCGGCCGCCGCCTCGGCGTCTCCAAGCAGGCCGCGGGCAAGACCGTCGACAGGCTCGAAAGCCTCGGCTACGTGGAGCGCGCAGACGATCCGGCCGACGGGCGCCGCAAGCTGGTCCTGCTGACCGCGCGGGGCGTCGACGTGCTCCGGCGGTCCGCCGAGGGCTTCGACCGGCTGCGCGCCGAGTGGGTCCGGGCCCTCGGTGCCGAACGGGTCCGCGCCCTGGAGGACGACCTGCGCACGATGGCCCCGGACGGCGCTTTCCGGCTCGACGTGGCGGCCTGGTTCAACGGCTGAGCGCGTCCCGGCGACTTGGACTTCCGTCACCAGACATAGGACGTATGGAGTCCGTGCCCTTTCCGCGCGCCCCTCTCTGCGGCAGCATGCACGCGTCGGCACCCGAGAGATCCGACCACTCGCTGGTCGTGAAGGAGAGGGAACCATGGCACGACGCACCCATGTGCTCAGCGCGCTCGCGCTGGCGGCCGCCGCCGCGCTCATCCCCGTGACCGCCGCCGCGCAGCAGGCCGCGCCCGGGCCGTCCGCAGCCGGGCAGGCGTGCCGGGAGCCCGTGAAACCCGCCTCGCAGATGACGGTGGAGGACTGCGACAGCCCTGAGCGGATCATCGAGAAGGCCGCGAACATCGTTCCCACCGCCGGGCAACTCGCTTGGCAGCAGCGGGAGGTCACCGCCTTCACGCACTTCGGCATGAACACCTTCACCGGCCGCGAGTGGGGCTCCGGCACCGAGGACGAGAAGCTCTTCGCGCCCGCCGCCATCGACGCCGACCAGTGGATGCGCGCCTACAAGGCCGCCGGTGCCGAACAGGTCATGCTCACCGTCAAGCACCACGACGGCTTCGTCCTCTACCCGAGCCGCTACACCGACCACTCGGTGGCCCTCAGCCCCGGCAGCCCCGATGTCGTCGCCGCCTACGTGAAGGCCGCCCGCAAGGCCGGGCTGAGGGTCGGCTTCTACCTCTCGCCCTCCGACGGCGCCGAACTCCCGCACGCCTGGCACGCCGAGTGGGTCGAGAAGATCCGCGCCAAGGAGGCCGCCGGCCAGTCGCTCTCCCTGCCCGAGCGGATGGCCCTGGAGGACGGCGACCGCGCCCCGGCCGGCCGGGGCCGCTTCGGCAACGGAAGCCCCGTCACCCCGCGCACCATCCCCACCCTCGTCCCCGGCGACGACCGCGCCGCCCGGGTGAAGAGCGGCAGGCTGCCCAGTTTCCAGGTCCGGGCCGACGACTACGACGCGTACTACCTCAACCAGCTCTACGAGATCTTCACTCAGTACGGCCCCGTCGAGGAGCTGTGGCTCGACGGAGCCAACCCCTGGTCCGGCTCCGGCGTCACGCAGAAGTACGACGTCAAGCAGTGGTTCGACATGGTCAAGGCGCTCTCGCCGGACACCGTCGTCTTCCAGGGCCCCCAGGGCGTGCGCTGGGTCGGCAACGAGAACGGCACCGCCCGTGAGACCGAGTGGAGCGTCACCCCGCACACCACCGACCCCTGGACCGGGCTCGGCTCGCTGCCCAACGACTCGACCGACCCCGACATCGGCTCCCGCGCCAGGCTCCTCGACCCGGCGGTGAACCACCTCCAGTGGTACCCGGCCGAGGCGGACGTCTCCAACCGGCCCGGCTGGTTCTACCACGAGAACGAACAGCCCAAGACCGCAGCCCAGTTGATGAACCTCTACGAGAAGAGCGTCGGCCGCAACGCCTCGCTCCTGCTCAACGTCCCGCCCGCCCCCGACGGCCGTATCGCCGCCGAGGACGTCACACAGCTGACCGCCTTCGGCGCCGATGTGCGCCGGATCTACGGCACCGACGCACGGGCGCACGGCCCGGGCCCGTACACCTTCGACCGCGTCGCCGTCCGCGAGGACATCCGGCACGGCCAGCGGGTGGAGAGGTTCGCCGTCGAGGCCCGGGTGAACGGCGCCTGGCAGCGGATCGCCGAGGGCACCACCATCGGCCACGAACGCATCCTGCCGCTGCCCGAGGCCGTCACCGCCACGGCGGTCCGCGTCAGGGTGCTGGAATCCCGCGCGAAGCCGCACCTGGGCGCCACCACCCTGCACCTGACCGGCAGGGGCTAACCCCGGTCCAGATACGCCAGCACGGCCAGAACGCGGCGGTTGTCGTCGTCGGACGGCGGCAGGCCCAGCTTCCCGAAGATGTTCGAGGTGTGCTTGGCCACCGCCCGCTCCGTGATCACCATCTGCGAGGCGATCGCCGCGTTCGACCGGCCCTGGGCCATCAGCTCCATGACCTCCCGCTCGCGCGGCGTCAGGCCGCCCATCGGCTTGTCCTGCGAACGCCGCGTCAGGAGCTGCGAGATGACCTGCGGGTCCATCGCCGTACCGCCCGCCGCGACCCGGCGCACCGCGTCGATGAACTGGTCCGCGTCGAAGACCCGGTCCTTGAGCAGATACCCGATCCCGCCGTTGCCGTCCGCCAGCAGCTCACGCGCGTACAACTGCTCGACGTGCTGCGAGAGAACGAGGACGGGCAGCCCCGGCCTAGCCCGCCGGGCCGCCAGCGCGCACTGCAGGCCCTCGTCCGTGTGGGACGGCGGGAGCCGGACGTCGACCACGGCGACGTCCGGCTCCAACTCGGCGAGAGCCTTGGTGAGTTCGGGCCCGGTCTCGACAGCGGCCGCGATCTCGAAGTCGTACGCCTCCAGCATCCGCACCAGGCCGTCGCGCAGCAGGAAGAGATCTTCGGCTAGGACAACTCGCAAGGGATCTCCATGGTCACCATGGTGGGACCGCCCGCGGGGCTGCTGACGGCCATGATGCCGTCGAATGTACCGAGCCGCCGTTCGATTCCGCTCAGCCCCGAGCCCGCCCCCACCGAGGCACCGCCCCTGCCGTCGTCCGTGACCGAGAACCTGAGCGCCCCGTCGGTGTGGTGCAGGTCCACCCAGATCCGCCCGGCCCCCGAGTGCTTCGCCGCGTTCGTCAGCGCCTCGCTGATCGCGAAGTACGCCGCCGACTCGACCGGCGCCTCCGCCCGGCCACCCAGCTCCACGTCCACGTCGCACGGGATCGGCAGCCGCAGCGCCAGCGCCTTCACGGCGTCCCCGAGACCCCGTTCCGCGAGGACCGGCGGGTGGATGCCCCGGACCAGGTCGCGCAGCTCGGTCAGCGCCTCGGCCGAGGACTCCCGGGCCATCGCCAGGAGCTTCTTCGCCTGCGCCGGGTCCTTCTCGATCAGCGCCTCGACGGTGCCGAGGTTCATCCCCATCGCGACCAGCCGGGCCTGCGCCCCGTCGTGCAGATCGCGCTCGATGCGCCGCAGCTCGGAGGCGGCCGTGTCCACCGCCTCGTGCCGGGTCTCGGTCAACCGGTCGATGCGCAGCGCGAGTTCCTGCTCCTGGGTGGGGGCGAGCACCGACCGGGCGAGCACGAAGTGGGCCCGCAGCAGCCGCTCGCTCACCAGCACCCCGAAGGCGAACAGCACCACACCGAGCGCCGCGGCCAGCAGCCCCGTCGCCTGGCTGTCGACCGGGACGAACGCGTACCAGTACCGGTCGTCCGTGAAGACCCGCCACAGGCCCGCCGCCAGCACGAACCCCTCCACCGGGTAGACCATCAGCGCCGCCGCCAGGATCGCCACGGTGTAGCCGGCCGTCATGTCGACCACCATCCACCGCATGTCCCGCCAGGTCGCCGGGTCCTTCAGCATCAGCGTCGTCCGCTCGACCTGCCCGGTGAACCCGCTCCGCACATCCTTCGGGAACGGCCGGTACGGGACCGGGATGCGCACGTCCGACCAGGTGATCGCGAGCAGCCTCCGCTGGTTGGCGTGCTTGCGGACCGCCTCCAGGATGTACGGCGTGGTCACCAGGCCGATGCCCAGCGGGATCATGGTGATGGAGACCAGCGCCAGTACGAACAGCGTGCACGACCCCGCGAGGGCGGCGAACGACACCACCAGCCCGCGCCACCCGGCCAGCAGCGCCGCCCCGATCCGTCCCCGTATCGCGTCCATCCCGGTCCCTCGTTCCCTCGCCGGGCCCTTTGCCGGCCCCGTGTCGCAGACAGTCTGACCCGGCGCGCCCCGCGCACATCAGCCGGTTCCCCACCCGGTGGGGGTGTACCCAGCACCACCCCCGCCACCTCGCCCTACGTGCCGCGTGACCGGGGGTTTCACCGGCTGGGGCGCCAGGTCTCGCGTTCCTAGATTCGAGGGGCATCGTCGGACTTCCACCAACAGGGGGCGAACCCGCCATGAGGCGTAACCTCGCGGCACGTATCGGTGTGTGGAGCGCACACCACCGCAAGACGGCCGTTCTCGGCTGGCTGCTCTTCGTCGTACTCGCCGCGGGCATCGGCGGCGCCTCGGGCATGGTCGAGATGACCGACGCCGAGAACGGTGCGGGGGACTCGGCCCGCGCCGAGCAGATCCTCTCCGACGCGGGACTCGGCCACCGGGCCGGCGAACTCGTCATGGTGTCGTCCGCCGAGCCCGACGGCTGGCGCACTGCCGCCCGCGAGCTGACCGCCGCCGTCCGGGACACCGGCGAGGTCACCGGTCTCGCGGACCCGGTCGCCTCCGAGGACCGCAAGGACGCGCTCATCACCTTCGAGATGAAGGGCGACGCGGACACCGCCCCCGACCGGGTGCAGCCCGTGCTGGACGCGGTCGCCGGTGTCGAGAAGGGGCACCCGGACGTCACCGTGAGCCAGTTCGGGGACGCCAGCGCCGGCAAGTGGCTCGGCGACCTGCTCGCGGACGACTTCAAGAAGGCCGAGTTCACCGCCGTACCGCTGGCCCTCGGCATCCTGCTGGTCGCCTTCGGCGCCGTCGTCGCCGCCCTGCTGCCCGTCGGGCTCGCGCTCACCGCGTGCATGGCCGCCTTCGGCCTGCTCTCGCTCGCCAGCCACCAGCTCCACCTGTTCCAGACCACGTACTCCGTGATGTTCCTGATGGGCTTCGCCGTCGGCGTCGACTACTGCCTGTTCTACCTGCGCCGCGAACGCGACGAGCGGGCCGCCGGACGCGACGCCGATACCGCCCTGCGCATCGCCGCCGCCACCAGTGGCCGGGCCGTCCTGGTCTCCGGCGTCACCGTCATGGTCGCCATGGCCGGCATGTTCCTGTCCGGGCTGATGCTCTTCAAGGGCTTCGCCCTCGCCACGATCACCGTCGTGTGCATCGCCGTGCTGGGCTCCGTCACCGTGCTGCCCGCCCTGCTGTCCTGGCTCGGCGACCGCGTCGAGGCCGGCCGGGTGCCGCTGCTGAACCGGCGCGGCAAGCGGGGCGACAAGCAGAGCGGCCGCATCGCGGGCCGGGTGCTGCGCCCCGTCCTCGCCCGCCCGAAGTTCTTCGCCGCCGCGTCCGTCGCCGTCCTGCTGGTGCTCGCCGCGCCCGCGATCGGCATGAAGACCGAATCCCTGGGCCTGGAGAAGCAGTTCGGCTCCGACTCCACGCTGTCCGTCGCCTACCGCCACATCAGCGAGACCTTCCCCGGCGGCCCCGCCCCGGCCCAGGTCGTCGTGGAGGCCGACGACATCACCGCACCGGCCGTCCGCACGGCCCTCGCCGGCTTCGACCACGTCAGCGTGCACCGGGCGCAGAACATCGCCGAGTTCGAGATCCCGCTGCCCGGCGGCGAGAAGGACCTCACCGCCCTGCGCGAGGACCGGCTGCCCGCCGCCTTCGACTCCACCGGCGCCCGCGCCTACGTCACCGGCGAGGTGGCCGGGTCCGTCGACTTCAACGACCAGCTGAAGCGCGGGATCGCCCCCGTCTTCCTCTTCATCACCGCCGTGACGTTCCTGCTGATGCTGTTCTGCTTCCGGTCGTACGTGATCGCCGTGACGTCCATCGTCCTCAACCTGCTCTCCGTGGCCGCCGCCTACGGGGTGATGACCGCGGTCTTCCAGCACGGCTGGGGCGCCGGGCTGATCGGCTCGGAGGGCGTCGGCGCCGTCGAGTCCTGGATGCCGCTGTTCGTCCTCGTCGTCCTGTTCGGGCTCTCGATGGACTACCACGTCTTCGTGGTCTCCCGGATCCGCGAGGCGCACGGCCGGGGGATCGGCAACCGGGCCGCGATCGACGAAGGCATCCGCCGCACCGCCGGGGCGGTGACCGGCGCGGCCGTGATCATGGTGGCCGTGTTCTCGGTCTTCGCGACCCTCTCCATGCAGGACATGCAGCAGATGGGCGTCGGCCTCGCGGTCGCGGTCCTGCTGGACGCCACGCTCGTACGGATGGTGCTGCTGCCCTCCGTGATGGCGCTGCTCGGCGAGCGCAACTGGCGCACCCCGCGCGGCCTCGGCCGGCTGCCGGGCCTGGACCGCGGCGAGCCCGCACTGGACCCGGAGCCCGCTCCGGCGCCGGTCGGGCCGGGACTGCGCTGAGCCGGGCGTACGAGGGCGGGCCCCGGCACCGGTGAGCACTCACCGGTACCGGGGCCCGCCCCTTTCGCCGTGTGTCAGGGCGTGTACTTGTACCCCACCCGGCGCACGGTCTGGATCGAGCGGCGGTGCTCGGCGCCCAGCTTGCGGCGCAGCCGGGCGATGTGGACGTCGACGGTGCGGCCGTCGCCGACGTGCCCGTAACCCCAGACCGTGGTCACCAGCTGGTCGCGGGTGTGGACGCGGTGGGGGTGGGCCACCAGATGGGCCAGGAGCTCGAACTCCAGGTAGGTGAGGTCCAGCGGCCGCCCGTTCACGGAGGCGGAGCGCTGTACGGAGTCGATGGCCACCGGACCCGCCGCCGTCTCCGGGGCCGGCTCCGGCACCGCGTACCGCGCCGCGGCGGCGTCGAAGACGGGCTGCTGGTCGGCGGGCACGAGCACCAGGTAGCCGACCATCGGCGGGCGGCCCGGCAGGCTGGGCAGGGTGTGCTGGGGTGCGGGCAGCCAGGTCGCACCCGGCGTCAGGAGCGCCGAGACGTCGGCCTGCTGGACGACCTCGTCGGGGGCGACGGCGCGCAGCCGGTGCCGGTTGGGGGAGTGGGGACGGACGGGAGCGGTCGCAGCGGCCACCGCCGGAGCCGCGGTGGCAGCGGCGGCGGAGAAGGTACGGGTGTTCGCCATGAGGGGTCAGCTCTTTCGCGCGAGGGAGTCGTCGGTGGACGGACTTGCTGCGTGCGCGCGGACCGAAGGCCGGGTGAGGGCTCTACTGGGCCGGCGCGGTCAGCGCGCGGCAACACACCCGGTCGAAGTCGTGGTGCTGACGGGAGGGCCAGAACGGCTCGAGGTCGCTGCGACCTGTCGAGGTGTGCGGGAAGCTGGCCATGCCCCCATTGAAGCAGAGAACACGGCCCGGGAGCAGACCTCTCTCACCCGTCGATACGGGCCCTTTGCGTTACGTTCCTCACTCCGGCCCGATCCAGAGGGAAAAGCTCTAACCCACCAGTCGCTTGCGCCAGTCCAGGCCCGTCACGTTGATCGCCTTGCCCGGCGAACCGTCCCACTCCACTGTCAGCCCGGCCTCGCCCAGCGCGGCCACCACCTCGCGGCCCACCGCGGCGGTCGTCTCCGGGGAATCGTCGAACCCGCCGTAATACAGCGCGAGGCCGTGCCCCGCCGCCGCGCTCTCCGTGCCCTGGCCGTGGAAGAAGACGAAGCCCCGGGCGTCCTCGCGCCCGGCCGCCCAGATCTCGCTCATGCCGCAGGGGCGGCAGCAGGTGAAGTTCTCCCGGGCCGTGATGCCACCCCGGTCGAGCCGGGCGAACGCCCGCTCCAGCCGGTCCGGGTCCGTCACCTCGTCCGCCCAGCGCCGCTGCTCCTCGACCCGCTCCAGCCAGAGCCGCTCCACCAACTCCCGCGCCTGGTCCCGGGACACCGGCCGCACCCCGTCCTTCACGAGGTAGTCCTCGGCCGCCTCGGTGAGCGTCAGCACGGTCTCGTAACCGCCGCGCAGCAGCTCCCGGACCCGGGGCTCCAGCTGCTCCCGGATCTCCTCGGCGAGCTCCGGCACGGGCTCCGGCTCCGGGATTCCGGCGCTCTCCCAGTCGGTGCCCGCGTCCCAGCCGGGCTCCTCGCGCGCCCAGCGCGTCATCAGCGCGAGGACCCGCTCGGGGTCGCCGATGACGGTGCGGACATGGCTCGTCGCCGTGCCCGTACGGTGCTCCAACTCGTAGTCCCCGCCCGTCTCGTGCCACACCTGGATGAAGGTGCCCGGGATGTCCGGTATCCGCTGGACCACCAGGAAGTTGTCCCCGCGCCCGCCGATGCGGTGCACGAGGTCCCCGAGCTCCTGGGCGGAAACACGGGTGGGGGTCTGCTGGTTCTCGGTCTCGACCTTGACGCTGAGCATGGAAGCAGCCTGGCACACGGCACTGACAGCGAAGGGCGCCCACCGCACGTGCGGTGGGCGCCCTTCCCGTGACCGGAACGGATCAGACCTGGCCGGCCTTCTCCAGGGCCGTGCAGCAGGTGTCCACGATCAGCCGCGTGACGACGTACGGGTCGACGTTGGCGTTCGGGCGGCGGTCCTCGATGTAGCCCTTGCGGTCCTGCTCGACCTGCCACGGGATGCGCACCGAGGCACCGCGGTCGGAGACGCCGTAGCTGTACTCGTTCCACGGGGCGGTCTCGTGCAGACCGGTCAGCCGGTCGTCGATGCCCGCGCCGTAGTTCTTGACGTGGTCCATCGGCTTCGAACCCTCGCCCAGTGACTCGCAGGCCGTGATGATCGCGTCGTAGCCCTCGCGCATCGCCTTCGTGGAGAAGTTGGTGTGCGCGCCCGCGCCGTTCCAGTCCCCCTTGACCGGCTTCGGGTCGAGGGTCGCGGACACGTTGAAGTCCTCGGCGGTGCGGTAGAGCAGCCAGCGGGCGATCCACAGCTGGTCGGAGACCTCCAGCGGGGACAGCGGGCCCACCTGGAACTCCCACTGGCCCGGCATGACCTCGGCGTTGATGCCGGAGATGCCCAGGCCCGCCTTCAGGCAGTTGTCGAGGTGCTTCTCCACGATCTCCCGGCCGAAGATCTCGTCCGAGCCGACGCCGCAGTAGTAGCCGCCCTGCGCGGCCGGGAAGCCGCCCTCGGGGAAGCCGAGCGGCCGGTGGCCGTCGAAGAAGGTGTACTCCTGCTCGATGCCGAAGATCGCCTCCTGCCCGGCGAACTGCTCGGCGACCGGGCGCAGCAGCGCCCGCGTGTTCGACGCGTGCGGGGTCATGTCGATGTCGAAGACCTCGCACAGGACCAGGATGTCGTCGCCGCCGCGGATCGGGTCCGGGCAGCTGAAGACCGGCTTCAGCACCCGGTCCGAGGCGTGGCCCTCGGCCTGGTTGGTGCTCGACCCGTCGAAGCCCCAGATCGGCAGCGAGGCCACGTCGGAGGACGGGCTGCCGGACATGATCTTCGTCTTGGAGCGGAGCTTGGCGGTCGGCTCGGTGCCGTCGATCCAGATGTACTCAGCCTTGAACGTCACGGAAGCCATCCTTTGCGGGTGCTGCGGTCTATGCGCCGCAGCTTCGCAAGCCGCGATTTCCCGACCGTTGCCCTCGTGTGAACCCCGTGTTACCGAGGTTTCCCCCGGCTCCCGCCGGACGCCGCGGTCATCCTTCGATGAACTGGTAGTCGCTGACGATGCGGCCGTCGGCGCCGAGCACGAGGATCTCCAGCCCGACACCGGCTGCCTCGCCCCCGTCCCGGGGCGCCATCTCCCAGTGGAACTTGACGACGTCGTGGAGCCGGTCGGCGTTGCCGCGCGACCGGAGGACGAACGTGCCCGGCGCGACGAACTCCTCGTGGGCGCGCGACACCCGGAAGTCCAGCGCGTCGTACCCGCGCGCCTCCAGCAGGAGGCCGTCGAAGCCCAGCCCTTCGGCGGCCTCCCGGATCTCCTGGGGAGGCCGCAGGACGTGGACCGCGTCGGCGGACCACAGCGCGCGGACCGCGGCGCGGCGGCGCTCCGCGTCGGCTCGTTCCACACGGCGACGTAACGGTCGGTGAGGTCGTGGACGTCGATGTCGGCCATGGCTGATCCCCTGGGTGCGAAGGTCCGGTGTGCGGCAACGACCTTCCCGCGCCGGGTGAAGCCTGGCGATTCCCCGCGGGGAATCGCGGATCAGCAGACGATCGCGGTACACAAGGGGGGTGATCAGTGAACCGACCGGAGGCGGTCTCGCGACGGCGTTACGCGCGTGGCGCACCCGGCGGCGCGTCAGCCAGCTGGAACTGGCCACGCGCGCCGGAACCACGCAGCGGCACGTCAGCTTCATCGAGAGCGGGCGCTCGGCCCCCGGGCGATCGATGATCATCCGGCTCGCCGAATCCCTGGAGGTGCCGATCCGGGAGCGCAACGACCTGCTCCTCGCGGCCGGATTCGCACCGGTCTACCCGCGGACCCGCCTGGACGACCCCCGGCTCGAACCGATCCGCACCGCCCTCGCACGCATCCTGGACGGCCACCTGCCCTACCCGGCGGTCGTCGTGGACCGGCACGGCGACCTCGCCTCGGCCAACGCCGCCTTCCGCACCCTCACCGCAGGGGTGGCCCCCCACCTGCTCGAACCGCCGGTCAGCGTCCCCCGGGTCCTGCTGCACCCCCAGGGCCTCGCGCCCCGCGTCGTCAACCTCGACACGTGGGCGTGGCACATCATCGACCGCGTCCGCGCCGAGAGCGCGCGCAACCCGGACGACCGGCTCCGGAGCCTGGCAGCCGAGCTCACCGGACTCGCCCCGCCCCGCCCGCGCGACTCCCCGGACCACCTCGGCTTCGCCGTGCCCCTGCGCCTGAGGCACCCCGATCCGGCCGACGACCGGGAACTGACGCTCATCACCACGCTCACCCACTTCGGCACCGCCGTCGACGTCACCGTCGCGGAACTGCGCCTGGAGGCATTCCTGCCGGCCGACCGGGAGACCGGCGCCCTGCTGGCCGAACTCCACCGGACCCGGAGCGCCCCCTCCCCGGGAACCGCCTGTTCAGGCGTGGCGGCCCCCGAGGCACCACCCGGCACACTGGACCCATGACGACACCTGACACCCCCCTGCGCATCGGCCTCGCCGGCACCGGACCCTGGGCCCGCAACACCCAGGCCCCCGCCCTCGCCGCACACCCCGGCGTCGTGCTCAGCGGGGTGTGGGGCCGCCGGGCCGAGGCCGCCGGGGAGCTGGCCGCCGCGCACGGTGCCCCGGCGTTCTCCGGTGACGCCGGGCTCGACGAGCTGTTCGCCACGAGCGACGCCGTCGCCTTCGCGCTGCCGCCCGACGTGCAGGCCCCGCTCGCCGCCCGTGCCGCCGCGGCCGGCTGCCACCTGATCCTGGACAAGCCGGTCGCCACCACGGTCGCCGGGGCCCGCGAGGTCGCCGAGGCCGCCGAGCGGGCCCGGGTCGCCTCCGTCGTGTTCTGCACGCTCAGGTTCGCCCCGCGGCCCGCCGCCTGGGTCGCCGAACAGGCCGCGCTGGGCGACTGGTTCACCGCCCGCGCCGAGTGGATCGGCGCGCTCTGGGCCCCCGGCACGGACAGCGAGTACGCCGCGTCCCCCTGGCGCCGCGAGCGGGGCGGCCTCTGGGACGTCGGCCCGCACGCCCTCTCGGTCCTGCTCCCGGTCCTGGGCGACGTCACCGAGCTGACCGCGGCCCGGGGTCCCGCCGACGCCCACCACCTCGTCCTGCGCCACGCCTCGGGGGCGTCCAGCACGGTCACCCTGGCCCTGGGCGCGCCGGTGGCCGCCGCCGGGGTGGAGGTCGTCCTCCGGGGCGGTCACGGCGTCGCCGAGCTGCCGAGGTGGGACGGCGCGGTGGACGCCTTCGCGGCGGCGGTCGACGCGCTGATCACCTCGGTACGCACCGGCGAACCCCACCCCTGCGACGTACGCTTCGGCCTCCGCCTGACGGAGCTCCTGGCGGAGGCGGAGTCCCAGGTCCGGGACGGGAAGTAGCCGCCGGACGGGGCGGGGTCAGCGGCCGGACCCCGCCCCGCCGCCCCCTTCCTCCGACACCGCCGCCAGGAATCCCTCCAGGAACCGCCGCACCGCAGCGACCTCCCCCGCGTCGAACTCCCGCAGCAGCGCCACCGCGCTTCCGATGGCCGGGCCGAACGCCGCCCAGCCCAGCTCCACCGCCCGCGGCGTCACCCGCAGCAGCACCCGCCGCCGGTCCCGCTCGTCCCGTGTCCGCGTCAGATGCCCCAGCCGTTCCAGCCGGTCGATGAGCGACGTGGTGCCCGCCGAGTTGAGTCCCAGCTCCGTCCCCAGCCGCCCGGCGGTGACCCCGGACCCCTCGCGCTCCGCGTCGAGCAGGCACACCAGGGCGCGCACATCCGTCGGATGCATCCCGTGCCGGGCCGCGAACTCCGCCTGGCGCAGCCCGAACGCGGACGTCACCTTCCGCAGCAGATGGACGATCTCCAACTCCGGCCCCTGCTCGGTCATCTCCGGCACCTCCCGCTATTGTCTCGCTCAGCGAGATAATATCCAGGCGTACGGAGTCCAGGGAGCGCCCATGA
This sequence comes from Streptomyces sp. NPDC041814, assembly GCF_055590565.1. Lineage (NCBI taxonomy): Bacteria > Bacillati > Actinomycetota > Actinomycetes > Kitasatosporales > Streptomycetaceae > Streptomyces > Streptomyces sp. NPDC041814. The sequence goes on along the minus strand of NZ_JBVJAM010000001.1, from coordinate 475,651 downwards.
CACCCACCCCGCCCGCGACGACCGCCGACGCGGCCTTCCTCGCCGCCTACGACGCGACCGTCGCGGCCACCTGGCCGCACGGCACCACGCCGACCACGGTTCCCACCCCGTACGGCACCACCCACCTCAACAGCTACGGCCCCGAGGACGCGCCGCCCCTGGTCCTGCTGCCCGGCGGCGGCGCCACCTCCACCGCCTGGTACGCCCAGGCCGCCGCCCTCGGCCGGACCCACCGCGTCCACGCCGCCGACCTGATCGGCGAGCCGGGCCGCAGTACGGCGGGGGAGCGGTCCGTCCGCAGCGTCGAAGACCTCTGCGACTGGGTCGACGCCCTGCTCGACGGCCTCGGCGCCAACGGACCGGCCGCCCTCGCCGGCCACTCGTACGGCGGCTGGATCGCCCTGCACTACGCGCTGCACGCGCCGGACCGGCTCCGGAAGCTGATCCTTCTCGACCCCACCGGCTGCTTCAGCGGATTCCGCCCCGGCTACCTGCTCCACGCCCTGCCGATGCTGCTACGCCCGAACGCCGCCCGCGTCCGCGCCTTCCTGGACTGGGAGACCGGCGGCGCCGCGCTCGAACCGCACTGGCTGCGGCTGCGGGAGGCGGCGGCCGGTTTCCCCGCGGCCCGGCCGGTCACCGGCCCCCGCCCCCGGCCGGAGGCGCTGCGCGCCCTCGCCGTACCGACGCTGATCCTGCTCGCCGGTGACAGCCGCGCCCACGACGCCGGCAAGGTGGCCGCCGCCGCGCACCGGCTGCTGCCGCGGGCGGAGACGGCCGTCCTCCCGGACGTCTCCCACCACGCGCTGCCCCTGCACACCCCGACGGCCCCCGAACTCAACCGCAGGATGGGCGAGTTCCTCGCCTAGCCCTTACGTCCCAGCGCGTCCCGCACCGCCTCGTCCGACCGGCCCACGACCGCCGTGCCGTCCTCCGCCGTGATGATCGGCCGCTGGATCAGCTTCGGGTGCTCGGCGAGCGCGGTGATCCAGCGCTCCCGGGCCCCCGCCTCACGCGGCCAGTCCTTCAGGCCCAGCTCCTTCGCGTCCGCCTCCTGGGTCCGCGTGATGTCCCACGGTTCGAGTCCGAGCCGGTCGAGCACCGCCCGGATCTCGTCCGGCGACGGCACGTCCTCCAGGTAACGGCGGACCGTGTAGTCGGCCCCTTCCGCGTCGAGCAGCTGCACCGCGCTGCGGCACTTGGAACACGCGGGATTGATCCAGATCTCCATGGGGCCAAAGGTACGGGACGGACCTCGCAGGAGGGGCCGAAAACCCCTCTGGCCAGGGGCGATTGTCAGTGCGGACCGGTAGAATGGGAGTCAGTTCGTGAGGGTTTCCGAAGAGTTCCGCCACCGTGCCAGGAGGTAGCCCATGGCCGTTGCCGCAGCCACGACCAAGCCGCTCGACAAGCCCCTGCACCAGCCCCTGACCAAGAAGCCGCTCCCCGCCGGCCGCCCCCGTGAGTGGTACGTCTCGCACAACCGCCGCCTGAAGGCGATGCGCCTCGCGATCGCCCTGCTCGACACCGGCGTCTACCTCCCGTCCAGCGCGAACAACGCCCGCATACGCGCGACCGCCGCGCGCCTCGGCATCCACCCGCCGTCCGAGATCACCTGCCGCATGGTCCGCGCGCTCATCCGCTACGGCCGCTGACCGCAGACCGACGCGGGGCGGGTCCCGGAAGCAGTCCTTCCGGGGCCCGCCCTCTCAGTACCCGTCGCAGGTCGCCGTCGCGTACGCACCCGAGGCCGAGTCCGTACGCCGCGTGCCGTCGTCCACGATCACCGAGCACGAGACGTCCCCGCCGCCCCGGCCCACGCTCACCACGAACGAGCCGCCGCTCATGAAGCCCTTCGTGTCCAGCTCCCCGGCCCACGGCAGCGACCGCAGCGCCAGCCGCCCGGTCGACAGTTCCTCACCCCGCCAGGTGCTGTACGTCAGCACCACGTCGCGGGCGTTCCCCGTCACCTCGTACCGGATGTGCACCTTCCGGGAGCCCTCCGACCGGAGGACGTCCGACAGCACCGCCATGACCGCCCCCGCGGCGAGCGCCAGCAGCACGGCGACGAGCAGCAGCACCCACGGCCACATCCGCCGCCGGGGAGGCGGTGGGACCGGACCGCCGGGCGGAACCTGCTCACTCATCCCCCCAGCCTCCGCGCTCCGGCCCCGCACCGCGACCCCTCGGGGTCCGTCCGGCTACAGATACGACCGGGAGATCAGTTCCGTCGCGTGCGCGGCCGGTCCTTGCGTACGAGCCGGTGGGAGACCCCCGCGCCATGCACGGGACGGCTGCCCGGCGGTGGGCCGGGCCCCGCCGGACAGCCGTCCCGTGCATGGCGCGGAGCCGGTCCGGTGTTCACGGGCACGACCCTGCGCGGGCAGGGCGGGAAGGTACAGTGGTTCGGGCACCCTGCGGCGCGCGTACGCGCGCACGGGCTCCGCACACGGTGTGCGGGCCGGGGGGCGCCCCGAATTCCGGTGGACAGAGAGCGAGCGAGCGGATGCGCATGACGACGCCCCGCACCGCCGCCTGCCCGCCGTGACCCCTCACCCCTGAGCCTCCGGGCCCGTCCGCACGCGCCGATGCGCCGGACCCGCCCCTGGACCCCGCGCGTACCCACGCGCCCGCCGCACCCCGCATTCCCCGCTGTCTACCCCCGCACGCCCTCTGCCACGGGCGCGCCCGACCGACAGGTATGCCCTCTTGTCCTCTGCACCGCCCTCGACCGCGCCCGCCCCCGCATTCCGGCTGCGCGCCCTCAAACCCGACTGGATCTCCGACCCCAAGGTGTGGCGTACGGAGGTACTCGCCGGGCTGGTCGTCGCCCTCGCTCTGATCCCGGAGGCCATCTCCTTCTCGATCATCGCCGGGGTGGACCCCGCGATCGGCCTCTTCGCCGCCTTCACGATGGCGGTCACGATCTCGATCGTCGGCGGACGCCGCGCGATGATCTCCGCCGCGACCGGCGCGGTCGCCCTGGTGATCGCGCCGGTCAACCGTGAACACGGCTTCGGCTACCTGGTCGCCACCGTGATCCTGGCGGGCCTCTTCCAGATCGCGCTGGGCGCCCTGGGCGTCGCCAAGCTGATGCGGTTCGTACCGCGCTCCGTGATGACCGGCTTCGTCAACGCCCTGGCGATCCTGATCTTCATCGCCCAGGTGCCCGAGATGCACGACGTGCCCTGGGCGGTCTACCCGCTGATCGGCGGCGGGCTGCTCCTGATGGTCTTCTTCCCGAAGGTCACCCGGGTGATCCCGGCGCCCCTGGTCTCCATCGTGATCCTGACCGTCATCACCGTGGCGGCCGGCATCGCTGTCCCGACCGTGGGCGACAAGGGCGACCTGCCCTCCTCGCTCCCCGTGCCCGGCCTGCCCGACGTGCCGTTCACCCTGGACACGCTGACGACCATCGCCCCGTACGCCCTGGCGATGGCGCTGGTCGGCCTCATGGAATCCCTCATGACCGCCCAGCTGGTCGACGACATCACGGACACCCGCTCCAACAAGACCCGCGAATCGGTCGGCCAGGGCATCGCCAACATCGTCACCGGATTCTTCGGCGGCATGGGCGGCTGCGCCATGATCGGCCAGACGATGATCAACGTCCGCGTGTCCGGAGCCCGCACCCGCCTCTCCACGTTCCTCGCAGGCTCGTTCCTGATGGTTCTCTGCATCGTCTTCGGCCCGGTCGTCTCCGACATCCCGATGGCGGCGCTGGTCGCCGTGATGGTGATGGTCTCCTTCGCCACGTTCGACTGGCACTCCATCGCCCCGAAGACCCTGCGCCGCATGCCGGTGGGCGAGACGGTGGTCATGGTCATCACCGTCGCCATCGTCGTCGCCACGTCCAACCTGGCGATCGGCGTCGTCGTCGGCTCGGTCACGGCGATGGTGATCTTCGCCCGCCGCGTCGCGCACCTGGCCGACGTCACCGCGGTCGTGGACCCGGACGGCGGCCAGGTCGTCTACTCCGTCACCGGCGAACTCTTCTTCGCCTCCTCCAACGACCTGGTCACCCGCTTCGCGTACGCCACCGACCCCGACAAGGTCGTCATCGACCTCACCGCCACCCACATCTGGGACGCCTCGTCGGTCGCGGCGCTGGACGCCATCGAGACGAAGTACGCCCAGCGCGGCAAGACGGTCGAGATCGTGGGCCTCAACCAGCCGAGCGCGGCCCTGCACCGCACGCTGAGCGGCGAGCTGACGGGCGGGCACTGAGGGGCGGCGCGAGTCAGTGCGTGTCAACAGTGCTTCGGCTCCGCGCTGTTCGGGCGCTACCCTACTGGTGCCGGTCCGGGACGCTCCGGACAGTCATTGGGGGAGGCGAGTGTGGCCCGTATCGTCGGCGTGCACGGCATCGGCTGGTCCTGGAAGTCGCGCGACGAAATGCACGAAATCTGGCACGGTGCGCTGAGCACCGGGCTGCGTAACATCCGGTACGCGGACGTCGGAGCGGTGACGTTCGAGGCGGCCTTCTACGGGCACCTCTACAACGGCGGGTCAGGAAAGTCCGGCGGTGACGCGTTCTACACCGCCGCCGACGTGGAGGACGGATTCGAGTACGAGCTGCTGGAGGCCATGGCCCGGGAGGCTGACCCGGCGGCCTTCGAAGAGGAGCCCGCGGAGCCGGCTTCCAAGGGTCGCGTCCTCCGCAGCGCGCAGGCATGCCTCGACATCCTGGAGAGGACGCCGTACCTCGGAGGGATGACGGCGTCGCTCTTCATCAGCCAGATCAAGCAGGTGCACCGGTATTTCGAGGATCCTGCCCTGGCGCAGGGAATCCGGAGCGAGCTGGAGACGGCGGTCCAGGAGGACACGCGGGTGGTCCTCGCCCACTCACTGGGGAGCGTGGCCGCCTACGAGGTTCTCTGGAATCTCAAGGACATCCGGATCGACACGCTGGTCACCATGGGCTCTCCGCTCGGGTTGAAGTCCATCCGGCGCCGCCTGGCGCGTTCGTCCGCCGCGGAACCGGGGCGCCCGCCGTCCGTGCGCCGCTGGGTGAACGTGGCCGCCGAGCAGGATGTCGTCGCTCTCCGCAAGCGCATCAAGACCCTCTACGGCGGAGACGTCGAGGACCGCGTCGTCACCAACCCTCTGCGCCGCATGCATGACTGCACGCTCTACCTCACCAACCTGGAGACCGCTCACGCAGTGAAGGCAGCTCTTGGGTGAGCGGTGGTTCTTCCTGGCGGGGGAGGGCGAGTACGGCAAGGACACCGGCCTTGAGCGGCTCGAACATGTGCCGCACGAGCTGAAGTTGATGCGTCGCTCGCTCCAGGACCTGGGGATGCGAGAGATTCCCCGGCCGGGGGGAGCCGTCGAGGAGCGGGGCCTCCACGAGGTGTGCACGGACCTCGCCGCGTGGCTGAAGGCGGTGAGCAAGCGCGCGGAGGAGCCGCCACTGTCGCTGTTCATCTACTGCACGGGGCATGGCGAGCGGATCGGCGAATCCACCTGGGGTCTGGCCAAGGCGACGTACGCGGAGGGGGTGGCAGACGGTCTCCTCATGCCGACGGACGTCATGAACACCCTGTACGGCAACAGCGGTGTCGGGCAAGAACGCTTCAAGCAGGCCGTCATGGTCCTCGACGCCTGCTACTCCGAATCCGGCGCGAGCGGCGCCATGGCGGCTGTGCGGGAACAGTCCGCCAAGGGGCGCGTCGAGTACGACGCCTGGGTGATCGCCACCGCGCGGAAGGCCCAGAAGGCCCAGCAGCTGGCCTTCGCCCGCGCCTTCGCCAAGACGCTGTCCCGAAGCACAGGCTCCCAGGAGTTCATCGAGCCGTCTGTGCTCGTGGAGCGGCTCAACACGCACTTGCCGACGGCCGCCCAGGAGGTCTGGGTACACGCGGCCGGTCGCGGGAGCTGCCGTGCACTGCCCGATCCGGCATACATGCCACGGACCCCGCCCGACTGGCTCAACCGGGAACTCGACGAGTGGTCCCACTTGGCACGCGGCCGAAAGGACCGGCGCCATGGGGGCTGGTACTTCGCGGGCCGACGCAAGGAACAGCAGGAACTGCGCGAGTTCATCGCCGGCGGCGGACCGCCTCTCATCCTCCGAGGCGCCGCCGGAGTCGGCAAGAGCGCGCTCCTCGGGCACCTGGCGGTGTGCGGAAAGTCCGAGTGGCGGCGGCTGCTGCCGCCCGTTGCGCGGCGGGGTCTCGTTCTCCCGGACGACTCGGTCCATGCGCTCGTGTCCGCCCAGGACGCCGACGTGACCGACCTGGCACGACGGATCTCCAAGGCACTCGGCCTCGACTTGGGCAACACCCCGACTCCGGACGAGCTGTGCGAGGCTCTGGAGAGTCTGCCTCCCCGGACCGTACTGGTAGACGACCTCCACCTGGCGGATACGCCCGCCGCCGTGGTCACGGAGCTGCTCGACCTCCTGGCCGAGTACGCGCGTACCACGTTCATCGCCTCGGCCGGCCACGACCACGCCGTCGATGCGTTGTGGCAGAACCTCCAGCTCAGGGTGATGCAGCTCGGCACCGACGACGCGGGCGTGCGCGCCTACGCCCGCGCACGGGGCGCCGGCCCGGCCGCCGCCGACTGTCATGGTCACTTCGGGGCGGCGGTCCACGCCGTTGACGACTTCCGTGCACCCGCACCCGGCCGCGACGCTGGGGCGGCGGCGCGGCAAGCGGCGGGCAAGCAGCTGACGCGTTTTCACCTGAGCCTGCTCGCCTCCCGTGGCTGCCCGGACGACTGGTGCCGCGCGATGCTGGAGCCGGTGCGGGCCGCAGCGGCCTGCGGGCACGAGACCGGGCTGACGGCCGAGCAGTGGGCGGCGCTCGCCACGGCGGCAGACCGCGAGGGCAGGACGTACAGCCCAGAGGAGGCGAAGGAGGCCGCGGAGCTGCTGGGAACCGCGGTGACGGACACCGGCAGGGGCAAGGGCGCCGGTTCATCCGCCGCACACCCGGCATGGCGCCTCGCCACTCCCGTAGCACCGGATTCGCTTGAGCCGAAGTTCGCCGAGGCGGTGCGCGACTGCCTGCCCGTCCACACGTCCGGAGCCGAGGCGGGAGGAACGCCCGTGGCCGATGGGCGCGGAATCGACTGGGCTGCGGACCCGGCGCTGACCGCACTGTTCGCGGCTGCGGCCCGCCCCTTCGAGCGGGAGTTCGCCACCGAACTGTCCTCGCCGGACTTCTGGGCGGCGCTTCCCGGCGTCCCCCTTGCCCGAGAACTGCTTGCCGGAGGATCACCGCGCGGCGTTGCCGAGGGTATTCGGACCCAGTCACCCGAACTGCCCCAGGCGGAGAGGATGTTTCAGGTGAAACTGAGCCTCCTCAGGGCGGGTGAGGAAGCTCGCGGCTTGGACCTGCGTGGCGCAGGCGCTGGCCTCGATGTCCTCTGGGCCACCCGCAAAGACGGAGTGGCCGCACCCGACCTCTTGGCGGTCGCATCCGGCGCGTCCGGCGACAGCTACGTGGTGACCACCCACGGCGATGCCTCGATAAAACTGTGGAGCCTGGCAGACGGCACGCTGCTGGAGTCGGTCGAGCAGCCCGAGGAAGTCGGCATCGCTGCGCATCTGACGCTCGCCGTCGTCGCCGGCAAGCCCGTCGTCGCGTTCGTCGCGGACGGCGCGGGAATGCTGTGGCGGCCGCTGACGAGCCGAAGGCCCGAGCCGCTGCCCGCCCTGGACGGGGTGACGGCGTTCTCGCTGCACGCCGACGGCCTGCTGGCCATAGGCAGGGGCGCGCGGGTCGAAGTTGTCCATCTGGAGGAAACCAGGCAGATCTGGTCCTTCCTCGTGCAGCGATCGGCCCGCGTCACTCAGGTCCACTTGGGCGGCGGGGCGGGCGATCGACGGCTTGTAGCCACTACCGAGTTCGGCACTGTGACTGCGCGCATCTCGAGCTCAGGGGTGGCACCGGTACGGAGCCAACCGCTGATCATGCCTTTCGCGCAGCACGCCGTGGTGTCGCCGACCGGCCTCACTGTCGGCATGCTCGACCGCAGTGGGGGGCTGTTCGTGTGGGGCGAGAGTCAGGGTGTGCAGCGTCTCGACATCCCCGCCGCGCGGGACGCAACGCTAGCGTTCGCCGTCGGGGACCGCCTGGCGGCAGCGGCCGGTGGCGGTCGGAAGCCCTGGTTGTGCGTCTTGCCGGTTTCATCGGACGGTGCACGGCCGGCCTTCCGGTTCCCGTTGCCGGACCAGCCCGTCGCGCTCGCCTTCGATGGGGATGCGTCACACCTGGTGGTGGCCGACCTACGCGGAGTGTTCTGCCTCGACGTTCGCCCTGATCCGCCCCGACCGGACACGACCCGGCCCGCTCCGACGACCGACGGCAGTGAGGAGGCAAGATGACGGAGCTGCACCCCGTCTCAGCACGTGAAGGTGTCATCGGCGCGATGCTCGCCCTCGACGACATCCTGACCAAGCGCGCGGGATCCGCCCCGTGCACGCCCCTGGACGTTCTGCTCGGGCAACTCCGTGTCCGAGGCGTCCGGCCCTTGCTGGAGCAAGCGCAGCGGATGGAGCTGAATGGCGCGGCACTGGGCATCCCGGACCGGTTCGTGACCGGCTCCGATCGCACCAGCCTCGAACGGCTCGTTGCGATGGTCTGGGGACTGGAGGCATGCGAAGGCCCGTACGCCGAGGTGGTCGCGCACATCCAGAGCGTCGAGGGCCTGGAGGGTGATCTCGTCAGCCTCTACGAGCATGCCAGCGCACCGGACAGCGGCCCGCGTCTGCCCGGGCAGCGCTGGTCTGAGGACGGCCCGTCCGAGGGCGGCACCCCCAAGGCGACCGTCACCCTCGAGTACCTTGACGTCACCGTCCTCCGTCCGGAGACCGATCCGGATCTGCCGCCCACAGCCTGGGCGACCCGGCTCGCTCTGGAAAGCAGGGACGGCGAGGTCGCCGGCCACGACGACGAGGTCCGCGATCTGGTCGGCAGCACCAGGAGGTGGCGGTCCGTTACTCCGGCCACCCACAGGGCCTTCGCGGGAGCCGCCGAGCCCGTACGGACCCTGCTTTTCCAGCTGGGGCGCGACGACGAACTCACGGGGGATCTGAAGCCGAAGCTGGCAGCCCCGGGCCTTCTTCCACCGAGCCACATCGACGACACCGCCGTGGCTCTGCCCGCCGCCCTGCGCCTTCTGGCACGGACACTCGCCGCCCCCGAACTGCCCTACCCCGCGCCCGGCACGTCGGCCGCCGGCACGAACTCCCTTTCCGGGACGGGCACGACGACGCAGTTCCGGCCCATGGACCCCGTCGAGGCATCCCGGCGCGCCCATGCCTGCGGCGGCACGCTCGTCCATCCTGGCCGCGGCGGCTGGTTCCGTACCGCCGCCGGGGACGGTACGCCGACACTCGCGGTGGCGGACCGCGGTCTCACCCTCGCGGGCGCGGCCGGCGCCTACTGGGGACCGGCCTGGGACGAATGGACGAGGAGCTGGCACAAGAGCGAGCTGAAGGCCAATGATTGGAGCCTTCTCGACTGGTCGCAGACCCAGCCCGCCAAACAGTCGCTCCCCGACATCCACACAGATCAGGCCGACAGACTGGTAGCGGTCTTCCAGGACCCGGAGCGCAAAGTGGCCGTGCTCGGAGGGCCGCCCCGCTCCGGGAAGACCTGCATCGCCCGCTGTACGGCGCGCTCCCTGGCCGAGGCCGGGCGGCGCGTGATCGTTCTGGTCCCCGGCGACCAGGCGTTCCCGACCGGTGATGTCTTGGCCGAGGTCGTACGGCACGCCCTCGGCAGCCTCGAACCCCTGGAACAGCAGGAGACCGGCTGCCCCGTCGTCATCCTCGATGCCATCCGGCCGATGGGCGAGACCGATGTCGACCGCATGCTGCCCGCTGTGTCGGCGGAGCTCGGGGTCAGCATGCTCGCCTGCCTGGAGTACGACATCAACTCGTTCCACGATTGGCAGGCGGCGAACCTGACCGTCTTCCCCTCTATCGTCCGCCCAGCCGCCCTCCTCGACCTTGCCGCCCGCGCCCAGGAGATCCACGGGGACCAGGTCGCCGCCAACCCGCGCTTCGTCGATGCCCTGGCACGCCGCTTCCCCCACGACCTCGCTGGATTCACCAGGGGCCTGTGCGACTACCGCGGCGGGAACGACAGGCCCGAACGTCTTGAGGAAGAGCTGCGGCAGATCTTCAAGGACAGGCTGGGGGCCGATGCGCAGGACACGGCCGCCGTCGTCGCGGCCGTGTCACTGCTCGGGGGAAGCGCACGGATCCCCGAGGCCGAGCGCACCGGTCTCGACGAGGTCGGTGTCGCTTCGGACGGTGCCTCCGACCGGCTCCGTTTCCCCAGCCCCACCGACTGCCGCACGATCCTGGACGCCTATACGGAAGTGGCATACCCCGACGAGGCGCTCCGGCCACGCCGCCAGGAACTCGTCGCCGAGCTCGTGGCCAAGGAACTCTTCCGCGACCTTGAAGACACCCGCAGCGGGCTGCTGCCCATGCTCCGAGGCGCGCGCCTCTACGACGAGCGGGTTTGCCGCAGCCTCGCGGAGAGACTGCTGCTTCCCGAGCACGAGGACGACTTCGCCAGGTGGCGGCGCAACGCCTCACTCGTCGGCATCGCGCTGGTGCTGCTCGCGATGGACTCCTCCCTCAGCGAGAAGGTGATCGACAAACTCCTCAAGGTCCTCGTAACGCGGCTGCAGGAGACGTCGCTCGGCAGAGCCCGCTCTCTGCTGGCTGTAGTCCGTGCCATCCACCGGCACCGGCACCGTTTCGGGGACAAACAGTTCGACAGCCTTACCAAGGGGATGGTCGAGAGCTTCAAAGGGCTTCTAGAGGGCAGCCCAAGGCACAACGACGGTCTGTACAGCGTGCTGGCGCAGCTCAGCCGCTTTCATCATCCGCTCCTCGACGAGCTCGTGGCCGAGCGCGGAATGGAGGTCCTCACCCGGCTCAACCCCAACAGGGCCCTCGACTACCGCACAGTCAGCCGGGTCGAACGCCTGGTGCGCCGCGCCGCCATCGACATCGGCGTGCCGGAGTACGCCTCCTGGGTTCAGAACGAGGCAGAGGTACGCAAACTCCTCGAGCATGACCCCGACCCCAGCCGGGGGATCGCGCTCTACCTCTCGAACCTGGTCCTGCGGCTGCGCTACGACCGCGACTACGAGGACTGGGCCACTGTCCTCGCCCGGCACGACGTGCGTACCGGCATCCGGCAGGCGCTGCGCCACACGGACGCGGTGGACCTGCGGTTCGCGCTGGAGGAGGCCCGGGAGTACCGGGTCGCCTTCGCCACCAAGATGCTCAACAAGGACGACACCTTCGGCACGGCCATCCACAAAGCCCTGCGCACCGCGACCCCGACGGACGCCGCCCTTCTGCTTCGGACGACCAGTGAGATCCACGACCACACCGCCCGCCAAGCGCTGTACGGAGACGGCTCGGAGCGGCCAGACGCCGGTCTCGCGCGCTCTCTCGCCCGGCAGGTGGCGGGCCATCAGGACGTCAAGGGTGCTGGTCTGCTCCTGTCGGCGACGGCACGCGTCGATGAACTGTTCCTGACCGAGAAGAAGGGCTTCGGACAATACCTCGCCGAGGCGCTCGGCCTGGACTGGGTCAGCGCTCGACTGGAGGAAGACCCGAGGATTTCCATCCAGTACCACCTGATCAAAGGCATCTGGGAGGCCAACGCCCCCTTCCGGGAGGAGTGCCTCGACCTATTCGTGGACGTCGTCGCCAGGGCGCTGAACCGCTCGATGCGGTCCTGGGGCCCGCAGGCCGCCCTGTTGCTCGGGCAGGACGAGGAATTCGGAGCGGCCTTCCTGGAAAAACTGGGCCGGCAGGTGCCGGACTGGAAGATCTTCGACGGTATGAAGGACGCGCCGGTCGCGGACGCCCGGCGCTTCTTCCACCAGCTCGGCCGTGCCATGTATCAGGGGTTGGCGAGCAGGTACGTCAACGAGCACGACGCGGTCGGCTTCAACGAACGGATGGCCTCCGCCTCCCCCTCGTCGGCGGCGCAGTGTGCCCGGGAGACGGCCCGGACCCTTGTCGACGGGGGCGTTCCGGCGGCGGACGCCGGGTTGTGGGTGCTGCGGAAGGACGGCACCGAGACCCCCGACTCGGTGGGCCGGCGTTGGGGCGCACAGATCGGTCGCGGATCCAGTACGAACCAGGTGACCGAAGTGATCAATGTGCTGGCCGGGCTGGACCGCGCCACCGCCGACGCGACTGTCGGCTACCTGAAGGACAAACAGGTATCCCGGCGCAAGCGCATGCACAGTCTGCTGCGGGACAAGGTGCGCCAAGCCGTGTACAGCGACCCCGTCGAGGCGGCACGGCTGCTGACGGCGGTGGAGGGAGTGTCCGTCGGCGCCGGCGCGGAGCTGATGCGCGACCTGCAGAATGAAGACGGAGCCTGGAACGCCTTCGCGAGCGAAGTTGCCCATATCCAACACCCCACCCAGCAGTACCAGGTCGTTCGTCAATTGGTGGAGCTCGGGCTGAGGTCGGGGGGCAGGCACTCCAAGTGGGTGGACAAACTCCGTGACCGGTATCAGGCGACGGTGGCGCAGGTGACGGGCCCGGCCGCACTCGGCGACGTCCTGCGCACGGCTTTGATCTGGGATGCCGACTGGGCTTGTCGGCTGGCCGCCGACGTCCCGGGACAGCGGCTGGCCAGAAGGCTGAGCTACGCGCGGGTGAAGGACCTGATGTACACGCCCTCGTTGCTGTCGCTGCTGGTGATGACGAAGGCTGACGAGCCCGCCCGGTTCCTGTTCGATGAACTGGAGCGTCTCCAGCCCGAATCACTGGTGAAGCGTCTGAGCGCGCATTCCATCGATGTGCTGCTGGACGTCGCGCTCAGGGTGCGGCCGGACTTCGCCCAGCGTCTGGCACCGGCCGTGGCAGGGGCGATCGGCAGCCAGATCCGGCGTGAAGTGGTGCTCGACGAGGCTGAGCACTGGAACGAGATCGGCTGGATGGCGCGCTCCTTGCACCTCATGGGCAAGGAACAGATGCTCTCCCGCCAAGTACCGAAACGCATGCCGAGCCCGTTCTACCCGGATGCCACCACCTGGGGCGTGATGTGGCTTCCACGTCAGCAGTGGACCCAGGAGGCCCTCGGCAATGTGGTCGGCCACATCACGAAGCCATCCGTCTCCGGTGCCCACTCGGCCTTCGTCGCCTATACCTACGCGTCGACCCAGGGGCGTACCACCGAGCTACGGGGCCCGGACGGGGCCTGGCCGGGCCTCGACCGGTGCAGCGCCCGGGCACTCCACGCCCTGCAGGTGATGGCCGCGCGGGATCACGCTCTGCGTACTGCCCTGCTTGCTCAGCAGACCTTGCTGGTGGCGCAGTTGGACCGGCCGACGTCTGGCACCGACGCCTATGCGAACTCGGCACGTGCGTGGTTCGACGCTCGCCGCCACATTGCTCGCCGGGCCTGAGAGGGCGGCTCGCACGGGATGAGGCCGCCACCTCCCGAAGGGAGTGACGGCCTCACCCGATGGCGCTGCCCTGTTGAAGGTCTGACCTTTACAGGTCGAAGTACAGCTCGAACTCGTGCGGGTGCGGGCGCAGCTGGATCGGGGCGATCTCGTGCGTGCGCTTGTAGTCGATCCACGTCTCGATCAGGTCGGACGTGAAGACGCCGCCGGCCTGGAGGTACTCGTTGTCCGCCTCAAGGGCGTCCAGGACGGCCGGGAGGGACGTCGGGACCTGCTGGACGTTGGCGTGCTCCTCGGGGGCCAGCTCGTACAGGTCCTTGTCGATCGGCTCCGCGGGCTCGATCTTGTTCTTGATGCCGTCCAGGCCGGCCATCAGGAGCGCCGAGAAGGCCAGGTACGGGTTGGACGACGGGTCCGGGGCGCGGAACTCGACGCGCTTCGCCTTCGGGTTGGAGCCCGTGATCGGGATGCGCATCGCGGCGGAGCGGTTGCGCTGCGAGTACACCATGTTGACCGGGGCCTCGAAGCCGGGCACCAGGCGGTGGTAGGAGTTCACCGTCGGGTTGGTGAAGGCCAGCAGCGACGGGGCGTGCTTGAGGATGCCGCCGATGTAGTAGCGGGCGGTGTCCGACAGGCCCGCGTAGCCCTGCTCGTCGTAGAACAGCGGGTCGCCGCCGGCCCACAGGGACTGGTGGACGTGCATGCCCGAGCCGTTGTCGCCGAAGATCGGCTTCGGCATGAAGGTCGCGGTCTTGCCGTTGCGCCAGGCGACGTTCTTCACGATGTACTTGAAGAGCATCAGGTCGTCGGCCGCGGCGAGCAGCGTGTTGAACTTGTAGTTGATCTCCGCCTGGCCGCCGGTGCCGACCTCGTGGTGCTGGCGCTCGATCTCCAGGCCGCTCTTCTGCAGCTCCAGGGACATCTCGGCGCGCAGGTCCGCGAAGTGGTCGACCGGGGAGACCGGGAAGTAGCCGCCCTTGTAGCGGACCTTGTAACCGCGGTTGTTCTCGACCGCACCGGTGTTCCAGGCGCCGGCCTCGGAGTCGATGTGGTAGAAGCTCTCGTTCGCCGACGTCTGGAAGCGGACGTTGTCGAAGACGTAGAACTCGGCCTCGGGACCGAAGTACGCGGTGTCGGCGATGCCGGTGGAGGCCAGGTACGCCTCCGCCTTCTTGGCCACGTTGCGCGGGTCACGGCTGTACTGCTCGCCGGTGATCGGGTCGTGGATGAAGAAGTTGATGTTGACGGTCTTGTCGCGGCGGAAGGGGTCGACACGGGCGGTCGACAGGTCCGCGCGGAGCGACATGTCGGACTCGTGGATGGCCTGGAAGCCGCGGATCGACGAGCCGTCGAAGGCAAGCTCGTCGGCCGGGTTGAAGGTCGCCGCCGGGACGGTGACGTGCTGCATCACGCCGGGCAGGTCACAGAACCGGACATCGATGAACTTGACGTCATTGTCGGCGATGAACTTCTTCGCGTCGTCGGCGTTCTGGAACATCCAACTCCTCCTACTCCCGGCCCGGGAGGGGACGGGGTTGCAGCTCGTTGTGGCCAGTGCGGTGGCACACGCTGGACCCGACCATAGGCAGACGGGATTTCTCAAGCATGACCCATTTGTTTCGCCGAAGTTAACCGGCGCGGGTGCGGGGAGCGGTCGTACGGGCCCCGGACCGCCCCTTTGGCGTGGCCTTACGGGCCTCACGGCTATATCAAAAGGGCGTCCGAGGAGTGGGACGACGCGGGGGACGGCACCCGCGGGGGAAGGCGCGCGGCCGGGCGCAGTACCGTGGTCGGGTGGACAATAGGCAAGCAATCGGATCGTGGCTCTCCGGGCCGCGTGCGGCCGCCGAGGACATGGGCGCCGACTTCGGCTACCGGGGCAAGCGGCTCGGCCTCCCCGAGCAGGGACCCGGGGCCATCGCCCCGCTCGGCAGGCGCTTCGGGGCCCTCTTCATCGACTGGGCCCTGTGCCTCCTGATCGCATACGGACTGTTCGCTCGCGGTGACCAGCAGGCGTCCGGGAACTGGGCGCTCGGCATCTTCCTCGTCATGAGCGTGCTCACCGTCGGCACGATCGGCTGCACCCCCGGCAAGCGCCTCATGGGCACCCGGGTCGTCGCCGAGGAGGGTGGACGCCTCGGCCTCGTCCGGGTCCTCATCCGCAGCGTCCTGCTCTGCCTGGCGATCCCGGCCCTCGTCTGGGACCGCGACGGTCGCGGCCTCCACGACCGCCTGTCCCGCGCGGTCCAGATCCGCGTCTGAGACGTAGCGCACGCGAGACGTAGAGAACGTGAAGAGGGCGGGCCGTGAACCCGGTGGTTCACGGCCCGCCCTCTTCACGTTCCGTACGCGTCAGCGCATCTTGCCGCCGCGCGGCATCCGCATGCCCTTCGGCATGGGGCCCTTCGGGAGCGGCATGTTGCTCATCAGGTCGCCCATCGCGCGGAGCCGGTCGTTGGCGGCCGTCACCTGGGGGCCGGTCAGGACGCGGGGCAGCTTCAGCATCTTGGTGCGGACCTTCTTCAGGGGCACCTGGCCCTCGCCGTTGCCGACGATGATGTCGTGGACGGGGACGTCCACCACGATGCGGGCCATCTTCTTCTTCTCGGCCGCGAGCAGGCCCTTCACCCGGTTCGGGTTGCCCTCCGCGACCAGCACGATGCCCGCCTTGCCGACGGCGCGGTGCACGACGTCCTGGTTGCGGTTCATCGCGACCGCCGGGGTCGTCGTCCAGCCCCGGCCCACGCGGTCCAGGACCGCGGCCGCAGCGCCCGGCTGGCCCTCCATCTGTCCGAAGGCGGCGCGCTCGGCGCGGCGTCCGAAGATGATCGCCATCGCGAGGAGCGCGAGCACGAAGCCCAGGATGCCCAGGTAGATCGGGTGATCGATCAGAAAACCGATCGCGAGGATGACACCGAAGGTGACGATTCCCACACCCGCGACCACAAGACCGATCTTGGAGTCGGTCCGCTTGGTCATCTTGTAGGTCAGAGCGATCTGCTTGAGCCGCCCCGCGTTCTCGGCGCTGTCCGCGCCTTCAGTGGTGTTTGCCTTCCTCGCCATGCAATGAAGTTTACGTGGCCTTCGAACGACGGGCGGCCACGGCCTCCCGTTCCGGCACGTAGCCGGACTCGGCCCGGTCCATCGCCCGGCGGCGGTCCTCCAGGACGGCCGTCCAGGCGTTGCGGCGGGCGGTGCGCTGGCCGCTGCCGAGCAGCAGCGACTCCACGGCGCGGAGGGTGTTGGTGACGGTCGGGATGACGGTGGCGCGTACCGGTGCGGCCTGCATCGTGGCAAGTCCCCTCGGGAACGAAGGTCGTGTGCTGCGCGGACTGGAGACGGACGGCGGTGGTGTCACCGCGCTGCGCGTGCGTCCAGGGTCACCGTTCGGTGTTACCAGCGCGTGACCGGTCGGTCAAACACCAATGAAACCTCGATACGGGCCCCGCGCACGCCGACGCGGTCCGTCCGCGCCCCGGGCCTCTCGGACCTGCGGGGAGCGGGCGGACCGCGCCGGGTGGAGCATGGGTTATGCGGATGCCACCGGGGCCTTGGCCTCGCGCCGGTCCATCGCCTGCTGGAAGAGGCGGCCCGCGCGGTACGAGGAGCGGACGAGCGGTCCGGACATGACGCCGGAGTACCCGATCGCGTCGGCCTCGTCCTTGAGCTCCACGAACTCGTGCGGCTTCACCCAGCGCTCGACCGGGTGGTGGCGCACCGACGGCCGCAGGTACTGCGTGATCGTGATGAGCTCGCAGCCCGCGTCGTACAGGTCCTGAAGCGCCTCGCTGACCTCTTCGCGGGTCTCGCCCATGCCGAGGATCAGGTTCGACTTGGTCACCAGGCCGGCCTCACGGGCGCGGGTGATGACCTCCAGGGACCGCTCGTAGCGGAAGCCCGGGCGGATGCGCTTGAAGATGCGCGGCACCGTCTCCACGTTGTGCGCGAGCACCTCGGGGCGTGCCGAGAAGACCTCCGCGAGCTGGGCGGGCTCGGCGTTGAAGTCGGGGATCAGCAGCTCGACCTTGGTGCGGCCGGCCTCCCGGTCCGCCGTCTGCGCGTGGATCTGGCGCACGGTCTCCGCGTACAGCCAGGAGCCGCCGTCCTCCAGGTCGTCGCGGGCGACGCCGGTGATCGTGGCGTAGTTCAGGTCCATCGTGACGACGGACTCGCCGACGCGGCGGGGTTCGTCCCGGTCCAGCGCCTGCGGCTTGCCCGTGTCGATCTGGCAGAAGTCACAGCGCCGGGTGCACTGGTCACCGCCGATGAGGAACGTGGCCTCGCGGTCCTCCCAGCACTCGAAGATGTTGGGGCAGCCGGCCTCCTGGCACACCGTGTGCAGACCCTCGCTCTTGACGAGTTTCTGCAACTGGTTGTACTCGGGGCCCATCTTCGCCCGGGTCTTGATCCACTCGGGCTTGCGCTCGATGGGGGTCTGGCTGTTTCGGACCTCAAGGCGCAGCATCTTGCGCCCGTCGGGTGCGACAGACACTCCGGCACTCCCCTTTGCTTTCACTGCATTGGATTCTTCGGCGAACACCAGGGTACGCCCGTAGTTCATTCGGTTGTACGTCTGCCCAACCTGGGGCAGGCGGGGCCTATTCCCGGAAGCGTGTTCCGTGGGTCACGCCGTGGCCACGGCGTCGGCGGTGCGCTCGATCGTACGGGGAGCGAGTTCGGCGTTCTCCAGGATGTCCCGGAGGTGCTTCTCCACGACGGGCAGGACCTCGTCGATGGTGATGTCGCGGCCCAGCTCGTAGCTGAGCGAGGTGACCCCGGCGTCCCGGATGCCGCAGGGCACGATGCGGTCGAACCAGGTGTTGTCGGGGTTCACGTTGAACGAGAACCCGTGCATGGTGACGCCCTTGGCGACGCGGATGCCGATCGCCGCGAGCTTGCGGTCCTCGCGGCGCTGGCCGGCGTTGGACGGGGCGTACTCCGGACCGTTGAGCCGGGGGTCGAACTCCTCGTCGGCCAGGCGCGGGTCGAAGTCGAGCGTCAGGCCGCCGGGCGCGGGGCGCTGTTCGACCGGGTCGCCCAGGACCCAGACGCCGCTGCGGCCCTCGACGCGGCTGGTCTCGACGCCGAACTCGGCGGCGGTGCGGATCAGCGCCTCCTCCAGACGGCGCACATGGGCGACGACGTCCACGGGGCGCGGGAGCTTCTGGATCGGGTAGCCGACGAGCTGGCCCGGGCCGTGCCAGGTGATCTTGCCGCCTCGGTCCACGTCGATGACGGGGGTGCCGTCGAGGGGGCGCTCGCTGTCCTCCGTGCGCCTGCCCGCGGTGTAGACGGGCGGGTGTTCCAGGAGCAGGCAGGTGTCCGGGACGGTGTCCTCGAACCGTGCCGCGTGCACCTCGCGCTGCTTCTGCCACGCCTCCTGGTAGTCGACGGCGTTCTCGCCGAATCCCATGCGGACGAACCGGAGCTCACTCACGGCAGCAGCCTTTCTCCTCGCGGTGCCGTGGGCGGGGGGTGTCCCCGAACCGCGTCACCCTGCACGAATCGCGCTCAGGGCCTTTCGTCCGGATCGGGCCGGGCTCGCGGGCTCCCTGATCCGGCCTGATCCGCACGAAAGGCCCTAGCCACTGTACGACCGGCATCTGCGCGCGGGCCCGGCAGGTCTTCCCGTCAGCGCCGCCCACAATCCTCACACGATCGGATGAATGTGGAGCGAAGGGTGCTGGGGCCGCCCCGCGGACAGTTAAATTCGCGCCGTTCGTCAGAGGGCTGCCCGGCCCCGAAGGCAGGAGACCCTAGAGCTGATGTCGGAACGACCTCCGCAGCGCACGCCCAACCGCCGGCTCGCCTCGCTCATCACCGAGGCCGGGTTCTCCAACGCCGGCCTCGCCCGCCGGGTGGACCAGCTCGGCCTCGAACACGGACTCGACCTGCGGTACGACAAGACCTCCGTGACCCGCTGGCTGCGCGGCCAGCAGCCCCGGGGCACCACCCCCGCGCTGATCGCCGAGGTCTTCACCCGGCGCCTCGGCCGCCGGCTCTCCGCGCAGGACCTCGGCCTCGACGCCTGCGCCCCGGTCTACGCGGGCCTGGAGTTCGCCGCCACGCCCGCCGAGGCGGTCGACATCGTCAGCGGGCTCTGGCGCAAGGACTCCGGCAGCCACGCCGAGCTGCGGAAGATCGCGTTCACCCCGGCCGGTCTCGTCGTGCCCAGCCGGGACTGGCTGATCGGCCGGGCCGACGAATGGGTCGGCCGCCCCGCGCCCGGCGGGGCCGCCAGGGCCGGCGCCGCACGGGCGGCCGGTGCCCAGCTGCCCGCCGGGGCCCTGAGCGCCGTGCCCGAGCAGGGCGGGCGGCACAGTGTGCGGGGGCCGGTGCCCTCGCGGCCCGGCGGGGTGCCCGCACCGCCCGGCGCCCCGGCCGGCGGCGCGACGGGCAGTCCCGGGGTGCCCCGGCAGCGGCAGACCGAGCGGGGCTCCGGGCTCCGGGTCGGCGAGGGGGACGTGGCCGCGCTGCGCTCGGTGGCCGAGCTCTTCCGTACGCTCGACCACGCCTACGGCGGCGGGCACGCCCGGCAGGCCCTCGTGCGGTATCTGGAGCACGAGACGGAGCCGATGCTGCGCGGCACGTACGGAGAGGCCACCGGCCGGCGGCTGTTCGCGGCCGCCGCCGACCTGACGAGGCTGGCCGGCTGGACCTCGTACGACATCGCGGCGCACGGGCTCGCCCAGCGCTACTTCGTGCAGGCGCTCCGTCTCTCCCAGGCCGCTGCCGACCGGGCCTACGGCAGCTATGTGCTGATCACCATGAGCCGCCAGGCGGTCTATCTCACCCACGGCCGGGAAGCGGTCCAGCTGGCCCGGGTGGCGCAGCAGGGCATCGGCTCGGCCGCACCCCACGCCGTCATGGCCCTGCTGCACGCGGTGGAGGCGCGCGGGCACGCCGTGCTCGGGGACTCCAAGGCGTGCACGGCCTCCCTCGCCCGGGCGGAACGCGCGCTGGAGGCGGCCCGCCCCGGCGACGAGGTGCCGCACTGGGCGCGCCACTTCGACGAGGCGCAGCTCGCCGACGAGTTCGGACACTGCCACCGGGACCTCCAGCAGTACCGCTCCGCCGCGCAGTACGCGGAGCGCGCGCTCCAGCTGCGCGCCCCCGCGTACGCCCGGAGCAGGCTGTTCTGCCGGGTGGTGCTGGCGTCCGCCCGGCTCGGGCTCGGCGAGCTGGACCAGGCGTGCCGGCTGGGCGCGGAGGCCGCCCAGCAGGCGGCGGAGATGCGCTCGGCACGGGCCACGGAGTACGTACGGGACTTCGAACGGCGACTGGAGCCCTACCGGGACGCCGCCGCCGTGCGCGGCTACCGGGAGCGGGTAGCCGCGCTGGGCTGAGCCGTCCGGACCTCGCCTCAGGCCGCCTCGGGCAGTGCGGTGTCCCCGGCGGCAGGGCGGACGCCGAGGTCGCGGAGGATCGAGGCGGCGGCGCGGGCGCCCGAGGCCAGGGCGCCCTGGACCGTGCCGGTGTCGCGGTGGTCGCCGCACACATAGAGGCCGGCGAGGACCCGGACCGGGCGGTGCGGGTCGTGCGGGGCGGGCATCGCGGGGACGGCTTCGGGGTCGTGGTGGGCGGCCAGCAGCTCCCAGTGGTCGGTGGGCACGCCGTAGAGCGCGGCGAGGTGGGCGCGGACCGTGCGGTCCAGGTCGTCGGGCGGGGTGCCGAGGACCGTCGAGCTGATCAGGGTCCGGCCGAGCGGGGCGCGGGCCGGGTCGACCTCGCTCATCACGGCGGTGTGGGACACGGGGCCCGAGCGGTCGGCGTCCAGGAGGAGCGAGGCCCCGGTGGGCGGGGGAGCGGGCGCGGTGTGGTGGAGCACCGTCACGGGGTGGAAGGACGGCAGCCGCAGGCCGGGCAGCAGCTCGGCGGCGGCGCTCGCCCCGGTGGCCACGAGCAGCGAGCGGCAGCCCAGCTCGCCGTGTTCCTTGGTGCGTACGGAGGTGATGTCGGCGGAAGTGACGTGCACCCCGGTGCGTACGGTGCCCGGCGGCAGGGAAGCGGCGAGGAGCGCCGGCAGCTTACCCGCCCCGCCCTCCGGTACACACAGCCGTCCGCTCGCGTACGTCCGCAGGGCGAGGTCGGCGCACCGGCTGGACGTGGTGAGGTCCGGGTCGCTCAGCAGTGCGGTGAGCAGGGGGCGTACGAAGCCGTTCAGCGTACGGGAGGAGAGCCGGCCGGCCAGGGCGTCGAGCGCGGCGCGTTCGGGCCGGGCGAGGAGGCGGGCCGGCGGTGTGGCGGCGAGGCGGGTCAGGGCCACGCCGAGCCGGGCGTGGTCGATCGCGCCGCCCATCGCCCCGGTGAGGGCGCCTGTGAGCGGCGGCCGGGGGGCGTGCGCGAGGGCGCGCGCCGCTTTGAGCGCGCCCCGTGCGCCCCGTGGGCTGCGTGCGCCCGGCACGCGGCGGGGCTCGCCGGTCCGGTGGCGGCGGCCCTCGCTGTGCACGAGGACCCCGGGATCGAAGGGGCGCAGGACGAGCCCGTCGAGCCCCGGTGTGGTGCGGAGCTCCGGATACGCGGTGTTGAGCAGCGGGCCGATCCGGTCGAGGCGGAACCCGTCCACCTCGTCGGTGGCCATCCGGCCGCCGACGCCGGGGCCGGCCTCCAGGACGCTGACACTGACCCCGGCGCTGGTCAGTCGGTGGGCCGCCGACAGGCCGGCGATTCCGGCCCCGATGATGACGACGTCCGCGTGGTGTGCCGTGCTGAGCACGTGCCCTCCCCGGTTCGGCGCAAGTGGTGGGGGGCTCATGCCCTCAACCGCCCACCGGAATGCGTGAGTTCGTCAGGAGGCTAGGAGAGTGGCCCGATCGTGCGCAGTCGCGCGCGGACCGGAGCACCGATGCACGGGGTCGCACGCCCGTCCGAAAAAAACCGGGCTGCCCGGACGGTCCGTCAGCGCAGGGCGGCGCGGATGGCCGCGTCGACGGACGGGAAGGCGAACGAGAAGCCGGAGCCCAGCAGTCGCGCGGGCAGCACCCGCTGACTGCCCAGCACGTCCCCGGCGAACTCGCCGAGTGCGAGCCGCAGGGCCGGCGCGGGCGCCGTGAAGAGGGTCGGCCGCCGCAGCACCCGCCCCATCGCGGCGGTCACCTCGGCGTTGGTGACGGGCGTCGGGGCGGTCAGGTTCACCGGACCGGACAGCTCCGGGGTGTCCAGGATGTGCCTCAGCGCCGCGATGTGGTCGTGCAGCGCGATGAAGCTCCAGTACTGTCGCCCGTCGCCCATCCGGCCGCCGAGACCCGCCCGGAACAGCGGGAAGAGCCGTCCCCAGGCACCGCCCTCGCGGGCGACCACCAGACCGGTGCGGGCGTGCACCGTGCGCACCCCCGCCTCCTCGGCCGCCGCCGTGGCCTCCTCCCACTCCACGCAGACCGACGGCAGGAACCCGTCCCCGGGCGGCGCCTCCTCGTCCACCGGGCGGTCCCCGGTGTCCCCGTAGAAGCCGATCGCGGAGCCGGACAGCAGCACGGCGGGCGGGGTGTCGAGCGAGGCGACGGCGTCCGCGATCGCGGCGGTGCCCAGCACCCGGCTGTCCCGGATCTCCTTCTTGTACGCCTCGGTCCAGCGGTGGTCGCCGACCCCCGCCCCGGCGAGATGGACGACCGCGTCGCAGCCCACGAGCCCGGCCACGTCCACGTGACCCCGCTTCGGGTCCCACTCCACCTCGTCGCCGTCCCGGGCCGGGTGGCGCACCAGGCGGACCACCTCGTGCCCGTCGGCCCGCAGCGAGCGCACCAGCGCCGCTCCGATGAGTCCGGTCGATCCGCTGACGGCGATACGGGAGTGCGGCATGGCGTCCATCCTGCCCCACCGGAGCCGCCGTACACGGCCGTGGCACAGTGGCGCCCATGACCGATTCAACGGCATCCACCGCACCCGTCGTCCGCCCCGCCGTTCTCGCCGACGACTCCGCGCTCGGCGAGCTGGACCGCGCCACCTGGTCGACGCTGCACGCGGTGCAGCCGCGCCCGCAGCCCCCGTACGAGCCGTTCTTCGACGAGCGGCACACGCCCCAGGGGATCCTGGTGGCGGAGGCCGTGAACGAGGCCGGGGAGCGGGTGCCGGCCGGCTACATACGCGTCGTGCCGCCGACCCCGCTGGCCTGCAACGCGCACGTCCGCCAGATCCAGGGCCTCGCCGTCGCCCACTGGGCGCGCGGCCGGGGCGTCGGGCGCGCCCTGATCCGCGCGGCCTGCGCCACGGCACGCGGCGAGGGGGCGAACCGGATCACCCTGCGGGTCCTCGGCCACAACGCGCCCGCCCGCGCGCTGTACGAGGCGGAGGGCTTCACCGTCGAGGGCGTGCTGCGGGGCGAGTTCTTCCTGGGCGGGACCTACGTGGACGACGTGATGATGGGCCGCCCGCTCACCCCGTGACGGGCGGGCTCAGCCGCCGAACCGCTCCCAGAGCGCGGGCAGCCGGGCCGCCAGGGCCGCTTCGTCGTCCGGGTCCAGCGGTGTGCCCTCCGGCTCGCCGGCCTGCGGCGGCAGTCCGAGGTCGGGTGCGACGACGCCGGTGAGCTGTTCGTACGCTTCGTCGGCCGCGTACCCCAGCTCCTCGCCGTCGCCGTCCAGCTCCTCGTCGAAGGAGTCGAGCAGCTCGGCGAGGGCGTCCGGGTCGTGCACGGCGCCCTCGAAGACCTCCCGGCCCCGGCCGATCAGCCAGCAGCGGAAGTAGTCGAAGGCGTCGTCGTCCGCGCCGCCCAGCAGGATGGCGGCGGCGCCCCACAGGTCCCAGCGGTAGGCGCGGTTGAAGCGGGCCTCGAAGTGCCGGGCGAAGTCCAGCACCGCTTCGGGGTCGAGCAGCACCAGCTTGTCGACCAGCAGGTCGGCGTGGTCCTCGGGGTCGCCGTCGGCGGCCTCGCGGGTGCTGTCGATCAGCTCCCAGAACTCGGTCTCGTCCATCACGGGTCCAGCATCTGCCCTGAGGGCGGCCGACGCACGCCCAGACATCGATACGAAGCCGTCAGGGCGTGCCCCCGTAGAGCGCGTGCAGCCGGGCGGCGGCGGTCGCGAACCTCTCCCGCAGCACGGCCGGGGCCAGCACCTCCAACTCCGGTCCGAGGCCCAGCAGCTGGCCGTAGGCGACGTCCAGGGACTCCACCGGCAGGGTGACCGTGACCCGGCCGTCCGCACCGGGCGGCCCCGCCGCCTCCAGCGCCTCCGCGGCGGCGGCCCGGTCCACGATGTGCGGCAGCCGGTGCGCGGCCGCCTCCGAGAGCCGTAGCGTCACCTCCGTACGCAGCAGCGAGCGGGCGAACGCGGCCGACCGCTCGTCCCAGAAAGCGGGCAGTTCGAAACCCTCGTCCCTGACGAAAGGGGTGTCCGAAACGGTGGCCGCGGTGAACCGGTCGATGCGGTACACCCGCATGTCGTCGCCCGCGCGGGCGCACAGATACCAGACGCCCGCCTTCAGGACGAGCCCGTACGGGGCCAGCTCCCGTTCGGCGTCGGAGTCCCGGCCGGCCCGCCGGTACCGGGCCAGGAGCAGCCGGTCGCGCCATACGGCCTCTGCCACGGCGGGCAGCAGCTCCGGCGTGACCGGCTCCTGGTACCAGCCGGGCGCGTCCAGGTGGAAGCGCCGCCCCGCCCCGGCCGGGGCGTCCCGCAGCGCGGGCGTCAGGGCCGCCGACACCTTCAGCCGGGCGGCCGAAGCGGCGTCCGCGAGCCCCATCTCGCGCAGCGCGGAGGGCAGCCCGGACAGGAACAGCGCCTCCGCCTCGTCACGGGCGAGCCCGGTCAGCCCGGTGCGGTACCCGCCGACGAGCCGGTAGCCGCCGGCCCGGCCCCGCTCCGCGTACACCGGGACACCGGCCTCGGAGAGGGCCTGCGCGTCCCGGGTGACGGTCCGCTCGGACACCTCCAGCTCCCGGGACAGCTCGGCGGCGGTCATGCCGGGGCGGGCCTGGAGGAGCAGGACCATTCGGATCAGCCGGGCAGCACGCATGCGGCCATTGTGGACAGAGAACGGGCCCGTCCGGCGCCTGAGGACAAGACCTCAAGCCGGACGGGCCCGATCAGGTGGTCAGAGACCGTACCGGTCCCGGGCCTCCTTGACGGCGGTCGCCGGCACCTCGCCGCGCCGGGCCAGCTGGGCCAGCGTGGCGACCACGACGGACTGGGCGTCGACGCCGAAGTGGCGGCGGGCCGCGTCACGCGTGTCGGAGAGGCCGAAGCCGTCCGTGCCGAGCGAGGTCCAGTCCTGCTCGACCCACTGGCTGATCTGGTCCGGAACCCCGCGCATCCAGTCGCTGACCGCGACGACCGGACCCGGGGCGCCCTCCAGCGCCTGCGTCACGTACGGCACCCGCTGCTCGCCGCGGAGCAGCGCCTCGTCGCACTCCAGCGCCTCGCGGCGCAGCTCGCCCCAGGAGGTCGCGGACCAGACGTCGGCCGTGACACCCCAGTCGGCGGCCAGGAGCTCCTGGGCCTCCAGGGCCCAGTGGATCGCCGTGCCGGAGGCCAGCAGCTGGGCGCGCGGGCCGTTCGCCGCGGCGGGCGTGCCCTCCTTGAAGCGGTACAGGCCCTTGACGATGCCCTCCTCGACGCCTTCCGGCATCGCGGGCTGCGGCTTCGGCTCGTTGTAGACCGTCAGGTAGTAGAAGACGTCCTCCGCGTCGGGGCCGTACATCCGGCGCAGACCGTCCTTGACGATCACCGCGATCTCGTACGCGAACGCCGGGTCGTAGTTGAGCGACGCCGGGTTCGTGGCGGCGATCAGGTGCGAGTGGCCGTCCGCGTGCTGGAGGCCCTCGCCCGTCAGGGTCGTACGGCCGGCGGTCGCGCCGACGATGAAGCCCTTGCCGAGTTGGTCGGCGAGCTGCCAGAACTGGTCGCCCGTCCGCTGCCAGCCGAACATCGAGTAGAAGATGTAGAACGGGATCATCGTCTCGCCGTGCGTCGCGTACGACGTGGCGGCGGCGATGAAGTCGGCCATGGCGCCGGCCTCGGTGATCCCCTCGTTGAGGATCTGGCCGTCCTTGGCCTCCTTGTAGTACATCAGCTGGTCGCGGTCGACCGGCTCGTACGTCTGGCCCAGCGGCGAGTAGATACCGGCCGAGGGGAACAGCGACTCCATGCCGAAGGTGCGGGCCTCGTCCGGGACGATCGGCACCCAGCGCCTGCCGGTCTGCTTGTCCCGCATCAGGTCCTTGACCAGGCGGACGAAGGCCATGGTGGTGGCCATCTCCTGCTTGCCGGAGCCCTTCTTGAGCGCGGCGAACGCGCGCTCCTCGGGCTGCGGCAGCGCCACCGCGTGCACCCGGCGGGCCGGGGCGGGGCCGCCGAGGGCGGCGCGGCGCTCCTGGAGGTAGCGGACCTCGGGGGAGTCGGCGCCCGGGTGGCCGTAGGGCACCAGGCCGTCGGCGAAGGCGCTGTCCGGGATCGGGAGGCCGAGCAGCTCGCGCATGCCCTTGAACTCGTCGATCGACAGCTTCTTCATCTGGTGGTTGGCGTTCTTGGACTCGAAGCCCTTGCCGAGCGTGTAGCCCTTCACCGTCTGGGCGAGGATCACGGTCGGCGCGCCCTTGTGCTCGACGGCGGCGCGGTAGGCCGCGTACACCTTGCGGGCCTCGTGGCCGCCGCGCGAGGTGTAGAAACACTCGGCGATCTTCGCGTCGGTGAGCAGTTTCGCCAGCTCGGCGAGGGCGGGCTCGGCGCCGAAGAAGTGCTCGCGGATGTACGCGACGTCGCGGGTGGCGTACGTCTGGAACTGCGCGTCCGGGACCTCGCGGAGGCGGCGCACCAGCGCGCCCGTGGTGTCGAGCTGGAACAGCTCGTCCCAGGCGTTGCCCCAGAGCGTCTTGATGACGTTCCAGCCGGCGCCCCGGAAGGCGCCCTCCAGCTCCTGCACGACGCGGAAGTTGGCACGTACCGGACCGTCGAGGCGCTGCAGGTTGCAGTTGATGACGAAGGTCAGGTTGTCGAGCTTCTCGCGGGCCGCCAGCGCGAGGGCGGCGGTCGACTCGGGCTCGTCCATCTCGCCGTCGCCCAGGAAGGCCCAGACGTGCGAGTTCGACGTGTCCTTGATGTTGCGGTTGGCGAGGTAGCGGTTGAAGCGCGCCTGGTAGATCGCCGAGAGCGGGCCGAGACCCATGGAGACGGTGGGGAACTCCCACAGCCAGGGCAGCCGCCGCGGGTGCGGGTAGGACGGCAGGCCGTCGCCGCCCGCCTCCTGGCGGAAGTTGTCGAGCTGCTGCTCGCTGAGCCGGCCGTCGAGGAAGGCGCGGGCGTAGATGCCGGGGGAGGCGTGGCCCTGCACGTACAGCTGGTCGCCGGAGCCGTCCCCCTCCTTGCCGCGGAAGAAGTGGTTGAAGCCGGTCTCGTACAGCCAGGCCGCCGAGGCGAAGGTGGCGATGTGGCCGCCGACGCCGTAGCGCGCGCCCCGGGTGACCATCGCGGCCGCGTTCCAGCGGTTCCACGCGGTGATCTTCGACTCCATCTCCAGGTCACCGTCGAAGTCGGGCTCCGCGGCGGTCGGGATGGAGTTGACGTAATCGGTCTCCAGCAGCTTGGGCAGCGCGAGACCGGCGCCCTCGGCATGCTGGAGCGAGCGCCGCATCAGGTACGCGGCACGGTGCGGGCCCGCGGCCTTGGTGACGGCATCCAGGGAGGCCGCCCATTCAGCGGTCTCCTCCGGGTCGCGGTCCGGGAGCTGGTCGAGCTCGCTCGGAAGCTTTCCAACGGGGTCGGTCATGATCGCCGCCTTCCGGTGAGGAGGGGGGTGGAGAAGTCCCTGACTGGCAGGACAGGGCGATGGGGCCGGTGGGCCCGCGGAGTGAACTGTAAGTCGCCGATCGATGATCGATCAAAGGATGAACGGCAAAACTTCTCGATATGAAGAAAGTGGCATGCGGTGCCACGAAATGGGGCACCGAGTGACGGGATTTACCCGTCAAAACGGGCGCTGACCTGCACGGACGAGCGGCAGGGGTCACACCTGCGCGGCACCTCAGGCGCGCGGCGCGCACCCCAGGACATGCGCCTTGACCAGAGTCCCGATGTCCGGGTCCTTGCGCAGGAACGCGTCGATGAGGGCCTCGTGCTCCTCCGCGTACGACTTCTGGACCGTCCCCAGCCAGCGGATCGACAGGGCCGTGAACACCTCGATGCCCAGCCCCTCCCAGGTGTGCAGCAGCACCGCGTTCCCCGCGGCCCGCACCATCTCGCGGTGGAAGCCGACCGTGTGCCGGACCTGGGCCTCGCCGTCCGCCAGCCGGTCCGCCTCGTACAGCGCCGCCACGTGCGGGGCGAGCAGCGAGCAGTCCTCGCCGAGCCCGGGGGCCGCCAGCTCGGCCGCGATCTGCTCCAGGCCCGCCCGTACGGGGTAGCTCTCCTCCAGGTCCGCCGCGGTGAGGTTCCGGACCCGGACGCCCTTGTTGGGCGCCGACTCGATCAGCCGCAGCGTCTCCAGCTCCCGCAGCGCCTCGCGCACGGGCGTCTGGCTGACCTCCAGCTCGGTCGCGATGCGCCGCTCCACGATCCGCTCGCCCGGCTTCCAGCGCCCGCTCACGATCCCCTCCACGATGTGCTCGCGGATCTGTTCGCGCAGCGAGTGGACGACGGGCGGGGTCATGACGGGCTCCTTCGGACAGACCGGTACGCCGCACCGGGCACGGTGGCCGGGGCGACCGGTGGTGTCTAGACAATACGGCGGCGCCCCCGCCCGGGAGTGTCCCGGACGGGGGCGCCGATCGTGAGGCTGGTTACAGGCCGAGCTCGACCTCGAACTCGCCGGCCTCCAGGATCGCCTTGACCGCGGTCAGGTAGCGGGCGGCGTCCGCGCCGTCCACCAGACGGTGGTCGTAGGAGAGCGACAGGTACGTCATGTCGCGGACACCGATCACGGTGCCCTCCTCGGTCTCGATGACCGCGGGACGCTTCACGGTGGCGCCGATGCCCAGGATGGCTGCCTGGTTCGGCGGCACGATGACGGTGTCGAACAGCGCGCCGCGCGAGCCGGTGTTGCTGATGGTGAAGGTGGCGCCGGACATGTCGTCCGGGGTCAGGCCGCCGCCGCGGGCCTTGCCGGCCAGCTCGGCGGTCTTCTTCGAGATGCCGGCGATGTTGAGGTCGCCCGCGCCCTTGATGACCGGGGTCATCAGGCCCTTCTCGGCGTCCACGGCGATGCCGATGTTCTCCGAGTCGAAGTACGTGATGGTGCCTTCGTCCTCGTTGATCCGGGCGTTGATGACCGGGTGGGCCTTCAGCGCCTGGGCGGCGGCCTTCACGTAGAACGGCATCGGGGAGAGCTTGACGCCCTCGCGGGCCGCGAAGCCGTCCTTCGCCTTGGCGCGCAGCTTCATCAGCTTGGTGACGTCGACCTCGACGACCGAGGTCAGCTGGGCCTGCGAGTGCAGCGCCTTCATCATGTTGTCGCCGATGACCTTGCGCATGCGGGTCATCTTGACGGTCTGGCCGCGCAGCGGGCTGGCCTCCAGCTTCGGCGCCTTGGAGGAGGCGGCCGGAGCGGCGGCGGCGGCGGGCGCCGGTGCGGCGGCGGCCTTGGCGGCCTCCGCGGCGGCGACGACATCCTGCTTGCGGATGCGGCCACCGACGCCGGTGCCCTTGACCGAGCCCAGGTCGACGCCGTTCTCGGCGGCGAGCTTGCGGACCAGCGGCGTGACGTACGCGCCGTCGTCACCGGAGGTCGCGGCCGGGGCGGCGGCCGGAGCCGGAGCCTGGGCGGCCGGGGCCGGGGCGGCCGGAGCCGGGGCGGGAGCCGCCGGAGCCGGAGCCGGAGCCGGAGCAGCGGGAGCCGGAGCCGGAGCCGGGGCGGCCGGGGCCGGAGCGGGCGCGGCGGGGGCCGGAGCCGGCGCGGGGGCCGGAGCCTCCTGGGCCGGGGCGGGCTGAGCCGGAGCCGGGGCCTGGGCCGGAGCGGCACCGGGCGCACCGATGACGGCGAGCTTGGCGCCGACCTCGGCGGTCTCGTCCTCGCCGACCACGATCTCCAGCAGCACACCGGCGACCGGGGCGGGGATCTCGGTGTCGACCTTGTCCGTGGAGACCTCAAGCAGCGGCTCGTCCTCCGCGACCTCCTCGCCGACCTCCTTCAGCCAGCGGGTGACGGTGCCCTCGGTGACGCTCTCGCCGAGCGCCGGCAGGGTGACGTCGGTGCCGGAGGCACCGCCGGCCGGGGCGGCGGCCGGAGCCTCGGCCGCGGGGGCCGGGGCGGCGGGGGCCTCGGCCGCGGGGGCCTCGGCGGGAGCCGCGGCCGGCTCGGCGGCCGGAGCGGCCGCGGGGGCCGGGGCGCCCGAGCCGTCGTCGATGATGGCCAGCTCGGCGCCGACCTCGACGGTCTCGTCCTCGGCGACCTTGATGGACGACAGGACGCCGGAGGCGGGGGCGGGGATCTCGGTGTCGACCTTGTCGGTCGAGACCTCGAGCAGCGGCTCGTCGGCCTCGACGCGCTCGCCCTCGGCCTTCAGCCAGCGGGTGACAGTGCCCTCGGTGACGCTCTCGCCGAGCGCCGGAAGGGTTACGGAAACCGACATGGTTTCAGTTGCTCCTTACGAAAATGCGGAAGTGGTCGGTCGTCGCGCCCGGTCGACGGTCAGTCGTGGGAGTGAAGCGGCTTGCCGGCGAGCGCCAGGTGCGCCTCGCCCATCGCCTCGTTCTGCGTCGGGTGGGCGTGGATGAGCTGGGCCACCTCGGCCGGCAGCGCCTCCCAGTTGTAGATCAGCTGGGCTTCGCCGACCTGCTCGCCCATACGGTCACCGACCATGTGGACGCCGACCACGGCACCGTCCTTGACCTGGACGAGCTTGATCTCGCCCGCGGTCTTGAGGATCTTGCTCTTGCCGTTGCCCGCGAGGTTGTACTTCAGCGCGACGACCTTGTCCGCGCCGTAGAGCTCCTTGGCCTTGGCCTCGGTGATGCCGACGGAGGCGACCTCCGGGTGGCAGTACGTGACGCGGGGGACACCGTCGTAGTCGATCGGGACGGTCTTGAGCCCGGCCAGCCGCTCCGCGACGAGGATGCCCTCGGCGAAGCCGACGTGCGCCAGCTGGAGCGTCGGGACCAGGTCGCCCACGGCCGAGATCGTCGGAACGTTGGTGCGCATGTACTCGTCCACCAGGACGTAGCCGCGGTCCATGGCGACCCCGGCCTCCTCGTAACCGAGGCCCTGCGAGACCGGGCCGCGGCCGATCGCGACCAGCAGCACCTCCGCCTCGAAGGTCTTGCCGTCGGCGAGGGTCACGCGGACGCCGTCCTGCGTGTACTCGGCGCTCTGGAAGAACGTGCCGAGGTTGAACTTGATGCCGCGCTTGCGGAAGGCGCGCTCAAGAAGCTTCGAGCTGTTCTCGTCCTCGACCGGGACGAGGTGCTTCAGGCCCTCGACGATCGTCACGTCGGAGCCGAAGGAGGTCCACGCCGAGGCGAACTCGACGCCGATGACGCCGCCGCCCAGCACGATCGCGGACTTCGGGACGCGGTCCAGCTTCAGCGCGTGGTCCGAGGAGATGATGCGGTTGCCGTCGATCTCCAGGCCCGGCAGCGACTTCGGCACGGAGCCGGTCGCCAGGAGCACGTGGCGGCCCTGGATGCGCTGGCCGTTCACGTCCACCGAGGTGGGGGAGGAGAGCCGGCCCTCACCCTCGATGTAGTGCACCTTGCGGGAGGCGACGAGACCCTGGAGGCCCTTGTACAGGCCGGAGATCACGTCGTCCTTGTACTTGTGGACGGCCGCCATGTCGATGCCCTCGAAGGTGGCCTTGACGCCGAACTGGGCGGACTCGCGGGCCTGGTCCGCGATCTCGCCGGCGTGCAGCAGGGCCTTCGTGGGGATGCAGCCGTTGTGCAGGCAGGTGCCGCCGACCTTGCCCTTCTCGATCAGAGCGACGTCCAGGCCCAGCTGCGCTCCGCGCAGGGCCGCGGCGTACCCGCCGCTACCACCGCCGAGGATCACTAGGTCGAAAACGGTGCTGGCGTCGTTCGCCACGTCACGTCCTCCATGCATGTGCGCCGTACGCCGGGCCCCGTCCTCGGGGTGTTACCGGCCGGTCGGCTGGTGTGCGGCCGCTTTGTCTTCGGCCCTGTGGTGGGGGCCCTGTCCTGCCGAGAACCCATCTTCGCACTTGTTGACGGTGGGCGGGACGCGGGGCCCGTGTCCGGGACGGACGATCGTCCCTCCCGGTGGCTTACCGCCGGGTACGGAACCGGGGATTTCGTCCAGAGCGAAACACCCGTTCCGGCGGCGGTGCCATGGGGCAAACACCTACGGCCCCGGACGTATGCCCGGGGCCGTGCGGGGTGAGCCGCGGCCCGGTCAGCCGAGGTCGCCGGCGGCGGTGCGCTCCGCCAGCTTCACCAGCGTGCGGACGGCCGAGCCGGTGCCGCCCTTGGGCGTGTAGCCGTACGGGGCCCCCTCGTGGAAGGCGGGGCCCGCGATGTCCAGGTGCGCCCAGGCGATGCCCTCGCCCACGAACTCCTTCAGGAACAGACCGGCCACCAGGCCGCCGCCCATCCGCTCGCCCATGTTGGCGATGTCGGCGGTCGAGGAGTCCATGCCCTTGCGCAGGTCGGCCGGGAGCGGCATCGGCCAGGACGCCTCGCCGACCTCCTCCGCGATCTCGTGGATCGAGGTACGGAAGGCGTCGTCGTTGGACATGATGCCGAAGGTGCGGTTGCCCAGGGCCAGCACCATCGCGCCGGTCAGGGTCGCCACGTCGACGATCGCGTCCGGGTTCTCCTCCGAGGCGCGGGTCAGCGCGTCGGCCATGACGAGCCGGCCCTCGGCGTCGGTGTTCAGGACCTCGACGGTCTTGCCGCTGTACATGCGCAGGACGTCACCCGGGCGGGTGGCGCTGCCCGACGGCATGTTCTCGGCGAGCGCCAGCCAGGCGGTGACGTTGACGCGCAGGCCCAGACGGGCGGCCGAGACGACGGTCGCGAACACGGCGGCGGCGCCGGCCATGTCGCACTTCATCGTCTCGTTGTGACCGGCCGGCTTCAGCGAGATGCCGCCCGAGTCGTAGGTGATGCCCTTGCCGACGAGGGCCAGGGTCTTCTCCGCCTTAGGGTGCGTGTAGGCGAGCTTCACCAGGCGCGGGCCGCGCTCCGCGCCCTGGCCGACGCCCAGGATGCCGCCGTAGCCGCCCTTGACGAGCGCCTTCTCGTCCAGCACCTGCACCTTGATGCCGTGCTCCTTGCCGGCGGCGGTGGCCACGGCGGCGAAGGACTCGGGGTACAGGTCGTTGGGCGGGGTGTTGACCAGGTCGCGGGCGCGGTTGATCTCCTCGGCGAGGGCGATCGCGCGCTCGGCGGCGGCCTTGAACGCCTTGTCGCGGGGCTTGGCACCGAGCACGGCGACCTCGGCCAGCGCCTGCTTCGCGCCGGCGGGCTTCGCGTCCTTGGGCGCCAGCTTGTTCTCACCGGCCTGGTAGGCGGTGAAGGCGTACGCGCCGAGCAGGGCGCCCTCCGCGATGGCCTCGGCGTCCTCGACGGAGCCGATGGGCAGCGCGAAGCCGGCCTTCTTCGAACCGGCCAGCGAGCGGGCGGCGGCACCGGCCGCCCGGCGCAGCGTCTCGGCGTCGTACGCGCCGTCCTTCTCCGGGGCCTTGCCGAGACCGGCCGCGATGACGACGGGGGCCTTCAGGCCCTCGGGGGCGGGGACCTTCGTCAGCTCGCCCTCGGCACCCGAGGCGCCCAGGGTCGCCAGGACGGCGGCGAGCTTGCCGCCGAACGCCTTGTCCACGGCCTCGGCGCCCGGTGCGAGGACCAGGTCTCCGGGCTTGGATCCAGCGCCCTTGGCGACGCCCACGACGAGGGCGTCGGCGCGCAGCGTCGCCGCACCGGCAGTGCTGAGAGTGAGAGCAGTCACGGTGGTGAAATCTCGCTTCCGTTGAGTTCTTTTCGGTCGAGTGGGTGGGCCGACCGTGCCCGGCGCATCGTAGACGCGGCCGCAATGTGCCGGGAATGAGCCTACGCGCGCCTTTGCTGCCCGCTCACGGCGGCGGGCCGTAGCCGTCGTACGGTGGTGGGCCCGGGCGGACCGACCCGGTGGAACGGGCTCCGGGCGCATGGGCGTTGGCAGGGGCCGGGGGACATGGGAGAACGATGCGCGACCGGACGGCCGCACGGGTGAGCGGGGCGCGAGGCGCCCTCGCCGCCACCGCACTGATGCTGATGACAGCGCTCACGGGCTGCTCCTCGGAGCCGGAACGGGCCCCGGCGGGGAAGGGAACCGGCTCCGCGCCCCCGCGCTGGCAGCCGGCGCCCGGCACGGACTGGCAGTGGCAGCTGTCCGGCAAGCTCGACACCTCGGTGGACGCCCCGGTGTACGACATCGACGGCTTCGACCGGACGGCGGCCGAGGTCGCCGCGCTGCACCGGAAGGGCCGCAAGGTCATCTGCTACCTGTCCACCGGGGCCTGGGAGGACTTCCGCCCGGACGCGGCCCGTTTCCCCACCGCCGTCCTCGGGAAGGGCAACGGCTGGAAGGGCGAGCGCTGGTTCGACATCCGGCGCACCGAGGTCCTGGAACCGCTGATGGAGACCCGGATCGCGATGTGCGCGAAGAAGGGGTTCGACGCGGTCGAACCGGACAACATGGACGGCTACCGCAACAAGAGCGGCTTCCCTCTCACCGCCGCCGACCAGCTGCGCTACAACCGCCTGATCGCCCGCCTGGTGCACCGCCACGGCATGTCCGTCGGCCTCAAGAACGACCTCCCGCAGATCCCGGAGCTGGTCGGGGACTTCGACTTCGCGGTCAACGAGCAGTGCGCGCAGTACGAGGAGTGCGAGGAACTGACCCCGTTCGTGGAGGCGGGCAAGGCCGTCTTCCACGTGGAGTACGAGCTGCCGGCGGCGGAGTTCTGCGCACAGTCCCGGAAGCTGAGGCTCAGTTCGCTGCGCAAGGAGTACGAGCTGGACGCCGGGCGCGAGACCTGCGCGGAGGGCTGACGGGCCCCTCAGCCCAGCGCCAGGCACACCAGCGTCACCGTCGCCGCCGTCTCCGCCAGTGCCCCGAACACGTCTCCGGTCACCCCGCCGAACCGCCGCACGCAGTGGCGCAGCAACACCCCGGCCGCCACCGGTGCGACCACCGCGGCCAGGGCGTACCGCGGCGCCCCGTACCCGCCCAGCAGCGCCCCGGCCCCCGCGCACCCCGCCACCACCACGAGTCCCACCGCCGCCGCTGCGGCCGCCGGGACCGTACCGGCGACGGCCGCGCCCAGGCCCTCCGGGCGGGCCGCCGGGACGCCGCGCCGGGAGGCCAGGGTGAGCGCGAGCCGGGCGACGACCGCGGCGGCGGCGGCCGCCACCGCGCCCTGCGCCCAGCTCTCCGCGTACAGCCGCTGAAGGGCCGCCACCTGGGCCAGCAGCACGAAGAGCAGGGTGATCACGCCGAACGGGCCGATGTCCGACTGCTTCATGATCCGCAGCGCGTCGTCGGCCGGCTTGCCGCTGCCCAGGCCGTCCGCGGTGTCCGCGAGACCGTCCAGGTGGAGGCCCCGGGTGAGCGCCGCGGGCACGGCGGCCGAGGCGACCGCGGCGAGCAGCGGGCCCGCCCCGCCCCACAGCAGCAGGCCGCCGGGAACCGCCGCGAGGACGCCGACGACCAGCCCGGCCACGGGGGCACACAGCATCCCGGTCCGGGCGGTCTCCCGGTCCCAGCGGGTGACGCGGACGGGGAGGACGGTCAGGGTGCCGAAGGCGAAACGCAGGCCGTGGCTGTTCAGGGAGGTCACGGCGCGCAGGCTAATCGGTGGGGGTGGCCGCTAGATTGACCGAATGCCGCATAACGGGGCACAGGCGGACGAGTGGGAGTGCGTGGCATGGGTCACTGGTTCAACCAGAACTTCGTGGAGCCGGGCAAGCTGCCCCTGCTCCTGGCCCTGACCGCCTTCGTGCTGACGTTCGCGGTCACCCGGCTCATCACCCGCATGATCCGGGCCGGGAAGGGGCCGTTCCGCAACATCACGCCCGGCGGCGTCCACATCCACCATGTGGTCCCCGGCGTGGTGCTGAGCGTGGTCGGCGGATTCGGTGCGGTGGCGAGCGGGCGGCACGGGGTCACGGCCGGGATCTGCGCGGTCGTCTTCGGCGTCGGCGCGGGCCTGGTGCTGGACGAGTTCGCCCTGATCCTCTACCTGGACGACGTCTACTGGTCCGAGGAGGGACGCCGGAGCGTGGAGGTCGTCGTGCTCACGGCGGCCCTGGTGCTGCTGGTGCTCGGCGGGTTCTCGCCGCTGGGCGTGAACGACCTGAGCGACGATCAGCAGCAGGGCCGGCTGGGTGCCGTGCTCACCGTCGTCATCAACTTCTGCTTCGTGCTGATCACCCTGTCCAAGGGCAAGGCGCGGATGGCGGTGGTCGGCACGCTGGTCCCGTTCGTGGCCCTGATCGGCGCGATCCGGCTGGCCCGGCCGACCTCGCTGTGGGCCAGACGGTTCTATCGCAACCGGCACCGGGCCCGCTCCCGCGCGGTGCTGCGGGCCTACCACCACGACGTGCGCTGGGCCGGCCCGCGCCGCAGGTTTCAGGACCTGATCGGCGGGGCGCCGGACCGGGCCCCGCTCCCGCCCTCCAAGCCCTGACCTCCCGGCCGTCGCCTCCCGCGCAGCGCCCGGGCCGCGCACAGGGCGAGCGCCGCCGCGATGGCCGCCAGGTGTTCCCGGCCCGCCAGGTTGTCCTTGACCGCGGCCTCGGCCACCATCGCCACGATCACCGCCGCCCCGGTGATCCGCGCCCGGTACGCGCAGCAGACGCACACCGCCAGCGCGACGACCGCCGCCGAGGGCCCGGTGTCCACGATCCGCGCGTCCGACGCGGGCAGCCCGAGGAACGCGTCCGGCCCGGCCGCGACGCCGATCCGCGCGTACAGCGTTCCGGCCAGGGTCGCCGCGTACGCGATCAGCAGGGTCCGCCACCGGCCGAGGCAGACCTCCGCGACCCCGAACACCACCAGCATCTGGGCCAGCGCGCCCCACACCGGCAGGTCCAGCGCGGGTACGAACAGCGACAACGGGGTACGCAGCAGGGCCGCCCAGAGCGGATCGTCGGCGCGGACCGCGCCCAGCGACTGCACCGGGCCGTAGCCCCAGGGGCGGTTCTGCACCACCTGGAGCAGCCCCGTCAGCGCCACCGAAGCCAGGGTCAGGGGCACGGCCCGCGGGCCGCGGGCGGCGAGCGGCTCCCGTACGGCCGACCACAGCGGGCCCCACTCCCGGCGGGCCGCCCGGCGCAGGGCGCGTCCGGCTCTCACGCACGCGGCCCGGGCGGTACGCCGCGGCCCCGGGCCAGCCGCGAGCGGTGCAGCCACTTCGGCAGCCCCGGCGCCTCCAGGAATCCCTCCGCGCGGCCGGCCGCGACCCCGATGCGCAGCAGGTCCGCGCTCTTCTCGAAGAGCAGGAACCGGGGCTCCCAGATCGGGCGGTACTTCGCGTTGGCCCGGTACAGCGACTCGATCTGCCACCACCGCGAGAAGAAGCTGAGCAGCGACCGCCACATCCGGAGCACCGGGCCCGCGCCCAGCCGCGACCCGCGCTCGAAGACCGAGCGGAACATCGCGAAGTTCAGCGACACCTGCGTCACGCCCAGCGTCCCGGCCCGTTGCAGGAGTTCGATGACCATGAACTCCATCAGCCCGTTCTCCGCGTCCCGGTCACGACGCATCAGGTCCAGCGAGAGACCGTTCGGGCCCCACGGCACGAAGCTCAGCAGGGCCCGCAGCCCGCCCGGGGTGCCGTCACCGGACGGGGCGTCACGGCATTCCAGCATCACGCACTGCCCGTCGGCCGGGTCGCCGAGCCGGCCCAGCGCCATCGAGAACCCGCGCTCGGTCGCCCCGTCGCGCCAGTCGTCCGCCCGGCGCACCAGCTCGGCCATCTCGGCCTCCGGGATCTCCGCGTGGCGGCGCACCGTCACCTCGTAACCCGCCCGCCGCACCCGGTTGTACGCCTGGCGCACGGTCCGCATCGCGCGGCCCTCCAGGGTGAAGTCGGCCGTCTCCACGATCGCCTCGTCCCCCAGCTCCAGGGCGTCCAGGCCGTGCCGGCCGTAGACCGTGCCGGCCTCCTCGCCCGCGCCCATCACCGCCGGGATCCAGCCGTGCTCGCGGGCCTCGGCCAGCCACGGCACGATCGCCCCCGGCCAGGCTTCCGGATCGCCGATCGGGTCGCCGGACGCCAGCGACACCCCGCCGACCACCCGGTAGACGACGGCCGCCTTCCGGGTCGGCGACCACACCGCGCTCTTCTCGCGGCGCAGCGCGAAGTAGCCCAGCGAGTCCCGCTCGCCGTGCTTGTCGAGCAGCGCCCGCAGCGCCTCCTCGTCCGCCGGGGTGAGCGGATCGACCGCCCGGCGGGAGCGGAAGGCCGCCCAGACGACCGCGACGAGCAGCAGCGTGGACAGGACGTTGATGGTGACGTTGACCCAGCCCGGCGCGGTGATCCCGGGGAACCGCGAATCGGACGCGGCGACGGACACCAGCCGCAGCGCCCCGTACGCCCAGCGGTCCAGGAACGTCGAGCGGTACTCGTCGTGCGCGGTGTTGGTGACCGTGACCAGGCCCGCCGCGATCAGCGAGGTGACCAGCAGCCCGCCGGCCGCCACCAGCGCGGCCAGCTTCGGATTGGACCGGTCGCCCTTCGCGTAGAACTCGCGCCTGCCGAGCAGCAGCGCGAGCACGAAGCCCCCGGACAGCGCCAGCGAGATCCAGTTCTGCGCATAGCGGCGGACCTCCGGGAACGCGATCAGGGCGGCGGACAGCAGCAGCGTCAGCCCGCTGAGCGCCAGGTTGGCGATCCACGCGGCCCGCTTGCGCCGGCGCATCGTCACGGCCAGGAAGAGCGCCACCACCCCCGAGGAGAAGCCCGCCGTGAGCAGGTACGGGGTGAAGTAGTCGTCCGTGTTGTGGCGGCGCAGGTCCTGGCCGAAGGTGACCCAGACCGCGCTGAGGAAGTTCAGGAACGACACCACGCGCAGGTACCAGATCGCGAACGCGGCGCCGCGCCGTGAGCGCGGGGTGCCGGCCCTGCGGACGGTACCCCGCCCGGACTCCTCGACGGTCATACCGACCTCTCCCATGAAAAGCGATCATATGGGGCATCGCGCTGCATGAGGGGGCGCTCCGCGGCCGGTGTCGGCCGCCCGCGGAGCGGGGCGTACGTCAGTCCGTCGGCTCGTCCTTCTCGCCGTCCGCGTCGCCCGCCGCCGGCTCCGGCTCCCGCTCGGGCAGCTCGGCGGCCAGCGCTGCGGCGGCCTGGACGAAGGGAAGGGCGAGCAGCGCCCCGCATCCCTCGCCGACGATGACGCCGTGATCGAGCAGCGGGTTGAGCGCCATCCGGTCGAGGGCCTTCGCCTGTGCCGGCTCACCGCTCAGCTGGCCCGCCAGCCACCAGTCCGGCGCCCGGAAAGCGGCCCGCTGGCCGACCAGCGCCGCCGCGGCGCCGACCACCCCGTCCAGGACCACGGGCAGCCGCCGCACCGCGCACTGGAGCAGGAAGCCGGTCATCGCCGCCAGGTCCGCGCCGCCCACGGTGGCCAGCAGCTCCAGCTGGTCGCCCAGGACCGGCCGGGCCCGGCGCAGCGCGTCACGGATCGCCGCGCATTTGCGCATCCACGCCAGATCATCGATCCCGGCGCCGCCGCGGCCGGTCACCACCGAGGCGTCCGTGCCGCAGAGTGCCGCGATCAGCGTGGCCGCCGCCGTCGTGCCGCCCACGCTCAGGTCGCCGAGCAGCACCAGGTCGGTGCCCGAGTCGGCCTCCTCGTCGGCCACCGCGATCCCGAGCCGCACCGCGGCCTCGGCCTCCTCGGCCGTCAGCGCGTCCTCCACGTCGATACGGCCGCTGCCGCGCCGCACCCGGGTCCGTACCACGGCCTCCGGCAGCAGCTCCGGGTCGCAGTCGA
Source organism: Streptomyces sp. NPDC041814 (assembly GCF_055590565.1). Classification (NCBI taxonomy): domain Bacteria; kingdom Bacillati; phylum Actinomycetota; class Actinomycetes; order Kitasatosporales; family Streptomycetaceae; genus Streptomyces; species Streptomyces sp. NPDC041814. The sequence continues at coordinate 435,377 of NZ_JBVJAM010000001.1, read as the reverse complement.
GACCGGCGTCCACGATCCGCACCGGCACCGAGAACCGGCGGGCCAGAATCGCCAGCGGGGTCGAGCCGTCCAGCGTGGCCCGGACCAGCTCGTGCGCGGTGGACGCCGCGCGGCCGGACACGTCGAGCGCGGCGACCCCGTGGTCACCCGCGAACACCACCACGCGCGGCTGCTCGACCGTCCGCACCGGCGCGGCCTGCTGCGCGGTCGACAGCCACTCGCCCAGCTCGTCCAGACGGCCCAGGGCGCCCGGAGGCACGATGAACCGCTCCCGGCGTTCCTCGGCATCGCGCCGTACGCCCCCGTCGGGGCGCTCGATCAGATCGGAGAAGTCGTCCAGATTCACGGGGGTCTGCCTCGCGGGTCGATACGGGGAGTGGGCCGGGGAGCCCGGCGGCGGGCTCCCTGCGGAACAGTACCCGTCACGTTTTCCGGGCCCGCCCGGTACGGCCCCGAGCCCCGGTCCGCCGCCCCGCCGCCTCAGCCGCGCAGCGTCAGCGCCTGGCCCGCCACCACCAGCAGCACCTGCTCGCACTCCCCGGCCACCGCCGCGTTCAGGCGGCCCAGCTCGTCCCGGAAGCGCCGCCCGGCCGCGGTCGCCGGCACCACTCCGGAACCGGTCTCGTTGGTCACCAGGACCACCGTGCGCCGCGTCCCGCGTACCGCCGCGACGAGCTCCGCGGTCCTGGCCCGCAGCGCCCGCTCGCCACCCCCCGCCCACGCCGCGTCGTCCCAGGCGTCCACCCGGTCCATCGCGTCCGTCAGCCACAGGGACAGGCAGTCGATGAGCAGGGGAGGCCCGTCCGACGACAGCAGCTCCGCCGGCTCGCAGGTCTCCTCGGTGCGCCAGGCGGCCGGCCGCCGTTCCCGGTGCAGCCCGACCCGGGCCGCCCAGTCCGGGTCCCCGTCCCGGGTGCCGCCCGTCGCCACGTACACCACCTCGGGATACGTCTCCAGGCGCCGTTCCGCCTCGACGGACTTCCCGGAGCGGGCGCCTCCGGTGACCAGGGTGCGCCGGGGGACCGCCGGGGCCGGGGCGCGGAGGCCGCCGACCGCCAGCGTCGTGCCGTCCGGCACCGCCCGGGCCCCGGCGGCGGCGAGCCGGCGCTCCAGCTCGGGGGCGGGCGGCGCGTCGTGGCCCAGGTGGACGGCGATCAGGTCCGTGGCGGGCCCGATCGCCTCGACGGCCCGCAGCCGCGCCACCGCGTCGGGCCGCCCGGTCACGTCCGCGGCGACCAGGTCGTACGGCTGCGCCACCGGGTCCGTCAGCCCGGCCGGGGCGCCGCCCGGCGGGAGGTACAGCAGCCGGGCGCCCTCCGGCGAGGTCACCTCGTAACCCGTGCCGGGAGCGTCCATCGGCACGGCCCGCACCCGGTGGCCGCTGATCAGCGTCAGCACCCGCCCGTCCGGGACCCGGCCCGCCGGGGGGAGGCCGGGGGGCAGCTCGACGGCGGGTCCGTCGTGGGGGTGGGTCAGGAGCACCTGGCGCACGCCGGTGAGCGAGTGGCCGGCGCGGGCGGCGGCGAACACCGCCCCGGGCGTGAGATCGAGCAGCAGCGCGTCGTCGACCAGGAGCGCGGTCGCGGCCCGGCTGCCGGCTCCGCGGGCGAGGGCGCAGGCGGCGCAGGGGCAGTCGGGCCGCGGCAGCCCGTCGGGGGCTCCGGTGCCGAGGAGAGTCAGTTCCACGTTCCGATCCTGCCGCGTCGCCGGGCGCGGTGCGCGACGTGGGTTCCCGAAGATCCGCCGGACAGGCCGGAGAGGCCCTTCCCCTGCTGGTCGGAAGGGCTAGGCTGCCGAGGGGAACGACCTATCCGGGAGGCGCACATGGCGTGGACGTGGCGGTTCGAGAAGTCCGACGGTACGGAGACGGAACCGGCCCTGCGGCCGGAGGAGTTCACGACCCAGGGCGACGCGGAGTCCTGGATCGGTGAGTACTGGAAGGAACTCCTGGACGGCGGGGCGGACCAGGTCACGCTCTTCGACGACGGGACGAAGATCTACGGCCCGATGAGCCTTCAGGCGGACGCGGCGGGCTGAAGGCGCGCGGCTGCCGCCGGGCGGGCCCTCGCGGGACTCACCCGGCGGCAGCCGCCTCCGTACGCTCAGATCTCGCCGAGGGTGACCTCGGCCGTCTTCTGCGAGCTCCCGCGGGTGTACGTCACCTTCGCCTTCTGGCCCGGTTTGTGGCCGGCCAGCGCCTCGGAGAGCGAGGTGATCGTGGTGACCTTGGTGTCGTCCACCTTCACGATGATGTCGCCGGCCCGCAGCCCGGCCTTGTCGGCCGCGCCGCCGTTCTGCACGCTGACGATCGCGACGCCCGCCGGGCGGTAGTCGTCGTTGACGACCGTGCGGCCGGTGATGTCGAGCGCCGCCCGGCCCGAGTCGGTGACCTTGCCGTTCTTGATGATCTGGTCCGCGACCGTCCGCACCATCGAGGCCGGGATGGCGAAGCCGATCCCGGGCGCCGCGCTGTCGCCCATCTGAGGGTCGGACGCGGCGAGCGTCGGGATGCCGATGACCTGGCTGTCCAGGTTCACCAGCGCCCCGCCGCTGTTGCCGGGGTTGATCGCCGCCGAGGTCTGCACCATGTTGGCGATGGTCGCCCCGGTGCCGCCGCCCGAGCGGCTCTCGCTCACGGTGCGGCCGAGGGCCGAGACGATGCCCTGGGTGACGCTGCTGGACAGGCCGAGCGGCGAGCCCATCGCCAGCACGATCTGCCCGACCGCGACCTTCTCCGAGTCGCCGAACTTCGCTGGCCGCAGCCCGTCGGGCACGTCGTCCAGCTTGATGACGGCCAGGTCCTGCTGGGGGTAGGCGGCGACCAGCGACGCCTTCAGCACCTTCTCGCCGGTGGCCACGGTGACCTTGAACGACTTCTCGTCGCCGACGACGTGCGCGTTGGTGACGATGTGGCCCTGGCCGTCGTAGACGACACCGGAGCCCAGGCTCTCGGAGGCGTCGATCTGCACGACCGAGGGCAGAACGTCGTTGATGGTGGACTGGTACTCGCTCTGCAGATCACCGTCGGCCTTCGCGGCCGGACCGGGCTGCGCCGAGCCGGACGCCGTCGCGTCCGGCCCCGCGGCGGGAGCGTCCGAACCGGAGCAACCGCTCACCAGCGCGATCGCGCAGAAACCCGCGGACAGGGGCAGCAACAGCCGCCGCGCACGGCGGCGGGAGTGAATGGCATCCATGTCCGGATTATTACTTTTGCCTCAAAGGGTGGCCCGTTGAGCGCATCCATGGGAGGAATCCGCACATGACAGAGCCGGGCGACCGAAAATCAAGCCCGCCCGGCGATCGAGGGCAATCCCTTCAGCCCGTCCGGCGATCGAGGACAGGACGCCCGCCCGGGCGCCCCCCTCAGCCCCGTACGCCGCACAGATGCAGCAGCGCCGCGACCCCGCGATACGGGTCGGTCCGGCCCGCCCGGTCCTCCGCCGCGAGCACCCGCTCCAGCTCCGCGGCCGGCGGCAGCTCCACGTCGTTGCTCACGTTGTCCGTGAAGAGCCGCACCCCGTACCAGGCGTGCAGCGGCGCGGCGATCGAGGCCAGCGTCGCGGTCAGCGCCTCCAGCCGGTCCGCGCGTACGGACAGGCCGAGCCGGTTGGTGTACCGGTCGGAGTCGAACGCGGCCAGCGCCCCGGCGAAGTCCCCGGCCATCCCCGGCCGCATCGCCAGCGCGTCCGCGTTCCGCACGAGCAGGGACAGCAGCCCGCCCGGCGCCAGCATCCGGGCCAGGCCCGCCACCATGGCGTCCGGCTCCTGGACGTACATCAGGACGCCGTGGCAGAGGACCACGTCGAAGCTGCCGGGCAGGAAGTGGACCCCGGTGTCCTGGCCGTTGCCCTCGATGAGCCGCACCCGCTCGCGGATGCCGGCCGGTTCGCCGCCCAGCGCCTCACGGGCGAGCCGCAGCATCTCCGGGTCGGACTCGAGACCGGTCACGGTGTGCCCGGCCCGGGCCAGCCGCAGCGCCTGCGTGCCCTGACCCATGCCGACGTCCAGGATGCGCAGCCGCTGCCCGACCGGGAAGCGGGCCGCGATCTGCTCGTCCAGCTGCCGGGCGACGAGCTCCTGGCGGACGGTGTTGCGCAGGCCGGTCAGGCCCTTGGTCCAGGCCGCCGAGGCCCCGGCGAAGCCGGAGACGGCACCGGCCGGCCGGTCGGCGGACGCACCGTCGACCGGGCCGGACGGCTCGCTGCTCAGGGCCGCTCTCCGCGCTTGACCTGCGGCTTCGGCAGGCGCAGACGACGCATCTGGAGCGTACGCATCAGCCCGTAGGCGACCGCGCCGCGCTTCGGCGTGTCCGGGAACCGCGTGTTCAGCTGCTTGCGCAGGCGGAACGCGAGCCCGATCGAGTCGATCACGATCAGCACGATCACGATCAGCCAGAGCAGCAGCGAGATGTTCTGGATGCCCTGCACCTGGATCACGCTGAGGATCAGGATGACCACGGCCAGCGGCAGGAAGTACTCCGCGATGCAGAAGCGGGAGTCCACGAAGTCGCGGACGAAGCGGCGCACCGGCCCCTTGTCGCGCGCGGGCAGATAGCGCTCGTCACCACTGGCGAGCGCTTCCCGCTGCTTGGCCATGTCCACGCGGCGCGCCTCACGCTGGCGCCTCGCGGCCTCCTTGCGGTCGAGCGGCGCACCACTGGAGGCACGACGGCGCTGCGTCTGGGCCTCGCTGCGCTTGGGGGTGGGGCGACCCTTCGGGGCCTGCGGGTCGCGGGGCGTCTTGGAGAGGTCCGCCGTCACCTTGTCGGTGGGGGCCTTCTCTTCCTTGGAGCGGCTACGGAACACAAGGCCCAAGGGTACGGGGTCGCTCGCCGATCCCCGCAGGCCGCCCGGGAACGATCCGGCAACGGCCCGCGTCCTTGCCGGTGTGAGAGCGGCCGATACGGGCCTCACCTACTCCCTGGGCCGGAGCGGGGCGGGGACACAGTCGTCCTTGGGGAGGAGCCCATCCATGCTCGAACAGTGCGGTAATAGAGACAGGGCCCGTACTGTGGGTTCTGTTGGAGTGCTGGAGCCCAGTTGAGTCAGAAGGGGGCGCGCGAAGCCCATGAGCGGTGTCATGAAGCGTATGGGGATGATCTTCCGCGCGAAGGCAAACAAGGCCCTTGACCGGGCCGAGGATCCGCGCGAGACCCTCGATTACTCGTACCAGAAGCAGCTGGAGCTGCTTCAGAAGGTGCGCCGCGGAGTCGCCGACGTGGCGACCTCGCGCAAGCGGCTGGAGCTGCAGCTGAACCAGCTGCAGGGCCAGTCCTCGAAGCTGGAGGACCAGGGACGCAAGGCGCTCGCGCTCGGTCGCGAGGACCTGGCCCGCGAGGCGCTGTCGCGCCGCGCCGCCCTCCAGCAGCAGGTCACCGACCTGGAGACGCAGCACACCACGCTCCAGGGCGAGGAGGAGAAGCTCACTCTCGCGGCCCAGCGGCTTCAGGCCAAGGTGGACGCCTTCCGTACGAAGAAGGAGACCATCAAGGCCACCTACACCGCGGCCCAGGCGCAGACCCGGATCGGGGAGGCCTTCTCCGGCATCTCCGAGGAGATGGGCGACGTCGGCCTGGCCATCCAGCGGGCCGAGGACAAGACGCAGCAGCTCCAGGCCCGCGCCGGTGCCATCGACGAGCTGCTGGCCTCCGGCGCCCTGGACGACCCGACCGGCACGGCGAAGGACGACATCGCCGCCGAGCTGGACCGGATCTCCGGTGGTACGGATGTGGAGCTGGAGCTTCAGCGAATGAAGGCCGAGCTGGCCGGCGGCTCCTCCTCACAGCAGGCGATCGAGGGCGGCCGGCAGGACTCCCAGCAGCAGAACAGCCAGTCGCACAAATTCGACAAGAACTGAGGCGGCGTCATGATCGTACGGATCATGGGGGAGGGCCAGGTGGTCCTGGCCGACAGCCATCTCGCCGAGCTCGACAAGCTCGACGACGCCCTGCTGGCCGAGATGGAGCGCGGTGACGGGCCGGGCTTCCGCACCACGCTCCACGCGCTCCTGGCCCGCGTGCGCGAGCTCGGCTCACCCCTGCCCGACGACTCCCTGGAGCCGTCCGAGCTGATCCTCCCGTCGCCGGACGCGACCCTCGAACAGGTACGCGCCATGCTCAGCGACGACGGCCTGATCCCCGGCTGACGCCGACCGCTCTCCAGCACCCGCACCCCTGCCCCGCGCCCGTCCGACGGACGCGGGGCAGGGGTGCGTTCCGGGGCCGGTCGCCGATCACAGCCGGACCGGGCCGCGCGCGGCACGCCGTAACGTAGCCCGACGTGACCACCCTCGGAACCGGGGTCCTGCGCGTCCGCCACTGGCTGCGCGCCCACCCCCTCGCGCTGGACGGCGCGCTCGCCCTCGGCGTGCTCGTGGCCATGGTCTTCGGGTCGTTCGTCGACCCCGGCGGGCACGACGGGCCCACCTTCGGCGCCCGCACCCCCGCCGCGAGCAGCCTGCTGCTGATGCTGCTCAGCGCGCTGGCCCTGATCCGGCGGCGCCGCGAGCCGATGGCGGTGCTCGCCGCCACCGGGGCGCTGACCGTCGTGGAACTGGTCACCGCGGACCCGCCGGCCCCCGTCGTGATGAGCTCCGTCATCGCGCTCTACACCGTCGCCGCGCGCACCGACCGGCCCACCACCTGGCGGGTCGGGCTGCTCACCATGGCCGCGCTCACCGCCGCCGCCATGCTCTTCGGCTCGCCGCCCTGGTACAGCCAGGAGAACCTGGGCGTCTTCGCCTGGACCGGGATGGCCGGGGCGGCGGGCGACGCGGTCCGCTCCCGGCGCGCCTTCGTCGACGCGATCCGGGAGCGCGCCGAACGGGCCGAACGGACCCGCGAGGAGGAGGCCCGCCGCCGGGTCGCCGAGGAACGGCTGCGCATTGCCCGCGACCTCCACGACGTCGTCGCCCACCACATCGCCCTGGTCAACGTGCAGGCCGGGGTCGCGGCCCACGTCATGGACAAGCGCCCCGACCAGGCGAAACAGGCCCTCGCCCACGTCCGCGAGGCGAGCCGGTCCGCGCTCAACGAGCTACGGGCCACCGTCGGTCTGCTCCGCCAGTCCGGCGACCCCGAGGCCCCCACCGAACCGGCCCCCGGCCTCGCGGTCCTCGGCCAGCTCGTGGAGAGCGTGCGCCAGGCGGGGCTGCCCGTCGAGGTGGCCTGCGCCGCCGAGGGCGAGCCGCCGCTGCCCTCGGCCGTCGACCTGGCCGCGTACCGGGTGATCCAGGAGGCGCTGACCAACGTCCGCAAGCACGCGGGGCCGGGCGCCAAGGCCGAGGTGAGCGTCGTACGGGTCGGGACCACGGCCGAGGTCATGGTCCTGGACAACGGCCGCGGGAACGCCACGGGCACCGATTCCTCCTCCGGCGGCGGCCACGGCCTGCTCGGGATGCGGGAACGCGTCACCGCCCTGGGCGGCACCCTCACCGCGGGTCCCCGCTACGGGGGCGGGTTCCGCGTCCATGCGATCCTGCCCGTCGAGGCCCGCGCGCAGGAGCCCGGTCGGCCGGGCGCGGCGGGCCGGACGGGGGAGAACGCATGACACCGGCCATCAAGGTCCTGCTCGCCGACGACCAGGCGCTGCTGCGCAGCGCGTTCCGGGTGCTGGTCGACTCGGAGCCCGACATGCGGGTGGTGGGGGAGGCGGCGGACGGGGCCGAGGCCGTGGAGGTGGCCCGCGCCGAGCGGCCCGACGTGGTGCTGATGGACATCCGGATGCCCGGCACCGACGGGCTCGCCGCCACCCGCATGATCAGCGCCGACCCGGATCTCGCGGACGTCCGCGTGGTCATGCTCACCACCTTCGAGGTGGACGAGTACGTGGTGCAGTCGCTGCGCGCCGGGGCCTCGGGCTTCCTCGGCAAGGGCGCCGAGCCGGACGAACTCCTCAACGCGATCCGGATCGCCGCGGGGGGCGAGGCGCTGCTCTCACCGGCCGCGACCAAGGGCCTGATCGCCACGTTCCTCGCACAGGGCGGCAGCGGGGCGGGCGAGGGGCCGGGGGCGGCCGCGTACTCGGAGCGGCTGGCAGCCCTCACCACGAGGGAGCGCGAGGTGCTGGTCCTGGTCGCGGGCGGGCTGTCCAACGACGAGATCGCGGAGCGCCTGGTCGTCAGCCCACTCACCGTCAAGACCCATGTGAACCGGGCGATGGCGAAGCTGGGCGCCCGGGACCGCGCGCAACTCGTGGTAATTGCGTACGAATCGGGCCTGGTGCGCCCACGGGTGGAGTGAAGGTGCAGCCGGGGCGTACTCCACCTGCGGTATGCGAGGCGTAAGAAAGCGACCCTGGGGCCGAGGACTTTCGTCCCGGGCATCGGCGATCGTATAGGTGGGCGGGATCTGTCCCCCGGGTACGACCCGGCATCCCGCCCGCCTGCCGCGTAAGCCACAGAAAGAGACCCACCCATGTCCTGGCTGTCCAGATTCAGCCTCGCGCAAAGGGCCCTGATCGGTCTGATCTCGATCGTCGCGCTCGTCTTCGGAGCGATAGCGATCCCGCAGCTCAAGCAGCAGCTGCTGCCCACCATCGAACTGCCGATGGTGTCGGTGCTCGCCCCCTACCAGGGTGCGTCCCCCGATGTGGTCGAGAAGCAGGTCGTCGAACCGCTCGAAAACTCCATCAAGGCCGTCGACGGCGTCACCGGCATCACGTCGAAGGCCAGCGAGGGCAACGCCGTCATCATGGCGACCTTCGACTTCGGTGACGAGGGCACCAAGCAGCTCGTCGCCGACATCCAGCAGGCCGTCAACCGGTCCCGCATCCAGCTGCCCGACGACGTCGACCCGCAGGTCATCGCCGGTTCGACGGACGACATCCCGACGGTCGTCCTCGCCGTCACCTCGGACAAGGACCAGCAGGCGCTGGCCGACCAGCTCGACCGCACCGTCGTCCCCGCCCTGGAGGACATCGACGGCGTCGGGCAGGTCTCCGTCGACGGTGTGCGCGACATCCAGGTCACGGTCACCCCGGACGACAAGAAGCTCGCCGCGGCCGGTCTCGACGCCACCGCCCTCTCCCAGGCACTCCAGGCGGGCGGCGCGACCGTCCCGGCCGGTGCCTTCTCGGAGTCCGGCAAGAGCCGCACCATCCAGGTCGGCGGCGCCTTCACCACGCTGAAGCAGATCGAGGACCTTCGGGTCGGCGGTCAGAACCCGGCCACGGGCAAGCCCGGCAAGCCGGTCCGCCTCGGGGACATCGCGACGGTGAAGCAGGAGGCCGCCACCGCGGACTCCATCACCCGCACCAACGGCCGCCCGAGCCTCGCCGTCATGGCGACGATGGACAAGGACGGCAGCGCCGTCGCCATCTCGGACGCCGTCAAGGACAAGCTCCCGGACCTGCGCCAGGACCTCGGCTCCGGCGCCGAGCTGACCGTCGTCTCGGACCAGGGCCCGGCCGTCTCCAAGGCGATCTCCGGCCTGACCACCGAGGGCGCGCTCGGCCTGGTGTTCGCGGTCATCGTGATCCTGGTCTTCCTGGCCTCGCTGCGCTCCACCCTGGTCACCGCGGTCTCCATCCCGCTCTCCGTGGTCCTCGCGCTGATCGTGCTCTGGACCCGCGACCTGTCGCTCAACATGCTGACGCTGGGGGCGCTCACCATCGCGATCGGCCGGGTCGTGGACGACTCGATCGTCGTTCTGGAGAACATCAAGCGCCACCTCGGCTACGGCGAGGAGCGCCAGTCGGCGATCATCACCGCGGTCAAGGAGGTGGCCGGAGCGGTCACCTCGTCGACCCTCACCACCGTCGCCGTCTTCCTGCCGATCGGTCTCGTCGGCGGCATGGTCGGCGAGCTGTTCGGTTCCTTCTCGCTGACCGTCACCGCGGCCCTGCTGGCCTCGCTGCTGGTCTCGCTGACCGTGGTCCCCGTCCTGTCGTACTGGTTCCTGCGCGCCCCCAGGGGCACCGCCGAGGACCCGGAGAAGGCGCGGCGCGAGGCCGAGGAGAAGGAGGCGCGCAGCCGCCTCCAGCGGATCTACGTGCCGGTGCTGCGGTTCGCCACCCGGCGCCGTATCACCAGTGTCGTCATCGCCTTCGTCGTCCTCTTCGGCACCTTCGGCATGGCACCCCTGCTGAAGACCAACTTCTTCGACCAGGGCGAGCAGGAAGTCCTGTCCATCAAGCAGAAGCTCGACCCGGGCACCAGCCTCGCGGCATCCGACGAGGCGGCGCAGAAGGTCGAGAAGCTCCTCGCCGACGACAAGGGCGTCAAGGACTACCAGGTCACCGTCGGCTCGTCCGGCTTCATGGCCGCCTTCGGTGGCGGCACCGGCTCCAACCAGGCGTCCTACCAGGTCACCCTGAAGGACTCCGCCGAGTTCGAGGCCACCCAGGACCGCATCGAGAAGGGTCTCGCCAAGCTCGACGGCATCGGCGACACCACCATCAGCGCGGGCGACGGCTTCGGCAGCCAGGACCTGAGCGTCGTGGTGAAGGCCGCCGACGCGGACGCCCTGAAGAAGGCGTCCGAGCAGGTCCGCGCCGAGGTCGCCAAGCTCAAGGACGTCACCGACGTCCAGAGCGACCTGGCGCAGAGCGTCCCGCGGATCTCCGTGACGGTCAACGCGAAGGCCGCCGACGCCGGTTACACCCAGGCCACGCTCGGCGCGGCCGTCGCCGGAGCGGTGCGGGGCACCCCGTCCGGCAAGGCGATCATGGACGACACCGAGCGCGACGTCGTCGTGAAGTCGGCGCACCCGGCCACCACCATGCAGGAGCTGAAGGACCTTCCGCTCGGCAAGGTGAAGCTCGGTACCATCGCCGACGTGAAGCTGGTCCCCGGGCCGGTCTCCATGACCCGGATCGACGGCCAGCGCGCCGCGACCGTCACCGCCCGCCCCACCGGTGACAACACCGGCGCGGTCAGCACCACGCTCCAGACGAAGATCAAGGCCCTGGACCTCCCGGACGGCGCCACCGCCACCATCGGCGGTGTCTCCGAGGACCAGGACGACGCCTTCAAGAACCTGGGCCTGGCCATGCTGGCGGCCATCGCGATCGTCTTCATGCTGCTGGTCGCCACCTTCCGGTCGCTGATCCAGCCGCTGATCCTGCTGGTCTCCATCCCGTTCGCCGCCACCGGCGCGATCGGCCTGCTCGTCGTCACCGGCACCCCGATGGGCGTCCCGGCGATGATCGGCATGCTGATGCTGATCGGCATCGTGGTCACCAACGCGATCGTGCTGATCGACCTCATCAACCAGTACCGGGCCCAGGGCCTGGGCGTGGTCGAAGCGGTCGTGGAGGGCGGTCGCCACCGTCTCCGCCCGATCCTCATGACGGCCCTGGCGACGATCTTCGCCCTGCTCCCGATGGCGCTCGGCGTCACCGGCGAGGGCGGTTTCATCTCGCAGCCGCTGGCTGTCGTCGTCATCGGCGGTCTCATCACCTCGACCCTGCTGACGCTCCTCCTGGTGCCGACGCTGTACGCGATGGTGGAGCTCCGCAAGGACCGCCGCCGGAACAAGAAGGCCGCCAAGCGGGCCGCGAAGGCCGGCGTCCCGGCCCCGGCGGAGGCGCGGGAGTCCGGCGAACCGGAGCCGACGCGGGCCTGACCGGCCCGGCCTGATTCACCCGGCAACACCAGGGGCCCGGCCCGCACGCTCGTGCGGACCGGGCCCCTTCGCGTGTGCGGGTGGCCGTCAGGCGGCCCCGCTGAGCGCCTTGATCATGCGGAGCCACAGCTCCCCGTACGGCTCGGCGTACCGGACGCTGAGGCCCGCGATCTCCCGTACCAGCCGGGCACGGATCTCCTCCGGCGCACGCGGGATCAGCTCGGCCAGCTCCTCCGGCTCGATGCCCTGGACGGCCCCCGAGAGGACCATGCCCACCTGGGCGTGGGTGAAGGAGGACAGCCGGTCCTCGAAGACCTGCCCCTCGATGGCGGCCGCGTGCATCAGGGACGCGCCGTCACCTGCCTCCAACGACCGCTCCACGTAAGCCTGCAGCGCGTCCCGGTCCTCGACCAGCCGGTAGGCGGCGTCCATCCCCTCCGTACGGGAGACATCCAGGACGGCGACGTGCGAGAGCGGCGTTTCCGGGGACGGCCGGGCCTGGAGCAGGCGCGGATGCTCCTCCAGGTAGGCCCGCGACTCGGCCCAGGACTCGCAGCCCACCCACTCGGCCAGCTGCCCCGAGAGGATCAGCGGATCGTAGGCGGAGGTCACGCCGTGGTCGAGCACGAACGCGCGGAGCGCGGCGTGCTGCCGCGCGGTGGCCGGGTCCAGGAGCGCCAGCTCTTCCAGCGCCGTCGCGGCCTCCTCGCCGCCGAGCGTGTCGGCGTAGCGGGACCACAGATCGCGCGACGCGGTCCAGTCGGGCGCGAACATCCAGGTGCCCACCGCTTCCAGCGTCGCGGCGGAAACCGAGAGCCAGTCGGGCGCGGGGCCGTGGGTCTCCGCCTCCCACGCCTCACGCACTTCCCCCTGGTCGCCGTGGGCACGCAGGGCCCGTCGTGCCCGTACGGTCACCAGGTCCGGACCGTCCTCCGGTTCGAGACCGGCGTCCCGCCCGAGGAACGACACGAGCGCGTGTACGCCCTCCGAGGGCAGCGGGTCGGGGCAGCCCAGCAGGAAGATGCTCCGCTCGACGCCGAGGCGCCGGGCGGTCACGGGATGGACCTCCGCGAACTCGGTCGCGGTGGTCGCGTATGCCTCGGCCGCCGAGGCGTGGTCGCCGGTACGGGCCAGTGCGCGGGCCAGGTTCCCGACGGCGTGTGCCAGATCGTCCGCGAAGGGACGCGGGTTTTCGAGGGCCAGGGCGCGGTACGCGGCGACCGCCTCCCGTGCCGTGTCCACGGAGCCCTCGTGGTCGTCGTTCATCCCGCGCAGCTTGCCGAGGTTCCGCAGGGCGCGCGCCAGGTCGGGGAAGTGGGCGCCGCTGCGCTCCTCCGCGAGCAGGCGCCAGAGGTCCACCTCTTCCCGGGCCACCGGCAGAGCCTCCGCCGGGCTGCCGGTGTCGGCGAGATTCTGGGCCAGGGTGCCGAGGGCTCCCGCGAGGGAGGAGCGCAGGACGGGTGCGTCGGGGACGAGTTCACGCAGGAGCGCGACGGCCTCCGAGGCGGTCGGCAGCCCCTCCTCCGGCTCCCCGGCCCGGTTCAGATGGGAGGCGAGGTTGGCGAGTGCCGTGGCCAGCTCCGGGCGGAAGACGGCGGGCCGCAGCACGGCGAGTTCCCGGCGGAGGCCGACCGCCTTCCGGGCCGCCGCGAGCGCTCCCGACAGATCGCCCAGGGACGCGCGGTGGTTGCCGACGTTGTTGAGGGTCAGCGCGTAGTCCGGGAGGAACGCGTCCCGGTCCTCGACGGCGAGGCGCCCGTAAAGTCCGGCGGCCTCCTCGGAGTGCGTCAGGGCCTCCGCGGGCTCACCGTCGGCGGTCAGATGCATCGCGAGGTTGCTGAGCATCGCGGCCAGCCCGGGAAGCCCGGCCTTGGGCGTGCTCCTGACCACTTCACGCTGGAGCTGGAGAGCCTGGCGCGCGAACAGTACCGCCGTGGTGCGGTCCCCGATGGCGGCGGTCTTGTTGGCCATGGATGTCAGGGCCCGGGCGAGATCCGCCCGGAAGACCTCCGGGCGCTCCTGGGAGAGCGCGGCATAGGTGCGCGCGGCCTCGCGTGCGGTGGCGAGCGCGTCCTCGTGGTCCCCGGTGGCGGAGAGCCGGTCAGCCAGGTTGTGGAGGGCTGTGGCCAGATCCTGCCGGAAGGCGGCCGGGTGGTCCGCGACGAGCTCGCGGCAGATCACCACGGCCTCCCTCGCGGGTTCCAGCGCCCCTGCGAGGTCGCCCACGTCCTGCCGGTGTACGGACAGGTTGGCCAGGGATCCCGCCAGGGCCGCTCGCAGCGCGGCGGGGCGGCGCTCGGCCGCCTCCCGGTTGACCCGGACCGCCGCCGCCGCGTGCGGCAGGGCGTCCTCGGGACGTCCGACGGACTTGAGCGCGTGGGCCAGGTTGCTCAGGGAGGAGGCGAGCGCGCCCAGGAACTCGTCCGGGCGCGCCGCCGCCAGCTCGGTGTGGATCTCTACCGCTTCCCGCACGGCCGGGACGGCCTCCCGGCGCTCCCCGACGGCCAGCAGACTCACCGACAGGTTGTTCAGCGAGGCGGCGAGCCTGGGGCGGAAGGCCGCCGGTTCCTTCTCGGACAGCGCCCGGAAGGCGTCGGTGGAGTCCCGCGTGAGCGTCAGCGCGCCTTCCCGGTCGCCGGTCTCGTGGAGCCTCTGGCCGAGCGTGGCGAGGGCCACGGCGAGGTCCCCGCCGGACACGTCGCCCCCCGCCGCCGTGATGTTCCGCTGAAGCGCGACCGCCTCCCGCGCCGGGTCCAGCGCCCCGTCCGGGTCCCCGGCATCGGCGCACCGGTTGGCGAGGTTGATGAGCGCCTGGACCAGCGCCGACGAACGGTAGCCGTACGTGGGCTCCTCCAGGTCCCGCAACAGCTGCACCGCCTCCCGCGCCACGTCCAGCGCCCCGTTCAGGTCCCCCACCGCCCCCAGACGTTCCGAGAAGCCGTGCAACGCCTGCGCCAGGAGCAGGGACCCGCTGGCCCCGATCCGCTTGACGAACTCCCGCAGCGCCTCGATCCCCGGTTCGCCCGCCCGCACCGCGTGCCACGCGAGCGCCCGCACCACGTACGGGTCCACCGCCTCCCAGCCCTCGTCCGGCACCTTCCGCTCCACATGCGCGACGAGAGCCGCGAGCACCACCTCGGCGGCCTCGGCCCCGCCCGGCACCGGCCGGGACGCGAGATGCGAGACGAACTCCCGGTGGTACAGCCGGTACACCGCCTGCCCGTTCTCCGCGTCCTCCACGATGTAACGCCCGTACGCGGACAGCACCCAGTCCACGTCGCTCTCGTCGTACGGCGTGGCCCGGCCGCCCAGCGCCCCGGCGACCTCTTCCCAGACGCCCCCGGCGGGCATGCCGCGTCCGGCCGTCCAGGCCAGGGCGGTCAGCAGATCGCGTGCGGCGGACGGGAGTTCGGTGCCGTCCGCCAGGACCCGGACCGGGCCCGCCCGCAGATCGTCCTCGAACGCGGCCCCGATGGACTCCGGCAGACGGGTCTGCCAGGCGTCGTCCCTGGCGTCCCGCCCCTCCGCCAGCAGCGAGCCCGTCACCAGCCGGGCGAACAGGAACCCGCCGCCCACCGCCGTGGCACGCGCGGCGACCGCCTCGCCCGCCTCCCGCGCCCGGTCCGCCGGGAAGCCGCTCGCCTCGCACCGGCGGGCCACGTAGGAGGCGATGTCCTCCTGGGTGTCCGGCTCCTCCTCCAGGTCCGCGGTGGTGACGGCCGCCCCGATCAGCCGGGCCAGCGCGTCCGGCAGGGTCTCATCCGGGTGCCCATCGTCCGCCAGCCGGGCGCGGAACGCCCGCTCGCGCGAGCCCAGCAGGACCGGGACCGCCCGGCTGAGCGGGAAGACCAGCTCCTCGATCATGGCTTGCAGATGCTCGAGGGGCACCTCGTCCAGGCCGTCCAGGACCAGCACCGGACGCCGCTCCAGCTCGCGCAGCTCACCCCGGAAGTCGTCCGGGTTGCGCGGCTCCGGCAGCCCGAGCCGCAGGGCCAGCTCCGCAGCGGCCTGAAGCGGGCCGAGGCCCCGCAGATGCACTGCCGCGAGCGGGTGCCCGGGGCCGGGGCCGGGGCCGGGGTCGTCCTCGCGCAGGCCGCCCTGCGCCTCGGTCTCCGCGCGCCACTCCGGGTCGGTGAGCGTCGCGATCCGGCCCAGCACCGCCGACTTGCCGCAGCCCGCCGGGCCGGTCACCAGGAAGAGCCCGGCCTCGTCCGCCTTCAGCCAGTCCGTGATCCGGCCCAGGACCCGCTTCCGGCCCGTGAAGAACGAGCCCTCCTCGCGGAACCCGACGCCCCGGGCCGCGAGCACCAGGTGCTCCACCAGTCGAGCGGGCGCCCCGCGCACATGGCGCGGATTCGGGAAGACCGGCCGCCCGGTGCCCAGGGCGGCCGGGACCGGCGTCTGCCCCTCGCCGCGCCACCGCTCGCCGAGCGCGGCGAGCACGTCCGGGCCGCTGACCATCGCGTTGTGTGCGCTCCATGCCGAGCGGTACTCGCTGGTGGCCGGGCCCTCCCTCAGCACCTCGGCCAGCGCGTCGAGCAGCGGCCCTGCGCCGTCCGAGGTCTCACCGCGCCGACAGCTCGTCATGATCCCGAACCACTGGACCCGGCCGGGCGGCGCGGAGGTGGTCTCCCAGCGCCGGAGCGCCTTCTCCAGGCCCCGGCCCACGGCGTCCCCGGCGTGGCAGGCGTCGATGAGCACCAGGATCTGGTCGGCGCCGGATGCCACCGCCTCGTTGACCAGCGTCTCGGGCGAGACCCCGTGCCGCAGGGCACGCGTGTCCCGGGCCACTTGATCGACATCGAGGTCCAAGTCGCAGAGTGCCAGCCGCAGTTCGTCGTCCACGAGCACGCCGTGCCCGGACCAGACGATGATCGCGGGCTTTCCGGCGCCGGACGCGCTCCAGGCGGTGAGGTCCTGGTCGAAGTCCGCCCAGGCCGGGTTGCCGCCGCCTGCCAAACGGGCCGCGATCCCCAGCGCCTCAAGGCGGTTGACGATCCCCTCCATCTGGGCCGTCGCGCCGGTCAGCCGCGGGAAGGTCCGCTCGTCGGCGTACGTCTCGCACACCACGCACAACGCGGTTCCCACGGCCTCGCCGCCCACCACATCCGCCTCATCCGCCACTGGGCGCCCCGCCTTCCCGTGCATACGCCGCTGAAATGGACAGCAGCGTATGCACGGATGGGACGCCGGAGGGCCGCTCCGGACAAACTCGGCTCTTTCCGGCCCTCGGGTGATAAGGAAACGGCCTGTCCCACACCCAGGTGCGGGACAGGCCGTTGTGCTGCGTGCTACTTCAGGGAGGCGGAGGCGGAGGCGACATGATGTTCGACGCGCAAGGGAACGCGATGCGGCTGCTCCCCTGGGTCGGCGAGAGCGGCACCCCGTGCTACCTGAGCAGCGACGACCCCGGCGGCCGGCTGTCGCGGCTGGCCGACGAGGTGGAGACGGACCTGCTCGACTCGGCCCAGTACGTGTTGCGTGAAGCGCGGGCGCTGCTGGCCGAAACGGGCGTGGGCACGCGCGAGTTGAGGTTCACCGGGGTCCGGCTGGCGGAGTCGTTGCAGGACGCCCTGCGGATCGCGGAGAGCCGGGGATACCGGATCGCTCCGGCGCTCACCCCGGCGACGCCAGTACCTGAATGATCCGCGCCCAGTGCGCGGCGTGCTGCGGTGCGTGGGCCGCGCTGAGGGCGGCGGTCTCGGAGATCAGGCGGTTGCGTACGTCGGGCGAGGCGTCGGCGACGAGGAGGGCGAGGCTTTCGGGGTCGGCGTCCTCAGGGGTGCCCGCGAGGAGCAGGGCGGCTTGGTGGTGGGTACGGGCGGAGAGCCGGTCGTCGTACACCTCGTCCTCGATGGAGGCCGCGTGGCGGAGGGCTTCGGCGTCGCCGGTGGTGAGGGCGGTGTCGACGTACTGCTGGAGGGCGGTGCGGTCGCGCACGAGGGAGTAGGCCGTGGGGATGCCGTGGGTGCGGGCTGCGTGAAGGAGGGCGGCGGGTGTGGAGTGGGGCGGGGTGAGGTGGAGGAGGTCGGGGTGGGCTTGGAGATACTGCTCGGACTCCTCCCAGGTGTCGGCTTCTGCCCAGTCGGCGAATTGCTCGCCGAGTAGGCGGGGGCGATAGGCGGCGTACGCGCCTTGGGCAAGGATCTCCTGGCGGAGCGCCTCGTGGTCGGCTGCGGAATCGGGGCTGAGGAGTGCGTACTCGGTGAGGGCCAAAGCGCCTTCCGGGCTGCTCAGAAGCTCCGCGTGTTGAGCCCACTGCGCGTACGAGTCGGCCCAGGTGGACGCGTACACCCATGCGGCGGCCGAAGCCAGCGCCTGAGGGGTGA
This sequence comes from Streptomyces sp. NPDC041814, assembly GCF_055590565.1. Taxonomy (NCBI): domain Bacteria; kingdom Bacillati; phylum Actinomycetota; class Actinomycetes; order Kitasatosporales; family Streptomycetaceae; genus Streptomyces; species Streptomyces sp. NPDC041814. The sequence goes on along the minus strand of NZ_JBVJAM010000001.1, from coordinate 417,485 downwards.
GGGCCAGCCAGGCAGGGGGCGCTGCGGAGAACTCCTCCTGCCAGACCGCTGCTACTTCCTCGTGGTGTTCGACGTGCTCCCGCGCGTACGAGCGGAGGGAGTTCCGCGCTTGGAACGTCACTTCGTCCGAGGCGTCGGAGGCTTTGATGTCCGCCAGTCGAGCGAGACGATGGAGGCCCGCTGCGGTTGAACACTCCTGTCTCCGCATCAGGAATTCAGCCTGTCCGAGAGCGAGAGTCCGGCCTGCTGCCGGGTGTTCGGCGCCGAGGTCGGCGATGACTCGCTCGTACATCTGGGCTGCGGCTGAGGGATCTCCGGCATTGGCGAAGTGGTTGGCGAGGTTGCTCAGTGACGTGGCGAGGTTCGGGAGGTAGGCGCCGGGGTGCTGTTTGGCCAGGGCACGGAAGAGGTTCGTGGCTTCGTGGGCAGTGGTGAGCGCCTGGTGCTGGTCTCCGGTTTCCGTGAGGCAGATGGCGAGGGTGTTGAGGGACGCGGCGAGGTTGGGCGTGTAGGTGGCGGGGTGTTGTGCGGCGAGGGTGCGCCGGATGGCTACGGCTTCACGGGCAAGGGCGAGTGCGCCTTGGTGGTCTCCGGTGATGGAGAGTCGGACAGCGAGGTTGCTGAGGGAGGTGGCGAAGCCGGGAGTGAAGGCTGCGGCGTCCTGTTCGGCGAGGGTGCGGAAGAGATCGGTGGCTTCGCGAGCGGCGGCGAGTGCCCCCTGGTGGTCTCTGGTGTTGGCGAGGTGGCTGGCGAGGTTGCCGAGGGAGCCTGCGAGGTCGGCAGTGTGGATGGTGGGGTGTTGTGCGGCGAGGGTGCGCCGGAGGCGTACGGCCTCGTCGGCGGGGGCGAGTGCCCGTTGATGGTCCCCGGTCTCCGAGAGGCGAATGGCGAGGTTGTGGAGGGCGCTGGCGAGGTCGGGGGTGTGGGTGGCGGGGTGTTGTTCGGCGAGCATGCGTCGGATACGTACGGCTTCGTGGGCGGGGGCGAGTGCGTCCTGCCGGTCACCGGCGTTGGCGAGGCAGCTGGCAAGGGTGTTGAGGGAGCTGGCGAAGTCGGGGGTGAAGACTGCGGCGGCCAGCTCAGCCAGAGTGTGGAAGAGGCCGGTGGCTTCGTGGGCGGCGGCGAGTGCGCCTTGGTGGTCTCCGGCGCTGGTGAGGCGGATGGCGAGGTTGTTGAGGGAGGTGGCCAGATCGGGGGTGAAGGCTGCTGCGTCCTGTTCGGCGAGGGTGCGGAAGAAGCCGGTGGCTTCGCGAGCGGCGGCGAGTGCGCCTCGGGGGTCGCCAGCGGCGATGAGGTGGTTGGCGAGGTTGTTGAGGGCCTTGGCGAGGTTGGGGGCGTGGGTGGCGGGGTGTTGTTCGGCGAGGGTGCGCCGGATGCGTACGGCCTCGTGGGCGGCGGTGAGTGCGTCCTGCCGGTCTCCGGTCTCTGCGAGACAGATGGCGAGGGTGTCGAGGGAGGTGGCGAGGTTGGGGGCGTTGGTGGTGGGGTGTTGTTCGGCGAGGGCGCCGAAGAGGTTGGTGGCTTCGCGCGCAGGTGCCAGCGCGCCTTGATGGTCTCCTGCGGCCGTGAGGTGGTTGGCGAGGTTGTTGAGGGCGCCGGCGAGGCTGGGGGTGTGGGTGGCGGGGTGTTGTTCGGCGAGGGTGCGTCGGATGTGTACGGCTTCGTGTGCGGCGTCCAGTGCGCTCGGGTGTTCGCCGGTGTCGGCGAGGTGGGTGGCGACGTTGCTGAGGGCCTTGGCGAGGTTGGCGGAGTGGATGGTGGGGTGTTGTTCGGCCAGGCCGCGCAAGAGGGCGGCGGCTTCGAGCGCCGGTGCCAGCGCGCCTTGACGGTCTCCTGCGTCGGCGAGGCGGCTGGCGAGGTTGCCGAGGCACACGGCGAGGTCGGCGGTGTGGGTGGCGGGGTGTTGTTCGGCGAGGGTGCGTCGGATGCGTACGGCCTCGTGGGCGGCGGTGAGTGCGCCCTGCCGGTCTCCGGTTTCTACGAGACAGATGGCGAGGCTGTTGAGGGAGTCGGCCAGGTCAGGACGGTAGGTGTTCGGATCGCTCGCGCTGAGCTCCTCGTAGAGTCCGACTGTCGCGCGCGCGTACGTCAAGGCCTCGTCCCGTATTCCTGCGTTCGACAGAACGAAGCACAATCCGTGCAGCCCTTCGGCCAGGTGAGGCATTCCACTCTCCTCATCCCAGGCCGCCACCCCCCGCAGCACTTCAATCCCCGCCGCGCCACACCCCACCGCATGCCGCACCAGCCCTCGCGTCACATACGGGTCCACCTCCGACCAGTCACCCACCCGCCCCTGCCGCTTCACCAACTCCACCAGCGTCCGCAGCACCACCTCGCCCGCCGCCGCCCCACCCGGCCCCTCCCGCCGCCTGAGGTGCGCAACGAACTCCCGGTGGTACAGGCGGTACACCGCCTGCCCCTCCTCCGCGTCCTCCACGATGTAGCGGCCGAAGGCGGACAGCGCCCAGTCCACGTCGGTCTCGTCGTACTCGACGCCGCCGCCCAGCGCCCCGGCCACCGCCTCCCACACACCGCCCGCAGGCATCCCCTGGCCCACCGTCCAGGCCAGCGCGGTCAGCAGGTGCCAGGCCGCCGAGGGGAGCACCGTGCCGTCGTCCCGCACCCGCGCGGGCACCGCGCGCAGCTCGTTCTCGAACGCGGCGTCGATGGAGTCGGGCAGATTCGTCAGCAGGGGCCCGTCCTCCCCTGACGCGACCCGGGCCAGGGCCGTGCTGGTGACCAGGCGGGCGAAGAGGAAGCCGCCGCCGATGTCCGTGGCTCGCTCCGAGATCGCCGCTCCGACCTCCCGGACCGGGCCTTCCACCATCCCGGCTGCGTCGCACCGGCGCCGCACGTACTCGCCGATGTCTTTCTGCGTGTGTGGTTCGTCTTCGAGGTCGACGGTCGTCACGTCTGCCCCGATGAGACGGGCCAGAGTCTCAGGCAGGGTCTCGCGGCCCTCCTGCTGACTGCGGAAGACCCGCTCCCGCGAACCCAGCAGCACGGGCACCGACCGGCTCAGCGGGAACACCAACTCCTCGATCATGCTCTGCGTGTGCTCGGCCGGTACCTCGTCCAGGCCGTCCATGACCAGGACCGGCTGAGGCGCCAACTCCCGCACCTCCGCCCGGAAATCGTCTGTACTGCGCGGCCGGGGCAACCTCAGGGCATGGGCCAGCCGTTCCGCCGCCTGCAACGGAGTCAGGTCGCGCAGGTGCACCGCCGCGAGGGTGCGTTCCGCACGGATGCCCGGGTCCGGGTCACCGCCGCGCAGTGCGCCGCTCGCAACGGCCCGCTCCCGCTGCTCCGGGTCCGCGAGCGTGGCGATACGGCCGAGCACGGCGGACTTCCCGCAACCGGCGGGCCCGGTCACCAGGAACAGGCCGGGCGCGTCCTCGTCCAGCCACTCCACGATCCGGCCCAGCACCCTCGTACGGCCGGTGAAGAACCAGCCCTCTTCCCGGTGGCCGACCCCGCGTGCCGCCTGCACCAGGTGTTCTACGAGCCGGGGCGGGGCCTCGGGGGAGTGGAGTGGGTTGGGGAAGGCGGGCCGCCCGTCGCCGAGGGACGCGGGAACCGGTGTCTGGCCCTGGCCGTCCCACCGTGTGGCGATGGCGCTCATCAGGTCCGGGCCGCTGACAAGGGCGTTGTGGTCGCTCCACGCCGAACGGTACTGGTTGCCCGCCGGGCCGGCCTTCAGCACCTCGGCCAGAGCGGCCAGCAGCGGGCCGCTGCCGTCCGAGGTCTCGTGGCTCTGACAACTCGCCAGGAATCCCAGCCACTTGGCGTGCCCGGGGGGTGCTGATTCCTCCGCCCAGCGCGCGAGAGCCGTATCCAGCGCCGGGGCCGCGCCGCCGCCCGCGTAACAGGTGTCGATGATCACCAGTACGTGTTCGGCGCCGGAAGCGACCGCGTCGCTGACCAACTGGTCGGTCGTCACGCCGTGCCGCGTCGCCCGCGCTTTCCACTGCCCGGGGTCTGCGGCAGGCTTCAGGTCCGACAGCACGAGCCGCGTCCGGCCGTCGACCCGCACCCCGTGCCCCGACCAGATGACCAGCGCCGGTTTGGCGTCACCCGTGGCCACCCACCCCTCGGACCACTCCTCGCTCTCCTTGCGGAACGCGTCCGACGAAGGATTCCCGCCCCCCACCTTCCGCGCCTCGTACCCCAGGCCCTCCAGCAGCCGCACGATCTCGTCCATCTGGGCCGCCGCCCCCACGAGCCGTGGAAACCTCCCCCCGTCCGCGTACTCCTCGCACACCACACACAGCGCCGTCCCCGCCGCACCGGTCATCGTCAGCCCCGCTCCAGAACCAGCACCAACGCGGTCATCACCACATTGGCCGAAACACGCGTCCCGATTCGCACCCGGTGCCCGCCCACCGGAAGCCCGTTGACACGCGCGGTGTACACCCCGCCACCCCGGTTCGTCATCGTCCGCATCGGACCGTCCTCCACCCCCGCGAAGACGGCGACCCGATCGTGCCCCGGCACGTCCGGGGGCACCGTGGCCCGGATCTCGTAGACCTCGCCCTCCACCAGGATCTCCGGCGCGTCCACCGAGAGCGGCACGTCCTCGTCCTCCGAGCCCCGGTGCACCGGCGGTTCGGGGGTGAGCCAGTTGTAGAGGGCCTGGCGGACGGCCCTGTTGTTCTGGAGGGAGCCGTGCTTCTCCCACGGGGTGTACGCATGCCGCCCCGCCCCCACCGCGCGGCTGGAGAGATCGGGCACCCGCCCATCGCCCCCCTCGTCCACCCCTTCGATGGTGAGCAGCGCGCTCAGCGTCTCGCCCTCCATCTCGGCGGTCGTCGGCGTCGGCTGCCGCACCCCGCCGACCGGGACGTACTCCACCCCGTACCGCGCCCCCGCGCCGGACTCCCGCAGATCCGCATGGAACCGGCCCGCGAGGCGCAGCAGCTCCCCGTCCACCCCGGGCAGCCCCGTGACCTCACGTGCGTACCGCAGCCCCGAGCCCCCGGCGGCCGCCAGGCACGCGTAATCCGGCGTGAGCTGGTGCAACGACGGCAGGCTCCGGGCGAACGCCGTGAGGTCGAGGCCGACCGGGCCGATCCCGTACCGCATGCCGTTGACCAGGTACAGCAGCGCGTCCAGCGACCCCCGGTACGGCGTTCCCAGCGTGACCACGCGGCGCGTGACCTCCGCGCCGCCGCACTGCTCGACGTAGCTCCGGGTCACCAGGCCGCCCATCGAGTGGCAGAGGAAGACCACCTTCGCGTCCCGCCGGTCCGGCCGGGAGGCGCGCCAGCGGCCCAGCTCCTCGTCCACCCGCTCGGCCAGCCGCTCCGCGTTGTAGCGGCAGGAGAGCCGCCAGTCGTAGGCGAAGCCGACCAGGTTGGCCGGGACGTCCGCCGCCTCGCCCGGCAGGCGGCGCCGGAGGGTGAAGTTGGCTTCCAGCCAGTTCAGCAGGCCGCTGTACCCGTCCACGGGCTTCCACACACCCGGCAGGGCGTGCACATCGGACATGAGCCCCGCGGGCCGTACGCCGTCGCCGGGGTGCTCGTCGCCCAGGCCGGCCGGGAGCGTCAGGTCCTTGACCGAGTTGCCGAAGGTGCGGATGCCCCGCGTCAGGGCCTTCCCGGAGGCCGCCCAGACCTCGTGCCCGTCCGCGTCCGCGAGCGTGCTGCCGAGGATTCCCGGTACGACGACCACCAGGTCCTCGGCCCTGCTGCGCTGCCCCATATGACCGTCCCCCGTATCCACGCCGCCGAATGAGGACAGCAGCGTAGATACGGGGGACAGGGTTCCGGGCCGGTCCGGACAAAATCGGCCGCGTCCGGACCTTCCGTACGAGGATGCCTACGGCAGCGCCAGCATCCGCTCCAGCGCCAGCTTCGCGTACTTCTCCGTCTCCGGGTCCACCACGATCCGGTTGACCTCCTTGCCCTCGGCCAGGGACTCCAGGGTCCAGACCAGGTGCGGCAGGTCGATGCGGTTCATCGTGGAGCAGAAGCAGACCGTCTTGTCGAGGAAGACGATCTCCTTGCCCTCGGGGGCGAAACGGTTCGCCAGGCGGCGGACGAGATTCAGCTCGGTGCCGATCGCCCACTTCGAGCCGGCCGGGGCCGCCTCCAGGGCCTTGATGATGTACTCCGTCGAGCCGACGTAGTCCGCGGCGGCCACGACCTCGTGCTTGCACTCGGGGTGCACCAGCACGTTGACGCCGGGGATGCGCTCGCGCACGTCGTTGACCGAGTCGACCGAGAAGCGGCCGTGCACCGAGCAGTGGCCGCGCCACAGGATCATCTTCGCGTTCCGCAGCTCCTCGGCGGTCAGGCCGCCGTTCGGCTTGTGCGGGTTGTAGAGGACGCAGTCCTCCAGGGACATGCCCATGTCCCGCACGGCGGTGTTCCGGCCCAGGTGCTGGTCGGGCAGGAAGAGCACCTTCTCGCCCTGCTCGAAGGCCCACTCCAGGGCGCGCTCGGCGTTGGACGAGGTGCAGATCGTGCCGCCGTGGCGGCCGGTGAACGCCTTGATGTCGGCGGAGGAGTTCATGTACGAGACGGGCACGACCTGCTCGGCGACACCCGCCTCGGTCAGCACGTCCCAGCACTCCGCGACCTGCTCGGCGGTGGCCATGTCGGCCATCGAGCAGCCCGCCGCCAGGTCCGGCAGCACGACCTTCTGGTCGTCGGTGGTCAGGATGTCCGCCGACTCGGCCATGAAGTGCACACCACAGAAGACGATGTACTCCGCCTCCGGGCGGGCCGCGGCGTCCCGGGCGAGCTTGAACGAGTCACCGGTCACGTCCGCGAACTGGATGACCTCGTCGCGCTGGTAGTGGTGACCCAGGACGAAGACCTTGTCGCCCAGCTTCTCCTTGGCCGCGCGGGCGCGTGCCACCAGGTCCGGGTCGGACGGGGAGGGCAGGTCGCCGGGGCACTCGACACCGCGCTCGCTCCTGGGGTCGGCGTCGCGGCCCAGCAGGAGCAGGGCGAGCGGCGTCGGCTGGACATCGAGATCCTGGACGGGGTGGGCCGTGGTCACGTCACGCACCCTTTCTTCTGCGGACTTCTCTGGGGAGAAAGCCTTTTCGTCTAATTGACGTTATCTATCATAGCCGCTTCACGTCACTTTGACGATGCCGAAAGCGTCAATGTGACGCATCCGCCCGCAGGACGGGTGTGCGAGCATGAAGGGAACAGGCAAGCGCTCGGCCCGGAATGAATCCGCGGCCCCGACGGTTGCAACGTCGGCAAGCAGTCTCCGTACAACCCGGGAGAGAAGCAGATGTCCGTATCGGACGAGACCACCACCGTGAGCGACGGCATCCTCCTGTCCGACGCCGCCGCAGCCAAGGTCAAGGCCCTGCTGGAGCAGGAAGGCCGTGACGACCTGGCGCTTCGCGTCGCCGTCCAGCCCGGCGGCTGCTCCGGCCTGCGCTACCAGCTCTTCTTCGACGAGCGCTCGCTCGACGGCGACGTCGTCAAGGACTTCGACGGTGTGAAGGTCGTCACCGACCGCATGAGCGCCCCGTACCTGGGCGGCGCCTCGGTCGACTTCGTCGACACCATCGAGAAGCAGGGCTTCACCATCGACAACCCGAACGCCACGGGTTCCTGCGCCTGCGGCGACTCCTTCAGCTGAGTCGCGCCACAGCGTGAAGACGGCGGCCCCGGGACCTCGGTCCCGGGGCCGCCGTCGTCGTACGGAAAGGGCTCAGGCCCGCGGCACCACGGAGCCCGACGCCTCGTCCACGACCTTCCGGCCGTCCAGCGGCCGCTCCAGCGTGACCGTACGGGTCAGCTCCTTCGCGATCATCACGCAGATCTTGCCCGGGTCCTTCTTCTCCGTCACGGTGACCCGGACCGTGTCCCCGTCCTCACGCGCGGCGGCGGTGTACGTACTGCACACCCCGCCCCAGAACGTCACCGCGAGCGTGCGCCCGTCCGCGCTGTACGACTGGACCGCCCGGTCCTTCGTCGTACCGCCGCCGCCCGTGGACTCGCCCGGCACCGGCTCCCGCTTCAGGTACTCCGGGTCCACCGCCACCTGCGTGACCGTGTCACCGACGCCACCGGCCGGCTTCACCGAGAAGATCCAGGACGGCACGAGCAGCTGCTCGCCGCCCGCCGTGTGCACCGCCAGGCCGAAGACCGCCTTCTCCACCGTCACCGTCGTCGCGGGCCGCTCCGCACCCGTCTTCGCCCCGCAGCTGACGCCGTCCGACAGCGGGGCCGGTGAGGCGCACCCGCCGATCTCCCTGGCAGGCGGCTGCGCCGCGTTGAGCCGCTTCAGCGCGTCGGCCGCGCCGATCACCGGATAGGCGTCGCCCTTCTCCAGGGCCTTCAGCTTTCCGGCGCCCCCGGTCACCTGGCCGTCGGGGCCGACCTGGATGCCGGTCGCCCAGCCGTACGTGGGCAGCCCGTCCACCACCGGATCGGCGTTGACCACGCGGGCCGAGCCCATGACCTGACCGGCGTCCACCGCAGCGCCGCCCTGGCCCGCCGCCTTCAGGACCGGCGCGGCGGCGGCCTTCGCGGTCTTCTCGTCCACGGGCTGCCCGGAGCCGCCCGGGGCCACCGAGCAGACGGCCCCCTTCTTGCAGTTGTCCGTCCCGCCGGAGCCGTACCGGGTGAAGGTCCAGCTCCCCGGCGCCTGCTTGTTCACCCGCAGCACCGGACCCGAGCCGTCCCCGTCGGAGCCGACCTTCCAGGAGGTGGCCTCCGACTGCGGGGTGCCCGAGAGGCCGAGCGCCTTCGCCAGCCGGGTGACCTCGGCGGCCGTGACCGTGCCCCCGGCGCGCTGGACGGCGGCCTTCTCCGGCCCGTCCGGCAGCTTGCCGGACGCGCGGTAGACCAGCCGCCCGCCGTGCGGATCGGGCTCGCCGGGGGCGATGCCCTCGCGGGAGGGGGCGGTCGGCGTTCCGGCGTCGTCCAGGGCCAGGGGCGGGGGAGCGGGAGCGGAGCCGCCGTCGGCCGCCGTGCTCCGCGTGTCGTCGCCGCCGTCCGCCGCGGTCGCGGCCCAGTACGCTCCGCCGCCACCGGCCAGCAGGACGGCGGCCGCCACCGAGGCCGCGACCAACGGGGAACGCCGCCGGGTGATGGTCACGTCGTTGTCGGGTCGCTCGGTGCTCACCGGATCGCTCCTTCGCCTGCTTCGCCGTCGTACGCCCGTCCGGCGCACGGCCCGCCGCGTGGGGCGGACAGGGCTGGGACGGATCAGCGAGGCCGCTGGTTCCCCAGGGTCTGTCCTCGAACTGGCGTCGCGCGGCAGACGGCAGTTTGACGACAGGCCCTAGGGCCTCTCCTCCATCGCGTCGAGCAGCCGGGCCGAGGCGGGCGGCACGGTGACGCCGTGGATCAGGGCGGGTGCGACGCGGGTAGGGGTGATCCTCGTGGGGACCACCCAGTGCGGCGCCATCCGGGCGCAGTCTCCGCGCAGCTCGGCCAGACCGGTCTCGGAGTCGCGCGGGGCGATGTGATTCGGCATACGGCACCGTAGGCACCCCGAAGCCCGCGAAGAAAGCCCTACTATCGGGTAGTTTTTCCACTTCGGGTCGGGCGGGAGCGGGTAGCGTGAACTGTCACGTCGCCCCTGGGACGCGGACATCCGTTCCCCTTCGACCTCCGCAGGAGACGTCTCCCCGTGCGTATCGCAGTCACCGGCTCCATCGCCACCGACCACCTCATGACCTTCCCCGGCCGCTTCGCCGACCAGCTGGTCGCCGACCAGTTGCACACGGTGTCGCTCTCCTTCCTGGTCGACAACCTGGACGTACGCCGGGGAGGGGTCGCCGCGAACATCTGCTTCGGCATGGGCCTGCTCGGCACGAAGCCGATCCTGGTCGGAGCGGCCGGCTCCGACTTCGACGAGTACCGCGCCTGGCTCGAACGGCACGGCGTCGACACCAGCGGGGTGCGGATCTCCGAGGTCCTGCACACCGCCCGCTTCGTCTGCACGACGGACGCCGACCACAACCAGATCGGCTCCTTCTACACCGGCGCCATGAGCGAGGCACGCCTCATCGAGCTCAAGGCCGTCGCCGACCGCGTGGGCGGACTCGACCTCGTCTCCATCGGCGCCGACGACCCGGAGGGCATGCTCCGCCACACGGAGGAGTGCCGTACGCGCGGCATTCCGTTCGCCGCCGACTTCTCGCAGCAGATCGCCCGCATGGACGGCGACGAGATCCGCATCCTCCTCGACGGCGCCACGTACCTCTTCTCCAACGAGTACGAGAAGGGGCTCATCGAGTCCAAGACCGGCTGGACCGACGAGGAGATCCTCGGCAAGGTCGGCCACCGGGTCACCACGCTCGGCGCCCAGGGCGTGCGCATCGAGCGGGCCGGCGAGGAGCCCATCGAGGTCGGCTGCCCCGAGGAGACCGCCAAGGCCGACCCGACCGGCGTCGGCGACGCCTTCCGCGCCGGCTTCCTCTCCGGTCTCGCCTGGGGCGTCGGTCTGGAGCGCGCCGCCCAGGTCGGCTGCATGCTCGCCACCCTCGTGATCGAGACCGTGGGCACCCAGGAGTACACCCTGCACCGCACCCACTTCATGGACCGCTTCACCAAGGCGTACGGCCACGAGGCCGCCGCCGAGGTCCACGCGCACCTCGCCTGAGCGGCCCGTCAGGAAAGCCGGCGGACCACATGGGCCGCGCCCCGGTCCGCCGGCTCCTCGCCCACGTACTCCTGCTCGCGCATCGCGCACCAGGCCGGGATGTCCAGCCGGGCCGCCTCGTCGTCGGAGAGCACCGTCACCGTGGCGCCCACCGGTACCTCTCCGATCACCTTTGCGAGCTCGATCACCGGGACCGGGCACCGCTTGCCCAGCGCGTCGACCACCAGCGAGTCGTCCCGGGCGGGGGAGGAGGCCGGGGTCACCGGCGCGTCCAGCTTCTCGCGGACCCCGGCGACCAGGCCCGGCAGCACCTCCAGGAAACGGTCGACGTCCTCCTCCGCGGTGCCCCGGGGCAGCGACACGCGGACGTTCCCCTCCGACAGGACGCCCATCGCCTTGAGCACGTGGCTCGGCGTCAGCGTGCTGCTCGTACAGGACGAACCGGATGAAACGGAGAAACCGGCCCGATCCAGCTCCCCGAGCAGTGTCTCCCCGTCGACATAGAGACAGGAGAAGGTCACCAGATGCGGCAGCCGCCGCACCGGATCGCCGACCACCTCCACATCGGGCACCAGCGCGGGCACCCGGGCCCGGATCCGGTCCACCAGCGCCCGCAGCCGGGCCCCCTCCGCTTCCGCCTCCGCCCGCACCGCGCGCAGGGACGCCGCCGCCGCGACGATCGCCGGCAGGTTCTCGAACCCCGGCGCCCGCCCCGACTCCCGCTCGTCCGCGGGCCCCTGGGAGGCGAACCGGACACCCTTGCGCACCGCGAGCAGCCCGACCCCGGCCGGGCCGCCCCACTTGTGCGCGCTGCCCGCGAGCAGCGACCAGCCCTCCGGCACCGGGCCCCAGGCCAGCGACTGCGCCGCGTCCACCAGCAGCGGCACCCCGGCCGCCCGGCAGAACGCGGCCGCCTCGGCCACCGGCTGCTCGGTGCCCACCTCGTGGCTGGCGGACTGGAGGCAGGCCAGCGCGGTGTCATCGGTGAGCGCCCGCCCGAACGTCTCCGCGTCCACCGCGCCGGTGCGCTCCACCGGGACCCGGGCGACCGTGCCGCCCCGGTCCTCGTGGTCCGCCGCCGCGTGGAGGACCGACGAGTGTTCGACCGCCGACACCACCAGACGGCGTCCGACACGCCGACGCCCGGCGAGCGCGCCGGAAATTCCGGAATGCACCGCCCGGGTGCCCGAGGAGGTGAAGACGAGCTCGTCGGGGCGGCACCCGACGCCCTCGGCCGCCGCCTCCCGGGCCGCGTCCAGGAGCAGCCGGGCGCGGCGTCCCTCGCGGTACAGCCGGGCCGGATCGGCCCAGCCCTCGTCCAGCGCGGCAAGCAGCGCCTGGCGGGCGACGGGGTGCAGGGGGGCGGCGGACGCCGCGTCGAAGTAGGGCACCCGCTCACGCTAGCCCGGAGAGCCCCGCCGCCCGCCACCGCCCGCTCCGCCAGGTGGAGGGAGCGTCAGATGGCGGCCGGAGGCGCGAATTCCACCCCTTCGGGGAGTCGGGCGGCGCGTTGGGCACCCTCCCCGCGCGACCCCAAATAGCGTCCAGTAGGGTTTGGTCCGCATAAACATCCAAACCCCTGCCCGCACCGGGCCGGCGACCGACCAGCGAGACGGCCGCGGCGACCGTGCGGGCGAGACTCTCGGGAAGGCGCTACGTGAGTCCCAACGGCTCCGACCGCTCGTCGCGGCGCCCGATGCGGCGGAAGCTGCCGCAGGTGCTGACTGCGGGCCTGATCCTGGCGACCGCCACCGGTTGCACGTACAAGGACTTCCCCCGCCTTGGTATGCCTACGCCGGTAACGGAAGAGGCCCCACGGATCCTTTCCCTCTGGCAGGGCTCGTGGGCGGCAGCGCTCGCCACGGGCGTGCTGGTCTGGGGCCTGATCCTGTGGAGCGTCATCTTCCACCGGCGCAGCCGCACCAAGGTGGAGGTACCTCCGCAGACCCGGTACAACATGCCCATCGAGGCGCTGTACACCGTGGTCCCCCTGATCATCGTCTCGGTGCTGTTCTACTTCACCGCACGGGACGAGACGAAGCTCCTCACGCTCTCCCCGAAGCCCGCCCACACCATCAACGTGGTCGGCTACCAGTGGAGCTGGGGCTTCAACTACATCGAGAACGTGGACGGCTCCGCCGCCACGGGCAACGAGGTCCCCAAGGAGCTCGACGCCATCCCGAACAGGTTCCGCAAGGACTTCCCCAAGGGTGCGGACGGCGTCTACGACGTCGGCATCCCGGGGGACCGGAACCCGCAGACCGGCAACCCGGGGCCGACCCTCTGGCTGCCCAAGGGCGAGAAGGTCCGTTTCATTCTGACTTCGCGTGACGTCATCCACTCCTTCTGGGTGGTGCCGTTCCTCATGAAGCAGGACGTCATTCCGGGCCACACCAACGCCTTCGAGGTGACTCCGACCCAGGAGGGCACCTTCATGGGCAAGTGCGCCGAGCTCTGCGGCGTCGACCACTCCCGGATGCTCTTCAACGTCAAGGTCGTCTCCCCGGAGCGCTATCAGGCGCACCTCAAGGAGCTGGCGAAGAAGGGCCAGACGGGCTACGTGCCGGCCGGCATCGAGCAGACTGACCCGGCCAGGAATGCGGAGACGAACAAACTGTGAGCATCCTCAACGAACCTCAGGGTGCCGCGGCAGCAGACGACTCGTACGAGGACGAGCTGCCGGTCCGGCGCAAGCAGCCGGGAAACGTCGTCGTCAAGTGGCTGACCACCACTGACCACAAGACGATCGGCACGATGTATCTGGTCACATCGTTCGCCTTCTTCTGCATCGGCGGCCTGATGGCGCTCTTCATGCGCGCCGAGCTGGCCCGGCCGGGCACGCAGATCATGTCGAACGAGCAGTTCAACCAGGCGTTCACGATGCACGGCACGATCATGCTGCTGATGTTCGCGACGCCGCTGTTCGCCGGCTTCGCGAACTGGATCATGCCGCTGCAGATCGGCGCGCCCGACGTGGCGTTCCCGCGGCTGAACATGTTCGCGTACTGGCTGTACCTCTTCGGCTCGATCCTCGCGGTGGCCGGCTTCCTCACCCCGCAGGGTGCCGCCGACTTCGGGTGGTTCGCCTACTCCCCGCTCTCGGACGCCGTCCGTTCGCCGGGTGTCGGCGCCGACATGTGGATCATGGGTCTGGCCTTCTCCGGGTTCGGCACGATCCTCGGTTCGGTCAACTTCATCACCACGATCATCTGCATGCGCGCGCCCGGCATGACGATGTTCCGCATGCCGATCTTCGTCTGGAACGTCCTGCTGACCGGTGTGCTGGTCCTGCTGGCCTTCCCGGTCCTGGCGGCCGCGCTGTTCGCCCTGGAGGCGGACCGCAAGTTCGGTGCCCATGTATTCGACGCGGCCAATGGCGGCGCCTTGCTGTGGCAACACCTCTTCTGGTTCTTCGGCCATCCAGAGGTGTACATCATCGCCCTGCCGTTCTTCGGAATCATTTCCGAAGTGATTCCGGTCTTCAGCCGCAAGCCGATGTTCGGTTACATCGGCCTGGTGGCCGCGACGATCTCCATCGCCGGCCTCTCGGTGACCGTGTGGGCCCACCACATGTACGTCACCGGCGGTGTGCTCCTGCCGTTCTTCTCCTTCATGACGTTCCTCATCGCGGTACCCACCGGGGTGAAGTTCTTCAACTGGATCGGCACGATGTGGAAGGGCTCGCTGTCCTTCGAGACACCGATGCTCTGGGCGATCGGCTTCCTGATCACCTTCACCTTCGGTGGTCTGACCGGCGTCATCCTGGCCTCGCCGCCGATGGACTTCCACGTCTCCGACTCGTACTTCGTGGTCGCGCACTTCCACTACGTCGTCTTCGGCACCGTGGTGTTCGCGATGTTCTCCGGATTCCACTTCTGGTGGCCGAAGTTCACCGGCAAGATGCTGGACGAGCGGCTCGGGAAGATCACCTTCTGGACGCTGTTCGTGGGCTTCCACGGCACGTTCCTGGTGCAGCACTGGCTGGGCGCGGAGGGCATGCCGCGGCGTTACGCGGACTACCTCGCCGCGGACGGCTTCACCGCGCTGAACACCATCTCGACCATCTCGTCGTTCCTGCTCGGCCTGTCGATCCTGCCGTTCTTCTACAACGTCTGGAAGACCGCCAAGTACGGCAAGAAGATCGAGGTGGACGACCCGTGGGGCTACGGCCGTTCGCTGGAGTGGGCGACGTCCTGCCCGCCGCCGCGGCACAACTTCCTCACGCTGCCCCGTATCCGCTCCGAATCCCCGGCGTTCGACCTGCACCACCCGGAGATCACCGCGCTGGAGCAGCTGGACCACGCCTCCGAGGGTGACAAGGCCCTCGCGGGCGGCAAGGAGGCGGGCAAGTGAAGATCCAGGGCAAGATGTTCCTCGGTCTGGCGCTGTTCATCCTCATCATGGCCATCACGTACGGCGTGTGGTCGAAGGAGCCCGTCGGCACCACCGCGCTGCTCCTGGCGTTCGGCCTGAGCGTCATGATCGGCTTCTACCTGGCCTTCACGGCCCGGCGGGTCGACGCGATGGCGCAGGACAACAAGGAGGCCGACGTCGCGGACGAGGCCGGCGAGGTGGGGTTCTTCTCCCCGCACAGCTGGCAGCCGCTCTCGCTGGCGATCGGCGGTGCCTTCGCCTTCATGGGCGTCGTCTTCGGCTGGTGGCTGCTGTTCTTCTCGGCGCCGCTGCTCCTGGTCGGCCTCTTCGGCTGGGTATTCGAGTACTACCGCGGTGAGAACCGCACCCAGTGACACCGGTCCGCCGGTAACACACCGCTCCACCTGACGGGGGGCCGACACTTCGACACGAAGTGGCCGGCCCCCCGTTTGCAGTCGTCCCGCGCGCTGAAACGGACGAATGTTCTTAGCGTGAGTCCATGAACCAGACGCCGCGCTTCCGTCCCGTAGTGAGCTGCACTCTGCTGGCCGCGACCTTGGTCGCCGGGGCGGCAGCCTGCGGGAGTTCCGATGGTCACCCCCTGTCCTCGCAGCCGTTCGACGCGGCCGACGAGGTCTCCTTCAACACGCCCGACGGCGGCAAGAAGGTCGACCCCGACAAGCCCCTGGAGGTCCGGGTCGACGCCGACGACGGCCGGATCACCGACGTAACGGCCGTGGACGCCGCAGGGCGCCATCTGGCGGGCGAACTCGACGCCGACGGACACCGGTGGCACTCCACCGCTCCACTGGCCGCAGGGACCCGCTACACCGTCAAGGTCCGTATGGAGGACGACGACGGGGCCCCAGGCACCCGCACGATGTCCTTCGACACCGCCAAGGCCACCAAGTTCCTCAAGGTCGCCTTCGGCCCCCAGGCGGGCACCTACGGCGTCGGCCAGCCCCTCGTCGCCACCCTCAGCGCCCCCGTCACGGACAACGCCTCACGCGCCACCGTCGAGCGCGGCCTGCGGGTCCGTTCCACGCCCTCGGTCACCGGCTCCTGGTACTGGGTGGACGACAAGACGCTGCACTACCGGCCCAAGGAGTACTGGCCGGCGAAGGCCAGCATCGAAGTCAGCTCCAACCTGACCGGCATAAAGGTCACCAACTCGCTCTACGGGGCACCCGCCAAGGCGTTGAAGATCACCACGGGGGACCGCATCGAGGCCGTCACCGACGCCTCGGAGCACTCCATGACGGTGCTCCGCAACGGCGAAGTGATCAACACCATTCCAGTCACCACGGGCAAACCCGGGTTCGACACGCGCAACGGCGTCAAGGTCGTGCTCGGAAAGGAGCAGTACGTACGTATGCGCGGGGAGTCCATCGGGATCGCCGCCGGGTCCTCCGACTCGTACGACCTCGACGTCTACTGGGCCACCCGGGTGACATGGAGCGGTGAATACGTGCACGCGGCGCCCTGGTCCACCGGCTCGCAGGGGTACGCCAACGTCAGCCACGGCTGCACCGGCATGAGCACCAGCGAGGCCGAGTGGTTCTTCAACACCGTGCGCGAGGGCGACATCGTCAGCGTCGTCGGCAGCGACGGCGAGACGATGACGCCCTTCGACAACGGCTACGGCGACTGGAACCTGTCCTGGGCCAAGTGGCAGAAGGGCAGCGCGCTGAACAACGACACCACCGCGCCGCGGGTCGACACGGTCAAGGCGGCGCGGCTGCGCCCCCAGGTCTGACCGTGCGACCGGTCCGTGGGGGCTCAGGCTCCCACGGACAGCCGTGTGCGCAGCAGGGCGGCCAGGGAGTCCGCGAACTCCACCGGCTCCACCGGCAGCGTCACCGCGGCGTCCGCACGGCTCCAGGTGGCCAGCCAGGCGTCCTGCGGGCGCCCGATGAGGACCAGGACCGGCGGGCAGCGGAAGACCTCGTCCTTGATCTGCCGGCAGACGCCCATGCCGCCCGCCGGAGCGGTCTCGCCGTCCAGCACGCAGACGTCGACGCCCCCGTGCTCCAGGGCGTCCAGAACGGCGGGCAGGGTGGCGCACTCCAGGAACTCGACCGGTGGCACGTCCGCCGCGGGCCTGCGCCCTGCTGCCAGCCTCACCTGCTCACGGGTGTGCGCGTTGTCGCTGTAGACCAGGACCGTGGCGGTCGGCTGCATGGTTCCTCCGTGACATCCGTGTCTTCGGGGCACTCGGGGCGCTCGGTGGGCGAGAGCCTTCCGATGCGCGGATCGTACTCCGCCCGACAGCGTGTCAGCACCGGTTCGCACCGGCCTTCCATGGGCCGTTCGGGCAGGACACACCCCTCTGACACACCGAACGGCACCCCCCGGAGTGAGGGCGGGATAAGCGACCGACATAATGTCGGTCGTGGCGACAGCAACGACAGTAGAAACCGGGCACGCGCACCCGTCGGTCAATCGACCGAACCTCACCAGCGTCGGAACCATCATCTGGTTGAGCTCCGAGCTGATGTTCTTCGCGGCCCTCTTCGCGATGTACTTCACCCTGCGATCGGTGACCGGACCGGAACACTGGAAGGAAATGGCGTCCGCCCTGAACTTCCCGTTCTCGGCGACGAACACCACGATCCTGGTGCTCTCCTCACTCACCTGCCAGCTCGGCGTCTTCGCCGCGGAGCGGGGCGATGTGAAGAAGCTCCGTGCCTGGTTCGTGATCACTTTCGTGATGGGTTCGATCTTCATCGGAGGCCAGGTCTTCGAGTACACCGAGCTGGTGAAGAAGGACGGCCTCTCGCTGTCCTCCGACCCGTACGGCTCGGTGTTCTACCTGACGACCGGCTTCCACGGTCTGCATGTGACGGGCGGTCTCATCGCCTTCCTGCTCGTTCTGGGCAGGACATACGCGGCCAAGAGGTTCACCCATGAACAGGCGACCGCCGCCATCGTCGTGTCCTATTACTGGCACTTCGTCGATGTCGTGTGGATCGGCCTCTTCGCCACGATCTACATGATCAAGTAACCGGGCCCGAGCCCGAACCACATCCAGCATCGACGCAGAAGATCCTGACACCGGGGTAATCCGTGAAAAAGCTCTCCGCACGACGACGCCATCCGTTGGCGGCGGTCGTCGTACTACTCCTCGCGCTGGCGGCCACCGGGGGGCTGTACGCCGCGTTCGCGCCCGCGAGTAAGGCGCAGGCCGACGACACCGCCCAGTCCCTCGCCATCGACGAGGGCAAGAAGCTGTACTCCGTCGGTTGCGCCAGCTGCCACGGAACCGGCGGTCAGGGCACCACCGACGGGCCGCAGCTTGTCGGCGTGGGCTCCGCCGCCGTGGACTTCCAGGTCGGTACGGGCCGCATGCCCGCGCAGCAGCCTGGCGCCCAGGTACCGAAGAAGAAGGTCATCTACAGCCAGGCCGAGATCGACCAGCTCGCGGCCTACGTCGCGTCGCTCGGCGCCGGTCCGGTCGTCCCGACCAAGAGCCAGGTCAGCCCTGAGGGCGCGGACGTCGCCAAGGGCGGCGACCTGTTCCGTACCAACTGCGCGCAGTGCCACAACTTCACCGGCAAGGGTGGCGCACTGACGCACGGCAAGTACGCGCCCGACCTGGACGGCGTGAGCCCGAAGCACCTCTACGAGGCCATGCTGACCGGCCCGCAGAGCATGCCGTCCTTCCCGGACTCGACCATGCCCGAGAAGCAGAAGCGGGAAATCATCGCCTACGTCAAGACCGTGAACGGCTCCGAAGCGGAGTCCCCCGGCGGCCTCAGCCTCGGTGGTCTGGGTCCGGTCAGCGAGGGCCTGTTCGGCTGGATCTTCGGTCTGGGCGGTCTGATCGCAGTTGCCATTTGGGTCGCGGCCCACACCGCTAAGGCCAAGAAGTCATGAGTAGCCAAGAGATTCCAGAAGAGAACCTGCCCGACGAGCAGGGTGCCGCGCACGGCGCGGTGGACCAGGCGCACGACGACCCGTTCGCCGACCCGGGGCTGCCGGCCCACAGGCCGCGCATCCAGGACATCGACGAGCGGGCCGCGAAGCGCTCCGAGCGCACCGTCGCGACCATGTTCCTGTTGTCCATGCTGGCGACGGTGGGCTTCATCGCCTCGTACGTCATCTTCCCGGTCGACAAGATCGTCTTCATCTTCCCGTTCGGTCATGTCAGCGCGCTCAACTTCTCCCTGGGTCTGACCCTGGGGCTGGCGCTCTTCCTGATCGGCGCGGGCGCCGTCCACTGGGCGCGCACCCTGATGTCCGATGTCGAGGTCGCCGACGACCGGCACGCCATCGAGGCGACGCCCGAGGTCAAGGCGAAGGTGCTGTCCGACTTCGCGGACGGCGCCCGGGAGTCCGCGCTCGGCCGGCGCAAGCTGATCCGCAACACCATGTTCGGCGCGCTGGCCCTGGTGCCGCTCTCCGGTGTGGTGCTGCTGCGCGACCTGGGTCCGCTGCCGGAGAAGAAGCTCCGCAAGACCCTGTGGGCCGAGGGCAAGCAGCTCGTCAACATGAACACGATGGAGCCGCTGCGTCCCGAGGACGTGGTCGTCGGTTCGCTGACCTTCGCCATGCCCGAGGGCCTGGAGGAGCACGACGAGGACTTCCAGACGCAGATCGCCAAGGCAGCCCTGATGATCATCCGCATCGAGCCGGACGACATCAAGGACAAGCGCGAGCGCGAGTGGGCGCACGAGGGCATCGTGGCCTTCTCGAAGATCTGCACGCACGTCGGCTGCCCGATCAGCCTGTACGAGCAGCAGACGCACCACGTGCTCTGCCCGTGCCACCAGTCCACCTTCGACCTCTCCGACGGCGCCCGCGTCATCTTCGGTCCGGCCGGCCACGCCCTCCCGCAGCTGCGGATCGGCGTGAACAGCGAGGGCAACCTCCAGGCGCTCGGTGACTTCGAAGAGCCCGTCGGTCCTGCATTCTGGGAGCGCGGATGAGTACTGCGACGAACACACCCGGCGCAGCGGCGCCGGGCAACCGCAAGGCGCCCGCCGGTGAGCGGGTGGCCGACTGGGCCGACGGTCGGCTGGGGATCTACTCCCTCGCCAAGGCCAACATGCG
This sequence comes from Streptomyces sp. NPDC041814, assembly GCF_055590565.1. Taxonomy (NCBI): domain Bacteria; kingdom Bacillati; phylum Actinomycetota; class Actinomycetes; order Kitasatosporales; family Streptomycetaceae; genus Streptomyces; species Streptomyces sp. NPDC041814. The sequence continues at coordinate 397,478 of NZ_JBVJAM010000001.1, read as the reverse complement.
CAAGATCTTCCCGGACCACTGGTCCTTCATGCTCGGTGAGATCTGCCTCTACAGCTTCATCATCATCATCCTCACGGGTGTGTACCTGACGCTGTTCTTCCACCCGAGCATGAACGAGGTCGTCTACCACGGCCCGTACGAGCCCATGCAGGGCATCCGGATGTCGGAGGCGTACGCCTCGACGCTGGACATCAGCTTCGACGTCCGCGGTGGTCTGCTGGTCCGGCAGATCCACCACTGGGCCGCGGTCATCTTCCTGGCCGGCATGTTCGTGCACATGATGCGCGTGTTCTTCACCGGCGCGTACCGCAAGCCGCGCGAGATCAACTGGCTGTTCGGCTTCCTGCTGTTCGTCCTCGGCATGTTCACCGGTTTCACCGGTTACTCGCTGCCGGACGACCTGCTCTCCGGTACCGGTGTCCGCTTCACGCAGGGCGCGATCCTGTCGACGCCGATCGTGGGTACGTACATCTCGATGTTCCTGTTCGGCGGGGAGTTCCCCGGCGGCGACATCATCGCGAGGTTCTACTCGATCCACATCCTGCTGCTGCCGGGCATCATGCTCGGGCTCGTGGTCGGCCACCTCATCCTGGTCTTCTACCACAAGCACACCCAGTTCGCGGGTCCCGGCAAGACGAACAAGAACGTCGTCGGCATGCCCCTGCTGCCGGTGTACATGGCGAAGGCCGGCGGGTTCTTCTTCCTGGTCTTCGGCTTCATCGCGATCATCGCGGCGATCGCCTCGATCAACCCGATCTGGGCCATCGGCCCGTACCGCCCCGACCAGGTGTCCACGGGCGCCCAGCCGGACTGGTACATGGGCTTCGCCGAAGGCTTCGTCCGTGTGATGCCGGGCTGGGAGATCAACCTCTGGGGCCACACGCTGGTCCTGGGTGTCTTCATCCCGCTCGTCCTGTTCGGTGTGGTGCTCGGTGCGCTGGCCCTGTGGCCGTTCATCGAGTCCTGGATCACCGGTGACAAGCGCGAGCACCACATCCTGGACAAGCCGCGGAACGCGCCGACCCGGACGGCCCTCGGTGTCGCCTGGGTGACGATCTACTTCGTCATGCTGATCGGTGGCGGCAACGACATCTGGGCGACGCACTTCAGCCTCTCGCTCAACTCGATCAGCTGGTTCGTCCGTATCGCCTTCTTCGTCGGCCCGGTCATCTCGTTCATCGTGACCCGGCGGATCTGCCTCGGCCTCCAGCGCCGCGACAAGGAGAAGGTGCTGCACGGCCGCGAGTCCGGGCTCATCAAGCGCCTGCCGCACGGTGAGTTCGTGGAGGTCCACGAGCCGCTGTCGCCGGAGGCCCGGTACGCGCTCACCGCGCACGAGCAGTACGAGCCGCTCGAGATCGGCCCGACGGTCGACGAGAACGGTGTGGAGCGCAAGGTCTCCGCGATCACCAAGGTCCGGGCGCGGCTCAGCAAGAGCCTGTACGGCGAGAACAACCAGATCGCCAAGCCCACCGCCGAGGAGTACAAGGAGATCACCAGCGGCCACGGCCACCACTGATCACCCGTTCTGATCGCCACGGCGAGAGCCCCGTCCATCCGCTGGACGGGGCTCTTTGCCGTCCCCGGGGCTCGATAGGGTGGAGCCGATCCCTTATCGGCTGTGGACCCCAGGAGCGGACCATGAACGTTGTGACCCCGGACGGCGGCGACAGCGTGGCGGCCTTCTCCTGGCCCAGCGTGCTGACCCCCCTGCTGCGCGGCGAGGACCTGAGCGCCGACGCCACCGCGTGGGCCATGAACCGCGTCATGAGCGGCGAGGCGACCGACGCGCAGATCGCCGGCTTCGCGGTCGCCCTCCGCGCCAAGGGCGAGACGGTCACCGAGGTCTCCGGCCTGGTCCGCGCGATGTACGAGCACGCCACGACCATCGAGGTCCCCGGCCGCACCGTCGACATCGTCGGCACCGGCGGCGACATGGCCAAGACCGTCAACATCTCGACCATGTCCGCCATAGTGATCGCGGGGACGGGGGCCAAGGTCGTCAAGCACGGCAGCCGCTCCGCCTCGTCGGCCAGCGGCTCCTCCGACGTGCTGGGCAAGCTCGGCGTGAACCTGGAGCTGTCCCCGCAGCGCGTCGTGGAGGTGGCCGAGGAGGCGGGCATCACCTTCTGCTTCGCGGTGCGGTTCCACCCCGCCCTGCGCCACGCGGCCAAGGCGCGCGCGGAGCTGGGCGCGCCGACCACGTTCAACATCCTGGGCCCGCTCACCAACCCCGCCCGGGTGCGCTCCCAGGCGATCGGGGTGGCCGACCTGCGCATGGCCCCCATCGTCGCGGGCGTCCTCGCCGAGCGGGGCAACTCCGCCCTGGTCTTCCGGGGCGACGACGGACTGGACGAGCTGACCACCACCGCGACCTCGCGGGTCTGGGTGGCCCGGAACGGTGTGGTCCGCGAGGAGACCTTCGACCCGCGCGACGTGGGCGTCGAGCTGGTCCCGGTGGAGGCGCTGCGCGGCGCCGACGCCTCGTACAACGCGGATGTGGCGCGCCGGCTGCTGGCCGGGGAGACCGGCCCGGTACGGGACGCCGTGCTGCTCAACTCGGCGGCGGCGCTGGTCGCGCTGGACCCGGGCGAGGGGCCGCTCACCGAGCAGATCCGGGCGGGTATGGAGAAGGCCGCCGAGGCGATCGACTCGGGTGCGGCCGGGCGGGCGCTGGAGAGATGGGTCGTCGCCAGCAACGCGTGAGCACGTCGATGTGCGGCAGGGCGCAGTCCGGATCGCGGACTGCGCCTTGCGCGTTCCCGTACGTATGGCAAGATGCTGCGCAGGTCATGAGTGACAGCGACTACGGCCCCGGCCCGCTGTCCGGCAACCCTCCGTCCGTGGCGGGGTGCCCCGGGTGAAGACCAGGCCGCAGGCAGCGAGGTCTGCGGCAAGCGCGGACCCCTCGACGTCGCGTGACGTCCACCCGTGGGGTCCTTGGTCCTCAGGGAGCCTCTTGTGAGCAAGCGAATGCGTTAGGGCCCGAGGCCCTTCTCCGCACACCCCTCTTCTCTTTCACTCCGTGCTGCCGCGTCTGCGCCGGTGCGCGGAATTCGCCTGCCTCTTACGGGAGTTCGCCATGTCTGTCTTCACCGCTGCCGCCGACCAGTCGCTTTGTGCCCCGCTGCCGGTTCTGGGCGAGGATGTCCTCGTCCCGCTGGTCACCGGTGGCGAGGTCGGCTACGCCGCGCTGGACTACGCGGCGAGCGCCCCGGCGCTGAAGCGGGTCTGGGACGACGTGGCCGCGTACGCCCCGTACTACGGCAGCGTGCACCGGGGCGCCGGATACCTCTCGCAGCTCTCCACGGACCTCTTCGAGTCGAGCCGGGCCACCGTGGCGGAGTTCCTGGGCTGCCGCCCCGAGGACCAGGTGGTCTTCACCCGGTCCACCACGGACTCGCTGAACCTGCTGGCCGCCGCGCTGCCCGCCGACTGCCAGGTCTTCGTCTTCGAGACCGAGCACCACGCCTCGCTGCTGCCCTGGCGCGACGCCCGCGTCACCTACCTGAACGCCCCGCGCACCCCCGCCCAGGCCGTCGCCACGCTGGAGCGGGCCCTCGCGGACCGTGAGCCCTACGGCCCCGCGCTGGTCTGCGTCACCGGCGCCTCCAACGTGACCGGCGAGCTGTGGCCGGTACGGGAGCTGGCCGCCGCCGCGCACGCCCACGGCGCGCGGATCGTCCTGGACGCCGCCCAGCTCGCCCCGCACCACCCCGTGGACATCGCCGGACTCGACGTGGACTGGGTCGCCTTCTCCGGGCACAAGCTGTACGCGCCGTTCGGCTCGGGCGTCCTGGCCGGCCGGGCGGACTGGCTGCGCGAGGCCGAGCCGTACCTGGCCGGCGGCGGCGCCTCCCGCACGGTGGCCCGGCGGGCGGACGGCGGCGTGGACGTCGAGTGGCACACCACGGCCGCCCGCCACGAGGCCGGCTCGCCCAACGTCATCGGTGTCTACTCCATCGCCTCCGCCTGCAAGGCGCTCACCGAGGCCGGATTCGACCGGCTGGTCGCCCGCGAGCAGCACCTCGTCCGCGAGGTCCTGGCGGGGCTGGCCGAGGTCCCCGAGGTGAAGGTGCTCTCGCTGTTCGGGGACGACGCGCCGAGGGTCGGCGTGATCTCGTTCGTGGTGGAGGGCTGGAACAGCTCGCACTTCGCCGCCGCCCTCTCCGCCGAGTACGGCATCGGGGTGCGCGACGGCCTCTTCTGCGCCCACCCGCTCGTGCGCACCCTGCTCGGCAGCGACCCGGGCGAGGCGGGGGAGTGCGGCGCGCCGGAGGCGGAGCCGGGGGAGCGGTCCCTGAACGCGATCCGCGTCAGCTTCGGCGCCGGGACCCCGGACGAGCACGTCGAGCGCTTCCTGCGCGCGGTCCGGGAGCTGGTGAGCGACGGGGCACGCTGGAAGTACCGCACCGAGGACGGCCGTTGCGTGCCGGACCGGGGCGCCGCTCAGGTCTGACGCGCCGGTGGGTCCGCCGGGTACGGGGTCCGTACCCGGCTTCGGCGTACGCCGTTACGCGTCCAGGCCGATGGAGAACGCGGCCTCCAGGTCGTGCTGCGAGTACGTACGGAAGGCGACATGGGTGTCGGTCGCCTCGACGCCCTGGATCTTGCTGATCCGGCCGGGGATGACCTCGGCCAGGTCGTCGTGCTTGGCCACCCGGACCATGGCGATCAGGTCGTAGGTGCCGGTGACCGAGAAGACCTCGCTGACGCTGTCCAGCGCGGCGATGGCCTCGGCAATCTCGGGAATCCGGTCCACGCTGGTTTTGATGAGCACGATCGCGGTGATCACGGCTGTGTTTCTCCCTCGGTGGCCGTGGCTGGAGACTTCACTCTAGGGCCTCCGGTGTCGCGCCTGTAGCGGCCCCAGGCGTAGAGGAACCCGGTCGCGAAGCCGACGACATGGGCCAGGTACGCCACGCCGGGGCCGCTTCCCGCGCCCTCGGCCGCCAGCCACTGGAGCACGAACCAGAAGATCAGCACCACCCACGCGGGGAAGCGCAGCGGCAGGAACAGCAGGAACGGGAAGACGCTGGTCACCCGGGCCCGGGGGAAGAGGTAGAGGAACGCCCCGAGCACCGCCGAGATGGCCCCCGACGCGCCGACGAGCGTCTGGTCGGACGTGGCGTGCGCGGCGGCGTACGCGAGCAGCGCCAGATAGCCGCAGCCCACGTAGAACAGGGCGAACTCGGTGTGCCCCATGCGCTCCTCGGCCATCGCGCCGAACACGTACAGGAACAGCATGTTGCCCAGCAGGTGCAGCCAGCTGCCGTGCACGAACAGTGCGGTGAACGGGGTGAGCAGGGCGTGCGCCGAGCCGTCCCACAGATCGCTCGGGATCACGCCCCACCGCTCGAAGTAGCCCGCCTGAGCGGCGAGCAGCGCGTCGGCCCCGCCGCGCACCGGGACGAAGCCGGAGAGCGGGCTGATCACGAAGACCGCGCAGCACAGGGCGATGAGGGCGTACGTCACCGGTGGCCCGCCCGAAGTGGCCGCGCGCAGGAGCCTGCCCGCGGCGGCCCGCCGATCGATCATGAACAGAGCATGACGCAAACGGAGCGAACGGGACAGACCGCCTCGCCGTGCCGGGGAGATGCGCCGAGGCCGTAGGGTGACAGGTGGACATCCGCAGTTCGACGGCGCACCGCGAGACCCTTGTCCGGCAGCTCACGGCTCGACGAAAGAGGACGCACGATGACGACCGTTCCCCAGCCGACCGACACGACCCGCTGGCGCTGCACGCTCTGTGGGAATCTCACGCGCTTCGACGTGACGCGGTCCTCGAAGGTCGTCGAGTACGTGCACCTCGACCTGGCCGGTGAGTCGAGCGTCGAGGAACGCGAGGTGGTCAGTGAGACCATCGAGTCGGTCCGTTGTCGTTGGTGCAACGCGGTGGACCAGATCGAGCTCGTCGACAGGCCGGGTGCCGACTCCTGACGGGGCCGTGCGGAGACAACACAATGGGGTGACGGATGGTGGAGCAGCCCGAGGGCGGCGCCGCGTCGGCCGACAGGGCCGATGACGCCGTGGAGGCGCTCGACCGCCCGCTGCCCGAAGGGGTACGGCGCCGGGTCGTCGCGCTGGTCTCCGACGCGTTCGGCGGTCTCACGGTCGCCGAACTGCCCGCCCAGCTGAGGCAGTACGCCCGCTTCACGGCCCCCCGGCGTGCCAAGTTCGCCGGGAACGCCATGGCGGCCGCGGTGGCGAACGACGACGGGTTCCGCCGCCGCATCGGTGACCGTTTCCGGGAGGCCCAGCCCGAGCTGGCGGCTGCCCTGGAGTCCGGCGCGCCGCCCGCCGCCGCCGACCCGGTGGACGTGGCGGCGGCGGCGTACGTGCTGCGCCCGGACGGCTGGGTCAAGCTGGTCGCGGCGGCCGGCGAGGAGGTCCAGCGCGCCGACGCCGAGCGGGCCGGCGAGGAGAACCGGCGCGAAGTGGTCCGGCTGCGCGAGGAGCTGGCCGAGGCCAGGGCCCACACCAAGGGCGAGACCGAACGGCTCCGCGCCGAACTGGACGCCGCCCGCAAGGAGGCGGACTCCCTCCAGCGCAAGCTGCGCAGTGCGCTCAGCGAGGTCAAGCGCGGTGAGGCGGCGCTGCGCAAGGCCAAGGCCGAGACCGAGTCCGTACGCGCCGAGGCGGCCGCCCAGGTGTCCGCCGCCGAGAGCGAGACCCGGCGGCTGAGGGCGAGGCTCGGGGAGGCCGAGGCATCCGTCGAGGCGAGTCGCAGGGCGGCCCGGGAGGGGCGTTCGGTCGAGGACATGCGGCTGCGGCTGCTGCTGGACACGGTGCTCGAAGCGGCCGGCGGGCTGCGGCGCGAACTGGCGCTGCCGCCCTCCTCGATGCGGCCGGCGGACAGTGCGGACGCGGTGGAGCCCGGCCGGATGTCGCCCAAGGACATCGCGGCCAGGGCCCTTTCGGAGACCGACCCGGCGCTGCTCGACCAGCTCCTGGCGCTGCCGCAGGCCCATCTGATCGTGGACGGCTACAACGTCACCAAGACGGGTTATCCGCAGATGCCGTTGGAGAAGCAGCGGCTGCGGCTGCTCGGCGGGCTCTCGGTCCTCGCGGCGCGCACGGGCGCGGAGATGACGTGTGTGTTCGACGGGGCGGAGCTGGCCGCCCCGGTGCTGCTCGCGCCGCCGCGCGGCGTGCGGGTGCTGTTCAGCAAGCCGGGGGTCACCGCCGACGAGCTGATCCGCCAACTGGCGCGCGCGGAGCCGCCGGGACGGCCTGTGGTGGTGGTCTCCACCGACCGCGAGGTGGCCGACGGAGTGGCGAAGGCGGGGGCCAGGCCCGTTGCGTCCGCCTTGCTCCTGAAGCGGCTTTCGCGGGTTTAGCGCTCCTTGTGGGGAGTTCGCCCGAGATCAGGGAACGGACCGTCAAGTCGTCGCTACGCGCCGTGGGGTGTGGGTAAAGAAGTGCCGTGTGTGACGAGATTTTTCCTGCGAGGATTTGAACTGATCACAAGATGGTCACTAGGGTCGGGCCTCGAACCTTCGCGCGGTCGATCACCCACCCGGGGTGGCGGCGAAGGAACCGCCGAGTCCGTGACGTGCACGGAGCCGGGGATCCCCTCCCCCACAGATCCGGTAGGCGGCTCGAGGAAGAAGGAGCTCGCCTTCGTGGCGTCCCACCGTCGTCCCAAGCAGCCGAGCCGCACTCGTGTGACCGTGCTCACCGCGACCGCAGCCGCGGCCGTCGCCCTGTCCTCCCAGGCCGCCCACGCCGACCCCAAGCCGACCAAGAGCGAGGTCAAGGCGAAGGTCGACAAGCTCTACCACGAGGCCGGGGCCGCCACCGAGCAGTACAACGGGGCGAAGGAGAAGCAGGAGAAGCTCGAGAAGCAGATCGGCGCGATCCAGGACAAGGTGGCCCGCGGCCAGGAGGAGCTCAACCAGCTCCGGTCCGGCCTCGGTTCCCTCGCCGCCGCGCAGTACCGCTCCGGAGGCATCGACCCCTCCGTCCAGCTCTTCCTCTCCTCCGACCCGGACAGCTTCCTCGACCAGGCGTCCGCGCTCGACCAGCTGACGGCCAAGCAGACCGAGGCCCTGTCGAAGGTCCAGGAGAAGCAGCGGGCCCTCGCGCAGCAGCGCAAGGAGGCCCAGGACAAGCTGAGCGACCTCGCCTCCGTCCGCAAGACGCTCGGTGAGAAGAAGAAGAAGCAGCAGGAGAAGCTGGCCGAGGCCCGCCGCCTGCTGAACACCCTCACCGCGGCCGAGCGCGAGAAGCTGCGCCAGGACGAGGCCCGCGCGAGCCGTGCCGCCGGTACCCGGGTCGAGCTCGGCAACGAGGTCGCCGCCTCCGGTCTCGGGAAGGCCGCCCTCAACGCCGCCGCCACCCGCATCGGCAAGCCGTACGTGCCCGCGGCCACCGGCCCCAACTCGTTCGACTGCTCGGGCCTGACCATGTGGGCCTACGCCCAGGCCGGCGTCAACATCACCCGCACCACGTACACCCAGGTCAACCAGGGTCACCGGATCGGCGTCAGCCAGCTGGCCCCCGGCGACCTCGTCTTCTTCAACGGCAACGAGCACGTCGGCCTCTACGCCGGCAACGGCCAGGTCCTGCACGCCCCGTACCCCGGCGCGTACGTCCGCTACGAGTCGATGAGCACCATCGGCAGCATCTACGCCGCCGTGCGCATCTGAACCGCGCCCGAACGGGCGAATTCCCGCGCCCCGTACTGACGCCCGCCCCGCCGGAGACCACAGGTCACCGGCGGGGCGTCACTGTGTGTGGCCCCCGCCGGTCCGGCGTGTCTTTGTCCGCTCCGTGATCACGCGGCTACTGTCTGCCTGCTGTCGTGGCTCCCGTACGTCGGTCCGCCCGCCCGGGCGGTAGGGGCCGCGCGCGTCTGCGTACAGCGGAAGGGAGTGCGGCGTCCTGTGGGGTCCCATCGCCGTTCCACACAGCCCGGTACCGGTCGCGGTGCCCGGGCCACCGTCCTGACGGCGGCGGCCGCGACCGCGGCCGCGACACTCGGCGCCGCCACCGCGCACGCCGAGCCGCACGACACCCCGCAGTCCGCCGGGGCCCGGGTCGACCACCTCTACGCCGAGGCGGAGCGCGCCACCGAGCGGTACAACAGGGCCGGCGAGGACGTGACCCGGCTGCGCGGCGAGTTCAGCCGGGCCCAGGACCGGGCCGCCCGGGGCCAGGAACGCATCAACCGGATGCGCGAGGAGCTGGGCTCGGCGGCCCGGGCGGAGTACCGCGCGGGCGGCATCGACCCCTCGCTGGCCCTGCTGCTCACCTCGGACCCCGACAGCTACCTCGACCGGGCCTCCGCCGTCACCATGGCCGACGCCCACCGGGCCGCCGCCCTCGCCGAACTGCGCAAGGCCCAGCGGGCGCTCGCCCAGACCCGGGCCGAGGCCGCCCGCTCGCTGGCCGGGCTGGAGAGCCGCCGGGAGGCCGTCAGCCGCCACAAGCGGACCGTCGAACGCAAGCTCGCCCGGGCCAGGCAGCTGCTGAAGTCGCTCCCGGCCGCCGAACGGGCCGCCCTGGCCCGCGCCTCGCGCGACGGCCGCGACCCGGGCGCCACCCTCCTGGCCGGGCTCCCGGCGGGTTCCGCCCGCGCCGCCGCGGCCGTCCTGGCCGCACAGCAGGCGCTCGGCAGGCCGTACGTGTGGGGCGCCAACGGGCCCTCCGGCTTCGACTGCTCCGGGCTGATGCAGTGGGCCTGGGCCCAGGCCGGGGTGAGCCTGCCCCGGACCTCGCAGGCCCAGCGGTACGCCGGGCACATGGTGCCGCTCTCCGAGGCCCGCCCCGGAGACCTCGTCGCCTACCGGGCGGACGCCAGCCACATCGCCATGTACGTGGGAAACGGGCAGGTCATCCACGCCCCGTACCCCGGCGCCCCGGTCCGCTACGACCCCGTCGGGATGATGCCCGTCTCCTCGGTCACCCGGGTCTGAGCCCGGCGACAGCCCGTACGCTCGTCATGTGGTCGAACGGGTGCGCATACGCGGCGGGCGGCGGCGGGCGGCGGGTGCCGTCCTCGCCGCGCTGCTGGGCGCCGCCGCCTGCTCCGCCCCGGCCGACCGGGCGCCCGACAGCACCTCCCGGGGCGTCCGCGCCACCCTGGACCGGCGCGCCGCCGCCGTGCTGCACCACGACCCGGCCGCCTACGCCGCCGCCGTCGACCCGGACGCCACGGCGCTGCGCACCGCCCAGCGCCGGGAGGCCGCCCGGCTGGCGGACGTGCCGCTCGGCTCCTGGGCGTACCGGCTGACCCACCTCACCCCGCACGGGGCGGACCGGGTCACCGCCGACGTCACGCTCGGCTACCGCATCGCCGGCTACGACAGCGCCCCGGTCTCCGTCGACCGGGTCGTGGACCTGGCCCGGGACCCGGCGGACGGCCGCTGGTACGTCACCGCGGACCGGGCCGCCGACGGCAGCGCCGGGCAGCTGTGGGAGCAGGGCGACATCGAAGTGGTGCGCGGGAAGCACAGCCTGGTCCTGGGCGTCGGCCGCTCACGGGACGAGCTGGACGCCATCGCGGCGACGGCGGACGAGGCGGTGCCCGCGGTCTCCGCCGCCTGGCCGGAGCGGTGGGCGGGGCGCGTGGTGGTGCTGGTGCCGGACAGCGTGACGGAGATGGGCCGGCTGCTCGGTTCGCCCGCCTCGAACTACAAGGGCATAGCGGCCGTCACCACCGGCGAGACCGGCGGCACCGGGAAGGCCCCCGCCGACCGGGTGATCGTCAACCCCGAGGCGTACGCCCTGCTCGGCGGGTTCGGGCAGCGCGTCGTCCTCACCCACGAGACCGCCCATGTGGCCACCCGCAAGCGGACCTCGTCGGCCACCCCGACCTGGCTCTCCGAGGGCTTCGCGGACTGGGCGGCCTACCGGGACCAGGACCGGACCGCCGAGGAGATCGCGCCCGAGCTGGCCGACGCGGTCCGGGCCGGTGACGTACCGGCCGGGCTGCCCGAGGACGAGGACTTCGCCTTCGCGGGAGAGGCGGACCGGCTGGCGCAGGCGTACGAGGGCGGCTGGCTGGCCTGCGAGCTGATCGCGGACCGCTGGGGCGAGGAGAAGCTGTTCGCCTTCTACCGGGCCGTCGGCGCCCGCCACGGGCGCGACGGGGCGGTCGAGGACGCCCTGCACGAGGTCCTGGGCACCACCCCGCAGGACTTCACGGCGCGCTGGCGGGTGTATCTGCGCGACCGGCTCGGCTGAGCGCGGGCTCCGCCACCGCCTTCGCCGCCGCCGCGCCCCTCGGGGCCCGTACGGTGTCGCGCCACAGCCGCGCGGCCGCCAGCACGGACGCGGCGACCAGCAGCCCGTTGCGCAGGAACATCAGCGTCAGCCCGTGCGCGTCGCTCGTCACCACGTGGACGAAGCCGATCGGGAACTCCAGCTGCGTCACCCCCGTGGCCGCGACCACCAGGACGGCCGGCCACATCATCCGGCTCTCCCGCAGCACCAGGCACACCGCCGCGAGACCGACCAGCCACAGCATGTACTGCGGGCTGATCACCCGGCTCGTCGTGGTGAACAGCAGCACCGCCGTGAACGCGGCGTCCGCCGGCGTACTCACCCCGAACGTCCGCGCCCGCAGCCGCCACACCAGCAGCCAGCCGAACGCGGCCACGCTCAGCCCCAGCGCCAGCGTGCTCACCAGCGGTACATGCGGCCCCAGGAACTCCAGCGAGCCGTAGTGCAGCTCCACCCGGCCCTCCCAGCCGAACTGCCGCCACACATGGAAGACCAGCGCCCCCAGCGACTCGACCTCGGTACCCCGGTCCCGCTGGAAGCCGAGGAACGCCAGCGCGCCCGGCGCCGCCGCCACGCACACCAGCAGCAGCCCGGCCGCCACCGCGGCCGCCGTCCCCCAGGCCAGCCGGGTCGCGCGCCCCCGGGCCGTCCCGGCCAGCAGCAGCGCCGGCCACACCTTCAGCAGCGCCCCGAACGCGGCCAGCGCCCCCAGCACACGGGGGTGCCGCAGCCCGGCCAGCAGCGCCGCCACCGCCACGGCCGTCACCATCACGTCGTACCGGGCGTACGCGGTCGTGCCGAGCAGTGGCACGCCCGCCACCCACACCCACACCCCGGCCGCCCGGCGGCCCGGACCGTCGCTCGCGCGCAGCAACAGCCCCAGGACCAGCGCGTCGCACAGGAACGCCAGCACGAAGAAGGCCGTGGCGTAGTCCAGGAACGGCAGCAGGGCGGGGGAGAGGATCGCGAGCGCCGCCACCGGCGGGTACTGCCAGGTGACGTCGGACTCCGGGTAGGTGCCGGAGCGCAGCACCTCGGACCAGCCGTGGTAGATCACCGACACATCGCTCGTCACGTCGAGCCCGGGCGGGGTGACCACCTTGGTCACCCAGAGCAGCAGCACCGCCCTGGTGAGCGCCCACACCGCGAAGGCCGCCGGACGCGTGCCGCTGGAACCCGTCATGACCTGCCCTCACCCGTCCTGTACGCCGTACGAAACAGCCATGATGCCCGTACGCCCTGTGTGCGGGCCATCAGGCACGGCCGCCGGGGCCCGGTACTGTCGGCTGCGATGGACAAGACCTTGATCGTGACCAACGACTTCCCGCCCCGCCCGGGAGGCATCCAGGCGTTCCTGCACAACATGGCGCTGCGGCTCGACCCCGACCGGGTCGTCGTCTACGCCTCCACCTGGAAGCGCGGGGCCGAGGGCGCGGCCGCCACCGCCGCCTTCGACGCCGAGCAGCCCTTCACCGTCGTCCGCGACCGTACGACGATGCTGCTGCCGACCCCGCGGGTGACCCGGCGCGCCACCGAGCTGCTGCGCGCGCACGGCTGCTCGTCGGTCTGGTTCGGCGCCGCCGCCCCGCTCGGCCTGATGGGCCCGGCGCTGCGCGAGGCGGGTGCCCGGCGGCTCGTCGCCACGACGCACGGCCACGAGGCGGCCTGGGCGCAGCTGCCCGCGTCCCGGCAGCTGCTGCGCCGGATCGGCGAGGGCACCGACACGCTGACCTACCTCGGCGAGTACACCCGCTCCCGGATCGCCGCCGCGCTGAGCCCGGCCGCCGCCCGCCGCATGGTGCAGCTGCCGCCCGGGGTGGACGAGAAGACGTTCTGCCCGGACTCCGGCGGCGACGAGGTCCGGGCCCGGCTCGGGCTCACCGAACGGCCCGTCGTGGTCTGCGTGTCCCGGCTGGTGCCCCGCAAGGGCCAGGACACCCTGATCCTCGCGATGCCCGCGATCCTGGCCGCCCAGCCGGACGCGGTCCTGCTGGTCGTGGGCGGCGGGCCCTACGAGGACGACCTGCGCAAGCTCGCCGCGCGCACCGGGGTGGCGGACTCCGTGCGGTTCACCGGGCCGGTGCCCTGGTCCGAGCTGCCCGCGCACTACGGCGCCGGGGACGTCTTCGCGATGCCCTGCCGGACCCGGCGCGGCGGCCTGGACGTGGAGGGCCTGGGCATCGTCTACCTGGAGGCGTCCGCGACCGGGCTGCCGGTGGTGGCCGGCGACTCCGGCGGAGCTCCGGACGCGGTGCTGGACGGCGAGACCGGCTGGGTGGTGCGCGGCGGCGAGCCCGGCGAGGCGGCGGAGCGGATCACCGCGCTGCTGGGCGACGCGGACCTGCGGCGGCGCATGGGCGAGCGGGGCCGGGAATGGGTCGAGGAGAAGTGGCGCTGGGACCTGCTCGCGGAACGGCTGCGCGAACTGCTCTGATACGCGTACGAGGGGGCCCGCACCGATGTGGTGCGGGCCCCCTCGTACGCGTACGCCTCACGAGCGGTAGATCGACTCCACCTCGTCCGCGAAGTCCTTCGCCACCACGTTCCGCTTCAGCTTCAGCGAGGGCGTGATGTGGCCCCCCTCCTCGGTGAACTGGGCGCCCAGGATGCGGAACTTGCGTACGGACTCGGCCTTGGAGACCGCCGCGTTGCCGTCGTCCACCGCGCGCTGCACCTCGGCGATCAGCTCCGGGTCGTCGCGCAGCGACAGCGCGGTCGAGCCGGCCGGCTTGCCGTGCTCCTCGGCCCAGCGGCCCAGGAACTCCTCGTCCAGCGTGACCAGCGCGCCCACGAAGGGCCGCCCGTCGCCGACCACCATGCACTCCGCCACCAGGGCGTGGCCGCGGATGCGGTCCTCGATGACGGCGGGCGCGACGTTCTTGCCGCCGGCCGTGACGATGATCTCCTTCTTGCGGCCGGTGATCGCGAGGTAGCCGTCCTCGTCCAGCGTGCCGATGTCCCCGGTGTGGAACCAGCCGTCCGCCAGCGCCTCGGCCGTCGCCGCCTCGTTGTTCCAGTAGCCGGAGAACAGGTGCTCACCGTGGAGCAGCACCTCGCCGTCGTCCGCGATGCGCACCACGGAACCGGGGAGCGGCTGGCCGACCGTGCCGATCTTCTGCCGGTCCCACGGGTTGAAGGCGGTGGCCGCGCAGGACTCGGTCAGGCCGTAGCCCTCCAGGACGGTGAAGCCGATGCCGCGGTAGAAGTGGCCCAGGCGCTCGCCGAGCGGGGCGCCGCCGGAGATCGCGTGCTCGCCGCGCCCGCCGAGCACCGCGCGCAGCTTGCCGTAGACGAGGCGGTCGAAGACCTTGTGCCGGAACTTCAGGCCCAGCGAGGGTCCCTGCGGGGTGCCCAGCGCGCGGCTGTAGGCGATGGCGGTGTCGGCGGCCCTGTCGAAGATCCTGCCCTTGCCGTCGGCCTGCGCCTTGGCGCGCGCCGCGTTGTAGACCTTCTCGAAGACGCGCGGCACGCCGAGGATCAGCGTCGGGCGGAACGCGGCCAGCTCGTCGGTGAGGTTCTTGATGTCCGGGACGCAGCCGAGCTTGATCGGCGCCATCACCGAGGCCACCTCGACCAGCCGCCCGAAGACGTGGGCGGCGGGCAGGAAGAGCAGGACCGAGCACTCGCCGGTACGGAAGAGGGGCTTCAGGCGCTCCACCACGTTCCCGCACTCCGCGAAGAAGCTGCGGTGCGTCAGGACGCAGCCCTTGGGGCGGCCCGTGGTGCCCGAGGTGTAGACGATGGTGGCCGGGTCGTCCGCCCGGGCCGCCGCGCTGCGCAGGTCCACGGTCTCCTCGGAGACCCCTTCGCCCTCGGCCCGGAGCGTGTCGACGGCGCCCTTCTCGATCTGCCAGACGTACCGCAGCCCGGGCAGCCGGTCGCGCACGGAGGCGACGGCGGCGGCGTGGACGTCGCTCTCGACCAGGACCGCGACGGCCCCCGAGTCGCCGAGGATCCACTGCACCTGCTCGGGCGAGCTGGTCTCGTACACCGGCACGGTGACCGCGCCCGCGCTCCAGATGGCGAAGTCCAGCAGCACCCACTCGTACCGGGTGCGCGACATCAGGGCCACCCGGTCGCCGGGCTCGACGCCCGCCGCGATCAGGCCCTTGGCGGCCGACCGGACCTCGGCCAGGAACTGCGTGGCGGTGACGTCCGTCCAGACGCCCGCCACTTTGCGGCTCATCACCGCGACATCGGGATGCTGAGCGGCATTGCGGCGGATGAGATCCGTCAGGTTGCCGTCCGAGGGGACCTCGTACAGGGCCGGAAGGCTGAACTCGCGCAAGACTGCTGCTCCTCATCGGGCTCCGGTGCCACGGCTCTGTGTGACGCACCGGCGCGGTCCAAGATGGCGGGTGCTCAGTGGGGTGAGCACGACTGGACTGCCCGGACGTTACCCACCAGTACTCGGTTCCGGATAGGGGGTCCCGGCCAGATGTCTTATGCGTCACACATATCGGGACGTCCTTTCGCGCACAGTAGTCCACCCCTACACACACCAGGAAGTAACCGCAGGTCCGGGGCCTCTGCGCAGGCTCTAGGCTGTTTCCCATGCGAGCTGGAGCGAACACCCGCGTCCATGTGGTCAGCGACGTGCACGGCAACACCGGGGCGCTGGCCCGCGCCGGGGACGGTGCCGACGCCCTGATCTGCCTCGGTGACCTGGTCCTCTTCCTCGACTACGCCGACCACTCGCGCGGCATCTTCCCCGACCTCTTCGGCGTCGAGAACGCCGACCGGATCGTCGCCCTGCGCACCGCCCGCCGCTTCGAGGAGGCCCGCGCCTTCGGCCGGGGGCTGTGGCAGGGCATGGACCGGAACGCCGCGATCACCGAAGCGGTGCGCAGGCAGTACGCCGAGATGTTCGCCGCGCTGCCCACCCCGACGTACGCCACCTACGGCAACGTCGACATCCCCGCCCTGTGGCCCGAGTACGCCGCCCCCGGCACCACCGTCCTGGACGGCGAGCGCGTCGAGATCGGCGGCCGCGTCTTCGGCTTCGTCGGCGGCGGCCTGCGCACGCCGATGCGCACCCCGTACGAGATCGACGACGAGGAGTACGCCGCCAAGATCGAGGCGGTCGGCGAGGTCGACGTGCTCTGCACCCACATCCCGCCCGAGGTGCCCGAGCTGGTCTACGACACCGTGGCGCGCCGCTTCGAGCGCGGCAGCCGGGCCCTGCTCGACGCCATCCGCCGCACCCGCCCCCGCTACTCCCTCTTCGGCCACGTCCACCAGCCGCTGGCCCGCCGGATGCGGATCGGCGCCACCGAATGCGTGAACGTCGGCCACTTCGCCTCCACCGGCCGGCCCTGGGCGCTGGAGTGGTGAGCGCCCGGCCCGGCATTGCGCGCCGGGCCCTGGGACGGGCCGCCGGGCGCACGCGATAGCCTTCTGGCGGCAGGCTCCTGCCGACGTACCGGTACACCGCACTGGAGGGCCACAGCGATGGCTGAACACACCAGCTCGACCATCACGATCGAGGCGGCACCGGCCGACGTCATGGGTGTGATCGCCGACTTCGAGCGCTACCCGGAGTGGACCGGAGAGGTCAAGGAGGCGGAGGTCCTCGGCACCGACGAGCACGGCCGCGCCGAGAAGGTCCGACTCGTCCTGGACGCCGGCGCGATCAAGGACGACCACACCCTCGCCTACACCTGGATCGGGGACTACGAGGTCAGCTGGACCCTGGTCAAGTCCCAGATGCTCCGCGCCATCGACGGCTCCTACGCGCTCGCGCCGCTCGGCGACGGCAACCGCACCGAGGTCACCTACCGGCTCACCGTCGACGTGAAGATCCCCATGCTCGGCATGATCAAGCGCAAGGCGGAGAAGGTCATCATCGACCGCGCCCTCGCCGGCCTGAAGAAGCGCGTCGAGTCCGTCCCGAAGGGCTGAGCACGTGCGTACGGTCCTGGTCACCGGACCCGGCGGAGCCGGCCGTACGACCGTCGCGGCGGCCACCGCGCTCGCCGCGGCCCGCGACGGCGCCCGCACCCTGCTGATCTCCGCCGACCCGATACCCGGCTTCCCCGACGCCGCGGCCCCCACCCCGGTCACCGAGCGGCTGCGGTCCGTCCGGACCGACTCCGCCGCCCACTTCCGCGACGAACTCCTCGCCCTCCAGGAGCAGTTGTCGTCCGTCCTCGAACTGCTCGGCGGCAACCCGCTGGACGGCGAGGAGCTGACCGAACTCCCCGGCAGCGGCGAACTCGCCCTGCTCCACGCCCTGCGCCGCGCCGCCCACGGCGACTGGTCCGCCGAGGCGTACGACCTCCTCGTCGTGGACCTCCCGCCCCTGCGCGACGCGCTCCGCCTGCTCGCCCTGCCGGAACAGCTGCGCCGCTACCTGCGCCGGCTGCTGCCCCAGGAGCGCCAGGCCGCCCGCGCCCTGCGCCCGATGCTCGCCCAGCTGGCCGGTGTGCCCATGCCCGCCCAGTGGCTGTACGAGGCCGCCGCCCGGCGCGACGCCGAACTGGCCCAGGTCCAGGCACTGATCGAGGACCGGGCCACCACCCTCCGGCTCGTCGCCGAGCCGGGCCCGGCCGCCGACGAGGCCCTGCGCGGCGCCCGCACCGGGCTCGCCCTGCACGGGCTGCGCGCCGAGGCGCCGGTCGCCAACCGGATGCTGCCCGGCCACTCCCCGGACCCGTTCTTCGCCGCGCTCGCCGCCCAGCAGGAGAAGTCTCTCGGCCACTGGGCGGTCGCGGGCGCCGCCCCGGTCCGCATCGCCCACCTCGGCCGCGACCCGCAGGGCCCCGACGACCTCCTGGCCCTGGCCGGCGAGGACGGTGCGGGCCATGCGCTCGCCGTCCCCGGCACCGGTGAGGAGGGCGGCCGGGCCCCGGACCCCTGGTGGACCGAGGAGGCCGGCGGGCCGGACGGCGACGGGATACTCGTCTGGTGCCTGCGGCTCCCCGGCGCCGTCAAGAAGGACCTCCAGCTCGTCCGGCGCGGCGGAGAACTCCTCCTGACCGTCGGCCCGTTCCACCGCATCGTCCCCCTGGAACCCGCCCTGCGCCGCTGCACCGTCTCCGGCGCGGCCCTCACCGACGGCGTGCTCCGGGTCCGCTTCACACCCGATCCCGCGCTCTGGCCCCGGACGGGCTGAACGGCGTACCACCGTTCGGGTACCGTCGAAGGTACGTGTCCGGTATGCCGGGCCGCCGGCCACGAAGCCCCCAGGAGTCCGCCATGAGCGAAGCCACCGATCGCCCCGCCGACGACAACGCCTGGGCCGACGCGTGCGCCGAGGACCTCGCCGCCGAGCAGGCCCGCCGCCGCGCCGCCTATGGCCCGCCGCCCGGCTCCGCCGCCGAGGAGCTGCGCAAGCTGATGGACGCGGTGTCCGACAAGCTCGGCTCGTTCCAGGCGCCGCTCCTCGGACTGGCCGCGCAGGGTGCCGTGCAGCAGGTCATCCAGCAGGCCAAGGCGGCCGTGGAGCCCGTGATCGAGCGCAATCCAGACGTTTTCGATCACATCGCGGCGGCCGGTAACGAACTGCTCGCCGCCTACCGCTCGGCGGTCCAGGGCCAGGAAGGCCGCTGGACCCGGGGGGCGGGGGACCCCGCGGGCACCGAAAAGAAGGCGGAAGGCCCCGGCGGCCCCCGGGACGAGGGGTCCGGCGCCGGCGAACACATCGACCTCGACTGACCGGCGCCGGACAGGACGGGGCCCGGCCTCGGGTACGGTTGCCTCAGCGGGGCTCGACCGGAACTGAGGGATTCATGGGACTCACCATCGGCGTCGATATCGGCGGCACGAAGATCGCAGCTGGAGTGGTCGACGAAGAGGGCCACATCCTCTCGACCTTCAAGGTGCCGACCCCGCCGACGGCCGAAGCCATCGTGGACGCGATCGCGGCGGCGGTCTCCGGCGCGAGCGCCGGGCACCAGGTCGACGCCGTCGGCATCGGCGCGGCCGGATATGTGGACGACAAGCGGGCCACCGTGCTGTTCGCGCCCAACATCAACTGGCGCCACGAACCGCTCAAGGACAAGGTCGAGCAGCGCGTCGGCCTCCCCGTCGTCGTGGAGAACGACGCCAACGCCGCCGCCTGGGGCGAATACCGCTTCGGCGCCGGCCAGGGCCACGACGACGTCATCTGCATCACGCTGGGCACCGGCCTCGGCGGCGGCATCATCATCGGCAACAAGCTGCGCCGCGGACGCTTCGGCGTGGCCGCCGAGTTCGGCCACATCCGGGTCGTCCCGGACGGCCTGCTCTGCGGCTGCGGCAGCCAGGGCTGCTGGGAGCAGTACGCCTCCGGCCGCGCCCTTGTGCGGTACGCGAAGCAGCGCGCCAATGCCACCCCGGAGAACGCCACGATCCTGCTGGCGCTCGGCGACGGCACCGTGGACGGCATCGAGGGCAAGCACATCAGCGAGGCGGCCCGCCAGGGCTGCCCGGTGGCCATCGACTCGTTCCGCGAGCTGGCCCGCTGGGCCGGCGCCGGACTCGCGGACCTGGCCTCGCTGTTCGACCCGTCGGCCTTCATCGTCGGTGGCGGCGTCTCGGACGAGGGCGAGCTCGTCCTCGACCCGATCCGCAAGTCGTTCCGGCGCTGGCTGATCGGCGGCGAATGGCGCCCGCACGCGCAGGTCCTCGCCGCCCAACTCGGCGGCAAGGCAGGGCTCGTGGGCGCAGCGGACCTGGCCCGCCAGGGCTGAGCCCGACCCGCACACGGAAACACCGGACGCCCGTCGCGCCCTCTCGGAGCGCGGCGGGCGTCCGCCGTATCGTGAGGGCATGGCCACGATGTCGCTGCCCGATTCGCGCACCGAGCCGGACGGCTCGGCCGTCATCCGCGTGCTCAGCTATAACATCCGCTCGATGCGCGACGACCGCGCGGCCCTCGCCCGGGTCATCCGCGCCTGCGCCCCCGACCTGGTCCTCGTCCAGGAGGCGCCGCGCTTCTTCCGCTGGCGCAAGTACGCCGCCCGGCTCGCCGCCGCCACCGACCTGGTGGTCCTCGGCGGAGGCGCCACCGCCGCCGGACCGCTGCTGCTGTGCTCGCTGCGTGCCACGGTCGAGCGCACCGAGGACATCCTGCTGCCGCGCACCCCGGGCCTGCACCGCCGGGGTTTCGCCACCGCCGTGGTCCGGTTCGCGGGCGCCCGGGTCGGGGTGGTCAGCTGCCACCTAAGCCTCCAGCGGCAGGAGCGGCTGGCCCAGGCGGAGCGGCTGACGGAGACCGTGGACGCGCTGGGCGTGGCGCACGCCGTCGTCGCCGGTGACCTCAACGACGTACCGAGCGGGCGGGCCTTCCGGCGGCTCGCCGGGCGCTACCAGGACTGCTGGGAGACCAGGCCGCAGGGCGGCGAGTACACCTTCCCCGCGCACGAGCCGCGCCGCCGGATCGACGCCGTCTTCGCCACCGGCGGCGTCGAGGTCCTCGGCTGCGGGGTCCCGGACGGGCTGCCCGGGGTGCGCGAGGCCGACCTGAGCGCGGCGACCGACCACCGCCCGGTGCTGGCCGCGCTGAGGGTGCCGGCC
Source organism: Streptomyces sp. NPDC041814 (assembly GCF_055590565.1). Classification (NCBI taxonomy): domain Bacteria; kingdom Bacillati; phylum Actinomycetota; class Actinomycetes; order Kitasatosporales; family Streptomycetaceae; genus Streptomyces; species Streptomyces sp. NPDC041814. The sequence continues at coordinate 376,751 of NZ_JBVJAM010000001.1, read as the reverse complement.
GCCTGAGCGGGACGTCAGACCACCGCGCCCCGGCCCGGGTCGTCGTCACCGTCGTCGTCGGAGTCCATCCGCGCCACGAGCGTCACGAAACCGCCCAGGAAGCCGCCGACGCAGACCGTCGTCAGCCACCAGGTCATCTCCCAGGACAGCAGCACCGCGAGCAGCATCAGCACCGGCCCGCCGACCACCGCGAGCCAGGCGAACTTCGCCGTGACGTCGGCCTCCGGCAGCGGCGGCGGCTCCGGCGGCACGAAGTGCCCCTCGTCGTCGTCCCCGGTGCCCTTGCCGGGCACGTCGGGGTCGGCCGGCTCGTAGTCGCGCGGGCCCACGCCCGGCGCGAAGACTACCGAGCCGCCGAGCGGCCGGTCCTCCGCCGGCTTCGGCTTCGGCGGCCGCTTGCCGAGCCCCTTGTCCGCGGCCGGGGCGGTCAGCGGGCCGTCGTCCGGCAGCGCCAGGTCCTCGACCGACCGGAAGGGCCGGGCGCCCGGCGGGTCCGGCGGCTCCTCCCCGTAACCCTCCACGATGGCCCGCCAGACGGCGTCCTCGTCCAGCGGTCCGTCCCCCGCACCGGCCGGCGCGTCGGGTGCCGCGCCCTTGCCGTCGTCGTCGGCGACGGCCGCCCCCTCCACGGGGAACGGCTCCCGCTCCTCCTCGCTGCCCGCGCGCTCCGCGTCGTGCTCAGCCACCGGACGTGCTCCCCTTCTTCCCGCCCTGATCCTTCTCGCTCGGAGCGAGGCGGCCGATGAACGCATGGCTCTCGTCGAAGATCCGCTTCGCATCATGGTCCAACGTCGCCACGTGGTAGCTCTGTTCCAGCAGGACCTCGCGGACATCCGTCGAGGAGACACGGCTCAGGATGCGGGCCGAGTCCGCGGGCGGGACGACATGGTCCTGCGGGCTGTGCAGCAGCAGGAGCGGCTGGGTGACCTGGGGCAGGTCGCCGTCGACCAGCCGGAAGAACCTGCGCACCGAATGCGCCGCGTGCAGCGGCACCCGGTCGTAGCCCACCTCCGCGGCACCCTCCAGGGCGATGTCGCTGACCAGGCCCTTCGTCGTCGGCACCAGATGGCGGACCACCGGCAGCGCGTGCGCCGCGAGGCCGTGCACCTTGTTGGCCGGATTGACGAGCACCAGACCGCTGACCGCGTCCCCGTGCTTCGCGGCCAGCCGCAGGGCCAGCGCACCGCCCATCGAGAGCCCGAAGACGAACACCCGCTCGCAGCGCTCCAGCAGCCCGCGGAGCTCCCGGTCCACCTCCGCGTACCAGTCCTGCCAGCCGGTCACCTGCATGTCCTGCCAGCGCGTGCCGTGCCCGGGGAGCAGCGGCAGCGAGACCGTCAGGCCGCGCTCGGCCAGATACTCGGCCCAGGGGCGCAGCGACTGGGGGGAACCGGTGAATCCGTGACAGAGGAGGACGCCGACCTCTCCGCCCTCGTGGCGGAACGGCTCGGCTCCGGGAAGGACCGGCACCGGGGTCTCCTGTTCATGAGGCTCGCGGGGGAGCGAGCGTGGAGCGGAAGGGGAGTTCGGAAGGATGTACGGGGTACGCGAGGATTACTTCACCGTACGCGACCGGGCCGACACCGACCAGGGCCGTCGCGTCCCGGTCCGCGGACACCCGCCCGCGCTTGGCGGGAGGATGGGGGACACGGCGGGTTAAGGTCTGTCGGACAGCACACAGGAGGCATCCGAGTTGATCTACGGCGCTATGAAGTTCTCCATCGGCGGGTCGCTGAAGCTCGCCTTCAGGCCGTGGGTGGAGGGCCTGGAGAACATCCCCGCGCGCGGACCCGCGATCCTCGCCAGCAACCACCTGTCGTTCTCCGACTCCTTCTTCCTGCCGGCCGTCCTGGACCGGAAGGTGACCTTCATCGCGAAGGCCGAGTACTTCACCGCGCCGGGGGTGAAGGGCAAGCTCACCGCCGCGTTCTTCAAGGGCGTCGGCCAGCTCCCCGTCGACCGCTCCGGCGCGCGCGGCGCCGGTGAGGCGGCGATCCGCGCGGGCATCCAGGTCGTGGAGAGCGGCGGCCTCTTCGGCATCTACCCCGAGGGCACCCGGTCGCCCGACGGCCGGCTCTACCGGGGCAAGCCCGGCGGTCTCGCCCGCGTCGCACTGGCCACCGGGGCGCCGGTCATCCCCGTCGCGATGATCGACACGGAGAAGATCCAGCCGCCCGGCCAGGTGATCCCCAAGCTGATGCGGCCCGGCATCCGGATCGGCAAACCGCTCGACTTCAGCCGCTATCACGGCATGGACGGCGACCGCTTCATCCTGCGCTCGGTCACCGACGAGGTGATGTACGAGATCATGAAGCTCTCGGGCCAGGAGTACGTCGACATCTACGCGACCGCCGCCAAGCGGCAGATCGCCGACGAGGCCAAGCGCCGGTCCGAGGCCGCGAAGCAGACGGACGGCGACGGCGACAGCACCTGAGCGGTCCGCCGGGGGACGGGGGGAGAACAGCATGGTCAAACGCGTACGCGTGGTCCGGATGTCGGTGGAGCAGCCGCTGTGGCGCGCCCTGACGGCGTACCGCGTGCTGACGATGCTCTACGCGGTCCTGCTCGCCGCCTTCGCCCGGCACGACTACGAGCGGCCCTGGATAGCGATCACCTTCCTGGCGCTGATGGCGGTCTGGACGCTCGCCACCCTGCCGAAGGTGGGGAGCGCCGCCGCCTGCACCAGGCGCTTCCTGGGCGCGGACCTGGCCATCGCCCTCATCGGGATCGTGGTCACCCCGCTCGCCGACTTCCAGGCGCAGCACGTCGACGGGCCGACGCTGCCGTCCATCTGGACCGCCGGTTCCGTCCTGGCCTTCGCGATCAAGGGCGGTTGGCGCTGGGCGGGCTTCGCCTCCAGCCTGGTCGCCGTCGCCAACCTCATCGAGCGCGGCGAGCCCAGCCGCGACACCCTGCACAACGTGATGCTGGTCTGGGTCGCCTCCATCGCCATCGGTTACGTGGTGGAGGTCGCCCGCGCCAGTGAACGCACCCTCGCCCGCGCCCTGGAGATCGAGGCCGCCACCCGCGAACGCGAGCGGCTCGCCCGGGACATCCACGACGGCGTGCTCCAGGTCCTCGCCATGGTCCAGCGGCGCGGCGCCGCGATCGGCGGCGAGGCGGCGGAGCTCGGCCGGATGGCCGGGGAGCAGGAAGTCGCCCTGCGTACCCTGGTCTCCAGCGGCCTCGTGCCGCCGACCCGGCTCTCCGAGGACGCCTCCGAGGGCGCCGTCGTCCGGACCGTCGAGACGGACGACGACGACCGGGGCGACGGCGGCGAGACCGATCTGCGGACCCTGCTCGCCCCGCACGCGGGCTCCCGGACCAGCTTCGCGGAGCCCGGCGCGCCGGTGCTCCTGCCGTCCGCCGCGGCGGCGGAGCTGGCGGCCGCGGTCGGCGCCGCCCTGGACAATGTCCGGGCGCACGCGGGCGAGGGCGCCCAGGCGTGGATCCTGCTGGAGGACTGGCCGGACGAGGTCATCGTCACGGTCCGGGACGACGGGCCCGGCATCCCCGAGGGGCGGCTCGCCCAGGCCGAGGGGGAGGGGCGGCTCGGGGTCGCCCTGTCGATCCGCGGCCGGCTGCGCGACCTGGGCGGTACGGCAGAGTTGATCTCGGTGCCAGGACAGGGCACCGAGGTCGAATTGAAGGTTCCTAAGGTTTCACGGGGGAAGGCGGGATCGGTCCGATGAGCGCGACACACGAAGAGGGCACCGGACAGCCGGCGATCAGGGTGATGGTGGTGGACGACCACCCGATGTGGCGCGACGCCGTGGCCCGCGACCTCGCCGAGGCCGGCTTCGACGTGGTGGCCACCGCCGGCGACGGACCCCAGGCCGTACGCCGGGCCGGCGCCGTCACCCCGGACGTCCTGGTCCTCGACCTCAATCTGCCCGGCATGCCCGGGGTGCGGGTCTGCAAGGAGCTCGTCGGCAGCCAGCCCGGCCTGCGGGTCCTCGTGCTCTCCGCCAGCGGCGAGCACGCCGACGTCCTGGAGGCGGTCAAGTCCGGCGCCACCGGCTACCTGATGAAGTCGGCGAGCACCCAGGAGCTGACCGAGGCCGTCCGCCGCACCGCCGCCGGGGACGCCGTCTTCACCCCGGGCCTGGCCGGCCTGGTCCTCGGCGAGTACCGCAGGCTGGCTTCGGAGCCCGCCCCGGCCGCGTCCGACGAGCCCAGGGCCCCGGAGCTGACCGACCGGGAGACGGAGGTGCTGCGGCTCGTGGCCAAGGGGCTCTCGTACAAGCAGATCGCGGAACGGCTCGTCATCTCGCACCGGACCGTGCAGAACCACGTCCAGAACACCCTGGGCAAGCTCCAGCTGCACAACCGGGTCGAGCTGGTGCGGTACGCCATCGAGCGCGGCCTGGACGACGCATAGCGCCTGTCGTGAGGGGCGCGGTGCGATGCCCGGTCGTATATTCGCGGTGACCGGCAGCGCCCAGCACGCAGACAGGGGAGACGTCGTGGAGATCCTGGCCTTCGGAGTGCAGTCCGACGAGAAGCCGCTGATCGAGAAGGCGTTCGCCGGGAAGCACGAAGTCCGCTGCCTCGACGTCTTCCTGAACCGGGACACCGCCCCCATCGCGGCGGGCTACGAGGTCATCTCCACCAGCGTCAACGCCGACCTGGGCGGCGCGGTCCTCCAGACCCTCGCGGCGGGCGGCACCCAGATGATCGCCCAGCGCTCCACCGGATTCAACAACATCGACCTGGACGTCGCCGAGCGCCTGGCCCTGCGCGTAGCCCGGGTCTCCTACTACTCGCCGTACTCGGTCGCGGAGTTCGCCTGGACCCTCGCCATGGCGGTCAACCGCCGGGTGATCCGGGCCGCGAGCCGCACCCGCGACTTCGACTTCCGGCTCGACGGACTCCTCGGCCGCGACATGCACGGCCGCACGGTGGGCGTCATCGGCACCGGCAAGATCGGCGAGGCGTTCACCCGGATCGCCCACGGCTTCGGCATGAAGCTGCTCGGCTGGGACGTCGCCGAGAACCCGGCCTGCGCCGAACTGGGCATGCGGTACGTGGACAAGGAGCGGCTGCTCGCGGAGTCCGACGTGATCAGCCTGCACGTGCCGCTGCTCCCGTCGACGCACCACCTCATCGACAAGGACGCCCTCGCCCTGATGAAGGACGACGCGATCCTGGTCAACTCCAGCCGGGGCGGCCTCGTCGACACCTCGGCCCTGGTCGGAGAGTTGCGTGCGGGCCGCTTCCTCGGCGTCGGACTCGACGTGTACGAGGCGGAGGCAGGGCTGTTCTTCCTGGACAAGTCCCTGGAGGGAGTGGACGACGACACCCTGGCCCGGCTCGTCACCTTCCCGAACGTCATCGTCACCTCGCACCAGGCGTACTACACCGAGGACGCGGTCGGCCAGATCATCGCCGCCACCGTCGAGAACGTGGGCGACTACCTGGCCGGCCGCCACAGCGGGAACGTCCTGGTCCCGGCCCGCCCCGGGACCTGACCCCGCCTCTCAGCCGCGCACCGGAAGCCCCGCCAGCAGCTCGGACACGATCGCCGCACCGCGCAGCGTCAGCACCGACTCCGGGTGGAACTGCACCGAGGCGAACCCGGCCCCGCGCAGCGCGTGGAGCTCCCCGGACACCTCGTCCCGGCTCGCCTCGATGCCGTGCGCCGCCAGCTCCGTCGCCCCGGAGTCGTCGCAGCGCGCGGTGAAGCTGTTGTAGAAGCCGACCGTCTCGGGCCGCCCGAACAGGTCGATACGGGTCTGCGCCCCCTGGTACGGCACCGCCTTCCGGACGATCTCCAGGCCCAGTTCGGCCGCGATCAGCTCATGGCCCAGGCACACCCCGAGCAGCCCGTGCCGGTGGTCCCGGACCAGCTCGGCGGCCAGCGCGCGCAGCAGCCGCATCTTCGGGTCGGCGGCGTCCCCGGGATTCCCCGGCCCCGGCCCGAGGACCACGGGCCCCTCGTGCGCCCGCACCACGTCCCGCAGCCCCGGCTCGTCGTAGCGGCGCACGGTGACGTCGAGCCCCGAGGCGCGCAGCAGGTGACCGAGCATCGCGGTGAACGTGTCCTCGCCGTCCACCACCAGGGCGTGGCCGACGCGGTCGGCGGCGCGCTCCTGCATCCGCAGCCAGAACGGGGCGAGCCCGTCCCGCCGGGCGTCCAGGGCCTCCCGCACCCGGGGGTCCGAGGCCAGCCGGGGCCGCTCCCGCTCCGCCTCCGGGCGGGCCGGGCGCACACCGAGGGCGGCGAGGACCCCGGCCGCCTTGGCGTGGGTCTCCGCGACCTCGCTCTCCGGGTCGGAGTGCCGCACCAGCGTCGCCCCGACCGGCACCCGCAGCGTGCCGTCCGCGTCGATGTCGGCGGTCCGGATCAGGATCGGCGAGTCCAGGGTCTGGGTGCCGTCGGCCTCCCGGCGCAGCAGGGCCAGCGCGCCCGCGTAGTAGCCGCGCCCGCCGTCCTCGTACCGCTCGATGACCCGGCAGGCGTTCTGCACGGGGGAGCCGGTGACGGTCGCCGCGAACATGGTCTCCTTCAGCACCTCCCGTACGTCCAGCGAGGAGCGGCCGCGCAACTCGTACTCGGTGTGGGCGAGATGGGCCATCTCCTTGAGGCGCGGGCCGATCACCACCCCGCCCATGTCGCCGACGGTGCACATCATCTTCAGCTCCTCGTCCACCACCATGGAGAGCTCCTCGGTCTCCTTGCGGTCCCCGAGGAAGGCGAGCAGGCTCTCGGGGGTGGGCCCCTCGGCGGGGTAGCGGTAGGTGCCGCTGATCGGGTTCATCACGACGGTCCCGCCGGACATCCGCACATGCACCTCGGGGCTGGCGCCGACCAGCGTCCTGTCCCCGGTGTGCACGACGAAGGTCCAGTACGCGCCCCGCTCGCCCGCCAGCAGCCGTCGGAACAGGGCCAGCGCGTCCGCCCGGCCGAACCCGTCGATCCGGCCCCGGAACGTCCGCCGGATCACGAAGTTCGCGCCCTCGCCCCGGCCGATCTCGTCCTCGATCACCCGCCGCACGGTGTCGGCGTACGCCTCGTCGCTGACGTCGAACTCCCCGTCTTCCACGCGGACTTCGTGGCGAGGGAGTGCGTCCAGTGCCTCGTCCAGGGACATCGTGTACGTCTCGTCCGCGACCAGGACCGAGAGCGGGGTGCCGTCGTCGCGTACGTCGAAACCGCGCTCCGCGATCTGCCGGAACGGCACCAGCGCCAGCGAGGGCAGGTCACCGACGGGGACGTCGGCTAGCCGGTCCGCCTCGTGCACCCGGCCGATCAGCACCTCGACGGTGTCGTGGTTGTGGCCGGGGGTGCGGCGGCGCAGCAGGGCGAAGGGCGGGCAGTCGTCGCGCAGGAGTCGGTCGAAGCTCATGGGTGGGTTCCTTCCAGGGAATCAGCTGGGAGGAACGGCCCGTGGACACGGAAAAGGCCGCCCCTCGGGCGGCCTCTGCGTCAGTGTGTACGCGCGATCAGTGGGCCGCCGGATGAGCGGTCCACCACCAGTTACGGGTCGAGTGCGCGAACATGACCCGTACCCTAACCCACACCTGACGGCCGCGGGGCCCTCTCCCACCCGGCCGGATGGGAAAGGGCCCCGCGCGCACGAGACGTCCTGTCGGCTAGAACAGGGTGCCGTAGATCTGCCAGCCGTCCCCGACCTGCGACTTCGTCGCGAACGGGGCCGTCACCGTGCCGGTGGAGTGGTAGAACCAGAAATCTCCGGCCGAGTCCACGCCGACCAGGTCGCCCCGGCCGTCACGGTCCAGGTCGCTCGGGCCGAGCAGCAGCTTGTACTTGCCCCAGCCCGAACCGATCTTGACCCGCTTGTCGTACGGCTTGGTGGCCGAGCCGGTGCCCGTGTAGATCCACAGGACCCCGGACTTGTCCCGGGCCACGAAGTCCGCCTTGCCGTCGCCGTTCAGGTCGCCGGTGGAGACGATCTGGTCGTAGATCTGCCAGCCGTACCCGATCTTCGCCTTGGGCTCGAAGGGGCGGGCCGGGTCACCGGTGCCCTTGTAGAAATAGATGTCGCCGGCGCTGTTGCGGGCGATCAGGTCGGCCTTGCCGTCACTGTCGAGGTCGCGCATGCCGTTGAGGCTGCTGTACTGGTTCCAGCCGCTGCCGGTCTTGAGCCGGGCCATGTACGGCTTGTCCGGGTTGCCGCTGCCCCGGTAGTACCAGAGGACGCCGTCCTTGTCGCGGGCCACGAAGTCGCCCGTACCGTCGGCGCGCAGCGCGGTCATCGCGGTGATCGCCGTGTAGCCGCCCCAGCCGTAGCCCGCCTGGTAGCGGCGGTAGTACGGGGAGGAGGCGCTGCCGGTGCCCTGGTACTGCCAGATCCGGCCCGCGCTGTCACGGCCGATCATGTTGTAGCGGTCGGTGGCCGTGACCGGCGCGACGCTGGTGGAGGTCTGGACGTCGCTCGCCTTCACCCACGCCTGGCGGTGGTTGTAGCGGATCGGCAGATAGGAGGTGGAACCGATGACGTCCGTCTGGGCCGAGCCGAACCAGTCGTCGCCCTTCACCTCGGCGCCGGCCAGCGCGTACCCCTGGCCCGCGGGCAGCGTGTACTTCGTCAGGTAGTCCGGGTCGTCCGTCGGCGCCTCCAGGCCCGCGGCCTCGTAGGCGGCGGTCTCCGGGTAGGTACGCCCGTAGATCCGGACCGTCACCCCGGCCTTCGCCTTCACCACGCGCGGGGCCGCCGCGAGCGGCACGGTGTACTGGCCGCCCGGGTTGGAGAACCACGCCTTCTTCCCGGCGTACCAGATCGCCGTCCAGTCGCCCTTGGCCTCGGCGACGACGTAGGTGTCGCCCGCGCGGACCTTGTTGCCCCAGTTGGAGCCCTCGCTCCACAGCGCCGAGAAGTAGGGGTCGGTCAGCGTGGACGCGCTGGTGGACGGCGAGGTGTACAGGTAGCCGAAGTTCGCCGGCTGCTTGGTGACCGCCTTGGTGCCGTACGTCAGCGTCGGCTGGTTGGCCGTGGTGAACGGCGGCACCACGCGCACCAGTTGCCCCGCCTTGACCGGGCCGCCGGCGCCGCTCGCGCCCGTCGGGGCGCCCATCAGGCCCATGAAGTGGTTCCAGTCCCAGAACGGGCCCGGGTCCCAGTGGGTGTCCTTGGACTTCGCGTCCAGGGAGACGGGCACCTCGTCGTGGCCGATGATGTGCTCACGGTCCAGCGGGATGCCGTACTTGTCGGCCAGGAACTTCACCAGAGCCGCGGTCGACTCGTACTGCGACTCGCTGTACCAGCTGCCCTCCTTGATGGCGTAGCCCTCGTGCTCCACGCCGATGGAGTGCATGTTCAGGGTCCAGTTGCCCGCGTGCCACGCCAGGTCCTTGTTCTCGACCATCTGCGTGACCAGCCCGTCCGACGCGCGGACCAGGTAGTTGGCGCTCGCGGCCGCGCTCGGGCTGGTGAGGGTGGTCAGCGAGCTCGCGTAGTCGCCCTCGGTGTCGTGGATCACGATCTGCCGGATGTCGACGCCCTTGTCGGGGCGCACGGCGGGGGTGTAGCTGCGCTGGCCCGTGCTCGACGTCTTGGCCGGGACGAAGTTGCAGTTCAGACCGGACGGGCACTCGGGGGTGGGGGTCGCGGCGGTGCTCGCGAAGGACGCGGCCAGCGGTACGTTCGCCGGCTTGACCGGCTGGACCGAGGGGTCGGCCGGCAGCGAGACCCGCTGACCGTCCTGGGTGAGCGCGCTCTCGCCCGTACGGATCGAGTCGAAGACGCGCTTCGCGAAGAGGTCGGCCCCCTTCTTGTCCGGCGACTGGCTGAACCGCGCCACCGCCGGATACCACTGCGAGGCGTCGTCGGACAGGGAGCCCTTCGCGTCGCGCTGGTACTCGGCGAGGAGGGCCGCGCCCGCGCGGATGCTGTCCTCGGTGTCGTCGCGTACCGACGCCGTGTCCGTGTCGATCAGCTCGGCGGCCTCGTCCAGCGTGTGCAGCCGGGGGTCGGAGGTGTCGACCGTCTTCTTCGGCAGGTCGCGCAGCGCCTTCGCGGGGTCGAAGGCCTTCTCGATCTCCGGCCGGCCGGACATGTTCATGTGCGCCAGACGTTCCTTGTCGTCCGGCTGCTCCACGTCCCCGGCCGACACACTGGTCAGCCCCATGACGTTGTACGCCCCGGTGGTGCTCGGCTCGCCGTCGTGGCTCTCCCAGCGCGTCTGCCGGTACGAGACCGCCATCAGTACGCTCCGGGGCACGTCGAACTCACGGGCCGCGTCCTCGAACTGGGCCTGGAGCACGGCGGACGGCGCGGAGGCCTCGGCGGTCCCCGTGTCCGGGTCCTGCGAGGCCACGGCCAGGGTGCCGATCGTCGCGGTCGCGACCACGGCGGCGCCGACGCCGATCAGGAGCCGTCTCTTCCTGAGGTCCCTACGGTGATTCCGCTTCAAGTCCCCACCCTCGATGTCCACTTGTCCAACGTTGTTCAACGCTGAAAGACGGGAGGCTAGCAGGAGCTCCGGACAGCCCTCGCACCGGCCGTGCCGAGACGTCCGTCTCAGTGGCTGGGAAACCGGGAAAAGGAGCGGGCGCAACCCCGTAATGTGGACGCCGTGACCGTGAACGCCAATACCTCCGTCGCCGGTGGCAACACCTGGCGAGACCTTCCCGCGGCGCAGCAGCCCGAGTACCCCGACTCCGAGGCCCTGCGCGATGTACTCGCGGACCTCGCGTCGTATCCGCCGCTCGTCTTCGCGGGCGAGTGCGACCAGCTGCGTGCCCGTATGGGAGCCGTCGCCAAGGGCGAGGCGTTCCTGTTGCAGGGTGGGGACTGCGCCGAGGCATTCGACGGCGTGTCGGCCGAGCACATCCGCGCCAAGCTGAAGACGCTGCTCCAGATGAGCGCCGTCCTCACCTACGCGGCCTCCGTGCCTGTCGTCAAGGTCGGCCGGATCGCCGGGCAGTACTCCAAGCCGCGCTCCAAGCCGACCGAGACCCGCGACGGCGTGACCCTGCCGACCTACCGGGGCGACTCCGTCAACGGCTTCGCCTTCACCGAGGCCGACCGCGTCCCCGACCCCGAGCGCCTGAAGCGGATGTACCACGCGTCCGCCTCCACGCTGAACCTCGTGCGCGCCTTCACCACCGGCGGTTACGCCGACCTGCGCCAGGTGCACGCGTGGAACCAGGACTTCGTGAAGTCGTCCCCGTCCGGCCAGCGCTACGAGGCCCTGGCCCGCGAGATCGACAACGCGCTGAACTTCATGAAGGCGTGCGGCACCGACCCCGCCGAGTTCAAGGCCGTCGAGTTCTACGCCTCGCACGAGGCCCTGCTGCTGGACTACGAGACGGCGCTGACCCGCACCGACTCGCGCACCGGCCACCTGTACGACACCTCGGGCCACATGGTGTGGATCGGTGAGCGCACCCGCCAGATGGACGGGGCGCACATCGAGTTCGCCTCCAAGGTCCGCAACCCGATCGGGATCAAGCTCGGCCCGACGACCACCGTGGACGAGGCCCTGGGCTACATCGAGCGCCTCGACCCCGAGCGCGAGCCCGGCCGGCTGACCTTCATCGTCCGGATGGGCGCCGACAAGGTCCGCGACAAGCTGCCCGAGCTGGTCGAGAAGGTCACCGCCTCCGGCGCCACCGTCGCCTGGGTGACCGACCCGATGCACGGCAACACCTTCGAGGCGGCCTCCGGCCACAAGACGCGCCGCTTCGACGACGTCCTGGACGAGGTCAAGGGCTTCTTCGAGGTGCACAAGGGCCTCGGCACGCACCCCGGCGGCATCCACGTCGAGCTGACCGGTGACGACGTCACCGAGTGCGTCGGCGGCGGCCACGAGATCTTCGTGGACGACCTCCACCAGCGTTACGAGACGGCCTGCGACCCCCGGCTCAACCGCAGCCAGTCGCTCGACCTGGCCTTCCTCGTCGCCGAGATGTACCGCGACCAGTAAGGCCGCGGCAGGCAGCACCGTACGACTGTGGGGCACGGATCGATGTGATCCGTGCCCCACAGGGCGTTCCGGGCTTTTGCCGCCCCCCGGGGGACGGGTAAGGTTAGGTTAGCCTCACCGATCATCGGGGCGGCGCCCCTGACCCGTCCCCGCCCGGGAGGTGAACCGCATGTACGTCTGCTCGTGCTTCGGCGTTACGGAGCAGCAGGTCAAGGAGCATGCGGCGGCCGGGGCCTGCACGCCCCGCCAGATCGCCTCCGCTTCCAAGGCCGGCACGGACTGCGGCGGCTGCGTCCGCACCATCCAGGCGATGCTCGGCCGGGGCGCCTGCCCGCGCCGCGAGCTCCTGGAGCAGAAGAGGACGGCCGCCGCCACCCCGGCGGACGGGCTCCCCGAGGCCGCCTGAGCGCGGTCAGCTCTCCGGCTGCTCGATGAGCTGCGCGATGTACAGCGGCTCGCCCAGCTTCTCGACCAGGTCGAGCTGGGTGTCGAGGTAGTCGATGTGGTGCTCCTCGTCCGCGAGGATCGACTCGAAGATGTTCGCCGACGTGATGTCGCCCTTGTTGCGCATCAGCTCGATCCCGCGCTTGAGACGGTCGATCGCCTCGACCTCGATCTGCCGGTCGGCCTGGAACATCTCGGTGACCGTCTGGCCGACCCGTACGTGGAACAGGCGCTGGTAGTTCGGCAGGCCGTCGAGGAAGAGAATGCGGTCGGTCAGGATCTCGGCGTGCTTCATCTCGTCGAAGGACTCGGCGCGCGTGTATTTCGCCAGCTTGGTCCAGCCGAAGTTGTCCTGCATCTTCGCGTGCAGGAAGTACTGGTTGATGGCGGTCAATTCGGCGGTGAGCTGTTCATTCAGGAACTCGATGACCTCGGGGTCGCCCTGCATCGCAGAGGCTCCTTCCAACGGTGAACCGGGCACGTTGGCGGCATCCTCGCACCGGACCCGGTGACCGTCCAGTAAGTACATGCTTAGTACGAGTTGCCCGAATCGCCTCCGCCCTGGTCACGACCACCCCCGCCTGTCTGTCACCATGGAGTCATGGGTCAGCCGGAAAGCCGGGAACACCGCGCGTCAGAGCAGTCCGAGCTTCCGCCGGGCCAGCGGCTGCAGCGCGGATGGCCGGTTACCCACTACGGGCCGGTCCCCAAGTTCAAACCCGAGCGCTGGGAATTCCGTGTCTTCGGCGCGACCGCCGACGCCGAGAAGCACTGCTGGAACCACGAGGAATTCTCGGCACTGCCGTTCTCCTCGGTCGTCGCCGATCTCCACTGCGTCACGAAATTCAGCATGCTGGGCTCCGAGTGGGGCGGTGTGCTCGCCCGCGACGTGGTCGCCCTCGCGCCGCCCGCCCCTCAGGTCACCCATGTGATGGTCTGGGCCGAGTACGGCTTCAGCTCCAACCTCCGGCTGGACGACTTCCTCTCCGACCGGACCCTGTTCGCCACCCACAAGGGCGGCGAACTGCTCACCGCCGAGCATGGCTTCCCGCTCCGGCTCGTCGTCCCCCATCTGTACGCGTGGAAGGGCCCCAAGTGGGTCCGGGGCATCGAGTACATGACCGCCGACCGCCGCGGCTTCTGGGAGGAGCGCGGCTACCACAACATCGGCGACCCCTGGAAGGAACAGCGCTACTCCTACCAGGAGGAGCCCGGGGACGGCCCCGAACTCTGAACCGGGCGTCTCACCCCCCGTCGCGCAGCGCCTGCAGCCGGGCCACGTCCGCAGCGTGGCCCTCCTTGCCGCCCGGCGTCTCGATCACCAGCGGCACGCCCTCGGTGGCCGGGTGCGTGAACAGCTCGCGGAACGGCTCCTCGCCGATGTGGCCCGAGCCGATGTTCTCGTGCCGGTCCTTGTGGGCGCCGGACACGTCCTTGGAGTCATTGGCGTGGATGAGCTTCAGCCGGCCCTCGCCGACCGTCTCCACCAGCAGGTCCAGCGTCTCCTTCATCCCGCCAGGCCCGGCCAGGTCGTGCCCAGCCGCGAAGATGTGGCAGGTGTCCAGGCAGACCCCGAGCTTCGGGTGGGCGTCCAGCGCCTCGAAGTACGGACCGAAGTCCCAGGTCCGCGAGCAGAGCGAGGAGCCCTGCCCGGCGGTGGACTCCAGCAGCAGGAACGGGTCGTCGTCGTGCGTCAGCTCGTCCAGCAGCGGCAGCATGTGTGTCCGCACCTGCGCCAGCGCCTCCTCGCGGGGCCGCCCGCCGGTCGCCGACCCCGTGTGCACCACCACGCCCAGCGCCCCGATCCCGCGGGCCCGGCGCAGCGAGTGGCGCAGCGACTCCACGGACCGCTCCACCGTCGCCGGGGTGTGCGAGCCGAAGTTGATCAGATACGGGGCGTGTACGTAGGCCGGTACCGACTCGGCGGCGCACTGCTCGCGGAACAGGGCGTCCTGGGCCGGATTCCCGGCCGGGGTGGCCCACCCGCGGGGGTTGGCGACGAAGACCTGGACCGCTTCGGCGCCCATCTCGCGGGCGTAGGGGAGGCCGGCCTTGGCGAGGCCGCCGGCCACGGGGACATGGCCGCCGACGGGGTTGCGCATACGGATCTCTACAGTCCCTTGGTCTTGATGGTGATGGTGTCGCCCTCGGGGGCCCGGTCGCCGCCGTCCACGGACTGGCTGGAGACCTTGTCGCTGAAGGAGAGGAACCCGTGGTCGACCTCGACCTCGAAGCCGGCCGCCTCCAGCTCGTCGCGGGCGTCGTCCACCTTCTTCCCGACCACGTCCGGCACCTCGACCATGCGCGGACCGGAGGAGACCGTCAGCGTGATGGTGTCGCCATCGGCCGCCTCGGCGCCCTCCTCGGGTGACTGGACGGCAATGTCGCCCTCGTCCTCGGGCGAGTGCACCCGGCCGGGCTTCACCTTCGCCTTCAGCCCCTCGTCGGCCAGCGTGTCGGTGGCGTCCTCCACGGAGAGCCCGGTGACGTCCGGGACCGCGATGGGGCTGCCCTGGGAGACGACGATCGCGACCGCCGAGTCCGGGTGGCGGTCGGCGCCCGCCTCCGGCTCCGTGCGCAGCACCTCGCCGGCCGCCACGTCCTCGCTGAACTCCTTGGTGACCATGCCCGGGAGCAGGCCCGCCTTCTTCAGCCGCTGCCTGGCGTCGGCGAGCCGGTCGCCCGCGACGTCGGGCACCTGGATGATCTCGGGGCCGCGCGACACGACGAGCGAGACCGAGCCGTTGCCCCTGATCCGCGCGCCGGACCTGGGATCGCTGCTGATCACCTTGCCCCGCTCGACGGTGTCGCTGAAGGCCCGCTCCACGCCCTTGAGTTCCAGGCCCGCGTCGGAGAGCCGCTTCCCGGCCGCCTGCTCGGTCTGGCCCAGCAGCGAGGGGACCTTCGTGAACTGCCCGGAGTTGATGTACCAGACGCCGCCACCGACGCCCAGGACGACGAGCACCGCGAGGACCGCCGCGATCAGCCCGCGCCGGGGGCCGCCGAGCGGCCCGCGCCGGCGCGGCGGCAGCGGGTGCTGCGGAGGCGGGGGCATCTCCAGCCGGCTGGTGTGGTGGGCGGTGCCCAGGTCCTTCGGCAGCACCCGGGGGATCACCGTCGTCCGCGCGTCGGAGCCCTTCGCCCCGCCGCCCGGTCCCGGCTCCGGCAGGGCCTGCGGCGGTACGGCGTCGAGCTGCGCGTCCGTGAGGGCGGCGCGCGCCCGGCGGGCCCCGGCGAGCAGCGCCACCGCGTCGAACGGGCGGGCCTCCGGGTCCCGGGCGGTGGCGTCGGCCACCAGCGCGTCCAGCTCGGGCGCGAGGCCGGGGACGACCGCCGACGGGGGCGGTACGTCCTCGTGCAGATGCTGGTAGATGACCTGGGCGGGGGACTCCCCGTCACGCGGCTTGTCGCCGGTCAGCATCTCGTAGAGCACGACCCCGCAGGCGTACACGTCGGCACGGGTGTCCGCCGTGCCGTGTTCGATCTGCTCCGGGGCCAGGTACGAGACGGTGCCGAGGATCGTCCCGGTGGTGTTCGTGACCGTGTCCACGGCCCGGACCAGGCCGAAGTCGGCGACCTTGACCCGGCCGTCGTCCCCGATCAGCACGTTCTCGGGCTTCATGTCGCGGTGCACGAAGCCCGCCCGGTGCGCCGCGCCGAGGGCGGCGAGCACCGATTCCAGGATGTCCAGCGCGGCCCGGGGCGCGAGCGCACCGCGCTCGCTCAGCACGTCGCGCAGCGTGCACCCGGCGACGTACTCCATGGCCAGATAGACGTACTGCCCCTGGGCGCCCTGGTCGAAGACCCCGACCACGTTGGGGTGGGCGAGATGCGCCACCGACTTGGCCTCGCGGATGAACCGCTCCACGAACGAGGCGTCGGTCGCCAGCGCCGGGTGCATCACCTTGAGGGCGAGCACCCGGTCGAGCCGCATGTCCATGGCCCGGTAGACCGTGGCCATGCCGCCCACGGCGATGCGGGCATCGACGCGGTAGCGGCCGTCGAGCAGCTGCCCGACGAGGGGGTCCTGGAGGGTCGTATCCACCATGCGAGTCTACGAGCCGCCGCGGCCGGGCCCGCCGCTGTGGAGCGAACCCGGGGCTGGACTGAAGCCGAGCCGTGACAGGGGCGCGCCGCCCGAGCCCGGAATCCCGGCTTCCAACGGGCTTCCGGCCCTGGAACTGTGGATTCCGGCACGTTGGTCCGGACCGGGGCGGCCCCTCGCGCTCAGAACGCCGGGCGCTCCGGATCGAGCACCGCCCGCCCCGCCGTCGGCGACGACGCCTCCGCGAAGTGGCGGCGCGGGATGCGCCCGGCCCGGTGCGCGAGCCGCCCGCCCTCCACCGCGTGCCGCATCGCGGCGGCCATCAGCTCCGGCTCCTGGGCCCGGGTCACCGCCGAGGCGAGCATCACCGCAGAGCACCCCAGCTCCATCGCGAGCGCCGCGTCCGACGCCGTCCCGGCACCGGCGTCCAGGATCACCGGCACCCCGGCCCGCTCCGTGATCAGCTGGAAGTTGTGCGGGTTGCGGATGCCCAGGCCCGAACCGATCGGGGAGCCGAGCGGCATGACCGCGGCGCACCCCACGTCCTCCAGCCTCCGGGCCAGGACCGGGTCGTCGTTGGTGTACGGCAGCACCGTGAACCCGTCGTCCACCAGGATCTCCGCGGCGTCCAGCAGCTCGACCGGATCGGGCAGCAGCGTCCGTTCGTCGGCCACCACCTCAAGCTTCACCCAGTCCGTGCCCAGCGCCTCACGGGCCAGCCGGGCGGTGAGCACGGCCTCCCCGGCGGTGTAGCAGCCGGCGGTGTTCGGCAGCACCCGGATGGACAGCTTCCGCAGGACGGAGAGGACCGAGCCCTGCACGGTCGGGTCGAGGCGGCGCATCGCGACGGTGGTCAGCTCGGTGCCGGACGCGATCAGCGACCGCTCCAGCACGTCCAGGCTGGGCGCTCCGCCCGTGCCCATGATCAGCCGGGACGTGAAGTCGGTGCCGCCGAGGGTGAACAGGTCGTCGGACATCGTCAGCCTCCCTGGACCGCGGTCAGGACCTCGACCCGGTCGCCGTCGGCGAGCGCGGCGGCGGACCACCGGCCGCGCGGCACCACGGTCTCGTTGAGCGCGGCGGCCACCCCCGTCCGCGCGTCGGTCAGTGTCGCGACGAGGGTGTCCAGGGTGGTGCCGGGTGCGATGGCGGCCGGGGCGCCGTTCACGGACACGGTGAGCGGGGTGGGCTCGGTCATGCGGGCTGCTCCTGGGGTGCGGGGGCCGGGGCGAACCGGCCGGGCGAGAAGGGGCGGACCGGCTCGGGCAGCTCGCCGTCGGCCAGCAACGACGCCATGGCGTCCCCGGTGACGGGCGTGAGCAGCACGCCGTTCCGGCCGTGGCCGGTGGCGAGGTGGAGGCCGGGCAGCGCGGTGCGGCCGAGCAGCGGGGCGTTGTCCGGGGACGCGGGGCGCAGACCGGCCCGGGTCTCGGTGAGCGGCAGCTCGGTGATGCCGGGCACCAGCTCGTGGGCGTCGCGCAGCAGCTCGTAGACCCCGCCCGCCGTGACGGTGGTGTCCCAGCCCATCTCCTCCGTGGTGGCGCCGACGACCAGCTCACCGTTCTCGCGCGGCACGAGATAGACGTGGCTGCCCCGGACCACCGCGCGCACGGTGCGCGAGAGGAAGGGCGCGTACGCCGGGGGCACGGTGAGACGCAGCACCTGGCCCTTGACCGGGCGGACCGGCGGCAGGACGTGGGCGGGGACCCCGGCGAGCCGTCCGCTGAGGCTGCCCCCGGCGAGCACGACCTGGCCGGCGGCCAGCTCCGTACCGTCGTCGAGCACGGCGCCCACGGCCCGGTCCGCGACCACGGAGAGGCGGTCGGCGCGGCGGCGGTGGAAGACCACTCCGGCCCGTTCGCACGCGGTGAGCAGCGCGGCGGCGAGGCGGCGCGGGTCGACCTGGTGGTCGCCGTCCACCCGGAGGCCGCCGCGCACGCCCGGGGCGAGCATCGGTTCCAGGCGGCGGCACTCGCGCCCGGTCAGCCACTCCGACTCCAGGCCCGAGCGGCGTTGCAGCTCGTGGAGTTCGCGCAGATGGGCGCGGTCGTCGGCGTCCAGCGCGACAGCCAGGGTGCCGCAGGCGCGGAAGCCGATGTCCTGCCCGCTCGCCTCCTCCAGCTCCGCCGTGAACGACGGATAGCGCCGGGCGGAGGCGAGGTTGAGCCCGAGCAGCATCTCCTCGCCGTAGTGCAGTTCGGTGACGGCGGCCAGCATTCCGGCCGCGACCCGGGCCGCTCCGCCGCCCGGCCCGGGGTCGGCGAGCGCGACGGCCAAGCCGCGCCGCGCGGCCCGCCAGGCGGTCACCAGACCGATGACGCCGCCCCCGATGACGAGGACGTCGGCCCCTTCGGTGGGATGGGTGCGCATGGGCGTCCAGCCCCTCCCTTCGCCGGCATGACCCGGATCAGGTTCGTACGGTCGGAGGCCGCCAGCCTCCCTCTCAGCCCGGTACGCCCGGGCTCCCGCGTGTCTTACGGTGGCCACCCTAAACCCCGTCCCCCGGGGGCCGGGTGGGGCGCCCTTTCCTGACGCTCGGTCAGCTACGTAAGGTGGGCGGGTGAGCGAGCAGCAGCGGGCAGAGCGGACGGAACGCCGGGTCGTCGTCGCGGGCGCGGGCATGGCGGGCGTGCAGACCGCCGTCGCCCTGCGGGAACAGGGCTTCACCGGCCCCGTCACGCTGATCGGCGCCGAACCCCACCAGCCCTACGACCGGCCCCCGCTGTCCAAGGCGGTGCTGCTCGGCAAGGCGGAGGAGTCCGCCTTCGACATCGACTTCGAGGAACTGGACATCGCCCTCCGCCTGGGCTGCGAGGTCACCGGGGTCCGCGCCGGGGACCACGAACTGGACACCTCCGAGGGCCCGGTCCCCTACGACGTCCTGGTCCTCGCCACCGGCGCCGAACCCATCGCCCTGCCCGGCTCCGCAGGGGTCCCCGGCGTCCATCTGCTGCGCACCCTCGACGACGCGGCCCGGCTGCGCCCCGTCCTCGAAGCCGGGCACCCCGTCGTGGTCGTCGGCGCCGGCTGGATCGGCGCCGAGTTCGCCACCGCGGCCCGCGCCGCCGGCTGCGAGGTCACCGTCGTGGAGGCCGCCGACCGCCCCCTGGCGGGTGCGCTGCCCGCCGATGTCGCCGCCCCGATGGCCGCCTGGTACGAGGAGAGCGGCGCCCGGCTCCTCACCGGTGCCCGGGTCGCCCGCGTCGAGCCCGGCACGGTGGTGCTCGCCGACGGGCGCACCCTCCCGGCCGGTGCGGTCGTCGTCGGCATCGGTGCCCGCCCCGCCACCGGCTGGCTCGCCGGCTCCGGCATCGCCCTCGGGCCCGAGGGCTCGGTGACCGCCGACGCGGCGCTGCGCACCTCGCTCCCCGATGTGTACGCGGTCGGCGACTGCGCCTCCTTCCCCTCGGCCCGCTACGGCACCCGCCTGGTCGTCCACCACTGGGACAACGCCCTCCAGGGGCCCCGGACCGCGGCCGCCCACATCGTGGCGGAGGGCGCCGGCATCCCGCCGTACGATCCCGTGCCCTACTTCTGGTCCGAGCAGTTCGGCCGGTTCGTGCAGTACGCCGGGCACCACGCGGACGCGGACACGCTGCTGTGGCGCGGCGACCCGGCCGAGCCCGCCTGGTCGGTGTGCTGGCTGCGCGACGGCGTCCTGGTCGCGGTCCTCGCGGTGGGCCGCCCGCGCGACCTGGCCCAGGGGCGCCGGCTCATCGAGGCGGGGACCCGGCTCGACGCGGCGCGGGCCGGGGACCCCTCCGTCCCGCTGAAGTCGGCGGCCCTGGCCTGAGGGCGTTCCCCGGACCCCGCACGGACCTGAAGGGCCGAGTCCGGGTTTCGGCTGTCAGTCCGGGATGGCAGGCTTGTCCCGTGACCGAGATTGACGCAAAGATCGATGCTCTCGTCCCTGCCTGGCTCCACCTGCCCGACATCGCGGAAATGCTCGATGTCGAGGTGACGCGTGTGCGCCAGCTGGTCAAGGAGGGCCAGCTCATCGCCGTACGCCGTGGGGAGAACCGGGCGCTTCAGGTGCCCGCCGCCTTCATCGACGGCGACAAGGTGGTCAAGGGCCTCTCCGGGACCCTGACGCTCCTGAAGGACGACGGCTACTCCGACGAGGAGATGCTCGAATGGCTCTTCACCCCCGACCCGAGCCTGCCCGGTACCCCCGCGCAGGCTCTGAGTGAGAATCGCGGCACGGAGGTGAAGCGCCGCGCCCAGGCGCTCGCCGTCTGAACCGACCGGGGAAGCGGGCCGCACCGCGCGAGCGGGCGGCCCGCTTCCCCGCGCCGCACCACCGATCCGCCGTCACCGTCTTCCCCGGGGGGAACCGCACCATGTCCACGCCTACGCCGCGTCCCGAAAGCCCCGTCCGGCCCGCGACGCCTGGCACGCACTCTCGCGCGCAGCTGTCCGACGCCCGGCTCTACCTGTGCACGGACGCGCGCAGGCGCCAGGGCGACCTGCCCGACTTCCTCGACGCGGTCCTCGCCGGCGGCGTGGACATCGTCCAGCTCCGCGACAAGGGGATGGAGGCGGGCGAGGAGCTCGACCACCTCGCGGTCTTCGCCGACGCCTGCAAGCGGCACGGCAAGCTCCTCGCCGTCAACGACCGGGCGGACGTGGCCCATGCCATCGGCTCCGACGTGCTGCACCTGGGCCAGGGCGACCTGCCGGTCCCGGCCGCCCGCGCGATCATCGGCGCCGAGCCGGTCATCGGCCGCTCCACGCACGCCGAGGCCGAGGTGGACGCCGCCGCGGCCGAGCCCGGCGTGGACTACTTCTGCACCGGCCCCTGCTGGCCCACCCCCACCAAGCCCGGCCGCCACGCCCCCGGCCTGGACCTCGTCCGCTACGCCGCCTCACTCGCCCCCGCCCGCCCCTGGTTCGCCATCGGGGGCATCGACGCCGACAACCTCGACCAGGTGCTGGCCGCCGGGGCCCGCCGGATCGTCGTCGTGCGGGCCCTCACCGAGGCGTCCGACCCGGGTGCCGCCGCCGCCGATCTGGCGCGCCGGGTGCGCGAGCGCGCCGGAGCCTGACGCGGGACGGCCGCCTCCGGAACGGCGGGCAGGGACGGGCCTGGGACGAATCTGTCCGAAGGATGGACAAGAATCAGTCAATTCCGGCAAATGACTCCGGTTCGGTTGGGGGCCCGCCCCGCCCTGGTTAACCTGCCCGTATGGCCCTTGGCACACCTTCCACCAGGACAGATCACGCGCGCACCGTGCGTGAGATGCTCGCGACCGGCGAGACCTCGTACTCGTTCGAGTTCTGGGCGCCCAAGACCGAGAAGGGCGAGCGCAACCTGTGGAACGCGCTGCGCCGGGTCGAGGCCGTCGCCCCGAGCTTCGTCTCGGTGACGTACGGAGCCGGGGGCTCCACCCGCTCCGGCACGGTGAAGGCCACCCAGGACATCGCCGCCGAGTCCACGCTCACCCCGGTCGCGCACCTCACGGCGGTGAACCACTCGATCACCGAACTCCGCAACATGGTCGGCCAGTACGCGGACGCCGGCATCCGGAACATCCTCGCCGTGCGCGGCGACCCGCCGGGCGACCCCATGGGCCCCTGGGTCGAGCACCCGCAGGGCGTGAAGTACGCGGCGGACCTGGTCCGGCTGATCAAGGAGGCCGGCGACTTCTGCGTGGGCGTCGCCGCGTTCCCCGAGAGGCACCCGCGCTCCGACGACTGGGACACCGACGTCCGCCATTTCGTGGACAAGTGCCGCGCGGGCGCCGACTACGCGATCACACAGATGTTCTTCGATCCCGAGGCATATCTCCGGATGCGTGACCGGGTGGTCGCGGCGGGTTGCGAAACCCCGATCATCCCCGAGGTCATGCCGGTCACCAACGTCCGGCAATTGGAGCGGTTCTCCCAGCTCAGCGACGCGAAGCTGCCCGACGACCTGAAAGAGCGCATCCTCGCCGCCAAGGACGACCCCGCCGCTGTACGCTCCATTGGCATCGACTTCGCAACGCGGTTCAGCGCGAAGCTGCTCTCCGAGGGCGTGCCCGGACTGCACTTCATCACGCTGAACAACTCGACTGCGACGCTCGAGATCTACGAGAATCTCGGACTGCACAAGCAGTCGTGACCGGCCGTACCCGCCACCACCCGGGGCGGTGGCCGTAGAAGGGGGCGGGCATGGGCTGGACGGTCCTCTACATCGCGTTCGGTGTCGTCGCGCTGTGGCTGCTCGGCGAGGTGCTGCTGCAGTACAAGGCGCGGCTGCGCTGGCGTCTCCTCGCCTTCACCGGCTTCCTCGGTGTGGTGATCGGCGTCCTGCTGCCGTCCGTGCCCGTCATCGCCCTCGGCGCGGTCGCCTTCGCCACCGGCCAGACCTACGTCACGCTCTCGTTCCGCAAGGGCTTCTCCACCGGCTGGGCGATAGGGGGCAAGCCCGGCGAGAGCCGCCGCAGGCGCGGCGCGGCCGAGCGCAAGCCCACCCTTGAGGTCTCGGACCTGGAGGTGGACTACGAGGGCGGCGCCCCGGACGCCCCGCCGTCCGCCCCTGCCCCCGCCGCCGTCTACGCGACCGAACCGATGCCCGAGGACACGGGCCAGTACGGCGTCTACACCGAGCCCCTGCCGCCCCGCCCGGCCCAGGAGCCCCAGGCCGCTCAGAGCCACGAGGCGTACGACCCCTACGGCTATCCGGTCCAGCAGCCCCAGGGCCAGGACACCTACGCCGGGGCCGGCCAGTACGACTACGGCACCGATCAGCAGAGCTACGCCGCCTACTCCGACCCGTACATCGGCACCACGGCGAGCACCCCGCAGTACGGCACGTACGACGGCTACGGGAACTACGACGGCCGGCCGTACGCCGACCCGTACGCGCAGGGCGACACCTATGGCTCGGAGACCCCGCCGGGCGGTGTCTGGGTGCCGCAGCAGCGCGAGGGCGAGCAGTATCCCCAGCAGCCCGCCGCCCAGCCGGCCCCGTACCCGAACGGCTACGACACCGGCTACAACGAGCAGTACCGCTACTGAGGCGCCCCCGGCTCACTGCGAGCCGCGGAAGCCGTCCCCCTCCACCACGGTCCCCGCGACCAGCGCCCCGGACATGCCCGCGTGCGCAAGTCCGCCGCCCGGATGCGACCAGCCGCCGGCCAGCAACAGGCCGGGCAGCCGGGTTCGGTTGGCGGCGTGCAGGAACGCGCCCCCGGCTCCGCCCAGCGCCGGCGGCGGCACGGCACCGTCCCCGGCGCCCGTGTCCGCGGCGGTCTCGGCGGGCGTCCGCACCCGCGTCCGCAGCACCCGCTCCCGCAGCCCCGGCACCGCGGCGCCCGCCACCCCGGTCACCGTTTCCGCGAACCGGGCCCGCAGCGCCTCGTCCGTCCAGTCCACCGGGCCGTGCGGGGCGACCGTCGCCACCAGCGTCACCGCCTCGTGCTCCGCGTCGGGCCGGGTCGACGGATCGTCGGGGCGCAGCACGGTCACCGTCGGGTGCGCGGCGGTCCGGCCCCCGAAGACCGCCTCGCGCTCGGCCGCGCCGTCCGCCGGGTGCACCACGGTCCGGTGCACGGCGTCATCGGGCCGCCCGCCGCGCAGCGACAGCATCACCACGAACCGGCCGCTCGCCCCCGCCGCGTCCGCACGGGCCGTCACATCCCCCTCGGCCCACAGCTCCTGACCCGGCACCAGGCCGGGCCACGGCCGGGCCCCGAGCACCACATGGGCCGACTCCGCGACCGTCCCGTCCGCCAGCTCCACGCCCGCCGCCCGGCCGTCCCTCGCCACGACCCGGGCCACCTCGGCGCCGAAGACGAACTCCACCTTCCGGGCCAGGCACCGCTCGTACACCGCGCGGGCCAGCGCCCGCATGCCGCCGCTCACGTACCAGGTGCCGAACGTCTCCTCCATGTACGGCAGGAGGGCCGCGCCCGCCGGGGCGCGCGAGGGGTCCAGGCCGTACCCCAGCGCGTATCCGTCGAGGAGGGCCGCGAGCCGCGGGTCCGCCAGCTCCCAGGCGCCGATCTCCGCCACCGTCCCGGCCCGCCGCGCCGGGCGCAGCAGCCGCCGGCGCTCCTCGGCCGGATACGGGTCACGGCCCAGCACCTGCCAGTCGGGGCGCAGGGGCTCCTCCAGGAGCGGCCGACGCGAGCGGTCCCAGGCGTCCCTGGCGCGGTCGAGGAAGGCCCCCCACTTCGCGCCCGCCCCGCCGCCGAGCGCGGCGTCCAGGGCGGCGACGGTCCCGGCGCGCGAGGCGTTCGGCAGCGACACCGAGGTGCCGTCCGCGAAGAGGTGCCGGCTCGCCGGGTCCACCTGGGCCAGCGTGACGCACCGCTCCAGCGGCTCCTTGCCGGTCTTCACGAACAGGTCGCGGTAGACCGCGGGGAGGTGGAGCAGCCCGGGGCCGGTGTCGAACGTGAAGCCCTCGTCGGCGTACTGGCCGAGCGAGCCGCCGTACGTCCGCGACCGCTCGTACACCGTCACCCGGTGGCCTGCCACGGCCAGCCGGGCCGCCGCCGCCATCGCGCCCATCCCGGCGCCGATCACCGCAATTCGTGCCATGCGGCGACCTTAACGGCCGCCACCGACGGCCCGTCCGTCAGCCCCACGGAGCTCCGGCAGGCGGGACGACGGGCTGCTGCCCCCGGCGTTTCTCCTCGCGGCGCTGCGCCCTGCGGCGCCAGAACCGGCGGATACGGGAGGCCAGGAAGATCACGAGCGCGAGACCCGCGACGAGGAGCGTCCCGGCGAGGGTGGCGGCGATCCACGGATGGAAGATCGCGAAGGTGATGACGCCCGCGACGCCCAGGTCCTCGGCGGCGCTCAGCGCGATGTTGCTGAACGGCTCGGGGGACGTGTTGACCGCCATCCGCGTCCCGGCCTTCACCAGATGGCTCACCAGGGCGGTCGAGCCCCCGATGGCACCGGCCGCGATCTCCGGCAGCGAACCGCTCTCGCCGGCCAGCAGCGCCGCGACCACCGCGCCCGCCACCGGCCGGACGACCGTGTGCACCGCGTCCCACGCGGTGTCGAGGTAGGGCACCTTGTCGGCGACCGCCTCGAAGAGGAAGAGGATCGCGACGACGACGAGCACGTCGGTGCGCTGGAGCGAGGCGGGCACCTCGTCGCTGACACCGGTCGCGCCGAATATGCCGAGCAGGAGGACCACCGCGTACGCGTTGATCCCGCTCGCCCAGCCGCTTGTGAACACCAGAGGGAGTACCGACACGCAGGCGATCGTAGCCAGCGGGCCTTGTCTTGCGGCAGGGCGCGTGGAACCCGGCGCTGAGTACCCGTACTCAGCGCGCGGGATGAGTAGTCGCACGGATGGCCGTGACCTGCCGGAACGGCAGAGTGGG
Organism: Streptomyces sp. NPDC041814; assembly: GCF_055590565.1. NCBI lineage: Bacteria > Bacillati > Actinomycetota > Actinomycetes > Kitasatosporales > Streptomycetaceae > Streptomyces > Streptomyces sp. NPDC041814. The sequence continues at coordinate 351,047 of NZ_JBVJAM010000001.1, read as the reverse complement.
TGTCCACGGAAGGGGGCGCCGCCCCGCCACCGCCGGCACGGGGCGGCGGTAGTGGGGCGGCGCCGCCCTTCCGAACGGGGGTGCGCGGCGGAGGACTTCGGGACCACGGGGGACACGGGGTCACGGGGGACGGTCCTCCGGCAGCACGGAAGGCGCCGGTCGGGCGGGCTCGGGGGACGGGCCGCGCGCGACCGGCGCCTTCGTGCGTGAGGGGTGCTCAGTGTCCGCTGACGCGGCCGCGCAGCAGCAGGGACAGCGCCGAGTGCACGTCGTCGATCGAGCGCTCCGGCTGGAACGCCTGCCAGTCCAGCGCCGCCACCAGCACCATCCCGACGAGTGCCGCCGCCGTCAGCGGCACGTCGATCTCCTCGCTCAGCTCGCCGCCCGCCACGCCCTCCGCGATGACGCCCTCCACCACGGCGACCGCCTCCCTGCGCACCACCAGCAGCGTGGACTGCCAGGCGCGGTTGGTGCGCCAGAGCTCGGCCACGTACAGCTGGGTGAAGGCCGGGTAGCGGTCGATGAAGACCAGACCGGCCCGGATCATGGCGTCCAGCGCCTCGACCCGGCTGCCACCGCGGGCGCCGGTCTCCTCGGCCGCCGCGCGCAGCGAGGAGGTGAGCAGCCCGACGCCGTGGCGCAGCAGCTCCTCGAAGAGCTCGGTCTTGCTCTTGAAGTTGTAGTAGACGGTGCCCTTGGCGACCCCGGCCCGGTCGGCGATCTCGTCCACCGTGGTCGCCGAGAAGCCCTTCTCGGCGATGAGGGTGACGGCCGCTTCGTAGAGCCTCTGCCGGGTGGCCTGGCGGCGCGTGCCGCTACTGCTTTCCATGGACCTGATTCTCACAGGTCCCGGCACGGTCACAGGCTCAGCTCCGGGTGCAGCCGCTCCAGTGTCCACATCTGCTTGCGGCGGGCCGACAGGGCGGTCAGCGCGAGCGCCCCGGCGGTGAAGGCGGCGAGCACCGCGCAGCCCTGCCAGACCGGGCCGAGCCCGCCGCCCGTGATGAGCCGGCGCAGCCCCTCCACGATGTAGCTCATCGGCAGGTACGGGTGGATGGCGTTGAAGAAGCCGGGACTGGTCTGTACGGGGTAGGTGCCGCCGGCCGAGGTCAGCTGGAGCATCAGGAGCGCGAGGACGAGGATGCGCCCGGCCGCGCCGAAGCAGGCGTTCAGCCACTGCACGATCGCCGCGAAGCAGCAGGTCACCAGGGCCAGGAAGCCGAGCGTCCCGGCGGTGTGCGCCATGTCCAGGCCGGGGCCCCAGTGCAGGACGGACATCAGCGCGGCCGTCTGGAGCAGCCCGACCCCGGCGACCGGCAGCCAGCCCGCGAGGGCGATCCGCCAGGCCGGTGCGCCGGCGGCCAGGGCCCGCCTGCTGAGCGGCTGGATCAGCATGTACGCCACCATCGCGCCGACCCAGAGGGAGAGCGGGATGAAGTAGGGCGCGAAGCCGGTGCCGTAGTTCGGGGCGGAGTGCAGCGACTGCGAGGCCAGGCGTACGGGGTCGGCCATGACCTCCGTGCGGGCGTCGCGGTCCTTCTTCCCGTAGTCGGGGATCCGGTCGACGCCGTCGCCGAGGCCCTGGGCGAGCGTGGCGGAGCCGTCCTTGAGACGCACCAGCCCGTTGTCCAGGCTGTCGGCGCCCTTCTTGAGCTTGCCGACGCCGGTGTCCAGGTCGGACGAGCCGGTCTTCGCCGTGCCCAGCCCTGTGTGCAGCCGGTCCGCGCCGGCGGCGACCTTGTGCGCGCCGGTGTTCAGCGCGTTGACCTTCTTGACCGCGGCTTCGAGGTCCTCGTCCAGGTGCGGGGAGCGCGCGGCGAGCCCCTTCGCCTGCCTCTCCAGCGTGGTCAGCTGGGTGCGCAGCTTCTTCAGGTCGCCGTTCTGGTTCTTGACCAGGGCGTTCACGTCGTCGGCCACGGCGGCGACATCGGCCGCCGCCGTCACGGCCCGCTTCAGCGGCGGGCAGACGGCGGGGTCGGGGACCGGCTGCTCCTCGCAGCGGGTGCGGTGGACGTCGGCGAGGTCGTCGGCGGCGGTGTGCGCGGCCCCGGCGGCGGTGGGCGCCGCCTTCACGAGCAGGTCAAGGTTGTCCCGTACGGTCTTCGACGTGTCGGCGACCAGCCGGGCGGTGTCGCCGATGGCCTTCCCGTTGTCCTTCAGGAACGGGCGCACGTCGGCGGCGACCCCGTTGACCTTGTCGGCGAGGAGCTGGGTGCCGTCGGCGACCTGGCGCGATCCGGTCTCCAGGTCGCCCGCGCCCTTGTTCAGCTTCACGATCCCGCCGGACAGCTTGCTGCTGCCCTTCTTGGCGTCCTTCAGCCCGTCCGCGAGGTCCTTCGAGCCCTTCTTCGCCTTGCCGGCCCCGTCCTTGAGGTCGGCCGCGCCCCTGGCGGCCTTCGCCGTCCGGTCGTGCAGATCGGAGAAGCTGATGAAGATCCGGTCCAGGAACCCGCGCGAGGCGTTGGCGGAGGCGGCGGTGCGGACCTCGGAGAAGACCGTCCGGGATATCTGCCCGACGATGTAGTTGTTCGCGTCGTTGGTACGCACCTGGAGCGCGCCGGTCTCCGGTGCGTCACCGGCGCTGGAGGCGATGCGCGCGCTGAAGTCGGCCGGCATGCGCAGCGAGAGGTAGTACGTGCCGTTCTCGACGCCCCGGTCGGCCTCCTCGGCGCTCACCTCGTGCCAGTCGAAGGTCTTGGACTCAAGGAGCTTGCCGGTGATCTGGTCCCCGGCCGCCAGCCGCTTGCCGTCGGCGGTGGCGCCCTTGTCGTCGTTGACCAGGGCGACCGGAATGCGGTCGAGGCGTCCGTACGGGTCCCAGAAGGACCACAGGTACAGGGCGCCGTAGAGCAGGGGGAGCAGCAGGAGCGCGGCGAGGGCGGCGCGCGGCAGCCGCCCCCTGCCGAAGCGCCTCAGCTCAAGCGCGGCCAGTCTCGGCGAACGCATCGGCCGGTTCCTCCTCGTGCGATGTGGCTTCGGTGGTGTCCGGGGCGGTGCCCGTGCGTACGGTGACGGCGTCGTCGGGGGCCTCGCTGCAGACGGCCAGGACGGTGGTGCCGGCGGCGGCGACGGAGCGCAGCAGCCCCCACACCTCGGCCCGCCCGGCGTCGGACAGCTTCAGATCGGTGTCGTCCACCGCGAGCAGCCGGGGCCGGCCCATCAGCGCGAGGGCCACGGACAGCCGCAGTGCCTCGGTCCGCTCCAGATCCCGTACGGCGGTGCGCTCGGCCTTGGGTAGCGTGGCGGGGTCGAGTCCGGCGGCGTCCAGAGCGGCGTCGATCCTGGCCCGGGCGGCGGCGGCCCGCTCCCGGGGCCTGCGCAGCAGGGCGCGCGGGGAGCCGTCGTAGCGGCGCAGGAGCAGGGCCCGCTCGCGCAGGTGCTCGGCGACCGTGAACGCCGGGTCCAGCTCGCTGACTCCGGGCACCGGGCCCAGGGCCGCGACGCGGCGGACGGCGGCGGCCCGGCGCGGCAGGGCGAGACCGGCGGTCGCGGCCTCGCCCTCGGTGGGGCGCATGCGGCCGGTGAGGGCGAGCAGAAGACAGGTGCGGCCCGAGCCGGACGGACCCTCGACGGCGATCAGGGCGCCGGGCTCCGCGCGGAGGTCCACGCCCCGGAAGGCCCAGCCGCGCGGCCCTTCGAGCCCCAGGTTCCCGGCGGTGACGGCCGCCCCGTGCGGACTTTCCACGCACCCCACCCCTCATTTGAACTGACTGGTCAGTTCAAAAAGTAGCCCGAACTTGCGATCGAAGCAAAAGCCCAGGTCAGGGGCGCTTCAAGGTGGATTGTCAGTGGGGGCCGTCACGATGGATACAGACGGCCACAGAGCCGTTACCGAGACAGGAGGTTCTGTCATGGCCCACTCGTCCGCAGCCGCCGCCCCGCGACGCCGCGCAGACGGCCCTGCTCCCTCACCGACCGGCCCGGCCCGCGATGTCCACCCCGTCGTCCGGCGTACCACCGCACCGCCCGCCGCCCTCGATCTCCTCACCCAGGCCCGCGCCGGCCTGGACGAGGCAGCTGTCCTCTCCGTGCCCAACGAGCGGTACGCCACCGCACACCTCGCCGCCCTGCGCACCGCGGCCGCCGTCCTCGCCGCGCGGGCCCGCCCCGAGCCCGCGCGGCGGCGCAGGGCGCCGATCCGCAGCGCCTGGGAGATCCTTCCGGAGCTGGCCCCCGAGCTCGCCGAGTGGAGTGCCCTCTTCGCCTCCGGCGCCGCCCGGCGGGCCCGTGCCGAGGCGGGCATACCCGGCGCGGCCAGCCGGCGGCAGGCCGATGACCTACTGCGTGACGCCGCGATGTTCCTGCGTCTCGTGGAACGGCTGCTCGTGCTCCAGCCGGTGCTGCCGCAGCCCCGCGGGGAGCGGCCCGACGCGGGGTGACCGCGTGGGCGGCGCCAGGCCATAGGGTGGGCGGTACCTGTTACCTGCGCTGTTCACGCTCCGCCCCCCGGGCGGCCCGTGCCGAGGAGTCAACTGCCGTGTCGGACCCGCTGCGCCCCCGTGCCTCCCTCCGTACCGCCGTGGTCTGGGAGGTCCTGAAGGATGCCCTCGACCGCCGGGTCAAGGCGACCGGCCGGGACGCCCTGGACGTACTGGACACCGGCGGCGGCACGGGCAACTTCGCGGTGCCCGCCGCCCGTCTCGGCCACCGGGTCACCGTCGTCGACCCCAGCCCCAACGCGCTCTTCGCGCTGGAGCGCCGCGCCGCCGAGGCCGGGGTCGCCGACCGGGTGCACGGCGTGCAGGGCGACATCCTCGGCCTGTTCGACGTGGTCGAGCGCGGGGGCTACGACGCGGTGCTCTGCCACGGCGTCCTGGAGTACGTGGACGACCCCGCCGAGGGTGTACGGCACGCGGTGGAGGCCCTCCGTCCGGCCGGGGCGCTGAGCCTGCTCGCCGCCGGGCTCGGCGGCGCCGTCCTGGCCCGCGCGCTGGCCGGCCACTTCAACGAGGCGCGGCACGCGCTGGGCGACCCGGAGGGACGGTGGGGCGACGGGGACCCGATGCCCCGGCGGTACACGGCCGAGCAGCTGGCCGAGCTGGTCACCGCCGCCGACGTCGAGGTGGGCGCCGTGCACGGGGTCCGGGTCTTCGCCGACCTCGTCCCCGGGGTCCTGGTGGACACCGAGCCGGGCGCGATGGAGGCCCTGCTCCGCCTGGAGGCCGCCGCCGCCGAACTGCCCGCGTTCCACTCCGTGGCCACCCAGCTGCACGTCCTGGGGACCAAGCGGGGCTGAACGCCCGAGGGTTACCGGCGGCAGCGCGGCTGATCAGCGACGCAGCGGCAGACGGAGTACGCACCGACAGCCCCGTTCGGCGCTCGGGCCCCGTATGATCGGGGGACACCATCCGGCATGACGGATCGGAGGTTGGGGAATCAACTCAGCAGCTGAGCCGTCGTGGCGGCCCGGACTGGCTGTTTGGCAATGAGGGCGGGTTTCACGGGGGCGACTCCCCGCCTATCCTGGAAGGGCCGCATACCGGCCGCCCCCCGCGGCCGACGACGAGGAGGACTCCGTGCCGCTCTCGGAGCACGAGCAGCGAATGCTCGAGCAAATGGAGCGAGCGCTGTACGCCGAAGATCCCAAGTTCGCGACAGCGCTCGAGGGAAGTGGGCTGCGTACGTACACCCGGCGACGGGTCTACCAGGCGATCGCTGGCTTTCTGGTGGGTATCGCGCTCCTCATGGCCGGAATGGTCGCCCAGCAGATCTGGATCAGCGTGGTGGGCTTCCTCGTCATGCTGGGCTGCGCGGTGCTCGCGGTCACGGGATGGCGCAAGGCGCCCAAGCCGGGCGAACAGCAGTCGGTGCGCACCGGTGGTGCCGGTGGGAGGCAGTCCCGCCAACGCCGGTCCGTGATGAACCGGATCGAACAACGGTGGCAGCGCCGCCGCGACGAGCAGGGACAGTAACCCCACAACGCTTCAGCTGAAGGGGCGGCCGCGACCACGCGGCCGCCCCTTCACGCGTGGGCCTCGGGCGGCCGGCACCGGGGCACGGCGACCGCCCGCGCGGCCCGGCGCCCCGCACAAATGCCGAGCTCGCGGGCCGAGCGCCCCGGGCCGAGTGGGGCCGGCGGTCCCGGCCCGAGGGCAGGACGCCGCGGTCCCGGGCCACGGCGTCCCGCACACCCGGGCCGCGCGCGGCCCCTCAGTTCTCCTGGCGGGTCGGGCGGCGGGTCCACGCGGGGCGGGATGGCAGGCGGAAGCGGGCGGCCAGGGTCGTCCGGCGCTTCGACAGGGCCCAGGCCACCCGTACGGACGAGCGGGGGGCCAGGAGCGCGCGGAGGCGGGCCGGGCGGCCGGCCGACAGGCCCAGGCCGGTCCGAACCGCCCGCGCGTCCTCGGCGAGGCCCGACGCCGGGCGCGGCTCGCGGGCGTAGAGCGCCTGCTCCACCGCCCCCGCGACCCGGTGCACCGCGTCCGCCGCCTCGGTGTCCAGCCGGCCCAGCCGCACCAGCCGCTCGGCGGCCCGGCGCGGGGTCAGCGCCTCGTCCGGGGGAATGCCGTGGTCCCACGCCGTGTCGGTGACCTCCCGCCACACCGCCAGGGTCCGCGCGGTCGCGTCGGCGGGGGTGCGGCCGCCCGGGGAACCCAGGCGGCGGGCCCGCGCCCGCAGCCGCCAGAACATCGGCAACAGGGGCAGCACCAGGACGAGCACCACCGCGGCGGCCACGCCCAGCACGGTGCCCGTCGGCGTCCCCGGGTCCGTCGGCGCGGCCGCACCGGGCGCCGCCGACTGCCCGCACTCGCCCTGCTTGCGCATCTGCGCCGGGCAGCTCTCCGACGCGGACGGCGTGGCGGCGACCGGCGCCGAGGCGTCCGCCTCCGGCCGGGCCGGGTCCGCCGTGTCACCGGTCGGCGCGTCGGGCAGCGTGTACGACGGGACCGAGCCCCGCGTCGGCGTCGGCTCGAAGCGCGTCCAGCCGATCCCCTCGAAGTACAGCTCCGGCCAGGCGTGCGCGTCGCGCAGACCGACCGAGTACGAACCGTCCGGCTGCGCGCTGCCCGGTGTGAAGCCCACCGCGACCCGGGCCGGAATGCCCAGCGTGCGGGCCATCGCCGCCATCGTGAACGAGAAGTGGACGCAGAAGCCCCGCTTGTCCTTCAGGAAGCGGGCGATCGCCGCGCTGCCCGTACCGGAGTCGACCGAGGTGTCGTAGGTGAACCCGCCGTCGGTGGAGAAGTAGTCCTGGAGCTTCACCGCCCGCTCGTACGAGTTGGCGGCCCCGTTCGTGATCTCGTCGGCGGTCCGCGCGACCACCTTCGGCAGCGAATCGGGCACCTGTGTGTACTCGCGCATCAGCTCCGGCGGCACCGCGCCCGCGCGGGCGAGCTGATCGGACGTCGGCTGCACGTCGAGGCTGGTCACGGTGTACTGAGCGCCGCCGGTCGTCTCCCCGTCGTCACCGACGAGGGTGCGGCCCTCCGGCTCGAAGCGCCACCGGCCGCCGACCCGCACCTCGGACGCCGGGTAGGGGAGCGGCAGATACGTCTGCTTGTAGGAGGCCGACGCCGAGACGGTCGACCTGATCTCCGTGACCGCGACGGACGAGGAGAGACCCGCCGGGGCCGGCAGCCGCTTCGGCACGTCCTGGAGCCGACGCGTCGAGGCACGCCACTCGTTCCCGTTGAACTGGTCCAGGGCCAGGATGCGGAGATAGAAGTCGCCCGGACTGCTCGCACTGGTGCGGTACGACATCACCTGCCGGTTCTCCGGCTGGTTGAGGTTGTCCTGGAGCGAGACCAGCGGGTTCACCGCGGAGATCGTGCCGCCCCCGCGCCCCTTGCCGCCCCCGCCGCCCGCACCGCCCAGCAACCCGCCGTCGAGGGCGGGCAGCGCCGCGGGCACCACCAGGGCGAACCCCAGGGCCACCGCGCCGATCCGGCGCCCCGTGCGTACCGGGGCCAGCGCCCGTCCGCCACCCGTGGTGTCCAGCCCGGCGGACGAAGCACCGCGGGGCCGCGCCGCCCCCGCGAAGACCCGCCCCCACTGGGAGAGCCGGTCACGCCCCTCGGCCAGCAGGAGCAGCAGATAGCCGCAGGCGGCCAGGAGGAACCACAGCCAGCCCGCACTGCCCTCCGCCAGCCCGGCGGCCACCGAATACAGCGCCAGCAGGGGCAGCCCGGCCGGCGCGGCGCTGCGGAACGTCACCGCCAGCGTGTCGACCAGCAGCCCGACCAGCAGGACACCGCCCACCAGCATCAGCCGGATGCCCGGCGTCGCCGGCGCCGGGATCGCGTACTGCCCGACGTCGTTCCCGCCGGCCGTCAGCAGATCCACGAGGTGCCGCACGGCCTGCGGTCCGGGCAGCACGCCCGCCACCGCCTGCTCCCGGGCGAACGCCACGGTCAGCAGCACCGCCATGACCAGCGCCTGGGCGGCGGCCGTCAGCAGCCGGGGCAACGGCACCCGGCGGCCCAGCACCCCCACCCCGCACTGCACGGCCAGCAGGAACGCCCCCTGCACGATCCAGCTCACCGGGTCCACCAGCGGCAGCATCGAACAGGACGCCATCAGCGTCGCCGCGAAGGCGGCCAGCGCCAGCCTGCCCCGACCGCTCATGACCGCCCCCTCATGACCAACCCCCGAACCCCGCGGGTCCGGCCGTTCCGCCGGACCCGGACACCGCACTGTGCCGGCCCGCCAGCTGCCACAGCTCGGCCAGCCGCGCGCCGGGCTCCACCGGCACCACCGTCCACCCCGCCTCGCGCAGCCGCCGCAGCCGCCGCTTGGCCGCCTCCCTGGTGGCGGGCGATTCGCCGTTCATCCAGGCGGCACTGTCCAGGACGAAGGCCACGGCTCCGCCGCTGCGCTGCCGCATCCGGGCGGCCATACCGGTCTGCTCCTCGTCCAGATCGCCGAGGAAGGCGATCAGCAGCCCCTCGCCGCCCCCGCGCAGGACGTCATGGGCGCGGGAGAGGCCCCCGCCGTCGGAGTGTTCGATCTCCGCGAGGGTGTCCATCATCAGCCCCGCCGCGTCCGCGGTGGCCTGGGCCGCGCCGGCGAAACCGCCCTCGCCCTCGCCCGGCACCGCGCTCCCCGCGTCGGTCAGCAACCGGACCGCGAAGCCCCGCTCCAGCATGTGCACCAGCGTGGACGCGGCCCCGGAGACGGCCCACTCGAACGCGGAGTCCGGCCCCGCCCCCCGGTAGCCGGTCCGGCGGGTGTCCAGCAGGACCGTGCACCGGGCGCGCTGCGGCTGCTCCTCGCGGCGCACCATCAGCTCCCCGTAGCGCGCGGTGGAACGCCAGTGGACCCGGCGCAGATCGTCCCCGTGGCGGTAACCGCGCGGGATCACGTCGTCCTCACCGGCCAGCGCCAGGGACCGCTGACGCCCCTCGCCGTATCCGGAGGACTCGCCGGCCAGCGGCACGGGGGGCAGCGGCTCGGTGCGGGGCACCACGACCAGGGTGTCGTAGGCGCTGAACGAGCGGGTCAGCTCGCACATGCCGAAGGGGTCGCTCAGCCGCAGTTGCAGCGGGCCGAGCGGATAGCGCCCGCGCAGGTCGGACCGGACCCGGTAGGACACCTCGCGGCGCCCGCCCGCCTCCACCCGGTCCAGCACGAACCGGGGCCGCGGCCCGAGCACGTACGGCACCCGGTCCTGGAGCATCAGCAGCCCCGTGGGCAGCCGCGAGACGTTGTCCATGCGCAGGTGGACGCGGGACTCGGAGCCGGCCGGCACGCGCGAGGGGGACAGCCTGCGGGTGCCCGTGACCCGGTAGCGGGTCCGGTAGAGCACCGTCACGGACACCAGGGGCAGCACGGCGAGCAGCAGGCCGACCCGCAGCAGGTCGCCCTGGCCCAGCACATAGGCGCAGACCGCCGCCGCGACCCCGGCCGCGAGGAAGGACCGCCCACGGGTCGTCAGGCCGCCGAGCGCGGCCCGCACCCCGCCCTTGTCGTCGCCGCCGTCCATCGCGACGGGCTCCGACGCGGCCCTCACGGACGCCGCGCGCCGGGCTGCTGCGCTCCGCCGTACGCCTGGTCCGCCGGATACGCGGGGGCCTGGGCTGCTGCACCGCTGGACGCCGTGGGCACCGGGGTCTGATGAAGGATCTCCCGCACCACCTGCTCGGCGGTGCGGCGGTTGAGCTGGGCCTGCGCGGTGGGCAGCAGCCGGTGGGCGAGCACCGGGACGACCAGGGCCTGCACATCGTCCGGCAGGCAGTAGTCCCGGCCGGCCAGCGCGGCGGACGCCTTGGCAGCGCGCAGCAGGTGCAGCGTGGCGCGCGGCGATGCGCCGAGCCGGAGGTCGGGGTGGGTGCGGGTGGCCGCGACGAGCTGGACCGCGTATCTGCGGACGGCCTCGGCGACGTGGACCGCGCGGACCGCTTCGATCAGCTTCACGATGTCGTGCGCGTGCGCCACGGGCTGGAGGTCGTCGAGAGGCGAGAGGCCGCCGTGCACGTCGAGCATCCGGAGCTCGGCCTCAGCGCTGGGATAGCCGATCGACACCCGCGCCATGAACCGGTCGCGCTGGGCCTCGGGCAGCGGATACGTGCCCTCCATCTCCACCGGGTTCTGCGTCGCCACGACCATGAAGGGGTCGGGCAGCTCGTAGGTGTGCCCGTCGATGGTGACCTGGCGCTCCTCCATCGACTCCAGGAGCGCCGACTGGGTCTTCGGGGAGGCGCGGTTGATCTCGTCGCCGATCACGACCTGCGCGAAGATCGCGCCGGGCTTGAACTCGAAGTCCCTGCGCTGCTGGTCGTATATGGACACACCGGTGATGTCCGAGGGCAGCAGGTCGGGCGTGAACTGGATGCGCCGCACCGAGCAGTCGACGGACCGGGCCAGCGCCTTGGCCAGCATGGTCTTGCCCACGCCCGGCACGTCCTCGATCAGGAGGTGCCCCTCGGCGAGCAGCACGGTCAGAGAGAGCCGCACGACCTCGGGTTTGCCCTCGATCACGGCCTCCATCGACCTGCGCACCCGTTCGACGGTGGTGGTCAGATCTGTGAGGCTCGCTCGATCGTCATAGGTCGTCACCCCGGCCCTCCTCGGCCCCGCCCCACGCTCACCAGGAGCAGGGGATTCCCCAGTCACGGGCCGGCGCCGTCGTGCGGCCCCGCCCACCCCGAATTGCGGACACCGCGCCGGACGGGGTCCGGCGGGGTGTCACCCACGCATTCTTGTTGCCGTTACCGCTTCGTGTCACTCGCCTGTGGACAACCGGGGGCGATATGTCGGATTGGGTGAGGATTTCGTCACCGGAAGGTGGCGGTCCGGAGTCATGCGGACCCTCGGTCAGGCGACGGGCAGGACCTCGCGCAGCTTGCCCGTGGTCACGTCGAAGACAAAACCGCGCACGTCGTCGGTGTGCTTGAGGAACGGCGAGGTGCGAGCCCGCTGCATCGACTGCCGCACGTCCTGGTCGGCGTCGGTGTACGCCTCGACGGCCCAGGACGGCCGCTGCCCGACCTCATGCTCCAGCTCCTGGCGGAAGTCCTCCGTGATCGACTCCATGCCGCAGCCCGTGTGGTGGATCAGGACGATGCTGCGGGTGCCCAGCGCCCGCTGACTGATGGCCAGCGACCGGATGACGTCGTCGGTGACCACGCCGCCGGCGTTGCGGATGGTGTGGCAGTCGCCCAGCGAGAGGCCGAGGGCCTTGTGCAGGTCGAGACGGGCGTCCATGCAGGCGACCACGGCGACCTGGAGCACCGGCTTGGCGTCCATGCCGGGGTCCTTGAAGTCTGCGGCGTAATGGGTGTTCGCCTCGACCAGCCGGTCGGTGACGGTGGGGGCGGAGGCGGCGGAGTGCGCGGAAGTCGACATGCTCAAGACGTTAGCCCGCACCTCCCTCTCCCGGGCGAGAGGGAAGCGGACAAAAAACGTCAACAGTGCTTGTTGTGAGGTAATCCACAAGACCGCCTCCGGCCACCCGTGCGGGTGAACGCGTCACGGCCGACGCGCTGCCGGGTTGATTGATCGGGAATCGATCGAGTGGCAGGGTGGACTAAAGTGACGGGAAGTTACCGACACCCTGCACATTTCGAACTTTTACCCGTGTGCGCGGCGTACGTACGGCCCGGCCCTCTCCCGCTCGCCGGTCGGCTGACGCCCCTTCCCCGGCGCCGGCGGACCTCCCCTTCGCGAGCGGGCGGGGACCAGGCCGTACGTCCCGCCACCCGGGAGCTGAGCCTGAGAGGGCGCATGAGCCAGACCCGACACGTCCCGGTGATGCTCCAGCGATGCCTGGACCTGTTGGCACCGGCTCTGGAGGCCCCGGGCCCGCAGCCTCCCGTGGTCGTCGACTGCACCCTCGGCCTCGGCGGCCACAGCGAGGCCCTGCTCTCGGCCTTCCCCACCGCCCGGCTGATCGCCCTCGACCGGGACAAGGAGGCCCTGCGGCTCTCCGGTGAGCGGCTCGCCCCCTACGGCGACCGCGCGACCCTGGTGCACGCCGTCTACGACGAACTGCCCGAGGTGCTCGACCGGCTCGGCATTCCCAAGGTGCAGGGCATCCTCTTCGACCTCGGCGTCTCCTCGATGCAGCTGGACGAGTCCGACCGGGGCTTCGCCTACGCCCGCGACGCACCGCTCGACATGCGCATGGACCAGACGACCGGCGTGAGCGCCGCCGAGGTCCTCAACACCTACCCGCCGGGCGAACTGGTGCGCATCCTGCGCGCGTACGGCGAGGAGAAGCAGGCCAAGCGCATCGTCTCCGCCGTCGTGCGCGAGCGCGAGAAGGAGCCGTTCACCAACAGCGCCCGGCTGGTCGAGCTCATCCGCGAGGCCCTGCCGCAGGCGGCCATGCGCACCGGGGGCAATCCCGCCAAGCGCACCTTCCAGGCCCTGCGCATCGAGGTCAACGGGGAGCTCACCGTCCTGGAGCGGGCCATCCCGGCCGCCGTCGCCGCCCTTGCCGTCGGCGGGCGCATCGCGGTCCTCTCGTACCAGTCCCTGGAGGACCGGCTCGTGAAGCAGGTCCTCGCGGCGGGCGCCGCCAACACCGCCCCGCCCGGCCTGCCCGTCGTCCCCGAGCGCTACCAGCCCCGGCTGAAACTCCTCACCCGGGGCGCCGAACTCCCCACCGAGGAGGAGGTCGCGGAGAACCGCCGCGCCGCCCCCGCCCGGCTGCGAGGCGCCCAGCGCATCCGCGAGGACGAGCGGTGAGCCGGCGGGCGGCCGCGCGGACCGGGGACGGAGCGGCGCGGTGAGCAAACCGGCCGGGCAGCGGCAAGGACGCGTCGCACGGCTCACCCGGCTGATGCCCGCCGGGCCGAGCACCGCGGCCCGGACCCCGTTCGTCCTGCTGGTCGTGGTGCTCCTCGGCGGCGGCCTGATCATCCTGCTGCTGCTCAACTCCGCGCTCAACGAGGGCTCCTTCGAGCTGAGCGAGCTGAAGAAGCGGACCACCGAACTCACCGACGAACAGCAGGCCCTCCAGCGCGACGTCGACGCCTCCTTCGAGCCCGACGCCCTGGCCCGCCGCGCCCGTGAGCTCGGCATGGTCCCCGGCGGCAGCCCCGCCTTCCTCGACCGGGACGGCAAGGTCCGGGGCGTCCCGTCGAAGGCCGCTCCGGCCCCGGTCCTCGCGCCCCCGCCGAGCACGCCGGCCTCCACGCCCACGCCGACCCCCACCGGCACGGCCGCCGCCACTCCGGCGCCCGGGCCCACGCCCTCCGGCACACCGGCAGCCCAGCCCTCCACGAGCCCCGGCAGGTGACGCAGTGCCCCCCAAGGAACCGCCGCGCCGTCGCGTACCCAGCCCCGCGCGTCCCCGCAACGCCTCCCCGGCATCGGGCCGCCCCCGCCCGCAGCAGCGCCGGCGGCCCCCGGCCGCCGCTCAGCGCGCCCGCTCCCGGCGGCCGCTGCGGCTGGGCAGCCCGCGGCCCCGGCTGCGGCTGGTCAGCCTCGCCCTGACGCTCGTCATGATCGCGTTCGTCGTACGACTGCTCCAGGTCCAGGCGGTCGACGCGCACGCGTACGCGGCGAAGGCCGAGACGAACCGCTACCTGAGCTACACGGTCGCCGCGGAGCGCGGCGAGATCACCGACCGCAGCGGCATCGCGCTGGCCACCAGCGTGGACGCGTACGACATCACGGCCGACCCCAAGATGTTCACGCCGGCGGACAGCAAGGCGCCCGACGCCCCCCAGCAGGCCGCCGCCCTGCTCGCGCCGATCCTCGGCGTCGACGCGGACGGGCTGGTCAAGAAGCTGTCGAAGCCCAGGAGCCGGTACGCGGTGCTGGCGCGCAGGCAGACCCCGCAGGTCTGGAAGCAGATCAAGGACCTCAAGTCCGTCTTCGCCGAGAAGGCCGCCAAGGACAAGGCGGCCGGCGGGAGCGGCGCCAACGTGCTGGCGGGCGTATTCCAGGAGGCCACCACCAAGCGGGTCTACCCCAACGGCACCCTGGCCGCCGGGATACTGGGTTATGTCAACGCCGAGGGCAAGGGCGCCGGCGGCCTCGAATCCCAGCTCGACAAGGAGCTCGCGGGCGAGGACGGCACCATCAAGTACGCCCAGTCCGGCGGCCGCAGGGTGCCCACCGCGGGCACCAAGGAGGTTCCCGCGGTCCCCGGCGCGGACATCGAGCTGACGATCGACCGCGACATCCAGTGGGCGGCCCAAAAGGCCATCTCCGAACAGGTGACGAAGTCCAAGGCCGACCGCGGTTACGTCATCGTGCAGAACACCCGCACCGGCGAGGTCCTCGCCATGGCCAACGCCCCCGGCTTCGACCCCAACGACCTCTCCCAGGCCGACGCCGCCTCGCTCGGCAACGCCGCCCTCCAGGACGTCTACGAGCCCGGCTCCACCAGCAAGGTGATGTCCATGGCCGCCGTCCTCGAAGAAGGCGCCGCCACGCCCCTCACGCACGTCACGGTCCCCAACCGGCTCCACCGGGGCGACCGCCTCTTCAAGGACGACGTCGATCACGCCACCTGGCAGCTCACGCTCAACGGCGTGCTCGCCAAGTCCAGCAACATCGGCACCATCATGGCCACCGGCCAGCTGGGCAGGACGCAGTCCGAGGCCAACAAGGTGCTGTACTCCTACCTGCGGAAATTCGGCATCGGTTCACCCACCGGGCTCGACTACCCCGGCGAGACGCCCGGCCTCCTCGCCAAGCCGCAGGACTGGTCGACCTCGCAGCAGTACACGATCCCGTTCGGCCAGGGCCTCTCCCTCAACGCCATGCAGGCCGCGTCGATCTACTCGACCATCGCCAACGGAGGCGTACGGATCCAGCCGACGCTCGTACGCGGCACGAGGGGCCCGGACGGCCGCTTCGCCCCGGCCGAGGCGCCCGAACAGACGCGCGTGGTCAGCAAGAAGACCGCGAAGACCCTCGCCACCATGCTCGAATCGGTGGTCGCCGACCAGGAGGGCACCGGCACCAAGGCCCAGATCCCCGGCTACCGGGTCGCGGGCAAGACCGGCACCGCCAACCGCGTCGACCCGGTGCGCGGCGGCTACCACGGCTACACCGCGTCCTTCGCCGGATTCGCGCCCGCCGACGACCCCCAGGTCACCGTCTACTGCGCGATCCAGAACCCCACCAGGGGCAGCCACTTCGGCGGCCAGACCTGCGGGCCCATCTACAAGCAGGTCATGGAATTCGCCCTCAAGACGCTCCAGACACCCCCGTCCGGCCACGCGCCGGCCAAGCTGCCGGTGTTCTTCGGAACCGGCGAGTGAACGCGCGGAGACCACCAGTGACAACCATCACCCCCGACCCCGGGAACCGGAACGAGAACGTCCGCTCGGCGGGCCCCTCACTTCGCGAGAGGCGGGGTGAGCCCGGTACGCTCACCGCCGTGCCCCACGCCGAACAGTCCCGAACGACCCAGAAGGACGCGCCTGTGAACTACCCGGGAGCGCCTCGCCCGGACCGCCTGCGGCCCACCTCCCTGGTCACGCTGGCAGAGCGGCTCGGACTCGAACCGCCGGGCACCGGCGACGTCACCGGCATCACCCACGACTCCCGTGCGGTACGCCCCGGAGACCTGTACGCGGCCCTGCCGGGCGCCCGCCTGCACGGCGCCGACTTCGCCACCCAGGCGGCCGGTCTCGGCGCCGCGGCCATCCTCACCGACCCCTCCGGCGCCGACCGCGCCCGGGCCACCGGCGTGCCGGTCCTGGTCACCGAGGACCCGCGCGGCCGGATGGGCGAACTCGCCGCCGAGATCTACGGCCACCCCGGCACCGGCCTCCTCCAGGTCGGCATCACCGGTACCTCCGGCAAGACCACCACCGCCTACCTGGTCGAGGGCGGCTTCCGCGGCGCCGGACGCGCCACCGGGCTCATCGGCACGGTGGAGATGCGGATCGGCGACGAGCGCATCAAGTCCGAGCGCACCACGCCCGAAGCCACCGATCTCCAGGCCCTGTTCGCCGTCATGCGCGAACGCGGCGCCGACGCCGTCACCATGGAGGTCTCCAGCCACGCGCTGGTCCTCGGCCGGGTCGACGGCTGCGTCTTCGACGTCGCCGTCTTCAACAACCTCAGCCCGGAGCACATGGAGTTCCACTCCGGCATGGAGGACTACTTCCAGGCCAAGGCCCAGCTCTTCACCCCGCGCCGCAGCAGGCAGGGGGTCGTCAACTACGACGACGAGTACGGCCGCAGGCTCGTCACCGAGGCGACGGTGCCCATCACGACCTTCTCCGCCGAGGGCCACCCGGACGCCGACTGGCGCGCCGAGGACGTCGTCGTCGGCCAGCTCGGCTCGACCTTCACCGCCGTCGGGCCCAAGGGCGAGCGGGCCACCGCCAAGGCCCCGCTTCCCGGCCCGTTCAACGTCGCCAACACGCTGGCCGCGATCGTCGCCCTCGCCGTCGCCGGCATCGACCCGCAGACCGCCGCGGACGGCATCGCGACCGTGCCCGGGGTGCCGGGCCGGCTGGAGCGGATCGACGCCGGACAGCCCTACCTCGCCCTGGTCGACTACGCGCACAAGACCGACGCCGTCGAGTCCGTGCTGCGGTCCCTGCGCAAGGTCACCAAGGGCCGGCTGCACATCGTCCTCGGCTGCGGCGGCGACCGCGACACCACCAAGCGCGGCCCGATGGGCGCGGCGGCGGCCCGGCTCGCCGACACCGCCGTACTGACCTCCGACAACCCCCGCTCCGAGGACCCCCTGGGCATCCTCGCGGCCATGCTCGCGGGCGCCGCCGAGGTGCCCGTCCACGAGCGCGGCGACGTCCTGGTCGACGCCGACCGCGCCGCGGCCGTCGCCGCCGCGGTGGCCCGGGCCGAGCCCGGCGACACCGTGCTCGTCGCCGGCAAGGGCCACGAGCAGGGCCAGGACGTCCACGGCGTCGTCCGCCCCTTCGACGACCGGGTCGTCCTGCGCGAGGCCATCGAGCGCTCCCTGGGGCACGAAGGCGCCGGACCCCGTGCCTCCCACCACGAGAACAACAGTCAGGGATGACCAAGTGATCGCCCTTTCCCTCGCCGAGATCGCCGAAATCGTCGGCGGGCAGACGCACGACATACCGGATCCGTCGGCAACCGTCAGCGGGCCCGTCGTCATCGACTCCCGCAAGGTGACCCCCGGCAGCCTCTTCGTCGCCTTCGCCGGCGAACGGGCCGACGGCCACGACTACGCCGAGCGCGCCGTCGAGGCGGGCGCGGCCCTCGTGCTGGCCACCCGCCCCGTCGGCGTGCCCGCGATCGTCGTGGACGACGTCGTGGCCGCCCTCGGCGCGCTCTCCCGCGCCGTCGTGGGCCGCCTCGGCGCCACCGTCGTCGCCCTCACCGGCTCCGCGGGCAAGACCTCCACCAAGGACCTCATCGCGCAACTCCTGGAGCGCAAGGGGCCCACCGTCTATCCGGAGGGCAACCTCAACAACGAGATCGGCCTGCCGCTCACCGCCCTGCGCGCCACCGACGAGACCAAGCACCTCGTCCTCGAAATGGGCGCCCGCTACATCGGGGACATCCGCTACCTCACCGGACTCGTCCCGCCGCGCATCGGTCTCGTGCTCAATGTCGGCAGCGCGCACATCGGCGAGTTCGGCGGCAAGGAGCAGATCGCCCAGGCCAAGGGCGAGATGGTCGAATCTCTCCCCGAGGACGGCATCGCCGTACTCAACGCCGACGACCCCCTCGTACGCGCCATGTCCTCCCGTACCAAGGCCCGCGTCGTCCTCTTCGGTGAGGGCGCGGATGCGGACGTACGGGGCGAAGACGTCCACCTCACCGACGACGGACGCCCCGCGTTCCGCCTCCACACACCCACCGGGTGCAGCGAGGTGACCATGCGCCTGTACGGTGAGCACCACGTGTCGAACGCGCTCGCCGCGGCCGCCGTCGCCCATGAGCTGGGCCTGTCCGCAGACGAGATCGCCGAAGGGCTCTCCGAGGCGGGCACCCTCTCCCGCTGGCGCATGGAGGTCACCGAGCGTCCGGACGGCGTGACGTTCGTCAATGACGCCTACAACGCCAACCCCGAATCCATGAAGGCAGCGCTCCGCGCGCTGGCCGCCATGGGGAAGGGGCGTCGTACGTGGGCGGTGCTCGGTCTGATGGCCGAGCTCGGCGACGCCTCGCTCGCCGAGCACGACGCGGTCGGACGGCTCGCCGTCCGGCTCAACGTCAGCAAGCTCGTCGCGGTCGGGGGCAGAGAAGCCTCCTGGCTGCAACTGGGCGCATACAACGAGGGTTCGTGGGGTGAGGAGTCGGTGCACGTGTCCGACGCACAGGCTGCCGTCGACCTGTTGCGCAGGGAACTGCGCCCGGGAGACGTGGTGCTGGTGAAGGCGTCCCGGTCGGTCGGCCTTGAGCAGGTCGTCACAGCGCTGCTGGAGAACGCGACCGAGGGCGAGGTCGCGGGCCGATGAGGCAGATCCTCTTCGCGGGAGCCATCGGGCTCTTCCTGACCCTGGTCGGCACGCCGCTGCTGATCAAGCTCCTGGCCCGCAAGGGATACGGGCAGTTCATCCGCGACGACGGCCCGCGTACCCACGGGTCCAAGAAGGGCACGCCCACGATGGGCGGCATCGCCTTCATCCTGGCGACGCTCATCGCGTACTTCCTGGCGAAGGTGATCACCGGCGAGGAGATGCGCTTCTCCGGTGTGCTGGTCCTCTTCCTGATGGCCGGCATGGGACTCGTCGGCTTCCTCGACGACTACATCAAGATCGTCAAGCAGCGCTCGCTCGGTCTGCGCGCCAAGGCGAAGATGGCCGGCCAGCTGATAGTCGGGATCGCCTTCGCGGTGCTCTCGCTCCAGTTCGCCGACGCCCGCGGCAACACCCCGGCCTCCGACAAGCTCTCGTTCGTCGAGGACTTCGGCTGGTCGATCGGCCCGGTGCTCTTCGTCGTCTGGGCGCTGTTCATGATCCTCGCCATGTCCAACGGCGTGAACCTGACGGACGGTCTGGACGGCCTGGCCACCGGCGCGTCGGTGATGGTCTTCGGCGCGTACACCTTCATCGGGCTCTGGCAGTTCCAGGAGTCCTGCGCCAACGCCGGCACCCTTACGAACCCGAGTGCCTGTTTCGAAGTGCGGGACCCGCTCGACCTCGCGGTCGTGGCCTCCGCGCTGATGGGCTCCTGCTTCGGCTTCCTGTGGTGGAACACCTCGCCGGCCAAGATCTTCATGGGGGACACCGGCTCGCTCGCCCTCGGCGGTGCGCTCGCCGGTCTCGCGATCTGCTCCCGCACCGAATTCCTGATGGCGGTCCTCGGCGGCCTCTTCGTGATGATCACGATGTCCGTCGTCATCCAGGTCGGCTCGTTCAAGATGACCGGCAAGCGCGTCTTCCGCATGGCCCCGCTCCAGCACCACTTCGAACTCAAGGGGTGGTCCGAAGTCCTTGTCGTGGTCCGCTTCTGGATCATCCAGGGCATGTGCGTGATCGTCGGACTCGGCCTCTTCTACGCAGGATGGGCAGCCAAGAAGTGAGCAACGTGGACTGGCAGGGCAAGCACGTCACGGTCGCCGGGCTCGGAGTCTCCGGAATCCCGGCGGCCCGGGTGCTGCACGGCCTCGGCGCCGTCGTCACCGTGGTCAACGACGGCGACGACGAGCGCTCCCGCGCCCAGGCCGCCGAGCTGGAGGCGCAGGGCATCGCCGTGCGCCTCGGCGACGGCGACACCCTGCCCCCGTCCACCGAGCTGATCGTCACCGCTCCCGGCTGGAAGCCCGGCAAGCCGCTGTTCGCCGCGGCCGCCGAGGCGGGTGTCCCGGTCTGGGGCGACGTCGAACTCGCCTGGCGGCTGCGCGGCCAGGACGGCCGGGAGCCCGCTCCCTGGCTCGCGGTCACCGGCACCAACGGCAAGACCACGACCGTACGGATGCTCGCCTCGATCCTGGAGGCCGCCGGACTGCGCACCGCCGCCGTCGGCAACATCGGCGTCTCCCTGCTGGACGCCGTCCTCGGCGAGGAGACGTACGACGTACTCGCCGTCGAACTCTCCAGCTACCAGCTGCACTGGGCGCCCTCGCTGCGCGCCCACTCCGCCGCCGTGCTCAACCTGGCCCCCGACCACCTCGACTGGCACGGCTCCATGGAGGCGTACGCCGCCGACAAGGGCCGGATCTACGAGGGCAACCGCGTCGCCTGCGTCTACAACGCCGCCGACCCGGCCACCGAGGAGCTGGTGCGTGAGGCGGACGTCGAGGAGGGCTGCCGTGCCATCGGCTTCACCCTGGGTACGCCCGGGCCCTCGCAGCTCGGCGTGGTGGACGGCATCCTGGTCGACCGGGCGTTCGTGAAGAACCGCCAGAAGCAGGCCCAGGAGCTGGCCGAGGTCGCGGACGTCAACCCGCCGGCCCCGCACAACATCGCCAACGCCCTGGCCGCCGCGGCCCTGGCCCGTGCCTTCGGCGTCGAACCCGCCGCCGTGCGCGACGGGCTGCGCAGCTTCCGCCCCGACCCGCACCGCATCGAGCACGTCGCGGACGTGGACGGGGTCGCCTACGTGGACGACTCCAAGGCCACCAACACGCACGCCGCCGAAGCCTCGCTCGCCGCCTACGACTCCATCGTCTGGATCGCCGGCGGCCTGGCCAAGGGCGCCACCTTCGACGAGCTGGTGACCGGCTGCGCCAAGCGGCTGCGGGGCGTCGTACTCCTCGGCGCGGACCGGGCCCTGATCCGCGAAGCCCTCGCGCGACACGCCCCCGAGGTACCGGTCGTCGACCTCGACCGGACCGACACTGGGGCGATGTCCGAGGCGGTCCGCGAAGCCGCGCGGCTCGCCCGGCCGGGCGACACCGTACTGATGGCCCCGGCCTGCGCCTCCATGGACATGTTCGTCAACTACAACAAGCGCGGCGAGGCATTCGCGGACGCCGTCCGCGCACGCGCCGCCGAGAGCGTCTGACGGGCCCGGCCGCCGCGCCCCGGGCACGAGCAGTGGAGGGGACAGGGACATGCCGGCCGAAGAGAGCGTGCGGGTAAGGCCCGCTGCCAAGGCCCGGCGGCCCGCGGCGGTGCGGGCCCGGAGCACCGGCAGCCCCAGCAGCCCGCGCGGCGGCGGAGCACGTCGGCTCTACGAACGGGCACGGCGGGCCTGGGACCGGCCGCTGACGGCGTACTACGTGATCCTGGGCGCCGGACTGCTGATCACCGTGCTCGGCCTGGTGATGGTCTACTCCGCCTCGATGATCAAGGCGCTGGAGCTCGGCAAGCCCGGCACCTACTTCTTCCGCAAGCAGTTCCTGGCGGCCGTGATCGGGGCCGGGCTGATGGCGGCCGCCGCCCGGATGCCGGTGAAGCTGCACCGCGCACTGTCCTACCCGCTGCTCATGGGCGCCGTCTTCCTGATGGTCCTGGTCCAGGTGCCGGGGATAGGGATGTCGGTCAACGGCAACCGCAACTGGCTCTATCTGGGCGGGCCCTTCCAGCTCCAGCCCAGTGAGTTCGGCAAGCTGGCGCTCGTGCTGTGGGGGGCCGACCTGCTCGCCCGCAAACAGGACAAGCGGCTGCTGACCCAGTGGAAGCACATGCTGGTGCCGCTGGTGCCGGTCGCCTTCATGCTGCTCGGGCTCATCATGCTCGGCGGCGACATGGGCACTGCGATCATTCTCACGGCCATCCTGTTCGGCCTGCTCTGGCTGGCCGGGGCGCCCACCCGGCTCTTCGCGGGAGTGCTGGCCATCGCCGGCCTCATCGGCTTCCTGCTCATCAAGACCAACCCGAACCGGATGTCCAGGCTGGACTGCATGGGGGCGAGCGAGCCGGGGCCCGGAGGCTCCTGCTGGCAGGCCGTGCACGGCATCTATGCTCTGGCGTCAGGCGGATGGTTCGGTTCCGGCCTCGGTGCGAGTGTGGAAAAATGGGGCCAACTTCCCGAACCGCACACCGACTTCATCTTCGCCATCACCGGGGAGGAACTGGGGCTGGCGGGGACGCTGTCGGTGCTCGCCCTCTTCGCGGCTCTAGGCTATGCGGGTATCCGCGTGGCCGGACGCACGGAGGACCCCTTCGTGAGGTACGCAGCGGGAGGTGTGACCACCTGGATCACGGCGCAGGCCGTGATCAACATCGGTGCGGTGCTCGGCCTGCTGCCGATCGCCGGTGTCCCGCTCCCGCTGTTCTCCTACGGGGGGTCGGCCCTGCTGCCGACCATGTTCGCCGTCGGGCTGCTGATCGCGTTCGCGCGGGACGAGCCCGCCGCGAAGGCGGCCCTGGCCGTGCGGAGGCCCGGGGTGAGATGGAAGACGATGAGACGGCGCGTCAAGAAGCGGCCGTCCGGAGAGCGGTGAAATTCGGTGCATGTCGTACTCGCCGGCGGGGGGACCGCCGGCCACATCGAGCCCGCGCTTGCCCTCGCGGACGCCCTGCGCAGGCAGGACCCGAGCGTGGGGATCACCGCTCTCGGCACGGAGCGCGGACTCGAAACCAGACTCGTACCCGAGCGGGGGTACGAACTGGCGCTGATCCCGGCCGTACCGCTGCCGCGCAAACCCACCCCCGAACTCATCACCGTCCCGGGCCGGCTGCGCGGCACCATCAAGGCCGCCGAGCAGATCCTGGAACGCACCCGGGCCGACTGCGTGGTCGGCTTCGGTGGTTACGTGGCCCTGCCGGGCTATCTCGCCGCCAAACGCGCGGGCGTCCCGATCGTGGTCCACGAGGCCAACGCCCGCCCCGGCCTGGCCAACAAGATCGGCTCGCGGTACGCGCACGGTGTCGCCGTCTCCACGCCCGACAGCAAGCTGCGCGGTGCCCGCTACATCGGCATCCCGCTCCGCCGCACCATCGCCACCCTCGACCGGGCCCGCGCCCGGCCCGAGGCGCGCGCGGCCTTCGGCCTCGACCCCAACCTGCCGACGCTGCTGGTCTCCGGCGGCTCGCAGGGCGCCCGCCACCTCAACGAGGTGGTGCAGCGCGTCGCTCCGCTGCTCCAGCGCTCCGGTATCCAGATCCTGCACGTGGTCGGGCCGAAGAACGAATTGCCGCGCGTGGACAACATGCCCGGGATGCCCCCCTATATCCCGGTACCGTACGTGGACCGGATGGATCTCGCGTACGCCGCGGCCGACATGATGCTCTGCCGCGCGGGCGCGATGACCGTCGCCGAACTCTCCGCCGTCGGACTGCCCGCCGCCTACGTCCCGTTGCCCATCGGCAACGGTGAACAGCGGCTCAACGCCCAGCCGGTGGTGAACGCGGGCGGGGGTCTGCTGGTGGACGACGCCGCGCTCACCCCCGAGTGGGTGCAGGGCAACGTCCTCCCGGTGCTGTCCGATCCGCACCGGTTGTATGAAATGTCCCGGTCCGCCGCCGAGTTCGGCCGCCGGGACGCCGACGATCTGCTGGTCGGCATGGTGTACGAGGCGATTGCCGCACGCCGTAACGCGTGAGGCGGACGGGACCGGGGGTGATGGCCCCCGGACCCGGCATAAGGAGCGAGCGTGGCCGGACCGACGACCGCCCAGCGCGGTGCAGGGAAGCAGGAGGACGCCCCGGACCGGCCGCCGGGCCCACGCCCCGAGGGGCGCCGCGTCTCCCGGCGCCGACTGCTGCTCCTGATCGCCGGGGCCGTGCTGCTGCTCGGCTCCGGCGTCGTCTGGGCGCTGTACGGCTCCTCCTGGCTGCGGGTCGAACAGGTCAGGATCACCGGAGTCCGGGTGCTGACGCCGGCCGAGGTGGAAAGTGCCGCGGAGGTCCCGATGGGCGCCCCGCTCGTCTCCGTGGACACCGCCGCCATCGAGAAGAGGTTGCGCCAGAAGTTGCCTCGTATCGACAAGGTGGATGTCGTTCGGTCATGGCCGCACGGCATCGGACTTAAAGTGACCGAACGAAAGCCGGTCCTGTTGGTGAAAAAGGGCAGAAAGTTCATCGAAGTGGACGGCAAGGGCGTGCGCTTCGCGACGGTGGACAAGTCTCCCGGGCGCGTGCCTCTGCTGGAAGTGGCCGAGGGTCGTTCCGCGAGCCTGCGCCGCTTCGGCAGTGACCGGCTGGTGCGGGAAGCGGTCCGGGTCGCGGGTGATCTCCCGGACGGAGTCGCCGAGGACACCCGGGTCGTCCGGGTCGACTCGTACGACGCCATCTCCCTGGAACTCACGGGGGATCGCACGGTGATGTGGGGAAGCGGCGGAGCGGGCGGGGTGAAGGCGAAAGTCCTCACCGCTCTCATGAAGGCCGCACCCAAAGCGGGACACTTCGACGTGAGTGCCCCCACCGCCCCTGCGGTGTCGGGTGGTTGACGCACATTTGGCCTGGCCAGCACCCTGGTTGGTCAGCGCTACGGGTGATCACATAGGGTGAAAAGAAAAACGGGAGGTTCGGCGTGTTCGTTGAACGTGCGCCACTTGTCGACTTAGTGTCCTGTTCGGAAGAGTCCATGAAGCAGACACACTGGTAACCCTAAACTTGAACGTTAGGGTTTGGGTCGGCGTTCGGACCGTCCCAATCGGCATCCGTCGTCGCGGCGGGATCACCGCGAAGCGACGACACGTAACTCGAGGCGAGAGGCCTTCGACGTGGCAGCACCGCAGAACTACCTCGCAGTCATCAAGGTCATCGGTGTCGGCGGCGGTGGTGTCAATGCCATCAACCGAATGATCGAGGTCGGTCTCAAGGGCGTCGAGTTCATCGCGATCAACACGGATGCGCAAGCCCTGTTGATGAGCGACGCCGACGTCAAGCTCGACGTCGGCCGCGAACTCACCCGCGGCCTCGGCGCCGGGGCGAACCCGGCCGTCGGTCGTAAGGCGGCAGAGGACCACCGTGAGGAGATCGAGGAGGTCCTCAAGGGGGCCGACATGGTCTTCGTCACCGCAGGCGAAGGCGGCGGCACCGGCACCGGTGGCGCACCCGTCGTCGCCAACATCGCGCGCTCGCTCGGCGCCCTGACGATCGGTGTGGTCACCCGCCCGTTCACCTTCGAGGGCCGGCGCCGCGCCAATCAGGCGGAGGACGGCATCGCCGAACTCCGCGAAGAGGTCGACACCCTCATCGTCATTCCCAACGACCGGCTGCTGTCCATCTCGGACCGCCAGGTCAGCGTGCTCGACGCGTTCAAGTCGGCCGACCAGGTCCTGCTCTCGGGTGTCCAGGGCATCACCGACCTCATCACCACGCCGGGCCTGATCAACCTCGACTTCGCCGACGTCAAGTCGGTCATGTCCGAGGCCGGTTCCGCGCTCATGGGCATCGGCTCCGCCCGCGGCGACGACCGCGCGGTGGCCGCCGCGGAGATGGCGATCTCCTCGCCGCTCCTGGAGGCGTCCATCGACGGCGCCCGCGGTGTCCTGCTCTCCATCTCCGGCGGCAGCGACCTCGGTCTCTTCGAGATCAACGAGGCCGCCCAGCTGGTGAGCGAGGCGGCCCACCCGGAGGCGAACATCATCTTCGGCGCGGTCATCGACGACGCCCTCGGCGACGAGGTGCGGGTCACCGTCATCGCGGCGGGCTTCGACGGCGGTCAGCCGCCGGCCCGGCGCGAGAACGTCCTCGGCGCCAACAGCGCCAAGCGCGAGGAGCCGGCTCCGACGCCGGTCCGGTCCGCGCCCGAGCCGGTGCGCCAGTCCGGCGGGCTCGGTTCGGTGCCGCCGCGCGAGGAGCCGGTGCAGGCCGAGCCGGTTCCGGTGTCGGGTGAGACCCACCTTCCGCCGGTCGTCTCGCCGCCGCACGTCCCGCCGGCCCGTCCCTACTCGGACTCCCAGGCCGAAGAGCTGGACGTACCGGACTTCTTGAAGTGATAGGTCCGCATCACACTGTGAGCCCGACGGACTCTGTCTACTCGCGGGGCGGCGCTCACTTCTCCTTCACCGACAGGTGGGGCGGAGTGAGCGCCGCCCCGTACGCGGAGCTCAATCTCGGCGGCGCGGTCGGCGACGACCCCGCCGCCGTTCTCGCGAACCGCGAGCGGGCCGCGCGCGCCCGGGGGCTCGATCCGGCCCGTGTCGTCTGGATGAACCAGGTGCACGGCCGGGACGTGGCCGTGGTCGACGGACCCTGGGGCGAAGCGGCGGAGATCCCCGCCGTGGACGCGGTGGTCACCGCGCGGCGCGGACTGGCGCTCGCCGTGCTGACCGCCGACTGCACGCCCGTCCTGCTCGCCGACCCGGAGGCCGGTGTCGTCGCCGCGGCGCACGCCGGGCGGCCGGGGCTGGTCGCCGGGGTCGTGCCGGCCGCGGTCGAGGCCATGGTCCGGCTGGGCGCGGAGGTCTCCCGGATCACCGCCCGGACCGGGCCCGCCGTCTGCGGGCGGTGCTACGAGGTGCCGGCCGCGATGCGGGACGAGGTCGCCGCGAGCGTGCCGGGCACCTGGTCCGAGACCAGCTGGGGCACTCCCGCGGTGGACGTCACCGGCGGGGTGCACGCCCAGCTGGCTGAGCTCGGCGTCACCGACCGGCAGGCGTCGCCCTTCTGCACCCTGGAATCGGGCGACCACTTCTCGTACCGACGCGACCGCACCACGGGGCGGCTCGCCGGATATGTCTGGCTGGACTGATAGGGCATGACGGAACGCAAGGAACAACTCGCCGCGAATCTGGCGCGGGTGGAGGAACGGATCGCTTCGGCCTGCGTCGCGGCCGGCCGCAAGCGGGAGGAGGTGACCCTGCTGGTGGTCACCAAGACCTACCCCGCGAGCGATGTGCGGATTCTGCACGGACTCGGTGTGCGTCAGGTCGCGGAGAACCGCGACCAGGACGCCGCCCCGAAGGCCGCCGAGTGTGCGGATCTGTCCCTCTCCTGGCACTTTGTCGGTCAGTTGCAGACCAATAAGGTCCGTTCCGTGGCCGGTTATGCCGATGTCGTGCAGTCCGTGGACCGTACGAAGCTGGTGACGGCCCTCTCGACCGCGGCCGAGCGCCGCGAGCGCGAACTCGGCTGCCTCATCCAGGTCGCCCTCGACGCGGAGAGCGGCGAGCGGGGAGCCCGCGGGGGCGTCGCGCCCGACGGGATCGAGGAGTTGGCGGACGCGATCGCCGCCGCGCCCGGGCTCCGGCTGGACGGACTGATGACCGTCGCGCCGCTCGCCGGCCCCTTCGCCGGGCGGCAACGGGCCGCGTTCGACCGGCTGATGGAATTCTCATCCCGGCTGCGCGGGAACCATCCGGCTGCGAACATGGTCTCCGCAGGGATGAGTGCGGACCTCGAGGACGCGATCGCGGCCGGAGCGACACATGTGCGCGTCGGTACTGCGGTACTCGGAGTCCGACCCGGGCTCGGGTAACGTCGCCAAGCAAGTCGGACCACAGCAGAAAATATGGTCATTACCGCCCAGGGCGGGTAGGCCGGAGTGGATCGCGGGCACTTGGTGACAGATGCCGATCCACCACAGAGCGGAGGACTCAGAGCATGGCCGGCGCGATGCGCAAGATGGCGGTCTACCTCGGCCTCGTGGAGGACGATGGGTACGACGGCCCGGGGTTCGACCCCGACGACGAATTCGAACCCGAGCCGGAGCCCGAGCGCGACCGGCGCCGGCACCAGCCCGCGCATCAGGTGGAGCGGGACCGGGAGCGCGACGAGCCGGTACGCGCGGTCCAGCCGCCGGCGCAGCGGGAGCCGGTCCAGATCCCGGCGGAGCGCGAGCGACCCGCCCGGATCGCACCCGTGGCATCCATCACACCTGAACGTCCGAACATGGAGAAGAACGCACCGGTGATCATGCCCAAGGTCGTGTCCGAGCGCGAGCCCTACCGGATCACGACGCTGCACCCCAGGACGTACAACGAGGCCCGTACCATCGGGGAACACTTCCGTGAGGGCACTCCGGTGATCATGAATCTCACGGAGATGGACGATACGGACGCAAAGCGACTTGTCGACTTTGCCGCGGGACTCGTCTTCGGTCTCCATGGCAGCATTGAGCGAGTGACACAGAAGGTGTTCCTGTTGTCGCCTGCTAACGTCGATGTCACGGCGGAGGACAAGGCCCGCATCGCAGAGGGCGGATTCTTCAACCAGAGCTGAGAACACGACACCGGGAACAACCCGGCCGAGAGGCCGGTGCTACGAGAGCCAGGGGAGAGGGAAGCGCGAGAGATGGGCGTCGCACAAAGTGTTGTCTACATCGCGTTGATGTGTTTCCTCATCGTGCTGATCTTCCGGCTGGTCATGGACTACGTCTTCCAGTTCGCACGTTCATGGCAGCCGGGCAAGCCGATGGTGGTCGTCCTGGAGACGACCTACACGGTCACCGATCCACCGCTCAAGCTCCTGCGGCGGTTCATCCCGCCGCTGCGTCTCGGGGGCGTGGCACTCGACCTGTCCTTCTTCGTTCTGATGATCATCGTTTCCATCCTGATCAGCATCGTGGTCAGGCTGTGAGCGATACGGTCTTGCCGACTGCCGACGACTACGTAGAGGTGAAGAAGAGATGCCGCTGACTCCCGAGGATGTGCGGAACAAGCAGTTCACGACGGTCCGCCTCCGAGAGGGCTACGACGAGGACGAGGTCGATGCCTTCCTCGACGAGGTCGAGTCGGAGCTGACCCGCCTGCTCCGTGAGAACGAGGACCTGCGCGCCAAGCTGGCCGCCGCCACGCGTGCCGCCGCGCAGAACCAGCAGCAGGGCATGCGTAAGCCGCCTGAGCAGCAGGACCGGCCGGGTGCCCCGGTGCCCGCCGCCATATCGGGCCCGCCGGTCCAGCAGCAGCCCCCGCAGATGGGTCCCCCCCAGCTGCCCGGTGGTGCTCCGCAGCTGCCCGCCGGTCCCAGCGGTCACGGCCCCCAGGGCCCGCACGGCCCCGGTCCGCAGGGCCCCCACGGCCCCGGCCCGATGCAGGGTGGTCCCATGGGCGGCCCGATGGGCGGTCCCATGGGCGGTCACAACCCGCAGCAGCAGATGCAGCAGATGCAGCCCCCGCCGCAGATGCAGCAGCAGGGCCCCGGTGGCGACAGCGCCGCCCGTGTCCTGTCCCTGGCCCAGCAGACCGCCGACCAGGCGATCGCGGAGGCCCGTTCCGAGGCCAACAAGATCGTCGGCGAGGCGCGCAGCCGCGCCGAGGGCCTGGAGCGGGACGCCCGCGCCAAGGCGGACGCGCTGGAGCGGGACGCGCAGGAGAAGCACCGCGTGGCGATGGGCTCGCTGGAGTCGGCCCGCGCGACGCTGGAGCGCAAGGTCGAGGACCTGCGGGGCTTCGAGCGTGAGTACCGGACGCGTCTGAAGTCCTACCTGGAGAGCCAGCTGCGTCAGCTGGAGACCCAGGCGGACGACTCGCTGGCTCCGCCGCGCACCCCGGCCGCCGCGTCGCTGCCGCCGTCGCCCTCGCTGGCTCCGGCCGGTGCGGGTGCCATGGGGCACACGATGGGCGGCAACCACGGTGGCCAGCCGATGGGCGGCGGAAACCCTCCCATGGGCGGTGGCCCGTCGTACGGCGGTCAGCAGCAGATGTCGCCGGCCATGACGCAGCCGATGGCACCGGTGCGGCCGCAGGCGCCGCAGCCGATGCAGCAGGCGCCGTCGCCGATGCGTGGGTTCCTGATCGACGAGGACGACAACTGACGGGCTTTCGCGCGGTGAGCGCGTAGCCGTCGGCAGGCAAAAGGGCCGGGCCCCGGGGTTTCCCCGGGGCCCGGCCCTTTTGTGTACGAGGGTGGGGGCGCTGCGCGCGGCTGGCCCCTGCCCGCCCCTTCCCGAAACCGGGGCTCCCGCCCCGGACCCCGCGCCTCAAACGCCGGCGAGGCTGGGTTTTCCAGCCCCTCCGGCGATTGAGACGCGAGGGTTCGCTACGCCTTGCGGAGGCGGAACGTCAGGGACAGGCCCTCGTCCTCGAAGGCGGTGCCGTACGCGTCGTCCGCCTCGCCCTCCGCGTAGTCCAGGGCCAGGACCTCGTCCGCGATCAGCGCCGCGTGCTCGGTGAGGGCCTCCGTCGTCGCGGGGGACGTGGAGGTCCAGCGGACGGCGATGCGGTCCGCGACGTCCAGGCCGCTGTTCTTGCGGGCCTCCTGGATCAGGCGGATCGCGTCACGGGCCAGGCCCGCGCGCCGCAGCTCCGGGGTGATCTCCAGGTCCAGGGCCACCGTCGCGCCCGAGTCCGAGGCGACGGACCAGCCCTCGCGCGGGGTCTCCGTGATGATCACCTCGTCCGGTGCGAGGGTGACCGTCTCGCCGTCCACCTCCACCGACGCCGTGCCCTCGCGCAGGGCCAGCGACAGGGCTGCCGCGTCCGCGTTCGCGACCGCCTTGGCCACCGCCTGGACGCCCTTGCCGAAGCGCTTGCCGAGCGCCCGGAAGTTCGCCTTGGCCGTGGTGTCGACCAGCGAGCCGCCCACCTCGGAGAGGGAGGCGAGCGAGGAGACGTTCAGCTCCTCCGTGATCTGGGCGCGCAGTTCCGCGGACAGGGCCTCGAAGCCCGAGGCCGCGACCAGCGCCCGGGACAGCGGCTGACGGGTCTTGACGCCCGACTCCGCACGCGTGGCCCGGCCCAGCTCGACCAGGCGCCGGACCAGCGCCATCTGCGCCGAGAGCGCGGGGTCGACCGCCGCCGGGTCCGCCTTCGGCCAGGACGACAGGTGGACGGACTCCGGCGCGTCCGGGGCGACCGGCACGACCAGGTCCTGCCAGACCCGCTCGGTGATGAACGGGGTCAGCGGCGCCATCAGCCGCGTGACGGTCTCCACCACCTCGTGCAGCGTGCGCAGCGCCGCCTTGTCGCCCTGCCAGAAGCGGCGCCGGGAGCGGCGCACGTACCAGTTGGACAGGTCGTCCACGAATGCGGACAGCAGCTTGCCGGCCCGCTGCGTGTCGTAGCCCTCCAGCGCCTGCGTGACCTGGTCCACCAGGGTGTTCAGCTCGCCGAGCAGCCAGCGGTCCAGGACGGTGCGGTCGGCGGGCGCCGGGTCCGCGGCCGAGGGCGCCCAGTCCGACGTACGGGCGTACAGCGCCTGGAAGGCCACCGTGTTCCAGTACGTGAGGAGCGTCTTGCGGACGACCTCCTGGATCGTGCCGTGGCCCACGCGCCGGGCCGCCCAGGGGGAGCCGCCCGCGGCCATGAACCAGCGCACCGCGTCCGCGCCGTGCTGGTCCATGAGCGGGATCGGCTGGAGGATGTTGCCCAGGTGCTTGGACATCTTCCGGCCGTCCTCGGCGAGGATGTGGCCCAGGCAGACGACGTTCTCGTAACTCGACTTGTCGAAGACGAGCGTGCCGACCGCCATCAGCGTGTAGAACCAGCCGCGGGTCTGGTCGATGGCCTCCGAGATGAACTGCGCCGGGTAGCGGCTCTCGAAGATCTCCTTGTTCTTGTACGGGTAGCCCCACTGCGCGAACGGCATCGAGCCCGAGTCGTACCAGGCGTCGATGACCTCCGGGACGCGGCGCGCCTCCAGGCCGCAGCCCTCGTGCGTACAGGCGAAGGTGACGTCGTCGATGAACGGGCGGTGCGGGTCCAGGTCCGAGAGGTCCGTGCCGGAGAGCTCGCCCAGCTCGGCGCGCGAGCCGACACAGGTGAGGTGGCCCTCCTCGCAGCGCCAGATCGGCAGCGGGGTGCCCCAGTAGCGGTTGCGGGACAGCGCCCAGTCGACGTTGTTGGTGAGCCAGTCGCCGAAGCGGCCGTGCTTGACGGAGTCCGGGAACCAGTTGGTCTTCTCGTTCTCCTGGAGCAGCCGCTCCTTGACCGCCGTGGTGCGGATGTACCAGGACGGCTGCGCGTAGTACAGCAGCGCGGTGTGGCAGCGCCAGCAGTGCGGGTAGCTGTGCTCGTACGGGACGTGGCGGAAGAGCAGGCCGCGGTCCTTCAGGTCCTCGGTCAGCGCCTCGTCCGCCTTCTTGAAGAAGACCCCGCCGACCAGCGGCAGGTCCTCCTCGAAGGTGCCGTCGGGGCGGACCGGGTTGACCACCGGCAGCCCGTACGCCTTGCAGACCAGGAGGTCGTCGGCGCCGAAGGCGGGGGACTGGTGGACCAGACCCGTACCGTCCTCGGTCGTCACGTACTCGGCGTTGACGACGTAGTGCGCCTCGGCCGGGAAGTCGACCAGGGCGAACGGACGCTCGTACGTCCAGCGCTCCATCTCGCGGCCCGTGAACGACTGGCCGGTGAGCTCCCAGCCCTCGCCGAGCGCCTTCTCGACCAGCGGCCGGGCGACGACGAGCTTCTCCTCGCCGTTCGTCGCGACGACGTAGGTGACGTCCGGGTGTGCGGCGACGGCGGTGTTGGAGACCAGGGTCCACGGGGTCGTCGTCCAGACCAGGAGCGCCGCCTCGCCGGCCAGCGGGCCCGAGGTGAGCGGGAAGCGCACGAAGACCGAGGGGTCGACCACCGTCTCGTAGCCCTGCGCCAGCTCGTGGTCGGACAGGCCGGTGCCGCAGCGCGGGCACCAGGGGGCGACGCGGTGGTCCTGGACCAGCAGGCCCTTGTTGAAGATCTCCTTCAGCGACCACCACACGGACTCGACGTACTCGGGGTCCATCGTCCGGTACGCGTCGTCCAGGTCGACCCAGTAGCCCATACGGGTCGTCAGCTCGGCGAAGGCGTCGGTGTGCCGGGTCACGGACTCGCGGCACTTGGCGTTGAACTCGGCGATGCCGTACGCCTCGATGTCCTTCTTGCCGTTGAAGCCCAGCTCCTTCTCGACCGCAAGCTCGACCGGCAGACCGTGGCAGTCCCAGCCGGCCTTGCGGCCCACGTGGTAGCCCTGCATGGTCCGGAAGCGGGGGAAGACGTCCTTGAAGACGCGGGCCTCGATGTGGTGGGCGCCGGGCATGCCGTTGGCGGTGGGCGGGCCCTCGTAGAACACCCACTCGGGGCGGCCCTCGGACTGGTCGAGGCTCTTGTCGAAGACCTTGTTCTCGCGCCAGAAGTCGAGCACGGCGTGCTCAAGGGCGGGCAGGTCGACCTGGGCGGGTACCTGGCGGTACTGCGGCGATGTCATGTGCGGGCTTCCTCCGGCGGACGTCTTCCACTTCCGTCGGAGGGACGAGAACCGAGTCGGTCCCCGCGGTACCACCCTCCTTGGCCCCGGGCGTGCGCCCCGGGCCCCCTCATTGGGGTGCGATGCCGGTTCTACTGGCCCCTCGGGGCGTTCTTCCGGCGGCTCCGGGGTGATCTTCACGACGCGCTCGCCCCCGGGCTCCCACCGTCCCCGGGTCGCTGCTGGCTGCGTACGACGCTACTCGTCCCATCCACGCCTCTCGCTGAGGCCAGTGTACGGGCCCCGGGGCACGGCGTCCGACCGGTTTACGGAGGGGCCGGGCGTGACCCGAATGGCCATACGCGGCGTACGCGGCCGGAGCGCGGCCCGGCGCGCGGCGGAAAGCCGGATTACCCGGCGGGGAGCTGGGCACAACGGATGCAGGCACACGGTGATCCGGACACGGGGAGGCGGGATGCGGCGGCGTGCCCCGTTGCCGCGGGACCGGGGTCGACTTATCGTCCCAGCACGACACGCGAGCAAGATCACGGTGTGTGAAGGGGCCGCGGCCATGGTGGAGAAGAAGTCGCCCGGCGAGAAGACCTCCGCCAAGAAGGCGGCGGCCCGGAAGACCGCGTCGAAGAAGACCACGCCCAAGAAGACCGGGGCCACCGCGGCCTCGGCGACCACGGGGGCGGCCGAGGCCGCCGATCAGACGGGAGCCCACACGGTGGTAGCCAAGAAGAGCGCGGCCGGTACCCGGACCGCGGGCGAGGACGGGGCACCCGTGCCGCCCGCCCGGGTCGCCACGGCGCCGGGAGACCTGGCCGTACGGCCGGGCGAGGACCCCTGGACCCCGGAGGAGGTCGCCTCCGCGCGGGACGGGCTGACCGGCGAGGCCACCCGGCTCCGCAACGAGCTGGAGGCGTCCGGCCTCGCGCTGGCCGGGCTCATGCGGGACTCCGGCGACGGGGCGGGCGACGACGAGGCCGACACCGGCACCAAGAACATCACCCGCGAGCACGAGATGCAGCTCGCCGCCAACGCCCAGGAGATGCTGGACCAGACCGAGCGCGCCCTGGCCCGGCTGGAAGCCGGCACGTACGGGCTGTGCGAGGTCTGCGGCAAGCCGATCGGCAAGGCGCGGATGCAGGCGTTCCCCCGGGCCACGCTGTGCGTCGAGGACAAGCAGAAGCAGGAGCGACGAGGCTGATTCGCACGGGCGTGCCGTACCCTCGTCCTCAGTCGGGAACTAGGTTGAGGGACTCACGTGGCAGAGGCGGAGCGCATCATCGGTACGCCGGACATCACCGGGGCTGAGGGAAGCGGGGAGAACGGGCCGGACGGCTCGTCCGCTTCCCCGGAGCCGGGTGTGCCGGACGCCCAGGACACCGGGGCCACCGCGACGGACGCGGACGCGGATGTCGACCGTTCCCCGGCCACCCGTCGGCGCCGGGTCATCCTGCTGTTCTGCGTCGCCGTCGTCGCGTACCTGCTCGACCTCGGCAGCAAGATGCTCGTCGTGGCGAAGCTGGAGCACCAGGAGCCGGTCGAGCTCATCGGCGACTGGCTGAAGCTCGACGCCCTGCGCAACTCGGGCGCCGCGTTCGGCTTCGGCGAGGCGTTCACGATCATCTTCACGATCATCGCGGCGACCGTCATCGTGGTGATCGCGCGGCTCGCGCGCAAGCTGTACAGCCTCCCGTGGGCCATCGCGCTCGGCCTGCTGCTCGGCGGGGCCCTCGGGAACCTCACCGACCGCATCTTCCGCGCGCCGGGCGTCTTCGAGGGCGCGGTGGTCGACTTCATCGCCCCCGCCCACTTCGCCGTCTTCAACCTGGCCGACTCCGCGATCGTCTGCGGCGGCATCCTGATCGTGTTCCTCTCCTTCAAGGGCCTGGACCCCGACGGCACCGTGCACAAGGACTGAGGGACGCAAGGCATACTCGACTGGTGAGTACGCAACCCGAGGTCCGAACCCTGCCCGTCCCCGATGGCCTGGAGGGCGAGCGCGTCGACGCCGCCATCTCCCGGATGTTCGGCTTCTCCCGCACCAAGGCCGCCGACCTGGCCGCCGCAGGCAAGGTGCAGGTGGACGGCTCGGTGGTCGGGAAGTCCGAGCGGGTGCACGGCGGTGCCTGGCTCGAAGTGGAGATGCCGCAGGCGCCCGCGCCCGTGCAGGTCGTCGCCGAGCCCGTCGAGGGCATGGAGATCGTCCACGACGACGACGACATCGTGGTGATCGTCAAGCCCGTCGGCGTCGCCGCCCACCCCAGCCCCGGCTGGACCGGCACCACCGTCATCGGCGGCCTCGCCGCGGCCGGATACCGGATCTCGACCTCCGGCGCGGCCGAGCGCCAGGGCATCGTCCACCGCCTCGACGTCGGCACCTCCGGGCTGATGGTCGTCGCCAAGTCCGAGCGCGCCTACACCCTGCTGAAGGCCCAGTTCCGCGACCGGGTCGTGGAGAAGAAGTACAACGCGCTGGTCCAGGGCCACCCGGACCCGATGAGCGGCACCATCGACGCCCCCATCGGCCGCCACCCGAACCACGACTACAAGTGGGCGGTCGTCGCCGACGGCAAGCCCTCGGTCACGCACTACGACCTCATCGAGGCGTACCGGGCCGCCAGCCTCCTCGACATCAAGCTGGAGACCGGGCGCACCCACCAGATCCGGGTCCACATGTCCGCCCACCGCCACCCCTGCGTCGGCGACCTCACCTATGGCGCCGACCCCACCATGGCCAAGCGCCTCGGCCTGACCCGGCAGTGGCTGCACGCGGTGAAGCTGGGCTTCGAGCACCCCTCCGACGGGAGCTGGGTCGAGTTCACCAGCACCTACCCCGACGACCTCCAGCAGGCGCTGGACCGCATCGCGGCGGAGAGCCAGTGACGGCCGGGCCCCTCGCGT
Source organism: Streptomyces sp. NPDC041814 (assembly GCF_055590565.1). Classification (NCBI taxonomy): domain Bacteria; kingdom Bacillati; phylum Actinomycetota; class Actinomycetes; order Kitasatosporales; family Streptomycetaceae; genus Streptomyces; species Streptomyces sp. NPDC041814. The sequence continues at coordinate 314,904 of NZ_JBVJAM010000001.1, read as the reverse complement.
ACACCACCCGGACCGTCACCGACGAACAGGACCGCGCCGCCTGCTTCCAGGTGCGCAAGGAGGTCTTCGTCGGTGAGCAGAACGTGCCCGAGGAGATCGAGTACGACGCCCACGACGCGGACGCGCTGCACGTCATCGCCGTCGCCGCCGACGGCACCGCGCTCGGGACCGGCCGGCTGCTGCACGGCCCCGCCGCCGCCTCGCACACCGGCGGGGACCCCGCCGTCGGCTCGCTCGGCCGGCTCGCGGTGAGCAAGGAGGCCCGGGGCCTCGGCGTCGGCGCCGCGCTCGTGCGGGCCATCGAGGACGCGGCCCGGAGCCACGGCCTCACCGCCGTCGACCTGCACGCCCAGACGCACGCCCTCCGCTTCTACGAGCGCCTCGGCTACGAGCCGTACGGCCCGGAGTTCATGGACGCGGGCATCCCGCACCGGGCGATGCGCCGGACGATCTGACGCCCCGCCGCACCCCCTGACCCCGGACGGCGGGGGGCGCATGGCAGGGTGAGGGGCATCGGCCGGGCATGGGACCGGGCCCGGCCGGAGCGCTTCGGAAGGCACCCCGTGGACCAGATGTCACTGCTGCTCCTGCTGCTGCTCGGAGCCGTGGTCACGGTCCCGCTGGGGGACCGGCTGAAGCTCCCGGCGCCGGTGCTGATGACGCTCTTCGGCGTCGTGCTGGCCTTCCTCAGCTTCGTGCCGAACGTCGACATCCCGCCGGAGATCATCCTCCCCGCACTGCTGCCGCCGCTGCTCTACGCCTCGGTGCAGCGCACCTCCTGGCGGCAGTTCGCCGCGAACAAGCGGCCCATCTTCCTGCTGGCCGTCGCCCTGGTCTTCCTGACGACCGCCGCCGTCGCCGCGGTCGCCGACGCGATCGTGCCGGGGCTGCCGCTCGCCGCCGCCGTCGCCCTCGGCGCGCTCGTCGCCCCGCCCGACCCGGTCGCCGCCACCGCCGTCGCCGGGTCGGTCGGGCTGCCCCGGCGGCTCATCTCCATCCTGGAGGGCGAGGGGCTGTTCAACGACGTCACCGCGATCGTGCTGTACCACGTGGCCATCGCGGCGGCCGTCAGCGGGACCTTCTCGTGGCCCGAGGCGTTCGGGCTGCTCGTGCTGTCCGCGGTGGTCGCCGTCGCGGTGGGCGTCGCGCTCGGCTGGCTCACCATCAAGCTGATGGGGCTGCTCGGCGACGCCACCCTCCAGGTCGGCCTGACCCTGCTGGTGCCGTTCGCCAGCTACGTGCTCGCCGAGGAGCTGATGGGCTCCGGCGTGCTCGCCGTGCTGATGACCGCGATGTTCCTCGCGGAGCACACGGCGGACGCCGACGACGTCCTCGGCCGGCTCACCGGACGGACCTTCTGGGAGATCGTCGACACCCTCGTCACCGGGATCGCCTTCGGGCTCATCGGCCTCGAACTGCACAACGTGTTCGGCACGGCCGACGGGCGGCTGCTGGAGACGGCCGGCTGGGGTCTCGCGGTGGTCGCGGTCGTCGTCGGCGTACGGCTGCTCTATCTGCTGCCTGCCACCTGGCTCGCCAAGCGGCTGCACACCCGGCGGGACGTCAGCGAGGAGATCCCCACCAGCTGGCGGGAGACCGTGATCATGTGGTGGGCCGGGATGCGGGGGGTGGCCTCCGTGGCGCTGGCCCTCGCGATCCCGCTGGAGACGGACGACGGCACACCGTTCCCCGGCCGTGACGAGATCGTCTTCATCGCGTTCTCCGTGATCATGGTGACCCTGGTCTTCCAGGGCCTGACCCTGCCCTGGCTGGTGCGGCGGCTCGGGGTGCGCGCGGACGCGGACGCCGAGGCGGCCCTGGAGAAGGACCTCGCGATCCGGGCGGCCAAGGCGGCCCGGGAGCGGCTGAAGAGGATCGAGGCGACCGAGGACCTGCCCGAGGACGTGGTCGACCGGCTGCACCGGCTCGCGTACGACGTGGGGGCGCGGATCAGCCCGGAGATGGTGGACGAGGAACGGCGCGACGCCTACGCCAAGCGCGTCGAACGGTTCCAGGCGGTCAGCCGGATCCAGCGCGAGATGATGTCGGCCGCCCGCCACGCCGTGCTCGACGCGCGCAGCGAACCCGGCTCCGACCCGGAGGTCGTGGACCGGGTCCTGCGGCAGCTGGACGTACGCAGCCTGCGCTGAGGCCCGGGTGGAGGGCCGTCAGCCGCGGCCGGTGCGCGGGGTCCTGTTCCAGCCGTTCGCGGGCTTCTCGTCGTTGCCGGTGCCGTTCACCGACGGCCGGGCGTCGCCGGGCGGGAGCGCCGCGGGGGCCGTCGCGACCCGCGGCAGCGCGTACGGGTGGTGGTCGCGCAGCCAGGCGATCAGCTGCTCGCGGACCGCGCAGCGCGCTGTCCAGATGTCGTCCGCGTCCTTGGCCGTGACCACCGCGCGCACCTGGATCGTCGTCGGGGTGGTGTCCGTGACCGCCAGGGACCAGTTCCGGCCGTCCCAGGCGGCGCACTCGCCGAGGATGTCCCGCAGCTTGTCGCGCATCGCCTCGATCGGGGCCGAGTGGTCCAGGTGGAAGAAGACCGAGCCGGTCATCTGCGCCCCGCCGCGCGACCAGTTCTCGAACGGCTTCCCCGTGAAGTACGAGACCGGCATCGTGATCCGCCGCTCGTCCCACGTACGCACCGCGAGGAAGGTCAGCGTGATCTCCTCGATCGTGCCCCACTCGCCGTCCACCACCACGGTGTCGCCGATGCGGACCATGTCGCCGAACGCGATCTGGAGGCCGGCGAAGAGGTTGCCCAGCGTGGACTGGGCGGCGACACCGGCGACGATGCCGACGAGGCCGGCCGATGCCAGCATCGAGGTGCCCACCGCCTGCATCTCGGGGAACGTCAGCAGCATCGCCGCGGCGGCCAGGATCCCCACGACCGCGATGACCACGCGCTGGATCAGCGTCACCTGCGTCCGCACCCGCCGCACCCGCGCCGGGTCCCGGTTGTGGGCCGCCGCGTAGCGCGCGTACACCGAGTCCACGACCGCGATGGCGATCCGCACCACCAGCCAGGCCGACGCGCCGATCAGCACCAGCGTCAGCAGCCGGCCGATGCCCACCCGGTGGTCCTGGACGGGGCCGAGACCGGTCCGCTCGTACGTACCGCGCAGCAGCGCCGCGCACATGACCAGCTGGAACGGTATGCGGCAGCGCCGCAGCAGGCCCCACAGCGGGGTCTCGTGGTGCCGGGCGTCGGCGCGCCTGAGCAGGAAGTCGAAGAACCAGCCCGCGGCCAGGGTGATCACCACCGAACCGCCGAGGACGATCAGCGGCCGCAGAACACTCTCCATGCTGTCGCTCTCCATCCCTTCGAACGCAACTGGCACCATGGGCGTCATGAACATCATGCTTTTCCACTCGATGTACGGTCTGCGCCCCGCCGTGCACGCCGCAGCCGAACGGCTGCGCGCCGCAGGGCACGAGGTGCGCGTGCCCGATCTGTTCGAGGGGCACACCTTTGATTCGGTGGAGGAAGCGGAGGCGTTCCGGGAGGAGACCGGCAAGGAGGAACTGCTGAAGCGGGCCGTGCTCGCCGCCGCGCCCTACTCCGACCAGGGCCTCGTCTACGCCGGCTTCTCGCTCGGCGCCTCGGTCGCCCAGACGCTGGCGCTCGGCGACGAGAAGGCGCGCGGGCTGCTGCTCCTCCACGGCACCTCGGACATCGCCGAGAACGCCTCGGTGGACGAGCTGCCCGTACAGCTGCACGTGGCCGACCCCGATCCGTACGAGACGGCCGACTGGCTGAACTCCTGGTACCTGGACATGCAGCGGACCGGGGCGGACGTGGAGGTCTACCGCTACCCGGGCGCGGGCCACCTCTTCACCGACCCGGAGCTGCCGGACTTCGACCGCGAGGCGGCGGAGCTGGCGTGGAAGGTCGCGATCGGGTTCCTCGCCACGCTGTGACGTGCGAAGGGCTCCGCGCGCGTCGCGCGGAGCCCTCGGCGGGGGGCGGCGGTCAGCCGCGGTACGCGGCCCAGCTGTCGCTCATCCGCTGCACCTGGCCCGGGGTGAACTGGGTCATGCAGGCGTCGTACGTGTAGTCCATGAAGTTGTGGATCGGGTCGATGCCGGACTGCCTGGCGCAGGAGTCGCGGCCGGTCGGGCACTCGTACGCGGGGCTCTTCTCGGCCGGCGTGTCGTCCACGTAGTCGCCCTTGCCGCTACAGCCGCCCTGGAACGTGTGGTAGAGCCCCATCCAGTGGCCGACCTCGTGCGTCGCGGTGTCGCCCTCGTCGTAGTGCGTCGCGGGGCCGCCCGGCAGCGAGGCGTCCAGGATGACGACGCCGTCCATGGACGGGCTGGAGGCGTAGGAGCTCGGGAACGTCGCCCAGCCGAGCAGGCCGCCGCCCAGGTTGGCCGTGTAGATGTTGAGCGCGTTCTTGCCGCCCTTGCGCAGGGCCGTCTTCATCGCCTTCTCGGCCGACGAGCCGGAGGAGAGGTTGTACCAGGAGGCGTTGTCCGTGTAGTCGGTGCCGGCCAGAGAGAACTGGAAGCCGGTGGCGTTGTTGCCGGTGCCCTGGCCGCTGTACGCGGCGTTCAGCACGTTCATCTGGCTGCTGATGTCACCCGAGGTGAGCTTGCCCGTGGTGCCGGAGTGGATGACGTGGAAGTAGACGGGGATGGTCGCGCCCGCGGCGAGCGTGGGGCCGGTGAGGCGGCGCTCGGCGAGTCTCTGTCTCATCTGCTTGTCGATGGCCGCTGCCTGGGCGCTGGTGAGCTCGTCGGGATCAGCCGCGTGCTGGGGTCCGCTGGGCCGGGACTGGCGGGCCGAGGCGGAGGCCGGGGTGTCCGCGCAGGCGTCGGCGGACCTGGCCGACGGGGCGCCGGCGGACGCCGCGGTGGCGCCGGAGGGAACGGTGAGGGGCGCCAGGGCCAGGGTTCCGGCCAGGGCGGCGATGCCGATCGCGCGGTGGCGCATACGCGGTGATATACGGGCAGGAGTGCGCACGGGGGCTCCTCGCGGACGTGGGAAGGGGAGGGGGTTCCTCACCTGACGCCGGAGATTACGTGCGCATGCCATGCCGGGGCAGGAGTGATCCGGCCCAATGATTCGCGGTGCAGACCGGGACAACGGGGAGAAAATCTTCCCCGTGGACCGAAGTTTGGAACACGAACTTCATGTATCGGTGAGCCCGGGTGGTCGGTGTGTCCGGATTCCGTCCGCGCGGAAAGCCGTTCGAAACGGCGTTGTCATCAGCCGGAGGCGCGCCCTTCGGTGGCTGGATCGCGACGGTGGTGCGCGTGCGCCCGGGCTGATGCGGAAGGGGGGCGGACCCGGAACGGGTCCGCCCCCCTTCCTGCGGGAGCCAGGAATCAGCCCTTCAGGGCCGCGGCGATCGCCGTGTTGTACTCGTCCACCGTCATCGGCGCGTTCTTGCCGTCGTTGCCGGTGACCTTCTTGCCGTCCATGACGAGGGTCGGAGTGCCGCTCACGTCGTCCTTGTTCTCGTCGAAGCTCTTGGACATCTTCAGGGCCCAGGCGTCGTACGTGCCGTCCTCGACGGCCTTCTGGAACTCCTTGTTTCCCTTGAGCTCCTTCACCGAGTCGGCCACCTTGATGAGGTAGCTGTCGTCCTTGAACTTGTCGTCGGACTCCTCCGGGTGGAACTCGGCCGAGTACAGCGCGCTCTTGTACTCCAGGAACGCGTCGGTGCTCACGTTCAGCGCGGCGCCCAGCGCGCTCAGGGCGTTCTTGGAGCCCTCGCCGCGGGTGCCGACGGACGGGTTGTCCCCGCCGAGGCTGTCCCCGTCGATGAACGACGCCCCTATGTACTGGATCTTGTACTTGCCGTCCGCGACGTCCTTGGTGACGGTCGGGCCGACGGCCTGCTCGAACGAGGCGCAGATCGGGCAGCGGGAGTCCTCGTACAGCTTCAGGGTCTTCTTGGCGCTGTCCTTGCCGATGACGACGGTGGTGCCGTCCTTGCCCGAGGTGTTCTTGGGCGCGACCACCGTCTTCTCGTCCTTGAGGGAGTCCCAGTGGGACGGCTTGTTCAGCTCCATCACCGCGTAGCTGATCCCGGCGACGACGACGAGGACCCCGACCGCCGAGCCGGCGACGATGACCTGCCGGCGGGCCTTGTCCTTCTTCGCCTGGCGCTCGCGCTCCGCGCGCAGCCGCTCACGGGCGGCGGACTTGTTGGCCTGGCTGTTGCGCTTGCTCATGGTGGTGTTCTCCGTGTGGGGTGGGTCGTACGGTTCGGGGCTCGCGTGCTCAGAGGGCACAGGCCCCCAGCGGCGGACCCCTCCGTCCCACGGAGTGCACGAGGAAGCGGGCGCGGGCGGGCAGCAGCGGCCCGGACGCGGTGGCGCGGGCCCCGGCCCTCGGCGGGCGGCCCGCCGCGCGCACCACGGCGACCGCGATCAGCAGCGGCCGGAACGCCAGCAGCGCGCCCGCCCGGAGCAGCCCGGCGAGCGCCAGCTCACCGCGGTGCAGCCAGGCGGCGGCGAGCAGCCCGACCGTGACATGGGCGGCCAGCAGCAGCCAGGGGACCAGCGGGCCGGGCGAGGCCAGCAGTGCGGCGGCGCCCTGGCCGCCCGCGGTCACCGAGGCGAGCGGGGTGCCGACGTCGCCGAGGGGGGCGGTGCCGGGGCCGAGGTCGCCTCCGCCGCACAGGACGTCGACGCCCACCGAGCGCAGGGGGCCCGCTATCGGGCCGCCCGCCGCCCCGTAGCAGAGGTGCTGGCCGGTGGTGAAGAAGGTGTCGGCGGCCAGCTCCAGGGGGACCAGCAGCCCGGCGATCGCCCCGAAGCCGCGCTGGCGGCCGGCCAGGGCGTAGGCCGCCGCGAAGACGGCCCCGGCCAGCACGGCGACGGGGACCAGGGGCAGCGCGACCTGGGAGAGCAGGACGTGGGACGCGGCGGAGAGCGTCACGACGAGCGCTGTGAAAAGCGCCGCGCGTGCCGCTCTGAGCTGCGTCCCGGATATGTCCATCGCCCAGGAGTGTCGCATGCGAACCTGTAAGCGACCCCTAAAGGTTCCGTTTCGCCGGCATGATCCGAACGAAAGGCCCTACAGCCCAGGGATGCGGCCGTTGCGGAAGAGGTCCACGAAGATCTGGTGGTCCGCGCGGGCCCGGGCGCCGTAGCTGTGGGCGAAGTCCACGAGCAGGTCCCCGAAGCCCTCCTCGTCGGCCGCGATGGCGGCGTCGATCGCCCGCTCCGTGGAGAACGGCACCAGCGAGTGGCCGCTCTCGTCGTCCGCCGCCGCGTGCATCGTGGCCGTGGCCCGGCCCAGGTCGGCGACGACCGCGGCGATCTCGTCGGGCTCGTCGATGTCGGACCAGTCCAGGTCCACCGCGTACGGCGACACCTCGGCGACGAGCTGGCCGGCCCCGTCGAGCTCGGTCCAGCCGAGCCAGGGGTCGGCGTGGGCCTGGAGGGCGCGCTGCGAGATCACCGTGCGGTGGCCCTCGTGGTGGAAGTAGCCGCGCACGGCCGGGTCCGTGATGTGCCGGGAGACCGCCGGGGTCTGGGCCTGCTTGAGGTAGATCACGACGTCGTTCTCCAGGGCGTCGCTGTTGCCCTCCAGGAGGATGTTGTACGAGGGCAGGCCCGCCGAGCCGATGCCGATGCCGCGCCGCCCCACGACGTCCTTGACCCGGTACGAGTCGGGCCGGGTCAGGCTCGACTCGGGCAGCGTCTCCAGATAGCCGTCGAACGCGGCCAGCACCTTGTACCGCGTCGCCGCGTCGAGGTCGATCGCGCCGCCGCCCTCGGCGAACCGGCGCTCGAAGTCGCGGATCTCGGTCATCGAGTCCAGCAGCGAGAACCGGGTCAGCGAGCGGGCGGTGCGCAGCGCGCCGAGCAGCGGCCCCTCGGCCGTGTCCAGCGTGAAGGGAGGCACTTCGTCGTTCTTGGCGCCCGTGGCCAGGGCACGGATGCGCTCGCGGTAGGCCGCCGCGTAGATCCGGACCAGCTCGGTGATCTGGTCGTCGCCCAGCGCCTTCGCGTATCCCAGCAGGGCGACGGAGGCGGCGAAGCGCTTGAGGTCCCAGGTGAAGGGGCCCACGTACGCCTCGTCGAAGTCGTTCACGTTGAAGACGAGGCGGCCGTTGGCGTCCATGTAGGTGCCGAAGTTCTCCGCGTGCAGGTCGCCGTGGATCCAGACCCGGCCGGTGCGCTCGTCCAGATACGGGCCGCCGTGCCGCTCGCGCTCCAGGTCGTTGTAGAACAGGCAGGCCGTGCCCCGGTAGAACGCGAAGGCGGAGCCCGCCATCTTGCGGAACTTGACCCGGAAGGCGGCCGGATCCGCCGCCAGGAGCTCCCCGAAGGCGGTGTCGAAGACCTCGAGAATCTGCTCCCCGCGCCGCTCCGCGCCGGTCTGCGTGTCCGACATCTGTGACTGCCTCCTGGTACCTGACCTGGGTGATGACGTGCATGACAAAAGGGACGGGTGGTCCCGCCCTTCCAACGCGCGACCGTATCGCGGAGTGCCCGTCGCCGCGCCGCTCGGAGACGTAGACTTCCACGCTGTCCCCCCAGACATCCCGAGACGTCACCCGTCCCGTCATCCACATTTCCCCGGAGGCACAGCGCCGTGACCAAGCCGCCCTTCACGCACCTTCACGTCCACACCCAGTACTCGCTGCTGGACGGTGCCGCGCGGCTCAAGGACATGTTCAAGGCGTGCAACGACATGGGCATGACCCATATCGCCATGACGGACCACGGCAACCTGCACGGGGCGTACGACTTCTTCCACTCGGCGAAGAAGGCGGACGTGACGCCGATCATCGGCATCGAGGCGTACGTCGCGCCCGAGTCGCGCAAGCACAAGCGGAAGATCCAGTGGGGCCAGCCGCACCAGAAGCGCGACGACGTCTCCGGTTCGGGCGGTTACACCCACAAGACCATCTGGGCGGCGAACAAGACAGGTCTGCACAACCTCTTCAAGCTGTCCTCGGACGCCTATGCCGAGGGCTGGCTCCAGAAGTGGCCGCGTATGGACAAGGAGACCATCGCCCAGTGGTCCGAGGGCCTGATCGCGTCCACCGGCTGCCCCTCCGGCGAGGTCCAGACGCGGCTGCGGCTCGGCCAGTTCGACGAGGCGCTGAAGGCGGCCTCCGACTACAAGGACATCTTCGGCGAGGGGCGCTACTTCCTGGAGCTGATGGACCACGGCATCGAGATCGAGCGCCGGGTCCGCGACGGGCTCCTGGAGATCGGCAAGAAGCTCTCCATCCCGCCGCTCGTGACGAACGACTCCCACTACACGTACGCCTCCGAGGCGACCGCGCACGACGCCCTGCTCTGCATCCAGACCGGCAAGAACCTCTCCGACCCGGACCGCTTCCGCTTCGACGGCACCGGCTACTACCTCAAGACCACGGACGAGATGTACGGCGTCGACTCCTCCGACGCCTGGCAGGAGGGGTGCGCCAACACCCTCCTGGTCGCCGAGCAGATCGACACCTCCGGGATGTTCGAGAAGCGCGACCTGATGCCGAAGTTCGACATCCCCGAGGGCTACACGGAGATCACCTGGTTCCAGGAGGAGGTCCGGACCGGGATGAACCGCCGTTTCCCGAACGGCATCCCGGAGGACCGGCAGAAGCAGGTCGAGTACGAGATGGACATCATCATCCAGATGGGGTTCCCGGGGTACTTCCTGGTCGTCGCCGACTTCATCATGTGGGCCAAGAACAACGGCATCGCCGTGGGCCCCGGCCGAGGCTCCGCGGCCGGCTCGATCGTCTCGTACGCCCTGGGGATCACCGACCTCGACCCGATCGAGCACGGGCTGATCTTCGAGCGGTTCCTCAACCCTGAGCGCGTCTCCATGCCCGACGTCGACATCGACTTCGACGAGCGCAGGCGCGTCGAGGTCATCCGGTACGTGACGGAGAAGTACGGCGCCGACAAGGTCGCCATGATCGGCACCTACGGCAAGATCAAGGCCAAGAACGCGATCAAGGACTCCGCCCGCGTCCTCGGCTACCCGTACGCCATGGGCGACCGCCTCACCAAGGCCATGCCCGCCGACGTCCTGGGCAAGGGCATCGACCTCAACGGCATCACCGACCCCAGCCACCCGCGCTACAGCGAGGCGGGCGAGATCCGGGGGATGTACGAGAACGAGCCGGACGTCAAGAAGGTCATCGACACCGCCAAGGGCGTCGAGGGCCTGGTCCGGCAGATGGGCGTGCACGCCGCCGGCGTCATCATGTCCAGCGAGCCGATCGTGGACCACGCCCCGGTCTGGGTGCGGCACACCGACGGCGTCACGATCACGCAGTGGGACTACCCGCAGTGCGAGTCGCTCGGCCTCCTCAAGATGGACTTCCTGGGGCTGCGCAACCTGACGATCATGGACGACGCCATCAAGATGGTGAAGTCCAACAAGGGCATCGACCTGGAGATGCTCGCCCTCCCGCTGGACGACCCCAAGACGTACGAGCTGCTGTGCCGCGGTGACACGCTCGGCGTGTTCCAGTTCGACGGCGGGCCGATGCGCTCGCTGCTGCGCCAGATGCAGCCCGACAACTTCGAGGACATTTCCGCCGTCTCGGCCCTCTACCGGCCGGGCCCGATGGGCATGAACTCGCACACGAACTACGCCGAGCGCAAGAACGGCCGCCAGGAGATCACCCCGATCCACCCTGAGCTGGAGGAGCCGCTCAAGGAGGTCCTGGGCCTCACCTACGGCCTGATCGTGTACCAGGAGCAGGTGCAGAAGGCCGCCCAGATCGTCGCCGGCTACTCGCTCGGCGAGGCCGACATCCTGCGCCGCGTGATGGGCAAGAAGAAGCCCGAGGAGCTGGCGAAGAACTTCGTCCTCTTCGAGGCCGGGGCCAAGAAGAAGGGCTTCTCGGACGCGGCGATCAAGGCGCTCTGGGACGTCCTGGTCCCGTTCGCCGGGTACGCGTTCAACAAGGCGCACTCCTCCGCGTACGGGCTGGTCACCTACTGGACCGCGTACCTCAAGGCGAACTACCCCGCCGAGTACATGGCCGCCCTGCTGACCTCGGTCAAGGACGACAAGGACAAGTCCGCGGTCTATCTCAACGAGTGCCGGCGCATGGGCATCAAGGTGCTCCCGCCGAACGTCAACGAGTCGGAGTCCAACTTCGCGGCCCAGGGCGACGACGTGATCCTCTTCGGGCTCACGGCCGTCCGCAACGTCGGCCAGAACGTCGTGGACTCGATCATCCGGTGCCGCAAAACGAAGGGGAAGTACAGCACCTTCCCCGACTTCCTGGACAAGGTCGAGGCGGTCGTCTGCAACAAGCGGACCGTGGAATCGCTCATCAAGGCCGGCGCCTTCGACGAGATGGGCCACACCCGCAAGGGGCTCGTCGCCCACCACGAGCCCATGATCGACAACGTGGTGCAGGTCAAGCGCAAGGAGGCCGAGGGGCAGTTCGACCTCTTCGGCGGCGGCGAGGAGGACAGCGACGAGCCGGGCTTCGGGCTCGACGTGGAGTTCTCCGACGTCGAGTGGGAGAAGTCCTATCTGCTGGCCCAGGAGCGCGAGATGCTCGGGCTCTACGTCTCCGACCACCCGCTGTTCGGTCTGGAGCACGTCCTGTCCGACAAGTCGGACGCATCGATCTCGCAGCTCACCGGCGGCGAGCACGCCGACGGCGCGATCGTCACCGTCGGCGGCATCATCTCCGGCCTCCAGCGCAAGATGACCAAGCAGGGCAACGCCTGGGCCATCGCCACGGTCGAGGACCTGGCCGGCTCCATCGAGTGCATGTTCTTCCCCGCCACCTACCAGCTGGTCTCGACCCAGCTGGTCGAGGACACCGTCGTCTTCGTCAAGGGGCGCCTCGACAAGCGCGAGGACGTGCCGCGCCTGGTCGCGATGGAGATGCAGGTCCCCGACATCTCCAACGCGGGGACCAACGCGCCCGTCGTCCTGACCATCCCGACCGTCCGGGTCACCCCGCCCATGGTCAGCAGGCTCGGTGAGGTGCTGAACAGCCACCGGGGCGACACCGAGGTACGCATCCGGCTCCAGGGCCCCCGCAAGACCACGGTGCTCCGGCTCGACCGGCACCGGGTGAAGCCGGACCCGGCGCTCTTCGGCGACCTGAAGGTGCTGCTCGGACCGTCCTGCCTGGCGGGCTGAGTTCCGGTACGCGTACGAGAGGGGCGGCTCCGCTTGCGCGGGGTCGCCCCTCTCGGTGTGCCGGCCTTACCGGGAGTCCGGTCAGTTGTGGCCGAAGCGCCGCTGATGCTTGCGCGCAACATCGGCAGGGCTGCCCTGGGCCTGGGACTGCATCGAGCTCTGCGCCTCGGCGGCCGTCGAGCGTGCCTGCTCGGAAGCGCGCTCCGCCTGCGAAGCGCGATCCTGCTGGCTGCCCTGCTTGCGGTTCTTGTTCTTGGCCATGGTGTTCCTCCTATAAGGACTCTCGGGGCCAGGACCACCGTCAGATTCACATAATCGGATAAACATCGCATGTCGGATCATTACCGTGCGTAGTGACGGGGTATGATGCGCGCTTTTGGCGATCCGCCACGCCGATGATCGAGTTCCGGCCGTTAACCCCGGCGTGGTCGGGCAGACTCGAAGGAACCTTGAGAAAACCCGATCCCGAATGCCTGGAAGAGGGTGGAACGCGTGGACCGTTGCGTCGTCCTGGTGGACGCCGGCTATCTGCTGGGCGCAGCCGCGAGTCTGCTGGCAGGAGAGCCCGCCCGGTCCCGCATCACCGTCGACCACGCGGCCCTCATCCAGCAGCTGCGCGAGCGCGCCGAGGCCGACACCGCACAGCCGCTGCTGCGGATCTACTGGTTCGACGGCGCCCCCGACCGCGTCCCGCAGCCCGAGCACCGCAGGCTGCGCGTGATGCCCCGGGTCACCGTCCGGCTGGGCGCCCTCACCCGCAGCGACGGACGGTGGGCGCAGAAGGGCGTCGACGCGGCCATGCACGCCGAGCTCACCGAGCTCGCCCGCAACCGCGCCTGCTCCGACGTGGTCCTGGTGACCGGCGACGGAGACCTGCTCCCCGGCCTGATGTCCGCCAAGGAGCACGGCGTCGCCGTCCACCTCTGGGCCGTCCAGGCCGCCGACGGCGACTACAACCAGTCCGAGGACCTGGTCGCCGAGGCGGATGAGCGCCGCGTCCTGGACCGCGCCTGGATCACCCAGGCCGTCCGGGCCAAGGAGACCGGCGGCGCCTGCGCCCCGCCGCCCGCCACGCGCCCCGAGATCGCCGCGATCCTCTCCGCCCCGCTGCCCGAATCGGCCCTCGCCGCCTCCGCCGAGCGCGCGTCCCGGGCCGCCGCCCGGGCCGAGGCGGCCGGCGACGACGAGGAGGCGGCCCCCCGGCCCGGTGAGGCCCCCGCCGCCCAGCCCGGGCACGGCCACGGCGCCAAGGGCGTGCCCACCCCGAAGGACCTGGCCGGCACCCTGCGCGGGCCCGCCGGACCGGCCGAGCGGCAGCCCGCCCCGCAGCCCGCGGCGACCCTGCGCTGGTCGTCGGACCGGGGCTGGGTGGAGCGCGGCGGTCCGCTGGGCGAGCCGGCGGAGACCGCGTCCCTGCCGACACTCGCCCAGCTGACCAGCGCCGAACAGCGCTGGGCCGACCGGGAGGAGGACATCACCACGGTCGGCGGCGACCCCTTCGAGGTGGGGCAGGTCTTCGCCCGGCGCTGGATGGAACGGCTCCCGGAGACCGGCCACCTCCAGAAGCTCTCCGCCCTCTACCCCCGCATCCCGCACCGCATCGACGGCGAACTCCTGCGGTACGCGGCCCGCTTCGGCCTCCTCGCCCACAAGGACGACCAGATCGACGAGCACGACCGGTACGCGATCCGGGCGGGCTTCTGGCGCGAAATCGACGTACGGGCCGCCGCCGACCACGCCCCGGCGGCCGAGCGGGCCGCAGAGAAGGTGGGGAAATCCGCGCCCGCCGGGGACTGAGTCCGGATTTCCGCGGAGGCCGCGCAACCCGGCCGCCGTCTGCGGCATCGGTGTCCGATCGGTGCGGCCCCGGGCGTAATGCCGGTCCCCGGACCCCGTACCCTCGTACCTCGTGAGTACGGGGACAGTACAGGCGCCGACGGCGAGCGGAACCGTGTGCGCGGTGCGCGATCTCGTGAAGACCTACCCCCCGGCCCGGGGCCGCCGCGGCACGCCCGCGACCCCCGAAGTACGCGCCACCGACGGCATCAGCCTCGACGTCCGGCGCGGCGAGATCTTCGGACTGCTCGGCCCCAACGGGGCCGGCAAGTCCACCCTCGTACGCCAGCTCACCGGGCTGATGCGGCCCGACTCCGGCAGCGTCGACGTCCTCGGCCACGACCTCGTGCGCCACCCCGAGCGGGCCTCCCGGCTGATCGGCTACCTCGGGCAGGAGTCCACCGCCCTGGACGAGCTGACCGTCGCCCTCGCCGCCGAGACCACCGGGCGGCTGCGCGGACTCCCGGTGCGCGAGGCCCGGGCCGAGCGCGACGCCGTCCTGGACGAGCTCGGGCTCACCGACATCGCCTCCCGGCCGCTGAAGAAGCTCTCCGGCGGCCAGCGGCGCCTTGCCTGCTTCGCCGCCGCGCTCGTCGGGGAGCGGCCCGTGCTCGTCCTCGACGAGCCCACGACCGGCATGGACCCGGTCGCCCGGCGCGCCGTCTGGGCCGCCGTCGACCGGCGGCGCGCCGAGCGCGGGGCGACGGTCCTGCTCGTCACCCACAACGTCATCGAGGCCGAGACCGTCCTCGACCGGGTCGCCGTCATCGAACGAGGCAAGGTCATCGCCTGCGACACCCCCGCCGGGCTCAAGGAACGCGTCGCCGGGGAGGTCCGGGTCGAGCTGGTGTGGCGCGACCGCGCCCCCCTGGAGATCCCCGAGGTCGCGGCCCTGCGCGCGCGTGCGCAGGAGTCCGGGCGGCGCTGGGCGCTGCGGCTCGCGCCCGACGAGGCGCGGGCGGCGGTCGCCGCGGTGACCGGGGGCGCGGCCTTCGCGGCGCTGGACGACTTCAGCCTGGCGACGCCGAGCCTGGAGGACGTCTACCTCGCGCTCGGCGGCGGCGCGACCAAGGGACTGGTGAAGGCATGAGCGGAATCGGCGCGGTGGCCGGGGCGGCCGCGACGCTCGCCCCCCGGGCCCGGCTGTTCCCCTCCCTCGCGGCCGTCTACCGCGCCCAGCTCTCCCGGGCCCGGGTGGCCCGCATCCCGCTGCTCTTCGTGGCGACCTTCCAGTCCGTCGGGATCATGATCCTCATGCGCGGGGTGGTGGACGGCGGCTCCGAGGCGCGGGCCGTCGTCGCCGGGTCCAGCGTGCTCGTCGTCGCCTTCGTCGCCCTCAACCTCCTCGCCCAGTACTTCGGGCAGCTCCGGGCGGGCGGCGGGCTCGACCACTACGCCACCCTGCCCGTGCCGCCCGCCGCCGTCGTGCTCGGTGCGGCGGGGGCGTACGCCTCCTTCACCGTGCCCGGGACCGTCGTCACGGCGGTGACCGGCAGTGTGCTCTTCGGGCTGCCGATGGCGCATCTGTGGGTGCTCGTGGCCGTCGTGCCGCTCTCCGGCGCGGCGCTCTCGGGCCTCGGCGCCGCGCTGGGGCTCCTCGCGCCGCGCCAGGAGCTCGCCACGCTGCTCGGACAGCTGGGCATGTCCGCCGCCCTCCTGCTCGGCGTCCTGCCGGCCGACCGGCTGCCGGAGCCGGTGGACTGGGCGCGCGATCTGCTGCCGTCCACGTACGGGGTGGAGGCGCTGGCCCGGTCCTTCGGCACCCATCCCGACTGGGCGGTCGTCGCGCTCGACCTCGCGGTGTGCGCCGCCGTCGGTGTCGTCTCGCTCGCCGTCGCGACGTGGGCGTACCGCAGGGCGGCGGTCCGGTGAGGCGCGGCTCGGGGACGCCTGGCACGATGGCACGGTGACCGCACCTCTGACGCCGCCGAACCGGCCCTCGTCCGACGACCACCACGACTGGCGGAAGCCGGGTCCGGGGGGTGAGCCGGGCGGTCCCGCCGTCGCGTACGGCTCCCACCTGGCGCCCTCGCCGGGGGTGGACCGGGAGGAGACGTCGGCGGACCTGAGGCGGGCCGGGATCGTCGCCGCCGCGGTGACCGTCGCCGGTGTCCTGATGGGGCTGCTGTGGCTCTGGCTGGCTCCCCGGGTGCCGCTCGTCTCGGACAACACCGCGGTCTTCCTCAACGACAGCGAGGGCGAGGAGGCGATCGGGGCCGACGGCACGTTCGCCCTGCTCGGGCTGGCGTTCGGGGCGGTCTCGGCGGGGCTCGCCTTCTGGTTCCACCGCCGCGGCGGGATCTGGCTGACGGTGGGCCTCGCGGTCGGCAGCGTGGTCGGGTCGCTGCTGGCGTGGCAGCTCGGAACGCGGCTGGGGCCCACGTCCGACGTGGTCGCGCATGCGCGGGAGGTCGGCAAGGGGGTTGTGTTCGACGCGCCGCTGGAGATGCATGCGCATGGGGTGCTGCTGGCTTGGGGGCTGGCGGCGATGGTGGTGCATCTGGCGTTGACCGCGGCTTGGGGGCCGCGGGAGTTCGAGGGGGAGTGGGCGTCTTACGGGGGGTGGGGGCCGGGGGCGTCTTCGGCGCCGTCTTCCGGGGCGGGGGCGTCCGGGGCCGCCTCGCCGTCCGACGGGGCGTAGGGGGCCGCTGCGCGGGGCCTTTCCCCTACCCGCCCCTTCCCGAAACCGGGGCTCCGCCCCGGACCCCGCGCCTCAAACGCCGGCGGGGCTGGATGGGGCGGGGGCCGCGCAAATCCAGCCCGTCCGGCGTTTGAGGACGGAACCGGTCCGTCGGGGGCACTCAGCCTCGGCCGATGTCCGCGAAGATCGCGTTCGTCAGTGCCGCCAGGTCCTCCGGGGACAGCTCCACCTCAAGGCCCCGGCGGCCCGCCGAGACGCAGATGGTGGGGTGGGCGCGGGACGAGGCATCCAGGACCGTGGGGAGGCGTTTGCGCTGGCCCAGGGGGGAGATGCCGCCCCGGACGTAGCCCGTGGTGCGCTCCGCCGCGGCCGGGTCCGCCATCGTGGCGCGCTTGCCGCCCGCCGCCGCAGCGAGGGCCTTCAGGTCGAGGCTGCCGGCGACCGGGACGACCGCGACCGTCAGCCGGCCGTCCACGTCGGCGATCAGGGTCTTGAAGACGCGGTCGGGGGAGACGCCCAGGGCCTGGGCCGCCTCCTCGCCGTACGAGGGGGAAGCCGGGTCGTGCTCGTACGCGTGCACGGTGAACGCCGTGCCCGCCGCCGTCAGGGCGACCGTGGCGGGGGTGCCGCCGGACTGGGACTTCTTCTGCTTCTTGGCCATGGCGTCAGTTCGGGTGCGTCGGGGCGACGGTCAGGTCCACCGCGGGGAGCGACGGCAGGTGCCGGATCACCGCGGTCTCCGCGCGCAGGATCCGCAGCTCCTCGCGGAGCCGGGTCGCGGTGTCCGGGGCCTGGAGGAGCCGCTGCTTGGCGGGGACGTCCAGGACCACCGTGGAGGCGACCAGGTAGGACACGACCGACGGGTCGTCCGGCAGATCCGCGCCCGTGGTGAGGGAGCGCTCGCTCGCACCCGCCAGCCGCTTCTGGTAGCCGCGGAAGGCCCGCAGGACGCCCTCGGCGAGCGGGTCCGCCTCGTCGCCCGGGTCCTCCTCCAGTTCCTCCAGCTCGGCCGTGAGGAAGGGGCCGCTCGCGTCCACGGACAGCAGCCGGACCCGGGTGGTGCCGGTGGCCAGGACCTCGAAGCTGCCGTCCGCCCGCTCCCGGATCGTCGCGGCGTCGGCGACGCAGCCCACCCGATGCAGCGACTGGAGGGGGTCGGGCCCGAAGCCGTCGCCCGGCCCGCGTTCGACGGGCTTGCGGACCGACTCCGGCATGCCGAGCCCCGTGGCGGCGGTCTCCCGGCCGTCACGGATGGCGACCACGGCGAACCGGCGCGGTTCGTCCTCGTCCATGGTCAGGAGCTCCCGCATCATGGCGCGATATCGCTCCTCGAAGACGTTGAGGGGCAGCACGAGGCCCGGGAACAGCACCGCGTTCAGCGGGAACAGGGGCAGGCGAGCGGTGGTCACAGCGGTCAAGCGTAATGGCCGCGCGCCCGCCCTCGTCCGGAGCCTTGCCACAGCGGGGTCGTGGAGGCCACCCGGAGCCGTGCGCCGTCCCGTGCCTCCAGGAACCGGCCCAGCGGATCGCCGGACACCGAGGCCCACGGGAACGAGGACGCGTGCGGGCCGATCCGGCCGAACTGCTCCAGCGCCTCGGCCCACCGGCCCCGCACCACCAGGACGTACGCGAGCAGATTGCGGACCTCGGCCGGCCACGGGTCGCCCGGCGCGAAGGAGGCCGACAGCGAGATCGCCAGGTCCGCCGCCGCGTCGATCCGTTCCACCTGCACCGAGGTCGACCGGGTGTCCCAGGGGCCCTCGGTGAGCATCGCGAACGCGGCCCGCAGAGGCAGCGCCTGCACCAGCGAGCTGGGCACCGAGTCCTCGGCGGCCCGCTCCGCGAAGTCGAAGCACTCGCGGTGCGAGCCGTACCAGGCGGCCGAGAGGTACTGCAGGGCGGCGACATGGCAGCCGTAATGGTGCGTGGAGCGCTGAAGGGCCTCCCCCCACAGCGCCTCGAACGTCGTGTGCGTGGCCTGCGTGCCCCGGGCGTGGTCCAGCGCGACGCGCCAGGGCACCGGGTCGCGCGGATCGCCTGACGCGGCCGCCGTGATCAGCGGCCCCACCTCGCGCAGCTGCTCCGCGCGCGCCGGGGACTCCCAGGCGCGGTCGACCGCGAGCTGCGCCTTGACGAGCAGCGCGTCCGGATCGTGCGGCGCGGCGGCCAGCCAGTCGGCGAGCCAGCCGTCCCGGTTGCGGGCGAACGCGACGAGCCGTCTCAGATAGCGGTCCCGGCTCTCCCACTCGGCCGCGTCCCGGGTCGTCGCCAGGAGCTTCGCGGCCGGTTCGTACTCCCCGGACGCGGCGGCCACCAGCGCGGGGGACAGCCGTGCGTCGGGGGCGTCCAGCAGCACGGCGTGGTCCGCGGGCAGCCCGGTGGAGAGCGCCGGGGTGTGCCGGATCACGCGCGCGGTTCGGAGCAGAGCGCGAAGGAAAGGCATGGTGCAGACCATTGAAAAGCGCAGGTGGAGGCGGCGCCAAGGGGAGCGCTGTGAAGCATTTGTGCCGAGTGGATGGGTTGCCCGGTCATCAGTCAAGGAGCGGTAAAGGAATCCGGGGATTCTGGCTGATTCTCGTAGGCGAGGGGCAGAAGGTCCGTGGTCCGTCCGGGCGGAGGCGGTGTCCCGCGCGGCCTGCGGACACCGGGGGGCGCCGCTGCCCTGGTGTCCGGCGGTCAGCCCCGGCGCAGCAGCCGGGAGGCGCCCGCCGCGACCGTGGTGGCGAGTATCCACCCCACCAGGACCAGCCCGGCCGCCATCCACTGCCAGCCGCCCTCCAGCCGCCAGTAGCCCTGCTGGCCGAGATCGATCACCGGGATGAGCAGATCCAGGGCGTACAGCGCCGCGTTCCACTGCGGATGCTCCGCGCCCTTGATCGAGGCCGGGTCGTACCGCGAGAACGCCAGCGTGCCCGCCGCCCACAGCACCGCCATCCACACCGCGGCCCGCCCCGGCCGGTATCCGTACGCCACCGTCCAGTCCTGGAGGTAGCCCCACAGCTTCCCGGCCGGCGGCAGGGTCTCGCGGCGGCGGCGCTGCTTGGCGAGCAGCACCTCCCGGGCGTCCGCGTCCTCGCCGCAGTTGCGGAGCACCGCCGCCAGCCGCTCGTACGGCTCCGGCACGTACTCCGGGGTCGCCGCCGCCACCCACTCCAGGCGCCGGGAGAGCGGGAAGTGTCCGTACGGGACGAGGTTCTCGTACACGAAGCCGCCCATCGCGAGCCCGCCCGGGCCCGGCCAGCTGGACGACACGTCGATCAGCGTGACGACCTTCGCGCCGTTGAGTACCACCCGGCCGCGCACCGGGCGCTCCGGGTTGAACCGCAGCTCCGGGGTGACCGTCCGGCGCAGCGACAGCTCCTCGTGCGTGTCCAGCACGAAGACCGCCTTGTGCAGGTCCACCGCGTCACCGAACCTGCCGTCGTCCAGCCGCACCCCGCCCCGGCAGCGGAACACCTGGGAGCGGGTGCCGTGCGCCGGGGTCGGCGACGTGGCGATGCCGTACGGGGGAGTGGTGCCCTGGTTCCCCGTGTCGACGCTGACCCACGCCTCGCTCATGTACAGCGTCCGCTCGACGCTGAGCTGCGGGGCGTTCAGCGCGCGACGGCCCCGGGCCGCCCGCAGCCGGCTGCCGCGCAGGCTCAGCGAACCGCCCACCCTCGCCCCGCGCAGGCTCAGCTCGCCCAGCATGTCGGCCATCTCGGCCTGGAGGTCCTGGGCGACCGCCAGCCCGTCCCCGAGCAGCGCCCGCCCCTGCCGGTCCGGACCGGCCTCGATCTGGTTGATGAGGAGATCCGTGCCGATCTGGGCGTCCGTGAGCCGGATGCCGCGCTCCACCCGGCAGCGCGGCAGATGCAGATCGCCCTCGGTGCGCAGCCGGGCCGCGTCGAACCGGGGCACCGCGCACCCCACCAGCCGCAGGGTCGTGAAGTGGCACTCCGGGAACGCCACCTCCTCGTCGAACCGGCAGCCGGTCAGCTCCACGTACGGATCGACGCGCCCGCCCGACAGGTCCAGCTTCCCCGTGATCCGTATGCCCCAGAGCTTCAGCGCCGTCACCCGGCCCGGCCGGGCCGGCGGGCCGCTCAGCAGCAGGCGGGCGACCACCCGGGCCGCCACGCTGCGCTCGGGGCCCCACTCGTGCGGGGCGAACGGATCGTCGCGGGCCCGGTCGCGGGACCGGAGGTCGTAGGTGGTGCCGTTCCGGAAGGACTGCCACATGCCCAGCTCCGCCGCGCTGAGGCCGTCCGGGAGATCATCGTCGTGCCGCTCCGTCACCGGTGCCCCTTTCGTTCGGAGGCGTGATCGCGTTATTCCCTCTGAGTGACGGAATGAACGCACATAGTCAGCCGTCACAGCACCGGCATGTATCAGCCAGTGATACGGCCGTCCGGTCGCGCGCGGCGGTCTGCGAGAATTGCGGTGTGATCTCTCGAATCGATCTGCGCGGCGATGCCCTCCCCGAGGGTGGCGCCCTGCGCGACCTGCTGCCCCGTGCCGAGTTCGACGTGGAAGCCGCCCTGGAGACGGTGCGGCCCATCTGCGAGGACGTACGCCATCGTGGCTCGGCGGCAGTGATCGACTGGGGGGAGAAGTTCGACGGCGTCCGGCTGGAAGCGGTCCGGGTGCCCGCCGCCGCCCTCACCCGGGCGCTGGACGAGCTCGACCCGGCCGTCCGTGCCGCCCTCGACGAGTCCATCCGCCGCGCCCGCCTCGTCCACCGCGCCCAGCGCCGTACGACGCACACCACCCAGGTCGTCCCCGGCGGCACGGTCACCGAGAAGTGGGTGCCCGTCGACCGCGTCGGGCTCTACGTGCCGGGCGGCCGCGCGGTCTACCCGTCCTCCGTCGTGATGAACGTCGTCCCGGCCCAGGAGGCGGGTGTCCCGGGCCTCGCCGTCGCTTCGCCGCCCCAGAAGGAGTTCGGCGGCCTGCCGCACCCCACGATCCTGGCCGCCTGCGCCCTCCTCGGCGTGGACGAGGTCTACGCGGCCGGCGGCGCCCAGGCCGTCGCGATGTTCGCGTACGGCACCGAGGACTGCCTGCCCGTCGACCTGGTCACCGGCCCCGGCAACATCTACGTCGCCGCCGCCAAGCGCCTCCTCAAGGGCCGCATCGGCATCGACGCCGAAGCCGGGCCCACCGAGATCGCCATCCTGGCCGACGCCACCGCCGACCCGGTGCACGTCGCCGCCGACCTGATCAGCCAGGCCGAGCACGACCCGATGGCCGCCGCCGTCCTCGTCACCGACTCCGAGGAGCTGGCCGCCGCCACCGAGGCCGAGCTGGTCACCCAGGTCGCCGCGACCAAGCACGTCGAGGAGCGCATCCAGCCCGCCCTGGCCGGCCGGCAGTCCGCGATCGTCCTCGTCAACGACCTGGAGGACGGCCTCACCGTCGTCAACGCCTACGCCGCCGAGCACCTGGAGATCCAGACCGCCGGCGCCGCCGCGCTCGCCGACCGCGTCCGCAACGCCGGAGCGGTCTTCGTCGGCCCCTGGTCGCCCGTCTCGCTCGGCGACTACTGCGCGGGCTCCAACCACGTGCTGCCCACCGGCGGCTGCGCCTGCCACTCCTCGGGCCTGTCCGTGCAGTCCTTCCTGCGCGGCATCCACATCGTCGACTACACGCGCGACGCGCTCGCCGAGGTCACCCACCACGTGGTGACCCTCGCCGAGGCGGAGGACCTCCCCGCCCACGGCGCCGCGCTCAAGGCCAGGTTCGGGTGGAAGGTTCCCCAGCAGTGACGAAGAACAACGCGGGCGGCCCCACGGCCAACCCCTGGGACGCCCTGCCCATCCGCGACGAACTGCGCGGCCAGACCCCGTACGGCGCGCCCCAGCTCGACGTTCCGGTACGCCTCAACACCAACGAGAACCCCTACCCGCTGCCCGAAGCCCTGGTCGACCGCATCGCCGAACGGGTCCGCGAGGCCGCCCGCGACCTCAACCGCTACCCCGACCGGGACGCCGTCGAGCTGCGCACCGAGCTCGCCCGCTACCTCACCCGCACCGCCGGGCACCGCGTCGAGGCCGCCAACGTCTGGGCCGCCAACGGCTCCAACGAGGTCCTCCAGCAGCTGCTCCAGACCTTCGGCGGGCCCGGCCGCACCGCGATCGGCTTCGAGCCCTCGTACTCGATGCACGCCCTCATCTCGCGCGGCACCGGCACCGGCTGGATCTCCGGGCCGCGCAACGAGGACTTCACCATCGACGTGGACGCCGCCCGCGCCGTCATCGCCGAGCGCCGCCCCGACGTCGTCTTCATCACCTCGCCCAACAACCCCACCGGCACCGCCGTCGACGCCGACACCGTCCTCGCGCTGTACGAGGCCGCGCAGGCCGTGGGTCCTTCGATGGTCGTCGTGGACGAGGCGTACGGCGAATTCAGCCACCACCCCTCGCTGCTGCCGCTGATCGAGGGCCGCCGCCACCTGGTCCTCTCGCGCACCATGTCGAAGGCGTTCGGCGCGGCCGGGCTCCGTCTCGGCTACCTCGCCGCCGACCCGGCCGTGGTCGACGCGGTGCAGCTGGTCCGGCTGCCGTACCACCTCTCCTCCGTCACCCAGGCCACCGCGCTCGCCGCCCTGGAGCACACCGATACGCTCCTCGGGTACGTCGCGCAGCTCAAGAGCGAGCGCGACCGGATCGTCAGCGAGCTGCGCGGTCTCGGCTTCGACGTCACCGATTCGGACGCCAACTTCGTCCAGTTCGGCCGCTTCGCCGACAGCCACACCGCCTGGCGGCAGATCCTCGACCGGGGCGTCCTGATCCGGGACAACGGCGTACCGGGATGGCTGCGGGTCTCCGCGGGGACCCCGGCAGAGAACGACGCGTTCCTCGATGCGGTGCGCGAAATCAAGAAGGAGCACGACGCATGAGCCCCCGCACAGGCCGCGTGGAACGGACCACGAAGGAAACGTCCGTGCTGGTCGAGATCAACCTCGACGGCACCGGCAAGGTCGACGTCGCGACCGGGGTCGGCTTCTACGACCACATGCTCGACCAGCTCGGTCGGCACGGTCTGTTCGACCTGACCGTCAAGACCGACGGCGACCTGCACATCGACTCGCACCACACCATCGAGGACACCGCCCTCGCGCTCGGTGCCGCCTTCAAGCAGGCGCTCGGCGACAAGGTCGGCATCTACCGCTTCGGCAACTGCACCGTCCCGCTGGACGAGTCGCTCGCCCAGGTCACCGTCGACCTCTCCGGCCGCCCCTACCTGGTGCACACCGAGCCGGAGAACATGGCGCCGATGATCGGCGCCTACGACACGACGATGACCCGGCACATCCTGGAGTCGTTCGTCGCCCAGGCGCAGATCGCCCTGCACGTCCACGTCCCGTACGGGCGCAACGCGCACCACATCGTGGAGTGCCAGTTCAAGGCGCTCGCCCGCGCCCTGCGCTACGCCAGCGAGCACGACCCGCGCGCGGCCGGAATCCTCCCTTCCACGAAGGGCGCCCTGTGACCGGCCTCAACACCATCCTCATCCTGGTCGGCCTGTTCCTGGCCGGCGGGGTCTACTCCTTCTCCAAGCAGGGCATGCCCAAGGGCGTCATCGTCCTGCTCTCCATCGCATCGCTGATGTGTCTGGTGGCGGGCGTCCTGCGCATTCAAGGTCTCTGGGACTAGGAAGCGACGAGCGACACGTGGATACGAAGAAGAAGGTCGTCGTCTTCGACTACGGCTTCGGCAACGTCCGTTCCGCCGAGCGCGCCCTCGCCCACGTCGGCGCGGACGTCGAGATCACCCGCGACTTCGACGCCGCGATGAACGCGGACGGGCTGCTCGTGCCCGGCGTCGGCGCGTTCTCGGCGTGCATGGAGGGCCTGAAGAAGGCCCGCGGCGAGTGGGTCATCGGCCGCAGGCTGGCCGGCGGACGCCCCGTCATGGGCATCTGCGTCGGCATGCAGATCCTGTTCGAGCGCGGCATCGAGCACGGTGTGGAGACCGAGGGTCTGGACGAGTGGCCCGGCACGGTCGGCCCGCTGAAGGCCGACGTGGTCCCGCACATGGGCTGGAACACCGTCGAAGCCCCCGAGGACTCCCAGCTGTTCGCCGGACTCGACGCCGATGCCCGGTACTACTTCGTGCACTCGTACGCGGCGCACGACTGGGACCTCGAAGTCACCAACCCGAAGATCCGTGCCCCCAGGGTCACCTGGGCCACGCACGGCGAACGGTTCGTGGCGGCCGTGGAGAACGGCGCGCTGTGGGCCACCCAGTTCCACCCCGAGAAGTCCGGCGATGCCGGCGCCCAGCTGCTGACCAACTGGATCGAGACGCTGTAATGCCGAAGCTTGAACTGCTCCCCGCCGTAGACGTCCGCGACGGCCAGGCGGTCCGCCTGGTGCACGGCGAGTCCGGCTCCGAGACCTCCTACGGCTCCCCGCTGGAGGCCGCACTCGCCTGGCAGCGCGCCGGCGCCGAGTGGCTGCACCTGGTCGACCTGGACGCCGCCTTCGGCACCGGCGACAACCGGAGCCTCATCGCCGAGGTCGCCGGGGCCATGGACATCAAGGTCGAGCTGTCCGGCGGCATCCGCGACGACGCCTCGCTCGCCGCCGCCCTCGCCACCGGCTGCCGCCGGGTCAACCTCGGCACCGCCGCCCTGGAGACCCCCGAGTGGGTCGCCAAGGTCATCGCCGAGCACGGCGACAAGATCGCCGTCGGCCTCGACGTACGCGGCACCACGCTGCGCGGCCGGGGCTGGACCCGCGACGGCGGCGACCTCTACGAGACGCTGGCCCGCCTCGACTCCGAGGGCTGCGCCCGCTACGTCGTCACCGACATCGCCAAGGACGGCACGCTCCAGGGCCCCAACCTGGAGCTCCTGAAGAACGTCTGCGCCGCCACCGACAAGCCCGTCGTCGCCTCCGGCGGCGTCTCCTCGCTGGACGACCTGCGCGCCATCGCCTCGCTGGTCCCGGCGGGCGTCGAGGGCGCGATCGTCGGCAAGGCCCTGTACGCGAAGGCGTTCACCCTCGAAGAGGCGCTGGAGGCGGTCTCCGCATGACCGAATCCGCATCCGTGCGCCGCGTCTCCTCCGGCGCCCCCTGGGAGGAGAAGTTCGGCTACTCCCGCGCCGTCGAACTGCCGAACGGCACGGTGCTCGTCTCCGGCTGTACGTCGGTGGTGGGCGGCGAGATCGCCGCGGGCGGCCCGTACGAGCAGACGGTCACCGCCTTCAACGTCGCCTTCGAGGCGCTGAAGGAGCTGGGCCTCGGCCGCGAGGACGTCGTCCGCACCCGGATGTACGTCATGCACGCCCGGGACACCGACGAGGTCGGCCGCGCCCACAAGGAGCTGTTCGACGCCGTGCGCCCCGCCGCCACCATGATCGTGGTCTCCGGCTTCGTCGACCCGAGCCTCGTCGTCGAGGTCGAGGTCGAGGCGTACCGGGCGGGTGCGCGATGAGCCTCGCGGTACGCGTCATCCCCTGCCTCGACGTGGACAACGGGCGGGTCGTCAAGGGCGTCAACTTCCAGAACCTGCGGGACGCGGGCGACCCCGTCGAGATGGCGAAGCTGTACGACGCCGAGGGCGCCGACGAGCTGACCTTCCTGGACATCACCGCGTCCAGCGGCGACCGGGAGACCACCTACGACGTGGTGCGCCGCACCGCCGAGCAGGTCTTCATCCCGCTCACCGTCGGCGGCGGCGTCCGCACCCCGGACGACGTCGACAAGCTGCTCCGGGCCGGCGCGGACAAGGTCGGCGTCAACACGGCGGCCATCGCCCGGCCGGAGCTGATCCGGGAGATCGCCGAGCGCTTCGGCCGCCAGGTCCTGGTGCTCTCGGTGGACGCCCGGCGCACCCCCGAGGGCACGTTCGAGGTCACCACGCACGGCGGCCGCCGGGGCACCGGCATCGACGCCGTCGAGTGGGCCCACCGGGCTGCGGAGCTCGGCGCCGGTGAGATCCTGCTCAACTCGATGGACGCCGACGGCACGAAGGACGGCTACGACACCGAGATGATCGCCGCCGTCCGCAAGCACGTCCGCGTCCCCGTCATCGCCTCCGGCGGCGCCGGCCGGCTCGCGGACTTCGCGCCGGCCATCGACGCCGGGGCCGACGCGGTCCTGGCCGCGTCCGTCTTCCACTTCGGCGACCTGCGCATCTCCGAGGTCAAGGGCGCGCTGGCGGAGGCCGGGCACCCGGTGCGCTGACCGGCCGGCTGTGCGCGTGCACAGACATGGGGCGTCCTTCCCTGGGAGGGCGCCCCGCTCTCGTACGGGCGTCTTCCCGGCCCCGGCCCGCGGGCCTAGTGTGCCGGGCGTGACTTCCCCCACGACCGTGCACAGTCCGCTCCGGCTGTACGGCCGCAGCGGTGAACTCTCCGCTCTGGACGCCCTTCTGACGCGCCTTCAGTACGGTGATGGCGGCGCGCTGGTCCTCACGGCCCCGCCCGGCTCGGGCCGCACGGCCCTCCTGGCCCACGCCGTCGCCGCGCACCGCGACCGGGGCGCGGGACCCGTCCTCCACATCGTCGCCGCCCCCGGCGAACGGTGGGTCCCGTACAGCGGGCTGCACGCGCTGCTGTCCGCCGCGGGCCCCGCGCCCGGCGGGCCCGTGCCGCACGAAGGCCTCCTCGCCCTGCTCCGGCGGACCGGCGGCGGGCGGCCGCTCCTCGTGTGCGTGGACGACGCCCACCTCTGGGACCCCGACTCCCGTGCCGCCCTCGCCTTCGCCGCCCGCCGGCTCGGACCGGGCACCCCGGTCGCCGTGCTGATCGCCACCGGGGACGGGACCGGTCTCGCCGGGCTGCCCGCCCTCCGCCCGGGCCCCCTGGACGACGAAGCGGCCGCCGCGCTCCTGGACCGGCTCACCGGGGCGGACCCGGCCGACCCGGTGGTGCAGGGCGAACTGCTCCGGGAGGCGGCCGGGAACCCCGGGCTGCTCACCGGTCTCACCGCCCGCCTCACCCCCGGCCAGCTCGCCGGGCGGTCCCCGTTGCCCCATCCGCTGCCCGGCGGCGAGGAGGTCCTGGCCGCCCACGCCGACCGCGTCGGCCACCTCCCCGCCGCCACCCGGACCCTGCTCCTCATCGCGGCCGCCGCCCACGCGCACGAGCCCGAGGGCGCGGGGGCGGACCTCGCCCTCGTACGCCGCGCCGCCGCCTCGGCCGCCGTCCCGCCCGCCGCGACCGACCTCGCCCTGCACAGTCCGGGCGGTACGGCGGGTGCGCTCCAACGGGCCGGCGACCGCGTCCACTTCCGGGAGCCCCTGATGCGCCGCGCCCTCCTGCACCGGGCGCCCCCGGACCGCCGCCGCGCGGCGCACGCCCTGCTCGCCGGGCTCCTCGGATCCGGGTTCGCCGCCCGCGTCCAGCGGGCCTGTGCGTCCCCCGGCCCCGACGCCGCGCTCGCCGCCGCCCTGGAGGCCGCCGCCGCCCCGCCCCGCCCGCACGCCGACCGCGCGACCGCCCTCGCCCACGCGGCCGCGCTGACCCCGGATGAGGCGGACAGGGCCTGCCGTCCGGATCCGGCCGGACCCCGCGAGCCCGGCCCGATCCACACGACGGGCCCCAGGTCCGCCCGGTTCGCCGCGGCGGCCGAGCAGCACCGGCTCGCGGGGGATCCGGGGCGGGCCCGCGCCCTGCTGGCACGGGCGGCCGCCGGACCCGGCCACGGTGCCGCCCACCGCACACGCGGCCTGCTCGCCCTCGCCGACGGGCCCGCCCCCGACGCCCACGAGACCCTGCTCACCGCCGCCGCCCTGCTCGCCCCGCACGACCCCGGGAGCGCCCGGGACGCCCTGCTCGGGGCCGCCGAGGCCGCCTGGGCGGCGGGCGACGCCCTCGGCTACCTCGACGCGCTGACCCGGATCCCCGAGGACGCCGCCGACCGGGACCTGGCCCACTACCGGGACGGGATGTGCGCCGTGCTGCGCGGGCGGATCGGTGCGGGGCACCTGCTGCTGCGCCGCTGTCTCGACTCCGGCGCCCGCGACCCGGGGGCGCTGATGCGGGCCGGGGCGGCCGGACTCGTGCTCGGCGACCTCGACGCCGCCTGCCGGGCCGGGGTCCGTGCCCTCGCCGCCGTACGAGCGAGCGGCGCCGACGCACTGCTGCCGCAGGTGCTGGAACAGCTGGCCTACGCGGAGCTGCGCGCCGGGCGGCACGCCCGGGCCCGCGCCCACGCGCTGGACGGCCTGCGCGCGGCCCGCCGTACCGGGCGCCCCAACACCGCCGCCCACCTGCACGCCGTACTCGCCCTCGCGGCCTCGGTGGAGAGCGGCGCGCGGGAGTGCGCGGCGCACGCCGGAGCCGCGCTGGCGGGCGCCGCGCCGCACGGGCTCGTCCAGGCGGAGACCCTGGCCACCTGGGCGCTCGCCCGGGCCGATCTGGCGGCCGGGCGCCCGGCGGAGGCGGCGGCGCGGCTCGACCCGCTCGTCCGGCCCGGGCCCCGGCGCGGCCACTTCGCCACCCGGATGCTCGCCGTGCCCTGCTACGTCGAGGCGTCCGTCCTGGCCGGGCGGGCCGCCCGGGGCGGGGAAGCGGACCCGGTGGCCGGGGCGGTGGCGGAGTTCGCCGTGTGGGCGACGCGCACCACGGACCCCCAGGTCCCCGCCCAACTCGCCCGCTGCCGGGCCCTGCTGGCGCCGGAGAGCGAGGCTGCCGGGCGGTACGGGGAGGCGCTGGCCCATCACGACCGGGCCGGTGGCGATTTCGAGCAGGCCAGGACCCGGCTGCTGTTCGGGTCCTGGCTGCGCAGGCGGCGCCGTACCCGTGAGGCCCGCGAGCCGTTGCGGGACGCCCTCGTCGGGTTCGAGCGGTGCGGGGCCCCGGCCTGGGCGGCCCGGGCGAGCGGCGAACTCCGGGCCGCCGGCGCGGCGGTGGAGGCCCCGCAGCCTGCCGGGGCGGCCGCGCCGCTGGCCGGGCTCACCCCGCAACAGGCCCGGATCGCCCGCTGCGTGGCCGAGGGGGCCACCAACCGGGAGGTCGCGCGGCGGCTCTCGGTGAGCACCCGGACCGTCGACCACCACCTGCGCAACGTCTTCGCCGCGCTGGGCGTGCGCTCGCGGACGGAGCTGGCCGGGCTGCTGGGGAACGGGCGCTGAGACCACCGGAGTTGCCGGACCGTGATGAGAAGGAGGCCGCACACCTCTAGGTACCGACTGGGCGGTATGTCATTCTGCGGGCGTCAGGATCATTCGCTGCGCCCGCGGCCCTGTCCTGGGCGGGGCGTGCCGGAGCCGGCCGTTCAGCGAGCCGGCCGAATCCCGGTGGAGGCCGCCATGCCACAGGTCGTACGTTCACGGGTCAGGGCGCTGCACGCGCCGCCGCCCGTCGCCCCGCTCCCGCGCCGCTTCCGGTCGCTGGCCGACCGCGAGGCCGTCGCCGTCCTGCACCGGGCCGCCCGGGTGCTGGTGGCGGCGCTCCCGGAGCTGACGGACCGGATGGTGGAGGCGCTGCGGGAGCGGGAGCCCGGCTACCGTGCGGCGATCGAGGCCGACCCGGCGGAGATCTGGCAGGAGGTGCACCAGTCGCTGCGGCACAACGTCGGCTCGCTCATCCAGCCCCGCGAGTTCCGGGAGGCCGCGCACCGCACCTCGCGGCGGATCGGGGAGGTCCGGGCCGAGCAGGGGGTGCCGTTGGACGCGGTCCTGCACGCGTTCCGGATGGGCGGGGCGATGGTCTGGCAGGACCTGGTGGACGAGACCGCCCGCCGCCACCCCGAGGACATCCGGCTGCTGGTCCATGTCGCCGCGGACGTCTGGAACTTCGTGGACGAGCACTGCGGGCTCGTCGCCGACGCCTATCGCAGGGCGGAGCGCCGACTCGCCTGGCGCCGGGAGAACCGGCACCGTCTGATGACGGCCGCGCTGCTCGACGGCACCGCCCAGATCGCCGACCTCCCGGACACGGCGGCGGCCCTCGGCCTGCCGGAGGACGGCCGGTACGCCGTGCTCGCGCTGCGCGACGCCCGCCGCTCCCCGCACGGCGCGGCGCACCCGCCCCTGGAGCTGCCCGCCGGCACGGACGCCGTGTGGCACACGGGGGCCGAGGCGGAGTACGCCGTCCTGTCGCTGGGCCGGGCCGACGGCACGGACCCGGCGGACGCCCTCGCCGCGCTGGCCGCCGGTCTGCGCGTGCCGCCCGGGGCCCGGGCCGGCATCGGTTCGGCGGTGGACGGGCTGGCCGCGGTCGGGGACGCCCGGCGCCTCGCGGACACGGCGCTGCGGGCCTGCCCGGCGGACGGCGGGACCGTCCTGCTCGACGCGCACCTGCCCGCCGCCCTGGTCGTCTCGTCCCCGGTGCTCGGCGCGGCCCTCGCCGACCGGGTGCTGGGCCCGCTGGACCGGCTGGACGCGGCCGACCGGGATGTGCTCATCGAAACGCTCACCGCGTGGTTCGACGCGGACGGCTCGGCGCCCCGGGCGGGCGCCCGCCTCTACTGCCACCGCAACACCGTCCTCAACCGCCTCCGCCGCTTCGAACAGCTCACCGGCCGCTGTCTGACCCGCCCTTCGGACGCCACCGAAGTCTCCCTGGCACTCGCGGCCCGTCGCCTGCTGGCGGACTGAGCGGGGCGCGGTCCAGGGCGCCGGATGCGCAGCTTTTCTTTCGCAACAAATATTGCGCAACGTTTCTTTCGCATCTACGCTTCCTGGCATGGCACGCGACGCATCACGCCGGGTCTCCGACCTCGGCACCCTCAAGGCATTCGGGCACCCCCTGCGGATGAAGCTCTACCGGGCCCTCTACATCGCCCGGCAGGCCACCGCCTCCCAGCTGGCCGAACAGGTCGACGAGGCGGTCTCACTCGTCAGCTACCACCTGCGCAAGCTCGCCGACCACGGCCTGATCGAGGAGGCGGACCGGCAGGGCCGGGACGGCCGCGAGCGCTGGTGGCAGCCCGCGTCGGAGGGGCTGACCTTCCACGACGAGGACTTCAGCGACGCGCCCGAGAAGGCCGCGACCCACTCCGCCGTCACCCGGCTCTCCTTCGACCAGCACGTCGAGATGTACCGCCGCCACCTCGACGCGAACCGCACCTGGTCCCCCGAGTGGCGCCGCGCCTCCTTCAGCTCCGAATACCTCGCCCGGCTGACCGCCGAGGAGCTCGCCGCACTCGCCTCCGAGATGAACGACCTCATCAAGCGCTACGAGCAGCAGGGCCGCACCCGCGAAGAGGCCGGGGACAGCGGGAACCGCGAGAACGTCGCGCTCCACGTGTACGGCTTCCCGTTCCGCACCTGACCCGGCCCTCCGAGAGGACGAGACCGTGACCGCCACCCTGCCGGCCCCCGCCGGAGCCCCCGCCCGCCCGGCCCACCGCGACGGCAACGTCCTGCGCTGGCTCGGCGCGTACACCGCGTCCATGATCGGCGACAGCGTCTACTACATGGCCCTCGCCTGGGCCGCCGCCCGCACCGGCAGCGCCTCGCAGACCGGACTGGTGCTCGCCGCGGGCTCCATACCCCGGGCCGTGCTCCTGCTCGGCGGGGGAGTGCTCGCCGACCGGCTCGGCCCGCGCCGCGTGGTCGTCGCCAGCGACACCGCCCGCTGCCTGGTCATCCTCGGCCTCGCCGGGACCCTGCTGCTCACCGCGCCCACGGTGTGGATGCTGATCGCCGTCGCGCTCGTCTTCGGCGCCGTCGACGCCCTCTTCCTGCCCGCCGTCGGCGCCCTGCCGCCCCGGATCACCGCCGCCTCCCAGCTCGCCCGCGTCCAGGGCATGCGCGGCCTCGCCGCCCGTACCGCCAACGTCGTCGGCGCCCCGCTCGGCGGAGTCGCCGTCGCCCTCGGCGGCCCGGTCCTCGCCTTCGCCGCGGCCGGGGTCCTCTTCGCCGTGTCGCTCCCGCTCCTGCTGGCCGTACGCATCCGCGCGCTGCCCGCACCGGAGACGGCCGCGCCCACGCCCACCGGCACTGCCTGGCACGAACTGGCCGACGGGCTGCGTCACATCCGCCGCCACCCGGTCCTCGGGCCCTTGATGCTCGTCGTCGCCGTCACCGAACTCGGCTTCGTCGGCCCCCTCAACCTCGGCCTGATCCTGCTCAGCGACGAACGCGGCTGGGGCGCCTCCGGCATGGGCTGGGTCGTCGCCGCCTTCGGCGCCGGCGCGGGCGCCTCCGCACTCCTCCTCGCCGTACGCGGCCGCGTCCCCAGGGCCGGACTGGTCATGTGCCTGACCGTCCTCGTCGGGGCGGTCGCCATCGCGGCCCTGGCGTACGTGCCCTCCGTACCGCTCGCCGCGACCGTCGCGGTCCTCGTCGGGCTCTTCGTCGGCCTCGGCGGCTCGCTGTGCGGCGCGCTCACGCAGACCGTCACCGATCCGGCCTACCTGGGCCGCGTCACCTCGGTCTCCACGCTCTTCACGCACGCCCTCGCGCCGCTCAGCTACCCCGTCACCGGCGCCGCCGTCGCTCTCTGGGGCACCGGCCCGGTCTTCGTCGCCAGCGCCGCCCTGTGCGCCGCCGGAGCGGCCACCGGCCTCGTCCTCGCCCCGCTCCGCCGGGCGGAGCTCCCGCGCTGACCGGGGCGTACGCGGGTCACATGCCGAGCTTCGCCGTCGTCACCCGGCCGATCGCCTCCGGCTCGCCCTCCAGCTCCACCCGCGCCGCGTCCTGCCGCCCGAACGCGAACAGCAGCAGCTCGCCCGGCTCCCCGGTCACCGTCACCACCGGCGTCCCCCGGTGCGCCACCGCGGTCTGCCCGTCCGGGCGGCGCAGCACCAGGCCCACGGGCGCCTTCCGGCCCAGCATCCGCGCCGCCTTCTCCGTACGCGCCCACAGCACGTCCGCGAAGACCGGGTCCAGCTCACGGGGCGTCCAGTCGGGCTGTGCCCGGCGCACGTCCTCCGTGTGGATGTAGAACTCCACCGTGTTCGCCGCCTCGTCCAGCTGCTTCAGGCCGAACGGGGACATCCGGGGTGGGCCGGTCCGGATGAGCTGGATCAGCTCCTCGTACGGCTTCTCGGTGAACTCGGCCATGACCCGGTCCCGGCGGCTCTTCAGCGGACCGATGACGATCCCGGCCGCCGCGTCCGGGCGCCGCTCCCGCACCACCACATGGGCGGCGAGATCACGGGCCGTCCAGCCCTGGCACAGGGTCGGGGCCTGCGGACCCGCCGCCTCCAACAGGTCGGCGAGCAGAAGACGTTCGCGCTTCGCATGGGTCGACATGCCCGCCAGCGTACGACCGCCGTCCCCCGTCCGCCCAGTGGACGCCCGCCCGGACACCCCGCGCCACCACGGCACAATGGGGCCCATGAGCAGCACGCCCCCGCCCGGCACCCCCAGGACCGCCAGCGACCTCGACCCCGCCATCGCCGCCCGCCTCAAGCGCGGTGCCGACGGGCTGGTCCCGGCCGTCGCCCAGCAGTACGACACCGGCGAGGTGCTGATGCTGGGCTGGATGGACGACGAGGCGCTGCACCGCACCCTCACCACCGGCCGCTGCACCTACTGGTCCCGCAGCCGCCAGGAGTACTGGGTCAAGGGCGACACCTCGGGCCACATCCAGCTCGTCAAGTCCGTCGCCCTGGACT
Source organism: Streptomyces sp. NPDC041814 (assembly GCF_055590565.1). Classification (NCBI taxonomy): domain Bacteria; kingdom Bacillati; phylum Actinomycetota; class Actinomycetes; order Kitasatosporales; family Streptomycetaceae; genus Streptomyces; species Streptomyces sp. NPDC041814. The sequence goes on along the minus strand of NZ_JBVJAM010000001.1, from coordinate 280,833 downwards.
GCGACGCCGACACCGTCCTCGTCAAGGTCGACCAGACCGGCGCCGCCTGCCACACCGGCGACCGCACCTGCTTCGACGCCGACACGCTGTTCCTCGGCCAGTAAGGTCTGCCGCCATGGACCTCGACACCTTCCGGAAGCTGGCCGTCGACCGGCGCGTCATCCCCGTCACCCGCCGCCTCCTCGCGGACGGCGACACCCCCGTCGGCCTCTACCGCAAGCTCGCGGGCGAGCGCACCGGCACCTTCCTGCTGGAATCAGCGGAGAACGGCCGCACCTGGTCGCGCTACTCCTTCATCGGCGTACGCAGCGCCGCCACGCTGACCACCCGCGACGGCGAGGCCCACTGGCTCGGCACCCCGCCGGTCGGCGTCCCCGTCGACGGGGACCCGCTGCACGCCCTGCGCGCCACCATCGAGGCCCTGCACACCCCGCACGACCGGGAATCCGGCCTCCCGCCCTTCACCGGCGGCATGGTCGGCTACCTCGGCTACGACATCGTGCGCCGCCTGGAGAAGATCGGCGAGAGCGGCGGCGACGACCTCAAGCTGCCCGAGCTGACCATGCTGCTCACCTCCGACCTGGCGGTCCTGGACCACTGGGACGGCAGCGTCCTGCTCATCGCCAACGCCATCAACCACAACGACCTGGCCACCGGCGTGGACGAGGCGTACAGCGACGCCGTCACCCGGCTCGACGCGATGGAGCGCGACCTGCGCCGCCCCGTCGAGAACGCCCCCGCCGCCCTGCCCCCGTCCGAGCTGCCCCCGTACACCGCGCTCTGGGGCGGCCAGGCGTACCAGGACGCCGTCGAGGACGTGAAGGAGCGCATCCGGGCCGGTGAGGCCTTCCAGGTGGTGCCCTCCCAGCGCTTCGAGACCCCGTGCACCGCGAGCGCCCTCGACGTCTACCGGGTGCTGCGCGCCACCAACCCCTCGCCGTACATGTACCTCTTCCGGTTCGACGGCTTCGACGTCGCCGGGTCCAGCCCCGAGGCCCTGGTCAAGGTCGAGGACGGCCGGGCCATGGTCCACCCCATCGCCGGCACCCGGCACCGCGGAGCCACCCCGCAGGAGGACCAGGCCCTCGCCGACGAACTCCTCGCCGACCCCAAGGAGCGCGCCGAGCACCTGATGCTCGTCGACCTCGGCCGCAACGACCTGGGCCGGGTCTGCGAACCGGGCAGCGTCGAGGTGGTCGACTTCATGTCCATCGAGCGCTACTCCCACGTCATGCACATCGTGTCCACGGTCACCGGCAAGGTCGCCCAGGGGCGCACCGCCTTCGACGTGCTGACCGCCTGCTTCCCCGCCGGCACCCTCTCCGGCGCCCCCAAACCCCGCGCCCTCCAGATCATCGAGGAGCTGGAACCCACCCGCCGGGGCCTGTACGGGGGCTGCGTCGGCTACCTCGACTTCGCCGAGGACTCCGACACCGCCATCGCCATCCGCACCGCCCTGCTCCGCGACGGCACCGCCTACGTCCAGGCGGGCGCGGGCGTCGTCGCCGACTCCGACCCGGTCGCCGAGGACACCGAGTGCCGCAACAAGGCGGCCGCCGTCCTCCGCGCCGTCCACACCGCCAACCGCCTCGGCGGCGCCTGAGCGGTGCGCCCGCGCCAGGGGCGCGGTGGGGCGTTCCGGGCCGGTGAGGGATAGTGGAGTACGTGAGTGCCGTCCCCGTACCCCAGCCCCGTACCGAAGCCGCCGCCGCGCCCGACAGTGCGGGGAGCCGCCGCACCCTGGCCGCCGGCCTGCTCCTCGGGGCGGCCGGCGCGACCGTCGTCCTGCTCGCCTCCGGGCAGACGTGGGCCGAGGGCAAGGCCCCGGTCGGCGGCGGCAGCCTGCCGCTGAGCGCCGACGGGCAGGACGTCACCGGACTCCCCGCCGCCCTCGCGATCGTCGGCCTGGCCGCCCTCGTCGCCGTCTTCGCCGTACGCGGCGCCGGCCGGCGCGTGGTCGCCGGACTCCTCGCCCTCAGCGGACTCGGCGCCGCGCTCAGCGCCTTCCTCGGCGCGTCCGACAGCGGGGCGCTGGACGAGAAGGCCGCGCAGACCAGCGGCGACAGCGCCGCCACCATCACGGCCCTCAGCCACACCGCCTGGCCGTACGTCACGGCGGCAGGCGGCCTGCTGATCCTGCTCGCCGGGCTGCTCGCCCTGCGCTACGGAAGCCGGTGGCCCACGATGTCCGGGCGCTACGAGCGCGACGGCACCCCCCGCCCCCGCAAGGCCCCCCGGCCGCTCGACCCGGACCGGCCCGAGGATCTGTGGAAGGCCCTGGACCGCGGCGAGGACCCGACGCGCGAGGCATGACCCCCAGCTCACGTCCTACCCGCACGTACGGGACAATGACGGTGAGCTGGCACAGCGGCACGGGCCGTGGGCACAGCGACCCGAGCGATTCCAACAGCGCAACACCAACGAGGAGCAACTCATGGCGGGCAGCAGCCACGGACACACCCCGGCCGCCTGGACCGGTGTCATCATCGCCTTCATCGGCTTCTGCGTCGCGGGCGTCTTCATGGTCGCGGCCAACCCGCTCGGCTTCTGGGCCGGCATGGGCGTCGTCCTGCTCGGTGGTGTCGTCGGCCTCGCGATGAAGGCCGCGGGCCTCGGCATGCCGAAGGAGTCGGCCGAGCTGAGCGCCGCCCGGGCGCGCGCCGGCCAGGCGCAGACCTCCTGACCCCCGCACCACCTACGCCGGAGAGGCGCGGCCCGGACCGGGCTGCGCCTCTCCGCGTCAGCGGCGACAATCACCGGGTGGACGCAACGCCAACCCCCGCCGCCCCTTCGGCCCCGGACCCCGTTCCCGGGCCGCCCTTCGCCCCCGTGCGGGCGCCCCTCTTCCCCACGGCCCCCGCCGGCGCCTCGCGGCTGCGGCGGACCGCTGTCCCGGTGGGCGTGCTCGCCGCAGTCGTGGGCGCCTTCGGATACGTCGCCACCGTCGACCCGAACCAGCCCGGCCACTACCCCGTCTGCCCGCTGCTGCGGTTCACCGGCATCTACTGCCCCGGCTGCGGCGGCCTCCGCAGCGCCCACGCCTTCGCCCACGGCGACCTGGCCGCCGCCTTCGGTGCCAACGCGCTCGCCGTCGTCGGCTATGGGATCTTCGCCGTGCTGTGGACCGTGTGGCTGATCCGCGAGGCCCGTGGAAAGCCCCTGCGGATCGGGCTGCGGCCGGTGCACTGGTGGGCGATCGGCGCCGTACTGCTGCTTTTCACCGTCATCCGGAACCTACCCTTCGGTTCCGCCCTCGCCCCGTGAAGTCCCAGCCAGTGGGACGGCCGCAGGGCGGATGCGGGCCCAGCGCCCTCCTGCGGATAACATCGGAGTGGCTGAACCTGTGGCCTGTAACGTTTTTCTGTCACCGTTCCGGAAGGGGGCCGCTCGCGTGAGTGTGCTCGACGAGATCATCGACGGCGTACGCGCCGACCTCGCGGAGCGGCAGGCGCGCGTCAGCCTCGATGAGCTCAAGGAACGCGCCGCCCGTGCCCCCCAGGCCAAGGACGGCGTCGCCGCCCTGCGCGGCGAGGGCGTGAACGTCATCTGCGAGGTCAAGCGCTCCAGCCCCTCCAAGGGCGCGCTGGCCGCCATCGCCGACCCGGCCGCGCTCGCCGCGGACTACGAGGCCGGCGGGGCCTCCGTCATCTCGGTCCTCACCGAGGAGCGCCGCTTCGGCGGCTCGCTGGCCGACCTGGAGGCCGTCCGCGCCAAGGTCGACATCCCGATCCTCCGCAAGGACTTCATCGTCACCTCGTACCAGCTGTGGGAGGCACGCGCGTACGGCGCCGACCTCGTGCTGCTGATCGTCGCCGCCCTCGAACAGGAGGCGCTGGTCTCCCTGATCGAGCGCGCCGAGTCCATCGGCCTCACGCCGCTGGTCGAGGCGCACGACGAGGAGGAGGCCGAGCGCGCCGTCGAGGCCGGGGCCCGGATCATCGGCGTCAACGCGCGCAACCTCAAGGACCTCAAGGTCGACCGCTCCACCTTCGAGCGCGTCGCCCCCGAGATCCCGGACCACGTCGTCAAGGTCGCCGAGTCCGGCGTCCGCGGCCCGCACGACCTGATCGCCTACGCCAACGCCGGCGCCGACGCCGTGCTGGTCGGCGAGTCCCTGGTGACCGGCCGCGACCCGCGGGCCGCCGTCGCCGACCTCGTCGCCGCCGGCGCCCACCCCGCCCTGCGCCACGGACGGGGCTGACCCGGCCGTGTCGCCCCTTCCGCACCCCGCGCCGATGCGCTGCGCGCTGCCCTCGTGGCACCGCGGCTGCCGGGCACCCGCGCGCCGGGTGCGCGGGCGGCGGGTGCGGTACGTGATCGGCGCCGAGCCCGGTCAGGTCAACGGCATGCGATGGCGCACGACGCGCGCGCTGTAGAGCGAGCCCCGGCGCCGTCCCGCGTGCCCGAAACCGCCCCGGTCCAGGACCGGGGCGGCGCTCCGCTCACGGCGCAGACGGTGCAACCACCCCTGTGACGACTAGGAGCACGTCCCGCATGTCTTCCGACTTCTTCATCCCGGACCCGGAGGGTCTGATCCCCAGCGCCGAGGGCTACTTCGGCGCGTACGGCGGCAAGTTCATCCCGGAGGCGCTGGTCGCCGCCGTGGACGAGGTCGCCGTCGAGTACGAGAAGGCCAAGGCCGACCCCGCGTTCGCCGCCGAGCTCGGCGAGCTGATGGTCCACTACACCGGACGGCCAAGCGCCCTCACCGAGGTCACCCGCTTCGCCGAGCACGCGGGCGGCGCCCGCGTCTTCCTCAAGCGCGAGGACCTCAACCACACCGGATCACACAAGATCAACAACGTGCTGGGGCAGGCGCTGCTGACCCGGCGCATGGGCAAGACCCGCGTCATCGCGGAGACCGGCGCCGGGCAGCACGGCGTCGCCACCGCGACCGCCTGCGCCCTCTTCGGCCTCGACTGCACCATCTACATGGGCGAGATCGACACGCAGCGCCAGGCGCTGAACGTGGCGCGGATGCGGATGCTCGGCGCCGAGGTCATCGCCGTGAAGTCCGGCTCCCGCACCCTCAAGGACGCCATCAACGAGGCGTTCCGCGACTGGGTCGCCAACGTGGACCGCACCCACTACCTCTTCGGTACGGTCGCGGGCCCGCACCCCTTCCCGGCGATGGTCCGCGACTTCCACCGCGTCATCGGCGTGGAGGCGCGGCGGCAGATCCTGGAGCGGGCCGGCCGGCTGCCGGACGCGGCCGTGGCCTGCGTCGGCGGCGGCTCCAACGCCATCGGCCTCTTCCACGCCTTCGTGCCCGACGCGGAAGTCCGCCTCATCGGCTGCGAGCCCGCCGGACACGGCGTGGAGACCGGCGAGCACGCGGCGACCCTGACCGCGGGCGAGCCCGGCATCCTGCACGGCTCGCGCAGCTACGTCCTCCAGGACGACGAGGGCCAGATCACCGAGCCGTACTCCATCTCGGCCGGTCTGGACTACCCGGGCATCGGCCCCGAGCACGCGTACCTCAAGGACGTGGGCCGGGGCGAGTACCGCGCCGTCACCGACGACGCGGCGATGCAGGCGCTGCGCCTGCTCTCCCGCACCGAGGGCATCATCCCGGCCATCGAGAGCGCGCACGCGCTGGCCGGGGCGCTGGAGGTCGGCAAGGAGCTGGGCAAGGACGGGCTGATCCTGGTCAACCTCTCCGGGCGCGGCGACAAGGACATGGACACGGCGGCCCGCTACTTCGGGCTGTACGACACCGACGCGGCCGTCGAGGCGGACGCCGGCAGCCGGAACGCGGAGATCGAGGGGGACGCGCTGTGAGCGGCAACGTCGAACTGCTGAACACCACGCTCGCCGCCACGCGGGCCGAGGACCGGGCCGCCCTCATCGCGTACCTGCCGGCCGGCTTCCCGACCGTCGACGGCGGCATCGAGGCCATCAAGGCCGCCGTGGCGGGCGGCGCCGACGTCATCGAGGTGGGGTTGCCGCACAGCGACCCGGTGCTCGACGGCCCGGTCATCCAGACCGCCGACGACATCGCGCTGCGCGGCGGCGTGCGGATCGCCGACGTGATGCGCACGGTGCGCGAGGCCCACGAGGCCACCGGGGCGCCGATCCTGATCATGACGTACTGGAATCCGATCGACCGGTACGGCGTCGAGCGGTTCACGGCCGAGCTGGCCGAGGCGGGCGGGGCCGGGTGCATCCTGCCCGACCTGCCGGTCCAGGAGTCCGCGCTGTGGCGCGAGCACGCGGGGCGGCACGGCCTGGCCACCGTCTTCGTCGTCGCGCCCAGCAGCAAGGACGAGCGGATCGCCACCATCACCGACGCGGGCTCCGGCTTCGTCTACGCCGCGTCCCTGATGGGCGTCACCGGCACCCGCGCCTCGGTCGGCGCGCAGGCCCAGGACCTGGTCCGGCGGACCCGGGCCACCACCGAGCTGCCGGTCTGCGTCGGCCTCGGCGTGTCCGACGCCGCCCAGGCCGCGGAGGTCGCCGGCTTCGCCGACGGCGTCATCGTCGGGACGGCCTTCGTCAAGTGCATGCTGGACGCCCCCGACGAGGCTGCCGGGCTCGCCGCCGTCCGTTCACTGGCGGCCGATCTTGCCGAAGGTGTTCGAAAGCGCTGACACCTGGGGTAACCCGAACGGGTGGACCTCGGCCCGGGGAGGCACGCGAGTGCCTCCCCGGGTCGTTTGCGCGGTGTGAGCGAGAAGAACGAACAGGGTAAGAGGGCCGCGCGAGACCGGCTGATCCAGCAGCGCGAGCAGGCGAAGGCGCGCGACCGCCGGCGCCGCACGCTGATCGTGTCCACGGCCGTGGTGGGGGTCCTGGGCCTGGCCGCCGTCGTCGGCGTGATCGCGGCGAACACCGACGGCAAGAGCGACAAGTCCAAGGCGTCCGGACCGGCCGTCGCCCCGTCCGGGGCGACCGGCAAGGACGCCCTGGCCATCCGGGTCGGCGCGGACGACGCCCCGTCCACCCTCACCATCTGGGAGGACTTCCGCTGCCCCGTCTGCGCCCAGTTCGAGACCGCGTTCCGCGACACGATCCATGAGATGGAGCGCGACGGCCAGATCAAGGTCGACTACCACCTCGCCACGATCATCGACGGCAACATGGGCGGGAGCGGCTCCCTCAAGGCGGCCAACGCGGCCGCGTGCGCGCAGGACGCCGGCAAGTTCCCCGCGTACCACGACGTGCTGTACAGCAACCAGCCGGCGGAGACCGACGACGCCTTCGGCGACAACGACAAGCTGATCGAACTCGCCAAGAAGGTCCCCGGGCTGGACACGCCGGAATTCCGCGGCTGCGTCGAGGACGGCAAGCACGACGCCTGGGTGGAGAAGTCCAACCAGGCGTTCCGCGACGGTGGCTTCCAGGGCACTCCGACGGCCCTGCTCAACGGGGAGTCGATCTTCCCGAAGAAGGGCGACGAGGCGATCACCGTGGCCAACCTGAAGAAATGGGTCGCCGAGGCCAACAAGGGCAAGAAACCGGCCACCCCCACGGCCACGCCGTAGGGCCGGGCGGGGGAATCGACGGCCCGCTCGTTACCCAGACGTTGCCGGGCGGGTTGTCCTCCCTCCCGTCCGGCAGGGTAGCGTCGATGCTGCCATGAACCTTGCCTACATTCCCAGCCCGTCGACCGGCGTGATCGATCTCGGACCGATCCCGCTTCGCGGCTACGCGTTCTGCATCATCATCGGTGTCTTCGTCGCCGTCTGGTTCGGCAACAAGCGCTGGGTCGCCCGAGGAGGCACCGCCGGCACCGTTGCCGACATCGCCGTCTGGGCCGTTCCCTTCGGGCTTGTCGGCGGTCGGCTCTACCACGTCATCACCGACTACCAGCTGTACTTCAGCGAGGGTGAGAACTGGGTCGACGCCTTCAAGATCTGGCAGGGCGGCCTCGGTATCTGGGGAGCGATCGCGCTGGGCGCGGTCGGTGCCTGGATCGGCTGCCGCCGCCGCGGGATCCCGCTGCCCGCCTGGGCCGACGCGCTCGCCCCCGGCATCGCCCTCGCCCAGGCGTGCGGCCGCTGGGGCAACTGGTTCAACCAGGAGCTGTACGGCAAGGCGACGGACGTCCCGTGGGCGCTGAAGATCAGCGACGGCCCGAACCGGGTCGCGGGCACCTACCACCCGACCTTCCTGTACGAGTCCCTGTGGTGCGTCGGGGTGGCCCTCCTGGTGGTCTGGGCCGACCGCCGCTTCAAGCTCGGTCACGGGCGGGCGTTCGCGCTGTACGTCGCGGCGTACTGCGCGGGGCGCGCGTGGATCGAGTACATGCGCGTGGACGAGGCGCACCACATCCTGGGCCTGCGGCTCAACGTGTGGACCGCGCTGATCGTGTTCGTGCTCGCGGTGACGTACATCGTGATCTCGGCGAAGGTCCGGCCGGGCCGCGAGGAGGTCGTGGAGCCGGGGGCGCCGGAGGCGCCGGAATCCTCGGAGAAGGCGGACGGGACCGACGCGGACGAGCCGGAGGCCGCGGAGGCCGACGCCGACGCGGACACCGATGCGAAGCCGGTCGCCGACGCGAAGGCGGACGCGGACGAGGACGCGGACGCGCCGAAGGCGGACGGTACGGCGGAGGCCGCGAAGGGCTGAGCCGCGCGCTAGCTGAGTGAGGGGCCGCCGAGGAATTCGGCGGCCCCTTCGCCGTCGTGGGGTGTCCTCAAGCGCCGGACGGGCTTGATATTGCCGCTCGCCGTTGATGCGGGAAAACCAGCCCGTCCGGCGATTGAGGACGAAGCGGTCAGGTGGGGTGCCAGGTCACCGCTCTCGGTCCGCGAGTGAGAGCGTCCGTTGCGCCTGCGCAACCACCGCCGCGTCCACGAAGCGGCCGTCCGGCAGGGCCTGGGCGCCCGCCTGGTCGCGGGCCGCCTCCACGATCTCCCAGGCCGCTTCGACCTCCTGCGGCGTCGGGCGGAACGCGCGCTCGATCACCGGGAGCTGGCGGGGGTGGATCGCCGCCCGGCCCAGGAAGCCCAGGGCCCGGCCGTGGGCGCAGGAGGACCAGAGGCCGTCCAGGTCCCGGACGTCCGCGAACACCGACTGCGCGGGCGGCGCCAGGCCCGCAGCCCGGGCCGCGACCACCACCCGGCTGCGCGACCAGTCGAGCCCCGCGTCCTCCCGTACCCCCAGATCCGCGCGGAGGTCGGCCTCGCCCAGGGCGATGGCCCGGACCTGGGGGTGGGCGGAGGCCACCGAGTACGCGTGCTCGATGCCGAGTGCCGACTCCAGGAGCGGGCACAGGGCCACCCCGGGGGCCTGTGCCGCGATGTGGTGCACGGACGCGGCATGGGTGATCTTCGGCAGCCGCAGCGCGCCGAGCCCCGGCAGCCCGGCCAGCGCCAGCACGTCCGCCTCGTCGTTGACCCGCACATGCGTGGGCGGCGCCGTGGCGGACGGCGGATCCGACAGCAGCTCCACCGTCGCCGCGCGGGCGTACTCCTTGCGGTCGGGGGCGACCGCGTCCTCCAGGTCCACGATCACCACGTCCGCCCCCGAGGCGGCCGCCTTGCGCACGACGTCCGGCCGGTCACCGGGCACGTACAGCAACGTGAGAGGGGCCGCCGCGCTCACAGCACCCGCTCCGCCCGCAGCGCCGAGATCTCGCGCCCGCTCAGCCCCAGCTCGGTCAGGATCTCCTCGGTGTCGGCCCCGTGCGGGCGGCCCGTCCAGCGGATCGCGCCCGGGGTCCGGGAGAGCCGGAAGAGGACGTTCTGCATCCGCAGCGGGCCCAGCTCCGGGTCGTCCACCTCGGTGACCGAGTCCAGCGCCCGGTACTGCGGGTCCTCCATGACGTCCCGTACGTCGTGGATGGGGGCGATGGCCGCCTCCGCCTTCTCGAACGCGGACAGGGCCTCCTCCCGGCTGTGCCGGGCGATCCAGTGGCCGACGGCCTCGTCCAGCTCGTCGCTGTGCTCGGCGCGGGTGGCGCCCGAGGCGAACCACGGCTCCTCGATCAGGTCCGCCCGTCCGACCAGCCGCATCACCCGCTCCGCGACGGACTGGGCGGAGGTGGAGACGGCCACCCACTGCCCGTCGGAGGTGCGGTAGGTGTTGCGCGGGGCGTTGTTGCGCGAACGGTTCCCGGTGCGCGGCTGTACGTAACCGAGCTGGTCGTACCAGAGCGGCTGCGGGCCGAGCACGGTCAGGATCGGCTCGATGATCGCCATGTCGACCACCTGCCCCTCACCGGTCCGGTCGCGGCCGGCGAGGGCGGCCATCACCGCGTACGCCGTGGCGAGCGCGGCGATCGAGTCGGCCAGGCCGAACGGCGGCAGCGTCGGCGGCCCGTCCGGCTCCCCGGTGATCGCCGCGAAGCCGCTCATCGCCTCGGCGAGCGTCCCGAAGCCGGGCCGGTGGGAGTACGGCCCGAACTGGCCGAAGCCCGTGACGCGCACCAGCACCAGCCGGGGGTTGACCGCGTGCAGCTCGTCGGGGCCGAGGCCCCACCGTTCCAGCGTGCCGGGCCGGAAGTTCTCGATGATCACGTCGGTGTCCGCGGCGAGCCGCAGCAGCAGATCGCGGCCCTCCGGGGCGGAGAGGTCGAGCGTCAGGTTCCGCTTGTTCCGGCCCAGGAGCTTCCACCACAGGCCCACGCCGTCCTTCGCGGGCCCGTGGCCCCGGGACGGGTCGGGGCGGACCGGATGCTCGACCTTGATCACCTCGGCGCCGAAGTCGCCGAGCATCGTCGCGCAGAGCGGGCCCGCGAAGAGCGTGGCGAGGTCGATCACCCGCAGTCCGGTGAGCGGCGGTGCCGCGGGGGCGCTCACGCGTCGTCGATTTCGCTGCGGTACGGCATGGAGACCGAGGCGCCCGGTTTCTGCACGCAGAGCGCGGCGGCGGCCGAGGCCCAGGCGACGGCCTGCGGGACCGGGCGCCCCTCGCCGAGCGCCACGGCCAGGGTGCCGACGAAGGTGTCCCCGGCGCCGGTGGTGTCCACCGCGGTCACGTCCGGGGCCGGGAAGTGAATGGTGCGGCTGCCCCGGGCCGCGTACAGGCTGCCCTTCGAGCCGAGCGTGATGAGCACCGCGGGGACCTGACCGAGCAGGATCTCCGCCGCCGCGTGCGGGTCGTCGTAGCCGGACAGCCCGGCCGCCTCGTGCTCGTTGGGGACCAGCAGGTCGACGTGGTCGAGGAGCTCGGAGGGCAGTTCCTGCACGGGGGAGGGGGTGAGCACGGTCCGCACGCCCTGGGCGTGGCCGGCGCGGGCGCCCTCGATCACGGCGGACATCGGCAGCTCCAGCTGGAGCAGCAGCAGATCCGCCTCGGCGATGGCGGCCACCTCGCCCGGGCCGAGCGCGGTCATGGTGCCGTTGGCGCCGGGGATCACCACGATCGCGTTGGAGCCCTTGGCGTCGACCACGATGTGCGCGGTGCCGCTGGGGCCCTCGGCGGTGTGCAGCAGATCGGTGTCGACGCCGGAGTGCTCCAGGTTCTCCCGCATCCGTACGCCGTACTCGTCGTCGCCGACCGCGCCGATCATCAGCACGTCACCTCCCGCGCGGGCGGCGGCGACGGCCTGGTTGGCGCCCTTGCCGCCGGGGATGGTGCGGAACTCCCGTCCGGTGACGGTCTGGCCGCGCTCCGGAGCCCGGTCGACGTAGGCCACAAGATCCATATTGGTGCTGCCGAGCACCGCGATTCTTGTCATGGGCGGAGTGCCTCCTCGTGGGTGAGCCGGTGGGTCAGGGCGGCCAGGGTGTCGAAGCCGGTCCCGTCGAAACCGGGGACGGACGTGGCGAGCCGGTTCTTCAGCGGGGTGGTCCACCGGTCGGGCAGCGCGTCCGGCCGCCCGGCGAGCAGTCCGGCGAGCGAACCGGCGGTCGCGCCGTTGGAGTCGGTGTCCCAGCCGCCGGACACCGCCTTGCAGACCGAACCGGTGAAGTCGCCGTCGGCGTGGGTGAGGGCGGCGGCCAGCAGGGCCGCGTTGGGCAGCACATGCACCCAGTGGTACCTGCCGTACGCCGCGTGCAGCCGGTCCACGACCGTATCGAAGTCCCGCTCCTCGCGGGCGGCTTCGATGCCGTCCCGTACCGCTGCCGCGAACCGCGAGCGCGGCGGCACCACGCGCAGCCCGGTGGCCAGACAGCCGTGCACGTCGGTCTCGCCGGTGGCCGCCTCGGCCAGTGCCGCCGCCGTGAACATCGCGCCGTAGACACCGTTCCCGGTGTGCGTGAGGACCGCGTCCCGGTACGCCTGCCCGGCGGCGCCCGCCGGGTCGCCGGGCCGGGTCCAGCCGTGCATGTCGGCCCGGATCTGCGCGCCGATCCACTCCCGGAACGGGTTGCGGTGGCGGGCGGTGTCCGGGGGCTCGATGCCGTCGAGCAGATTGCGGTACGCGATCCGCTCGGCGGTGAACGTGCGCCCTGCCGGGAGCTCGTCCAGCCACAGCCGGGCCAGGTCCGCGGTGGTGAACGCGGTGCCGTGGCGCTGGAGCAGCAGCAGGGCGAGCAGCGGATGGTTGAGGTCGTCGTCCTCGGGCATCCCGTCGATGTTCTCGGCGAGCGAGGTGGCCGCGGAGCGCCGGTTCCACGGGTAGGTGGCGGCCAGCGAGGGGGGCAGGCCCCGGGCGGTGAACCAGGTGTTCAGCGGCCAGTTGCCGGTGGCCCGGGCCAGGGCGCGGATGCCTTCCAGCGGAAGCTTCTCGACCGGTTTGCCCAGCAGGCAGCCGGCGGCCCGGCCCAGCCAGGCGGCGTGCAGCCGCTCCCGCCCGGCCGGCCGCACGTCGCGGGCGCGCGGCCACTGCGGGCAGGCGGCCCGGATCGCGGCCAGGCCGTCCGGCTCGTCAGCGGCCAGCGGGGATTCGAGCAGGGCGAGTTCGTCCAGCAGCCGTTCGGCGACCGCGCGCAGTCCGGGCGGGGCGGCGGCGCCGGACGCGCCCGCGCGCTCCGGGGCGGGGGAGCCGCCGGCCTCGTACCACCGGCGGGCGATGTCGCGGGCGTCGCGGCCGTCCTCGGCGGCCTGGCGCAGCTCGTGGCCGACCAGGTCCTCCGGCTGCACCCAGGTCACCCGCACCGCCGTGGTCACGGGGTGCCCGCCAGCGTCGCGAAGGCGGCCTCGTGGGCCCGGCGGCGGGCGGTGTCCCGGGCGAACACCTCGCGGGCCACCTCGGCCAGGGTCCGGGCCGGGGCGCGCAGATCGAGGCGGCTGGCCTCCGCGACCGTCGCGGCCCATTCGGCGGGGACGGCGCTCTCGCCGTGCAGGGCGCCCGCGAGCGCGCCGCTCATGGTGGCGATCGAGTCGCAGTCGCGGCCGTAGTTGACCGAGCCGAGGACCGCCTGCCGGTAGTCCCCGTCGGCCGCCAGCAGCATGCCGAGGGCGACCGGCAGTTCCTCGATCGCGTGCAGCCGGGACGGGCGCCGGGCGCCGAGCGAGGGCGCGCGGTAGTCGGGGCCGACGGTGTCGAAGGGGGCGACGGCCGCGCGCACCGGGACGAGCGCCGACTCCACGTCCCGGTGGCGGGAGGCCGCCTCGCAGACGGCCTCGATCGCGGCGCGGGTGCCGTCCTTGGCGAGCGACAGGCACGCCTCCACGACCGTGGCGGGTGTCGCCCCGGGCACGCAGGCCGCGGCGAGCCCGGCCGCGAAGACGCCCGCCGCCTCCCTGCCGTAACTCGACTGGTGGGCGCCCGCGACGTCGATCGCCTCGGCGTACGCCGCCTGCGGATGGGCGGCGTTCACCAGGCCGACCGGGGCCATGTACATCGCCGCCCCGCAGTTGACGATGTTCCCGGAGCCCGCCTCGCGCGGGTCGACATGGCCGTAGTGCAGCCGGGCGACGATCCACTTCTCCGCGAGGAAGACCCGCTGGAGCGGCAGCGCCTCGGCCTCCAGCTCGGGAATCCAGCGCGGTTCGCCGATCATCTCCGGCACGAGGTGGTCGGCGACCGCGTACGCGTCGAGATGGCCGCGCACCTTTCCGTACACCCGGACCAGCGCGTGCGTCATCAGGGTGTCGTCGGTGACGTGCCCGTCCCCCTTGTGGTACGGGGCGATCGGGCGGGCGGTCCGCCAGTCGTCGCCGTCCCAGGGGCCGACGATCCCGGTGATCCTGCCGCCGTGCCGGGCCGTGATCTGCTCCGGGGAGCGGCCCTCGACCGGGCCGCCCAGCGCGTCGCCGACGGCGGCGCCGACGAGGGCGCCGGTGATCCGGTCATCGAGCGTGGGCGCCCCGGGAGTCCCGGGCGTCGTGGCTGTCGTGGGGGAGGGGGACGTCGTGGGCGCCAGGGGCACGGTGGATGTCATGTCCGAATTGTCCACCCGTGGAGGCTGGTTCCGTGGCTGCCAGCAGCCCGGCGAGTTCGATCAGATCCGTACCGGCGAACCGGGGGAGGGCACAGCCCGCCAGCGTCCGGCAGGTCTCGCGCCAGCCGTCGGGCACGGAGGCGATGGAGCCCAGCGCCCCGGTCAGCGCACCAGCCAGGGCGGGCGCGGAGTCCGCGACCCGGGACAGGCAGGCCGCCGCGGGCACGGCCTGCGCGATGTCGCCCCTCGACGCGGCGGCCAGCGCGAGGGCGACCGGTACGGTTTCGGCGGCGGCGATCCCGTAGCTGTAGACGTGGTCCACGATCTGGTGTTCCAGGACCGGGACGAGCGCGAACGCCCCGGCCCGCTCCCCGGCGAACTCCCGGGCGATCCGCACCGCGTGGGCCGCGTTGCGGGCGATCTCGGTGCCGTCGGGAAGCTGGGCCAGCGCGGCGTCGACCGCCGTGTCCACGTCCGCCCCGCCCAGCGCCTCGGCGCTCGCGGCGGCCATCGCCCGCGCCCCGTGGACCCCGTCGCCGTCCTGCGTGAAGCGCGCGTCGAACTCCGCGAGCTCCGCCGCCGCGTGCGGGTCGCCCGGGTGGACGACCGCCAGCACGGCCGCCCGCACGCATGCGGCGTCGTCGAAGTAGTGCGGGTTGTCGTGCCCGGTGGCGGGCGGCCGCAGCCCGGCGGCGAGGTTCCCGAGCCCGGCCCGCACCGAGATCCGGGCGCGCAGCGGCAGCACGGCCGCCTCCACCTCGGTCGCCCGGGCCGCGGCGGCGGCGACCTCGGCGGCGAGCGAGTTCCAGGCCCCGGCGACGGCGGCCCGTACGTGCCGGTCGTCGGCGGCGGGGGCGACCCGGGTCCGCCCGGGCCCGGCGGCCGGGGCGTCCCGCGCCCGCCCCGCCGCCAGCACGGTCCCCGCCGCGAACGCGGCCCACTCGGCGTCGTCGGACGGCCCGAGCCGCAGTGGCTCGGGCGGCTGGTTGAGCGCGATGGGCACGGGGAGCGTGGTCGTCGCGTTCTGCTCGGCGAAGGTGTCCAGCTCCCGGGTCAGCCGCCGGGTCCACTCCGGCATCCGGGCCGCCCGGTGCCGGGCAGCGGGCCACCCGGCGGCATCCCCGGCCGCCAGCCCGATGAGCAGCCCTTCGACGCGGGCGCGCCGGTCCCCGCTCACCGGGACACCGCCCCGGTGCCGAGTCCCCGGCGCGACTCCCCGGCAGCCGGGACGGGGTTCGGCGCACCGGCCGCGCCGTCGCCCGGTGCCGGGGCGCGATCCCGTGGTCCGTCCGTCGTGGCCCCCTCGGCGGCCCCGGCGAGCAGGTCCGCGACATCCACCACGTGGTACCCGCGCATCGACGGCAGGCAGCTGCCGCGTACCGGGCCGATCGCGTCCGACCAGAGGGGCGGGATCGCCGAAGCGCCGTGCAGGGCGCCGGAGAGGGCCCCCGCCACCGCCGCCGTCGTGTCGGCGTCGCGGCCCATGTTGACGGCCATCAGCACCGCCGTACGGAAGTCGCCGCGGGCCGCCGCGAAGGCACCGAAGGCCAGGCCGACCGCTTCGGGGGCCAGGTCCGTCCACGGGTAGCCGCCGACCACCACGGCCGAGCGGACCGCGCGTTCGCCGGTGAGGCGGTCGGGGTGCGGGCGCTGCGCCGCCGTCACCGCGCGGCGCAGGGAGCGGGCCGTCCAGGAGTCCATGGGGACGACCGAGAGCGCGGCGGCGATCACCGAGGTGACCGAGGCGCCGGTCATCGCGGCGGCCACCCCGGCGGCCACCGCCTGCCCGCCGTAGATGCCCTCGCCCTCATGGCTGACCGTGCCGTCGACCGCGACCAGCCGGGCCGCCTCGGCGGGGCGGCCGGCCGCGAAGATGCCGAAGGGCGCGGCCCGCATCGCCAGCCCGTCGCTCCAGGCGTGCCGGTGCTGGGCGGAGATCGGCGCGGCCAGACCCCGGCGCAGGTTCTCCAGCGTGCCGCGCTCGCTGAAGCCGGCGCCCCGGAACGGCCCCTCGTCCAGGTCGGCGATCCACAGCCGCCAGGCCCGCTCGACGTCGGTGACGGTGAGCTCCGAGCCGTGCCGGGCCAGCAGCAGCCCGGAGAAGATCGCGTACTCCGTGTCGTCGGTGCCCGCAGGGTCCTCGCTGACGAAGCCCTCGATCCGGCCCCAGCGGCGGCGGATCTCGGAGGGCCGCATGTTCTCCGCCGGGGCGCCGAGCGCGTCGCCGACCGCGAGGCCGAGCAGCGCGCCCCTGGCCCGGTCGACGGGCCCGCCCGGTTCCGGGTCCGCCGGAAGCCGTGCCGTCTGTGCGCCGCCCGCCCGCGGCGTCGTCGGATTTCCTGCGACCGTCTCCATCGCGTCGACCCTTCGCTCGTACCGAGCCAGTACTCGTCCCTGTGGGATCCGTTCCACGCCGAGCGGGGACGAAGGCCGGAAACACACACAAAAGGGCCACTCGGATGACAGCTTCCGGACAGCAAGGCAAGCCGTACCTATCTGGTTACACAGGGTGGTAAGTACGGCCTTCCTTGCTGGCAGGAGTGATTTTTCGTGCGTACTTTCGATGGTGTCGAGCGGGGAAGGGCGGGCAGAAGGCCCATCTCCGGAGCAGGGGAGAGGGACAAGCCGTGGCCATCATCGAGACCGACGCCGTACTGCACGAGGCGCACCGGGACAACCACACGCACCGTGACGTCAACGGCGGCTGGCTGCGTCCGGCGGTCTTCGGGGCGATGGACGGGCTCGTCTCCAACCTGGCCCTGATGACCGGCGTCGCCGGCGGCGACGTCTCGCACCGCACCATCGTCATCACCGGCCTCGCCGGACTGGCCGCCGGCGCCTTCTCCATGGCGGCCGGTGAGTACACCTCGGTGGCATCGCAGCGCGAGCTGGTCGAGGCCGAGCTGGACGTCGAGCGGCGCGAACTGCGCAAGCACCCCGTGGACGAGGAGCGGGAGCTCGCCGCGCTCTACGAATCCCGGGGCGTCGAGCCCGCGCTCGCCCGCGAGGTGGCCCGACAGCTCTCGC
Source organism: Streptomyces sp. NPDC041814 (assembly GCF_055590565.1). Lineage (NCBI taxonomy): Bacteria > Bacillati > Actinomycetota > Actinomycetes > Kitasatosporales > Streptomycetaceae > Streptomyces > Streptomyces sp. NPDC041814. Next base: position 263,587 of record NZ_JBVJAM010000001.1, on the reverse strand, counting down.
GCGACCCGGAGCAGGCCCTGGAGATCCATGCCCGCGAGGAGCTGGGCATCGACCCGGGCGACCTGCCCTCGCCGCTGGTGGCCGCCTTCTCCTCGTTCGGCGCCTTCGCGCTGGGCGCCCTGCTGCCGGTGCTGCCGTTCCTGCTCGGCGCCGACGCGCTGTGGCCCGCCGTGCTGCTGGCGCTCGCCGGACTGTTCGGCTGCGGTGCGGTGGTGGCCCGGGTGACCGCCCGCAGCTGGTGGTTCAGCGGACTGCGCCAGCTGGCGCTGGGCGGCGCGGCCGCTGCGATCACGTACGGCCTGGGCGCCCTGTTCGGCGTGGCCGTGGGCGGCTGACCCCGCGCTCTTGTCCCACGCGCTTCCTCCTCGTAACGGGCCGGTTCACGCAACCGGCCCGTTACGCGTACGCCACGCGTGTGACGTACGTCTTGGCCCGCGCCCCTGGGCACGGCCGTGCCGCGCACCGTAAAATGAGTCCCTATGCAGGGCTGCACATAAGTAGCCACTATCCGGCGGTTTCGTTTTCTCCGCCACCGGGCATGAGCCGTAGACACCGCAGGCAACGACGCCTGCTCTCCGCGTCTCCCGGGCGCCGATCCTCCGACAGCGACCCACTCCACCGTCATCGACGGTGTCCGCATGTTGGAATGGTTCATCCGCTTTTTGAGAAGCGCCCCATCATGTAATCTGCACGAAATTTCGCAGAGGGCCAACGTCGTCCCTCGGCAATGCATATGCCACGACGACGACGGGAGAGCCGATGCGCACCGACGCCTGGTCGCCCATGGACGGTCGCCCCGCCCCCCAGGGGATGTACGACCCCCGCAACGAGCACGACGCCTGTGGCGTGGGGTTCGTAGCCACTCTGACCGGTGTGCCCGGCCACGAGATGGTCGAGCAGGCTCTGACCGTGCTCCGGAACCTCGAACACCGCGGTGCCACCGGCTCGGAGCCCGACTCCGGTGACGGTGCCGGCATCCTGCTCCAGGTCCCGGACACGTTCCTGCGCGCCGAGGTCCCCTTCGCGCTCCCCGAGGCCGGCGCCTACGCCGTCGGCATCGCCTTCCTGCCCGCCGACGACTCCACCGGGGCCGTGCGCGAGCTGGAGAAGATCGCCGCCGAGGAGGGCCTGACGGTCCTCGGCTGGCGCGACGTCCCGGTCACCCCGGACATCCTCGGCAACGGCGCCCGCGCCACCATGCCCGAGTTCCGCCAGCTCTTCGTGGCGGACGGGGAGAGCACCGGCATCGCCCTGGACCGCAAGGCGTTCCTGCTGCGCAAGCGCGCCGAGCGCGAGGCCGGGGTCTACTTCCCGTCGCTCTCCGCCCGCACCATCGTCTACAAGGGCATGCTCACCACCGGTCAGCTGGAGCCCTTCTTCCCGGACCTCTCCGACCCCCGGTTCGCCACCGCGGTCGCCCTGGTCCACTCGCGCTTCTCGACCAACACCTTCCCGAGCTGGCCGCTCGCCCACCCGTACCGCTTCGTCGCGCACAACGGCGAGATCAACACGGTCAAGGGCAACCGGAACTGGATGAAGGCCCGCGAGTCCCAGCTCGCCTCCGGCCTCTTCGGCGACGCGCCGCTCGACCGGATCTTCCCCGTCTGCACCCCGGACGCCTCCGACTCCGCGTCCTTCGACGAGGTCCTGGAGCTGCTCCACCTCGGCGGCCGCTCGCTGCCGCACTCGGTGCTGATGATGGTCCCCGAGGCGTGGGAGAACCACGACTCCATGGACCCGGCACGCCGCGCGTTCTACCAGTACCACTCCGCGATGATGGAGCCCTGGGACGGCCCGGCCTGCGTCACCTTCACCGACGGCGTCCAGGTCGGCGCGGTCCTCGACCGCAACGGTCTGCGCCCCGGCCGCTACTGGGTCACCGACGACGGACTCGTCGTCCTCTCCTCCGAGGTCGGCGTCCTGGACATCGACCCGGCCAAGGTCGTCCGCAAGGGCCGCCTGCAGCCCGGCCGCATGTTCCTCGTGGACACCGCCGAGCACCGCATCATCGAGGACGACGAGATCAAGGCGTCCCTCGCCGCCGAGCACCCCTACCAGGAGTGGCTGGAGAGCGGCGAGATCGAGCTGGAGGACCTCCCCGAGCGGGAGCACATCGTCCACACGCACGCCTCCGTCACCCGCCGCCAGCAGACCTTCGGGTACACCGAGGAGGAGCTGCGCGTCATTCTCGCCCCGATGGCCCGCACCGGCGGCGAGCCCTTGGGCTCCATGGGCACCGACTCGCCGATCGCCGCGCTCTCGGCCCGCCCCCGGCTGCTCTTCGACTACTTCACTCAGCTGTTCGCGCAGGTCACCAACCCGCCGCTGGACGCCATCCGCGAGGAGCTCGTCACCTCGCTGCGCTCCGTCCTCGGCCCCTCGGGCAACCTCCTGGAGCCGGGCGCCGCGTCCTGCCGCAGCGTCGCCCTGCCCTTCCCGGTGATCGACAACGACGAGCTGGCCAAGCTCATACACATCAACGCCGACGGCGACATGCCGGGCATGAAGGCCGCCACGCTCTCCGGCCTCTACCGGGTGCACGGCGGCGGCGACGCGCTGGCCGCCCGGATCGAGGAGATCTGCAACGAGGTCGACGCCGCCATCGAGGACGGCGCCCGCCTGATCGTCCTGTCCGACCGGCACTCCGACGCCGAGCACGCGCCGATCCCCTCGCTGCTGCTCACCTCCGCCGTCCACCACCACCTCATCCGCACCAAGCAGCGCACCCAGGTGGGCCTGCTGGTCGAGGCCGGGGACGTCCGCGAGGTCCACCACGTCGCGCTGCTGATCGGCTACGGCGCCGCCGCGGTCAACCCGTACCTCGCCATGGAGTCCGTCGAGGACCTGGTCCGGGCCGGCACCTTCATCGAGGGCATCGAGGCCGAGCAGGCCATCCGCAACCTGATCTACGCGCTGGGCAAGGGCGTCCTCAAGGTCATGTCCAAGATGGGCATCTCCACGGTCGCCTCCTACCGCGGCGCCCAGGTCTTCGAGGCGGTCGGCCTCGACCAGTCCTTCGTGGACCGCTACTTCAACGGCACCGCCACCAAGATCGGCGGCGCCGGCCTCGACGTCATCGCCAAGGAGGTCGCGGCCCGGCACACCAAGGGCTACCCCGCCTCCGGCATCTCCGCCTCGCACCGCGCGCTGGAGATCGGCGGCGAGTACCAGTGGCGCCGCGAGGGCGAGCCGCACCTGTTCGACCCGGAGACGGTCTTCCGCCTCCAGCACTCCACCCGCAACCGCCGGTACGACATCTTCAAGAAGTACACGGACCGGGTGAACGAGCAGTCCGAGCGGCTGATGACGCTCCGCGGACTGTTCGGCTTCAACTCGGACCGCCCCTCGATCGACATCGAGGAGGTCGAGCCCGTCTCGGAGATCGTCAAGCGCTTCTCCACCGGTGCCATGTCCTACGGTTCCATCTCGCGCGAGGCCCACGAGACCCTCGCCATCGCGATGAACCAGCTGGGCGGCAAGTCCAACACCGGTGAGGGCGGCGAGGACGCCGACCGGCTCTACGACCCGGCCCGCCGCTCGTCCATCAAGCAGGTCGCCTCCGGCCGCTTCGGTGTCACCAGCGAATACCTGGTCAACGCGGACGACATCCAGATCAAGATGGCCCAGGGCGCCAAGCCCGGCGAGGGCGGCCAGCTGCCCGGCCACAAGGTCTACCCGTGGGTCGCCAAGACCCGGCACTCGACGCCGGGCGTCGGCCTCATCTCCCCGCCGCCGCACCACGACATCTACTCCATCGAGGACCTGGCTCAGCTGATCCACGACCTCAAGAACGCCAACCCGCAGGCCCGCATCCACGTGAAGCTGGTCTCCGAGGTCGGCGTCGGCACCGTCGCGGCGGGCGTCTCCAAGGCGCACGCGGACGTGGTCCTGATCTCCGGCCACGACGGCGGCACGGGCGCGTCCCCGCTGACGAGCCTCAAGCACGCGGGCGGCCCCTGGGAGCTCGGCCTCGCCGAGACCCAGCAGACCCTGCTGCTCAACGGCCTGCGCGACCGCATCGTCGTGCAGACCGACGGCCAGCTCAAGACCGGCCGCGACGTCGTCATCGCCGCGCTGCTCGGCGCCGAGGAGTTCGGTTTCGCGACCGCGCCGCTCGTCGTCTCCGGCTGCGTCATGATGCGCGTCTGCCACCTCGACACCTGCCCCGTCGGCATCGCCACCCAGAACCCGGTGCTGCGCGACCGCTTCTCCGGCAAGGCCGAGTACGTCGTCAACTTCTTCGAGTTCATCGCGCAGGAGGTCCGCGAGCTCCTCGCCGAGCTCGGCTTCCGCACGATCGAGGAGGCCGTCGGCCACGCCGAGCTGCTGGACACCGACCGGGCCGTCACGCACTGGAAGGCACAGGGCCTGGACCTCGCCCCGCTGTTCTACGTCCCCGAGCTGCCCGAAGGCGCGGTCCGGTACCGGAACACCGAGCAGGACCACGCCCTCGACAAGGCCCTCGACAACGAGCTGATCAAGCTCGCCGCCGACGCCCTCAAGGCCGACAGCCCCGAGGCCGCCCAGCCGGTCCGCGCGCAGATCGCGATCCGCAACATCAACCGGACCGTCGGCACGATGCTCGGCCACGAGGTCACGAAGAAGTTCGGCGGTGCGGGCCTGCCCCAGGACACCATCGACATCACCTTCACCGGCTCCGCGGGCCAGTCCTTCGGCGCCTTCCTGCCCAGCGGCATCACCCTGCGCCTGGAGGGCGACGCCAACGACTACGTCGGCAAGGGCCTGTCCGGCGGGCGCGTCGTCGTCCGCCCCGACCGCGGCGCCGACCACCTCGCCGAGTACTCGACGATCGCGGGCAACACCATCGCCTACGGGGCCACCGGCGGCGAACTGTTCCTCCGCGGCCGCACCGGTGAGCGCTTCTGCGTCCGCAACTCCGGGGCCACCGTCGTCTCCGAGGGCGTGGGCGACCACGGCTGCGAGTACATGACCGGCGGCCACGCCGTGGTCCTCGGCGAGACCGGGCGCAACTTCGCGGCCGGCATGTCCGGCGGCGTCGCGTACGTCATCGACCTCGACCGCGACCACGTCAACGCCGGCAACCTCGGCGCGATCGAGGAACTGACCGACACCGACAAGCAGTGGCTGCACGACGTCGTGCGCCGCCACCAGGAGGAGACCGGCTCCACCGTCGCCGGGAAGCTCCTCGCCGAGTGGGACACCGCGGTGGCCCGCTTCAGCAAGATCATCCCGTCCACCTACAAGGCAGTGCTCGCCGCCAAGGACGCCGCTGAGCTCGCCGGTCTCTCCGAGCAGGAGACCACCGAGAAGATGATGGAGGCGGCGACCAATGGCTGACCCCAAGGGCTTCCTGACCACCGGCCGCGAGGTCGCCAAGACCCGCCCCGCCGATGAGCGCGTCAAGGACTGGAACGAGGTCTACGTTCCGGGCTCGCTGCTCCCGATCATCAGCAAGCAGGCCGGCCGCTGCATGGACTGCGGCATCCCGTTCTGCCACAACGGCTGCCCGCTCGGAAACCTCATCCCCGAGTGGAACGACTACGCCTACCGCGAGGACTGGACCGCCGCGTCCGAGCGGCTGCACGCCACGAACAACTTCCCGGAGTTCACCGGGCGGCTGTGTCCGGCCCCCTGCGAGTCGGCGTGCGTGCTCGGCATCAACCAGCCGGCCGTCACCATCAAGAACGTCGAGGTCTCGATCATCGACCAGGCGTGGGACCGCGGTGACGTGACCCCGCAGCCGCCGGAGCGCCTGTCCGGCAAGACCGTCGCCGTCATCGGCTCGGGCCCGGCGGGTCTCGCCGCCGCCCAGCAGCTCACCCGGGCCGGCCACACGGTCGCCGTCTACGAGCGCGCGGACCGCATCGGGGGCCTCCTCCGGTACGGCATCCCCGAGTTCAAGATGGAGAAGTCGCACATCAACCGCCGCATCGAGCAGATGCGCGCGGAGGGCACCAAGTTCCGCACCGAGACCGAGATCGGCCGGGACATCGACGCCGCGAAGCTGCGCCGCCGCTACGACGCCGTGGTCATCGCCGCCGGTGCCACCGTCTCGCGCGACCTGCCCGTCCCGGGCCGGGAGCTGAACGGCGTGCACTTCGCGATGGAGTACCTGCCGCTCGCCAACAAGGTGCAGGAGGGCGACCTGACGGTCTCCCCGATCACCGCCGAGGGCAAGCACGTCGTCGTCATCGGCGGCGGCGACACCGGCGCCGACTGCGTCGGCACCGCGCACCGCCAGGGCGCCCTGTCCGTCACCCAGCTGGAGATCATGCCCCGGCCGGGCGAGGAGCGGAACGCCAACCAGCCCTGGCCGACCTTCCCCATGCTCTACAAGGTCACCTCCGCGCACGAGGAGGGCGGCGAGCGGGTCTACTCCGTCTCGACCACCCACTTCGAGGGCGACGAGGAAGGCAACGTCCAGGCCCTCCACCTGGTCGAGGTGGAGTTCAAGGACGGTAAGCTGGAGCAGAAGCCCGGCACCGAGCGGGTCATCCCCGCGCAGCTGGTCACGCTCGCGATGGGCTTCACCGGCACCGACCAGGCCAACGGTCTGGTCCAGCAGTTCGGTCTGGAGCTCGACGAGCGCGGCAACATCGCCCGCGACCAGGACTACGCGACCAACGTCGACGGCGTCTTCGTCGCCGGTGACGCGGGCCGCGGCCAGTCCCTCATCGTGTGGGCCATCGCCGAGGGCCGCTCCGCGGCACGCGGCGTGGACCGCTTCCTGACCGGAGCCAGCGCACTGCCGGCCCCGATCCGCCCGACGGACCGTGCCCTGACGGTCTGATACGGCACACAGACGTCCCGCACAACGGCGTGCGGAACTGAACGCGGCGCCTGCCCGTCCCCGACCGGACGAATCGGCAGGCGCCGTGGCGCGTCCGGGGACAGGTGCGGCTCAGGCGGTCAGCGCCAGCGCGCAGGTCGCCGCCGCCGTCGCCGTCCCCGCGAGCACCAGGCCGGTCAGCGCGAAGCGCCGTACACCGATCCGCGTCCCCTGGAACCGGCACCGCTCGAACCACAGCAGCGTCGCCAGCGACCCCCACGGGGTGACCAGCGGGCCCGCGTTCACCCCGATCAGCAGGGCCAGCAGCTGATGGTGGTTGCCCGCCGGGACGACCGCCTCGCCCGCCACGTACGCCGGAAGGTTGTTCAGTACGTTGGCGAGCCCCGCGCCCGCCCCGGCGGTACGGAGCATGCCCGCGAGGCCGTCGTCCGAGCCGAGCGCCCGCACCAGCACCTCGTGCAGCCCGTGCGCGTTCACCGTCTCCACCACCAGGAACATCCCCGGCACCAGGACCAGCAGCCGCCACGGGACCAGCGAGAGCCGCAGCTCCTCGCGCCGCCGCACCGCGTACGCCACCACCACGACCGCCATCGCCACCAGCGAGGCCGACCACAGCGGCACGTCCGCCACCAGGATCGCCAGCAGGAACCCGGCGCACGCCACCGAGCAGACGCCCAGCAGCACCCGGTCGTCGGGCGACGGCACCGCGGGCGGGGTGTACGTGTCGGCGCCCCGCCGCCCCCGGCGCCAGTAGAAGACCCACAGGCACAGGGCCGTCATCCCGATCGCGGCCAGCTGCGGCAGCCACATCACCCCGGCCAGACCGGCCGGGGACAGCGCCACCCGGTCCGCCGCCAGCAGGTTGGTCAGATTCGACACGGGGAGCAGCAGGCTCGCCGTGTTGGCCAGCCACACCGTCGTCATCGCCAGCGGCACCGCCGCGATGCCCACCCGCCCGGCCAGCGCCAGCATCACCGGGGTGAGCAGCACGGCCGTCGTGTCGAGGTTCAGGGTGATCGTCGTCAGCGAGGCGAACGCCACGCACAGCCCGAACAGCAGCGGATAGCGCCCCCGCCCGGCCCGCGCCACCCAGGCCGCGACCACGTCGAAGACCTGCGCCCGGCCCGCCAGCTCCGCCAGCACGATCACCGTCGCCAGGAACGCCAGCAGCGGCCCGATGCGCCGCAGCTGGTCCTGCGCGGGCCCGGAGGGCAGCAGCCCGGTCGCCGCGAAGACCACCCCGAGCAGGAGCAGCCCTCCGGCCAGCCAGTCCAGGGGATGCAGCCGCCGCGCCAGGGCACGCGAGCGCTCCGTGAAGTGATCGTTCCGCATGCCGGTCATCGTGTCAGACGGGTGCGCCCCGGCCCGGCTCAGCCGGTCAGCGCCGACGTCTTGAGGACCACCAGGAGCACCAGCACCGCCGCCAGCACCACGCACCCGGCCGCCTGCACCGCCGTACGCCGCCCGGCAGGGGCGTACGCGTACACGACGGTCACCGCGGCACCGGTGACCAGCCCGCCCAGGTGCGCTTCCCAGGAGGTCAGGGCCGCCGAGAGCAGCATCCACACCAGGAACCCGGCCAGGAAGCCGTTGACCGCCCGCACGTCACGGCCCAGGCGGCGGCCGACGACGTAGAACGCGGCGGCCAGACCGAGGACCGCGCCCGAGGCGCCCACCACCTCGTCCGACGGCGAGACCAGGTACACCAGCACCGAACCGCCCAGCGCGGACAGCAGATACAGGGCGAGGAAACGGGCCCGGCCCAGCTGCTCCTCGACGACCCGGCCGAGATTCCACAGGGCGTACATGGTGAACACGATGTGCAGCACCCCGAACGGCAGCCGGACCGACGACGAGCCGTCCGGCGGCAGGTGGAGGAAGGACCCGGTCAGCAGCCGGTACCACTCGCCGTGCGCCACTCCGGTCCAGTGGAGGCCGGAGAAGCTCCCGTCGGCGGGCAGGTACTGGATGCTCGGCCCGTCCAGCCCGGCCCCCGTCATCGCGAACCGCCCGGCCACCACCGGGCGTATCAGTTCCGCGAGATACGCCAGCACGTTGAGACCGATCAGCGCGTACGTGACGACCGGCACCGCCCGCGACATCGGGGGATGGCGGTAGCTCGTGCTGGCGGCGGCCTCCATGGCCGGCTCCTTCGTCTGTACGGGATCGGGGGCCGGTGGGGGGTCGGCGGCGATCAAGATAGCGAACCCGCGACGGCGGGCCCGCCCCGGGCTCCGCACCCCTCGCGGGCACCCGAACGGGTGGGCCGCAGCAGGACCGGCGGGAATCCGGACAGAGGATGACGGGATTCCCGGGTTCCATGGCGCCATGACCACGAGCACCTGGACCGACTTCCGTACCGCCGAGCCCGACTTCGCCGACACCGTGCGGCGGAGGTTCGCGCTCTACAAGCACCACGTCCTCGCCACCCTCCGCAAGGACGGGTCGCCCCGGCTCACCGGCCTGGAGGTGGACTTCTGGGAGGACGAGCCGCACCTCGGCATGATGCCCAACTCCCGCAAGGCCCTCGACCTGCGCCGCGACCCCCGCTTCTGCGTGCACGCCAACCCCGGGCCGGACGCCGAGATGGCCGACGGCGACGTCCGGATCTCCGGGCACGCCGTCGAGGTGACCGACCCCACCGTCCTCGCCCGCTTCATCGAGGAGCGCACCCCGCCCGAGCCCTTCCACCTGTTCCGCGTCGAGCCCACCGAGGTGGTGCGGGTGGGGCTGGAAGGCGGCGACACCATCGTCGTCAGCACCTGGCGCCCCGGCCGCCCGCTGCGCACGATCCGACGGGGCAACGAGGGCTGACCGGGCCGCCTCCCGACATCCCGCTGCGGCTCGTGCTAAGGTGGACGTGTTGCAGTTTTGGTACCCATGAACTTTATGTGCGCCTGACGGAATGCTTCGTCAGGCGCTTTATTGTTTTCCGGCTTTCTCCGGATGGGGCTCAATGCGGCGACTTGGAATTCGTAAAGTGCGAATTTCCGGCACTGCACCTCCTTAGGAGATCGACATGGCTACTGGAACCGTGAAGTGGTTCAACTCTGAAAAGGGCTTCGGCTTCATCGAGCAGGACGGCGGCGGCGCCGACGTCTTCGCCCACTACTCGAACATCAACGCCCAGGGCTTCCGTGAGCTCGTCGAGGGCCAGAAGGTCAGCTTCGACGTCACGCAGGGCCAGAAGGGCCCGCAGGCGGAGAACATCGTCCCGGCCTAATTTTCGCCGGACGCGTACCTCGCAGCCGGGGCCCGCACCGTCAAGGTGCGGGCCCCGGCTCGTGCTGTCCCAGGAGGACAATCCCGATATGACCCGCTCCGAACGCCAGGACCGTCCCGCTCGCAACCGCCCGTCCAGGGCGCGCGGCACGGACCGGGCACAGGCAACCGCACAGGGTTCCGGCAAGGGAACCGGAAAGGCGTCGCCCCGTCGCAGGGCCACGCCGCCGCAGGGCGAATTCGCGCTGCCCGAGACCATCACCCCCGCACTGCCCGCCGTCGAGGCGTTCGCCGAGCTGGACATGCCCGCAGCCCTGCTGAAGACCCTTGCCGCGCAGGGCGTGACCGAGCCGTTCCCGATCCAGGGCGCCACGCTGCCCAATTCGCTGGCCGGCCGTGACATCCTCGGCCGGGGCCGCACCGGCTCCGGCAAGACCCTCGCCTTCGGCCTCGCGCTCCTGGCCCGCACCGCCGGCCGCCGCGCCGAGCCGAAGGCCCCCCTGGCCCTCGTGCTCGTCCCGACCCGCGAGCTCGCCCAGCAGGTCACCGACGCGCTGACGCCGTACGCGACCTCGGTCAACCTGCGCCTGGCCACCGTCGTCGGCGGCATGTCGATCACCCGGCAGTCCGCCACGCTGCGGCGCGGCGCCGAGGTGCTGGTGGCGACCCCGGGCCGGCTCAAGGACCTCATCGAGCGCGGCGACTGCCGCCTGGACCAGGTCGCGATCACGGTCCTGGACGAGGCCGACCAGATGGCCGACATGGGCTTCATGCCCCAGGTCACCGCCCTGCTCAAGCAGGTCGAGGCGGACGGCCAGCGGATGCTGTTCTCCGCGACCCTGGACAAGAACATCGACCGCCTGGTCAAGATGTTCCTCACCGACCCCGTCGTGCACTCGGTCGACCCGTCCGCCGGTGCGGTCACCACAATGGAGCACCACGTCCTCCATGTCCTGGACGAGACCGACAAGAAGGCCGTCGCGACCCGGATCGCCGCCCGCGAGGGGCGCGTGATCATGTTCGTGGACACCAAGCGCGCGGCGGACCGTTTCGCCAAGCGGCTTCTCGCCAGTGGGGTACGCGCTGCCGCCCTGCACGGCGGACGCTCGCAGCCGCAGCGCAACCGGACCCTGGACCAGTTCAAGAACGGCCAGGTCACGGCGCTCGTCGCGACGAACGTGGCGGCCCGGGGCATCCACGTGGACGACCTCGACCTCGTCGTCAACGTGGACCCGCCCACCGACCACAAGGACTACCTCCACCGGGGCGGCCGCACCGCCCGCGCCGGTGAGTCCGGCAGCGTCGTCACCCTCGTCCTGCCCGACGAGAAGCGCGACATGACCCGCCTGATGCGCGACGCGGGCATCGACCCGCGCACCACCCGCATCCGCTCCAGCGACGAGGAGCTGACCCGCATCACGGGCGCCCGCGAACCGTCCGGCGTCGCGGTGGTCATAGAGGTCCCGCAGCCGACGCAGCCGAAGCCGCGCACGCGGCCGGCGGGTACGGGCACCCGCTCGGGCAGCCGCGGCCGGGGACGAGGGGCCGGCGCGTCCCGCAGCACCGGTGCGTCGTCCCGCGGCGCCGGTGCGTCCCGCGGCACCGGCGCCTCCAGGGGCACCGCGCAGCGCACCCGCCGCGCCGCGTAGCACTCGTCGCCGGAGGGGCGGATCAAGCCCCTCCGGCGATTGAGGAGCGGGGGCCCGGGAGCAGAGCCCCCGGTCGGTGACCGGTCACGTCGTGCAATCCAGCACCGCGCGGCACAGAGCGCACCGCACCCGCACCCGCCCCCGCACCGGAACCCGGTTCCGCTGATGGCAGACGGGGCAGGGGAACGCCACCCGCAACCCGTCCCCGCCCGCCTCGAAGGCGTACGAACCCCCCGACACCACCGCGCCGCGCTCCGACGCGGCCCGGTCCCGCGCGTACCGCCGTCGCCCCGGCCACCGCGCGGCCGTCAGCGGCGCCCGTGCCGCATCCCGCAGCGCCCGCGCCCGGCCCTCCGTGTACGCGGTGTACGCCTGCGGACTGGTGAACCACGGCGAAGGGTCCTCGCCGAACAGCAGCGCCCGCTTCGCCAGCACGTACCCGAACTCCTCCGGCGTCAGGTAGCCCAGCTTCTGGCTGGACGTCGCGTCCTCGCGGAACGCGTCGAGGAGCAGCCACCCCGCCCCCAGGTAGGCCGCCGCCGTGTCGGTCAGGATCTCGTTGTCGCGGGTGCCGGGGAACTCCAGGCCCAGCCGGTGCAGCAGCACATGCGCGACCTCGTGCGACAGGGCCGCCCCGATGTCCCGCCGATGGGTGCGGAAGCGGTCGTTCAGCTCCACGAAGTACTCCGGCCCCGCCGCCAGTTCGATGCTGCCCGCGTGCTCCATCGACTGGAACGCCACGATCACCCGGGCGTCCGGCAGCCGGTAGTGGCGCACCATCGCCCGGGCCACCCGCTGCGCGCCCAGGTGCAGATCCTCCGCGTCGGAGAACGCGGCGTCGACCGGTGCGAGGCTCGTCGCGAACCGCTGGACGCCGTCGGCGGACAGCCTGCGGTACAGCGCGGTGATCGCCGAGCGAACCGTCTCCAGATGCGGGAACCCGTGCTCGACCGGGCTGCGGCGGGGGCTGTCCGGCATGTCCGTACCCCCGCTCGTCGCTCCGGTCCCGACTCCTCACCCCTGTAGACGGGGAAGCGTGCCCCGGGGTTGTCAGCCGCCCGTCCGCACCGGCAGCCCCGGGCCCAGCATGACGAACGGCGCGCCCGCGCCCTCCGTCTCCAGCACCCACACCTCGTTGACCCCGTCCCGCAGCACCGGACCCGGCACGTACAGCGTGTGCTGCGGGCCCGCCGACCAGTACCGTCCCAGGCAGAAGCCGTTCACCCAGACGAACCCCCGCGTCCAGCCCGGGAGTTCGAGCCCCGCGTGGTCCGCCCCGGCTGTCAGCCCGAACGTGCCCCGGTACAGGCCCGGCCCGCCCTCCCCGTCGACCGGCGCGAACGGCACCCCCGCCACCGCGCCCGGCTCGTCGAACGCGTCCAGCCGCAGTGCCCGCGCCCGCACCCCGTGCAGATACTGGCGCTCGTGCAGCACGCCCCCGGTGATGCCCTTCGGCTCGCCCAGGCGCGGCCCGTAATTGACCCGGCCCAGCGACTCCACCCACAGCTCCACATCGGCGGGCCCGGCCACCGGTTCCTCCAGGACGGCGGCCCCCTCGCTCAGGACACCCCTGCGCACCCCGTCCACGTACACCACCGCACGGTCCCGCAGCCCGGAGACGCCCAGCGGATACGGGCGGCGCGGACCCGGCACGGCGACCCGGTAGCGGACCAGGCCGCGGTCGACGCCCAGTTCCTCGAACGTCGGCGGCACCCCGGACTCCGCCGCCTCCTCGTCGCCCAGCGCCTCCAGCACCGTGTTCAGCGGCGCCCACTCGGTCAGCTCCGCCCGGACCGGGGCGGCGAGCCCCACGGGCTCGGGCGGCAGCGGGGGCAGCGGCCCGTCCGCGTACCCGGCGAGGACGTTCCGGAACAGCCGGAACTTCTCCGTGGCCCGGCCGTACTCGTCCACCGGCGCGTCGTAGTCGTACGACGTCACCGTCGGCAGCAGCTCCTCGTCCTGGAGCGGGCCGGAACGGTTCGCGCCCGCCCAGCCCGCGAAGTTCGTGCCGCCGTGCGCCATGTAGACGTTCACCGACGCCCCGCACTCCAGGATCTCCGCCAGCGCACCGGCCGCCCGCGCCGGATCCCGTACCACCGGCGGCGCTCCCCAGTGCTCGAACCAGCCGCACCAGAACTCCATGCACATCAGCGGACCCGACGCCCGGTGGCGGCGGAGCACCCGGAACGCCTCGCGGGCGCCCGAACCGAAGTTGGCGGTGGCGAGCAGACCGGGCACCGAGCCGCCGGTGAGCATGTGGTCCTCCGGCCCGTCCGAGGTGAACAGCGGCACGGACACCCCGTACGCGCGCAGCAGCTCAGCGACCCGGCGCAGATACACGCCGTCGGTGCCGTAGCTCCCGTACTCGTTCTCGGCCTGCACCATGATCACCGGGCCGCCGCGGTCCGCCTGCCGCTCGGCGACCTGCGGCAGCAGTTCGGCGAACCAGGCCCGGACCGCGTCGAGATACCCCTCGTCGCGGGTCCGCACCCGGCGCCCGAACCGGCCGGTCACCCAGGCGGGCAGACCACCGTTCTCCCACTCCGCGCAGATGTACGGGCCCGGGCGCACGATCGCCCACAGGCCGGCCCGGTGCGCCGCGTCCAGGAAGCGGCCCAGCGCCCCGGTGTCCCGGAAGCGGCCGGGCACCGGCTCGTGGAGATTCCACGGGACGTACGTCTCCACGCAGTTCAGGCCCATCGCCCGCAGCATCGCGAGCCGGTGGTCCCACTGGCCCTCGTGCACCCGGAAGTAGTGCAGGGCCCCGGACAGCAGCCGTACGGGCTTCCCGTCGAACCGGAAGCCGTCGTCCCCGACGGTGAAGTCAGCCATGGTGCCCGTTCTCCTGATGCGCGGAATGTCTCGGTCCAGCCTCACCCCTGGTGCGCGGCCGGTCCATGGACAAAGATCTTGGCTGTTTGGACACGTGTTGCCTGACCAGAGGGCCGGACCGGGGAGGAAGAGGCCGATGTACCACACCTGGATGCGCTTCTTCACGCCCAGTCCGCTGCACCACCGCCTCGGCCTCGTCTGCCTCGGCGTCGGGCTCCAGCACGGCGCCCTGCCGACCGTCGGGCCGCGCACCCTGGACCACCACGTGGCCGTGGTCGTCCACTTGGGCAGCGGCTGGTTCGCCGGGCCGGACGGGCGGCGGGTGCCGGTCACCGCGCCCAGCCTCATCTGGCTGACCCCGGGCACCCCGCACCACTACGGCGCCGACCCCGCGACCGGCTGGGACGAGAGCTTCGTGGACTTCACCGGGCCTGCCACCGCCACGTACACCGAGCTCGGCTACATCGAGCCCGACCGCCCCCTGGTGCCGCTCGCCGACACCGCCGCCCCGCGCGCCGCCATCGGCCGGATGGTCCGGGCCGCCCGGCGCGGCAACCCGCTCCTGGAGGTCGAGACCGGGGCCGCCGTGCACGAACTCCTCGTCGCCCTGCGCCGGGCCCGCGCCGACGTCGGCCCGGACGGCGACCCGGTCCTCCAGGCCCTCGCCCGGGACGCCTTCCAGCCGCTGTCCGTAGCCGAGCACGCCGCCCGGCACGGGATGACCTCGGCCGAGCTGCGGACGGCGGTGCGCCGGGGCGCGGGATGCAGCCCGAAGGACTACCTCCTCACCATCCGGCTCGGGCGCGCGAAGGAACTCCTCGCCACGAGCGACCTGCCGGTCGCGGCCGTCGCCCGCCGCATCGGCTACGACGACCCGGCCTACTTCTCCCGTCTCTTCGCGCGGCGCGTCGGCATCGCCCCGGTCCGCTTCCGGGAACAGCAGGGGCGCACGGTCCCGGGCGGCTGGAGCGACCGCGTCCCGGACCCCGAACACCCGCCGACGATCACGTCGTAGCCCGTGCGCCCCGCCGCCTCCACGCGATCCAGGCGGCGACCAGCAACGCGAGGCCCGTGGCCGCGACCGTCATCCCCGCCGTGGCCGACTCGTTGACGTGGTCGCCGTTCCCCTCGGGCGCGGGAAGCCCCGCCGCCGCGTAATGGGGGAGGAGCAGCAGACCCAGTCCCACCGGCGCGGTCACCGCCCAGCGGGCGTCTTCACGACGTGCGGACCGGGACCACAGCAGCGCGCACACGGTGAGCACCACCGCGCAGCCCAGCGCCGGCAGCACGGTGTGAACCAGCCACTCGGAGAGCAACGGGCGCCAGTACCATTCCGACGCGGGCCTCGGCCCGTCGAAGTAGTACAAGGTCCGCGGCTGCGGCGGACCCAGGAAATCGCGCAGCGAACCGGGCACCAGCCCACCCAGCAGCCCGCCGGCGAAGAGCCCTGCCGCGCGTGGCAGCGCGCTGCCGGTCCCGCGGACGAGCCGGACTCCCAGCACCGCACACCAGCCGGCCAGCAGTCCCAGGAACACGCCCTTGACCGCGCCGTAACCGATCGGCGTCCACGCGGTCCACGGATAGTCGTCCATACGGGCGGAGCGCGCACATCCCGCCAGGCACCAGGCCACCGCCCCCGCCGCCACCCCCCAGGGCACGACCCCGGCCACCCTCGGCCGCGTCCCGCCGGCGTTCACCGCTCCCGACCGGTCGGCCTCGTCCATTCAGCCCCCTCACCAGGACAGGGGCACTCCACCCCCTCGCATCCGACGGGACGCCGCAACAGCCGCTCCGGTTGCGGCCGGGCCGGTCGCGTCCCGGACCCCGAACACCCGCCGACGATCTCCTCGTAGCCCCGTAAGCTCGCTGCCCATGACCACGAACGACATCGACGCCTCCGTACGCGTCGAACTCGACCGGCTGCGCCAGAGCATCGACAACATCGACGCCGCCGTCGTCCATATGCTGGCCGAACGCTTCAAGTGCACCCAGCAGGTCGGCCACCTCAAGGCCGCCCACCAGCTCCCCCCGGCCGACCCGGCCCGCGAGGCCCGCCAGATCGCCCGCCTGCGCGAGCTCGCGGAGAGCGCCCACCTCGACCCGGCGTTCGCCGAGAAGCTGCTCAACTTCATCGTCGCGGAGGTCATCCGCCACCACGAACGCATCGCGGAGGAGTCCGCGAACGGCGCGGAGGCGACCGGGGGACGTTAGCCTCCCCGGCCGCCTCCGCGCCCACGCCCGTCCGTCAGGGCGAGATCTCCTCCAGCGGCCGGTTCGCCGTCTCCTCCGCCAGGGTGCCGGCGACCACCGCGCCGAGCACCGCCACCGCGGCGAGCATCACGAAGACCGCGACGACGCTGTCGTTCGCCGCGTAGACGACGCCGACCAGGATCGGGCCGAGGATCACGCCCAGGCGGTTGACCGCGCCGCCGACGCTGCACCCGAGCGCCCGCATCCGGGTCGGGTACAGCTCCGGGGTGTACAGGTACAGGCAGATGTTGGAGCCGAAGAAGCCGACCGCCGAGAGCGAGGTCCAGATCAGGACCTGGACGGGGGAGCCGGCGCCGAGCGCGGCCAGGGTGAGCAGCAGGGCCGCCGAGGCGCCGAGGCAGATCGCGAAGACCTTGCGGCGGCCCAGGACGTCCACCGTGAGCGCCACGATCAGGCAGCCGAGCAGACCGGCGACCGAGGTCACCGTGGAGTAGAGGAGGGCGTCGGAGAGGCCGAGGCCGTACTCGTCCTTGTAGATGCTCGGCAGCCAGGACGTCACGCCGTAGTTCACGAAGTAGCCGGTGAACCAGATCGCGCCGACGACCAGGGTGCGGCGCCGGTAGCGGCCGGTGAACAGCCCGCGCAGGCCGGTCGCCGCCCGCTCCGCCGCGGTGGCCGCGGCCGGGGCCTGCTCCGGGGCGCCCGGAGCGCCCGGGGCCGGGAGCGGCCGGCCCGTCGCGGCCGCCACCTTCGCCTCGATCCCGGTCATCACCGCTTCCGCCTCCGCGAGCCGGCCCCGGTCCGCCAGCCAGCGCGGGGACTCCGGGACGCGCCGCTGCACGAGGAAGGCCAGCAGGCCGGGGACGGCGGCGACCACGAACATCGTGCGCCAGCCCGCGGCCGGGACGACCCAGGCCGCGACCAGTGCGCCGACGGTCAGACCGGCCGGGAAGACCAGCTCGTACAGCAGGACGAAGCGGCCCCGCTTGAAGCTGCGCGTGATCTCGCTGATGAAGGCCGCCGCCACCGGCACCTCACCGCCGATCGCCAGCCCCTGCACGAACCGGAGCGCCAGGAACGGGGTGAGCGAGGTGCAGGCGGTCAGGGCCAGGCTCACCAGGCCCGATACGGCGATGCAGTACGCGATGACCTTCACCCGGCCGTAGCGGTCGGCCAGCCGCCCCGAGAGCAGGGCCCCGACGAGCATGCCGACCGAGCCGACGGTCAGGACGGCCGTGGCATCGCCGGTGCTCAGGTGCCACTCGTCCCGGAGTTCGGGCAGCGCGTAGGCGATCAGGAGCTGGTCGAAGGCTTCGAAGAAGGTGACCACACCCACGATCAGGCGGACGGTGACGTGCCAGCGGGAGGGCGGCAGCCGCTCGAACCGGGCCGCGATGGCGGCGCGGGTGGTACCGGCGGGCGAGGGGCCCGGCGCGGCGTCCTGTGAGATGTCGGTGCTCATCCAGGGTTCCTCCTGCTCCGCGGGGGCCCGGAGCGGTTGGGGGAGCCAGGTGTACGTGTTCGCAGAGGCAGTGGTGGGCCGAGCGTACGGGTGGGGGAGCGGTACGCGGTGCCCGTGAGGCGGTGACATCGCCCACGAACCTCTGTAAGCACCTAGCTTCTTAGGGCTTAAGTTCTATCGGTCCGGGGGTGGCGGCCGTCAAGGGCCGGGGAGCAAAAGACTTTTTGCCCGGGCTTTTTGTCCAGGGGGGCTTGCGGGCAATTACTTAAGTGCTTAGCTTTTTAGCCCTGAGGTACCGGCTCCGGCCGGACCGGGAACCGATCACGACCGCAGGAGGCCAACCGATGCTTGCCGACGAGGTGTTGGTCGCAGGACAGTGGCGCCAGGGCCGGGGCGCCCCCATCGAGACCGCCGACCCGGCCACCGGCCGGATCATCGCCACCGTGCACGCCGCGTCCCTCGAAGACGTCGAGGAGGCCGCCGCCGCGGCCACCCGGGCCGCCCGGGACCCCGCCTGGCGCGAACTCCCCGCCCACCTCCGCGCCCGGCTGCTGCACCGCGTCGCCGAACTCGTCGAGCGGGACGCCGACCGGCTCTCCGCCCTCCAGACCGCCGACACCGGCAAGTGCCGCGCCGAGACCCGCGCCCTGGTGCTCAGCGCCGCCGGCACGTTCCGCTACACCGCCGCCGCCCTGGAGACCGCCGAGGACGCCCTCACCCCGGCCCGCGGCCCGTACGTCACGATGAGCGTCCACGAACCCATCGGCGTCGTCGGCGCGATCACCCCCTGGAACTCGCCGATCGCCAGCGACGCCCAGAAGCTCGCCCCCGCCCTCGCCGCCGGAAACGCCGTCCTCCTCAAGCCCGCCGAGTGGACCCCGCTCGTCGCCCTGGCGCTCGGCCGCCTGGTCCACCAGGCACTCACCGAGGCCGGGCTGCCGACCGCCCTCCTCTCCGTCCTGCCGGGCCGCGGCAGCGTCATCGGCGATGCGATCGTCCGCCACCCGGCCGTCGGCAAGGTCACCTTCACCGGCGGTACGGAGACCGGGCGCACCCTCGCCCACGCGGCCGCCGACAAACTGATCCCGGTCTCCCTCGAACTCGGCGGCAAATCACCGACGATCGTGCTGGAGGACGCCGACCTCGAACAGGCCCTCGCCGGCGTCATGTACGGGATCTTCTCGTCCAGCGGGCAGAGCTGCATCGCAGGCTCCCGCCTCTTCGTCCACCGCTCCCGCTACGAGGAGTTCCTCGGCGAACTCGTCGCCCGCACCGAGAAGCTGCGCGTCGGCCCCGGCACCGACCCGGACACCCAGGTCGCCCCGCTGGTCCACCACCGCCACCGCGACAGCGTCGCCGCCTACGTCGACCTCGCCCGCGCGGAGGGCGCCACCGTCCGGTGCGGGGGAGCGGCCCCCGAGGGCGAGCGCTACCGGGACGGCGCCTACTACCTGCCCACCGTCCTGGACGGCCTCCCGAACACGGCCAGGGTCTGCCGGGAGGAGATCTTCGGACCGGTCCTGGTCGCCCTGCCCTTCGAGGACGAGGACGACCTCGTCGCCCAGGCCAACGACAGCGTCTACGGCCTCGCCTGCGGCATCTGGACCCGCGACCACGCCCGCGCCTGGCGGCTCGCCCGCCGTATCGACGCGGGCACCGTCTGGATCAACACGTACAAGCAGTTCAGCGTCTCCACCCCGTTCGGCGGGCTGAAGGACAGCGGCATCGGCACCGAGAAGGGCCGCGACCTCATCCGCGGCTACCAACGGCAGAAGTCCCTCTACTGGGCCACCGACACCACCCCGCTGCCCTGGGCCGCCGCCCACTGACACCGCACGCGCCCCACCCACCCGAGCGGGAGGACACCCATGCCCCACGACCAGCCGATAGCCCGGCTCCGCGCCCTGCGCTCCGTCGAACTCCACACACCCGCCCTCACCGAGTCCGCCGACTTCTACGCCGAGGTCTGGGGCCTGGAACCCGTCGAACGCGACACCGACGCCACCTGGCTGCGCGGCACCGGCGAGGAACACCACGTCCTGCACCTCACCCGCGCCGAGCGCAACGGCCTCGGCCGCATCAGCTTCGCCGTCGCTACCCCCGCCGAGATCGACGAGGCCGCCCGCCGCCTGCTCGCCCGCGGCATCGTCCCCGTCGCCGGACCCGGCCCCCTCGACCAGGTCGGCGGCGGCTACGGACTCCGCTTCACCGACCCCGAGGGCCGGCTCATCGAACTCAGCGCCCAGACCCACGCCGTCACCCCGCGCGGCCGGGACGGCGCCGTCCCCGTCGGCGTCACCCACACCGTCCTCAACACCACGGACATCGACGCAGCAGTCGCCTTCTACACCTCCGTGCTCGGACTGCGCGTCTCCGACTGGTCCGAGCACCAGATGGCCTTCCTGCGCTGCAACGCCGACCACCACTGCATCGCCTTCAACCAGGCCGAGTGGGCCTCCCTCAACCACGTCGCCTACGAGATGCCGTCCGTCGACCACTTCATGCGCGGCCTCGGCCGGCTCCGCCACCACGGCATCACCCCCCAGTGGGGGCCCGGCCGGCACGGACCCGGCAACAACACCTTCTCCTACTTCACCGACCCGGCCGGACTCGTCTGCGAATACACCTCCGAGGTCGCCCAGATCGTCGAGGACGCCTGGATCGCCAAGGTCTGGCGCCGCACCCCCGACCTCTCCGACCTCTGGGGCACCGCCGGACCCCCGTCCCCGGCGATCCGCCGCCACATGGCGGGCACCCCCGACCCCGGCCCCCTCACCACCGCACCGGAAGAGGTCACCGCGTGACCACCACCCTCACCCCCCGCCCCGACACCCCCGCCCGCCCCGGCCCCACCGTCCGCCGCGTCGCCCTCGTCGGCTGGGGCGCCATCGGACGCGTCGTCGGCACCGCCCTCGCCGAGGGCCGCGTCCCCGGCGCCGAACTCACCTGCGTCATCGACAACCGGCCCCTCGTGGACGCCCCCGCACCCCAGCTGTCCTTCGAGGACGCCCTCGCCGTCTGCGACCTCGTCGTCGAAGCCGCCGGCCAGGCCGTCGTACGGGAATGGGCCGAGCGCGTCCTCACCAGCGGCGCCGACCTGCTCATCGCCTCCACCGGCGCCCTGGTCGACCCCGCCCTCACCGGCCGCCTGCGCGCCGCCGGACCCGGCCGCGTCTACTTCACCGGCGGCGCCGTCGGCGGCCTCGACCTCCTCCAGGCCGTCCGCGGACTCGGCCCCCTCACGTCCGTCACCCTCACCACCACCAAGCTGCCCGCCACCCTCCACCAGCCCTGGATGGACGACGAGCTCACCACCCGGCTGCGCACCACCACCGAACCCGTCGAGGTCATGCGCGGCACCGCCCGCGACGTCCCGGTGAAGTTCCCCAAGTCGACCAACGTCGCCGCCTCGGTCGCCCTCGCCACCGGCGACCCGGACCTGGTCGAGGTCGTCGTGGTCGCCGACCCGGACGCCACCCTCACCCGGCACGTCATCGAGGCCGAGGGCCCGCACGGCAGCTACCGCTTCGAGGTCGCCCACCGGCCCGACACCGCCAACCCCGCCACCAGCCAGGTCGTCCCGCACGCCGTGCTCCGCAGCCTCGGCGCCGTCGTCGGCCGGGCAGGACAGATCCTGTGAACGCCGGAATCCACACCCGCGAAGCCGGCGACCCCGACGCCCCGCTCCTGCTCTGCCTGCACGGCATCGGCTCCTCCTCCGCCGCCTTCACCCCCCAGCTCGACGGCCTCGCCGACCAGGTACGGGTCGTCGCCTGGGACGCCCCCGGCTACGCGGACTCCGCCGACCCCGCCCACGCCCCAGGTCTCGACGGCTACGCGGACACCGCCGCCGCCCTCATCCGCGAACACGGCGGCCCCGCCCACGTCCTCGGCGTCTCCTGGGGCGGCGTCATCGCCCTGCGCCTCGCCGCCCGCCACCCGGACCTCGTCGCCTCCCTGATCGTCGCCGACTCCAGCCGCGGCTCCGGCACCGACCCGGACAAGGCGAAGGCCATGCGCGCCCGGGCCGCACAACTCGCCGCCGAAGGGCCCGAGGCGTTCGCCGCCACCCGCGGACCCCGCCTCGTCTCGGACGGCGCACCCCCCGGCCTCGTCGCACGCGTCGTGGCCACCATGGCCGCGTCCGTCCGCAGCCCCGGCTACGGCTACGCCGCCGACTCCATGGCCGACGCCGACCTCACCGACGACCTGCCCGCCATCACCGCACCGGCCCTCGTGCTCTGCGGCGAACAGGACACGGTCACCGGCACCGCCGAGTCCCAGGCCATCGCCGGGGGCCTGGAGAAGTCCGTCTACGTCACCCTCTCCGGCGCCGGACACCTCGCCAACCAGGAACGCCCCGAGGTGTTCAACGCCTGGGTCCGCGCCCACCTCCACGTCGTCGCCCGCGTACCCGCGTAACGACGCACCCCCACCCACCCCGACCCCCGAGGAGCATCCCGTGCCCATCGACAAGACCCCGTACGAGAACAACGGCGACCTCGCGAAGTTCACCGACTCCCTCATCGCCACCAAGGACTCCCGCGAACCCGACTGGGACACCCTCTCCTTCCAGGAGAAGGCCGGCGCGCAGTACCGCCGCGCCCAGATCCGGTACGTCGGCTCCGGCGCCACCGGCAACCACGAGAACGACAACCGCATCCTGCCCTCGGGCGGCTTCACCCTCTCCAACATGCTGCTCCCGCCGGGGGCCGAGGGCCCCGAGCACACCCACCACGACGTGGAGGAGGCGTTCTTCGTCCTGGAGGGGCAGGTCAGGGTCGGCATCCACCGGGGCGCCGACGAGACCGAATACCGCACCCTCGGCTACCGGGACATGATCGTCGTCCCCGCCGGAGTCGCCCGCTCCCTGAAGAACGAGGGCGACACCGACGCCCTGTTCTGCGTCATCATCGGCACGCGGAAGCCGCAGGTCCCGACCTACCCCGAGCACTCGCCGATGCACGGCGTCACCCGCGACTGATGGCCGCCGACGACACCCCCCGCACGGTCGTCGTCACCGGCGCCGGCCGCGGCCTCGGACTGGCCGCGGCCCGCCGGATCGGCGGCGACGGACACCGCGTCGTCATCGCCGAACTGGACGAGGCCACCGGCCGGCAGGCGGCCGGGAAGCTGCGCGCCGACGGCATCACCGCGGACTACCACCCGCTCGACGTCGCCGACCCGCACTCCGTCGCCGCCCTCGCCGACACCCTCGCCCGTGACGGCAGCCGGCTGTACGGCCTCGTCAACAACGCCGGGCTGGCCAACGCGGTGGGCGGCAAGCCGTTCCACGAGATCGACGTCGAGGCGTGGGACCGCATCATGACGGTCAACGCCCGCGGCCCCTGGCTCGTCGCCCGCGCCCTCCTCCCGCTCATGCGGGCCCACGGCGCCGGACGCATCGTCAACCTCGCATCGGACGCCGCGCTCTACGGCTCGCCCCGGCTCGCCCACTACATCGCGTCCAAGGGCGCCGTGATCTCCCTGACCCGGGCGATGGCCCGCGAGACGGGCGACTTCGGTATCACCGTCAACGCGGTGGCGCCCGGCCTCACGGAGGGGGAGTCCGCCGTGGACATCCCCGCCGAACGCCACGAGCTGTACCGGCTCAACCGGGCGATCTCCCGCCCCCAGCAACCGTCCGACCTGGTCGGCCTCATCGCCTTCCTCATCGGTGAGGAATCCGGCTACATCACGGGCCAGACGTTCGCCGTGAACGGCGGCTTCACGATGCACTGACGAATCGGAGCCCGTCCGGCGATCGAGGACCCCCACCACCGCCCGCATCCCCACCACCGCCCGCACCCCCACCCGCAGGGAGCCGCACCCATGGACCTCCACCTCGAAGGCACCCGCATCCTCGTCACCGGCGGCAGCTCCGGCGTCGGCCTCGCCACGGTCCGCGCGCTCCTCGCGGAAGGCGCCCGCGTCGCCACCTGCGGCCGCCGCCCCGACGCCCTCGCCGCCGCCCTCGACGGCCTCGCCGGACCCGACACGCTCTACCACGCCCCCTGCGACGTCACCGACGAGGCCGCCGTACGCGCCTTCACCGACGCCGCCGCCGACCACCTCGGCGGACTCGACGGCCTCGTCAACAACGCCGGCGCCTCCCGGATGAAACCCTTCGCCGAGACCACCGCCGCCGACTGGCGCGAGGAGCTGGAGCTCAAGTTCTTCGGCGTCCTCAACCCGCTGAACGCCGCCCTGCCCCACCTCCGCGCCTCCGCCGCCGCCTCCGTCGTCAACATCAACGCCGTCCTCGCCAAACAGCCCGAGACCCGGCTGATGACCACCAGCGCCGCCCGCGCCGGCATCCTCAACCTCTCCACCTCGCTGTCCAAGGAACTGGCCCCCGACGGCATCCGCGTCAACTCCGTCTGCCTCGGCCTCATCGACACCGGGCAATGGGAACGCCGGTACGCCGCCTCCGGCTCCCCGCTGGACTACCCCGCCTGGCAGGCGGAACTCGCCGCCGACCGCGGCATCGCCCTCGGCCGCCTCGGCAACGCCGACGAAGTCGCCTACGCCGTCACCGCCCTGCTCTCGCCCCGCGCCTCGTACATCACCGGCACCACCGTCGACGTCTGCGGCGGCGTCAACCGCGCGGTCGCGTAACCCACCCCTCAAACCCCCCTCAGGAGCACCCGACATGACCCGACCCAACGGCGGCGACCTGCTCGTCGAGACGCTACGAGGACTGGGCGTCGACACGGTGTTCGGCATCGTCAGCGTGCACAACCTGCCGCTCGTCGAAGCCGTCGACCGCGACCTGCGCTTCGTCCCCGTCCGCCACGAGGCCGCCGCGGTCAACGCGGCCGACGGCTACGCCCGCGCCACCGGCCGCCTCGGCTGCGCCCTCACCAGCACCGGAACGGGAGCGGGCAACGCAGCCGGCTCCCTCATCGAATCCCTCAGCTCCGGTACCCCCGTCCTGCACGTCACCGGGCAGATCGACAGCGCGTACCTCGGCTCCGGGCGCGGCTTCATCCACGAGACCAAGGACCAACTCGGCATGCTCCGTGCGGTCTCCACGCACGCCGTCACCGTCACCGACGCCGAGAGCGCCGGCGACCTCCTGCGCGACGCGGCCGCCCGCGCCCTCACCGCCCCGCACGGCCCGGTCAGCGTCGAGTGGCCCATCGACCTGCAGTTCGCCCCCCAGCGGCTCACCGGCACCCCCGTCCCGCCGCCCGCCACCCCGGCCCTGCCCGAGGCGGCGCTCCTGGACGAGGCGGCCGCCCTGCTGTCCGCCGCCCGCCGCCCCCTCCTCTGGGCCGGTGGCGGCGCCACCAGCGCCCGCCCCGAGGTCGGGGCACTCCTCGACGCCCTCGACGCCGGGCTCGTCACCTCCAACTCCGGGCGCGGCGCCGTACCCGAGTCCGACGAGCGGGTCCTCGGCAACTACGCCACCGCACCGGCCGGCCGCGCCCTGCTCGCCGAGGCCGACGTCCTGCTCACCATCGGCACCCACTTCCGCTCCAACGAGACCGCCGACTACGGCCTCGGACTCCCCGCCACCCACATCCAGATCGACCTGGACCCGGCCGCCCCCGGCCGCGTGTACCCGGCGACCGTCGCCCTCACCGGCGACGCCTCCGCCGTCCTCGCCGCCCTCCTCGGCCGCGTCACCAGCGGCAGCACGGAGCCGGGCTGGCCCGGCCGCGTACGCGAGGCCCGGAACGCCGCCCGCGCCGCGCAGCGCCACGCCATCGGCCCGCAGGCCGCGGTCAACGACGCGATACGCGACGCCTGCCCGCCCGGGTCCGTCATCGCCCGGGACGTCACCATCCCGTCCTCCACCTGGGGAAACCGGCTCCTGGAGATCACCGACCCGGCCACCAACGTCTTCCCGCGCGGCGGCGGCATCGGCCAAGGGCTCGCCATGGGCATCGGCGCCGCACTCGGCCGCCCCCGCACCCCCACCGTCGTCATCGCCGGCGACGGCGGCCTCGCCGTCCACCTCGGCGAACTCCTCACCCTCGCCCAGGAGAAGCCCGACCTCACCCTCCTCGTCTTCAACGACGGCGGCTACGGCGTCCTGCGCAACATGCAGGACAGCCACTTCCCCCGCCGCTCCGGCGTCGACCTCACCACCCCCGACTTCGCCCTGCTCGCCGCCGCCACCGGCCTCCCGTACGCGCGGATCGCCACCGAGGCCGACGCCGGACCCGTCATCAAGGAAGCCGTCGCGACCCCGGGCCCCACCCTGGTGGAGATCGACCTCGCCGCACTCGGCCCGATGACCACCCCCTTCACCCCGCCCGTCAAGCTCCCCGCCGCCGCCGACACCGCCGCAGAAGGAGGCAACCCGTCATGACATCCGCCGAGGAGCCCCGGCTCGACCTGCTCGTCCACCGCATGACGTGGGAGGCCGACGGAGTCCTGAGCATCGAACTCACCCACCCCGACGGCAAACCCCTCCCCGCCTGGCGGCCCGGCGCCCACATCGACGTCCACACCGGCGGCCACATCCGCCAGTACTCACTGTGCTCCGACCCCGAGGACACCGCCCGCTGGCGCATCGGCGTCCTGCGCGAACCAGCCTCCCGCGGCGGCTCCGCCCACATCCACAGCGAACTCCGCCCCGGCCGGACCGTCCACGTCCAGGGCCCCCGCAACCACTTCGCGCTCGACCCCGACGCCCCCGGCTACCTCTTCGTCGCCGGCGGCATCGGCATCACCCCGCTCCTGGCCATGGCCCGCGAGGCCACCCGCACCCGCACCCCCTGGCGGCTCGTCCACGGCGGCCGCACCCGCGCCTCCATGGCCTTCACCGCCGAACTCACCGCCCTCGCCGGACAGCCCGGCGGCAGCGTCGAGTTCATCCCCCAGGACGAACAGGGCCACCCCGACCTCGACACCCTGCTGGGCGGCCTCGCACCCGGCACCCAGGTCTACTGCTGCGGCCCCGAACCCCTCCTCGCCGCCGTCGAGGAACGCTGCCCCGACGCCCGAACCGAACGCTTCGCCGCACCCGCCGCCGCACCCCGCGACGGCGAGGACACCGGCTTCGACATCGTCTGCTCCCGCACCGGCCGCACCGTCGAGGTCGCCCCCGGGACCTCCGCGCTCGACGCCCTGGAGAACGCCGGCATCCCCATCGCCTCCTCCTGCCGCGACGGGATCTGCGGCACCTGCGAGACCAAGGTCCTCGAAGGCACCCCCGACCACCGCGACTTCCTCCTCAGCGAGGGCGAACGCGCCGCCGGCGCCTCGATGATGCTCTGCGTCTCCCGCTCCCGCACCCCCCGCCTCGTACTCGACCTCTGACCCGCCCGAAGGGAGCCGACATGACCGGCCCGCAGTACCTCGACCCGCACCAGGCCCGCCCCGCCGAGCCCACCCCGTACGAGAAGAAGCTCGCCGCCGTCATCGAGGAGGTCTTCGGCGGCGGAGCCCACGACCTGCCCGGACTCGTCGCCGGACTCAACGCCCGCGACCTGCCCGCCCCCGACGGCAGCCCCTGGACCGAGGACACCTTCCGCACCGAGATGCGCCGACTGGGAGCGTGAGACAGCCATGACCACCGCCACCACCCCGACCCGACCCTCCGAAGTCGCCCGCCCCGGCGACCGCACCGCCGACCGCCTCTTCGCCACCGGCATCCGCAACCAGTGGTACGCCGTCTGCCCCTCGGACTTCGTGCCCGCCGGCGGCATGAAACGGCTCACCCTCCTCGGCGAGGAATGGCTCCTCTTCCGCCGCGCCGACGGCACCCTCCACATGCTGGAGGACCGCTGCCCCCACCGCGGCGCCCGCCTCTCCCTCGGCAAACACCTCGGCGACCGCATCGCCTGCTGGTACCACGGCGTCCAGGTCGACGGCACCGGCACCGTCGCCGCCGTCCCCGGCCTCCCCGGCTGCAACCTGGAGGGCAAACAGCTCGTCGCCGCCCCCCACCTCATCGAGACCGGCGGCGCGATCCTCGCCTACTTCGGCGACCACGCCCACCCCGAACCCGTCCCGCTCACCCTGCCTGAACCCCTCACCGACCCCGGCACCTCGGCATTCCTCTGCTACGCCGAGTGGAACGTCAACTGGCGCTACGCCGTGGAGAACCTGCTCGACCCCATGCACGGCTCGTTCCTCCACCGCGACTCGCACAGCATGGCCGAGGGCCAGACCACCGCCCGCTTCCGCATCCGCGAGACCGAACGCGGCTTCTTCTTCGAGAAGACCGACCAGAGCGGCGTCAACTTCGACTGGGTCGAGCTCTGCCGCACCGGCGTCGACTGGGTCGACCTCACCATCCCCTACCCGCCGACCGCCGGCCCCGGCGGACCCTTCGGCATCGTCGGCATGGCCACCCCCATCGACGAGGACCGCTGCGCCGTCTTCTTCTGGCGCTACCGCAAGGTCACCGGCTGGCAGCGCGACACCTGGCGCTTCCTCTACAAGACGCTCCTGGAGGACCGCCACTGGGAGGTCCTCGAACAGGACCGCGTCATGCTGGAGGACCTGCGCGCCGACGCCGACCAGGCGGAGAACCTCTACCAGCACGACCTGGGCGTGGTCCGCGTCCGCCGCATGTACCGCACGGAAGCGGAATCCCAGGCGGCGACGGCCTGACCGGCGTCCTCGATCGCCGGCCGCGTCAAGCGCGTCCGGCGATCGAGGACACCTCCTCCGCGCAGGGCGACAGCGCCCGAATGCAAGCCTGTCCGGCGGTTGAGGACATCCCCGCGCCGGGACCCCGGTGCCCCCGCCGAGCGCCTACTCCCCGCCCTCCGCGGCAAGCACAGACCGCTCCAGCTTCCCCAGCAGCCGCGCCAGCTCCACGCACTCCGCCTCCGACAACCCCGCCAGCATCCGCCGCTCGTTCTCCAGATGCTCCGAGAACAACGCGTCGATCAGCGACAACCCCTCGTCCGTCAGCCGCGAGTGCACCACCCGCCGGTCCTGCGGATCACGCTCCCGCCGGATCAGCCCGTCCTTCTCCAGCCGGTCTATCCGCAGCGTCACGCCCGCCGAGCTGATCAGCCCCGAATCGGCCAGCTCACCCGCCGTACGCCGGAACGGCGCCCCCGCCCTGCGCAACGCCGTCAGCACGTCGAAGCCGGCCATCGACAGCCCCTTGCGCTCCACCGGCCGCGAGATCGCCGTGCTGTACCGCAGGAACGCCCGGTGCAGCCGGCCGAAGACCTCCAGCGGAGCCGTATCCAGCTCCGGCCGCTCCCGCCGCCAGTCCGCCACGATCGACGCCACCGCGTCCGCCTGCTCCGCCATCCCGGCCACACCTCCGCGCAGGTACACAATGGGGTAAGAATCTTAGCCCTCAAAGGACCCCGGCAGCCGTCCGCCCCCAGCGGAACCCGCCTGCGCGCCGCCCGGCCGATACGGCAGCATGTCCCCATGTCCGTACTGACGCGCGATGAAGCGCAGGCCCGAGCCCAGATCCTCGACGTACAGCGATACACGATCGACCTCGATCTCACCGCGGGGGAGGAGACCTTCGACTCCCGCGCCGTCATCGAGTTCACCGCCCGCCAGGCCGGTGACACCTTCATCGAGCTCAAGCCCGCCACCCTGCGTTCGATCAGCCTCGACGGGCAGCCGCTGGACCCCGCGGACCTCACCGAGAACCGGTACCCCCTCACCGGCCTCACCGAAGGCCCGCACGAGATCCGCGTCGACGCCGCCATGCGCTACTCCCGCACCGGCGAGGGCATGCACCGCTTCACCGACCCCAGCGACAACGAGACATACGTCTACACCCAGCTCTTCATGGAGGACGTCCAGCGCGTCTTCGCCGCGTTCGACCAGCCCGACCTCAAGTCGGTCTTCGCCCTCACCGTCACCGCCCCCGAAGGCTGGACCGTCCTCGGCAACGGCACCGCCGAACACACCGGCGAAGGCCGCTGGACCATCGCCCCCACCCCGCCCCTCTCCACCTACCTCGTCGCCGTCGCGGCCGGCCCCTGGCACTCCGTGACCACCGAGCACGCCGGACTCCCCTTCGGCATCCACTGCCGCCGCTCCCTCGCCCCCCACCTCGACGCCGACGCCGACGAGATCCTCGACATCACCCGGGCCTGCTTCGACCGGTTCCAGGAGAAGTTCACCGAGCCCTACCCCTTCGACTCGTACGACCAGGCGTTCGTCCCCGAATTCAACGCCGGCGCCATGGAGAACCCCGGACTCGTCACCTTCCGCGACGAATTCATCTACCGCTCCGCCGTCACCGACACCGAACGCCAGACCCGCGGCATGGTCATCGCCCACGAAATGGCCCACATGTGGTTCGGCGACCTCGTCACCCTCGCCTGGTGGGACGACATCTGGCTCAACGAGTCCTTCGCCGAATACATGGGCTACCAGACCCTCGCCGAAGCCACCCGCTTCACCGACACCTGGGTCGACTTCGGCGTCGCCCGCAAGGGCTGGGGATACGACGCCGACCAGCGCCCCTCCACCCACCCCGTCGCCCCCGACCCGGCCGACGTCCCCGACACCGCCTCCGCACTCCTCAACTTCGACGGCATCTCCTACGCCAAGGGCGCCTCCGCCCTGCGCCAGCTCGTCGCCTGGCTCGGCGAGAAGGACTTCCTCGCAGGCATCAACACCCACTTCGCCCGCCACAAATTCGGCAACGCCACCCTCGCCGACTTCATCGACAACCTCGCGTCCGCCACCGACCGGGACGTCCACGCCTGGGCCGACCAATGGCTCCGCACCACCGGCGTCGACACCCTCACCGCCCACACCACCGAGACCGACACCACCTGGTCGCTCACCGTCGACCACCGGGGCACCCGCCCCCACCGCATCAGCGTCGGCGCCTACGACCACAGCCTCGACACCCAGCACGGGCCCACCCCCCTCGTCCTGCGCGAACGCTTCGACACAGGCATCCCCGAGGAAGCCCCCGCCACCCGCCCCGGCCGCCGCCCCGCCCTCGTCGTCCTCAACGACGAAGACCTCACCTACACCAAGATCCGGCTCGACCCCCACTCCTGGAACACCGTCCTGGACAGCCTCTCCGGCATCCCCGACGCCCTCACCCGCGCCGTCATCTGGAACGCCGCCCGCGACATGGTCCGCGACGGCGAACTCGCCCCCAGCACCTACCTCGAAGCCGCCCGCGCCCACCTCCCCTACGAAACCGACCTCGCCCTCCTCCAAGGCGTCCTCGCCTTCGCGGACACCCAGGTCGCCGGCCGCTACACCGCCCCCGACGACCGGCCCACCGCCCTCGCCACCCTCACCGCCCTCTGCCGCGACCTCATCCGCCGCACCGAGGACGGCACCCACCCCGGCCTGCGCCTCACCGCCGTCCGCCACCTCATCGACGCCGCCACCCAGCCCGACACCATCCAGGGGTGGCTCGCCGACGACACCGTCCCCGGCGGACCCGAACTCGACCCCGAACTCCGCTGGCGCATCCTCACCCGCCTCGCCGTCCTCGGCGCCACCGACGAAGCCGCCATCGACGCCGCCCTGGAGGACGACCCCAGCGCCACCGGCCAGGAAGGCGCCGCCCGCTGCCGCGCCGCCCTGCCCACCCCCGAGGCGAAGGCCGCCGCCTGGGACGCGATGTTCCACGACGACAGCCTCTCCAACTACCTCTTCACCGCCACCGCCCAAGGCTTCTGGCAACCCGAACAGACCGACCTCGTACGCGCATACGTGCCCCGCTTCTACCCCGAGGCCGCCCAGCTCGCCGCCCGCCGCGGTCCCGCCATCGCCGAAGCCGCCGGCCGCTACGCCTTCCCCGTCCACGCCGTCGACACCGACAGCCTCCGCACCGGCGAAGAAGCCCTCGCCGACCCCGCCCTCATCCCCGCCCTCCGCCGCAAACTCACCGACCAGATCGACGACCTGCGCCGCGCCCTGAACGTACGCAACGCCAACTGACCCACCCCTCCCACCACCCGTGCCCGGCCCGCCCTCACCCCGAGGAGCGCGCCGGGCACGCCCATACCACCCCCACCCCGGACAACGCGCCCCCGCCCGCGCCCCGCCACCCTTTCGAGTTCAGATCACCCGGTCCCCGGCCGCGCCACCCGAAACCCGGACAAGCTGGCACGCACACCCATGCCCGCACCCCGCCCCCGCGCGCCCGAAGGACCACCCCACCCCATGCCCGTACCACCCCTCGCCGGCTCCACCACCGGACCCGACGCCCTGCGCCCCCTCCTCGACACCGTCCTCACCGCCCTCGCCGAAGGCGCCCGACGCCGCGACGGCCCCCTCCCCGCAGGCGGACCCGACACCGTCACCCCACGCACCCGCACCGCCCTCACCCCCCTCATCCCGGACCAGGGCACCGGCGCCCACGACGCCCTCGCCACCCTCGTCCAAGCCCTCACCGAAGGCGCCGCCGACCCCGCCCACCCCCTCTGCGCCGCCCACCTCCACACCCCGCCCCTCGCCCTCGCCGCAGCCGCCGACCTCGCCGCCTCCGCCCTCAACCCCTCCATGGACTCCTGGGACCAGGCCCCCGCCGCCTCCACCCTCGAAGCCGACACCACCGCCGCGCTCGCCGCCGAGGTCTACCCCCACCACCCCGCCCCCGACGCCCTCGTCACCACCGGCGGCACCGAAGCCAACCAACTCGGCCTCCTCCTCGCCCGCGAACGCCACGGCCCCGTCCAGACCATCACCGGCGCCAACGCCCACCACAGCATCACCCGCGCCGCCTGGCTCCTCGGCCTCCCCGAACCCCTCACCGTGCCCGCCCCCACCGGCACCATCGACCTCCACGCCCTCCACGACACCCTCGCCCGCAACCACGGACAAGGCCCCCTCCTCGTCACCGCCACCGCAGGCACCACCGACACCGGCCAGATCGACCCCCTCACCGACATCGCCGACCTCTGCGCCCACCACGGCGCCGAACTCCACATCGACGCCGCCTACGGCGGACCCCTCCTCTTCAGCCCCGCCCACCGCCACCGCCTCCGAGGACTCGACCGCGCCGACAGCGTCACCCTCGACCTCCACAAACTCGGCTGGCAACCCGCCTCCGCCGGCATCCTCGCCGTCCCCGACCGCCACGACCTCCACGCCCTCCACCACCAGGCCCCCTACCTCAACGCCGACGACGACACCGAAGCCGGCCTCCCCGACCTCCTCGGCCGCTCCCTGCGCACCACCCGCCGCCCCGACGCACTCAAGATCGCCGTCACCCTCCGCGCCCTCGGCCGCACCGGACTCGCCGACCTCGTGGACCGCACCTGCGCCGCCGCGCACACCCTCGCCGACCTCATCACCGGCACCCCCGGACTCGAACTCCACCACCGCCCCACCATCAGCACCGTCCTCTTCCGCCCCACCGACGCCGACGACCACACCGTCGCCACCATCCGCCGCACCCTCCTCACCCGCGGCCACGCCGTACTCGGCCGCACCCACACCCACGGCCGCCTCTGGCTCAAAGCCACCCTCCTCAACCCCCACACCACCCCCGACGACCTCCACCACCTCCTCACCCTCGTCACCCACCTCACCGCCGAACTCAAGGAAGGCAGCACCCTCCGATGACCGCCGCCCCGGCCACCCCCGACCCCCTCCGCACCCACGACCTCGTCGGCATCGGCATCGGCCCCTTCAACCTCTCCCTCGCCGCCCTCGCCCACGGCCTCCCCACCCCCCTCACCACCGCCTTCTACGAACAGCGCCCCGCCTTCCACTGGCACCCCGGACTCCTCATCGACGGCGCCACCCTCCAAGTCCCCTTCCTCGCCGACCTCGTCACCCTCGCCGACCCCACCAGCCCCTGGAGCTTCCTCAACTACCAACGCACCCAGGACCGCCTCTACCCCTTCTACTTCGCCGAGCGCTTCCACATCCACCGCGCCGAATACGACGCCTACTGCCGCTGGGTCAGCACCCAACTCCCCGGCCTCCACTTCCGCCACCAGGTCGACGCCATCCGCTGGGACCCCCAGACCGCCCGCTTCGACGTCGACCACACCCAACTCGACGCCCACGGCGAAGCCGAATCACTCGGCCGCACCCACACCCGCCACATCGCCCTCGGCATCGGCACCGAACCCCACATCCCCGACCCCCTCAAACCCCTCACCGACACCGGCAACGCCCCCGTCATCCACTCCGCCGACTACCTCCACCACCGCGACCGCCTCCTGACGGCCCGCCACATCACCGTCATCGGCTCAGGACAATCCGGCGCCGAGATCTTCCTCGACCTCCTCCGCGCCCGCCCCACCGGCAACGAAGGACTCCACTGGCTCGCCCGCACCCCCGCCTTCGCACCCATGGAGTACTCAAAACTCGGCCTCGAACACTTCACCCCCGACTACACCCGCTACTTCCACGCCCTCCCCGAAACCGTCCGCGACACCCTCGTCCCCCAGCAATGGCAGCTCCACAAGGGCATCGACCACGACACCATCGCCGCCATCCACGACGAGCTCTACCGACGCACCCTCCACGGCGGCTGGCCCGACGCCACCCTCACCCCCGGCGTCACCGTCCGCACCGCCGGACGCGTCGCCAACACCCGCGTCGAACTCCACCTCGAACACACCCAGCAATCCACCCGCACCCGCCTCACCACCGACGCCGTCGTCCTCGCCACCGGCTACCGCGAACGCCCCCTCGACACCCTCCTCCACCACCTCACCCCCCACCTCCGCCGCGACACCGCCGGCCGCCCCCGCATCGACGCCCACCACCGCCTCGACCTCGGCCCCGCCGTCACCGGCCACATCTACGTACAGAACGCCGAACGCCACACCCATGGCGTCGGCGCCCCCGACCTCGGCCTCGCCGCCTGGCGCAGCGCCACCATCCTCAACAACCTCACCGGCACCACCCCCTACCCCCTCCCGAAGCGCACCGCCTTCACCACCTTCGGCCTCACCCAACCCGCCATCCCCACCCAGCAACCCACCCTCGTCCCCCTCACCCACCCCTGAACAACAAAAGGGCGGCCGCCCCACCTCCCCGAAAACAGGGGAGACGGAACGACCGCCCGCACCAACCACCCGCCTAGAACACCGGCACGCCGTCCCGCGTCAGCTTCCAGTCCACCGAAGCGAACTCCGCAGGATCCACCGAACCCTTCGCCTGCACCCAGGCGATGATCGTGTTCCGGATCTCCTCCGAATTCGCCCACAGCTGCTTCGCCGCCGGAACATGCGGGAAATTGCCGCCACCGCTCGCCCGGTAGTTGTTCACCGCCAGCACGAACTCCGCCTTCGGATCCAGCGGCTTCCCCTCGAACGACAGATTCACGATCCGCGAACCCACCGGCTTCGCGATGTCGATGTCATACGTCAGCCCCGACACCGCGTCGTAGTTGTAGTCCGGAGTGTTCTCCGCATTCGTCAGCTTCTCCGGATCCACCGGAGCACCCGCCGCCGTCTGCACGTAGTACTTCGCAGAGAACTCCAGGTAATCCACGATCTGCGCACCCGTCACCAGACGCGCCTCCAGCGTGTTCTCGAACGGATACAGACCCGCCGCATCCTTGATCGTCACGTTCCCGGCCGGAATCCGCGCCGTACGCGAGAAGCACGACGCCTGCGACAACACCGGCAGCTCCGCGTACTCACCACCCGCCAACGCCGCCTTCACCGTCTCCGCCTGGACCACGTTGATCAGATCGATGATCGGCTCGTCCTTCCACGCCGCCTCCGCCGTGGTCATCTCCGACGCCGCCGTACCGATCACCTGATTGACGTACGCCACGACCTTCTCGTGCTCGTCCGCCAGCAGCTTCGTGATCTTCCGGTCCTCCACCGCCGTGTTCGAGTTCAGCACCCGCGAACCGGCCTTCTCGACCACCCAGCGGCCCTTCTCCCACACCACCTCGAAGTCGAACAGCGTCAACCGCTGCCCCCACTTCAGCGGCTCCGAGAGCACGACCTTCTTCCCCGACTCCTTGTTCTCCACGAAGTACTCGGGAATCTCCAGGTGCGCATGCCCCACCAGGATCGCGTCGATCCCCGGCACCTGCTCCGCCACCAGACCCGCCGCGTTCTCCACATACGGAATCTGGTCCCCGTACGACGACGTCCCACTGTTCCCCGAGTGCGCCGCCACGATCACCACGTCCGCACCCATCGAACGCAGCCGCGGCACAAACTTCGCCGCCTGCTCCTCAAGACCCGGGAACACCATCTTCCCGCTCACGTTCGCCTTGTCCCAGATCGCGATCCCCGGGTTCGTCAGCCCCAGGATCCCCACCTTCACATCACGCCCGTGCGGCGTCCGCAGCTTCTTGATGACGTACGGCGCGAACGCCGGCCGCAACGTCTTCGCGTCCAGCGCGTTCGCCCCCAGCAGCGGGAAGTCGCACTGCTCCTCGAACTTCCGCAGCACCGGAATCCCATAGTTGAACTCGTGGTTCCCCAGCGCCGCCGCGTCATAGCCGATCGCATTCATCGCCTGTGCCATCGGATGCACCGGACCACGCTTCGCCGTGATCGGGTCGATCTTCGCGTAGTAGTACGAGAGCTGCGTCCCCTGAATCGTGTCACCCGCGTCGATCATCAACGTGTTGTGACGGCCCTTCTCCCGCCGCACCTCCTCCACCAGCGTCGAGATCTTCGCCAGACCCACATCGTTGTGAGCCTTGTCGTCGAACTCGGCATCCGTGAAGTAGTCCCAGTTGAAGACGTTCCCATGCAGATCCGTCGTCCCCATCACGGTGAACGCGTACCGCTTCTGCGGACGCCCATGACCCTGCCCACGCCCATGCGCCACGGCGGGCGACGCCGCGCCACCCACCACCACCGCCCCCGCGCCGGCCGCGGCCGATGTCCCCAGGAACGTCCTTCGGTTCAGCGGCATCTCGTCTCCCACATTTCGGTTCACTTGGTGCGAAGTTCTGATCTACACCGTCCAACAACGCGCGTAGATAATCACCCACGCACCACCCCCGGCAACACCCCCGGCAGGTTTCCGTTCCATGACCACACATCGACAGAACCCCGACCGGCCGCCAACACCCCTACTGTCACACCCGGATGCCACAGTGGACCCATGACCGAGCCCGCACAGCCCTACGGCACCCCCGACCAACCCCGCCTCGCCGTCCGCGGCGAAGCCCGCCTCGAAGTCGACCCCGAGATCGCCCGCCTCTCCATCACCGTCACCGCCCGCGGCAAGGACCGCCGCGCCGCCCTCGAAGACCTCACCCGGCGCAACGCCACCGTCCTCGAACTCGCCCGCACCTACGGCGACGCCGTCGAGAAGATCGAAACCGGCGCCCTCTCCATCCACCCCGAACTCGTCCAGCGCGGCCGCGACGAAAAGATCCGCGCCTACCACGGCCGCGTCTACATCACCGCCGTCCTCAACGACTTCACCGCACTCGGCGAATTCGTCACCCGCGTCGGCGACCTCGACATGACCCACGTCAGCGGCCCCTGGTGGGCCCTGCGCCCCAGCTCACCCGCCCACGGCGAGGCCCGCCGCCAAGCCGTCCGCGAAGCCGTCCAGCGCGCCCGCGAATACGCCGGGGCACTTGGCGCGGAGCTCGCCGCCCTGGTCGAACTCGCCGACATCGGCGCGGAGAACGCAGCACCCGTCGCGTACGCCAGGACCGGCGGCTACGGCGGCCCGGTGCCCGCCCCCGCCGGAGGGGGTGCCCCGCCGCCGCCCCCCGTCGACCTCGAACCGCAGCGGCAGACCGTGTTCGCGCAGGTGAACGCCCGCTTCACCATGACCCCACCGAAGCTCTGAATCACCGCCCACGGGGACACCGGCGCGTGCTCATCCGAGCACGCCGCCGCACAATTCAACACTTGTCAATAACCCTTCATCCAAAGGTGGTTGGACAGTCATACGGAGCCAATTACCTACCCATAGGTAAGGTCTAGGCTCGAACCATGCGCCGAGCCAAAATCGTTTGCACCCTGGGACCCGCAACCGACTCATACGACCAGATCAAGGCCCTGGTCGAGGCGGGAATGGACATCGCCCGCCTCAACCTCAGCCACGGCAGCTACGCCGAACACGAAGAGCGCTATCAACGCGTGCGCAAAGCGTCCGACGAGGCGCACCGCAGCGTGGGCGTCCTCGCCGACCTTCAAGGCCCGAAGATCCGCCTCGGACGCTTCCGCGAAGGACCCGTACTCCTTGAACGCGGCGACGACTTCACCATCACCGTCGAGCCGATGGACGGCGACCGCAACGGCTGCGGTACGACGTACAACGGCCTCGCCGCGGACGTCACCCCCGGTGAGCGCATCCTGATCGACGACGGCCGCGTCACCCTGGAGGTCATCGAGGTCGACGGCCCCCGCGTCCGCACCACCGTGGTCGAGGGCGGCATGGTCTCCGACCACAAGGGCCTCAACCTCCCCGGCGTCGCCGTCTCCGTCCCCGCGCTCTCCGAGAAGGACATCGAGGACCTGCGCTGGGCCATCCGCACCGGCGCCGACATCATCGCCCTCTCCTTCGTCCGCAGCGGCCGCGACATCG
This sequence comes from Streptomyces sp. NPDC041814, assembly GCF_055590565.1. Classification (NCBI taxonomy): domain Bacteria; kingdom Bacillati; phylum Actinomycetota; class Actinomycetes; order Kitasatosporales; family Streptomycetaceae; genus Streptomyces; species Streptomyces sp. NPDC041814. The sequence continues at coordinate 225,039 of NZ_JBVJAM010000001.1, read as the reverse complement.
AGGACGTCCACCGCGTCATGGACGAGGAGGGCCGCCGCCTCCCCGTCATCGCCAAGGTCGAGAAGCCGCAGGCCGTCGACAACATCGAGGACATCGTCGCCGCCTTCGACGGCATCATGGTCGCCCGCGGCGACCTGGGCGTCGAAATGCCGCTGGAGCAGGTCCCGATCGTCCAGAAGCGCGCGATCAAGCTCGCCAAGCGCAACGCGAAGCCGGTCATCGTCGCGACGCAGATGCTCGACTCGATGATCGACAACTCCCGGCCCACCCGCGCCGAGGCGTCCGACGTCGCGAACGCCGTCATCGACGGCACGGACGCGGTGATGCTCTCCGGCGAGACGAGCGTCGGCAAGTACGCGATCGAAACGGTCCGCACGATGGCCCGCATCGTGGAGGCGGCCGAGGAGGACATCCTCGCGAAGGGGCTCCCGCCGCTGACGGAGCGCAACAAGCCCCGCACCCAGGGCGGCGCGGTGGCCCGCGCGGCGGCGGAGATGGGCGACTTCCTCGGCGCGAAGTTCCTGGTGGCCTTCACCCAGAGCGGCGACACGGTGAAGCGGCTGTCGCGCTACCGCTCCCCGATCCCGCTCCTGGCCTTCACCCCGGACCCGGCCACGCGTTCCCAGCTCAACCTGACCTGGGGTGTCGAAACGTTCCTGGGCCCGCACGTGGACTCCACGGACGCGATGGTGGCCCAAGTGGACGAGGAGCTCCTGAAGATCGGCCGCTGCCAGAAGGGCGACGTCGTGGTCATCACGGCAGGCTCCCCGCCGGGTGTCGCGGGCTCCACGAATCTGGTGCGCGTGCACCACATCGGCGAGGACGACAGCCCGAAGTAGGGCGGCTCAGTATTTCGGCCCGACGTGAGCGTCCATGAGTGCGACGGACGCCCGTCGGGCGACGGAGATGTTGAATGGGTCGCTGCCCCGAGCGAGCGTGGTCCATTCGACGCCTACGGCGGTGAGTGTGTCGCTGAAGAGCTTGCGGATGTCGTCCGATTTGTTGCTGAAGAAGTAGCGCGGGTACTCGTAGCGCTTCCGTTCGCCTCCGACGAGGCGGGTGGTCCAGTTGGTGATGCGGCATCCGTCGGAATGGATCAGCCCTCGGATGAACTCCCAGGGGTTGGCGTTCACGATCTCCTGCTGCCAATGGGCCAGTGCGATGATGCGGTCATGCTTCTTGCCGGGACCATGCTGCGGGAACAGGCAGGGCCAGTGCCTGCTGTAGCTGGTCACTGCGACACACCCCTGCTTCTGTGCGAGATATACGGAACCAGACGGATGGACGGCCGCGATAGCGTTGCGGCATTCCTCGATGAGCCCCGGCCACGCGTCGGCGCAGGCAATGCGCAAGTAGTAGCCCAGGCCTCGTGGGTGCGCGCTGACACAGCCGTCGCCCAAGTACAGCCCTAGTAGGTACGAGTAGTTGGCGGGGTCACTGGGCGGGAACGGCACGGGCGCGCAACGAGGGCACTCGGTGTGCCCCACGATGCGGGGCAGCGGCTCGATGCGCGTGAGCCAGGCGCGTATCGCGGCCCGCGAAATGCCGGTCTGCTTGCTCACGGAGTTCTGGCTGAAGCCCTGATCGAGGAGGGCGAGTGCGTGCTTGCGCGTTTCCAGGTCGTACACACGACCGAGCCTGGTAGGTGTGCGACGCGCGAGGGGTGAAACGACGGTGTGGTCACACGATGTCGTGAATCAGCGACGTTTCCCTGCAACCTTGCAATCGAAGGAAAAGTGCCCCGAGTCGGACTCGAACCGACACTGTATGGGTTTTGAATCCATTGCCTGCTGCCAATTGGGCTACCGGGGCCAACAGAATCGAAGGCTTCCTTCGACCCGCTGCGCGACCACCATACCGCAGCTGGGTAGGCTCAAGGCAGCTGTACCTGCCCTGGACCAAGGAGCCCCGTGACCACCCCCGAGTCGCCCCAGCCCGTCGCCGATGACGACAAGTCGCACGTTCCGCCGCTGACGACCCGCGTCGTCATCGCCGAGGACGAGGCACTCATTCGCCTCGACCTCAAAGAGATGCTCGAAGAAGAGGGCTACTCCGTCGTCGGCGAGGCCGGGGACGGGCAGCAGGCCGTCGAGCTGGCGCGGGAGCACAAGCCGGACCTGGTGATCCTCGATGTGAAGATGCCCGTGCTCGACGGGATCTCCGCCGCCGAGAAGATCGCCGAGGAGTCCATCGCGCCGGTCCTCATGCTCACCGCGTTCTCGCAGCGCGACCTCGTGGAGCGGGCCCGGGACGCCGGGGCGATGGCGTACCTCGTGAAGCCGTTCAGCAAGAGCGACGTCGTCCCGGCGATCGAGATGGCCGTCTCGCGGTTCTCCGAGCTGAAGGCCCTGGAGAACGAGGTCGCCGACCTCGCCCAGCGGCTGGAGACGCGGAAGCTGGTGGACCGGGCGAAGAGCATTCTCCAGACGGACTACGGGCTCTCCGAGCCGGAGGCGTTCCGGTGGATCCAGAAGACGTCCATGGACCGCAGGCTGTCGATGCAGCAGCTCGCCGAGGCCCTGATCGAGGACGCCGAGGAGAAGAAGAGGGCCGCCGAGTAGGCCCCGCAGAGCAGAGGAAAGGCCCGCGCCAGACAGGCGCGGGCCTTTCTCGTACGCGTAAGCGCTCAGTCCTCGCCCAGGTACGCCTTGCGGACGGACTCGTCGTGGAGGAGGTCCGCCCCGGTGCCGGAGAGAACGATCTTGCCGATCTCCATGACGTGGCCCTGGTCGGCGAGCGACAGCGCGGCCTGGGCGTTCTGCTCGACCAGGAGGATCGTCGTGCCGGAGGCGCGGAGCTCGACGATGGTCTCCATGATCTTCTGCATCATGATCGGGGAGAGGCCCATGGAGGGCTCGTCGAGCATGAGCAGCTTGGGCTGGGACATCATCGCCCTGCCCATGGCGAGCATCTGCTGCTCGCCGCCGGAGAGCGTTCCGGCGGCCTGCTTGCGGCGTTCCCCGAGGATGGGGAAGAGGTCGTAGGCGCGCTGGACGTCCTTCTCGATGCCGGCCTTGTCGTTGCGGAGGTAGGCGCCGAGGAGGAGGTTCTCCGTGATCGTCAGCCGGGGGAAGATGTGGCGGCCCTCGGGGGAGTGGGCGAGGCCCAGGGAGACGATCTTGTGTGCGGGGATGTTGGTGAGCGGTTTGCCCTCGAAGAGGATGCGTCCGGCGAGGGGTTTGAGCAGCCCGGAGAGGGTGCGCAGGGTGGTGGTCTTGCCGGCGCCGTTGGTGCCGATGAGGGTGACCACCTGGCCGGCTTCGACGGTGAACGAGATGCCCTTGACGGCTTCGATCTTGCCGTAGGCGACGCGGAGGTCCTCGACCTCCAGCAGTGCGGTCATCGGTTGTCCTCCTCTTCCGTGCTCGTGTCGGTGCTCGTGCTCGTGTGGGCTTCGGCTTCGGCCTTCTCGACCTCGGCGACCTCGTCGGCGCCGGGGGCGCCTTCGAAGGGGGTGCCGAGGTAGGCGGCGATGACGCGTTCGTCGCTCTGGACCTCGGCGGCGGTGCCTTCGACGAGCTTTTCGCCCTGGACGAGGCAGGCGACGCGGTCGCAGAGGTTGAAGATGAAGCGCATGTCGTGCTCGATGACGAGGACGGCGATGCCCTGGTCCCGGATCGCGAAGATGAGTTCTTCGGTGACGCGGGTCTCCTGCGGGTTCATGCCGGCGGTGGGCTCGTCCAGGAGGAGGAGTCCGGGGTCGCTGGCGAGCGCGCGGGCGATTTCCAGTTTGCGCTGGTCTCCGTAGGGGAGGTTGCGCGCGAGGTGGTCGGCCTTGTCCTGGAGGCCGATGAACTCCAGGAGTTCCATGGCGCGTTCGCGGCTGGAGTTCTCGGCGGCCCGGTAGCCGGGCAGGTGGAGCAGGGCGGACCAGAGCCCTTCCTTGGTCCTGGTGTGGCGTCCGACGAGCACGTTTTCCAGGACGGTCATGTTGGCGAAGAGCCGGATGTTCTGGAAGGTGCGGGCGATGCCGGCTTTGGTGACGAGGTGGGGTTTGGGCGGCAGGACGGTGCCCTTGTAGCTGACCTTGCCCTCGGTGGGGACGTAGAGGCCGGTGAGGCAGTTGAAGAAGGTGGTCTTGCCTGCGCCGTTGGGGCCGATGAGGCCGACGATCTCGCCGCTGTTGACCTGGAGGTCGACGTTTCGGACGGCGGTGAGGCCGCCGAAGCGCATGGTGACGCCGCTGGCGTCCAGGACGGTCGTCCGGGTGGCGGTTTCTGTGGTGGTGGTCATGGTGTTACGCCCCCGCCTTGGCGATGCCGGCGTCCGTCTCGTCGGACTTCCGGGGTGTGGGCACGTCGAGCTGGTCGTTCTCGTGGAATTCGAGCTGTTTCCTGCGGTCGGCGATCAGGCCCTCGGGCCGGAAGCGCATCAGGAGGACGAGCGCGATGCCGAAGAGGAACAGCTGGTAGTCCTGCATGAACTGGAGCTTGGCCGGGATGAGGTAGAGCAGTGCGGCGCCGACGAAGGGTCCGCTGAGGGTTCCCATGCCGCCGAGGATGACGGCGGCGAGGAGGAAGGCGGAGTTCGGTGGTACGGAGCCGGCGAACTGGTACTGCTCGGGCGTCACGGTGTAGTTGACGTGTGCCTGTACGGTGCCGGCGAGGCCGGCGAGCGTGGCGCCGAGGGCGAAGGCGAGCAGCTTGAGCCGGAAGGCGTTGATGCCCATGGCGGTGGCGGCGGTTTCGTCTTCGCGGATGGCGACCCAGGCGCGGCCGATGCGGGATTCTCCGGAGCGGCGGAAGACGAGGACGACCACGGCGGTGACGACGAGCATCAGCAGGTAGTAGTTGGCGGGCCTGCTGAGGGTGAAGGGGCCGACGTCGTGGCTGAGGGCGAAGTCGATCCCGAAGAGGTTGAGGTCGGGGATGCTGGGGATGCCCTGGGAGCCGTTGGTGAGGTCGGGGCCGCTGTTGCCGTTGAGGTTGTTCACGGTGACGCGGAAGATCTCACCGAAGCCGAGCGTCACGATGGCGAGGTAGTCGCCGCGCAGTCGCAGGGTCGGGGCGCCGATGAGGACGCCGAAGATCATGGAGACGACCGCTCCGGTGAGGACGGCGGCCCAGAACGGGAACTTGACGCCGATCGCGGAGAGGGGTGCGCCGGAGACGAGGGCGGCGGTGTAGGCGCCGACGCCGAGGAAGGCGACGTAGCCGAGGTCGAGGAGGCCGGCGAGGCCGACGACGACGTTGAGGCCCAGGGCGACGGTGGCGAAGATGAGGATGTTGACGCCGATGAGGGCGTATTCCGCGGTGTCCTGGGTGAAGGGGAAGCAGAGCGCGGCGACGAGGGCGGCCGCGAGGGTGACGTTGCGGTGCTTGGTGGTCAGCGCGGTGAGCCGGGCGATGAGTCCGGCGCGGGTGAGTGCGGTGAAGGCGAAGCCCGCGGTGATGAGGAAGCCGATGAACTGTTCGGAGTCCTCGGTGGGGATGTCGATGCCGTAGGTGAAGACGTAGAGCGCGAGGCCGAAGGCGACCGCGATGATGATGATCTCGGCCCAGGCCGGGAGGGCCTTGGCGCGGGGCGCGGACGGGGCGGCGAGGCTGTTGCGGAAGCGCTGCCAGGCGTTCGGCGCGAGCCCGTCCTCGGAGAGCGGGACGTCGTAGGGGAGGGCGAGGGAGGCGATGACGGCGACGAGTGCGCCGATGCCGCTGACCCAGGCTCCCGGTTCGAGGTTGACGACGCCGCCGAGCTCGTAGGAGATGGCGCCCATGGCGTAGCCGGTGGTGCAGAAGGTGGCGAGGGCGAGGAGGCGGATGGGGCTGTTGGTGCCGGCGGGGGTGAGCCAGCGCAGTCCGGGGATGCCGTAGCCGGTGAGGGCGAAGAGCAGGGTGAGGATCGCGCCGGTGAGGGTGAGGACTTGGAGGCCGCCGGGGTAGCCGGTGACGGTGAGGTCGCCGGGGAATTCGGAGGTCCAGGTCCAGGGGAGGAGGGTGCCGGCGAGGGCGGCCGCGGCGCCGGTGAGGGTGGCGATGCGGGCGGCGGGGGCGGGGAGGGGGAGCAGTGCGGTGGTCATCCGTATCACGCCCTGTCCGCGACGCGTTCGCCGAGCAGGCCCTGGGGCCGCAGCAGCAGGACGACGATGAGGAGGACGAAGGCCCACACGTCCTTCCAGGCGCCGCCGCCGAAGAGGTCCATGCCGGGTACGTCGCTCATGTAGCCGGTGGCGAGGGATTCGGCGACGCCGAGGACGACGCCGCCGAGCATGGCGCCGTAGATGTTGCCGATGCCGCCGAGCACTGCGGCGGTGAACGCCTTGAGGCCCATGAGGAAGCCCATGCGGAAGCCGATCTGGCCGTTCTTGAGCCCGTAGGCGACGGCGGCGACGGCGGCGAACGCGGCACCGATGGCGAAGGCCATGACGATGATGCGGTCGGTGTTGATGCCCATGAGCTTGGCGGTGTCGGGGTCCTGGGAGGTGGCCTGCATGCCGCGGCCGGAGCGGGTCTTCGAGACGAAGAGCCCGAGGGCGATCATGCAGACGGGGGCGGAGATGAGGACGAAGAGGTCACCGCGCTGGATGTGGGTGCCGAAGAGTTCGAGGGCGTCGCCCTTGAACTGGGGGAAGGGGTGGTCCTTGGTGGCGTCCGGGTACCACTTCCAGATGGCCTGCTGGAGTGCGAGGGAGAGTCCGATCGCGGTGATCAGCGGGGCGAGCCTGGGGGCGTTGCGGAGGGGCCGGTAGGCGAAGCGTTCGGCGGCGACGCTGATGGCGACGGAGCATATGACGCCGCCGATGATCATGAGGGGGACGATGGCGAGGAGGTTGGAGCCGGCCGGCATCCAGAGGTACACGGTGAGAGCTCCGAAGCCTCCGATCATGAAGATCTCGCCGTGGGCGAAGTTGATGAGCTGGATGATTCCGTAGACCATCGTGTAGCCGATCGCGATGAGTCCGTACATCGCGCCGAGGATGAGTCCATTGGCCAGCTGTTGCGGCAGTTCGTGCACCGCAGGGCCTCCGTGGAGTGGTTCGGATATGGCACCGCGCGGGAGTGCTCGTAGCGCTCCCGCGCGGTCTGGGGTCGGTCGGGCGTGCCCGGGAGGGGTTACGGCTTGTAGGCCTCGCTGAGCTTGGAGACCCACTTGCCGCCGTCGACCTGGTAGGCGGTCATCATGGTGTTGGTGGTGTCGCCGTACTCGTCGAAGGAGACCGGGCCGGTGACGCCGTCGAACTTGACCTTGCTCATGGCGTCGAGCACCTTGGCGCGGGCGTCGTCGGGGAGCTTGCCGTCGTTCTCGGAGACGGCGAGCTTGACGGCCTCGATGATGGCCCAGGTGGCGTCGTAGGTGCCGCCCCCGTAGGCCTCGTAGGCTTCCTTGTAGCCGGCGGTCTTGTAGTCCGCGATGAACTTCTTGGCGGAGTCGAGTTCCTCGACGGGCTTGCCGACGGAGGTCGCGATGTCGCCCTGGGCCTTCTTGTTGAGCTTGATGAAGTCGGCGCTGTACATGCCGTCGCCGCCCATGAGGGGGATCTGGACGCTGTCCTTGAGCTGCTGGCTCAGGGGTGCGCCGGCGGGGTACTCGCCGCCGTAGTAGACGGCCTTGGCGCCGGACTTCTTGACCTTGGTGACGACGGCGTTGAAGTCGCGGTCGTCGGGGTTGACGTGGTCGGAGCCGGCGATCTTGCCGCCGAGGCCGGTGAAGGTCGCCTTGAAGGAGGCGGCGAGACCGGCGCCGTAGGGCTTCTGGTCGTCGATGAGGTAGACCTGCTTGATCTTCGCGTTGTTGTAGAGGTACTTCGCGGCGAAGGCGCCCTGGATCTGGTCCGTGGTGGCGGTGCGGAAGTAGGTCTTGAAGGGGCGCTTCTTGTCGCCGGTCTTCCAGTTGTCGCCCTGGGTGAGCTCGGTGCCGGTGTTGGCGGGGGAGACCTGGGTGAGGCCGGCGTCGTTGAGGGGTTTCTGCATCGACTGGGAGACGCCGGAGTTCAGCGGGCCGACGACACCGACGACCTTCTTGTTGTCGATGAACTTGGTGGCGTTCTGCTGGCCGACGGAGGGCTGGGCCTGGTCGTCGAGCGGCTGCACCTCGAAGGTGATGCCGGGGACGGTCTTCTCCTTGTTCGCCGTTTTGGCGGCGAGGTCGGCGGAGTTCTTGATGCCGAGGCCGAGGGCGGAGAGGTCACCGGTGAGCGGCGCGTCGACGCCGATCACGACGGTGGTGTTGGAGCCGCCGCTGTTGCCGTCGCTCTTGTTGTCGTCGTCGCGCGACCCGCAGGCGGTGAGCGTCAGTGCACCGGTGGTGAGCACTGTGGTGAGGATGAGCAAAGAACGGTGTCGCACGAAAGGTCCTTTCCCTGGCGCGGCCTCCTCTGCTTGAGGTGCCGTGTCGTTCGCCGGGCCGTACTGGATTGGTACAGGGCCGTGCTTGCAGACGCGCCCGGCGGCGCGGTGACTGGCCGTGACTCTAAGGGCAGTGGTGGGGGTCGGGAGGGGTGCCGGCCAAGGATGTGACTGTCTTGTTATGCCCTTGAGCAAGGCTTGAGGTGGGTGGGCGGACATGTACGGCTTTTTACCGGACCGTGAAGTGACCGCAATGTGAGAACGCGCAGCTCTGCTAAGGGGCTTGAGGTGATCTTGCTGCTGTCGCCCGGTGGGGGTCCGGTGCGGGGGTGCGGGGGCATGGCGAAGGGCCCGGTGGCTTCGGGGCCGGGCTGGTCGCGTCGCGGCTGAGTGCGCCACTTGGGGCGTTGGTCACGCTGCGTTACGGCGGCGGGGGTGCGGCGACGCGGTGTGGTGGTGGGGGCGGGTCAGGTGTGGGCAGCTGAGTGGGCCACGGAACGGGGCTTCGGGTCAAGGGGGTTGGGGCCGTGTGCCGCTCAATTTCCTTGATCGTGGCGGTGGTTGTGCCCGGATATGCCGCTGCCCGGCCGTTTTGGGTGACGGCCGGGCAGGGGTGGTGGGGTGTGGTGCGCGGTCAGGCGGCTCCGGGTGCGGGGGCGTCGCGGAGCAGGCAGGTGAGGCGCGCGGTGCAGACCCGCTTGCCCTGTTCGTCGGTGATGGCGATCTCGTAGGTGGCGGTGGTGCGTCCCCGGTGCACGGGGGTGGCGGTGCCGGTGACGAGGCCGCTCCGTACCCCTCGGTGATGGGTGCAGTTCAGGTCGACGCCCACGGCGAGCTTGGCCGGGCCGCCGTGCAGCATGGACCCGACGGAGCCCAGGGTCTCGGCGAGGACGGCGGAGGCGCCGCCGTGCAGGAGTCCGTACGGCTGGGTGTTGCCCTCGACGGGCATGGTGCCCACGACGCGCTCGGCGGAGGCTTCGAGGATGCGGACGCCCATGCGTTCGCCGAGGTGGCCTGCGGAGAAGAGGGCGGGCAGGTCGACGCCGAGTGCGGCGTACTCGTCGATGATCTCCTGGGGGAACTGGGGTGTGGTGTGCTCGCCCATGGGTCCGCCTTTCGTCTCGGTGCGGTGCTCGTATGCGTCGTTCTTATCAGACGCCTGAGCGGGCGCTTAGTGCGCGGGCTCGAAGCGCACCACGACGGACTTGGAGGCGGGGGTGTTGCTGGTGTCGGCGGTGGAGTCGAGCGGGACCAGCACATTGGTCTCCGGGTAGTACGCGGCGGCGCAGCCCCGGGCGGTGGGGTAGTGGACGACGCGGAAGCCGGGGGCGCGGCGTTCCACCCCGTCCTTCCACTCGCTGACCAGATCGGTGTACGACCCGTCGGCGAGCCCGAGGGCGGCCGCGTCCTGCGGGTGTACGAGGACGACGCGGCGGCCGCCCTTGATGCCCCGGTAGCGGTCGTCCAGGCCGTAGATCGTGGTGTTGTACTGGTCGTGGGAGCGCAGGGTCTGGAGCAGCAGCCGGCCTTCGGGCACTTCGGGGGACTCGACCGGCGCGGCGGTGAAGTTGGCCTTCCCGGTGGCGGTGGGGAAGCGGCGGGAGTCGCGGGGGCCGTGCGGGAGGGTGAAGCCGCCGGGGTGGGCGATGCGCGCGTTGAAGTTCTCGAAGCCGGGGACGACGCGGGAGATGCGGTCCCGGATGGTGGCGTAGTCCTTCTCGAACTCCTCCCAGGGCGTGGTGGACGCGGGCCCGAGGACGGCGCGGGCGAGGCGGGCGACGATGGCGGGTTCGGAGAGGAGGTGGGGGCTCGCGGGGGTGAGGTTGCCGCGTGAGGCGTGGACCTTGCTCATGGAGTCCTCGACGGTGACGAACTGCTTGCCGCCCGCCTGGACGTCCTTGTCGGTGCGGCCGAGGGTGGGCAGGATCAGTGCGCGGGCGCCGGTGACCACGTGGGAGCGGTTGAGTTTGGTGGAGACGTGGACGGTGAGGCGCGCGTTGCGCATGGCGGCCTCGGTGACGTGGGTGTCGGGGGTGGCGGCGACGAAGTTGCCGCCCATCGCGAAGAAGACCTTGGCGTCGCCGTCGCGCAGGGCGCGGATCGCGCGGACCACGTCGTAGCCGTGGTGGCGCGGTGAGGTGATTTCGAACTCCTTGTCGAGGGCGTCGAGGAAGGCGGGCGCGGGCCGTTCGAAGATGCCCATGGTGCGGTCGCCCTGGACGTTGGAGTGGCCGCGCACGGGGCAGACGCCGGCGCCGGGGCGGCCGATGTTGCCGCGCAGCAGGAGGAAGTTGACGACCTCGCGGATGGTGGGCACGGAGTGCTTGTGCTGGGTGAGGCCCATGGCCCAGCAGACGACGGTGCGCTCCGAGGCCAGGATCATGGCGAGGGCCTGTTCGACGGCGGCGCGGTCGAGCCCGGTGGCGGCGAGCGTCGTGTCCCAGTCGGCCTCGGCCGCGGCGGCGGCGAACTCCTCGTAGCCGTGGGTGTGTTCGGCGACGAACGTCCGGTCGACGGCGCCCTCGGTCTCCAGGATCAGTTTGTTGAGGAGGCGGAAGAGGGCCTGGTCGCCGCCGATCCGGATCTGGAGGAAGAGATCGTTCAGCGGGGTGCCCTTGAGCATGCCCTGGGGGGTCTGCGGGTTCTTGAAGCGTTCGAGTCCGGCCTCGGGCAGCGGGTTCACCGAGATGATCTTCGCTCCGGCCGCCTTGGCCTGCTCCAGGGCGGAGAGCATCCGGGGGTGGTTGGTGCCGGGGTTCTGCCCGGCGATGATGATCAGGTCGGCGTGGTGCAGGTCCTCCAGGGACACCGAGCCCTTGCCGACGCCGATGGTCTCGGTGAGCGCGGAGCCCGAGGACTCGTGGCACATGTTGGAGCAGTCCGGCAGGTTGTTGGTGCCGAACTCGCGGGCGAAGAGCTGGAGGAGGAACGCGGCCTCGTTGCTGGTGCGCCCGGAGGTGTAGAAGACCGCCTCGTCGGGGGAGTCGAGGGCGCCCAGTTCCTCGGCCATGATGGCGAAGGCCCGCTCCCAGGTGACCGCCTCGTAGCGGTCGGCGCCCTCGGGGAGGTGGACGGGCTGGGTGATGCGGCCCTGCTGGCCGAGCCAGTAGCCGCTGCGCCCGGCGAGGTCGGAGACGGGGTGCGCGGCGAAGAAGTCCGGGGTGACCCGGCGGAGCGTGGCCTCCTCGGCGACGGCCTTGACGCCGTTCTCGCAGAACTCGGCGGTGTGCCGCTTGTCGCCCTCGGGCCAGGCGCAGCCGGGGCAGTCGAAGCCGTCCTTCTGGTTGACCTTGAGGAGGGTCTGCGCGGTGCGGCGCAGGCCCATCTGCTGCTGGGCGACGCGCAGGCTCTGGGCGACGGCGGGCAGCCCGGCGGCGGAGTGCTGGGCCGGTCCGACCCGGGGGGCGTCCTGGACGGGGTCTCCTGCGGGCGGCTTGCTGGCCATGGTGCTCCCCTTCGAGCCGGCTGCGGGGCCCGGGAGGTGTCTCGCGGGTCCGCCGTGTGGGTTTCCTTCTCCCTCCGATCCTGGCACGGGGTGCGGGTGGGGCGCCGGGTGAGGCGTCGCGGGCGGCGGCCGGTCCGGATTGTCAGTGGTCCGTGGCAGGATCGGGGTGTGGCTGAGACGGCATCGAAGAAGACGGCAGACAACCGACCGCGCCTGCTCCTCATGGACGGGCACTCCCTGGCGTACCGGGCGTTCTTCGCCCTGCCCGCGGAGAATTTCACGACGGCGGCGGGCCAGCCGACGAACGCCGTGTACGGCTTCATGTCGATGCTGGCGAACACCCTGCGTGACGAGGCGCCGACGCACTTCGCGGTGGCGTTCGACGTGTCCCGCAAGACGTGGCGCGCTCAGGAGTTCCCCGAGTACAAGGCGAACCGGTCGAAGACGCCCGACGAGTTCAAGGGTCAGGTCGAGCTGATCGGCGAGCTGCTGGACGCGATGCACGCGGACCGGTTCGCGGTCGAGGGCTTCGAGGCGGACGACGTCATCGCCACGCTGGCGACGCAGGCCGAGGCGGCCGGCTTCGAGGTCCTCATCGTCACGGGCGACCGCGACTCCTTCCAGCTGATCACGGACAACGTGACCGTGCTCTACCCCACCAAGGGAGTCTCCGAGCTGACCCGGTTCACACCGGAGAAGGTCGTGGAGAAGTACGGCCTCACCCCCCGGCAGTATCCGGACTTCGCGGCGCTGCGCGGTGACCCGTCGGACAACCTTCCGAGCATCCCCAAGGTCGGTGAGAAGACCGCCGCGAAGTGGATCAACCAGTTCGGCTCGTTCGACGAGCTGATCGCCCGGGCCGATGAGGTCAAGGGCGTCGCCGGGCAGAATCTCCGCGACCATCTCGACGCGGTGAAGATGAACCGCGTGCTGACCGAGATGGTCCGGGACGTGGAGCTGCCGAAGACCCCGGAAGGGCTGGAGCGGGCCCCCTACGACCGCACGGCGGTCACCGGCATCCTCGACATACTGGAGATCCGCAACCCGAGCCTGCGCGAGCGGCTGCTCGCGGTGGACCCGGGCGCCGCGGAGGCCGAGCCGCCGGCGCCCGCCGCCGGGATCGAGCTGGACGGGACCGTGCTCTCCACCGGCGAGGTGGGCGCCTGGCTGGCGGAGCACGGCGCGCAGCCGCTCGGCGTCATGACGGTCGACACCTGGGCGCTCGGCGCGGGCACGGTCACCGAGATCGCGCTCGCCGCCGCCGACGGTTCCGCCGCCTGGCTGGACCCGGCGCAGCTGGACGAGGCCGACGAGCAGGCGTTCGCCGCCTGGGTCGCGGACCCGGCCCGGCCCAAGGTCATGCACAACGCGAAGAGCGCGATGCGGGTCTTCCCGGAGCACGGCTGGCATCTCGACGGCGTCACGATGGACACCGCGCTCGCCGCGTATCTGGTGAAGCCGGGCCGCCGTTCCTTCGCGCTGGACGCGCTGGCCGTGGAGTATCTGGGCCGGGAGCTCGCCCCGGCCGCCGCGGCCGACGGCCAGCTGGCGTTCGGCGCCGACGACCGGGCGGAGGCCGACGCCCTGATGGCGCAGGCCCGCGCGGTCCTGGATCTCGGTGACGCGTTCACGGAGCGGCTGAAGGAGGTCGGCGCGGCCGAGCTGCTGCACGACATGGAGCTCCCGACGTCGATCCTGCTCGCCCGCCTGGAGCGGCACGGCATCGCGGCGGACCGGGCGCACCTGGAGGGCATGGAGCAGCAGTTCGCCGGTGCCGTCCAGCAGGCGGTGAAGGAGGCGCACGCGTCGGTGGGCCGGGAGTTCAACCTCGGTTCGCCCAAGCAGCTCCAGGAGGTCCTGTTCGGGGAGCTGGGCCTGCCGAAGACCAAGAAGACCAAGACCGGTTACACGACGGACGCGGACGCGCTGGCCTGGCTGGCCGCCCAGACCGAGCACGAGCTGCCCGTCCTCATGCTCCGCCACCGCGAGCAGGCGAAGCTGCGGGTCACCGTCGAGGGCCTGGTGAAGACGATCGCGGCGGACGGCCGTATCCACACCACGTTCAACCAGACGGTGGCGGCGACCGGCCGCCTCTCCTCCACCGACCCGAATCTGCAGAACATCCCCGTCCGCACGGACGAGGGCCGGGCGATCCGTCGCGGCTTCGTCGTCGGCGAGGGCTTCGAGACGCTGATGACGGCCGACTACAGCCAGATCGAGCTGCGCGTGATGGCCCACCTCTCCGAGGACGCGGGCCTGATCGAGGCGTTCACCTCCGGCGAGGATCTGCACACCACAGTCGCCTCGCAGGTCTTCGGCGTCGAGAAGACGGCGGTCGACCCGGAGATGCGGCGCAAGATCAAGGCCATGAGTTACGGCCTGGCGTACGGGCTCTCCGCCTTCGGCCTCTCCCAGCAGCTGAACATCGAGGCGGGCGAGGCCCGGGTCCTGATGGACACCTACTTCGAGCGGTTCGGCGGGGTCCGGGACTATCTGCGCCGCGTGGTCGAGGAGGCCCGGGCCACGGGATACACGGAGACGATCTTCGGCCGCCGCCGCTATCTCCCCGACCTCAACAGCGACAACCGCCAGCGCCGCGAGACCGCCGAGCGGATGGCGCTCAACGCCCCGATCCAGGGCACCGCCGCCGACATCGTCAAGGTCGCCATGCTCCACGTCGACCGGGCGCTGACCGAGGCGGAGCTGAAGTCCCGGATGCTGCTCCAGGTGCACGACGAAATCGTGCTGGAGATCGCCGCGGGCGAGCGGGAGCAGGTCGAGCGCATCCTGCGCCACGAGATGTCCACGGCGGTGCGGCTGCGCGCCCCGCTGGACGTGTCGGTCGGCGTCGGCGGCGACTGGGAGTCAGCGGCCCACTGACCGCTTCCGGCCGGGGTCCGCAGGGGCCCCGGCCGCCTCCGCCTCCCACCGCGCCGGGGCCGCCCGCACCGCCGCCGCGTACAGCAGGAGCCCCGCCGCGAGGCCGGCGCCCGCGCCGAAGCAGGCCGTCGGGATGATGTCCAGCGGCGTGTCGACGTGCCCGTAGTACGCGTACCAGCGGGCGCACCGGTGGGCGGTGCCCAGGACGGCGCAGAGACCGATGCCGGTGAGTGCCCAGCCCCGGGCCCGTCCGCTGAGGGCCGGCACGGAGGCGGGCGCCGGCCGGTCACCGGTGCGCCGCAGCCCCGACAGGGTGAACCAGGCGAGCAGGAGCAGGGCCGGGGCCGATGTGCCGTACTGGACGAGCGTGAAGACCGGGTATCCGGCCACGCTGCCGTCGAGCCCGGGCACCAGCCGTACGCCCCACCGGTCGTGATGGGTGAAGGCGTCCCACACGACGTGGGTGGCGGACCCGATCACCGCCGACACCGCGAACCACGCGGCGTCCCGCACGCCAAGCCCCCACCGTCCGGGGCCCGTCGGGGCCCCGCCGCCGCGCAGCCAGGCGTGCACGCGCCCCCGCCACCGCCGGGGCAGCAGCGCCACCAGCGGGTCGCGCAGCAGCAGCCACAGCCCGAGTGCCAGCGCGGTGATCAGGACGTCCACGGTGACGACACCCCACACCGCGTGCGTGATCTCCCCGAACTCCATCGCGCCCGGAACCAACGAGTCCGCGAAGTACGTCAGATCGGGGGCGAACGACCCGGCGACCAGGGCGGATGCGAGCAGCGGACCGCGGCCCGTGCCGTCGCGCCGGATCCCCGGGAGCACGGCGGCGGCATGGCTGAGCGTGAAGGGCATGCGGGCAGTATGCGTGACCCGGAGGGGCAGGACCGGGGTGTCCCGGCGGGCAGGAAGATCCGTCACGGGGATGTCCGCGCGTGGACAACTTGTGTTCAGGAAGGTGAGAAAGCGGTAAGAACCGGCCCGCCCACTGTGTGCGTGCCGCAGGAGTTGCCGTAGGGTCGCCTGAGTCCAGGCGCAGGGGAGCGCCGACAGCGACGAGGGGGAGGGCCCACACGTCATGGCAGCGCAATTCGGTCGCCGACTGTACAGAGGAGCGGCCACCACCGCCGTGGCCGCCGTCGCCGTGGCGGCGCTCTCCGCCTCGCAGGCCCCCGGCGCCCCGTCCCCGCTGGCCGCGGACGGCGAGCAGCCGGCCGCCGGCTCCTCGACCCCCGCCGACCCGGGCGGCGGCGTCTCCGGCGACTCGCCGTACTACACGGACCTGCCCCCGCTGAACACCCCGGAGAAGCCCGGCAGTTCGGCCGACATTCCGGTGACCGGCCCCGCCGAGTCCGGCATACCCGCCTCCGTTCTCGCGGCGTACAAGAAGGCCGAGCGGACGATCGCGGGCACGGACGCGGCGTGCCGGCTGCCGTGGCAGCTGCTGGCCGCGATCGGCAAGGTCGAGTCCGGGCAGGCCCGCGGCGGCCGGGTCGACGCGCAGGGCACCACGCTCTCCCCGATCCTCGGCCCCGCCCTCGACGGCAACGGCTTCGCCCTGATCAAGGACACCGACAACGGCGCCTACGACGGGGACCGGACGCACGACCGGGCGGTCGGCCCGATGCAGTTCATCCCGTCCACCTGGGCGACCTGGGGCCAGGACGGCAACGGCGACGGCCGCAAGGACCCCAACAACGTCTACGACGCCGCGCTCGCCGCCGGACGCTATCTCTGCGCCGGCGACCGCGACCTGTCGGCCGCCACCGACCTGGACCGGGCGGTCCTGAGCTACAACCACTCCGACGTGTACCTGCGTACGGTCCGGTCCTGGTTCACGTACTACAACCGCGGCACGCACGAGGTGCCCGACGGCACCGGTGTCCTCCCGACCGGCCCCACCAGCCGCGACCCCGGCCCCGGGCGACGGCACGGCGGCCCGTCGAGCACCCCGTCCCCGTCCCCGACGCCGTCGCCGTCCAAGACGCCGAGGCCGGGCACGTCCACCGAGCCCACCAAGCCGTCCGAGCCGAGCCCCGAGCCCTCCAAGCCGAAGCCTCCGACGCACACCCCGACTCCGGCGCCCAGCCCGTCCCAGCAGGTGGCGGTGGTGCAGAACGACGGCACCGGCACGCTGACCGCCGCCGCCGGCGAGAAGTTCGCCGGAACGGCGAAGGTGCTGGCGCGCGACGGCGCCGGCAAGCCGGTCGCCAAGGCGCAGGTGACCTTCACCATCAGCGGTGACACCGACGCCGCGTTCGACGGCGGCTTCACGTCGGTCACCCTCCGCACCGGGACCGACGGCAGGGTGTCCTCGCCGGTGCTCCTCGCGGGCGAGAAGACCGGCGGGTTCACCGTGCGGGCCGCCGTTCAGGGCACCTCGGCCGCCACCACGTTCAAGGCGACCGTCACCGCCCGCCAGGCCGACGCCATCGCCAGGACCGGCACCACCGAGCTGACCGCCGTCGCCGGGGAGACCTTCGACGACATCACCGTCGCCGCCACCTACAAGGGCAGGGCCGCGGGCAAGGTCGCCGTCACCGCCACGATGATCACCGACGGCGACGACCCGGCCGTGAACGACGAGGGCCCGTACTGCACGAACGACGCGGGCGACCCCGTCCGCACCATCGAGCTCACCACGGCGGCCGACGGCAGCCTGAAGCTCCCGAAGTTCTACGCGGACGGCCCCGCCGGCACGTACAAGCTGCGCCTCACCACCGAGGGCGGCGCCACGGTCACCATCGACCTGACCGTCGAGGAGCGCGCGGCCACCGCCGCCTCCTGACGCGGACCGGCCCGGTCAGCCCCTCCGCCGCTCCCGGCCGAGGGGCTGACCCGCGCTCACTCCCGCTTCAGCCGCGCCTTCGTGAACCGGGTCGCCTCCGTCGTCGTCGGGTCCTCCGGCCACGGGTGCTTCGGATAGCGGCCGCGCAGCTCCGCCCGGACCGCCTTGTAGCCGTCGCGCCAGAACGACGCCAGGTCCGCCGTCACCGCCGCCGGCCGTCCGGCGGGGGAGAGCAGGTGGACCAGGACCGGCACGCCCGCCACCTCCGGGGTCTCCTGGAGGCCGAACAGCTCCTGGAGCTTCACCGCGAGCACCGGCTGGTCCCCGCCGTACTCGACCCGGATCCGCGAACCGCTCGGCACTCCGATCCGCTCCGGCGCCAGCTCGTCCAGGCGGACCGCCTCGCCCGTCGTCCACGGCAGCAGCCGCCGCAGCGCCTGCCCCGCGTCGATCGCGGCCAGGTCCGAGCGCCGCCGCGCCCGCGACAGCTCGGGCTCCAGCCAGGCCCCGGGGTCCGTGAGCAGCGCCCCGTCCGACACGTCCGGCCACGGCTCACCCAGCACCCGGTGCAGGAAGGCCAGCCGCTCCCGCAGCTGCCCCGCGTCCCGGCTCCACCGCAGCAGTTCCGGGCCCTCCCGCCGCAGACCCGCCACCAGGGCCTCGCGGACCAGCGCCGGATCGGGCTGCTTCAGCGGGCGGGCGGCCAGCTCGACGGCCCCCAGCCGCTCCACCCGGCGGGCCACCACGTCGCGGCCGTCCCAGCGGACCTCCTCGCCCGCGAACCGCAGCGGCCCCGCCGCCAGGAGCGCGGTGTCCTCGTCGATGACGGCCGCCAGGCGCACCCGGGCGGACGCCGCGTGCGCCGGCCGGTCCGCGACCGCCACGGCCAGCCAGGGCGCCCCGCGCAGCCCGGACCCCTCGCCCGGCTCCGCGCCCGTGCCCGACGCCATCAGGAACGCCCCGCCGCCCCGGGCCCGAGCCACCCGCTCCGGGAACGCCAGGGCGGCCACGAGCCCCGCCGCCGCGTCGTCCGCGACGGTCCGGCCGCTGCCGCCGTCGCCCTTGAGCGCGGACGACAGGCGCCGCACCTCCTGGCGCCAGCGGCCCGCGTAGGCGTCCTGGCCCCGGCGCGCGGTGCGCAGCGCGGCCGCCAGGTCGTCCCCGTACGAGCGGGGCGGTTCCTCGCTCAGCAGCGCCACCACCTCGGCGGCCCGGCGCCCGCCCACCTCGGCCGCGCCGTCCAGCAGCGCCCGGGCCAGCCGGGGGTGCAGCCCGAGCCGGGACATCCGCACGCCCCGCTCGGTGACCCGGCCGTCCGGGCCGACCGCGCCGACCGCCCCGAGCACCTCGCGCGCGGCGGCCATCGCCCCCTCCGGCGGTGGGTCGAGCAGGGCGAGCCCGGAGGCGTCCGGATCGCCCCAGCAGGCCGTCTGGAGGGCGAACGCCGTCAGGTCGGCCACCCTGATCTCCGGGGCCGGGAACCGGGCGAGCCGGCCGTCCTCGGCCCGGTCCCAGCAGCGGTACACCGTCCCCGGCGCCTCGCGGCCCGCCCGCCCCGCGCGCTGCCGGCCGGCCGCCTGCGAGGCCCGTACGGTGGTCAGCGCGCTCAGCCCCCGGGCGTGATCGGTGCGCGGCTCCCGGGCGAGCCCCGAGTCGACCACCGTCCGCACCCCGGGGACCGTCAGCGACGATTCGGCCACCGAGGTCGCCAGGACCACCCGCCGCCCCTCCGAGGACCCGGCCAGCACCGCGTCCTGCACGGCCGCCGGGGCCCGTCCGTGCACCTGGAGCACCTCGGCCGCCACGCCCGCCAGCTGCCCGGCCACCCGGCCGATCTCGCCGACGCCGGGCAGGAAGCACAGCACGTCGCCGTCCCGCTCGGCGAGCGCCCGCCGCACCACGGAGGCGACATGGCTCAGCAGCGCCGGGTCGACCCTCATCCCGTGCGGCGGCCGCACCGGCGCGGACGGCGGGGCCCACACCACCTCCACCGGATGCGACACCCCCCGCGCCTCGACCACCGGGGCGTCCCCGAGCAGCCGCGCCCAGCCCTCAGCGTCCGTCGTCGCGGACGCCGCCACCAGCCGCAGGTCCGGGCGGAGCGCCGCGCGCACGTCCAGCAGGAACGCGGCCACCGTGTCCGCGTCCAGATGGCGTTCGTGGCATTCGTCGATGATCACGGCGTCCACCCCGGCCAGCTCCTGGTCGCGCTGCAACCGCTGGAGCAGCACCCCGGTGGTGACGACCTCCACCACGGTGTCCGGGCCCACGACCCGCTCGCCGCGCACGGTGAACCCGACGCGCTCCCCGGTCCGCTCGCCCAGCAGCCACGCCATGCGGCGGGCCGCCGCGCGGGCGGCGATCCGGCGCGGCTCGGCGACGACGACCCGGCGCACCGGGCCCGCGCCGGTCAGCCCGGCCAGGGCGAGCGGGACGAGGGTGGTCTTGCCGGTACCGGGGGGTGCGCACAGCACCGCGGTCCCGTGGTCGTCCAGCGCCTGCCGGAGGGCGGGGACGGCGGTGCGGACGGGCAGCCGGTCGAGGGCGTCGGTGCGGATCACGCCCCCAGTCTCGTACGGCGTGCCCCCGGGCCCCGCACCGGCCGCCGGCTCAGTCCCGTACGCAGACGAAGATCGCGGTCCCCGGGATCAGGTTGCCGCGCAGCGGGGACCAGCCGCCCCACTCCTGGTCGTTCCAGGCGGGCCACTCCGGCTCGACCAGGTCCACCAGCCGGAAGCCGCCCGCGACCACGTCCCGGACCCGGTCGCCCAGTGTGCGGTGGTGCTCGACGTAGACCGCTTCGCCCTGCTCGTCCTGCTCCACGTAGGGCGTGCGGTCGAAGTAGGAGGCGGCCACCGACAGGCCCTCGGGGCCGGGCTCGTCCGGGAAGGCCCAGCGGACGGGGTGCGTCACGGAGAAGACCCAGCGGCCGCCGGGGCGCAGCACCCGGTGGACCTCGCGGAAGACCTGGACCGGGTCGGCGACGAAGGGCACCGCGCCGTAGGCGGAGCAGGCCAGGTCGAAGGAGGCGGTGCGGAACGGCAGCCGTCCGGCATCCGCCTCGACCAGCGGGACGTCCGCGCCGATGCGCAGGGCGTGCTGGAGCTGGCGGTGGGACAGGTCCAGGGCGACGGGGCGGGCGCCCCGCGCGGCCAGCCAGCGGGAGCACTGCGCCGCGCCGGCGCCGATCTCCAGGACGTCGAGCCCCTTCAGCGCGGCGGCGGGGCCCAGGAGCCCGGCCGTCTCCTCGTCCAGGCCCTCGGGGCCCCAGACGAAGCGGTCGTCGCCGAGGAAGGCGCCGTGGTCGCTCTGGTACTCGTCGGCGTTGCGGTCCCACCAGCCGCGGCTGGCCCGGCTGCTCTCGGCGGTCCCGGCGCTGCGGCGGGTCGCCTCGGGTTCGGCGGCGTACATCTCTTGGCTCATCGTGTCCGTCGTTGTAGTTTGCCTTCACCCCGTCGTACGCGGTACGTACCAAGGGGGCCTGCGCGGCGCTGCTCCGGTGTGTCCGGACGTCGCCGGACACGATCTGGCCTCGGTGAACCCGAGTTGTGCCGGATATGGGGCTTTCCGCCCGCGGTGTCCGCCTTCGCGCATTGACCGTGCCCTGCTGCCCCCGTATGCTACAAGTTGCGCTGCGAGCCTGCGCTCCTCAGACCTAGCAGGCCGCGCTCGCATCTGTTGCTAGTCCCCTCGGTTCACGAGGCGCCTTCCGGTCACGGAATTGGCGCTTCCCGGGCTGTCCGGCTTAGGCAGAGGCGATACGGGCTTTCGGCGTAGCAGTACCTACGACTCACTGTCCGTACCGGAGCCCTTTCCCACATGACGAGCAGCACCGAGACCACCGCCACCACTCCGCAGGTTGCGGTCAACGACATCGGCGACGCGGACGCGTTCCTCGCGGCGATCGACGAGACGATCAAGTACTTCAACGACGGCGACATCGTTGACGGTGTCATCGTCAAGGTTGACCGGGACGAGGTTCTCCTCGACATCGGTTACAAGACCGAAGGTGTCATCCCGAGCCGCGAGCTCTCGATCAAGCACGACGTCGACCCGAACGAGGTCGTCAAGGTCGGTGACGAGATCGAGGCCCTGGTTCTCCAGAAGGAGGACAAGGAAGGCCGCCTGATCCTCTCGAAGAAGCGCGCTCAGTACGAGCGTGCCTGGGGCACCATCGAGAAGATCAAGGAAGAGGACGGCATCGTCACCGGTACCGTCATCGAGGTCGTCAAGGGTGGTCTCATCCTCGACATCGGCCTCCGTGGCTTCCTCCCGGCGTCGCTCGTCGAGATGCGTCGCGTCCGCGACCTCCAGCCGTACGTGGGCAAGGAGCTCGAGGCCAAGATCATCGAGCTGGACAAGAACCGCAACAACGTGGTTCTGTCCCGCCGCGCCTGGCTGGAGCAGACCCAGTCCGAGGTCCGCCAGACGTTCCTCACGACCCTCCAGAAGGGTCAGGTCCGCTCCGGCGTCGTCTCCTCGATCGTCAACTTCGGTGCCTTCGTGGACCTGGGTGGCGTCGACGGTCTGGTGCACGTCTCCGAGCTGTCCTGGAAGCACATCGACCACCCCTCCGAGGTTGTCGAGGTCGGCCAGGAGGTCACCGTCGAGGTCCTCGACGTCGACATGGACCGCGAGCGCGTCTCGCTGTCGCTCAAGGCGACGCAGGAAGACCCGTGGCAGCAGTTCGCCCGTACGCACCAGATCGGGCAGGTCGTCCCCGGTAAGGTCACCAAGCTCGTTCCGTTCGGTGCGTTCGTCCGCGTGGACGAGGGCATCGAGGGCCTGGTCCACATCTCCGAGCTGGCCGAGCGCCACGTGGAGATCCCGGAGCAGGTCGTCCAGGTCAACGACGAGATCTTCGTCAAGGTCATCGACATCGACCTTGAGCGCCGTCGCATCAGCCTCTCGCTGAAGCAGGCCAACGAGGCCTTCGGCGGCGACCCGGCGTCGGTCGAGTTCGACCCGACCCTGTACGGCATGGCCGCGTCCTACGACGACCAGGGCAACTACATCTACCCCGAGGGCTTCGACCCCGAGACCAACGACTGGCTCGAGGGCTTCGAGGCTCAGCGCGAGGTCTGGGAGACCCAGTACGCCGAGGCGCAGCAGCGCTTCGAGCAGCACCAGGCCCAGGTCATCAAGTCCCGCGAGGCCGACGAGGCCGCTGCCGCCGAGGGTGCTGCCACCCCCGCCGGCAACACGCAGGCTGCCTCGGGCACCGGCGGCGGCTCCTACTCCTCGGAGTCCTCGGACAACTCCGGCGCCCTGGCGTCGGACGAGGCCCTGGCCGCGCTCCGCGAGAAGCTGGCGGGCGGCCAGAGCTGACGCTCTGTCCCTCCGGCCGGTCATCGGCTGCGGTAGGTAAGTGACCGTGAGGCCCGCTCCCTTCGGGGAGCGGGCCTCACGTGTTTCCGGAGTGAAAGAGCGTGTACGGGGAATGACCGGAGTACCCGGGGCGTTCTTCTCCAGGAACACAAGGAGGAGCGGTAACCGTGCCTGATCCGCAGAGTTTGTACGAATGGGAGCCGAAGGGCCTGGCTGTGGTCGACATGGCGCTCGCCCAGGAGTCGGCCGGCCTGGTCATGCTCTACCACTTCGAGGGCTACATCGACGCGGGTGAGACCGGCGAGCAGATCGTTGACGGCCTGCTCGAATCGCTGCCGCACCAGGTCGTGGCCCGCTTCGACCACGACCGCCTGATCGACTACCGCGCCCGGCGTCCGCTGCTGACGTTCAAGCGCGACCGCTGGGCGGCGTACGAGACACCCGCCCTGGAGGTCCGCGTCGTCCAGGACGCCACGGGCGCGCCGTTCCTGCTGCTGTCCGGGCCCGAGCCCGACGTGGAGTGGGAGAGGTTCGCCGCGGCCGTCGAGGAGGTGGTCGAGCGCCTCGGCGTCCGCCTCGCGGTCAACTTCCACGGCATCCCGATGGGCGTCCCGCACACCCGCCCGGTCGGCATCACCCCGCACGGCAACCGCACCGACCTCACGCCCGGCCACCGCAGCCCCTTCGAGGAGGCGCAGGTCCCCGGCTCCGCCGAGGCCCTGGTCGAGTACCGGCTGATGGAGGCGGGCCACGACGTGCTCGGCGTCGCCGCCCACGTGCCGCACTACGTCGCCCGCTCCGCCTACCCGGACGCGGCGCTCACCGCGCTGGAGGCGATCACGGCCGCGACCGGCCTGGTCCTGCCGTCCGTCGCACACGCCCTGCGCACCGAGGCGCACCGCACCCAGACGGAGATCGACCGCCAGATCGGCCAGGGCGACGAGGAACTGGTCTCGCTGGTCGAGGGCCTTGAGCACCAGTACGACGCGGTCGCGGGTGCGGAGACCCGGGGCAACCTGGTCGCCGAACCGGCGGACCTGCCGTCGGCGGACGAGATCGGCCTCGAATTCGAGAAGTTCCTCGCCGAGCGCGAGGGCGACATCTGACCGGCCCACCCCGTGCCCGTTGCCCGTCACCCCCGCCCGCGGGGGTGACGGGCAACGGGCACTAGGCTGCCGGGCATGCTGAAAGTGGGCCTGACCGGTGGCATCGGAGCCGGTAAGAGCGAAGTGTCCCGGCTGCTCGTCGGCCACGGTGCCGTCCTCATCGACTCGGACCGCATCGCCCGCGAGGTGGTCGAGCCCGGCACCCCCGGACTCGCCGCCGTGGCCGAGGAGTTCGGCCCCGGCATCCTGACCCCGGACGGCACCCTGGACCGGCCCGCGCTCGGCGCGATCGTCTTCGCCGACCCGGACCGCCTCGCCGCGCTCAACGCGATCGTCCACCCCTTGGTCCGCGACCGCTCCGCCGAACTGGAGAAGGCCGCCGGACCGGACTCCGTGGTCGTCCACGACGTCCCGCTCCTCACCGAGAACGGCCTCGCCCCCCTCTACGACCTGGTCATCGTCGTCGACGCCGCCCCGGAGACCCAGCTCGACCGGCTCGTCCGGCTGCGCGGCATGACCGAGGAGGACGCCCGCGCCCGGATGGCCGCCCAGGCCACCCGCGAGCAGCGGCGCGCCGTCGCCGACGTGGTCATCGACAACGACGGACCGGTGGAGGAGCTGCGGGCCCGGGTCCGCGAGGTCTGGGCGGAGCTGGCCCGGCGTGCGGCGGAGGCGGGCTGAGCCGGGGCCGTAGCGCACCCGCCGGTCCCGCCGCACCGGAATACCCGCAGCCGCCCCCGTGTTCACCCCGGGACGGACCAGGGAAGGATGCCACCGTGCCCGAGAGGACCCCGGAAACCGACGTCATCGACTTCCGCGCGGCCGAGCAGCTGCTCGCCGCGCGCGACCCCCGGGGCGCCGTGCGGCTGCTCGACTCGGTGATCGCCGCCCACCCGGAGAACACCGCCGCCCGCCTGCTGCGCGCCCGCGCCTTCTTCGCGGCGGCGCAGTTGCGCCCCGCCGAGCTGGAATTCGAGCTGGTGCTGGAGCGCGAACCGGACAACGCCTTCGCGCACTTCGCCCTCGCCCGCACCTTCGAGCGCTCCGGCCACCCCGAGCGCGCCACCCGCCACTTCCGCCTGGCGGCGGCGCTCGACCCGAACCCGGAGTATCTGCGCGCGGCCCGGTTCGAAAGCTAGGGCGTACCCGGCGGTGGGCCCTTGCCGCCGCGCGGGCCGTGGTCGGGGTCGTACGGGGGGATGGAGCGGCCCGGCTGGTAGTGCGGGCCCTGGCGCAGCCGGTGCGCGACCACGCACAGGTCCAGCAGGACCAGCACGAGCAGCACCCCGCAGACGGCGGCCCAGCCGGTGCGGCCGTTCACGGCGAAGGCCGTCACCCCGAAGACGGCCCAGGCCAGGCCCCATAGACTCAGCCAGAGCCGCATCCGCAGCGGGCTGCGGGCGGTCGTCGGTTCATTGCCGGTACGCATGGCATCGCCTCCCTACCAGCATGGACCCACGGCCGGGCAGGTGCGGCACGACGGTGCGGAAGGGCGGGGCCGACGGTGATCGGTACGACGACGGGGGCGGGGCTCACGGCCCGCCGGGCCAGGGTGCGCGGATGTCTGCTGGGCGGGGCGATCGGGGACGCCCTGGGCAACCCGGTCGAGTTCCTGTCGCTCGCGGGCATCCGGCGGGCGCACGGCGAGCAGGGCGTACGCGGCATGACACCGGACGACGAAGGGGTCGTCGGCCGGATCACGGACGACACCCAGATGACGCTGTTCACCGCCGAGGGGCTGATCCGGGCGCACTCGCGCGCCATGGCCAAGGGCATCGGCGGCGCCGAGACGGGCATCGTCAGGAACGCGTACCTGCGCTGGCTGGACACCCAGAACCACCCGAAGCCGCCCCACGCCCCGGAGGGGCACCCCGTCCGCAACGGATGGCTCCGGCAGCAGCCCTGGCTGTACGCCCAGCGGGCGCCCGGCAACGCCTGCCTGACCGGCCTCGCGGCCGGCCACATCCCGGACCCGGCGGGTCCGGTCGGTGAGCCCGGGCCGGTCAACACCGGGTCCAAGGGCTGCGGCACGGTCATGCGGTCCGCGCCCTTCGGCCTGACCGGCGAGGACCCCGCCACCGGCTTCGCGCTCGCCGCCCGGTGCGCGCAGATCACCCACGGCCACCCCACCGGCGCGTACGCGGCCGGGGCGCTCGCGGCGATCGTCGGGTATCTCCTGGAGGGCGACTCGCTGCCCGGTGCCGTGCTGCGGGCCATGGAACTGCTCGCCCGGCACCGGGGCCACGAGGAGACCACCGCCGCCCTGCGCGCGGCCGTCGACCTGGCCGCGCGGGGCGGGCCGAGCGCCGAGCGGGTGGAGTCCCTGGGCCAGGGCTGGGTGGCGGAAGAGGCGCTGGCTATCGCGGTGTACTGCGCCCTCGTCCTGCCGGAGCCCGGCCAGGTCGCCGAGGCCCTGCTGCTCTCCGTCAACCACTCCGGCGACAGCGACTCCACCGGCGCGGTCTGCGGCAACCTCCTCGGCGCCCACCACGGCGACACCCGCCTCCCTCCGCACTGGCTGGTGCGGACGGAGGGACGCGGGGTGATCGCCGAGGTGGCCGACGACCTGTGCCTGGAGTTCGAGCACGCCGTCGAGTGGCCGCAGGACCGCTACCCGGGCTGCTGAATCCCGGTCCGGGCCGGGCGGTCAGTCGGTCAGCAGCTTCGCCCGCAGCGCCGCCACGGTGGCCGCGTCGAGCTTCAGCCCCTCCCGTACGTACGCGTCGAAGTCGCCGTAGATCTGGTCCACCTCGGCGTACGCGGCGCGCAGCCAGCTCAGCTCCACGGCCTTCGGGTCGCCGGTGTACTGGTTGCTGGCCAGGAAGTCCGCCTCGACCGTGGCCCGGGGGACACCGAGCAGGGTGAGCAGGACGGCCGTGCCCCAGCCGGTGCGGTCCTTGCCCGCGCTGCAGTGGAAGACCGTGGCACCGGAGGTGTTCGTGGCGACGGCCGTGACGAGGTCGTGGAAGGCGTAGTCCGCGCCCACGAAGTTGACCATGAACGGGTAGCCGATGGACTGGCCGAGGTCCGACGAGCCGGAGAAGAGCCCGGCGGCGATGGCCTCCGCCAGGGTCATCAGGGCCGAGTCGTGGAAGCGGATGCCGTGGGCGAGCGAGACGACGTCCGCGACCTGGTAGCGCACCCCGGCGGGCAGCCGGTCCGGGGCGTCGTGGCGTTCCTGGGCGTTGCGCAGGTCCACGTCGAGCGTGAGCTGCTGGGAGACCAGCCGCTGCTGGTCGGCGTCGGTGAGGCCGCTCAGCTTGTTGGAGCGGTAGACCAGGCCCGGGCGCACCCAGCGCCCGTCCGTGGTGCGGTAGCCGCCGATGTCCCGGAAGTTCCGGGCGGAGGCCAGGCCGAGCGAGCGGTCGGCGACGACGAGCGGGCTGCCGCTGTCCGGGACCAGGCGGAAGTACCAGCGCCCGGCCTCCGGGAGTGTGCCCGGGGCGACGGTCAGCGAGCCGGTGCCGGGGGCCGTGCCGAGCACGGTGCCGGTGGTGGCGTCGGGCGAGGTGACGGCGGTGACGGTCACCGACCCGGCGGGCGAGGCCCAGGACAGGGTGTGGCCGCCGTCGGCGGTGCGGGTGGCGGTGGCCGCCGTGAACGGGACGGCGGACTGCGCGACGGCGGCCGGAGCGGTCGCGGGCGGCGCGGCGAGGGCGGCCGGGGCCATGACCGTACCGGTGAGAAGGGCGGTGGCGAGGACGGCTCCGGCGATGCGGTGCGTGCGCATGGTGCTCCTTGTCGTGGCCCTGCGGGGCAGGGGAGGCGTCAGGAGGTCGGTGTGGCGGTGCACGGGGTGGTGCCGCAGACATTGATGACCCGGCCGGTGGTCAGGAAGGTGGCCTTCTGCTGACGTGCGGCGGGCGAGTTGCGGGGATCTTCGTGCGGGTCGTGCCCGTACGCCGGTCCGGCGGGCGGGGTGTTGGTGACCGGGGGCGTGGGCGTACCGCTGTCCCAGACGGTCATCGCCGAGCCCCGGTACGGCCATGGGCGCGGGCCGATGCGCCGGATGCCCCAGTACGGGACGGCGTCCGGGCTGCGGCCCGGGGCGAGCGCGGGGGTGAGCAGCCGGGCTCCGATGGTGCGCGCCTCGACGTCGGCCGCCGCGTTGGCGACCTGGTGGTCGCCGTACGCGATGTGCATCAGGACCTGGTGGCGGTCGGTGAGGTGGTTGGCGTACGCGTTGGTCTCGCCCCGGTCCCAGACCATCTGGAAGAGCTGGAGGACCAGTTGCTGGTGCAGCTTGTCCGGGTAGGCGGCGTCCAGGACCTGCTGGAACGGGGCGAAGTCGGCGCTGCGGTTGAGGAGCAGGCCGTAGTTCATGCCGGTGACGCCGAGCACTCCGCGCCGGATGTCGGCGGAGGCGGCGACGAGCGCGCCGCCGAGGATGCCGCCCTGGCTGTTCCCGTCGTACGCGAGGCCGTGCCGGGTGTCCACGAGAGGGCGCCCGTCGGCGGTGCGGAACGCCGGGTCGGCGGTCAGCCCCTCGGCGTGGATCAGGGCGCGGCCGAGGAAGAGGGCGTTGAGCATGCCCTGTTCGCTGCGCTCGGGTACGGCGGGGAAGAGGCTCGAGTCGGCGAGCGCGGCCAGCACGACGGGGATGTCGTCCTTGGCCATCCCGATCCAGTCCGTGGCGCAGAACGTGAAGTCGTGCTCGGCGGCCATGTCCCTGACGTTGCCCGCGCCGACCTCGTTGCGTGAGCCCAGCAGCCCGTGCCCGTACAGCGAGGGGTGCGAGGGGCTGCGGAAGGCGGCGTGCGGGATCTCGCAGCGGAACGCGGCCGTCTGGGTGCTGCCTGGCAGTGCGCGCGGGGTGCCGTTCCGGTCGCGGTTCAGCAACGCGCCGGGTGGCCCGCCGGGTGCGTCCAGATAGCCCGGGACGGTGATCTCGCCGGTGACCTCGCGGGCGATCCGGGCGTCCTGCTCCTCGGTGAAATCGGTGACCCCGGTGACCGTGAAGGCGGGCGAGCGGTCGCCGAGCGCGCGGAACGCGTCGTCGCGGAGGGTGAACAGGTCGCCGGTGAGGCTGCGCGTGGAGGCGACCGTGAAGTCCCAGGCGAGGTTGAGCCCCTGGGTGCGGACGCCCGCCCGGCGCAACGCGGACAGCGCGGGCCGCAGCCGGTCCTGGCGGGCGCGCAGCGGATCGTGGGCGGGCAGCCGTTTCCCGGCGACGGCGGCGAAGGGGGCGGCGGCCGGAATCGTACGGCCCGACCCGTCCTTGAGGTGGCGCAGCGCCACGGCGTAGTGGTGGCCGTCGAGGAAGTTGCGGGCCGGGTGGATCAGGAGGGCCCGGCGCGCGGGGTCGGTGGCGTTGCTGTCGGGCTCCGCCCAGTACGGCCACCGCTCACCGGTGGTGGTGTCCAGCAGGACGACCGGCGCGTCCCGGTCCAGGGACCGGCCGATGTCGGTGAGCGGGGCGGCGCCGGTCTTCGTCAGGTCGAGGCCCGGCACCTGGGCGATCAGCGTGGAGCCGGGCGAGAAGCCGTCGGACCGGTTCCAGGCGGCCGGGTCGACGGCCCGCCCCGTCGCGGGCCGGGGCAGCATCGAGGCGTCGAAGGCCACCCGGCGGCCCGTGTCGGTGCGCGGGTCCGGCCGGGTGTACCAGTCGTCGGGGAACGGCAGCAGGCACTCGGCGGGTGCCAGCGGGTCGCAGCCCCGCGCCGGGGGAGGATCCGCCGGGGCCGCGTGGGCGGGCGGGGCGAGGAGCGCGGCGGCGCCGAGCGCCGCGGCGAGCAGTCCGCTGAGCATCCGCTGCCGCATGGGTCAGCTCCCCTGGAGGTGGGCGCCGATGATGCGCGCGTAGGCGGCCTCACCGCGCTGGTTCGGGTGCAGCGGGGCGGCCGAAGCGGTCGGCACGTATCCCTCGACCCACTTGTCGGACGGGGCCTGGCAGGCGTCGTGCCCCTTGCTCGGCGTGGCGACGTCGATGTACTCGGCGCCGTGCGCGGCGCTCTGCTCGGCGATCACCGCGTTCATCCGGTTCACGCTGCCCTGGAGGAAGTCCGCGTCGACCGGCAGCACGGGCTGCAACGGCCAGCAGCCGCCCGGCTTGATGTAGAGCCCGTACCCCGTCACGAGGACCCTGGCCTGCGGCGAGCGCTGGTGGATTCCGTCCAGTACGGCTCCGAGGCGCGGCGCGAACGCGTCGATCCGCTGCGCCACCTGGTCGACCCCGCCCTCGGTCAGCTTGTCCCTGCACGGCGTCGCGGTCGGGTCGAGCTGCATGCAGTCCTGTGCGATGCCGACGAGACCGGCGTCGTTGCCGCCGATGGTGAGGGTCACCAGGTCGGTGTCGGCGCGCAGCGCGTCGAACTGGGGCGCCGCCGAACCCATCGGCACGTCGAGCAGCGACAGCGACTGCTTCTCCGTCATGTGCTTGGACTGGGCCCCGCTGCATGTGACGTCGCGCAGCGAGGCGCCGATGCTCGCCGCCAGCTCGTGCGCGTAGTTGTGGGTGGAGCGGCCGCAGGCCAGCGGTCCCGTGATGCCCGGGATGAGCGGCCCGGAGGCCATGGAGTCGCCGAGGGCGACGTACTGCACGGGGTCGTCGGCGCTCGCCGCCCAGGCGCCGGACGCGGTGGTGCCGACAGCCAGGGAGGCCAGGGCGACCGCGGTGGCGGCGCCTCCGACCGTACGACAGAACGTTTTGTTCCGGGACGAGTTCATGACGACCTCCGGTGCGCGATGAGTGGGGGGCATGGCGGGTGTCGCCGGTCATCATGCAGACTCGAAGGCCGTCGTTTAACTGGTGGGTAACGCAGACTTCGCCGGGGGCTTTTGTGACGCGTGACAATGAACGGGCCGCGGACCAGCGGCCGTTGGCCATCGCCGGACGCCCCGTGGCGGTACGGCTGCGGGCCCGCGTCCCCGCCCTGACCACCCGGGTGGTCGCCCGTCTTCTCAGTGACCTCCCGGTCTACGCGGAGCTGCCGCACGAGGAGATCGCGGGCGACATCGCGGACATCGTCCAGCACAACCTGCGGCTCTTCGCGGACGTCCTCGAACACCGCAGGGCCGCCACCGACGGCGAACTCGCCCAGCAGCGGGACTCGGCGGCCCAGCGCGCCGAGGAGGGCGTGCCGCTGGACGCGATCCTCACCGCCTACCAGGTGGGTGTCGCGATGTGCTGGGAGGAGACCGCGCAGGACGCCGGGCCGGGGGACCTGCCCGCCGTGCTGGAGATCATGGACCGCATCCTCGTCCTCCAGCAGCAGCTGACCTCCGCGGTGAGCGGCGCCTATCTGGAGGCCCGGCAGATCCTGGACAGCCAGGAGCACGGCGGCCGGCACGCGCTGATGGCCGCGCTGCTGACCGGAGAGGACCTGGACGGTTTCACCCGTCGCACCGGCCTGCGCCCGGCCGCCCGCTATCTGGCGATGACGCTCGCGCTGGCCCCGCACCCGGACGAGGCGGGTGCGGGGCTGCCGCAGGGGGCCGGTTCCGCCGCCGGTTCCGGGGCGGGCGCGAGCGTGGCCGCCCGGCGGAAGATACGGCGCATCCGGACGGCCCTCGACCGGTTCGCCGGGACGCCCGCGCTGACCGCGCTGGACGCGTCCGGCGGCACCGTGCTGCTGCCCGTCGCGGAGCCGCCGCGGTGGGACGGGCCCGGTGGGCTGCGCGAACTGATCGCCGAGGCGACCCGGGCGGCGGGGGTCCCCGTCACGGCCGCCGCCGAGACCGCCTCACCGGACGGGGTGCCGGCGGCGGTGGCCCGCAACGCCGAGATCGTGGACCTGGTGGCCCGCACCGGCCGGGCCCCCGGCCTCTACCGGCTGTCCGACGTGCTCCTGGAGTACCAGCTGAGCCGGCCCAGCGAGGCGCTGCGCGGGCTCGCGGGGCTGCTGAGCCCGCTGGACGCCAAGCCGGAGCTGCTGCACACGCTGGAGACGTACCTCGGACACGGCCTCGACCGCCGGGCCGCGGCGGCCGCGCTGCACGTCCATCCCAACACCGTCGACTACCGCATCCGCCGCATCGACCGCCTCACCGGCCTCTCCCCGGCCCGCCCCGCCGACCTCCAGCACCTGAGCGCCGCCCTCGTCGCGCGCCGTTCGGTCCGGGGGCCGGGAACGACCGCCCCGGCGCGGTCGTTCGGCGGGTATGAGCGGACAACTGGTGCGTGAGGGCCACTCAGGGACCGGGCCGGGCGCGATCACCCCGGACGGCTGCGCGGTCGAGCTGTACACCCGGCTGGCCGTGGGCGACGAGCCGGACGTGATCGAGGCGGCCGTCCCCGCCGGCGCCCACATCCTCGAACTGGGCTGCGGGGTGGGCAGGGTGACGCACCCCCTGGTCGAGCGCGGCTTCCGGATCACCGCCGTGGACGAGTCGCCGCAGATGCTGGAGCGGGTGCGCGGGGCGCGGACGGTGTGCGCCCCGATCGAGTCCCTGGACCTCGGCGACGAGACCTTCGACGTCGTCGTGCTCGCGTCGTTCCTGGTGCACGCGGGCGACCCCGGGGTGCGCGACGGGCTGTTGCGGACCTGCCGCCGGTACGTGCGCGACGGGGGCGTGGTGCTCCTCCAGCGGGAGGGCGCCGACTATCACGACGGGCTCCCGCGCGTGCGCGTCCACCCCGCGGGCTACACCGTGCGCATCGTCTCCTCGGTGCCGGCCGGCGACGGGGCGCGTTCGGTGCGCGCGGAGTACGAGTTCCCGGACGCCCGGTGGACGCAGACCTTCCGGTCCCGTCCGCTGACGAAGGAGGAGTTCGAAGGGCACCTTGCGAGGGCGGGCCTGAGAGTGGACCGCTGTCTCACGGACGACGGGGTCTGGGTGCGGGCGGTGCCCGTGTAGCGGTCAGTGGATGGTGCTGAAGCTGCGCCAGGGGCGGGCGTTCGGCGCGTTGACGTCCGAGAAGGTGGTCGCGAGGTACGTGGTGCCCGGGCCGGTGCAGTTGGGCGTCCGGTACAGCACGATGTCGACCAGGGTCTCGTTGGCCACCTCTTTCGCGCCGGCCGGGGCGAGCCGGTGGCAGCCCTTGACCGAGGGGCTGTTCACCTCGATCACCGCGTCCCGCTCGGTGGTGTAGATGACGGGGCCGACCGCGGTCCGGCCGAGGCCCGAACAGCCTGCGACGGTGAGGGTCAGGAACACGGCCTGGGCGGCGATGCCGAGCCGGCGGCGTCGGCGGTCGATCACGGGCATGGGCGGATCCTCGTCTGTCTCGTCACCACGCACACCGCGGGTGTACGTGCCGGTGCCGCTCACCCTGCCCGCATCCCCGGGCCCCGGCATCCGGGGAGCGGCCGGGCGGGGGAGCACGGCACCACCGGGCACCCCCGCAGGGGCTCGCCCCAAAGCGGAACCGGGCATACCGTGGTACTAGCGCACGAAGAGGTGCGGCGCCGATCGCCGGGTTCCTCCGGCTGGCAGGGGGCCGTCATGGTCCAGGCACTCGTGATCGCGGTGGTCGCGGCAGTGGCGCTGGGCGCCCTGTACCTGGCGGCGGCCGCCAGGGTCGTCAGGCAGTACGAACGGGGCGTGGTCCTCAGACTGGGCCGGCTCCGCGACGAGGTGCGCCCGCCGGGGTTCACGATGGTGCTGCCGGGCTTCGACCGGCTGCGCAAGGTCAACATGCAGATCGTGACCATGCCCGTGCCGGCCCAGGACGGGATCACCCGGGACAACGTCACGGTCCGGGTGGACGCCGTCATCTACTTCAAGGTGGTCGACCCGGCGAGCGCCGTCGTGGAGGTCGAGGACTACCGCTTCGCGGTCTCGCAGATGGCGCAGACGTCCCTGCGTTCCATCATCGGCAAGAGCGATCTGGACGACCTCCTCTCCAACCGGGAGAAGCTGAACCAGGGCCTGGAGCTGATGATCGACAGCCCCGCGGTCGGCTGGGGCGTGCAGATCGACCGCGTCGAGATCAAGGACGTCTCCCTGCCGGAGACCATGAAGCGCTCCATGGCCCGCCAGGCCGAGGCCGACCGTGAGCGGCGCGCCCGGGTCATCAACGCCGACGCGGAACTCCAGGCATCCAAGAAGCTGGCCGAGGCGGCCTCCGAGATGTCCGCCCAGCCGGCCGCGCTCCAGCTGCGACTGCTCCAGACCGTGGTGGCCGTGGCGGCCGAGAAGAACTCCACGCTGGTGCTGCCGTTCCCGGTGGAGCTGCTGAGGTTTCTGGAACGCGCCCAGCAGGGGGCGCCTCCGGCGCCCGCGCCCGAGGCCGTGCAGGCGCCGGACTCCGGCCCGCCCGCCCCGGACGTCATGCGGCCCACGGACTCCCGCGCGCCGGATACGCGCCTGGCCGCTCCCTCCGAGGATCCCCGCACACCGGACCCGCGCCCGGCCGCCTCCTCGAAGCCGTACGCCCACCACTGACCGCTCCGCGCGGCCGCTCTCCGGCCGCCGTCCGCCCCGTACGAGCTGCGGGAACGGCGGCGGCCGGGCCTCGCCGGAGTCCGTTGTCAGAGCCCCCGCCTAGACTCGCGGAGCAGTGGGACCAGTACGGGGATCCGTGCTGACCAGGGACGAAGGGCGCGAGGGGAGGGACCGATGAGCACCGCACCACCGCGGGACGCGGACGACAGCCGTCTGCTGCGCTGCGCCGCCGTCTTCCTGCCCGGTACGCCGCCGCGCCGGGGCCGCGTCGCCTTCTGGGACCCGCTCGACGCCCCGCTCCCCGAGACCGAGGGCGCCCGGAGCGAGGAGATCACCGTCGTCCGGCCGCACGGCGCCGGGAACGAGGTCCGCACGCAGGCCGTGCCCGCGCTCCT
Organism: Streptomyces sp. NPDC041814; assembly: GCF_055590565.1. Taxonomy (NCBI): domain Bacteria; kingdom Bacillati; phylum Actinomycetota; class Actinomycetes; order Kitasatosporales; family Streptomycetaceae; genus Streptomyces; species Streptomyces sp. NPDC041814. The sequence goes on along the minus strand of NZ_JBVJAM010000001.1, from coordinate 190,483 downwards.
GCTCACCGTCGCCGACGCCCTGCCCCTGCTCGCCCGCGCCCGCCACCTGCGCTCCGCCCACCCGGCCACCCGCGCCTGGGGCGCCGCCGCCCTGCACGCGCTGCACCTGGTGGCCGGCGGCCGGATGCTCCCCGGGCTGACCGCCGACGACCACGACGCCTGGCGGGCCGGCCCGCGCGACGCCGGTGACGTCGCCCACCTGCGCGCGGTGGCCGCCGCCCTGCCCTGGGAGGGGCACGCCGTCCCGCTGCCCGGCCCGCCCCAGCCCCGGCTGCCCGACCCCGAGGCGCTGACCGGCGCCTTCCTCGACGCCGTCGCCGACACGCTGCCCCGGACGCCCGCCGCCGCGTTCGCCGTGGGCGCCCCCTTCGCGGCGGCCGAGCCCCAGCACCTGCCCGGGGCCCGGGAATGGGCCGTCGAGGTCGCCTCGGGCCTGGACGCCGGGGTCCGGGTGTCGCTCCGCCTGGACCTCTCCGCGTACGAACTCTTCGACGCGAACGGCCCCGACGGGGCGGCGGGCACCCCGGACCGGCACGCCGCGGCCGCCGTCACCCAGGTGCACAGCCTCGCCGACCCCACCTACGTGGTCGACGCCGCCGCCCTCTGGGCCGGTGAGGCGGGCGAGCCCTTCGGCCCCCGGGCCCGGGTCGACACCGCGCTCGCCCTGCGGCGCGCCGCCCGCGTCTGGCCCCCGCTCGAAAGGCTCCTGGACCAGCCGGTCCCCGATGTGCTGGCCCTCGGCGAGGACGAGCTGTACGAACTGCTGGGCGTCGCCGGGAGCCGCCTCGCCGCTGCCGGGGTGAGCGTCCACTGGCCCAGGGAGCTGGCCCGCAGCCTCACCGCCGCGGCCGTGGTCAGGCCCGCGCCCGGGACGGCCACCGACGGCACCGCCTTCTTCGACGCCGAACAGCTCTTCGCGTTCGACTGGCAGCTCTCGCTCGGCGACGAGCGGCTGACCGAGGCCGAGATGGACGTGCTCGCCGAGGCCCACCGCCCCGTGGTGCGGCTGCGGGACCAGTGGGTCGTCGTGGACCCGGCGCTGGTCCGCAAGGCCCGCAAGCGGGAGCTGGGCCTGCTCGACCCGGTGGACGCCCTGGCCGTCGCCCTGACCGGCAGCGCCGAGGTGGACGGCGAGCAGGTCGAGGCGGTCCCCGCCGGAGCGCTCGCGGAGCTGCGCAACCGCCTCCTCACCGACGACGCCCCGCTCGCCCCGCCGCCAGGACTCCACGCCACGCTCCGGGACTACCAGCTGCGCGGGCTGGCCTGGCTGGACCGGATGACCTCGCTCGGCCTCGGCGGCTGCCTCGCCGACGACATGGGCCTCGGCAAGACGATCACCCTGATCGCCCTCCACCTCCACCGCGCCCACCCCGCGCCCACCCTGGTCGTCTGCCCCGCCTCCCTGCTGGGCAACTGGCACCGCGAGATCAACCGCTTCGCCCCCGGCGTCCCCGTGCGCAGATTCCACGGCGCCGGCCGCACCCTCGCAGGAGCGGACCGGGGCTTCGTCCTCACGACGTACGGCACGATGCGCTCCAGCGCCGCCGAGCTCGCCGCCCACGGCTGGGGCCTGGTCGTCGCCGACGAGGCGCAGCACGTCAAGAACCCCCACTCCTCCACCGCGAAGGCCCTGCGCACCATCCCGTCCCCGGCGCGTGTCGCCCTCACCGGCACCCCCGTGGAGAACAACCTCTCCGAGCTGTGGGCGCTGCTCGACTGGACCACGCCCGGACTGCTCGGCCCGCTCAAGGCGTTCCGGGCCCGCCACGCCCGGATCGTGGAGAACACCGGCACGGCGGCCGGCCTCGGCAACGACGAGGCGGTGGAGCGGCTGTCCCGGCTCGTCCGGCCGTTCCTGCTGCGCCGCAAGAAGTCCGACCCCGGGATCGCGCCCGAGCTGCCGCCCAAGACGGAGACCGACCACCCCGTCTTCCTCACCCGCGAGCAGGCCACGCTGTACGAGGCCACGGTGCGCGAGACCATGGCGCACATCGAGGCGTCCGAGGGCATCGCCCGGCGCGGCCTGATCATGAAGCTGCTGGCCTCGCTCAAGCAGATCTGCAACCACCCCGCGCAGTATCTGAAGGAGGACGCCGCCCGGCTCACCGGCCGCTCCGGGAAGCTCGCCCTCCTGGACGAACTGCTCGACACCATCCTCGCCGAGGACGGCTCCGTGCTCGTGTTCACGCAGTACGTGACGATGGCCCGGCTGCTGTCCGCCCATCTGACCGCCCGCGCGATCCCCTCCCAGCTCCTGCACGGCGGTACGCCGGTGGCCGAGCGGGAACGGATGGTGGACCGCTTCCAGTCCGGCGAGGTCCCGGTCTTCCTGCTCTCCCTGAAGGCGGCGGGCACCGGGCTCAACCTCACCCGGGCCGCCCACGTCGTCCACTACGACCGCTGGTGGAACCCGGCGGTCGAGGAGCAGGCCACGGACCGGGCCTACCGCATCGGCCAGACCCAGCCCGTCCAGGTGCACCGGCTGATCGCCGAGGGCACGGTGGAGGACCGGATCGGCGAGATGCTGCTCGCCAAGCGGGCGCTGGCCGACGCCGTCCTCGGCAGCGGCGAGAGCGCGCTCACCGAGCTGAGCGACCGCGACCTGGCCGACCTCGTCTCCCTCCGGAGGCCGTCATGAGCCCCGCCCCCCGCGGCCCCGGCGCCCCCCGCCCCACCACCGGACCGCTCGCCGCCCGCCGCGACACCCGCCCCGGCGCCCGCTCCCGCCCCGGCCCCGACGACCTGCGGCGCACCTTCGAAGCCGTCCCGGCGCGCACGTCCGGGGAGGGCGAGCCGTTCGCGGAGAGCTGGTGGGGCCGGTCCTGGGTGGCGGCGCTCGAAGCCCTGTCGATGGACGGCCCGCGCCTCGCCCGGGGCCGGGACTACGCGGACGGCGGCCACGTCGCCGCGATCACCGTCACACCGGGGCACGTCGTCGCCTATGTGCACGGCAGCCGTCCCCGCCCGTATCGCGCGGAGCTCCGGCTGCGTACGTTCTCCGACCCCGACTGGGACACCCTGCTCGACGCGGTCGCCGCCCGGCCCGGCCACCTCGCCTCGCTGCTCGCCAAGGAGATGCCGCACTCGCTGGCCGACACGGCGACCGACGCGGGTATGACCCTGCTGCCCGCCCCGGGCGACCTCGACCCCGCCTGCACCTGCCCCGACCGGGGCCGCCCCTGCAAGCACGTCGCGGCCCTCAGCTACCAGATGGCCCTCCTGCTCGACACCGACCCGTTCGTCCTGCTCCTGCTGCGCGGCCGGGGCGAGCGCGAGCTGCTGGAGGAGCTGGCCCGGCGCAACGCCGCGCACTCCGCCCGCGAGCGGCCCCCCGCCCCCGACACCCCGTCGGTCCCCGCCGAAGAGGCGCTGGCCGACCGCTTCCTCCCGCCGCTGCCCGCGCCGTTCCCCGTCGACCCGCACCCGGGCCGCCCGCCTGCCTACCCCGTCCTTCCGGGCGCCCGCGACCCGCTCGCCCTGGACCAGCTCGCGACCGACGCGGCGGCCCGCGCCCACGCCCTGCTGACCACCGGCCACGACCCGCTCGCCGGGCTCACCACCTGGCAGGACGCCGTCCGCCTCGCCGCGGCCGGACCCACTGCCGGTCTCACCGCGACGACCCGCGCCCTCTACCGGGAGCTGGCCTCCGCCACCGGCCGCAACACCACGGAACTGGCCCGCGCCGTGGCCGCCTGGCGGCAGGGCGAGGCCGAGGGCCTCGCGGTCCTGGAGACCCCGTGGGACCCGCCGGCCGGGCCGTTCGACCGTGCCCGCCCGGCCCTGGCCGCCGCCGGCTTCCCCCGCTTCCAGCCCTGGCGCAACCACCTCACGCACCCCGGCGGCGCCCTTCAGCTCCGCTTCGGCCGCGACGGCCGCTGGTACGGCTACGAGTCGGACCCGGGCCAGGACGAGTGGTGGCCGCGCGCCGCCCCGGACCACGACCCGGTCGGCGCGCTCCTGGAGCTCACCGGCGGCTGAGGGGGCCGCCGCTCAACCTCCGCACCCGGCCGGCAGCACCGCGTCGACCACGGCGGCGGCGAACCCGGCCGGCACGGGCTCGTTCCGGAGCGCCGCCCGCACCCACACGGCCCCGGTGATCAGGTCGAGCAGCAGCTTGGGGTCGGCCCCCGGAGGCAGCTCCCCGCGTGCGGCGGCCCGTTCGAACACCGGCTGCTCGCGCGCGAACCGGTCGGCGAAGAAATCCCGGGCCAGCGCGCCGAGGTCGTCGTCGGCGGGTCCCGTCCCCGAGGCCAGGGCCCGCACGACCGCCCGCGTCCGTACGCCGGTGACCAGGGCGGCCACCTGCTCCGTGAGGGCGATCAGGTCCCCGCGCAGCGAACCGGTGTCGGGGACGTCGATGTCCAGCACCGGGGCCCGGAGCAGCGCCGCCCGCAGCAGCGCCGCCTTCGACGGCCACCAGCGGTAGATCGTCGTCTTGTTGACCCCCGCCTCCTGGGCGACGGCCTCGATGGCGAGCCCCGCGTACCCGCGCTCGGCGAGCAGCCGCAGTGTGGCGTCGAAGATCGCCTCGGCGGCGCGGGGGCCCTTCCCGGGGCGGGGGTGCGGGGCAGGGGTGGGCATGGCGGCTCCGGAAAAAAGTGCAACGCAACGTTGCGTTGCATTATAGGCTGAGACCGGTCACCGGAACACGACACACAGGGGGACGCTCATGAAGGACGACCGGGACTCCGGGGTTTCCGCAGCCGTGACCTGGGGGCTGCTGGCCGCCTGGGCGGTCAACGACCTGGAGGAGATCGCCACCATGGCGGGCTGGCACCGGACCGCGCGGCCGCGGCTGAAGAAGCGCCTGCCGTGGGTGCCCGACCGGGTATGGGACCGGGCGGAGCTCTCGCAGCGCGAGGTGAACGCGGCCATCGGCCTGATGGGCGTGCTCATCGCGGCGGCCGCCGCCGACGGGGCGCGCACGGGCGGCCGCAGCCCGTTCTTCCGTACCGTCCTGGCCGGATTCGGGCTCCACGGGGTGGTGCACCTGGCCCAGTCGGCGGCGTACGGGGGCTACACCCCGGGCGTGGCCACCTCGCCGACCGTCGTCATCCCGTACTCGCTCTGGGCGCTGCGCCGTCTGCGCGCGGCGGGCATCCCGGTCGGCGGCGCCCGCGACGCGGCGCTCGGGCTGGCGCTCCTCCCGGCCGCCGTGGCGGGCGCGCACGCGGCGGCCAGGGTGCTGGCCCGGCCCCGTGCGGCCGGCGCGTGACGTGACCGGGCCGGCCCGGCCCCCGTACACCCTGCGCGGGAGCGCGCCGCCCTCAGAAGTCCGCCGTCAGCCGCTCCTCCAGCCGGCCCACCGAGTCCTGGGCGTACGCCTTCTCGTACGCGTCGCGGATGCGCTCGATCTGGCGGCCGCGCAGCCGGGCCTCGGAGGCCGGGTAGAGCAGGGTCAGCTCGTAGCTGCGCTCGCGCTCGATGACGCCGTGGGAGTCGCGCCACTGCCCCCGGCCGTCCTGGATGGTCAGCCCGTTGGGGAAGCGCGGGGTGACCTCCTCGTCGATGAACGCGAGGAACTGCCGGTCGGTCACCACCGGGCCGCCGTCCGGGCGTTCGGTGCCGAAGAGCAGCCGGGTCTCGATGTAGTCCTTCCCCCGTACGGCCTCCGCCACCGCCGGGCGGGGCTCCGGCGAGGCACCCGAGCCGAGGGTGGCGTACGCGACGGGCGTGCCTACCGCCAGGACGGCGAGCCCCGCCGCGGCGGCGACGAGTGCGGCCCGCCTGCGCGGGCGGTGAGGGTCATCGGGGGTACCGGCCGGGTCGCTCGCGGCGGCCGTGCGGGACAGGAGAGGCATGGGGGAGCCCTTCGATCCGGAGACGGGGGAGGCGCAATCGCGCGGGCCTCACTGTCGCAAGCGGGCCCCGGCGGAGGGCGGCGGAAGCCGGGCGTCACCCGGAAACCACCCGATCGGGCGGGCGCGCACCGGCGCGCGGAAGGGCGCCGGCCGTACCGGAAAACCCTTGGCCCAGGTGTCGTTGGCGCTGCTAGCTTCCTGGACGTGGCGAAACTCAATCAGATCATCGCAGTGGAGAAGGGCGTCAAGTCCAAGGCACACCAGGACCTGACGGCGGCCCATCACGGCCTTCAGAAGGCCGGACTCCTGGCCGGGATCTCCCGGACCTACCAGCCGAAGGACGAGGAGGGCGAGCAGCTGCCGCCCGAGTCGACGCCGGTGCAGGTCAAGGCCGAGGACGTGCTGCGGGAGACCGCGAAGACGCTCACCCGACTCTTCGACGTGACCGCCACGAAGGACTGGGCGAACTGCGAGGCCCGCGCCGACGTGACCGTCGACGGCCGCGTCCTCGTGAGTGGCGTACCGGTGTCCTACCTGCTCTTCCTGGAGAAGCAGCTCGTCGACGTCAACACCTTCGTCCGCAAGCTGCCGGTGCTCGACGCCTCCGAGGCGTGGGCCCAGGACCCGTCCACCGACGCCTGGAAGACCGAGCCGGTCCGCACCCTGCGCACCAAGAAGGTGCCCCGCAACCACGTGAAGGCGGAGGCCACCGAGAAGCACCCGGCGCAGGTCGAGGTGTACTACGAGGATGTGCCGATCGGCTACTGGACGACCGTGAAGTTCTCCGGGGCGCTGCCCGCGCGCCGGGTCAACGAACTGCTCGACCGGGTCGAGAAGCTCCAGCAGGCCGTCAAGTTCGCCCGCGAGGAGGCCAACGGCGTGGACGTCACGGACCGGAGGGTGGGTGACGCCGTCTTCGGTTACCTCTTCGGGTGACCGACCATGGATCCCCCGGCGGCGGTCGAAGCCGTCGGGGTGCGCGAGGAGCGCAAAGCTGAAACTGAAGTTTGTCGTGACGAAGCGGTTCCGGTGGAGGTTCGAGTCCTCCCCCCGGCACTTCCGCGCTCAGCGCGGATGCGGGCCGGGGTGGCCCAACTGGCAGAGGCAGACCGTGATCAATCTCAGACTCTCGCTCCAGGCTCAGCATGCGCCGCCTATCGCCGGATCAAACGGGCCCGTGCCCGTGGGCGTCGAGATGCCGGTTCGACTCCGGCCCGTGGAGCTTCGGTCCGCGGTCGTCTAAAGGCAGGACGCGACGACATAAAACTGATACGGGACCTTAAACGTGCCGGCGTGCGATGCAGGCGGCAATCACAGGGCTCGGGGGCCGGCTACGCCCCCGGGCCCGCTCCTCATTCGGCGGGCCCCGTGGGCCTCACTGCCGGTACCCCGCCAGGAACCGCCCGATCCGGCTGATCGCGGCGTCCAGGTCGTCCGCGTGCGGCAGGGTCAGGATGCGGAAGTGGTCGGGGCGCGGGTAGTTGAAGCCGGTGCCCTGGACGACCTGGATCTTCTCGCGCAGCAGCAGGTCCAGGACGAACTTCTCGTCGTCGACGATCGGGTGCACCTTCGGATCGATGCGCGGGAAGGCGTACAGCGCGCCCTTCGGCTTCACGCAGGACACGCCCGGGATCTCGTTCAGCTTCTGCCAGGCGCGGTCGCGCTGCTCGTACAGCCTGCCCCCGGGCACCACCAGGTCCCGGATCGACTGCCGGCCGCCGAGCGCGGCCTGAATGGCGTACTGGGCGGGGGCGTTGGGGCAGAGCCGCATCGAGGCCAGCATCGTGAGCCCCTCCAGATAGCTGCGGGCGTGCTGCTTCGGGCCCGACACCACCATCCAGCCGGAGCGGAACCCGGCCACCCGGTACGTCTTCGAGAGCCCGCTGAAGGTGAGGCAGACCAGGTCCGGGGCGAGCGTCGCCACGCTGTGGTGTTGGGCGTCGTCGTACAGGATCTGGTCGTAGATCTCGTCGGCGAAGACCATCAGGCCGTGCCTGCGGGCCAGGTCGAGGATGTCCGAGAGGACCTCGCGCGGATAGACGGCGCCGGTCGGGTTGTTGGGGTTGATGATCACGACGGCCCGGGTGCGGTCGGTGATCTTCGAGGCCATGTCGGCGACGTCCGGGTTCCAGTCGGACGCCTCGTCGCACGTGTAGTGCACGGCCTTTCCGCCGGCCAGCGTCGTGACCGCGGTCCACAGCGGGTAGTCCGGGGACGGGATCAGCACCTCGTCGCCGTCCTCCAGAAGCCCCTGGACGGCCATCGAGATGAGCTCGGAGACACCGTTGCCGAGGAAGACGTCGTCCACGCCGACCTCGGTCAGGCCCATCGCCTGGTAGCGCTGGACCACGGCACGCCGGGCGGACAGGATGCCGCGCGAATCCGTGTAGCCGTGGGCCTGCGGGAGCATCCGGATCATGTCCTGGACGATCTCCTCCGGCGCTTCGAAGCCGAAGAGGGCCGGGTTGCCCGTGTTGAGCCGGAGCACGCTGTGACCCGCCTCCTCCAGGGCGTTGGCGTGCTCGATGACGGGGCCCCGGATCTCGTAACAGACCTCGTTGAGCTTGCTGGACTGGCGGAATTCCATGCGGTGCCTCCCCGACCCGATTGCGATACTTGGTTTTACCAAGCTCGGGCTTGGAAAGTCCAACAACATGTCTAGACTGCGTCGCATGCCACGTCAGCCACAGCCAGCGACCCGCCCGGCCCGCCGCCGGAGTTACGACCAGTTCTGCGCCGGCGCCCGCGCCCTGGACGCGGTCGGCGACCGGTGGACCTTGCTGATCGTCCGTGAACTGCTGGCCGGTCCCCGCCGCTACACCGACCTCCACGCCGACCTGCCCGGCGTCAGCACGGACGTCCTGGCCTCCCGGCTCAAGGACATGGAGCAGAACGGCCTCGTCACCCGCCGCAGGCTTCCGCCCCCGGCCGCCGCCACGGTGTACGCGCTCACCGCGCGCGGGCACGGACTGCTGCCGGTCCTCGCCGCGCTCGCCGAGTGGGGCGCCCCCGCACTGGCCGAGCGGCGGCCCACGGACGCGGTCCGGGCCCACTGGTTCGCGCTCCCGCTGCTGAGCGCCCTGAAGGGGGCGGCCACGGGCGTGCTCGATGTCCGTCTGGACGAGGGCGAGTTCCACATCCGCACGGGCGAGGTGGGCGCCGGTGAGCCGGTGTACGGGGACGGGCCCGCCGCGGACGCCGACGCGCGCATCGTCCTCGACGCGGAACTGTGCCTCGCGCTGGGGCGCGGCGAGCCGACGTTCGCGGAGGCGGTCGGGGACGGCCGGATCGAGGTGCACGGGGACAGCGCGCTGGCCAGGGAGCTGCGCGGCGTCTGACGGCCGGCCGGCCGGGCTGGGCCGGATGCCGGTGGCGTGATTCCGACGGTCCTCTTCCGGGTAGCGTCCGGGCATTTGAGATGTCCGTGACATGCGAGACAGGAGAGACCCATGGGGAACGGCGTACAGCGGGTGCGGCAGAGCCGGTGGGGCAGGGCGTTCGTCGTCGCGGGGTGCGTGGCCGCGCTCGCGTTCGTGCCGACGGCGGCCGGAGCCACACCCGGCAGCGGGGTGACCGCGACCGTCGTGGCCAAGGGCACCTCGGCGGGCAAGCTGAAGGTGACGGCGCCGAAGGGCCGGGCGGACGTCACCTTCCGTACGATCACCATCGAGCCGGGCGGCTCCACCGGCTGGCACACCCACAGCGGTCAGCTGATCGCCGTCGTGAAGTCCGGCACGCTGACCCGCACCCTGGACGACTGCTCGGTCGAGGTGTCCCCCGCAGGCACGTCGTTCATCGAACCGTCGGGGAAGAAGCACCGTCACATCGGGCGCAACCTGGGCACCGAGCCGGTAGTCCTCTGGGTGACCTATCTGCTGCCCGAGGGCAGCGAACTCTCCGACGACGCCGACGCGGTGGACTGCGGGCCGGGGGAGTGACACCCCGGGGGACACCGCCCGCCGAGGTCAGCGGGCGAGTGTCTCCCCGTACGCGCCGAGCCCGGCGATCACCAGCCCGTCGCGGAGGGTCAGCACCTCGTACACCCGGCCGCCGATCTGGTTGCGGTAGTCGATCACCAGCGTGTCGACGCTCGCCCGGACGTCCATCACCTCGAACTCCAGGTCCGGGATGAGTTCGAGCCCGCGGGCCCAGTACGCCCGCAGGGCGTCCTTGCCGCGCACGGTCCCGGAGGGATCGCCGGTGAACCGCGCGATCATGGGGGAGCTGAAGGTCACGTCCTCGTGATAGTGCGTCAGGATGCGTTCCAGGTCGTGGGAGTTCCAGTCGTCCTGCCAGCGCGCCGCGAACTTACGGGCGAATTCAAGATCCATGGCCCCGACCGTAAACCTGGCGGCGGGTTCCCGCGGCGGTATTCCGGCATCCGGCCACCGGGCGGGACGCGCGATGATGGACGGGTGCGATTCGAAGCGATCACCCGGGAACGGCTGACGGACGCGCTCGCCGGGCACGCCGACGCGCTGGAACCGGCCGACGGCGGACCCTGGCTGAAGATCGCCGTCGACGGGGCCCCGGCCGCCCGCCCCGGCGACCTGGCCGAAGCGGTCGCCGAGGCGCTGCGGCTCCGGGGCCGCGCCGTGCTCCCCGTCTCCACCGCCGGATTCCTGCGGCCGGCGAGCCTGCGGTACGAGTACGGGAAACGGGACCCGGACTCGTACTTCGGCAGCTGGTTCGACACCGGCGCCCTGTGGCGCGAGGTGTTCGGCCCGCTGGAACCGGGCGGCAGCGGACGGGTGCTGCCCGACCTGTGGGACCCGGAGACGGACCGGGCCACCCGCAGCCCGTACCACCGGCTGCCGGAGGGCGGGGTGCTGATCCTGCACGGCCCGCTGCTGCTCGGGCACTGGTTCCCCTTCGACCTCTCCGTCCACCTGAGCCTCTCGGCGGGTGCGCTGCGGCGGCGCACGGCGCAGGACGAGCTGTGGACCCTGCCCGCCTTCGAGCGGTACGAGGACGAGGTGGCGCCCGCCGCCGGCGCGGACGCGGTGGTGCGCGCGGACGATCCGGGGCACCCGGCGTGGACGGGGCTGCGGTGATCGCGGGGTCCGGGCGCCGGTGAGGCGTGCGGTCCGGCTGCGGTGGGGCGTGCCGTCAGGGCCGCGGTGAGGCGTGCGGTCCGGCTGCGACCCGGGCGCGCCGCGCCGCGTCTCACTCGCCCGGCAACGGCGGCCGCCCGCCCACCGTCGCGACGGCCTCCGCCCCCGCCCGGCAACCCGCCGCCGCGGCCGCCGCGTCGCCCGCGCCCGCCAGCCGCGCCGCGAGGAAGCCGCCGGTGAACGCGTCGCCCGCCCCGGTCGAGTCCACGGCCCGCCCGACCGGCTGGGCCGGGACCCGGCCGGTCACCGTGCCCCCGGTGGCCAGCAGCGCCCCGCCCTCGCCGAGCGTCACGACGACCCGGCGGTCGGGCATGCTCAACTTGGCGGCCGCGTCCGCCGGTTCCGGCAGTCCGGTGAGCAGCCGGGCCTCGTCCGCGTTGGGCAGCAGCAGGCCGGCCCGCTCGGTCAGGGCGAGGAACCGGTCGACGCCGAGACCGGCCAGGAAGCCCGCCGATGCGGGGTCCACGCTCACCGGAACGTTCCGCCGTGCGGCCTCCCGCAGAGCGAGCAGGGCCGTCGCCCGACTCGTGTCGGCGAACAGCAGATAGCCCGACAGGTGGAGGTGCGCGACCCCGTCGAGCAGCGCGGGCGACCAGTCCTCGGGAGAGAGCCGCAGCACCGCGCCGCTGTCGGTGAGGAAGGTGCGCTCTGCGGCGGCGTCCACCAGGGCCACCACGGTCGCGGTCGGCGCCTCCTCGTCCACCGCGAGCAGCCCGCGCACCCCCGCCCGGCGCAGCAGCCCGCGGTGCCAGTCCGCCGAATCGGCGCCCACCCGGGCCAGCAGCCGCACGTCCCGGCAGCCCGCGCGCGCCGCCCAGCAGGCCACGTTGGCCCCCGCGCCGCCCGCCCGGGTCCGGATCACGGCGGCCGTGTCCGTGCCGTGGGCCAGCGCCGAGCCGTGCCGGGCCACCACATCGGTGACCACGTCCCCGACGACGAGGAGGCCGCCGCTCACCGCGCCGTCCAGGCGGTGGCGATGCGGGCGGCGAGCGCCACATTGCCCCGGACCGCCGCGAGATTGGCCTCCAGCGAGGCGCCCCCGGTGTGCCGCACCAGATGGTCCAGCAGGAACGGTGTGACGGCCTGCCCCGTGACCCCCCGCTCCCGGCAGGCCGCCAGCGCCTCGGCGAGCACCCGGTCGTGCAGCCCGGGGTCCAGCTGCTCGTCCTCCGGTACGGGGTTGGCCACGATCAGCGCGGCCTCGGGCCCCAGCGCGTCCTGGGCGCGCATCACCTCCGCGACCTCCCCGGGCGAGGTCACCGTCCAGTCGACCGGCTCGCCCGAACTGCTCAGATAGAAGCCGGGGAACGTGGCCGTGCCGTAGCCGAGCACCCCGACGCCCAGCGTCTCCAGCCGTTGCAGCGTGGCCGGGACGTCCAGGATCGACTTCACGCCCGCGCACACCACCGTGATCCCGGTCCGGGCCAGCAGCCGGAGGTCCGCCGACTCGTCCTGCGTCTCCGTCCAGCCCCGGTGCACCCCGCCGAGCCCGCCGGTCGCGAAGACCCGCAGCCCGGCCCGGGCCGCCAGGAAGGCGGTCGCCGAAACGGTCGTCGCCCCGCTCGCCCCGGAAGCCAGTGCCGGGGCGAGGTCGCGGTGGCCCAGCTTCCGCATCCCCGGGTCCTCGGCCACCCGTTCCAGCTCGGCCTTGTCCAGACCGATCCTCGCCCGCCCGTCCAGCACCGCCACGGTCGCGGGCACGGCCCCGGCGGACCGGACGAGCCCTTCCAGCTCACCGGCGACCCGCAGATTGCGGGGGCGGGGCAGACCGTGGGCGATGATCGTCGACTCCAGGGCGACGACCGGCCGGTGCGCGGTGAGGGCGGCCCGCACCTCGGCGGAGAGGACCGGCGCGTAGGGGGTGGTGTCGGGGGGCGCGTTGAGTGACATGTCCACATCCCTGTCGCGGGTGGGCGGGACTCAAACGTGAGCGGCCCCGGCCGGTGGCGCGAAACTGCCCGTCAGCAGCCGCACACCGGGGCCTAAGGTCGGCCCATGCCTTCCTCGCCCCGTCAACCCGCCGCCTCCGTACGTGACTTCTACGACGACCTCGCCTCCGACTACGACCTCATGTACGCCGACTGGCAGGCGAGCATCGAGCGCCAGGCCGCCGCGCTCTCCGGCCTCATCGCCGCCGCGCTCGGCCGGGGCGCCCCGTACGACGTGCTGGACTGCGCCTGCGGCATCGGCACCCAGGCGCTGGGCCTGGCCGCGCTCGGACACCGGGTGACCGGAAGCGACCTGAGTCCCGCCGCCGCGGCCCGCGCCGCGAAGGAGGGGGCCGCGCGCGGCCTGGACCTGACCACGACCGCCGCCGACATGACACGGCTGCCCTTCGCCGACCGCTCCTTCGACGTCGTCGTCTGCGCGGACAACTCGCTGCCGCACCTGCTCACCCCGGAAGAGGTGGCGGCGGCTCTCCGCGAGATGTGCAGGGTGCTCCGCCCCGGCGGCGTACTGCTGCTCTCCACCCGGCCGTACGACCGGCTGCGCCGTGAGCGGCCCGCGTCCACGCCGCCGCAGGTCAGGGAGGAGGCCGACGGCCGGGTCGTCACCTTCCAGCTGTGGCACTGGCGCCCGGACGGCGAGCGCTACGACCTGGAGCACTTCCAGCTGCGTCCCGCGGCGGAGGGGGACGATGCCTGGGACGTGCGCACGCGCCGCACCTCGTACTGGGCGCTCGGGCAGGACCAGCTCACCGGATTCGCCAGGCGGGCCGGTCTGACGGAGCCCGCCTGGCACGAGCCGGAGGCCACGGGCTTCTTCCAGCCGGTCCTGGTGGCGCACCGGCCGGACGCGGACCCGGGCCCGGCCTGACGGCACCGGTCAGAACAGCGGTTCCGGCAGCACCCCTTCCAGCGCCAGCAGCTGCCGTTTGGTCTCCAGGCCGCCGCCGAAGCCGCCGATCCCGCCGTCGCTCTCCACCACCCGGTGGCACGGGACCACCACAGGAAGAGGATTGGACCCCATCGCCGCACCCACCGCCTGGGCCGCGCCCGGCTGCCCGACCCGCTCGGCCAGTTCCCCGTAACCGGCGACCGCCCCGTACGGCACGCCCCGCGCCAGCTCCTGCAGCACCTGGCGGTTGAAGCCGGCGGTCAGCGACCAGTCCAGGGCGAGCGAGAACTCGCGCAGCGTCCCCGCGAAGTACGCCCTGAACTGGCGCACCGGCTCGGCCAGCCGCGCGGAGCCGGGGGCCTCCACCGGCTCCGCGCCGAGCCGGGCGCGCAGCCGGTCCAGCGCCCTGTCCCGTATCTCCGGGCGGGCGTGGAAGACGACGCTCACCAGCCCCGTCTCCGTCGCGGCCAGCATCAGCGGACCGATGCCGCTCCCGACCACGGCCCACTCGACGACCCCGTTGCTGTCCATGCCACCACCGTACGGCGGCCCACTGACACCGGGACCCCGGCGTCCTCAGCCCCGCGTGGCCGCGCGCACCACGTCGGGGGTGTTCGTGATGATCCCGTCCACCCCCATGCCCTCGACCCGGCGCGCGGCCGCCGCGTCGTTCACCGTCCACGGGTTCACCTGGAGCGTCTTGCCGTGCGGGCCCTTCAGGGCGTGCACCGCCGTCACATAGCCGCCCGAGAGGCCCGTGTACGAGGGGTTGACCTGGTCGGCGAACTTCGCGTACGCGGGCAGCTCGGAGACGGCCGGGGCGCCGAGGAAGCCGGTGACCACGTCCGGGCGCAGCGAGTGCACCGTACGCACGCTGTCGGCACCGAAGCTCTGGATCACCAGGCGGTCCCGGACATGGCTCAGGTCCAGCCAGCCCTCCTCGCCCAGCACCCGGAGGGTCGCCCGCTCGATCCCCGGGTAGCTCTCCGGGCTCTTGACCTCCAGCAGGAGGTTCTGGCCGTTGCGGCCGAGCCGCTTCAGATACTGGCGCAGGGTCGGCACCCGCGTCCCGGCGTACGCGGGCCCGAACCAGCCGCCCGCGTCCAGCCGGGAGATCTCGGCGGCCGTGAAGTCCTTGACCGCCCAGGGCGCACGGTCCGGGAACACCTCCTCGGCGTTCGTGGTCCGCCTGAGGTCGGTGTCGTGGATGACGACCGCCACCCCGTCCCTGGTGAGCTGGACGTCGTTCTCCACCCAGTCGAAGCCCAGCGCGTCGGCCTTGTCCACGGCCGTGAGCGTGTTCTCGGGGGCGTACGCGGAGGCGCCCCGGTGGGCGTAGACGCGCGGGTGGTCCGCCGTGGCGGAGGCGGCCCGGCGGACCGGGGCGACCTCCTGGACCGGGTGCCGGGTCAGCGGGGTGTCCGCCACCGGGGTGCCCGGGTTCGGCATCAGCAACGTGCCGGCGCCCATGACGGCAGCGGCGGCGACGGAGGCGGTAGCGGTGCCTGCGTACACGTGGACTCCTTGCGTCAGAGTTGCGGACGGCCCGAGCGTCCCAGCCGTCCCCGAACGGGGGACAGGCGAAGGATGGCCACCGTGTGAACGCCCCTCGGGACCTCGCCACCTGCCGTCGGCCCGGCCGATAAGATGCGGCACTTCTGTTGTGTCTGCCGGGCCTTGCGCCCGGACGACGGGCCCTGGGATCGTCCTGACCCGGGCTTGCTGCTGCGAAGGGCGTACGAGGATGCAGGGCACAATCGACGGTTTCAGCTACGGGGCGGTGACCCCCGCGGCGGCGTTCCTGATGGCGTGCCTCGGTGCGGCGCTGGGCCTGCGCTGCACCACGCGGTCACTGCGTACCGAGCGTTCCTTCAGGGCCGGCTGGCTGGCTCTCGGGGCGACCTCCATAGGGTCGGGCATCTGGACGATGCACTTCATCGCGATGGTGGGCTTCTCCGTCGAGGAGGTGCCGATCGGGTACGACAAACCGATCACCTTCGCCAGCCTCGCCGTCGCGATCGTCATGGTCGGCATCGGGATCTTCCTGGTCGGGTACCGGGGCGCCACCCGCATGGCCCTGGTGACGGGAGGCACGATCACCGGGCTCGGTGTGGCCTCCATGCATTACCTCGGCATGGCGGGAATGCGCCTTGATGGGCAGTTCGAGTACGACACGGTGACCGTCGCCCTCTCCGTGGTCATCGCCGTCGTCGCTTCGACCGCCGCGCTGTGGGCCGCCGTCTCCATCCACGGCTTCCTGCCCAGCCTCGGCGCGAGCGTCGTGATGGGCGTCGCCGTGAGCGGCATGCACTACACCGGCATGGCCGCGCTCCGGGTCCATCTGCACCCCTCCGCGCCGGCCGCCGCCCACGCTTCCGGGGAGAGCGCGGGCTCGCTGCTGGTGCCCATGCTGCTCGGCCCCGCCTGCTTCCTGGTGCTGGCCGCCGTCGTGGTCATGTTCGATCCGCTGGTGGTCATGGGCACGCCCGACTGGGACGACCCGCGCGCCGCGCGGATGCCCGGTGTCCCGGCCCAGCGCCAGGTCCCGCGCTTCGGCACGTACGCCGACCCGGCCTCCTTCCACTCCCGCCCGCGCGACGCCGTGGAGCCCGCGGACTGGTGAACCGGGCCCGTTGTCAGTGGCGGGTCGTACGGTGGTTGCATGCGGCCAGTCTCGAAGATCGAACGTACGGTGGCGCCTTTCGAGGTCGTCAGTCCCTTCCAGCCCAGCGGCGACCAGCCCGCGGCCATCGCCGAGCTGGAGAAGCGCGTCCGCGCAGGTGAGAAGGACGTCGTGCTCCTCGGTGCGACCGGCACCGGCAAATCCGCGACCACCGCGTGGATGATCGAGAAGCTCCAGCGCCCCACGCTGGTCATGGCGCCGAACAAGACGCTCGCCGCCCAGCTGGCCAACGAGTTCCGCGAGCTCCTGCCCAACAACGCCGTCGAGTACTTCGTCTCGTACTACGACTACTACCAGCCCGAGGCGTACGTCCCGCAGTCGGACACCTACATCGAGAAGGACTCCTCGATCAACGAGGAGGTCGAGCGGCTGCGCCACTCCGCGACCAACTCGCTGCTCACCCGGCGCGACGTCGTTGTGGTCGCCTCCGTCTCCTGCATCTACGGCCTCGGTACGCCGCAGGAGTACGTGGACCGCATGGTGCAGCTCAAGGTGGGCGAGGAGATCGACCGCGACGCGCTGCTGCGCCGCTTCGTGGAGATCCAGTACACGCGCAACGACCTGGCCTTCACCCGGGGCACCTTCCGGGTGCGCGGCGACACCATCGAGATCTTCCCGGTCTACGAGGAGCTCGCCGTCCGCATCGAGATGTTCGGCGACGAGATCGAGGCCCTGTCCACGCTGCATCCGCTGACCGGCGAGGTCATCAGCGAGGACCAGTCCCTCCACGTCTTCCCCGCCAGCCACTACGTGGCGGGTCCCGAGCGCATGGAGAAGGCCGTCAGCGGCATCGAGCGGGAGCTGGAGGAGCGCCTGGCCGAGCTGGAGAAGCAGGGCAAGATGCTGGAGGCCCAGCGGCTCCGCATGCGCACGACGTACGACATCGAGATGCTCCGCCAGATCGGCACCTGCTCCGGCGTCGAGAACTACTCCATGCACTTCGACGGCCGTTCCCCCGGCACCGCTCCCAACACCCTCCTCGACTACTTCCCGGAGGACTTCCTCCTGGTCCTGGACGAGTCGCACGTCACGGTCCCGCAGATCGGCGCCATGTACGAGGGCGACGCCTCCCGCAAGCGGACCCTGGTCGACCACGGCTTCCGGCTGCCGTCGGCCCTGGACAACCGCCCGCTGAAGTGGGAGGAGTTCCTCCAGCGGATCAACCAGACGGTCTACCTCTCCGCCACCCCGGGCAACTACGAGATGTCCCGGAGCGACGGTTTCGTGGAGCAGATCATCCGCCCGACCGGCCTGGTCGACCCCGAGGTCGTCGTCAAGCCCACCGAGGGCCAGATCGACGACCTGGTGCACGAGATCCGGGCCCGCACCGAACGCGACGAACGCGTCCTGGTCACCACGCTCACCAAGAAGATGGCGGAGGACCTGACCGACTACTTCCTGGAGCTCGGCATCCAGGTCCGCTACCTCCACAGCGACGTCGACACGCTGCGCCGCATCGAGCTGCTGCGCGAGCTGCGCTCCGGCGAGTACGACGTCCTGGTCGGGATCAACCTCCTGCGCGAGGGCCTGGACCTGCCCGAGGTGTCGCTCGTGGCCATCCTCGACGCCGACAAGCAGGGCTTCCTGCGCTCGGGCACGTCGCTGATCCAGACGATCGGCCGCGCGGCGCGCAACGTCTCGGGCCAGGTCCACATGTACGCGGACAAGGTCACCCCGGCCATGGCGCAGGCCATCGACGAGACCAACCGCCGCCGCGAGAAGCAGATCGCGTACAACACCGAGCGCGGCATCGACCCGCAGCCGCTGCGCAAGAAGATCAACGACATCGTCGCCACCATCGCGCGCGAGGAGGTCGACACCGAGCAGCTGCTCGGCACCGGCTACCGCCAGGGGAAGGAGGGCAAGGCACCCGTGCCCGCCCTCGGCAAGCACGCCGTCCCGGGCGACGGCAAGGCGGCGACGGCCGGGAAGTCGGCGAAGGCGGGCAAGGCGGGGAAGGCGGGCCGGGACGCGGCGGCGGTCACCGACCGCCCGGCGACCGAACTGGCCGGGATCATCGAGGAGATGACGGACCGGATGCGCGCCGCCGCCGCCGACCTCCAGTTCGAGGTCGCCGCCCGGCTGCGCGACGAGGTGGGCGAGCTGAAGAAGGAGCTGCGCCAGATGCGCGAGGCCGGTCTGGCCTGAGCGGCCGGGCGGCATGTTGCAGGACCGACACAAAACGGCCCAGGCCCTCCGCGCGGCTGACACCACTGCGTAGGGTGCTGGGAAACCGCACAAGGACGGTTGCGGGGAATGCGGAGAGGGGACAGCGCGTGACGGTCAATATGACCAAGGGCCAGGCCATCAGCCTGCAGAAGAGCGACGGGGGGACCCTGACCGCGGTACGGATGGGGCTCGGCTGGCAGGCGGCGCCGCGCCGCGGTCTGTTCGGCTCGCGCACCCGGGAGATCGACCTGGACGCCTCGGCGGTCCTGTTCGCCGACAAGCAGCCGGTCGACGTCGTGTTCTTCCGGCACCTCACCAGCGACGACGGCTCGGTGCGGCACACCGGGGACAACCTCGTGGGCGGCGCCGGCTCCGGCGGCGACGACGAGGCGATCCTCGTGGACCTCCAGCGGGTGCCGGTCCACATCGACCAGATCGTCTTCACGGTGAACTCCTTCACCGGCCAGACGTTCCAGGAGGTGCAGAACGCCTTCTGCCGCATCGTGGACGAGACCAACGGCCAGGAGCTCGCCCGCTACACGCTGGACGGCGGCGGGCAGTACACCGCGCAGATCATGGCGAAGGTGCACCGCGCGGGCAACGGCTGGAAGATGACCGCCATCGGCACCCCGGCCAACGGCCGCACCTTCCAGGACCTCATGCCGGCGATCCTGCCGCACCTGTAGGACGGCACACCGGACCACGAGGTCCGCATCGCGGTACGCGCAGCTCCCGGCGGCATCGGCCACCGGGAGCTGCCCGCATACTTCACCAACACCAGCGGTAACACGTCGAGGGGACAGGGCAATGACGGCCGAGCTGGTCCGGGGGCAGAACCACACCTTGCCCCAGACCCGTCTGGAGATCCGGATATCGGCCGGGGCGCCCGTCGTGGCCGGTGCCACGCTCGGTGACGAGCACGGCAGAGTGGCCGGCGTCGAGTGGATCGCCCACCCCGGATCGCCGCAGCTGCACGGCCTCGAAGTCTCCCGGCAGGCCGCCGCCGACCACCGCCTCGCCGTCGACCTCGACGCCCTGCCCGACGGGGTCCACCGGGTCACGGTGCTGATGGCCCTCCCGCTCGGCGCCGGCGGCCCGACCCGGTTCGGCGCCGTCGCCTCGCCCTTCGTCGCGGTCACCGGCCTCGACGGCGCCGAGATCGCCACGTTCACCCTCACCGGCCTCGACAGCGAGTCCGCGGTCGCCGCCCTGGAGCTGTACCGCCGCCAGGGCGCCTGGAAGGTCCGCGCTGTCGGCCAGGGATACGCGGGCGGCCTCGCGGCCATGCTCGCCGACCAGGGCGTGGACCGGGCCGCCGAGCTGGCCGGGACCATCCAGGAGGCGGTCGCCCGCGGCCTCGCCCGCTCGGTGGCCCCGCCGCCGCCCCGCACCCCGGAGGGCGACCGGGTCAGGCACGCGCCCACCCCGGCGCCGGGCCACGGGCAGCCGCCCGTCCCGCCGCCCCCGCCGGCCGCCTCCCCGCAGCCCGAGCCGCTGGCGGAGCCGGCCGCCCCGGGCACCCCGGTCAACTACGCGCACCCCCGCCGCCAGCCCACCGCGCCCCCGCCGCCGCCCCCGGCAGCGCCGCCCGCCCAGCCGGGGCAGCCCGCCCAGCCCGTCGCCGGGGACGCCACCGGCTGGTCCATGGACGAGCGCCTGTACAACCAGGTGTGGGGCATGTTCGAGGACCTGGCCCGCGCCGTCGCCGCCTACCGCAGCGCCGTCGACTTTGCCGAGTCCCGGATGGACCAGGAGCTGGAGCGCACCCTGTCCGACCCGCGCAGCCGCATCGGGGGCGCGGGCGACAGGGCTCGCGAGGAGGCCCGCGCCAAGCGCGACGAGCTGACCGCCCGCGCCCGCGAGTCCCTGGACCGCGACCTCGCCCAGCTCGACGCCGAGTCCGCCGTCGTGGAGCCGGCGCTCCCCGCCCCCTACGCGGGCTGGGACAACCCCGTCTGGCACGGGTACCAGGTGCCGATGGAGATCCCCATGGCGTTGCGCATCGGCGATCTTCACCTCCCGGAGCGCGCCGACCTGCGCATCCCGCTCCTCGTCCGGCTGCCGCTGGAGCGGGGCATGTGGATCGACAGCGGGCGCACCGCCTCCGAGGCCGCCGCACTGACCGGCACGGACCAGCTGCGCAGGCTCGCGATGGAGACCGCCGTGCTGCACGCGTCCCGGCTGCTGGCGGTCTACCCGCCCAACGAGTTCACGGTCCATGTCATCGACCCGGCCGGATCGGCCGCCGCGGCGCTCGCCCCGCTGGTCCGCTCCGGGGTGCTGCCCTCGCCGCCCGCCACCGGGGCGCAGGGCGTCTCCTCGGTCCTCGCCCACCTCACCCGGCGGGTGGACCTGGTGCAGATGGCGCTCCGGGCCGGTGCCGCCGACTCGCTGCCGCCGGACCTGGACCCGGCCGAGCAGCTGCTGATCGTCAACGACTTCCCGCACGGCTTCGACGACCGGGCGGTGACCCAGCTGCGCTACCTCGCCGACGAGGGGCCGTCCGTGGGCGTCCACCTGATGATGGTCGCGGACCGGGAGGAGGCGTCCGAGTACGGCCCGGTCCTGGACCCGCTGTGGCGCTCGCTGCTGCGGGTCACCCCGGTCGCGGACGACCATCTGGCCGACCCCTGGGTCGGTCACGCGTGGACGTACGAGCCGCCCAGGACGCCGCCGGGGAGCGCGGTCCTGGACCAGGTGCTGGAGCGGGTCGCCCAAGCCCGCCGCACCGGTGGGCGCTGAGCTGCCGGGTCCCGTCACGCCTTGGTAAATAGCCTCTGACCTGCACTCTTGGAGATCCTTTAGGTTTCTCTTTACCTTTCCTTGGTATTTCCTGTACCGTTCATGGAGCGGAGGGGAGTACTCCCATACGCGGCGTTCCCGTCAGTACGGACTGTGACCGGTCCCGGGGCGCCGGCCCCGGTGCGCATCCCGCGCGCCCGGGTGGAAGAGACCTCCGGCAGCGACGACGCTGATCAGTAGCCCGTAGCGAACTGCCGGAGGCGCAGTGGACGTTTCATGGACCCTCTGGGCGCTGACCATCTTTGGTCTGTGCGCCCTCATCGCCGTCGACTTCTTCATCGGGCGCAAGCCCCATGACGTGTCGACCAAGGAAGCCGGGATCTGGACGATCATCTGGATCGTGCTGGCCGCCCTCTTCGGCCTCGGCCTGCTCGTCTTCGGTGAGACCCAGGCATCGGGCGAGTTCTTCGCCGGTTACATCACCGAGAAGTCGCTCAGTGTCGACAACCTCTTCGTCTTCGTGCTGATCATGGCGAAGTTCTCGGTGCCCTCCCACCTCCAGCAGCGGGTGCTGCTGATCGGCGTGCTGATCGCCCTGGTGCTGCGGGCGGCCTTCATCGCCGCCGGAGCCGCGGTCATCGCCAACTTCTCGTGGATCTTCTACATCTTCGGCGCGTTCCTGATCTACACCGCCTGGAAGCTCATCCAGGAGGCGCGGGCCGACGAGGAGGACGAGGAGTTCGAGGAGAACCGCCTCCTGAAGAGCATCGAGCGCCGCTTCGGCGTCGCCGACCGGTACCACGGCACCAAGCTCTTCATCCGCAACAACGGCAAGCGCGTCATGACCCCGCTGATGGTCGTCATGCTCGCCATCGGCACCACCGACGTGCTGTTCGCCCTGGACTCCATCCCCGCGATCTTCGGCCTCACGCAGGACCCGTACATCGTCTTCACCGCGAACGCCTTCGCCCTGATGGGCCTGCGCCAGCTGTACTTCCTGATCGGCGGTCTGCTGAAGAAGCTGGTCCACCTCAGCTACGGGCTGTCGGTGATCCTCGGCTTCATCGGTGTGAAGCTGGTGCTGCACGCCCTGCACGAGTCCGGGGTGCACGTCCCCGAGATCTCCATCCCGGTCTCGCTCGGCGTGATCTGCGGGGTGCTGATCATCACCACCGTCACCAGCCTCATGGCCAACAAGAAGGCCGAGGCCGAGGCCCGCGAGGCGAAGACCGGGGACCGCGTCTAGGGCGTGCCAGGCGTCGCCGGACAGGCGGGACTTTCGAAACACGCCATGGCCGCGGTACGGGGACGGACGGCCCCGCCTCACCAGCCCCGGGCGCGCCACTCGGGCAGGTGGGGCCGTTCGTCCCCCAGCGTGGTGTCGCGCCCATGGCCCGGATAGACCCAGGTCTCGTCCGGCAGCGGCGCGAAGAGCTTGGTCTCCACGTCGTGCAGCAGGCTCGCGAACGCCTCGGGGTCCTTGTGCGTGTTGCCGACGCCGCCGGGGAAGAGGCAGTCCCCGGTGAACAGGTGCGGCGCCCCGTGCGGGTCGTCGTACAGGAGCGTGATCGAGCCCGGGGTGTGACCGGTGAGGTGGCGGGCGGTGAGCGCCACCTCACCCACCCGGATCGTGTCGCCGTCCTCGACCAGGACCTCGGTCGGCACCTCGATGCCCTCGGCGTCGAACCGCCCCGCGTGGGTGCGCGCCCCGGTCGCCGCGACCACCTCGCCCAGCGCCCGCCAGTGGTCGCGGTGCCGGTGGGTGGTGACCACGGAGAGGATCGAGTCGTCACCGATCAGTCGCAGCAGCGTCCCGGCCTCGTCGGCCGCGTCGATCAGCAGCTGCTCGCCGGTGCTCCGGCAGCGCAGCAGATAGGCGTTGTTGTCCATGGGGCCCACGGCGACCTTCGAGATCATCAGATCCGTCAGCTCGTGCACGTCGGCGGGCCCGCCGACCCTGACCGCTCCGCTGTACGTCATGTATCTCAGCCTATAGCGGGGGCAGCGCCGGAAGCCCGCCGCCGTCGACCGTCAGCGCCGCGCCGTCGCGCCGCCCGCTGAGCCAGCCCAGCAGCCCGGCGGCCGTGCCCCGCACCGCGACCGGCCCGCCCTCCGCGCCCCCGCCGGTCGTCCACACCCGCCCGGTGTCGTCGGCGAGCGACGTCGGCACGACCTCCGGGTGCCCGGCGAACCGCTCGGCCAGGAAGCCGATCTCCCGCGCGGTGAACTCGTCCGGCAGGTCCTCCAGCTCGTAGCCGATGCCCAGATCGACGTGGTGCAGCTCCACCTCGGCGCGGCGCCGGAAGGGCACGCGGGCCGCGGAGTCCGTCACGCCGTTCCGCAGGGTCACCGTGCGCGACCAGTCCGCGGACTCGGCCGCCGCCGCCACGAAACGGGCCGCGCTCGCCGTCAGGTCGGCCAGCTGCTGCGCCCGGGGCCGGGGGGCGTCCCGCTCGATGTCCCGGTCGCGGGTTTCGCTGTCTGCGTACATCGGCAGGCCGCGGAGAACATTTGCGAGCGCGTCGGCGTTACGGGAGAGGTGCGCGATGACATGACCGCGGCTCCAGCCCGGCAGCCGTGACGGCTCGGCCAGCGCCGCGTCGTCCAGTTCTCCGGTGGCTCCGAGCAGCCGATCCGTCGCTTCCCGGAGTGCTGCCAGGTCGTGCGCATGATCAGTCATGGGGCCGAGCCTAGCCTCGGCCACTCGTTCGGGTGAAGGAGTTCTCAGCCGTCCGCAATTCGAATGTGCGTGCTATACGCTCGAAGTCGAAAGCTTCGTACACCGCTGTGGCGCCCCCCATACCCTGGGCCAGGGGCTCAGTTCCCCCGCTTCTCTCTAGAAAGGTGCGGACCGGCGTGGCCGACCGTCTCATCGTCCGTGGCGCTCGCGAGCACAATCTCAAGAACGTCTCGCTCGACCTCCCCCGCGACTCCCTCATCGTCTTCACCGGGCTCTCCGGGTCGGGCAAGTCGTCGCTCGCGTTCGACACGATCTTCGCCGAGGGCCAGCGGCGCTACGTGGAGTCGCTCTCCTCGTACGCCCGGCAGTTCCTCGGCCAGATGGACAAGCCGGACGTCGACTTCATCGAGGGCCTGTCGCCCGCCGTCTCCATCGACCAGAAGTCGACCTCGCGCAACCCGCGCTCGACGGTCGGCACCATCACCGAGGTCTACGACTACCTCCGGCTGCTCTTCGCCCGGATCGGCAAGCCGCACTGCCCCGAGTGCCACCGCCCCATCTCGCGCCAGTCGCCGCAGGCCATCGTGGACAAGGTCCTCGGCCTGCCCGAGGGCAGCCGCTTCCAGGTGCTCTCGCCGCTGGTGCGCGAGCGCAAGGGCGAATTCGTGGACCTGTTCTCCGACCTCCAGACCAAGGGCTACAGCCGTGCCCGGGTGGACGGGGCCACGATCCAGCTCTCCGAGCCCCCCACGCTCAAGAAGCAGGAGAAGCACACCATCGAGGTCGTCATCGACCGCCTCACCGTGAAGGACAGCGCCAAGCGCCGGCTGACGGACTCCGTCGAGACCGCGCTCGGCCTCTCCGGCGGCATGGTCGTGCTCGACTTCGTGGACCTCCCCGAGGACGACCCCGAGCGCGAGCGGATGTACTCGGAGCACCTCTACTGCCCGTACGACGACCTCTCCTTCGAGGAGCTGGAGCCGCGCTCCTTCTCCTTCAACTCCCCGTTCGGCGCCTGCCCCGACTGCACCGGCATCGGTACGCGCATGGAGGTCGACCCGGAGCTGATCGTCCCGGACGAGGAGAAGTCCCTGGACGAGGGTGCCATCCACCCCTGGTCCCACGGCCACACCAAGGAGTACTTCGGCCGCCAGATCAACGCGCTGGCCGAAGCCCTCGGCTTCCGTACGGACATCCCCTGGGCCGGGCTGCCGCAGCGCGCCAAGAAGGCCCTGCTGCACGGCCACAAGATCCAGACCGAGGTCCGCTACCGCAACCGGTACGGGCGGGAGCGCGCCTACACCACCCCGTCCTTCGAGGGCGCCGTCCAGTTCGTCAAGCGGCGGCACTCCGAGGCCGAGAGCGACTCCAGCCGGGAGCGCTTCGAGGGGTACATGCGCGAGGTCCCCTGCCCGACCTGTGAGGGCACCCGGCTGAAGCCGATCGTCCTCGCGGTCACGGTGATGGAGAAGTCCATCGCCGAGGTCTCCGCGATGTCCATCAGCGAGTGCGCCGAATTCCTCGGCCGCCTCAAGCTGAACGCCCGCGACAAGAAGATCGCCGAGCGGGTCCTCAAGGAGGTCAACGAGCGGCTGAGGTTCCTCGTCGACGTCGGCCTGGACTACCTCTCGCTGAACCGCGCCGCGGGCACCCTGTCCGGCGGCGAGGCCCAGCGCATCCGGCTCGCCACCCAGATCGGCTCCGGCCTGGTCGGCGTGCTCTACGTGCTGGACGAGCCCTCCATCGGGCTCCACCAGCGCGACAACCACCGGCTGATCGAGACCCTGGTCCGCCTCCGCGACATGGGCAACACGCTCATCGTCGTGGAGCACGACGAGGACACCATCAAGGTCGCCGACTGGGTGGTCGACATCGGCCCCGGCGCCGGTGAGCACGGCGGCAAGGTCGTCCACTCCGGCTCCCTCAAGGAGCTCCTGGCCAACGACAAGTCGGTCACCGGGCAGTACCTCACGGGCAAGCGGTCGATCCCCGTGCCCGACGTGCGGCGGCCCGTGGACCCCTCGCGGCTGCTCACGGTGCACGGCGCCCGGGAGAACAACCTCCGGGACATCGACGTCGCCTTCCCGCTCGGCGTGCTGACCGCCGTCACCGGCGTCTCGGGCTCCGGCAAGTCGACGCTGGTCAACGACATCCTCTACACCCACCTGGCCCGCGAGCTGAACGGCGCGAAGTCGGTGCCCGGCCGGCACACCCGGGTCGACGGGGACGACCTGGTCGACAAGGTGGTGCACGTCGACCAGTCGCCCATCGGCCGTACCCCCCGGTCCAACCCGGCCACGTACACCGGTGTCTTCGACCACGTCCGCAAGCTGTTCGCGGAGACGATGGAGGCCAAGGTCCGCGGCTATCTGCCCGGCCGGTTCTCCTTCAACGTCAAGGGCGGCCGCTGCGAGAACTGCTCCGGCGACGGCACGATCAAGATCGAGATGAACTTCCTGCCCGACGTGTACGTCCCGTGCGAGGTCTGCCACGGTGCGCGCTACAACCGGGAGACCCTGGAGGTCCACTACAAGGGCAAGTCCATCGCCGAGGTGCTGGACATGCCGATCGAGGAGGGCCTGGAGTTCTTCGAGGCCGTCCCCACGATCGCCCGCCATCTGCGCACGCTCAACGAGGTCGGCCTCGGTTACGTGCGGCTCGGCCAGTCCGCGCCGACGCTCTCCGGCGGTGAGGCGCAGCGGGTCAAGCTCGCCAGCGAGCTCCAGAAGCGCTCCACCGGCCGCACGGTCTACGTCCTGGACGAGCCGACCACCGGTCTGCACTTCGAGGACATCTCCAAGCTGATCAAGGTGCTCTCCGGCCTCGTCGACAAGGGGAACTCGGTGATCGTCATCGAGCACAACCTCGACGTCATCAAGACCGCCGACTGGGTCGTGGACATGGGCCCCGAAGGCGGCAGCGGCGGCGGTCTGGTCATCGCCGAGGGCACCCCGGAGTACGTGGCGGGCGTCCCCGCCAGCCATACCGGGAAGTTCCTCCAGGACATCCTGGATGCCGACCGGGTCAGCGAGGCCGCCGTCCCGGCCGCGCGCAAACCCGCCGGGAAGAAGGCCGCGAAGTCCGCCCCGGCCGCGAAGAAGACAGCGACGGCCAGGACGGCTGCAGCCAAGAAGACGGCCACCGAGAAGACGGCAGCCAAGAAGACGGCCACCAAGAAGACGGCCCGGGCCCGCAAGGCCTGACGCCGGCGACACACCGTACGAGGTGGCGGCCCCTCCGCGGGGCCGCCACCTCGCCGCGTTCCCGGCCACGACCGGCCACGACCGGCCCCGGCGCGGGAGCGTCCGTCTCCGCCGGTATCGTCGGTTACGTCACCGATGCCGCGGCCGCCCCGGGCAGCCCCGGCACGGTTTCCCGATCTGACCGCCCGACCCGTGGAGACCGCATGTCCGGCCAGCCCGCCGCCCGCCGCACCGTGCTGAAGGGCGCCGCTCTCGCGGGCGTCGCCGGGCTGGGGGCCGCCGCCTGCTCGACCGACTCGAAGCTCGGCCACGCCCAGACGCCGACCCCCACCGCCCCCGTCGAGCTCGGCACGCCCGACGAGATCCCCGTCGGCCAGTCCAAGCTCTACCGCGAGCAGCGCGTCGTCGTGGCCTGCCCGGCCAAGGGGGAGTTCAAGGCGTTCAGCGCCCAGTGCACCCACGCCGGCTGCCTGCTGGACAAGGTCGAGAAGAACGAGGGCCACTGCCCCTGCCACGGCAGCCGCTTCGACACCACGACCGGCAAGGCCCTGCACGGCCCCGCGACCGTGCCGCTGCCCGCCGTCCCGGTCCGCGTCGAGGGCGGAAAGCTGATCGCGGGCCCGGACGCCTGAGCCGCTTCCCGCCCCGCCCGCGGACCTACTCCCAGTCCCAGTCGATCCCCACCAGCCCCGGCCGCACCCCCTGCTCCACCAGGTGCACGGTCCGGTGCCGGCCGGTCAGCGTGAGCTCCGCCCTCGCTCCGCGGGGCGCGCCCGCCGACGCCTGGGCGAAGCTCCGGCACCGTACCGGCAGCGCCTCCTCGGCGAAGCCGACCTGGAGCACGTACTGCCCGCCGCCGAAGGTGAAGCCGCGCATGTACTCGCCGCACGGTCCGCCCGTGCCGTCCTCGAAGCCGTAGCCGAAGAGGTACGTGTCGCCCGCCCGCAGCCGGGTGTCGAAGAGCAGCTCGGCGACCAGCACCCCCGTCTCCCGGTCCCAGCGGACCCGGCCCGTCCGGCAGTTCTCCCGGGCGCGCACCCCCACCCGCGCCGGATCGCACCCCGGGTCCCCCACGTACACCGCGAGATAGCGGTCGATGCCGTCCCGGTGGGCGCGCACCACGTGCTGGGAGGTCCGCCGCAGCATCTCGCGCCCCGGGCCGATCCGTACCCGCTCCTGGTGGCCCACCGTGTGCAGCCCGCCGTCCGCGGGTGACTCCAGCTCCGCGAGCAGCCGCTCCACGGCCCCGGACGTCTCCACCAGCGAGCGGTACGTGCGTGCGGGCGGACGCTCGGTGTCCGGGCGGGGCTCCTCGGCGTCCAGGAGGCCGAGCAGCGAGTTCGCCGGCAGGGCGAGGACCTCTTCCAGGGCCTTCACGGCGCGCAGCGACTCCGGGCGCTGCGGGCGGCGGGCGCCCTGCTGCCAGTAACTCAGGCTGGTCACGCCGAGCTTGATCCCCCTGTGCGCCAGATGGTGCCGGACCCGCTGGAGCGGCAGCCCGCGCACCGACAGCGCGGTGCGCAGGGCCAGGTGGAACGGTCCGGTGTGCAGCACCTGCGCCAGTTCGGCCTCGGTGTGCCGCATGGGTCCTCCAGGTGAACGTTCACGCCGGCCGGGCTCGGGGCCGCGCCGACGGGTGGTGGTCCGCAGGTGGCCGGGGGCGCGCGTTCACACCTCGGCCCCGGGCGTTCACACCGCGGTGTTCACCCGCATTCAAGCGTGTTGACCCGTCCCCGACAACGGTTGATGCTCCTCCACAGCGTCCGGACGCGCTCCTCACAACCCCCACCCCCCGCCCCGGGAGGAACGCCATGCGCAACCCAGGCACCAGGCCGGCCCGGCTGTCGGTGACAGCCCTGCTGGCCGCCCTGCTGCTCGCCGTCCCCACGGCGACCGCCACCGCCGCCGACCAGCCCCGCACCGCCACCGCGACCGCCCAGGCCGTCGCCGCCGAGCGGACCGCGTCCGCCCCGACGACCGCCCTCGCCGCCACCGGGCGGCTGAACATCACGATGCAGGCCCAGCAGAAGACCAACTGGTGCTGGGCCGCGTCCGGCAACACCATCGCCACCTGGTACGGCCGCTCCTACAGCCAGAACCAGTTCTGCAACGCCGCGTTCGGCCGCGCCCAGGGCTATGAGTGCCCCAACTCGCAGGCCGCCCTCGACAACGTGCAGAACGCCCTGTACTGGGCGGGCATCAACCCCGGCTCGTACGTCAGCGGCTGGCTGCGCTACTCCACCGTGCAGACCGAGATAGCCGCCGGGCGCCCGGTCGAGACCCGCATCCAGTGGTCGTCGGGCGGCGGCCACATGCACGTCCTCTACGGCTACGACGACGCCAACAGCCTCGTCTACTGGGGCGACCCCTGGCCCTCCAGCAACCGCTACAACTGGGCGTCGCACGCCTGGTACGTGAACAACAGCGAGTTCTCCTGGACCCACTCGCTCTACCGGATCGGGGCGTGACGCCATGACCACCACGAACCCCCGGCGCGTCCGCCGCCCCCTCGCCGCCGCCCTGGCCGCCGCCGGTGTCCTGGCCGGCACGGCCCTCCTCACCGCCGCCCCGCAGGCCGCGGCCGCCGACGGCCCCCAGGCCGGTCCCGCCGCCCTGGCCGCGGCGCACGAAGCGGCCACCGACGCCACCACCCTCGACACCCTGTCCCGGTTCTTCGCCCGCGAGGGCGCCGTCACCGAGAAGGCCGCCGCACCCCGCATCCAGGGCGAGGCGGTGGCCGTGCGCACCCTGTCCGCCGAGTTCGTCGCGGGAGAGCCGGGCGCTCCCGTCGCCTCCCTCGACTACCTGGCCAGCACCGCCGTCTCCTCGGACGGGCAGAAGGCGTCGCTCTGGACGCTGCCGGCACCCGGCAAGGGCGGTGAGATGCAGGTGGTGAACATCGCCACCGGCGACGACGAGGCCCGCTACACCGCGGCCGGTGCCCGCAAGCTGCCCGGCGGCACGGTCTTCCACGAACCCCAGATCGACGCCTGGTACGTGCAGAAGGGGAACAAGGTCCTCCCGCTCGACCAGGACGCCGTGCGGGCGGTCGGCAAGCGGGGAACGACGCTCACCGCCTATCGCACCCGGGTGCACGCCGCCTACGCGGACAAGCTCCCCGGCTCCGCGTACGCCCGCAAGGGCGAGGCCGGCGGCTACGGGCCCGACGCGAAGAAGGGGACCGGCCCCGCCATCGCCGCCTCCGCCACCACCGCGACCGCCCTGACCGCCGGCTCCACCGCGGCCGCCGGGGGCGCCGTCGCCGTACTCGCCCTGTGCGGCGTCACCGCCCTGCGTCTCCGGAGCCGCCGCAGGACCGGGTGACCCGCCCCGCCCCATGACCCCGCGCTCCGGGACAGGTGCTCCCCACCCCTGCCCCGGAGCGCGGCGCCGTCCGGGCACCCCGCGCTGTCATTGCCCGCAAGTAGGGTGGGGAGCATGGCAGACCCCTCCAGCTACCGCCCCAAGCCGGGACAGATCCCCGACTCCCCGGGGGTCTACAAATTCCGCGACGAGCACCGCCGGGTGATCTACGTCGGGAAGGCCAAGAGCCTGCGCCAGCGCCTGGCCAACTACTTCCAGGACCTCTCCGGCCTCCACCCGCGTACGCGCACGATGGTGACCACGGCCGCCTCCGTGGAGTGGACGGTCGTCGCCACCGAGGTCGAGGCGCTTCAGCTGGAGTACTCCTGGATCAAGGAGTTCGACCCCCGGTTCAACGTCAAGTACCGCGACGACAAGAGCTACCCCTACCTGGCCGTCACGCTCAACGAGGAGTTCCCCCGCGTCCAGGTGATGCGCGGCGCCAAGAAGAAGGGCGTGCGCTACTTCGGTCCGTACGGGCACGCCTGGGCGATCCGCGAGACGGTCGACCTGATGCTCCGCGTCTTCCCCGTCCGCACCTGTTCCGCCGGGGTCTTCAAGAACGCCGCCCGGACCGGCCGCCCCTGCCTCCTCGGCTACATCGGCAAGTGCTCGGCCCCCTGCGTCGGCCGCGTCACCCCCGAGGAACACCGCGAACTGGCCGACGACTTCTGCGACTTCATGGCCGGCCGCACCGGCACGTACATCCGCCGCCTGGAGAAGGACATGATGGCGGCCGCCGAGGAGATGGAGTACGAGCGGGCCGCGCGGCTGCGCGACGACGTCGAGGCGCTCAAGCGCGCGATGGAGAAGAGCGCCGTCGTCCTCGCCGACGCCACCGACGCCGACCTCATCGCGGTCGCCGAGGACGAGCTGGAGGCCGCCGTCCAGATCTTCCACGTGCGCGGCGGCCGGGTCCGCGGCCAGCGCGGCTGGGTCACCGACAAGGTGGAGAACGTCGACACCTCCGGCCTCGTGGAGCACGCCCTCCAGCAGCTGTACGGGGAGGAGAGCGGCGACGCCGTCCCCAAGGAGGTCCTGGTCCCCGCCCTGCCCGAGGACCCGGCAGCGGTCTCCCAGTGGCTCGCGGACCGGCGCGGCTCCCAGGTCAGCCTGCGCATCCCGCAGCGCGGCGACAAGAAGGACCTGATGGTCACCGTCCAGCGCAACGCCCAGCAGGCCCTCGGACTGCACAAGACCAAGCGCGCGTCCGACCTCACCACCCGCTCCCGGGCCCTGGAGGAGATCGCCGCAGCCCTGGACCTGGACACCGCCCCGCTGCGCATCGAGTGCTTCGACATCTCCCACCTCCAGGGCGACGACGTCGTCGCGTCCATGGTGGTCTTCGAGGACGGTCTCGCCCGCAAGGGGGAGTACCGCCGCTTCCAGATCAAGGGCTTCGAGGGCCAGGACGACGTCCGCTCGATGCACGAGGTCATCAGCCGCCGCTTCCGCCGCTACCTCCAGGAGAAGGAGCGCACGGGGGAGTGGGAGGAGAGCCCGGCCGCCACGGGCCCGGTCCCGGCGCCCGGCTCCGCCGACGGGACCGCGCCCGCCGCCGACGAGTCCCGCGAGGACGACGGCCGCCCCAAGCGCTTCGCGTACCCGCCGCAGCTCCTCGTCGTGGACGGCGGGCAGCCGCAGGTCGCCGCCGCCAAGCGGGCCCTGGACGAGCTCGGCATCGACGACATCGCGGTCTGCGGCCTCGCCAAGCGCCTCGAAGAGGTCTGGCTCCCCGAGGACGACGACCCGGTGGTCCTGCCCCGCTCCAGCGAGGGCCTCTACCTCCTCCAGCGCATCCGCGACGAGGCGCACCGCTTCGCCATCACCTACCAGCGCGCCAAGCGGGCCAAGCGCATCCGCGCCAGCCCGCTGGACGCCGTCCCCGGCCTCGGAGACACCCGGAAACAGGCCCTGATCAAGCATTTCGGCTCCGTCAAGAAGCTGCGGCAGGCGACAATCGAAGAGATCTGCGAGGTTCCCGGGATAGGCCGCAGGACAGCGGAGTCCGTGGCCGTCGCCCTCGCGGCGGCCGCCCCGGCCGCACCCGCCGTGAACACGGCCACAGGAGAGATCATGGAAGAGGACGACGGGGGCAGCACGAGATGACCGAGCGCGAACATGAACACGTGCACGACCGCACGGACCGAGCAGACGGAGCAGCACACGTGAGTACGGGCACCCCGACCGAGACGGGCGACGCCGCGGCGGCCATCCCGGAGCTGGTGATCATCTCCGGCATGTCCGGCGCCGGGCGCAGCACAGCGGCCAAGTGTCTGGAGGACCTCGGCTGGTTCGTCGTGGACAACCTGCCGCCCGCGCTGATCCCCACCATGGTGGAGCTCGGCGCCCGCTCCCAGGGCAACGTGGCCCGGATCGCCGTCGTGGTCGACGTGCGGGGCCGCCGCTTCTTCGACAACCTGCGCGAATCCCTCGCCGACCTGGACGCCAAGGGCGTCACCCGCCGGGTGGTCTTCCTGGAGTCCTCCGACGACGCGCTGGTCCGCCGCTTCGAATCGGTCCGCCGCCCCCACCCGCTCCAGGGCGACGGCCGCATCGTGGACGGCATCGCCGCCGAGCGCGACCTGCTGCGCGAGCTGCGCGGCGACGCCGACCTGGTGATCGACACCTCCAGCCTCAACGTCCACGAGCTGCGCGCCAAGATGGACGCCCAGTTCGCCGGCGACGAGGAGCCGGAGCTGCGCGCCACGGTGATGTCGTTCGGCTTCAAGTACGGCCTGCCGGTCGACGCCGACCTGGTGGTCGACTGCCGCTTCCTGCCGAATCCGCACTGGGTGCCGGAGCTGCGCCCCTTCACCGGGCTCAACGAGGAGGTCTCCTCGTACGTCTTCGACCAGCCGGGCGCCAAGGAATTCCTCAACCAGTACACCGAACTGCTCCAGCTCGTCGCCGCGGGCTACCGCCGCGAGGGCAAGCGCTATGTGACCATCGCGGTGGGCTGCACGGGCGGCAAGCACCGTTCGGTGGCCATGTCCGAGAAGCTGGCGGCCCGGCTCGCCACGGAGGGGATCGAGACCGTGCTCGTACACAGGGACATGGGGCGCGAGTGACCAGTCGCAATCTGCGCCTGCGCCGGCTGCGGGGCGCGGCGCCCGCACTCTCCGTGCGCAAGCGCGGCGCCCAGCCCAAGGTCGTCGCCCTCGGCGGCGGCCGGGGCCTCTCGGCCTCCCTCACCGCGCTGCGCCGGATCACCGGAGACCTGACCGCCGTGGTCACCGTCGCCGACGACGGCGGCTCCAGCGGGCGGCTGCGCGAGGAGCTGGGCGTCCTGCCCCCCGGCGACCTGCGCAAGGCGCTGGCCGCCCTGTGCGGCGACGACGAGTGGGGCCAGACCTGGGCGCAGGTCATCCAGCACCGTTTCCAGTCCAAGGGCGAGCTGCACGAGCACGCGGTCGGCAATCTGCTGATCGTGGCCCTCTGGGAGCAGCTGGGCGACCACGTCCAGGCCCTGGACCTGGTCGGCAAGCTGCTCGGCGCGCACGGCCGGGTGCTGCCCATGTCCGCCGTGCCGCTGGAGCTCCAGGCCCTCGTCAAGGGCCACGACCCGGACCGCCCGGAGGACGTGGACACCGTGCGCGGCCAGGCCACCGTCGCCCTCACCCCGGGCGAGGTGCAGTCCGTGCACCTGGTCCCGGCCGACCCGCCGGCCGTCCCCGAGGCGGTCGCCGCCGTCCGGGACGCGGACTGGGTGGTCCTCGGCCCGGGCTCCTGGTTCTCCTCGGTCATCCCGCACCTGCTCGTCCCCGAATTGCTGGACGCCCTGATCGAGACGAAGGCCCGAAAGGTCCTCTCGTTGAATCTCGCACCGCAGCCCGGTGAAACAGAAGGCTTCTCACCGCAGCGTCATTTGGAGGTTTTGGGACGACACGCCCCTAAACTCGCCCTGGACGTGGTGCTGGCCGACGAGGCCGCCGTGCCCGACCGCGAGTCCCTCGCCGACGCAGCCAAACGGCTCGGTGCCGCGGTCGAGCTGGCGCCCGTGGCCTCACCCGACGGCGTTCCGATCCATGATCCGGAGCTGTTGGCCGCCGCGTACGACCGTATTTTTCGGATGCATGGAAGGATCGGCCCATGGCGATGACGCCGGCGGTGAAGGACGAAGTCTCCCGGCTTCCCGTGACCCGGACCTGCTGCAGGAAGGCAGAGGTCTCGGCGATTCTCCGGTTCGCGGGCGGCCTCCACCTGGTGAGCGGCCGGATCGTGATCGAGGCGGAGCTGGACACCGCGATGGCGGCGCGCCGGCTCAAGCGGGACATCCTGGAGATCTTCGGGCACAGCTCGGAGCTCATCGTGATGGCCCCCGGCGGGCTGCGGCGCGGCTCGCGCTACGTCGTACGGGTGGTGGCGGGCGGCGACCAGCTGGCGCGCCAGACCGGCCTGGTCGACGGCCGGGGCCGCCCCATCCGCGGCCTCCCCCCGCAGGTGGTCTCGGGGGCCACCTGCGACGCCGAGGCCGCCTGGCGAGGGGCGTTCCTGGCACACGGCTCGCTCACCGAGCCGGGCCGCTCCTCCTCGCTGGAGGTCACCTGCCCGGGCCCGGAGGCCGCGCTCGCCCTGGTCGGCGCCGCCCGCCGGCTCTCCATCGCGGCCAAGGCCCGTGAGGTGCGCGGTGTGGACCGGGTCGTCGTCCGCGACGGCGACGCGATCGGCGCCCTGCTCACCCGGCTCGGCGCCCACGAATCGGTGCTGGCCTGGGAGGAGCGCCGGATGCGCCGCGAGGTCCGGGCCACCGCCAACCGCCTCGCCAACTTCGACGACGCGAACCTGCGCCGCTCCGCCCGGGCGGCGGTCGCCGCGGGCGCCCGGGTGGGCCGCGCCCTGGAGATCCTGGGCGAGGAGGTCCCGGAGCACCTGGCGGCCGCCGGGCGGCTGCGCATGGAGCACAAGCAGGCGTCGCTGGAGGAGCTGGGCGCCCTCGCCGACCCGCCGCTGACCAAGGACGCGGTCGCGGGCCGCATCCGCCGGCTCCTCGCGATGGCCGACAAGCGCGCCCAGGACCTGGGCATCCCCGGCACGGAATCCACTCTCAGCGAAGAGCTGGCCGACGGCCTGGTCGGCTGAGCCGTACCGGCGGTACGGCCCCGACGAGGGGAACGGCCCGCCGGCCCGCGGCCGTTGACGCTGCGTAACCGCCGCGGAGAACGCCGCGGGGCGCCGGGAGGCCCGTGTTCCTACTGGGGAGTACGGGCCTTCCGCGTTCTTACGGCGCCGCTCGATGTCACCCCGGCGGCTCCGGAGAGGTAGGGTCGGAGGCGGTCGGGGACATCCCATACAACTCGCCGGCGTCGAAAACCGGCGTACCTAACGAGGAGATCGGTTCGTGACGATCCGCGTAGGCATCAACGGCTTTGGCCGCATCGGTCGTAACTACTTCCGCGCGCTGCTGGAGCAGGGTGCGGACATCGAGATCGTGGCTGTCAACGACCTGGGTGACACCGCGACCACGGCCCACCTGCTGAAGTACGACACCATTCTGGGTCGCCTCAAGGCAGAGGTCAGCCACACCGCCGACACCATCACCGTCGACGGCCACACCATCAAGGTGCTCTCCGAGCGCAACCCGGCCGACATCCCCTGGGGTGAGCTGGGCGTCGACATCGTCATCGAGTCGACCGGCATCTTCACCAAGAAGGCCGACGCCGAGAAGCACATCGCCGGTGGCGCGAAGAAGGTCCTCATCTCGGCTCCGGCCAAGGACGAGGACATCACCATCGTGATGGGCGTCAACCAGGACAAGTACGACGCGGCCAACCACCACGTCATCTCCAACGCGTCCTGCACGACCAACTGTGTCGCCCCGATGGCCAAGGTTCTGGACGAGAACTTCGGCATCGTGAAGGGCCTCATGACGACGGTCCACGCGTACACCAACGACCAGCGCATCCTGGACTTCCCGCACTCGGACCTGCGCCGCGCCCGCGCCGCCGCCGAGAACATCATCCCGACCACGACGGGCGCCGCCAAGGCGACCGCCCTGGTCCTGCCGCAGCTCAAGGGCAAGCTCGACGGCATCGCGATGCGCGTCCCGGTCCCGACCGGCTCGGCCACCGACCTGGTCGTGACCCTCCAGCGCGAGGTCACCAAGGACGAGGTCAACGCCGCGTTCAAGAAGGCCGCCGACGACGGCGACCTCAAGGGCATCCTGTACTACACCGAGGACCCGATCGTGTCCTCGGACATCGTCAGCGACCCGGCGTCCTGCACCTTCGACTCCTCCCTGACGATGGTCCAGGAGGGGAACACGGTGAAGATCCTCGGCTGGTACGACAACGAGTGGGGCTACTCCAACCGTCTCGTGGACCTCACCGTCTTCGTCGGCGGCCAGCTCTGAGCACCGCCGTTCCGGCAGGCATCTCGATGTGAGTACGGGGCTCGAACAGCGCGACGCTGCGCTGTTCGAGCCCCCTCGCATGCTCACTCGTCCTCCAAGGAGTCCAGACAGATGAAGACGATCGACGAACTTCTCGCCGAAGGGGTCGCCGGCAAGCGGGTATTCGTCCGCGCCGACCTCAACGTGCCGCTCAGCGGCAGCACCATCACCGACGACGGCCGCATCCGCGCCGTGGTCCCGACCGTCCGCAAGCTGGCCGAGGCCGGCGCCCGGGTCGTCGTCGCCTCGCACCTGGGCCGCCCCAAGGGCGCCCCGGACCCGGCGTTCTCGCTGGCCCCCGCCGCCACCCGGCTCGGCGAACTGCTGGGCGCCGACGTGGCGTTCGCGACGGACACGGTCGGCGAGTCCGCCCGCGCCACCGTCGCCGCGCTCACCGACGGCCGGGTCGCGGTCATCGAGAACCTCCGCTTCAACCCCGGCGAGACCTCCAAGGACGACGCCGAGCGCGGCGCCTTCGCGGACCAGCTCGCCGAGCTCGCCGACCTGTACGTGGGTGACGGCTTCGGTGCCGTCCACCGCAAGCACGCCTCGGTCTTCGACCTCCCGGCCCGCCTCCCGCACGCGGCCGGCGACCTCATCGCCACCGAGGTCGGCGTCCTGAAGAAGCTCACCGAGGACGTCCAGCGCCCCTACGCGGTGGTCCTGGGTGGCGCCAAGGTCTCCGACAAGCTGGGCGTCATCGACCACCTGCTGGAGCGCGCCGACCGCATCCTCATCGGCGGCGGCATGGCGTACACCTTCCTCAAGGCCCAGGGCCACGAGGTCGGCAGCTCGCTGCTCCAGGAGGACCAGATCCCGGCGGTCCAGGAGTACCTGCGGCGCGCCGAGGCGAAGGGCGTGGAGTTCGTGCTCCCCGTCGACGTCGTCGTCGCCCCCGCCTTCCCGGACCTGAAGACCAAGGCCCCGGCCCACCCGGACACCGTCGCCGCCGACGCCATGCCGGCCGGGCAGATGGGCCTGGACAACGGTCCGGAGACCAACAAGCTCTACGCATCGAAGCTCGCCGACGCGGCCACCGTCTTCTGGAACGGCCCGATGGGCGTCTTCGAGCACCCCGACTTCGCCGAGGGCACCCGGGCCGTCGCCCAGGCCCTTGTCGACTCCTCGGGCTTCAGCGTGGTCGGCGGTGGCGACTCCGCCGCCGCGGTCCGCATCCTGGGCTTCGACGAGAACGCGTTCGGACACATCTCGACCGGTGGCGGCGCCAGCCTCGAATACCTTGAGGGCAAGACGCTTCCCGGCCTCGCCGCTCTGGAGGACTGACCTTTCATGACCACTCGCACCCCGCTGATGGCGGGCAACTGGAAGATGAACCTCAACCACCTTGAGGCCATCGCGCACGTCCAGAAGCTCGCCTTCGCCCTGGCCGACAAGGACTACGACGCCGTAGAGGTCGCCGTCCTGCCGCCCTTCACCGACCTGCGCTCCGTGCAGACGCTGGTCGACGGCGACAAGCTGAAGATCAAGTACGGCGCCCAGGACATCTCGGCGCACGACTCCGGCGCGTACACCGGTGAGATCTCCGGCCCCATGCTCGCCAAGCTGAAGTGCACCTTCGTCGCCATCGGCCACAGCGAGCGCCGCCAGTACCACGGCGAGACCGACGAGGTCTGCAACGCCAAGGTGAAGGCCGCGTACAAGCACGGCCTGACGCCGATCCTCTGCGTCGGTGAGGGCCTGGACGTCCGCAAGGCCGGCGACCAGGTCGCGTACACCCTCGCGCAGCTCGACGGCGCCCTGAAGGACATCCCGGCCGAGCAGGCCGAGTCCATCGTGGTCGCCTACGAGCCGGTCTGGGCCATCGGCACCGGCGAGGTCGCCACCCCGGAGGACGCGCAGGAGGTCTGCGGTGCGATCCGCGTCCGCCTCGCCGAGCTGTACTCGCAGGAGCTGGCCGACGCGGTCCGCATTCAGTACGGCGGCTCGGTGAAGTCCGGCAACGTGGCCGCGATCATGGCCCAGCCCGACGTCGACGGCGCCCTCATCGGCGGCGCGGCGCTCGACGCGGACGAGTTCGTCAAGATCGTCCGCTTCCGCGACCAGTGAGTATGCGGTAGCGCGGATCCGTCGTACCCTTGCGGGGGCCGCGGAGGGCGACCTCCCGGCCCCCGTTGTTCGCACACGCAGTCGGTATTTCCGGAAAGTAGGGACCAGCCGTGATTCTGGGGTTCGAGATCGCCCTGATCGTCTTCAGC
Organism: Streptomyces sp. NPDC041814; assembly: GCF_055590565.1. Lineage (NCBI taxonomy): Bacteria > Bacillati > Actinomycetota > Actinomycetes > Kitasatosporales > Streptomycetaceae > Streptomyces > Streptomyces sp. NPDC041814. The sequence continues at coordinate 151,283 of NZ_JBVJAM010000001.1, read as the reverse complement.
CTGCTGCTGATGCTGCTGGTGCTGATGCACAAGGGTAAGGGCGGCGGTCTTTCCGACATGTTCGGTGGCGGCATGCAGTCCTCCGTCGGCGGCTCCTCGGTCGCCGAGCGCAACCTCGACCGCATCACCGTCGTGGTCGGTCTGGGCTGGTTCGCGTGCATCGTGGTGCTTGGTCTGCTCATCAAGCTGGACAACTGACCCGCGGCACGCGTTTCCCGGTGACGGTGTAACTCCTTTCACTGGACGCGCGTTGGGCCTTACGTAGACTGGGGCATCTTCGAGCACCATCACGCAGGGAGTTACGACCGTGGCAAGTGGCAACGCGATCCGGGGAAGCCGGGTCGGGGCGGGGCCGATGGGGGAGGCCGAGCGCGGCGAGTCCGCGCCACGGCTCCGCATCTCCTTCTGGTGCTCGAACGGGCACGAGACTCAGCCCAGCTTCGCCCATGACGCGCAGGTACCGGACACCTGGGACTGTCCGCGCTGCGGATTCCCGGCCGGCCAGGACCCGGAGAGCCCGCCCGACCCGCCGCGCACCGAACCGTACAAGACGCACCTCGCGTACGTACGCGAGCGCCGCAGCGACGCGGACGGCGAGGCCATCCTCGCCGAGGCCCTGGCGAAGCTCCGCGGCGAGATCTGACCACAGCCGGACCTTCGAGGGAGCCGGGCGCCACCCCGGCGCCCGGCTCCCTCGTGTCTACAGCCAGCCCCGCCGCACCGCCTGCGCCCCGGCCTGGAAGCGGCTCGTCGCGCCCAGCCGCTCCACCAGCTCCGCCGTGCGCCGCCGCAGGGTCCGCTCGCTCACCCCGAGCTGCCGCGCTATCGCCTCGTCCTTGAAACCCGAGTTCAGCAGGGACAGCAGCGCCCGCTCGGCGGGGGAGAGGTCCGGCCGGTCCGCCGTCGGGGCCGGGGCGAAGACCGGGGCGCCCTGGAGCCACTTGGCCTCGAACAGCTCCACCAGGGCGTCGCAGAGCCGGGACTGCCGGACCAGGACCGCGGCGGTGCGCACGGACTCCTCGTTCGACGTCAGCGGGATCATCGCCGCCCGCCGGTCGGCCATCACCATCTTCAAGGGCACCCGGGGCACGATCCGGGCCTGCTCACCGAGCGCGGCCAGCTCCTTCACGGGCTCCGCCCGCCCCGGCAGGCTCAGCACCTCGGCCTCGTACACCGCCCGTACGGTCACGCCCCGGGCCAGGGCGTCGCGCTCCATGTCCGACACCCGCGAGGCCTGGGAGAGGTAGGGCGGGGCGTCGAAGGCCAGGATCTCCTGCTCGGCGCCGGCGATGAGGCCGCGCAGCCGGTCGCCGACCGCCGTCGGGCCCTCGATCACCTCCACCAGGCGCCGGGGGTCGGTGCGCAGGACGCGCTCGTGGTACTCCGCCGCGTAGGACTCCAACGCGGACGCGGCGGCGTCCAGTTCGGACTGCCGGGCGCGGATCAGGGCGGTGAGGCCGTGGCGCGGGTCGATCGCCGTGTAGCGCGCCGGGCGTCCGGTGACCGTGGCGAGCCCGGACGCGACCAGCCGGTCCAGCGACTGCCGTGCCTGATGCGGCGTCAGGTCGTGCGCGTCCGCCAGCTCCTGCGGTGAGAGGCCGAGGCGGTGCAGCAGCAGCCGGTAGGTGCGCTCCGCGCCCTCGTCCAGCCCGACCGGCTCCAGCATGTCCGCCTCCTCGTCGCCCCGGGGTTCCCCGGACTCAACCGGATGTGCCCCCGGACGCTACCCCGTGGCCGGGACCGGCTGTTGACCGGGACCGGCCACGCGTAACCCTCGTCCCCATGACGGGCCCTTGAAAGAGTGCGGACAACCCCCCGAAGCACCCACGTGGAGTCCACCCCTCTGATGAGTCCCATACGACTGAGTCCCCTACGGCGCAGGTCACCGGGCATACGCTCGGCCTGCCTGGCGGCCGTGCTCGCCACGGCGGGCGCCCTGCTCAGCACCCCCTCGGCCCAGGCCGACCCCGGCAGCGACCGGCCCGTCCGGCTGACCGCCGGAGCCCTCGCGGCCCTCAGCAAGCAGTACACCCAGCGCAGCGACGGCACCCCGGGCCTGGTCGCCGCCGCCCGGGAGGCCGGCTCCGGCACCCGGGACGAGCCCACCGGGACCGGTGAGCAGAGCGGCGGAACAGCCGCCCCCGCCGAAGGCACCGCCAAGGCGCTGAAGACGAAGGCGAGCTGGGAGACCCCGCGCGGCGCCGCCAGCACCCTGGCCCTCGGCGGCACGCAGGACTGGGTGGGCATCTTCAGCGGCGGGGCGGTCACCCGCTACGACGCCGACGGCGCCCCCGTGTGGCAGCGCACCAGCCACTCGCTGTTCACGGACTGGCAGGTCAAGCCGGAACTCGCTTACCAGCCGGAGGAGTTCAGCCCGGTCCTGCACCAGGGGTACAACCCGTACCAGCCGACGCTCAGCGGCTCCCACCCCTTCGCCCAGGGCGACTTCAACCACGACGGCGTGGACGACATCGCGGTCGCCTACAGCGTCGGCGACTCCCCGGCCCGCCCGTTCACCAGCCCCGGCTCGCAGCTCTCCTCGGGCACCTTCGTCTCGCTGCTCGACGGCCGCTCCGGCGCCATGCTGTGGCACAAGCTGCTGCCCGGGTACGTCGGTTCGCTGAGCGCCCAGGACGGCAAGCTGATCGCGGCGAACGTCACCGGACCGGACTGGGGCAACAACCCGGTGGCCGAGGCCGGCGACAGCCGCAGCTCCCTCATCGCGTACGCCTTCGAGAGCGGCGCCCGCGGAGCGGTCACCGGCCGCACCGCCTGGACGTACAGCACCAAGGCCCCCTTCGCCCTCTGGTCGGACATCGAGACCATGGGCCGGGGCAGGGTCGCCGTCTCCTGGACCGACACCCCGATGGGCCTGGGCAGCCCCCGGCCCGCCGCAGGCCACGTCATGGTGCTCGACACCGGCGAGGGCAAGGTCCTCACCGATGTGAAGACGCCCGGCTACCCGCGCATCGTGCACAAGGACCCCGGCTCCGACCGGGTCCTGGTCGCCGAGCAGAACGACCCGCTGGACGCGGTGCGCTGGGACCTCACGGCCGTCGACGTCAGGACCGGCAAGCGGTCCGTCCTCACCTCCCGGGACAACACCGTCCCCGAGGCGTTCGTCGTCAACGAGGACGCCCACGGCAAGCAGGCCCGCTACGCCGTCGCGGAACTCGGCATCAACGCCGACCTGACCGACGGCACGAGCTCGGTCTCCGGCTGGGACGAGCACGGCCGCACCACGTGGACCTACCGCACCCGCAGCACCGTGGGCCGGCCCAACGCCCCGGCCCTGTCGCTGACGGTCGACCCGGACGGCCGGGGCCAGGTCTACGCGGCCGTCGCCGACCCGGTCGCCCAGACCCGTACCCGTACCGACGGGCCGGAGCACAGCCAGCTCGTGGCGATCGACGCGACCAGCGGCCGTACCCGGTGGGTCAAGGAGGGTGCCGTCGTCGGCAGCCAGGTCACGCCCTACCGGGGCTCCATGCTGACCGTGGGCTACGACCTCACGGCGTACACGGTCGGCTCCGACGGTGACGCCGAGCCGCTGCCGCTCCTCGGCGACGCCTACACCGGCGTGGCCACGGACGTGAACGGCGACGGCGTCAAGGACATCGTCGTCGGCGGACAGAGCCGGGGCGTCTTCGCCCTGGACGGCCGCACCATGGACCGCACCAGCCCCCGCATCCTGTGGAAGCAGCCGCTCAGCGCCTCGATCCGCGAGCTGACGCTCGACACGGTGACGGACAGCCGCGGCCGTGCGGCGCAGCGCATCGTCGCCGCGACCTCGCACGGCTTCGCGGTCCTCACGCCGAAGGACGGCAAGCCGCTCTCCGACGTGAACACCGGCACCTTCCAGGCCGGAGTCGCCGTCGCCGACGGGCACGTCATCGCCTCAGGCGACGAGCTCTCCGCGTACACCGCCGAGGGCCGCCGGGTCTGGAGCTACCGCCCCGAGGGCACGGCCGGCAAGACCGTCGTCTACTCCGTGCCCGCCACGGCCGACGGCCGGATCTACCTGGAGTACGGCGGCGTCCGCACGGCGTTCGGTACCGGCGCGAGTGACCCGGCGCCGACCGCGGTGGCACTCGACGCGGCCAAGGGATCCGAAATCTGGAGCATGAAGCCCCAGGGCCTCGCCGCCACCTGGATCGAGCAGCAGTCCGGCGTCTTCGCCGACAAGAACATCCCGGGCGCCGACGGCCACGCCGTCGCCTTCGCCTGGGGCGGCGACCAGCCGTCCACGGTCACGCACCTCGTGCAGACGGTCGACGGGCGCACCGGCGAGGTGCTGACCAACTACAGCTCTCCCGGTTCGGCGACCTTCCTGAACTTCGCCGCGTCGGCGCGCCACGGCCTGGTCGAGCTGCTTCCCCACGCGGCGATCGTCCACCCGGCCGAGGGCGGCGAGCCCTACCTGGTGCGCATCCTCGCGTTCCCGTACCAGGGCACGTTCGCCACGACGGGAAGCGGTGACGAGACCTTCGTCGCCGGGGCCCTCGGCTTCCTCGGGTACGGCCAGCCGTTCGAGAAGAAGGCGGGCGGGTACGTCAACCCCGTGATCAGGGAGTTCGCTCTCGCGGCGGGAAGCGTGGTGCCGGCCGACCTCGACGGGGACGACGCCACCGACCTGATCGCGCTCCAGCGCGACTGGAGCGGCTACGCCCTCAGCCAGAACGTCGGCGGATACGGCGACAACACCTACGCGATCGACAGCTACCAGCACGGCGTCTCCGTCCTGGAGCTCACTGACGCCCCCGCGGCCGGAGCCGCCAAGGCCCCTGCCGCCCGCTCGGCCAAGGCCGGCGCCCCGGCCGAGGTCGCCCCCGTCGAGACCCCGACCCTGCCCATCGGCCGGGCCACCCCGTCCATCGACATCCACTCCAGCACCCCGGCCGCCGGCGCCAACGCCGACGAGGTCACCAGGGGCTACACACCGCAGCAGATCCGGACCCGCCTCGGTCTGACCGGCGACGGCGCCGGTCAGACCGTGGCGATCACCGTCGGCTACGACTACCCGAGCGCCAAGGCCGACCTGAACCACTTCGCCGAGCACTTCGGGCTGCCGCAGACCTGCGACACCGTCGCCGAGGGCACCGACTGCTTCGACTTCGAGCAGGTCTACGCGACCGGTGAGAAGCCCGCCGCGAACACGAGCTGGGCGCAGGAGGCGGCCCTCGACATCGAGTGGGCGCACTCGGTCGCCCCCAAGGCGAAGATCGTGCTCGTCGAGGCCGCCGACGCCACGGCGTCCGCCCTGTCGAAGGCCATCGACGTCGCCGCCTCGTACCACCCGGCGGCCGTCAACAACAGCTGGGGCATGTCGGAGTACTCCGAGGAGTCCTTCTACGACAAGCACTGCAAGCTGACCGACTCGGTGTGCACCCAGTCCACCGGCGACTTCGGTTACCCCGCCGGCTACTCCAGCACCAACCCGTACGCCCTCGCCATCGGCGGTACGAAGCTGGTGCTCGACGCCGAAGGCAACACGACTAGCGAGACCGCGTGGGCGTCCACCGGCGGCGGACTGAGCTACTTCGAGCCGCGCCCCGCGTACCAGGACGGCGTCCAGCCGTCCGCGTACCGGGCCACCCCGGACGTCAGCTTCGTGGCCGACCCCAACACCGGCGTCGCCGTCTACACCTCGGCCACGGGCAAGGGCACCTGGATGCAGGTGGGCGGCACCAGCCTCTCGTCGCCGGTCTGGGCGGGCATCATCGCCGCCACCGACCAGCTGAGGGCCGCCGCCGGCAAGCAGCCGCTCGCCGTGGCGGGCCCGGCGGGCGACACCGCCCACGCCGCGGTCTACGGCCTGGGTGGCGCGCTGCGCGACATCACCGCGGGCGGCAACGGCTACTGCGGTGCCGAGTGCACCGCGGGACCGGGCTACGACACGGTCACCGGCCTCGGCTCGCCGAACGCCGGAGTCGACAGGGCGCTGGCCGCCCGGAAGTGACCCCCGCACCGAGCTGACCGGAACACCGGGCCCGCCCTCCCGAGGGGCGGGCCCGGTGTCGTCGACCGCCACGACCTGGACAGGGAGGAAGAGATTCGTCCTGATCAATTAGGTTGGGAGGCATATCGCGGGGCACCGTCCGTACGCAGGTACGAGAGAAGGCAGAAGTCCGACATGAACGCGTCCGACAAGCACGCAGGGAGCCGCACACGGCTCACCCAGACGGCCGAGTGGCAGGCCCTGGCCGGGCACCGGGAGAAGCAGGGAGGCGCATCGCTGCGCGAGCTCTTCGCCGCGGACCCGGCGCGCGGATCCGGGTACGTGCTCCGGGTCGGCGACCTGCACATCGACTACTCCAAGCACCTCGTCACCGACGAGACGCTGACCCTCCTGCGCGAACTGGCCGCGGCCACCGACGTGTTCGGTCTGCGCGACGCCATGTTCCGCGGCGACAAGATCAACACCACCGAGGACCGGGCGGTCCTGCACACCGCGCTGCGCGCCCCGCGCGACGCCGTCATCGAGGTCGACGGCGAGAACGTGGTCCCGGCGGTGCACGCGGTGCTCGACAAGATGGCGGCGTTCTCCGACCGGGTCAGGTCGGGGGAGTGGACCGGCCACACCGGCAAGCGCATCAAGAACATCGTCAACATCGGCATCGGCGGCTCGGACCTGGGCCCCGCCATGGCCTACGAGGTGCTGCGCTCCTTCACGGACCGCTCGCTCACCCTCCGCTTCGTCTCCAACGTGGACGGCGCCGACCTGCACGAGGCCGTCCGCGACCTCGACCCGGCCGAGACGCTGTTCATCATCGCCTCGAAGACCTTCACCACGATCGAGACGATCACCAACGCCACCTCCGCCCGCAACTGGCTCCTCACCGGCCTGGGGGCCGGTCAGGAGGCCGTCGCCAAGCACTTCGTCGCGCTGTCGACCAACGCGGAGAAGGTCGCGGACTTCGGCATCGACACGGCCAACATGTTCGAGTTCTGGGACTGGGTCGGCGGCCGCTACTCGTACGACTCCGCCATCGGCCTCTCGCTGATGATCGCCATCGGCCCGGAGCGGTTCCGCGAGATGCTCGACGGCTTCCACCTCGTGGACGAGCACTTCCGCACCGCCCCGGCCGAGGAGAACGCCCCGCTGCTCCTCGGCCTGCTGGGCGTCTGGTACGGCGCGTTCTTCGACGCCCAGTCGCACGCGGTGCTGCCCTACAGCCACTACCTGTCCAAGTTCACCGCCTACCTCCAGCAGCTGGACATGGAGTCCAACGGAAAGTCCGTCGACCGCGACGGCAACCCCGTCGACTGGCAGACCGGGCCGGTCGTCTGGGGCACCCCCGGCACCAACGGCCAGCACGCCTACTACCAGCTGATCCACCAGGGTACGAAGATGATCCCGGCCGACTTCATCGGCTTCGCGCAGCCGGTCGAGGACCTGCTGCCCGGCCTGGTCGCCCAGCACGACCTGCTGATGGCCAACTTCTTCGCCCAGACCCAGGCCCTCGCCTTCGGCAAGACGCCCGACGAGGTACGTGCCGAGGGCGTCCCCGAGGAGCTGGTGGCGCACAAGACGTTCCGGGGCAACCACCCCACGACGACGATCCTCGCCGACCGGCTCACCCCGTCCGTCCTCGGCCAGCTGATCGCGCTGTACGAGCACAAGGTCTTCGTCCAGGGCGCCATCTGGAACATCGACTCCTTCGACCAGTGGGGCGTCGAGCTCGGCAAGGTCCTCGCCAAGAAGATCGAGCCCGTCCTGACCGAGGGCAAGGGCGGCGAGCAGCTGGACAGCTCGACCGCCGCGCTCGTCTCCACCTACCGCGAGCTGCGGGGGCGCTGAGCCCCGGTCCCGAGGGGCCCCGCCTTTTCGGGCGGGGCCCCTCAGCCGTGCGTCGTGTCGATGACGCAGAAGCGGTTGCCCTCCGGGTCCGCCAGCACCACGAAGTCCGGGTCCTCCGGATACAGCTCCCAGTCGACCTCCGCCGCGCCCAGCGCGAGCAGCCGGGCCACCTCGGCGTCCTGCTCCTCCGTGTACAGGTCGAGGTGGACCCGGGGCACCTCCTGCACCGGGGAGTCGCTGCGGCCGAGGGCGAGCCCGGTGCCCGGCCCCTCGGCGGGGACCAGGACCACCCAGTCGTCGCCGGCCGGCTCCCGCTCCACGTAACCCAGGGCCGCCTTCCAGAACGCCGCCGCCCGCGCCACGTCCGACGCGCCCATCACCACGGTTCCGATACGCATGGGGCCGAGCCTTTCACGCTTCACCGCGGGAAAGACGCCGGGCCCGGCCCGCCCCGAAGGACGAACCGGGCCCGAGGGCAACCCCGCTGACGGCCGGTCAGGCGGAGGCCGGGGGGTACAGGGCGCGCGGGAGGCGGGAGGCCGCCGCCGCGTCCAGCAGCCACAGCGTGCGGGCCCGGCCGTACGCACCGGCCGCCGGAGCCTGGATCTCGCCGGCCCCGGACAGGGCGATGGCGACCGCCTCCGCCTTGTCCTCGCCCGCGGCCAGCAGCCACACCTCGCGCGCCGCCCGGATGGCGGGCAGCGTCAGCGAGACCCGGACCGGCGGCGGCTTGGGGGCGCCGTGCACACCTACGACGGTGCGCTCGGTCTCCCGCACCCCGGGCAGTTCCGGGAAGAGCGAGGCGACGTGCGTGTCCGGGCCGACGCCCAGCATCAGCACGTCGAACTCCGGCACCGGGCCGTGGTCCTGCGGGGCCGCGGCGGCCGCCAGCTCGGCCGCGTACCCGGCGGCCGCGGCGTCGGCGTCCGGGCCGTAGGGGCCGTCCGACGCGGGCATCACGTGCACCCGCGAGGGGTTCAGGGGCACGGCGTCCAGCAGGGCCTCGCGGGCCTGCGTGACATTGCGCTCCGGGTCGCCCTCCGGCAGGAACCGCTCGTCGCCCCACCACAGGTCCAGCCGCGACCAGTCGACCGCGTCCCGGGCGGGCGCGGCGGCGAGCGCGGCCAGCAGGCCGTTGCCGTTGCGTCCGCCGGTGAGCACCACCGACGCGTCGCCGCGCGCGGCCTGGGCGTCCACGATCTTCGTGATCAGCCGGGCCGCGGCGGCCTGCGCCATCAGCTCCTTGTCGCGGTGCACGACGAGCTGCGGGACTCCGGTCACTTCGCGGCCGCCTTCTTCGCGGGGGCGGCCTTCTTCGCGGCGGGGGCCGGGGCCTGCGCCGGCGCCTTCGCAGACTCGCCGGAACCCGCCTTGTGGAGGCGGTCCACACCGAACTTCACGGTCGACTCGTAGATGTTGTCCGGGTCGAGCCGCCGCAGCTCCTCCGCGAGGAGCTCCGCCGTCTCGCGCCGCTTGAGCGCCACCGCGCGGTCCGGCTGGCCCACCATGCAGAGCGTGGCGAGCGAGCCGTCGGCCCGGTCCAGGACGATGTCGCCGCTCTTGGTGACCATCCGGACGGCCGTGAGACCGGGACCGCCGGACGTGGTGCGCTCCACCGGGACGCCGAGCCGGTCCGCGAGCCACATGGCCAGCAGCTCGCAGCTCGGATTGTCCGACTCGCCCTCGACCGTGGCCGAGACGACCTCCGCCGGCTGCTGGTCGAGCGCGGCGGCCAGCATCGAACGCCACGGCGTGATGCGCGTCCAAGCCAGGTCCGTGTCACCGGGCCGGTACGTGGCGGCGCGCACCGCCAGCTCGTCCAGCGGGTGCTCGGCCGAGTAGGTGTCGGTGATCCGGCGCTGGGCCAGCGCGCCGAGCGCGTCCTTCGCCGGGTCGGCGGGGGAGTCCTGCGGCCACCACGCCACCACCGGGGCGTCCGGGAGCAGCAGCGGCAGCACGACCGACTGGGCGTGGTTGGCCAGCTCGCCGTGGAGCCGCAGCACCACGGTCTCGCCGGAGCCCGAGTCGGAACCGACCCGGATCTCGGCGTCGAGCCGCGCGTCGCGGCGGGTGCGCGGCGAACGGCTGAGGCGCTTGATGACGGCGATGATCCGCGAGGGGTGCTCCCGCGAGGAGTCGCTTGCCGCCTTCAGCGCGTCGTAGGCGTTCTCCTCGTCGGTGACGATGACGAGGGTGAGGACCATCCCGATCGCCGGGGCGCCGACCGCGCGCCGGGCCGAGATGAGCGCCTGGTTGATCTTGCTGGACGTGGTTTCGGTGAGATCGATCTTCATGGCCGGCGCCAGCTCCGTCCGTCGCGTGCGAGCATCTCGTCCGCCTCGGCCGGACCCCAGGTGCCGGCCGGGTACTGGGCGGGCTTGCCGTGCTTGTCCCAGTACTCCTCGATCGGGTCGAGGATGTTCCAGGAGAGCTCGACCTCCTGGTGGCGCGGGAAGAGGTTGGCGTCGCCGAGCAGGACATCGAGGATGAGCCGCTCGTACGCCTCCGGGCTGGACTCCGTGAAGGACTCGCCGTACGCGAAGTCCATCGTGACGTCCCGGACCTCCATCGAGGTCCCGGGCACCTTGGAGCCGAACCGCACCGTGACGCCCTCGTCCGGCTGCACCCGGATGACCAGGGCGTTCCCGCCCAGCTCCTCGGTGGCGCCGGACTCGAACGGCAGGTACGGGGCGCGCTTGAAGACGACCGCGATCTCCGTGACCCGGCGGCCGAGCCGCTTGCCGGTGCGCAGGTAGAACGGCACGCCCGCCCAGCGGCGGTTGTTGATCGTCAGCTTGATCGCGGCGAAGGTGTCGGTCTTCGACTTGGGGTCGATGCCGTCCTCCTCCAGATAGCCGACGGCCTCTTCGCCGCCCTGCCAGGCGTGCGTGTACTGGCCGCGCACGGTGTGCTTGCCCAGGTCCTCGGGCAGCTCCACCGCCGTGAGCACCTTGAGCTTCTCGGCGACCAGGGCCTTCGGGTGGAAGGAGCCGGGCTCCTCCATCGCGGTCAGCGCGAGCAGCTGGAGCAGGTGGTTCTGGATGACGTCGCGGGCGGCGCCGATGCCGTCGTAGTAGCCGGCCCGGCCGCCGATCCCGATGTCCTCGGCCATCGTGATCTGCACGTGGTCGACGTAACTGCGGTTCCAGATCGGCTCGAACATCGTGTTGGCGAAGCGGAGCGCCAGGATGTTCTGGACGGTCTCCTTGCCGAGGTAGTGGTCGATCCGGAAGACCTCGTTCGGCGGGAAGACGTCGTGCACGATCTGGTTGAGCTCCTGCGCGCTCTTCAGGTCGTGGCCGAACGGCTTCTCGATGACGGCGCGGCGCCAGCTGCCTTCCTTCTGGTCGGCCAGCCCGTGCTTCTTGAGCTGCTGGACGACCTTGGGGAAGAACTTCGGCGGGACGGACAGGTAGAAGGCGAAGTTGCCGCCCGTGCCCTGCGCCTTGTCCAGCTCCTCGATCGTGGCCCTCAGGGTCTCGAAGGCCACGTCGTCGTCGAAGTTGCCCTGCACGAAGCGCATGCCCTGGCTGAGCTGCTGCCAGACCTCTTCGCGGAAGGGTGTACGGGAATGCTCCTTGACGGCGTCGTGGACGACCTGGGCGAAGTCCTCGTCCTCCCAGTCGCGGCGCGCGAAACCGATGAGCGAGAAGCCCGGCGGCAGCAGGCCGCGGTTGGCCAGGTCGTAGACGGCGGGCATCAGCTTTTTACGGGACAAATCGCCCGTGACGCCAAAGATGACCAGGCCCGACGGCCCCGCGATGCGCGGGAGCCGTCGGTCCTGGGCGTCACGGAGCGGGTTGGCTCCGGGAACACCAGACAAAGTGGTCAGCCCTTCGAGGGGGCGAGGCGCTGCAGCTCCGCCTCGGTCGACTTGAGCAGGTCGTTCCAGGCCGTCTCGAACTTCTCGACGCCCTCGTCCTCCAGCACCTGCACGACGTCGTCGTAGTCGACGCCGAGCTTCTTGATCGCGTCGAGGTCGGCGCGGGCCTGGTCGTACGCACCGGCGACGGTGTTGCCGGTGATCTCTCCGTGGTCCGCCACCGCGTCCAGAGTCGCCTCCGGCATGGTGTTGACCGTGTTCGGCGCGACGAGGTCCACCACGTACAGGGTGTCCTTGAGGGCCGGGTCCTTCACACCGGTCGAGGCCCACAGCGGACGCTGCTTGTTGGCGTGCGCCTTGTCCAGGGCGGCCCAGCGCTCACCGGCGAAGACCTCCTCGTACGCCTCGTAGGCGAGACGGGCGTTGGCCAGGGCGGACTTGCCCTTCGCGGCCTTGGCCTCGTCGCCGCCGATGGCGTCCAGGCGCTTGTCGATCTCGGTGTCCACACGGGACACGAAGAAGGACGCCACCGAGTGGATCTTGGAGAGGTCCAGGCCCGCGGCCTTCGCCTGCTCCAGGCCCGCCAGGTAGGCGTCCATGACCGCGCGGTAGCGCTCCAGCGAGAAGATCAGCGTGACGTTCACGCTGATGCCCCGGCCGATCGTCTCGGTGATCGCGGGCAGGCCCGCCTTGGTCGCCGGGATCTTGATCAGCGTGTTCGGGCGGTCCACCAGCCAGGCCAGTTGCTTGGCCTCGGCGACCGTGGCCGTGGTGTCGTGCGCCAGACGCGGGTCGACCTCGATGGAGACCCGGCCGTCCTGGCCGTCCGTCGCGTCGAAGACCGGGCGCAGGATGTCGGCCGCGTCCCGGACGTCCGCGGTGGTGATCATGCGGATCGCTTCCTCGACGGTCACCTTGCGGGCCGCGAGGTCGGTGAGCTGCTGGTCGTAACCGTCGCCCTGCGAGATGGCCTTCTGGAAGATCGAGGGGTTGGTCGTGACCCCCACGACGTGGCTCTCGTCAATGAGCTCGGCGAGGTTGCCCGAAGTGATCCGCTTGCGCGAGAGGTCGTCGAGCCAGATCGCCACGCCCTCGTCGGAGAGGCGCTTGAGTGCGTCTGTCATGAGAAATGCATCTCCTACTAGTCGTATACCGGTCAGCGCGTGGCGGCGGCGAGGGATTCCCGGGCGGCGGCGGCGACGTTCTCGCCGGTGAAGCCGAACTCGCGGAACAGGACCTTCGCGTCCGCCGACGCACCGAAGTGCTCCAGCGAGACGATCCGGCCGGCGTCTCCCACGTACCGGTACCAGGTCAGACCGATGCCCGCCTCGACGGCCACGCGTGCCTTGACCGACGGAGGGAGGACGGAGTCCTTGTAACCCTGTTCCTGCTCCTCGAACCACTCGACACACGGCATCGAGACCACGCGGGTCGGAATTCCGGCCGCCTGGAGCTCCTCGCGCGCCTCGACGGCGAGCTGGACCTCGGAGCCGGTACCGATCAGGACGACCTGCGGCGAGCCGCCCTCGGCCTCGAAGAGCACGTAGCCGCCCTTGGCCGCGTCCTCGTTCGCCTCGTACGTCGGCACGCCCTGGCGGGTCAGCGCGAGGCCGTGCGGTGCGCCCTTGCCGAAGACCTTGGTGTAGCGGCGCAGGATCTCGCGCCAGGCGATGGCGGTCTCGTTGGCGTCGGCCGGGCGCACGACGTTGAGGCCCGGGATGGCGCGCAGCGAGGCCAGGTGCTCGACCGGCTGGTGGGTCGGACCGTCCTCGCCGAGACCGATCGAGTCGTGCGTCCACACGTAGGTGACCGGCAGGTGCATCAGCGCGGACAGGCGCACGGCGTTGCGCATGTAGTCGGAGAACACCAGGAAGGTGCCGCCGTAGATGCGCGTGTTGCCGTGCAGCGCGATGCCGTTCATCGCGGCGGCCATGGCGTGCTCGCGGATGCCGAAGTGGATCGTGCGGCCGTACGGGTCGGCCTCCGGCAGGGGGTTGCCCGCGGGGAGGAACGACGACGTCTTGTCGATCGTGGTGTTGTTCGAACCGGCCAGGTCGGCGGAGCCGCCCCACAGCTCGGGGATGATCCCGCCGAGCGCCTGGAGCACCTTGCCGGACGCGGCGCGGGTGGCGACGCCCTTGCCCGTCTCGAAGACCGGCAGGCTGTCCTCCCAGCCCTTGGGCAGCTCGCCCGCGGCGATGCGGTCGAAGTCGGCGGCGCGCTCGGGGTTGGCGGCGCGCCAGGCGGCGAAGCCCTTCTCCCACTCGGCCTTCGCCTCGCGGCCCCGGTCCAGGGCGCGGCGGGTGTGCGCGATGACCTCGTCGGCGACCTCGAAGCTCTTCTCCGGGTCGAAGCCGAGCACCTTCTTGGTCGCGGCGACCTCGTCGTCGCCGAGTGCCGAGCCGTGCGAGGCCTCGGTGTTCTGGGCGTGCGGGGCGGGCCAGGCGATGATCGTGCGGGCCGCGATGAACGACGGGCGCTCGGTCTCGGCCTTGGCGGCCAGCAGCGCGTGGTAGAGGCCCTCGGGGTCCAGGTCGCCGTTGGGCAGCTGGTCGACGCGCTGGACGTGCCAGCCGTACGCCTCGTAGCGCTTGACGGTGTCCTCGGAGACCGCGGTCTCCGTGTCGCCCTCGATGGAGATGTGGTTGTCGTCCCACAGCAGGACCAGGTTGCCCAGCTTCTGGTGGCCGGCCAGCGAGGACGCCTCGGCCGAGATGCCCTCCTGGAGGCAGCCGTCACCGGCGACGACCCACACCATGTGGTCGAACGGGGAGGTGCCGGGGGCCGCCTCCGGGTCGAACAGGCCGCGCTCGTAGCGGGCGGCCATGGCCATGCCCACGGCGTTGGCGACGCCCTGGCCCAGCGGGCCGGTCGTCGTCTCGACCCCGGTGGTGTGGCCGTACTCCGGGTGCCCCGGGGTCTTGGAGCCCCAGGTGCGGAACGACTTCAGGTCGTCCAGCTCCAGGCCGTAGCCGGCCAGGTAGAGCTGGATGTACAGGGTCAGGCTGCTGTGGCCCGCCGAGAGCACGAAGCGGTCGCGGCCGGTCCAGTCCGCGTCCGCCGGATCGTGCCGCATCACCTTCTGGAAGATGGTGTAAGCGGCGGGAGCCAGGCTCATGGCCGTGCCCGGGTGGCCGTTTCCGACTTTCTGTACGGCGTCCGCGGCGAGGACGCGGACGGTGTCCACGGCCCGCTGGTCCAATTCGGTCCACTGGAGGTCTGTGGTGGTCGGCTTGGTGCTCACCCTGAGTCAGGGCTCCTCTCCAACTGTTGTAGACCGGTGACTGTGACCGCACCGGATGCTGTCGAGCCTACCCCCGTCCGTACCCGTGTTTTCCGGCTCCTACCAGGGTGCGGGCGGCCCGTGGAATCCGCCTCCCGTATGAGCGGAAGGGCTCACCGATGGGCTTCTCCGATGAGCGCGGAGACCCACTCCTGGGCGCTCCGAAGAGCGGCCCGGGGCGCGGTTGCGAGCACCCCGGAAGCGGGTCGCGCGAACCCTGCGACACCAGTGCGTCACTCGTGCGTACGAGGCGGTCCCCGGCGGCCGTCCGCGCCACATCAACACGACCCCACCCCCGCGAAGGGCGGCCTGCCCCCAACGTCTACAGTGGTCGGGTTCGCGCAAGTCTTCACTGGGCCCTCACGCCCGGAGCTTGCTGGGATTTCTCTGTCAGGGGTGTGCGTGACGGCCGTCGAGTCCCGACCCGCAGGGGTCGCCTTGACTCCGAGCCCAGGGGGCCAACGCCCATTCGGGGCCCGTGTCAAGGCATTCGTGGCACTGACCAAGCCTCGGATCATCGAGCTGTTGCTGATCACCACTGTTCCGGTGATGTTCCTGGCCGCTCAGGGTGTACCCGACCTGTGGCTCGTGCTCACTACCACCATCGGCGGCTACCTGTCCGCCGGCGGTGCCAATGCACTGAACATGTACATCGACCGCGACATCGACGCGCTGATGGACCGCACGTCGCAGCGCCCGCTGGTCACCGGCATGGTGAGCCCGCGCGAGTGCCTGGCGTTCGGCATCACCCTCGCGGTGGTCTCGACGGTCTGGTTCGGGCTGCTGGTCAACTGGCTGTCGGCGGCGCTGTCGCTGGGAGCCCTGCTCTTCTACGTCGTGATCTACACGATGCTGCTGAAGCGCCGCACCGCGCAGAACATCGTCTGGGGCGGCATCGCGGGCTGCATGCCGGTCCTCATCGGCTGGTCCGCCGTGACGAACGAGATGTCCTGGGCCGCGGTGATCCTCTTCGCCGTCATCTTCTTCTGGACGCCGCCGCACTACTGGCCGCTGTCGATGAAGGTGAAGGACGACTACGCGCGCGTAGGCGTCCCGATGCTCCCGGTCATCGCGTCCAACCGGGTGGTGGCCCGCCAGATCGTCGCCTACAGCTGGGTGATGGTCGCCGTCTCGCTGCTGCTCACCCCGCTGGGCTACACCGGCTGGTTCTACACGGCCGTGGCGCTGCTGACCGGCGGCTTCTGGCTCTGGGAGGCGCACGCGCTGCTCAGCCGGGCCAAGGCCGGGGTGACGGGCGCGAAGCTCAAGGAGATGCGGCTGTTCCACTGGTCGATCACCTATGTGTCGCTGCTCTTCGTCGCCGTGGCGGTGGACCCCTTCCTGCGGTAGAACCCCTGCTCCGTCCGACGGGCGGGGAGCGTGGCCGATGCCACGCTCCCCGCCCGTCGCCGGTTGATCTACCCGCCGGTAGCATCCTGTCCATGGCAGAGACGGCAGAGGCTGAGACCCAGCAGGTGGACGGCAGGCGGGCGGCGCGCGCGGAGCGCAGGGCGGCCCGGCTGGCCAAGCAGATCGGCGCCTTCGCGAAGGCGCACGGCGGTGCCGAGGGGCAGGTCGCCTACCTCGGGCAGATGGGCGCCCGCATCGTCCTGGTGGGCGACGACGGCGACTGGGGCGACCTGGTCGCACCCTCGTACGAGATCGCCGAGAGCGCCGCGCGGAAGTCCGGGATCACGCTCCACGAGTCCTTCGACGGCGAGTTCGCGGCGAAGGTGCGCACGGGCCCGTACGAGTGGAGCCGGATGGCCGGGATCCAGGTCGGCGGCCCGTCCAACGCGGCCTGAGGAACCACGAACGGACCGGGGCTCCCGCTCCGGCGGCGTAGAGCCGTGGAGCGGGAGCCCCGGTCCGTTCGTGTGCCTGCCCGGGTCAGCCGGCCGCGGCGGGCTCCGCCTGCTCGACCACCGGTGCCGGCACCCCGGCGGCGGCCACCGGCCGCTCCCGCAGCGACAGCAGTACGCGGACGACTCCGATCCACACCAGGCACGAGCCGAACAT
Organism: Streptomyces sp. NPDC041814; assembly: GCF_055590565.1. Classification (NCBI taxonomy): domain Bacteria; kingdom Bacillati; phylum Actinomycetota; class Actinomycetes; order Kitasatosporales; family Streptomycetaceae; genus Streptomyces; species Streptomyces sp. NPDC041814. Next base: position 134,357 of record NZ_JBVJAM010000001.1, on the reverse strand, counting down.
GTGCAGTCCGACCAGGATCTCCGGGGTGTCGGTGAAGTACTGCACATAGCCGATGACGCCCTGTGCCATCAGGATCAGGAACAGCTCACGCGTCCGGTGCAGCGGCCCGACGGGCGCGTCCACGGCCTTCAGGACGAACCAGAGCGCGACGGTCAGCGCCACCACGACCCAGGCCAGGTCCGCGTGCAGCTGGGCGACCATCTTCCAGTCGACCGGGATGCGGTGGACGTCGCTGGAGTCGCCCGCGTGCCGCCCGGCGCCGGTGACCACCGTGCCCACGGCGATCAGGAGCCCCGCCGCGACGGCCAGCAGCCAGGCCAGCTGTGCGACCGCCTTGCCCACCAGCGGGCGCGGTGCCTCGTCCCCCTCGCGGGTGCGCTGCCAGGTCATCAGGGCGACCGTGAGCAGCGCGGTGGAGAGCAGGAAGTGCGCGGCGACGGTGTACGGGTTCAGCCCGACGAGCACGACGATGCCGCCGAGAACCGCGTTGCCCATCACGATCCAGAACTGGACCCAGCCGAGCCGGGTGACGCCGCGCCGCCAGGGCTTCGCGGAACGGGCCGCGATGATCGCCCAGCCGACGGCCGCGCACAGCACGTACGTGAGCATCCGGTTGCCGAACTCGATGGCGCCGTGGAAGCCCATCGCGCTCGTCGCCGTCAGGCTCTCGTCGGTGCACTTCGGCCAGGTCGGGCAGCCGAGGCCGGAGCCGGTCAGCCGGACGGCGCCGCCGGTCACGACGATGACGACGGCCATCACGACCGCGGACATGGCCGCGCGGCGTACCGTCCGGGGCTCGGGCGTCCAGCGCTCGGCGATGTACAGGAGCGGATTGCGCAGGGCTTGAGCGACTTCGGCTCGGGTCAGCTTGGGCACGCGCACCATGGTAGGACGCCGCTTGTGCAAGCTTTCACGAGGGGGACGAGTTACGCGTAACGGCGACGGAACGCGTTTGCGGCCTCACTCCCAGCGGAAGAAACGGGCCGCCGCGCCGAGCCCCAGCACCGTCCAGACCGCGAGGATGCCCAGGTCGCCCCACGGCATTCCGGCGCCGTGCTGGAGGACGTCCCGCAGCCCGTCCGAGAGGGCCGAGATCGGCAGCAGGCCCAGTACCGTCTGGACCGCGTCCGGGAACTTCTCCAGCGGCACGATCACCCCGCCGCCCACCAGGAGCAGCAGGAAGACCAGGTTCGCCGCGGCGAGCGTCGCCTCCGCCTTCAGCGTCCCGGCCATCAGCAGCCCGAGCCCGGAGAAGGCGGCGGTCCCCAGCACCAGGAGCAGCAGCACTGCGAACGGGCTGCCGTGCGGCGACCAGCCGAGCGCGAAGGCGATCACCGTCAGCAGGACCACCTGAAGGATCTCGGTGACCAGCACGGACAGCGTCTTCGCGGTCATCAGCGCCCAGCGGGGCAGCGGTGAGGCGCCCAGCCGTTTGAGCACCCCGTAGCGCCGCTCGAATCCGGTGGCGATGGCCTGGCCGGTGAAGGCGGTCGACATGACGGCCAGGGCCAGCACGCCGGGCGTCAGGAAGTCGACCGGCTCGCCCGCGCCGGTGTCCACGATGTCCACGGCACTGAACAGCACGAGCAGCAGCGTCGGGATGACCACGGTCAGCAGCAGCTGCTCGCCGTTGCGCAGCAGCATCCGCGTCTCCAGCGCGGTCTGCGCGGCGATCATGCGCGGCAGCGGGGCGGCGCCCGGCCGGGGGGTGTACGTACCGGCGCTCATGCGCGCAGCTCCTTGCCGGTCAGTTCGAGGAAGACGTCCTCCAGGGTGTGGCGTTCGACGGAGATGCCGGAGGGCATCACGCCGTGCTGCGCGCACCAGGAGGTGACGGTGGCCAGCAGCTGCGGGTCGATGTCGCCCGTGATGCGGTACGTGCCGGAGCTCAGCTCGTCCGCCTGCGTACCGTCGGGCAGCGCCTTGAGCAGTGAGCCGAGGTCGAGCCCGGGGCGGCCGGTGAAGCGCAGGGTGTTCTCGGCACCGCCCCGGCACAGGGCCTCGGGGGAGCCCTGGGCGACGATCCGGCCGGCGTCGATGACGGCGACCTCGTCGGCCAGCTCCTCCGCCTCGTCCATGAAGTGGGTGGTGAGCACGACGCTCACGCCGTCGGCGCGCAGCTCCCGGACCAGGTCCCAGGTGGAGCGGCGGGCCTGCGGGTCGAGCCCCGCGGTGGGCTCGTCCAGGAAGACCAGCTCGGGCCGGCCGACGACCGCCATGGCCAGGGCGAGCCGCTGCTGCTGGCCGCCGGAGAGCCTGCGGTAGGAGGTCCGGCCGCAGGAGCCGAGGCCGAGGCGTTCGATCAGGGCGTCGACGTCGAGCGGGTGGGCGTGCAGCTTCGCCATGTGGCGGAGCATCTCGTCGGCGCGGGCGCCGGAGTAGATCCCGCCGGACTGGAGCATCACGCCGATCCGGGGGCGCAGTCGCGCGGCGTCGGCGACGGGGTCGAGGCCGAGGACCCGGACGGTCCCGCCGTCGGGGCGGCGGTATCCCTCGCAGGTCTCGATGGTGGTGGTCTTGCCGGCGCCGTTGGGGCCGAGCACGGCGGTGACCGCGCCGGCCGGGATCTCCAGGTCGAGGCCGTCCACCGCGGTCTTGGCGCCGTACCGCTTCACCAGGCCGCTGATCCGGACGGCCGGGCGGGGCTCGCTGTTCATGGCGAATGAGTCTAGGCAGCCGTCCGCCGGTCCCCGGCCCCGGGGCTTGATTAGGTGACCCTAAGTGATGGAGGGCACCATTGATCGTTTCGGACCGTGGTTGTCACGGCCGGAGGAATTACGCAACAATGGCGTTGTGAAATACGCGGGCGAGGCTCCTCAGGAGGAACTCGCGACCGGTGAGCGCTCGACGCGCAACCGCGTCGCGCGGTCCATCCTGGACCACGGCCCGTCCACCGTCGCGGAGCTGGCGAAGCGGCTGGGGCTCACCCAGGCCGCCGTGCGCCGCCATCTCGACGCGCTCGCCTGCGACGGCGTGGTCGAGGCCCGCGAGCAGCGGGTGTACGGGGCGCGGACCCGGGGCCGTCCGGCCAAGGTGTTCGCCCTCACCGACTGCGGCCGGGACGCCTTCGACCAGTCCTACGACACGCTCGCCGCGGACGCTCTGCGCTGGATCGCCGAGACCGCGGGCGAGGAAGCGGTCATGGCGTTCGCCCGGGCCAGGACCGCCGAGCAGTCGGCGGCCTACCGCGCGGCGATCGAGGCCGCGGACCCCGAGGCGCGTACGGAGGCGCTGGCCAAGGCGCTGTCCGCCGACGGGTACGCTGCTACGGCGCGCAGCGCGCCGGGCCCGCAGCAGGGTGAGCAGCTGTGCCAGCACCACTGCCCGGTCGCGCATGTCGCCGAGCAGTACCCGCAGCTGTGCGAGGCGGAGACGGAGATCTTCTCCAGCCTCCTGGGGACCCATGTGCAGCGTCTGGCCACCATCGCCCACGGCGACGGGGTGTGCACGACGTACATTCCGCGCAGCGGACACCCCACCCCACAGACCACCGATTCAGCATCTGCAAGCACGGCCGGGAGGAACCCCGCATGACGCTCCCCACGGAGACTGCCCACCCTGAGCTCGAAGGCCTGGGCACGTACGAATTCGGCTGGGCCGACTCCGACGAGGCAGGCGCGGCGGCCAAGCGCGGCCTCTCCGAGGCTGTCGTCCGCGACATCTCGGAGAAGAAGAACGAGCCGGACTGGATGCTGAAGCTGCGGCTCAAGGGCCTCCGCCTCTTCGGCAAGAAGCCGATGCCGAACTGGGGCTCGGACCTGTCGGGCATCGACTTCGACAACATCAAGTACTTCGTCCGCTCCACGGAGAAGCAGGCCGCGTCCTGGGACGACCTGCCCGAGGACATCAAGAACACCTACGACAAGCTCGGCATCCCGGAGGCGGAGAAGCAGCGCCTCGTCGCCGGTGTCGCCGCGCAGTACGAGTCCGAGGTCGTCTACCACCAGATCCGCGAGGACCTGGAGGAGCAGGGCGTCATCTTCGTCGACACCGACACCGCGCTGAAGGAGCACGAGGAGCTCTTCAAGGAGTACTTCGGCACCGTCATCCCGGTCGGCGACAACAAGTTCGCGTCGCTGAACACGGCCGTGTGGTCCGGCGGATCCTTCATCTACGTTCCCAAGGGTGTCCACGTGGACATCCCGCTCCAGGCCTACTTCCGTATCAACACGGAGAACATGGGCCAGTTCGAGCGGACGCTGATCATCGTGGACGAGGACGCCTACGTCCACTACGTCGAGGGCTGCACGGCCCCGATCTACTCCTCCGACTCGCTGCACTCCGCGGTGGTCGAGATCATCGTGAAGAAGGGCGGCCGCTGCCGCTACACGACGATCCAGAACTGGTCGAACAACGTCTACAACCTGGTCACCAAGCGCGCCGTGGCCTACGAGGGCGCGACCATGGAGTGGGTCGACGGCAACATCGGCTCCAAGGTCACCATGAAGTACCCGGCCGTCTACCTGATGGGCGAGCACGCCAAGGGCGAGACCCTGTCCATCGCCTTCGCGGGCGAGGGCCAGCACCAGGACGCCGGCGCCAAGATGGTCCACATGGCCCCGAACACCTCGTCCAACATCGTCTCCAAGTCGGTGGCGCGAGGCGGCGGGCGTACCTCCTACCGCGGCCTGATCGAGATCGGTGAGGGCGCGCCGGGCGCGAAGTCCAACGTCCTCTGCGACGCGCTGCTCGTGGACACGATCTCCCGGTCCGACACCTACCCGTACGTCGACGTCCGCGAGGACGACGTGTCGATGGGCCACGAGGCGACCGTCTCCAAGGTCTCCGAGGACCAGCTCTTCTACCTGATGAGCCGCGGCATGACCGAGTTCGAGGCCATGGCGATGATCGTGCGCGGCTTCGTCGAGCCGATCGCGAAGGAGCTCCCGATGGAGTACGCCCTGGAGCTCAACCGGCTGATCGAGCTGCAGATGGAGGGTTCGGTCGGCTAGTACGCCGCCGAACACGTCCTCGAAGAGTTCTTGACTGAGAAAGCGAGCACTACGACAGCCATGGCTGAGGCTCAGAACATCCCCGCGGGGTCCACCACCGCCGGTTCCATCGCGGTGGCCGCGGAGTCGACCGTCGCCACGCGCATGAGCGCACCCCCGTCCTTCGACGTAGCGGACTTCCCCGTCCCGCACGGCCGTGAGGAGGAGTGGCGGTTCACCCCGCTGGAGCGGCTGCGCGGCCTGCACGACGGCACCGCCGCCGCCACCGGCAGCGGTGTGAAGGTCGCCGTCGAGGCCCCCGCGGGCGTCGTGGTCGAGACCGTCGGCCGCGACGACGCCCGGCTGGGCAGGGCCGGCAAGCCGGTCGACCGGGTGGCCGCGCAGGCGTACTCCTCCTTCGAGCAGGCGCACGTCGTCACGGTCCCCAAGGAGGCCGTGCTGAGCGAGCCGATCCGGATCGCCGTGCACGGCGAGGGCGGTGTCGCCTACGGCCACCAGGTCGTGGAGCTGGGTGCCTTCGCGGAGGCCGTCGTCGTCATCGACCACACCGGTGACGCGGTGCTCGCCGCCAATGTCGACTACGTCCTGGGCGACGGCGCCAAGCTGACCGTCGTCTCCGTGCAGGACTGGGACGAGAGCGCGGTCCACGTCGGCCAGCACAACGCGCTGGTCGGCCGGGACGCCTCCTTCAAGTCCGTCGTCGTCACCTTCGGCGGCGACGTGGTCCGGCTGCACCCCCGGGTCGCCTACGCGGGCACCGGCGGCGATGCCGAGCTGTTCGGCCTCTACTTCACCGACAAGGGCCAGCACCAGGAGCACCGCCTCCTGGTCGACCACAACACCCCGCACTGCAAGTCGAACGTGGCCTACAAGGGCGCGCTCCAGGGCGACGAGGCGCACGCGGTGTGGATCGGCGACGTGCTCATCCAGGCCGCCGCCGAGGGCACCGACACCTACGAGATGAACCGCAACCTGGTCCTCACGGACGGCGCGCGGGTCGACTCCGTGCCGAACCTGGAGATCGAGACCGGCGAGATCGTCGGCGCCGGCCACGCCTCCGCGACCGGCCGCTTCGACGACGAGCAGCTGTTCTACCTCCAGTCCCGGGGCATCCCGGCCGAGGAGGCCCGCCGCCTCGTCGTCCGCGGCTTCTTCGCCGAGCTGGTCCAGCAGATCGGTCTGCCGGACGTCGAGGCCCGGCTGCTCGACAAGATCGAGGCCGAGCTGGAGGCGTCGGTCTGATGGCCTTCGTCAAAGCCTGTGCGCTGAGCGAGCTGGAGGACGACACCCCCAAGCGGGTGGAGCTCGACGGCACGCCGGTCTCCGTCGTCCGCACCGAGGGCGAGGTGTTCGCGATCAACGACATCTGCTCGCACGCGAACGTCTCGCTGTCCGAGGGCGAGGTCGAGGACTGTTCGATCGAGTGCTGGCTGCACGGATCGAGCTTCGACCTCCGCACCGGCAAGCCGTCCGGCCTTCCCGCGACGCGCCCCGTCCCCGTATACCCCGTCAAGATCGAAGGGGACGATGTGCTCGTCTCCGTCACCCAGGAGTCCTGAGTCACCCATGGCAACGCTTGAAATCCGCGACCTGCACGTCTCCGTCGAGGCCGACAACGCCACGAAGGAGATCCTCAAGGGCGTCGACCTGACCGTGAAGCAGGGCGAGACCCACGCCATCATGGGCCCCAACGGGTCCGGCAAGTCCACCCTCGCGTACTCCCTCGCAGGCCACCCCAAGTACACGATCACCAGCGGCACGGTGACCCTGGACGGCGAGGACGTCCTGGAGATGTCCGTGGACGAGCGGGCCCGCGCCGGCCTGTTCCTCGCCATGCAGTACCCGGTCGAGATCCCCGGTGTCTCGGTCTCCAACTTCCTGCGTACCTCCGCCACCGCCGTCCGCGGCGAGGCGCCCAAGCTGCGTACCTGGGTCAAGGAGGTCAAGGAGACGATGGCGCAGCTCCAGATGGACCCGGCCTTCGCCGAGCGCAACGTCAACGAGGGCTTCTCCGGCGGTGAGAAGAAGCGCCACGAGATCCTTCAGCTGGAGCTCCTCAAGCCGAAGGTCGCCATCCTGGACGAGACCGACTCCGGTCTGGACGTCGATGCCCTGCGCATCGTCTCCGAAGGCGTCAACCGGGTCCGCGAGACCGGCGAGGTCGGCACCCTGCTGATCACGCACTACACCCGGATCCTCCGGTACATCAAGCCCGACTTCGTGCACGTGTTCGCCAACGGCCGGATCGCCGAGTCCGGCGGCGCCGAGCTGGCCGACAAGCTGGAGAACGAGGGCTACGAGGCATACGTGAAGGGTGGCGCTGCCGCGTGACATATCTGCCGGGCCTCCTCGACACCGAGGCGATCCGCAAGGACTTCCCCCTCCTGGACCGCACGGTCCACGACGGCAAGAAGATCGTGTACCTGGACAGCGCGGCGACCTCGCAGAAGCCGCGCCAGGTCCTCGACGCCCTCAACGAGTACTACGAGCGCCACAACGCCAATGTGCACCGGGGCGTGTACACGATCGCGGAGGAGGCCACGGCGCTGTACGAGGGCGCCCGTGACAAGGTCGCCGCCTTCATCAACGCGCCCAGCCGCGACGAGGTCATCTTCACGAAGAACGCCTCGGAGTCGCTGAACCTCGTGGCCAACATGCTCGGCTGGGCCGACGAGCCCTACCGGGTCGACCACGAGACCGAGATCGTCACCACGGAGATGGAGCACCACTCCAACATCGTTCCCTGGCAGCTGCTCTCGCAGCGCACGGGCGCGAAGCTGAAGTGGTTCGGCATCACCGACGACGGCCGGCTCGACCTGTCCAACATCGACGAGGTCATCACCGAGAAGACGAAGATCGTCTCCTTCACGCTGGTCTCGAACATCATGGGCACGCACAACCCGGTCGAGCAGATCGTCCGCCGCGCCCAGGAGGTCGGTGCGCTCGTCTGCGTCGACGCCTCCCAGGCGGCCCCGCACATGGTGCTCGACGTGCAGGCGCTCCAGGCCGACTTCGTGGCCTTCACGGGTCACAAGATGGTCGGTCCGACCGGCATCGGCGTGCTCTGGGGACGGCAGGAGCTCCTGGAGGACCTGCCCCCGTTCCTGGGCGGCGGCGAGATGATCGAGACCGTGTCGATGCACTCCTCGACCTATGCGCCCGCGCCGCACAAGTTCGAGGCCGGTACGCCCCCGATCGCCCAGGCCGTCGGCCTCGGCGCGGCCGTGGACTACCTCTCGGCGATCGGCATGGAGAACATCCACCGCCATGAGCAGGCCATCACCGCCTACGCGGTGAAGCGCCTCCTTGAGGTGCCGGACCTGCGGATCATCGGCCCGGCCACCGCGGAGGACCGCGGCGCGACGATCTCCTTCACGCTCGGCGACATCCATCCGCACGACGTGGGGCAGGTGCTGGACGAACAGGGCATCGCGGTCCGGGTCGGCCACCACTGCGCCCGCCCGGTCTGCCTGCGGTACGGAATTCCTGCGACGACGCGAGCGTCGTTCTATCTGTACTCCACGCCCGCCGAGGTCGACGCCCTGGTGGACGGCCTGGAACACGTCCGGAATTTTTTCGCCTAGACGCGGCTGGGGATTGACTCGTGAAGCTGGATTCCATGTACCAGGAAGTGATCCTGGACCACTACAAGCACCCGCACGGGCGCGGTCTGCGGGACGGCGACGCCGAGGTGCACCACGTCAATCCGACGTGTGGTGACGAGATCACGCTGCGGGTGCGGTACGACGGCGAGACCATCGCCGACGTGAGCTACGAGGGCCAGGGCTGCTCCATCAGCCAGGCCAGCGCCTCCGTGCTGAACGACCTGCTGGTCGGCAAGGAACTGGCCGAGGCGCAGAAGATCCAGGCCGCGTTCCTGGAACTGATGCAGTCGAAGGGGCAGCTGGAGCCCGACGACGCGATGGAGGAGGTGCTGGAGGACGCGGTCGCGTTCGCCGGTGTCTCCAAGTACCCGGCCCGGGTGAAATGCGCGCTGCTGAGCTGGATGGCGTGGAAGGACGCGACGGCGCAGGCGCTGTCCGAAGGGAAGACCGCATGAGCGACAACGAGACCGTGACGACCAAGCCCGCCTCCGAGGAGGAGGTCCGCGAAGCGCTGTACGACGTGGTCGACCCCGAGCTGGGCATCGACGTCGTCAACCTGGGGCTGATCTACGGCATCCACATCGACGACGCCAACATCGCCACCCTCGACATGACGCTGACGTCCGCGGCCTGTCCGCTGACCGATGTCATCGAGGACCAGGCGAAGTCCGCGACGGACGGCATCGTCAACGAGCTCCGGATCAACTGGGTCTGGATGCCGCCGTGGGGGCCCGACAAGATCACGGACGACGGTCGCGAGCAGCTGCGCGCGCTCGGCTTCAACGTCTGAGCATCCGCGTACGACGCGTACGACCTGAAAACGGCCCCGGCTTCCGCCGGGGCCGTTTCGGCGTTGTGGGCACGGGGCGCGCCGGGCAGACTCTGTCCATGGCTCTTCGCTTCTACCAGCTCGCCGTCGATGCCCACGATCTCCCCGCCCAGGCGCGTTTCTGGTGTGCCGCCCTGGACTGGCGGGTGCTCTACGAGGACGCGCACGAGATCGTCATCGGTGCCGACGAGACGGCGCTGCCCGGCATCTGCTTCGTGCCCGTGCCCGAGGACAAGGCGGTCAAGAACCGGCTGCACATCGACCTCTCCCCGGACGACCAGGCCGCCGAGGTCGAGCGGCTGATCGGGCTCGGTGCCCGGCGCATCGAGGTCGGCCAGCCGTCGGACGTGACGTGGGTGGTGCTGGCCGATCCCGAGGGCAACGAGTTCTGCGTACTGCGTCCGAAGGAGAAGCTGACCGACTAGGGCGTGTACGGCGGTGGCACGGCGGCGGCCTCGGTGAGGACCGGGGCCAGGTTCTCGGTGCGGATGCGCCGGTCCACGTACAGCAGGCCCGTCACCAGCGGCGGGAACACGGCGACGATCAGCTGGCCCACGAGCTGGCCGAGCGCCGCGAGGACCAGGTAGCCGCCGAGAGCGGTGATGATCGCGGCCGGGTGCGTGTTGTCGTCCACGGTGGTGCTGCCGAGTGCGCCGGTGAACATGCCGAGGAAGTTGAACGGCAGCTGGATGATGTAGCTCACCGCGGAGGCGATGAGGCTCGCGAGGAGCATCATGCCGAAGATCCGCCACCAGTCGCCGCGCACCAGCAGGGCCGAGCGGCGGAGCGACGCCATGGGGCCCTGGTTCTCGAAGACGGCGGCCGAGGGGGCGAGCGACATCCGCACCCAGAGCCAGAGGACCAGCGGGACGAGGGCGAGGAAGCAGACCGCGCCCACGACGATCAGCGTCACCGCGCCCCCGCCGCCGTCCGTGGCGACCGCGGCGATGATGCCCGCGGTGAGCGCGCCCACCGCCAGCACCATCGGCACCATCGTGATCAGCCCGGTCAGCAGGAGCGTGCCGATCACCGCGGGCGTCCGCGCCCAGGCCCGCCGCCAGACCGCGGAGAACGTCGTGGGGCGGCCCAGTACCGCTTCCTGGAGGACCGCCGGCACCGCCGCGTAGACCACGGCCGAGGCGATCACCATCGCGAGGAGCCCGAGCAGCGCGACCACGCCGAACGCCACCAGCACCGGGACCACGTCTCCCGAGGCGGCGCTCTCGCCCTCGTCCAGGTCGAACAGCCGGTCGAGATGGTCCGAGACCGCCCCGTAGGCGACGGCGACCGCCACGCCCACCACGACCAGCGCGCCGCCGTACAGCGCGGCCCCCACCGCGAAGAGCTGCTTGCCGTAGCGGCCCAGCGTCGAGAACGCGCCGTTGAATATGTCCCCGAGCTTCAACGGCCCCAGGGGTATGACCCCCGGCTTCGGCGGCATCCAGCCTCCGCCGCCCCAGCCGCCCCACCCTGCGTCCTGCGCCACTGCTGCTCCCGCCCGTCTGTTCGATCTGTGCTGAACGGACCACGGTAGCGGCAAGGCGTTGCGTACACTTGTACACATGGGATACGGACTGCTCGCCGCGGCCATCGCGGCGGAGGTGGCGGGGACGACCGCCATGAAATACAGCGAGGGATTCACCCGGCTCTGGCCGTCCCTGATCACCGTCGCCGGTTATCTGCTGGCCTTCTCGCTGCTCGCCCAGACCCTCAAGACCCTGTCCGTCGGCACCGCCTACGCGATCTGGGCGGGCGTCGGCACCGCGGCCGTGGCGCTCATCGGGATGTTCTTCCTGGGCGAGTCCGCCACGTTGCTCAAGGCGCTCGGCATCCTGCTGGTCATCGCCGGTGTGGTGGTGCTCAACCTGGGCGGGGCGCACTGATGGCCCGCCGCTACGACCCCGAGCGGCGCGACCGGATCATCGACGCGGCGCTCCGGGTGGTCGGAGAGCGGGGCATCGCCGGGCTGAGCCACCGCTCCGTCGCCGCCGAGGCGGATGTGCCGCTGGGGTCGACCACGTACCACTTCGCCTCGCTGGACGAACTGCTGGTCGCCGCCCTGCGCCGGACCAACGAGAACTTCGCCGCCGTCCTGCGCGAAAGCCCCGCCCTCGCCGACCCGGACGCGGACCTCGCCGCCGAACTCGCCCGGCTGCTCGGGGAGTTCTTCGCGGGCGGACGCGGCCGGGCCGAGCTGGAGTACGAGCTGTATCTCGCCGCCGTGCGCAGGCCCGCGCTGCGCCCGGTCGCCGCCGAGTGGACCGACGGCGTGACCGCGCTGCTCCGCCCCCGCACGGACCCGGCCACCGCGCGCGCCCTGGTCGCCCTGATGGACGGCATCTGCATCCAGGTGCTGCTCACGGGCGGCGCGTACGACGAGGCGTACGCGCGCGAGATGCTGGGGCGGGTCGCGGGCTGAAGCCCCCTCAGCGCAGGGTCGGTCCGGCGAACCAGCGGACGATGCGCGGGGTGGCCGTCACGGTGGACCCCGGGTGGCGCGAGCCGTGATGGTCGGCCGTGCCGAGATCGACGACCGGGGCGTGCACGCCGTTCCCGGCCAGTGCCGCGCGGCGGCGGTCGGTGTTCTCGGTGGTCGCCTGCTCGTCGCCGGACGCCATGCGGAGGCGCACCGGCACGCATTGGCGGATGCTCCCGGCCTCGTCGGGGGCTACCCCCCGCATGGGTCAGCGACTTCCCGCGTCCCGCGCCGCCGCCAGGGCCGCTCGCACGCTGTCCTCGATGTCGGTGACCGGATACTGCACGTCGCGGACCGTGCGGTCTCGGTCCACCAGCAGGGTCAGCCGCTTGGCGCGGACGACCCCGCCCGCGCGGAACGTCGGCAGCCGCAGCGCGGCGGTCAGCTCCAGGTCGGCGTCGGACAGGAGCGGGAAGCGCAGGCGCTCCGCCTCGGCGAAGGCCGCCTGTTCGTCGGGGCGTTGCGTCGAGACGCCGTGCACGCTCGCGCCCGCCGCCGTGAAGTCGGACAGCCGGTCGCGGTAGGTGCACGATTCGAGCGTGCAGCCGCGGGCGCCGGGGATGCCGGACCAGCCCGGGGGATAGGACTCCTGGCGGGCGTAGGCACCGGGGAAGAAGTACAGAACGGTGTACGGGGTGGTGGCGACCGGGTCCCGGCGGTCACCGTCCGCGCCCGGCAGGGTCAGCTCCGGCACGCGCGTCCCGCGCAGCGCGTGCACGCGTGCGGCCTCCCGCGAGGACTCCTCCGTGGTCGCCATCGTCTCCCCGTCTCCCATCACCCAGGCGTCGCCCCAGTCCTGGAGCGCGATCAGTACCGGCAGCAGGGCGCGGCCGCGCGGGGTCAGCCGGTACTCGTACCGCGCCGGCCGCTCCTGGTACGGCTCCCGGGAGAGCACTCCCGCGTCGACCAGCAGCCGTAGCCGTTCCGTCAGGACCTTGCGGGAGACGCCGAGTTCGCGCTGGAGGGCGTCGAACCGGTGCACGCCGCGCGCCGCGTCCCGCACGATCAGCAGGGTCCACCAGTCGCCGACCACGTCGAGCGCCTGTGCGATGGCGCAGTCGGCGTCGGCCTGGCTGACGCGCTGGGGCATGGGGCCTCCTCGTGCTCCGGGACTGCCATTCAACTCCATCGGGCCGCGTTGACCTGCGGAATCCATGCTGCCATAGTCAGTTCCCAAAAGGAACTCACTGGCTTCGCCGGTGGTGTTCCGCCGGATTGCGCTGGGGAGGGTGTCGGATGGGGATACTGAGAGGCGTGCCGCGCACGGTGCGGCTGCTGGCCTTCGGGGCGTTCATCAACGCCGTGGTGAGCTTCACCTTCGTCTACCTCTTCGTCTATCTGACGGGCCCGCGCGGGCTCTCCGTCGCGCAGGCCGGGCTGCTCACCGGCATCGGCGGCATCGGTCTGGTCGCGGGGAACTTCACCGGCGGCTGGTTCGGCGACCGCTACGGGCACCGCCGGATGCTGCTGCTCGGCGCCTGCGTGAGCGGTGCGGTGCTCGTGGCCCTGCCCCTGCTGCCGCTCGCCGCGCTGTACGCCGCGCTGCCGCTCGCCCAGTACGCGAGCGGCGTCGTGCGCGCCGCGAACTCGGCACTGATCGCCGTCTCCGTCCCGGAGGGCGGCCGGCGCCAGAGCTTCGCCCTGACCCGCTTCGCCTCCAACGGCGGCTTCACCCTCGGACCGCCCGCCGGAGCGCTGATCGCCGCCCGCTTCTCGTACGACTGGCTGTTCCTCGTCGACGGCGTGGGCACCCTGCTCTTCGCCTGTTACGCGGCCCGCATCCTCCCCGCCCGGGGCACCGCGCACTCCCGCCCCGCGCCCCCGCCGGCCGGCGCCCCGGGGCTGTGGCGCGAACTGCTGGCCCGGCCCGCCGTGCCGGTCCTGCTCGCCGCGATCGTCTGCGTGGACGTCGTCTACCGCCAGCAGTACTCCACCCTGCCCGTCTTCCTCGCGGACCACGGCCACGGCACCGCGTTCTACGGCTGGCTCATCGCCGTCAACGGCGGGGTCATCCTCTGCCTGGAACTGCCCGCCGCCCACGCCCTGCGCGCCCGCGCCCCGCTGGGCATCATCGGCGCCGGACTGCTGCTGGTCGCGGCCGGGTACGCGCTGCTGATCCCGGGTGCCGGGGCCGGGTACGCCATCCTGATGATGGTCTCCCTCACCCTCGGCGAGATCCTGTACAAGACCCCCGCCACGGCCTACGTCGCCGACCAGGCGCCCGCCCACGCGCAGGGCCGCTTCCAGAGCCTGTACGCGGGAGCCTCGATCAGCGGCCAGGTCCTGGCTCCGCCCCTCGGCGGTGCCCTGTACGCCGCCGCGCCCGGACTGCTCTGGCCCGCCTGCGTGGTGCTCGCCTGTGCGGCGGGGTGCGCGGTGCTCGCGGCCCGGCGGCTTTCCGTGCCGGCCGGGACGGCGGTGGTGGCCGAGGGGCCCGGTCCGGCGGCGCGCCGCCCGGACGCTGGGACGGGTTCGCCCGCGCGGCCCCGGTCCGGTTAGGTTTCTGGTCATGACCGACACGACTTCCACCCGTACCACCGGCGCCGTCGCCGCCGGCCTCGCCACCATCGCCGGCGACGGTTCCGTCCTCGACACCTGGTTCCCCGCCCCCGAGCTCACCGCCGAGCCCGGCCCCGCCGGAACCGAGCGGCTCGGCCCCGACCAGGCCGTCAACCTGCTCGGCGAGGGCGCCGCCAAGGCCATCGGCGTCGACGCCCGCCGCGGGGTCGAGGTCGTCGCCGTGCGCACGGTCATCGGATCCCTGGACGACAAGCCGCTCGACGCCCACGACGTCTACCTGCGCCTGCACCTGCTCTCGCACCGCCTGGTCCAGCCGCACGGGCAGAACCTGGACGGCATCTTCGGCCACCTCGCCAACGTCGCCTGGACCTCGCTGGGCCCGGTCGCCGTGGACGACCTGGAGAAGGTGCGGCTCAACGCCCGCGCCGAGGGCCTGCACCTCCAGGTCACCTCCGTCGACAAGTTCCCGCGCATGACGGACTACGTGGCGCCGAAGGGCGTGCGGATCGCCGACGCCGACCGGGTCCGCCTCGGCGCGCACCTCGCCTCCGGCACGACCGTGATGCACGAGGGCTTCGTCAACTTCAACGCCGGCACGCTCGGCACGTCCATGGTCGAGGGCCGCATCTCCGCCGGCGTCGTCATCGGTGACGGCTCGGACATCGGCGGCGGTGCCTCCACGATGGGCACGCTCTCCGGCGGCGGCAAGGAGCGCATCGTGATCGGCGAGCGCTGCCTGGTCGGCGCGGAGGCCGGGGTCGGCATCGCGCTCGGCGACGAGTGCGTCGTGGAGGCCGGTCTGTACGTCACCGCCGGCACCCGGGTCACCATGCCGGACGGCCAGGTGGTCAAGGCCCGCGAGCTCTCCGGCGCCTCGAACATCCTCTTCCGCCGCAACTCGGTCACCGGAGCCGTCGAGGCCCGTCCGAACAACGCGGTCTGGGACGGCCTCAACGACGTCCTGCACAGCAACGACTGAGAGGTCGCGCGGACAAGACGGGGTGGTGGTGCCCCGGTGGCAGGACAGGCACAGGTTCTGACGATCACTGAGCTGCGACGCTCCGTGATCGTGGGAGGGACCTGTGCCTGTGTCGCCTTCACTCCACCTCGCCGGCGCCATCGTCCCGTACGGAGCCTGATCCGCCAGGCATGGACGACCCACCGCCGGGACACCCGTCCCCGACGCCGCCCATGACGGATCACCGATCACCAGGGCACGGGGGTTCCGTCCCAGGAGAAGAAGCCACCGGTGGGGCCGTCGTCCGGCAGCAGGGCCAGGCGGAGGGCCCCGCGCGCCGCCTCGGCCGGGTCGCCGCCGACAGCCGCGGCCCGGGAGTTGAGATCGGTGGCCCGCACGCCGGGGGCGAGCGCGTTGACCTTGAAGCCGTCCTCGGCCAGCGTCTGGGCGTAGAAGACGGTGAGGGCGTTGAGGGCGGCCTTGGACGACCGGTAGGCGGCACCGTTGCCGTTTCCCGGGGTGAACTGGGGGTTGGGATTCGTGCTCCAGGTCAGCGACGCGGTGCCACTGGAGATGTTGACGACGCGGGGGTGCGGGGACCGGCGCAGGGCGGGCAGGAAGGCATTGGTCACCGCCAATACCCCCATGACGTTGGTCTCGTACGTGCGCCGGTATTCCTCGACGAGGGTGTCGGCCGGCGAGGCGAGAGACGGTGAGATGCCGGCGTTGTTGACCAGTACGTCCAGGCGTTCCACCTGAGCTGCGGCTTGTGCGATGCCGTCGGGATCCGTCACGTCGAGGACCAGCAGCCGGGCGCCGGGACCGATCTCCTCGACGGCCCGCTGTCCGCGCCCCGGGTCGCGGGCCCCCACGTACACGGTGAGGCCCTCGGCCGCGAGGAGCCGGGCGATGTGCTTGCCGATGCCCTTGTTGGCACCGGTGACCAGAGCTGTGCGATCGTTCATGGAAACTACGGTCCCCCGGCGGCGGGTGCCCTGCCAGGGACTGTCTGTACCAGGTAGGCGGCAGGAGGTGGCATGGCGCGGCAGGAGCTGGCCCGCTTCCTGCGGGAGCGTCGGGCGGGCCTGCGTCCGCCCGAGGCCGGGCTGACGACGACGGGCACCGCCCGCCGTACGCCGGGCCTGCGCCGTGAGGAAGTGGCGGAGCTCGCCCACATGTCGGTCGACTACTACACGCGGCTGGAGCAGGCCCGGGGACCGCGGCCATCGCCCCGGATCCTGGACGCCCTGGCCCAGGTCCTGCGGCTCACACCGGCCGAGCGCAGCCACCTGTTCCGCCTGGCGGGATCGAACGCGCCGCCCGGCCGCAATGCCGTGCGGCGGGTGCGCCCGCACGTGGCCCGGATGCTGGAGCGGCTGCCGGAGACCGCTGCCGTCGTCACCGACGCGGCGTACGGCGTCGTCGCCTGGAACCCCTTGGCCCAGGCGCTGCTCGGCGGCGACCTGGGGCGCGGGACGACGAACCTGGCCCGGCGCCGCTTCCTGGGCCAGGGACGGATGTATGAGAGCTCCAGCGCCGAGGAGTTCGGGAACATCGTGGTGGCGCGGCTTCGCCGGGCCGCCGACCGCTACCCGCACGACCCGCGGGTGACCGCCCTGCTGGCCGAACTGCACGTCGGCAGCGAGGAGTTCCGGCAGATCTGGCAGACACGTCCGGTCCACGCCCCCGGGCACCGTACCAAGACCCTGGACCACCCCGAGGCCGGCCCGCTGCGGTTGAACTGCGACGTCCTGCTCGTGCCCGAGGACGACCAGGAAGTCGTCCTGATCACCGCCGACCCCGGATCACCCGCCGTGCGGGCCCTCCACAGGCTGGCCGGGCGGGCGGCCTGAGGCGAGAGGCGTGACAACGCGCGAGCTCTAAGCGGCCACGAGGAGTTCCTCGTACGCCGCACGCAGCCCGTCGGACGCCTCGCGCCCGGCGGGCTGCAGCGGTTCGCGGACCGGGCCCGCGGCCAGCAGCGCCTTCGCGGTCACCGTGCCGGGCAGCCCGGACGCCATCATCAGCGCGGTCAGCGGGGCGAGGCGCGCGTTCAGCCGGGCCGCCCCGGCGGTGTCCCCGGCGTCGAACGCGTCCAGTACCGCCCGCATCCGGCCCGGCACCACGTTGGCGACCGTGCTGACGTACCCGGAGCCGCCCACCGCGTACAGCGGCAGGTTCAGCTCCTCGCAGCCCGAGTAGTAGGCGAGCCCGCCGGACGCGATCACCCGGGTCGCCGTCAGCAGGTCCTGCGAGCAGTCCTTCACGGCCACGACGCGCGGGTGCTCCGCGAGCCTGAGCAGGGTCTCCGGCTCGATGCGGGTGCCGGTGCGGCCGGGGATGTCGTACAGCATCACCGGCAGGCCCGCCGCGTCCGCGATCCGCCGGAAGTGCGCCTCCACGGCCGCCTGCGGGGGCCTGCTGTAGTACGGGGTCACCACCAGGAGCCCGTCCGCGCCCGCCCGTTCCGCCTGGTGCGCCAGCTCGACCGTGTGCCGCGTGTCCGCGGTGCCGACGCCCGCCACCAGCGGCACGTCCGGGCCGACCGCGTCGCGTACCGCGCGCAGCAGATCCGCCTTCTCCGCGTCGGAGGTGGTCGGGGACTCGCCGGTCGTGCCACTGAGCACCAGCCCGTCGCAGCCGCCCGCGACCAGCGCGGCGGCGTGCGCGGCGGCGGCGTCCCGGTCGAGGGCGCCGTCCGCGGTGAAGGGCGTGATCATGGCACAGAGGGCGCGGCCGAAGGGGCGCGGGCGGGCAGCGGCGGAAGGCGTCATGTCCGCAGTCTCGGTCCGCCGGACCGTGAAGGTCCACTTAGATCTGCTGCGGGTGAAGGTGAAGCAACGCTCAAGTGTACGGTCCGACCGTGCGGCGCGGGCGTCCGGGCGCTCGGACGGCGAGCACGGCGGGCAGGTCGGAGCGGGCGGCGGTACGCGGAGGTACGCCCCGGATTCCGGCACGGGCGGCCCGGTGCGACGCGGGCCGGTCCGGGGCGCCGGACCGCGTGACCGCATTCCGGTCGGCGCGCGGCGAAATGCGTCTAGGCTTGGGGCGTGTTCCGGAACTGCGGCCCCCGCCGGGCGGCGCGGAACACGTTCTGGCCCCGGTCCCGTATCCGGCCCGGCGGCCGACATCCCGTACGTTCCGAGGAGACCCCCTGATGTCCGCAGAGCGCCCGACCCTGCCGCCGGTCCGGCTGCACACCGAGGCCGAGCTGGCACGGGACGCGCTGGCCGCGCCGCTGCTCGCCCGTGCCGCCCGGCTCGCCCGCTGGGCCGGTCCGGACACCAGGGTCGGCGCCGGCGGCGAGCTGGTCGACGCGCAACTGCCCGCCGCCGCCGAACTCCTCGGCCTCACCCCCGACGAGGACGGCGCGGCCGAGGCCAGCGAGGCGTGGCGGCTCGCCGTCGACACCGGACTCGTCGACATCGAGGACCCCGCCGGGGAGACGGGCGACCCGGACGACGGCTTCGGCGGAGAGGGCGGCTTCGGCGAGGACGAGGAGCCCGGGGCCGGGGGCGAGGAACCGGCCGGGACCGTCACGCCCGGCGAGAACCTGGCGCTGCTGACCGGGGGTTCCCCGGCGGACGTCCTCGCGATCTGGCTCGACGGCCTGGAGGCCGCGTACGCCGACGCCACCGCGCCCGCCTTCGACGACTTCGCGGACCTCATCGGCGAGGACGGCTCGGTCGACTTCGACGCGCTCGACTGGGACCCGGAGACCGAGACGGAGTTCCTGGACGGCGTCCTCGGCAACCTGTACCTGCTCACCGTCGGCGAAGGGGCGGACGGGGCCGCCGTGCCGCTGCCCGCGCTCGCCGCCTCGGTGATCGTCCCCGACGACATGGGCGAGCCCACCGACGACATCCTGGAACAGGTCTCGGACGCGATGATGCGGCTGGACGACCAGTTCCGGGTCCTCGAACCGATCGGCATCGTCGAGTACCAGCCGGTGGACGAGGCGCTGCTGGTCGAGGAGGGCGAGGACGCCCCGGCCCCGGGCGACGAGGAGGACGTCACCCGTTACGGCATGGTCCGGCTGACCCCGCTCGGCCTCTACGGCATCCGCGCCCGCATGCTCGACGCCGGGGTGGACGCCCCGGCGATCGGCGACCTCGCGGACAAGGGCGCCGACGCGCTCCTCGGCGGCGTCGCCCACTACCCGGAGGCCGCGGCCCGCGCCGAGATCCAGCTGTGGCTCACCCGCCGGGGCGCGGACGGCGCCGCCGCCGAACTGCTGGACGCCGCACGGGGCGCGGACGAGCTGGGTCCGCTGCGCCGCCTGCACTGCCAGCAGGCGCTCGCCCTGGTCGGCGCCGAGGCGGAGCCCGCCGTGCGCGCGGTGCTGGACGACCCGGAACTCGGCGGCCTGGCCCGGGTCTGGCTCGCCGAGCGCGGCGCGGAGGGCGTCCCGGCGCCCTCCGAGGAGATGATCTTCTGGCTCGCCATCGACACGATCGCCGCCCAGCTGGAGGCCGCCGGCGACCTCGAAGAGCTCCAGGGCCTGGTGGAGGGCCTGTCCGGCCGGCACAGCGGCTTCTTCGAGGAGGCGTGGCGCGTCGACCACCCGGCCACGGCGGACGTCCTGGAGGCGATGGGGCGGCTGCACAGCGACAAGAAGCAGGCCAAGGACGCCCGCAAGGCCGCGTTCAAGGCGCGTTCGCGCGGCGGTTCGGCCGACTGAACGGCGTACCACGACGGGGTGCGGGGCGACCGAAGTTCACCGAACGGGTCGCCCCGAAGTCGTCGCGGGTTCAACTGGTGTTGGGGAACGGACGGAACGGTGAGCCCGTCAACAGCACGCCCCCGCAGCACCAGGAGTACGTGATGGCCTTCACGCGCAGGGAATTCACCAGACAGTCCGCCCTCACCGGCGCCGGCATCGCCCTCACCGGAACCGTCGCCGCGCTGGCCACCGCGCCCGGCGCCCTCGCCGCCGGGGACCCGGCCCACGGCCACGGCCATGGTCACGACGACCACGACCACGGCCACGACCGCGAACCCGGCTACGGCCCGCTGCGCTCCGACCCGAAGGGCATACTCGCGCTGCCCGCCGGTTTCTCGTACCGGATCATCACGCACTGCGGGGTCACCAAGCTGGAGAGCGGTGAGTACACCCCGTCCAACCACGACGGCACGGCCGCCTTCGAGGGCCCGCGCGGGGTGACCCTCCTGGTCAACAACCACGAGCTCAAGGGCACCCGGGCCGAATGGGAGCACCCCGTGCCCCTCACCGACGGCCTGGTCTACGACCCGGTCGCGGCGGGCGGCTGCACTGTCGTGGAGACCCGCCGCGACGGCCGCACCGCCGAGTGGGTCGGCATCGCCGGCACCTCGACCAACTGCGCGGGCGGCGCGACTCCCTGGGACACCTGGCTCACCTGCGAGGAGACCGAGGACAAGGCCGGCAAGAACGGTCTCCTGAAGGACCACGGCTACGTCTTCGAGGTCGACCCGTACGACAAGCGCGCCAACCGCTCGCCGCGCCCGATCAAGGCGTTCGGCCGGTACGCGCACGAGGCGGTCGTCATCGACCCCAAGCAGGGCCACGCCTACCTCACCGAGGACGCGTCGGGCCCCAACGGGCTGCTCTACCGCTGGGTGCCGCCGCACGGCTTCCGGCACGGCCGGGGCAAGCTGCGCACCCTCGCCGACGACGCGGGCGTGCTCCAGGCGTTCAAGTGCTTCGACAAGACCGGGAAGTTCGTCGACGACCTCTCGCGGGCCACGAAGACCGGCACCGTGTACGGCGTCGACTGGGTGGACGTGCCGGACCGCGACGCGAAGTCCGTCTCGGTGCGCAAGCAGTTCGCGGACGGCGCGGTCACCCGCGCCCGCAAGCTGGAGGGCATGTGGTGGGCCGACGGCGGCGCGTACATCGTATCCTCCTTCGCCCGTAGCGAGAGCCCCGTCCAGCACGACGGCCAGGTGTGGTTCTACGACCCGAAGCGCCGCACGCTGACCCTGAAGGTGCTCCTGGGCGTCAACCCGGACCCGTCGAAGGACGGCGCGTTCGACGGCCCGGACAACATCACCGTCTCGCCGCACGGCGGCCTGGTCATCGCGGAGGACGGCGAGGGCGTCCAGCACCTCTTCGGGGCCACCGAGAGCGGCCGTACGTACGCGATCGCGCGCAACGAGCTGAACATCGGCAGCGCGGAGGAGCCGGAGTACAGCGAGTTCACCGGGGTCACGTTCTCGCCGGACGGGCGCACGCTGTTCGCCAACATCCAGACCCCGGGGATCATGGTCGCGATCACCGGTCCGTGGAAGCGGCAGCCCAACCGTTAACTGCTGGGCATGGCGTCGGGCTCTCCGGGGGCGCATACTCGACTTAATGAAACAGTCAGCCGGCTCCCGGCGCCACCTGCCGTCCAGTCCCTTCAACCGCCCGGCCCAGGCGGCCCCACCGGTCGAATTGTTCGACGTGGGTGACCGGGTCTCGCACGACCAGTTCGGTCTCGGGCGCGTCCTCGCCGTCGAGGGCGACAACGACGCGGTGCTCATCGACTTCGCGGGCCGCCAGGGCCGCATCATGAGCCCGTACTCCAAGCTCACCAAGCTCTGAGGCCGTCACAGGGGCCGTCCGCCAGCCGCGCGGACGGCCCCTTGACCATGCTCGGGGGCCGGGGCGCGGGGCCCTACAGCGCCTGGGCGGCCGGTTTGACCATGCCCCGGACGGTCCGGGACTTCACGAAGTCACCGATCGCGGTCATCTCCCACTCGCCGGAGAACTGCTTGATCAGCTTCGCCATCAACACGCCGGTCTGCGGCTCGGCCCCGGTCAGGTCGAAGCGGACCAGCTCCTCGTCCGTGGCGGCGTCCACCAGCCGGCAGTACGCCTTGGCGACCTCGGTGAACTTCTGGCCCGTGAACGAGTTGACCGTGAACACCAGGCCGGTCGCCTCCGCGGGGATCTGCCCCAGGTCGACGGTGATCACCTCGTCGTCCCCCGCGCCCTCACCGGTGAGGTTGTCCCCGGAGTGCTTGATCGCGCCGTTCAGGATGGACAGCTTGCCGAAGTAGCAGCTGTCCAGGTGGTTGCGCCGGGGCCCGTACGCGATGACCGAGGCGTCCAGGTCGATGTCCTTGCCCCGGAAGGCCGGCTCCCAGCCGAGGCCCATCTTGACCCGGGAGAGCAGCGGGCGCCCCGCCTTGACCAGCGAGACCGTCTCGTTCTTCCGGAGGCTGACCCGGCCCTTGTCCAGGTTGATCCGGCCGGGTGCGGCCGGTGCGGGCGCGGCCGGTGCGGGGGTGGCCGGGGGCGCGGGGGCGGTGACCGGCGCCGGGGCGGCGACCGGGGCCGGGGGCGCCGGGGCGACCGCCGGGGGAGCGGGCGTGGCGGCGGGCTCCTCGACCGAGACGCCGAAGTCCGTGGCGATGCCCGCCAGGCCGTTCGCGTAACCCTGGCCGACCGCTCGGACCTTCCAGGCGCCGCCGCGCCGGTAGATCTCCATGATCACGAGCGCGGTCTCGGCGCCCAGCTGGGGCGGGGTGAAGGAGGCGATCACGGAGCCGTCGTCCGCGTTGCGCACGGTGGCGGTCGGCTCGACGCCCTGGAAGGTCCGGCCTGCGGCGTCCGGGCTTGCCGTGACGACGATCTTCTCGATGCCGGGGGGCACCGTCGCGGTGTCCACGACGACGGCGTCCGGCGCGCTGCCGCCGCCGGAGCGGTAGCTCACGCCGGGGCCCGTGGGCTGGTTGTAGAAGATGAAGTCGTCGTCGGAGCGCACCTTGCCGTCGGCGGTGAGCAGCAGGCCCGAGACGTCGAGCCGCACGGGCGCGGCGACGTCCACCGCCACGCGGACGGCGTTGAGCGGGAGGTTCGAGCCGGGTGTCATTGCGGTCATGTCCGGATGAACGAACGACCCGGCTTTGCCGTTCCCTTACCTTTCGACGGCTTCGCCCGGACGGCGGAATGCCAATGCCCCCTTCCGGGCCCTGCTCAGTGCGGCCAGACCGGCGGGTTGGTGCAGAAGTGGCCGCCGAGGTGGGCGTGGTCCGGGTTGGCCGGGTCCAGCTCGCCCTGCTCCGCGACGAGCTTCGCCGCGTACGGCTCCGAGTCGTCCTGCGGCTCGTAGCCCAGCGCGCGGGCCGAGGTGAGGTCCCACCACAGGCGGGTGTTGTCCGAGGAGCCGTGCACGACGGTGTGTCCGACGCCCTCGGCGGTGAGCGCGGCGTCGAAGAGCCGGGCGCCGTCGGCCGGGCTCATCCACACCGAGAGCATCCGTACGGAGGTCGGCTCCGGGAAGCAGGAGCCGATCCGGACGGAGACCGTCTCGATGCCGTGCAGGTCCCAGTACAGCTGGGCGAGGTCCTCGCCGAACGACTTGGAGAGGCCGTAGAAGGTGTCGGGGCGGCGCGGGGTCCCGATCGGGATCAGCGGATCGCCGGGGAGCGGGCGCGGCGTGAAGCCCACCGCGTGGTTGGAGGAGGCGAAGACGACGCGCCGGACGCCGGCCTCGCGCGCCGCCTCGTACAGGTTGTACGTGCCCTCGATGTTGGCCTTGAGGATCTTCTCGAAGGAGGCTTCCAGGGAGATGCCCGCGAGGTGGATGATCGCGTCGACCCCGGTCACGGCCGCGCGCAGCGCCTCCCGGTCCCCGAGGTCGGCCGTGATCGCGTCCGGCTCGCCCTCGATCGGCACCATGTCGAACAGGCGCAGCGTGTAGCCGTGGGCGGGCAGCAGCTCGCGCATCAGCGTGCCGAGGCCGCCGGCGGCGCCGGTGAGCAGGACGGTGCGGGGCTTTTCGGCGGGCATGCGGGGTCTCCTCTTGGATCAGATTCACATGCGTGGACAAGGTATGCGGGGGTCCGGGGGGCGTCAAGGGAATCCTGGGAGGGGTGGTCCGGACCGGGGCGTCGTCGCCTTGACCCGGGCGCCCCGCCGGGCCTAGCTTAGGCATCGTTCATAGATATAGACACCAATCAGAGATGCGCACGCCTCAGGAGGCGCCCGTGAGCTCAGACCCGCTGGCCGCCCGGCTCACCGCCGTTGCCGGGCCGCTCTTCTTCCCCGTCACCGCGTACGACGCGGCCGGCGGCGTCGACCTCGACGCCTTCCGGACGCACGTCCGCCAGGGCATCGACGCGGGCGCGGCGGCCGTCTTCGCGTGCTGCGGCACCGGGGAGTTCCACGCCCTGACCCCCGAGGAGTTCCGGCGCGTCGTCGGCGCCGCCGTCGAGGAGACCGCGGGGCAGGTGCCGGTCGTCGCGGGCGCCGGGTACGGCACCGCGCTGGCCGTCCAGTTCGCCCGGCTCGCCGAGGAAGCGGGTGCGGACGGACTCCTCGCCATGCCCCCGTACCTGGTCCACGCGGACCAGCAAGGGCTGCTGGCCCACTACACCGCGCTGGCCGGGGCGACCGGCCTGGAGACCATCGTCTACCAGCGCGACAACGCCGTCTTCACCCCGGAGACCGTGCTCGCCCTGGCACAGACCCCGGGGATCATCGGCCTGAAGGACGGCTACGGCGACCTGGACCTCATGCAGCGCATCGTGAGCGCGGTGCGCACCGGGCTGCCCGGGCAGGACTTCCTCTACTTCAACGGGCTGCCCACCGCCGAACTCACCGGCCTCGCCTACCGGGGCATCGGCGTCACGCTGTACTCCTCGGCCGTCTTCGCCTTCGCCCCGGACATCGCGCTCGCCTTCTACCGCGCCCTGGACTCCGGCGACGACGCCCTGGTCAACGCACTGCTCGACTCCTTCTACCGGCCACTGGTCGAGCTCCGGGCCCAGGGCCGCGGCTACGCCGTCTCCCTCGTCAAGGCGGGCGTCCGGCTGCACGGTCTGGACGTCGGGCCGGTGCGCAGCCCGCTCACCGAGCCCCCGCCCGCCCACATCAAGGAGCTGACGGAGATCGTCGCCGCCGGCCGCGCCCTGCTGGAGGGGCGCGGATGAGGACGTCCGCCTTCCTCTACCCCTGGGACGTCGTCGGCGACCCGGACGCCGCCGCCCGCATCGCGGACCTCGGCGTCCAGCAGGTGACGCTCGCCGCCGCCTACCACTCCACCCGGGCGCTGACCCCGCGCCACCCCGGCCACCGCATCGTCACGGCCGAGTACGCGGCGGTCCTCTACCCGCCGGACGAAGGCCGCTGGGCGGGCCGGGAGCTACGCCCGTACCGGCAGGCGTGGATGGCCTCCGACGACCCCTTCGCGGAGGCCGCCGAAGCGCTCTCCGGCGCCGGTCTCGACGTGCACAGCTGGGTGGTCCTCGCGCACAGCTCACGCCTGGGCGCGGACCATCCGGACACCTCCGTGGTCAACGCCTACGGAGACCGCTACCCGTGGGCGCCCTGCGTCGCGCGCCCCGAGGTCCGCGCGTATCTGGTGGACCTGGCGGCGGAGGCCGCGGTGCGCGACGGGGCGCTGGGCACCGAGCTGGAGTCCTGCGGCTGGTACGGCTTCGCCCATCTGCACGCCCACGACAAGGTGGCGGGCGTCGGGCTCGGGGACGCGGCGCAGTACCTGATGTCGCTCTGCTTCTGCGCCGTCTGCCGGGCCGGTTACGCCGGACAGGGCCTCGACCCCGCAGAACTGGCCGCCGCCGTGCGCCGGGCCCTGGAGCCGGTCTGGTCCGGGTCCGGATCACCGGAAGCCGGCTGGGACGCCGTCGGGAAGCTGCTCGGCGCCGACCTCGCGGAGGCGACGCTGCGGTGGCGCACCGGGGTGGCCCGGAGCCTCCAGGAAGCGGTGACCGGAGCGGTACGCGCGGCCGCGGCGCCCGGGTTCCAGGTGCTGCTGCACGCCGACCCCGCTCCGTACCGCTGCGGGGCCAACGCGGGCGTCGACCCCGGGCACATCCTGTCCGTGGCGGACGGGGTGGTCCTGCCGTGCACGGGGACGGACGCGGCGCGGGAGGCGGTGCTCGGGCCGTTCGCCGGCGCCTCCGACGCGGTCGTCGCCGCCAACCTCACCGTGGTGCGCGGCATGGGCGGCGGCCCGGACACGCTGGAACGGGACGCCGCGCACGCCGCCTCGCTCGGTGCCGACCAACTCCGGCTGTACCACGCGGGCCTGGCCTCGGACCCGGACCTGGCGACCGTCAGGGGGGCGCTCTCACGCCTCGGCTGAGACCGGCGGGCCGGCGGGTGCCAGGGGGCCCCGCCGGCCCGTCACCAGCAGCGCCGCCGTCAGGACCGCCCCCGCCCCCACCAGCGGCAGCAGCACCCCGGCGTCCACCCGCGCCACAAGCCCCGCGCCGATCCCCAGCGCCACCGCGTTCGGGGACATCATCAGCGTGTCGGCGGTCGCCGCCGTCCGCCCCAGCACCGCGTCCGGGGTCTCCCGCTGCACCGCCGTCAGCGCGGCGATCAGCACGCACGGCAGACCCGCCCCGATCAGCGCGCACGCGGCGAGTGCCATCGCGTCGGACGGCACGGCCCGCAGCCCCACCGCGACCCCGAACACCGCGATCCCGGCCGCCGCGAACACCCGCCCCGGCATCCGGCGCATCAGCGCGCCCGCGAACAGCCCGATGGTGACGGACCCGATCCCCTGGGCGACGGACAGCACACCCGCGTACGCGGGGGAGCGGCCGAGGACGTCGTCCACGACGGCGTACAGAGTGGCCCCGTTGAGCCCGGCGCACAGCATCGTGGCCGAGGCGGCGAGGACCAGGGGGCGCAGCACCGGGGACCCCCACAGCTGCCGCAGCCCCGCCGCCCGGCCGCCCGGACCCGGAGGGGCGGAGCGCTGTGTCCGCCGTACCCGGAGCAGCGCGTAGAGACCGGCCGCCAGGGCGAACGAGACCGCGTCCAGGAGTGCCACGGCGCCGCCGCCGAAGCGGGCGTAGAGCCCGGCGCCGGTCAGCGGGGCCACCAGCTTCATACCCTCGTTCGCCGTCATCCGCAGGCCGTTGAAGTCGCCCAGCAACGCGGGTGGCACCGTCCCCGCGACCACGGCCGCCTCCGCCGCGTCCATCAGCACCGTGAGGCACCCGTACAGCACCAGCACCGCGAACAGCAGCCAGACCCGCCCCTCCGCGCCCACCAGTGCGAGCGCCGTCATCAGGGCCGCCAGGACGACGTTCGTGCCCACGAGGAGCGGCTTGCGCGGCAGACGGTCCGCCACCGCTCCGAGCAGCGGCCCGGACAGGACCGGCAGCCAGACCGCGAACAGGGCGAGCGCCGCCAACGCGTCCGATCCCGTCAGCGACTTCACCCAGATCCCGGCCGCCAGCGTCATCGCCGAGCTGCCGAATCCGGAGACCACGACCGCCGTGAGGAACAGTCCCGCCGTCCGGTCCCGCAGCACCCGACCCACCGCCATCACACCCACCGCACCTTTCCGACCTGCGCTTTCTCCATGCGGTCAGGCTGGCCGCTGAGGGCCCGGCACGGCATCGGGCAGATGCCCTACCCCGGGGAACTCCCGGGCGGCGGAACGGAATCCGTGTACGGCGCATGTCCCGGTTCCACGAAGTTCTTTCGTCAGAAGCGTTGACGAAACATTCGCGGCGGCCCTAGCTTCATCGCGTCGTACTCCGTACGTCATATATGAGACGCGATACGCGAGATGTGAGAGCCCTTCACCCATGACCTTTGCGCCCACCCCGATTCCGTCCCGCACCCAGTACGTGCTGGAGGCGGTCAAGCACGCGATCCTCACGGCACAACTGAGGCCGGGGCAGGCGCTCGTGGAGACCGAGCTCGCCGCGCAGTTCGGGGTCTCTAAGACCCCCGTCCGCGAGGCACTGAAGACCCTCGCCGGCACCGGACTCGTCGTCATGAGCCAGTACAAGGGCGCCACCGTCCGGCTGGTCGACGCGGCCATGGCCCGCGAGGTGTACGACGTCCGGCTGCTGCTCGAACCGGAGGCGCTGCGCCGATCGATCACCCGCAAGGCGTCGCTCGACGAGGCGCAGGAGGCCCTGGAGCGGGCGGACGCGGCGGGCGACAAGGCCGACCGCTCGCTCGCCAACCGGGACTTCCACCGGGCGCTCTACCTGCCCTGCGGCAACCCGCTCCTCGCCCGGATGCTGGACGAGGTCCGCGACCAGGCGGCGCTCGTCTCCACGGTCGCCTGGTCCACCATCCCCTCCTGGGAGCGGGAGGCGGCCGAGCACCGGGAGATCCTGCGGCTCGCGCTCGCCGACGACGCGGACGCGGCGGCCGGGGCCCTGCACGACCACATCGCGTCGTTCGTCCGCCGCGCCTTCCCCGACGACGAGGACGGGGGCGGCGCGGCGTGAACCGGCACACCGACGAAAGGCCAGTCCGCATGGACCTCACCCCGCTGAAGGCGGCCCTCGCAGATGTCGTGGCGATCCCGGTGACCCCGTTCGCCGGGGACGGATCCATCGACACGACGGCGCACCGCGCCCTGCTGCGGAGACTGCTCGACGGCGGCGTGCGCATCGTCACCCCGAACGGCAACACCGGGGAGTTCTACGCGCTCACCCCCGAGGAGCGGCGCACCGTCACCGAGCTGACCATCGACGAGGCCGGCGGCCGTGCCGCAGTCCTGGTCGGCGTCGGACACGACGTGCCGACCGCCGTCGCCGCCGCCGAGCACGCCCGGGACGCCGGGGCCGAGATGGTGATGGTCCACCAGCCCGTCCACCCGTACGTCTCGCAGGACGGCTGGATCGACTACCACCGGGCCATCGCGGAGGCGGTGCCCGGGCTCGGGGTCGTCCCGTACATCCGCAACCCGCACCTGGACGGCGCCTGCCTGGCCGTGCTCGCCGACAGCTGCCCCAACGTCATCGGGGTCAAGTACGCGGTGCCGGACGCGGCCCGCTTCGCCGCCTTCGCCCGCGACGCCGGCCTGGAGCGGTTCGTCTGGGTCGCCGGGCTCGCCGAGCTGTACGCCCCGGCCTACTTCTCGGCCGGCGCCACCGGCTTCACCTCCGGGCTCGTCAACGTGGCGCCCGGCGTCTCGCTGGCCATGCTGGAGGCGCTGCGGGCCGGCGACCACCCGGCGGCCATGAAGGTCTGGGAGCAGATCCGCCGCTTCGAGGAGCTGCGCGCCGACCGGCAGTCCGCCAACAACGTCACCGTCGTCAAGGAGGCACTGGCCGCGCTCGGGCTGTGCGACCGCTCGGTGCGCCCGCCCAGCCGGGTGCTGCCCGAGGCACAGCGCGCCGAGGTCGCCGACCAGATCGCCGGGTGGTCCATATGACCGCCCGCATCGCCCCCGAGGACCTGCGCAGCCACCAGTGGTACGGCACCGACGGGCTCCGCTCCTTCAGCCACCGCGCCCGCACCCGTCAGCTCGGCTACCTCCCCGAGGAGCACCTGGGCAAGCCGGTCGTGGCGATCCTCAACACCTGGTCGGACATCAACCCCTGCCACGTACACCTGCGCGACCGGGCGCAGGCCGTGAAGCGCGGGGTGTGGCAGGCGGGCGGCTTCCCGCTGGAGTTCCCGGTCTCCACGCTCTCGGAGACCTTCCAGAAGCCGACCCCGATGCTCTACCGGAACATGCTGGCGATGGAGACCGAGGAGCTGCTGCGCTCCTACCCGGTCGACGGGGCGGTGCTGCTCGGCGGCTGCGACAAGTCCACCCCGGCCCTGTTGATGGGCGCCGCCTCCGTCGACCTGCCCGCCGTCTTCGTACCGGCCGGGCCGATGCTGCCGGGGCACTGGCGCAACGAGGTCCTGGGCTCCGGCACCGACATGTGGAAGTACTGGGACGACAAGCGCGCCGGGCTCATCGGCGACTGCGAGATGGGCGAGCTGGAGAACGGCCTCGCCCGGTCGCCCGGCCACTGCATGACCATGGGCACCGCGTCCACCCTCACCGCCGCCGCCGAGGCGCTCGGCGTCACCGTCCCCGGCGCCTCCTCGATCCCCGCTGTCGACTCCGGCCACGACCGGATGGCCGCCGCGTCCGGGCTGCGCGTCGTCGAACTGGTGTGGCAGCAGCGGAAGCTGTCGCAGATCCTCACGGCGGAGGCGTACGAGGACGCCGTCGCGACCGTCCTGGCGCTCGGCGGGTCCACCAACGCGGTCATCCACCTCATCGCGATGGCCGGCCGCTCCGGCATCAAGCTCACCCTGGACGACTTCGACCGCATCGCCCGCACGGTCCCGGTCCTGGCCAACCTGCGCCCCGGTGGGAAGTACCTGATGGAGGACTTCCACTTCGCCGGCGGGCTCCCCGGCTTCCTGGCCCGGCTCACCGACGTACTGCATCTGGACCGGCCCACCGTCGCGCACGACACCCTGCGCGAACAGCTCGACGGGGCGCTCGTGCACAACGACGACGTCATACGGGAGCGCTCCAATCCGCTCGCGGACGAGGGCGGCGTGGCCGTGCTGCGCGGCAACCTCTGCCCGGACGGCGCGGTCATCAAGCACATCGCCGCCGAACCGCACCTGCTGCGCCACACCGGGCCCGCGGTCGTCTTCGACGACTACAAGGAGATGCAGCGCACCATCAACGACCCGGCGCTCGCGCTCACCCCCGACCACGTGCTCGTCCTGCGCAACGCGGGCCCCAAGGGCGGCCCCGGGATGCCCGAGTACGGCATGCTGCCGATCCCCGACTACCTGCTCAAGCAGGGCGTACGGGACATGGTCCGGCTCTCCGACGCCCGGATGAGCGGCACCAGTTACGGCGCCTGCGTGCTGCACATCGCGCCCGAGTCCTACGTCGGCGGGCCCCTCGCCCTCGTCCGCACCGGTGACCTCGTCACCCTCGACGTCGGGGCGCGGCTGCTGAACCTCGACGTGCCCGACGAGGAACTGGCCCGCCGCCGCGCCGAGTGGACGCCGCCGCCCGTCCGGTACGAGCGCGGCTACCAGGCGCTCTACCAGGACCAGATCACCCAGGCCGACACCGGCTGCGACTTCGCCTTCCTGGCCCGGCCGGGAGAAGTGCCCGACCCGTACGCCGGCTGAACGGCCCTCAGGAATTCCGGCGCCCCCCTTGTTCGGTATACCGAACGCCATACGGGAAGCGCTTGCGCACTACACGCACCACCGGCTCCGCCGTATCACCGCACGACCCGCACCCCCGTACAGAGAGAACGGAGACGTGTCATGGCCCAAGCCTCCGCCGCGGCCACACCGCCCAAGGTGCCCAGGCGCCGCTCCGCGAGCCCCCGCCGGCTGCCGTATCTGCTGATCGCCCCCGCGGGGCTGCTGATGCTCGGCTTCATCGCCTACCCGGTGGTCAGCGTCTTCTACTACAGCCTCCAGAACTACAACGTCACCAAGCCCTGGCGGAACGGCTTCGCCGGCTTCGACAACTTCACCCGGATCTTCACCGAGGACGACCAGTTCTGGACGACGCTCGGCTTCAGCGCCCAGTGGGTCTTCGTCCAGGTCGCGCTCCAGCTCACGCTGGGGCTCGCGCTGGCCCTGATCGTCAACCAGACCTTCATCGGCCGGGGCATCTCCCGTGCCATGGTCTTCTCGCCGTGGGCCGTCTCCGGGGTGCTGACCAGCACCATCTGGATCCTGCTCTACAACTCCTCGACCGGCTTCAGCCGCTACCTCGCGGACGCCGGGATCGGCGAGTACGGCACCTCGGTGCTCTCCGACACCGGCACCGTCTTCTGGGCCGCCACCGTCGCCGAACTCTGGCGCGGCGTCCCCTTCTTCGCCATTCTCATCCTCGCCGACCTCCAGTCCGTCTCCAAGGAGCTGTACGAGGCGGCCGCCGTGGACGGCGCCGGACGGATGCGGCAGTTCTTCCACATCACCCTGCCCCACCTGCGCGACGCGATCATCCTGTCGACGCTGCTGCGCGGGGTCTGGGAGTTCAACAACGTCGACCTGCTCTACACGCTCACCGGCGGCGGACCGGCCGGCGAGACCACCACCCTGCCGCTCTACGTCGCCAACACCGGCATCGAGGGCCACGACTTCGGCTACGCCTCCGCGCTCACCACCGTCGCCTTCGTGATCCTCCTCTTCTGCTCGATCGTCTATCTGCGCCTGAGCAAGTTCGGAGGCGACCACAAGTGACTGCCGCCCTCGCCGAGAAGAACGGCACCCACGCCGCACGGCCGGCCGCCCCCGAGGGTCCGCCGCCCGCCGCGCCCCGCCGCAGGCCCGGCCGCGAACGCGCCTTCGACGACGTACCGCGCTGGCAGATCTACGTACCGCTCGGCATCTACCTGATCTTCACGCTCGTCCCGTTCTACTGGATGTTCCTCTTCGCCGTGCGGCCGGCGGGTTCCACCTCGCTGGTGCCGTGGCCGATGACGGGGGAGCACTTCTCCAAGGTCTGGAACGAGCGCAGCTTCGCCGTCTTCTTCCAGAACAGCATGATCGTCGGCGTCTGCACCCTGGTCGCCACGACCCTCGTCGCACTGGCCGGCGGCTACGCCCTCGCCCGGTTCGACTTCAAGATCAAGAACGGCTTCATGCTGGCGCTGCTCTGCTCGCAGTTCATCCCCGGCGCGCTGATGCTCGTCCCGCTCTTCGAGATCTTCAAGAACCTCCAGATGATCAACTCCCTGGGGAGCGTGGTCATCGCCGAGACGGTCTTCCAGCTGCCGCTCTCCATCATCCTGATCAGCGGATTCATCAAGAACGTGCCGCCCTCGCTGGAGGAGGCCGCCTGGGTGGACGGCTGCTCGCGCTTCCGGGCCTTCTGCGCGGTCGTGCTGCCGCTGCTGCGCCCCGGGCTCATCGCCGTCGGCTCCTTCGCCTTCGTGCACAGCTGGAACCACTTCCTGTTCGCCCTGATGTTCCTCAGCGAGCAGGACAAGCAGACGATCCCGGTCGGCCTGAACACCCTCATCGGCGCGGACAGCGTCGACCTGGGCGCGCTCGCCGCGGGCGGGGTGATCGCCGCGGTGCCCGTGGTGATCGTCTTCGCCTTCATCCAGAAGTGGCTGATCACCGGCTTCAGCGCCGGCGCCGTGAAGGGGTGACGGACATGACCTCGCTGCCCCCCACCGCCACCCCCGTGCCCATCGTCCTCGCGGGCGCCCGGGGCCACGGCCGCTGGCACCTCGCCAACATCCGCCGCCTCCAGCACCAGGGCCTCGTCCGCCTCGCAGGCATCTGCGAGCTCACCCCGCTCGACGCCACCGAGCTCGACGCCTTCGCGGACGAACTCCCCGAGCAGTCCGCCGACTTCGGTGCCCTGCTGGACTCCACCGGGGCCCGTGCCGCGGTCATCTGCACCCCCATCCAGACCCACACCGCCCTCGCCCTGACCGCCGCCGGGCGCGGCGTGCACCTCCTCCTGGAGAAGCCGCCCGCCGCCACCCGCGCCGACTTCGACCGCATCGTCGCCGGGGTGCGCGAGGCGGGCACCGCCTGCCAGGTCGGCTTCCAGTCCTTCGGCTCGCACGCCGTCCCCGCCATCCGGGAACTCGTCGCCACCGGCGCCATCGGCGCCGTCCGGGGGTACGCGGCGGCGGGCGCCTGGGTCCGCGACGACGCCTACTACCGGCGGGCGCCCTGGGCCGGAAGGCGCCGCATCGGAGGCACCGAGGTCGTGGACGGCGTCCTCACCAACCCGCTCGCCCACGCCGTCGCCACGGCCCTCGAACTCGCCGGGACCACCGCCGAGGACGTCACCGCCATCGACACCGAGCTCTTCCGCGCCCACGACATCGAGGCCGACGACACCTCCTGCGTTCGTGTCACCACCGCGTCCGGGCCGCCCGTCACCGCCGCCGTCACCCTCTGCGCGGAACAGGCGGGGGAGCCGTACGTCATCGTCCACGGCGACCGCGGCCGCATCACCTTCTGGTACAAGCAGGACCGCGTCCTCGTCCAGCGCGCGGGCCACGGCCCCCTGGAGACCGTGCACGGGCGCACCGACCTCCTGGAGAACCTGGTCGCCCACCTGACGGAGGGCGCCCCGCTCCTCGTACCCCCGGAGCGCACCGGCGCCTTCATGGAGGTCGTGGAGGCCGTACGGACCGCGCCCGAACCGCGCCCGCTGCCGTCCGGCGCCTGGCACACCGCCCCCGTGCCCGGCACCGGGGCCACCCGCCGGGTGGTGCGCGGCATCGACGCCCTGGTCGCGTCCGGTGCCGAGACCCTCGCCCTCTTCTCCGAACTCGGCGCCCCCTGGGCGCTCAGCGAGGTGACCTCCTCATGACGAACACCGCCCTGCTCAGCTGCGCCGGCCGCCCCGTCGGCCGCTACACCTACCTGCCCGCCGACGCGGGCCGCCCCTACCTGCACCCGGTCACCACCCTCGCGGGCACCCCCGTCACCGAGGAGCGCCCCGCCGACCACGTCCACCACCTGGGCGCCTCCGTCGCCGTCCCGGACGTCTCCGGGCACAACTTCTGGGGCGGGCGCACCTTCGTCCGGGGCCGGGGGCCCACCGCGCTCGACAACCACGGGACGCAGCGTCACCTCGGCTGGAAGCTGTGCGACCCGGACGGCTTCGTGGAGGAACTCGGCTGGGAGGCCGGCGGCGGCGAACTGCTGCGCGAGCACCGCACGGTGGCCGCCGCCGCGCTCTCGGACACCGCCTGGGCGCTCGACTTCTCCTTCTCGCTCACCAACCCCGGCCCCGGCGACCTGTCGATCGGCAGCCCCGCCACCAACGGCCGCCCCGGCGCCGGATACGGCGGCTTCTTCTGGCGCGCCCCCAAGGAGGCGTCCGCGCCCGCCGTGTTCGGCCCGACGGCGGACGGCGAGGAGGCGGTGCACGGACGGCCCGCCGACTGGGTCGCGCTCTGCGGCGACGGCTGGTCCCTGGTCTTCGCCGGGGCCACCGAGGAGACCCGCCGCGACCCGTGGTTCGTGCGCACCGCCGAGTACCCGGGGGTCGGCTCGTCCCTCGCCGCCGCCGAACGGCTGCCCGTCCCGGCCGGCGCCACCGTCGTACGCCGGATCGTCACGGTCGTCGCGGACGGCCGCCTCGACCGGGCCGGTGCCGACGCCCTCGTCCGCCGGGCGGTGACCGCGTGACCGCCACCCGCCCCTGGACCGCCGACCTCGGTGACGGCACCTACCGCAACCCGGTCCTGGACGCCGACTGGTCCGACCCCGACGTGATCCGCGTCGGCGACGACTTCTACCTCACCGCCTCCAGCTTCGGCCGCGCCCCCGGGCTGCCGCTGCTGCACTCGCGCGACCTCGTCAACTGGACGCTGACCGGGCATGCCCTGGACCGCCTGGAGCCCGCCGCCGAGTTCGCGGGGCCCCGGCACGACTGCGGGGTGTGGGCGCCCTCGCTCCGGCACCACGCCGGACGGTTCTGGATCTTCTGGGGCGACCCCGACCACGGCATCCAGCAGATCAGCGCCGAGGACGTCCGGGGCCCGTGGACCGCGCCGCACCTGGTCAAGGCGGGGCGCGGGCTGATCGACCCGTGCCCGCTGTGGGACGAGGAGACCGGCGAGGCGTACCTCGTGCACGCCTGGGCCAAGTCCCGCTCCGGGATCAAGAACCGGCTCACCGGACACCGGATGAGCCCCGACGGGCGGGAACTCCTGGACGAGGGCAAGACCCTGATCGACGCGGACACGCTGCCCGGCTGGTTCACCCTGGAGGGCCCCAAGCTGCACCGCCGCGACGGCGAGTTCTGGATCCTCGCCCCGGCGGGCGGGGTCGCGACGGGCTGGCAGGGCGCCTTCCGCTCCCGCGACTTCTTCGGGCCCTACGAGGAGCGCGTCGTCCTCGCCCAGGGCAGGACCGGTGTCAACGGCCCGCACCAGGGCGCCTGGGTGGACACCCCGGCCGGTGAGGACTGGTTCCTGCACTTCCAGGAGCGCGGGGCCTACGGCCGGGTGGTGCACCTCCAGCCGATGCGCTGGGACGGTGACGGCTGGCCGGTCATCGGGAACGCGGGCGAACCCGTCGCCCGGCACCGCAAGCCCGCCCTGCCCGCCCAGCCCGTCGACGCCCCGGCCTGCGACGACGGCTTCCCGGGCGGCCGCCACGGCAGGCAGTGGCAGTGGACGGCGAACCCGCGCCCCGGCTGGACCGTGGAGCACGCCGGGGACGGGCTGCGGCTGAGCTGCGTACCGGCCCAGGACGCGCACGACCTGCGGCTCCTGCCCCACGTACTGGTCCAGCGGCTGCCCGCCGAGACGTTCACCGCCGAGGTGGACCTCGCCCTCGACAGCGAGGTGCCCGGGGCGAAGGCCGGGTTCGCCGTGCTCGGGGACGCCTACTCCTGGATCGGGCTCGAACGGCAGGCGGAGGGCGGGGTGCGGCTGGTGCACCGGTTCGCCGAGGCGACCGCCACCGCCGAGCGCGACGCCGGGCACGCCAGGCCGGCGCCCTCGGGCACGGCGCGGCTGCGGATCGAGGTGGCGGCGGGGGCCCGCTGCCGCTTCCTTGCCGACACCGGGGACGGCGCCGGGTTCCGGCCCTCCGGGCAGGTCTTCGCCGCCACCCCGTGGCGCTGGGTCGGTGCGCTGCTCGGGCTGTTCGCCTCCGCGCCGCCCGGGACGGGCCCGACCGGGACCGCCCGCTTCAACAGCTTCCACGTAACCGCGTAACCGGACTCCCGTCCGGCGCGCAACCCCCCACGCACGCGTACGAACCGAGAGAACCGAGAGAGAAGAGCCGATCATGAACATCTCGAAGACGCAGCGGGGGCGCGCCGCGGCCGCCGTCTCCCTCGCGGCGGTGCTCGCCCTGACGGCGACCGCGTGCGGCGACGACGGCAGCGACAGCGGCGACGAGGGCAGCGGAAAGGGCGAGATCACCTTCTGGGACAACAACGGCGGTCCGCGCACCGCCGTCTGGAAGGAGATCATCCAGGACTTCGAGAAGAAGTACCCGGACATCAAGGTCAAGTACGTGCCGATCCCGATCGCCGACGTGCAGTCCAAGTACGACACGGCCATCGCGGGCGGCGGGGTGCCGGACGTCGGCGGCGTCGGCACCGCCTACCTGGCCAACATGGTCTCGCAGGAGGCCCTGGAGCCGCTGGGCGACCGGATCAAGGACTCCTCGCTCAACGGCAAGCTGGTCGAGGGCATGGTCGAGAGCGTCAAGGACGCGGCCGGCCGGGACGGCGAGATGTACACCGTGCCGACCTCCGCGAACAACGGCGCGCTCTGGTACCGCACCGACCTCTTCAAGGCGGCCG
Organism: Streptomyces sp. NPDC041814; assembly: GCF_055590565.1. Taxonomy (NCBI): domain Bacteria; kingdom Bacillati; phylum Actinomycetota; class Actinomycetes; order Kitasatosporales; family Streptomycetaceae; genus Streptomyces; species Streptomyces sp. NPDC041814. The sequence continues at coordinate 97,040 of NZ_JBVJAM010000001.1, read as the reverse complement.
GGCTGCAGGCGCCGACCACCTGGGCCGCGTTCTACGAGGCCGCCGAGAAGCTGACCGACGCCAAGAACAACAAGTTCGGCTACACCATCCGCGGCGGCGCCGGCTCCATCGCCCAGGCCATCGACGCGGCGTACGGGCAGTCCGGGATCACCGAGTTCTGGAACGGCGACAAGACCACCCTCAACGACCCCAAGAACGTGGCGGCGCTGGAGAAGTACGCCGCCCTGTACAAGAAGACGACGCCGTCCGCCGACGTCAACAACGACTTCACCAAGATGGTCGCCCAGTTCGACACCGGCACCATCGGCATGCTGAGCCACAACCTCGGCTCCTACCAGGACCACCTGAAGGCCCTCGGCAAGGACAAGTTCGCCGGCATACCCAACCCGATCGGCGACGGCGGCACCCGCGTCCAGGTCTCCAACCCGGTCGACGGCCTCGGCCTGTTCCAGGCGAGCAAGAACAAGACGGCCGCCTGGAAGTTCATCGAGTTCGCGGCCTCGCACGAGTCCAACAGCAAGTGGAACGAGTCGGCGGGCGCCATCCCCGCCAACACCGAGGCCGCCAAGGACCCGTGGATCAGTGAGGCCGCGCCGACCGAGCTCGCCGCGAAGGCCCTCACCGACGGCTCCACCAAGATCGTGCAGCTGCCGTACTACCTGCCCGACTGGAACAACATCAGCAAGGCCGACAACGAGCCGGAGTTCCAGAAGCTGCTGCTCGGCAAGGTCACGGCCAAGGCGTTCCTGGACAAGATGGCCGACGAGCTCAACGCCGCCCAGAAGGAGTGGAAGGAGCGGAGCAACGGCTGATCCGGCCCCCGGCGCGGGGCCGGGCGCGGGACCGTCGTGCGGACGGCCCGCCCCCGCCCCGCCACCCCTGCCCTCCTGCGTACCCACCCAAGAGAGAGGCAGTTCCACCGTGTCCCTCACCCGCAGGCAGACCGCGGCCGCCCTCGCCGCGCTGCCCCTGGCGCTCGCCGCCACCCCCGCCGCGGCGCACGGCGCCCGCCCCCGGACCCGCACCGTGCACATCGCGGGCGACTCGACGGCCGCGCAGAAGTACGCCGACGCCGCACCCGAGACCGGCTGGGGCATGGCCCTGCCGTTCTTCCTCGGGCCCGGACTCACCGTGGCCAACCACGCTATGAACGGCCGCAGTTCCAAGAGCTTCATCGACGAGGGGCTGCTCGCCGCCCTGCTGCCGGGCGTCCGCCCGGACGACCTCCTGCTGATCCAGTTCGGGCACAACGACGAGAAGACGGAGGACCCGGCGCGCGGCACCGATCCGTACACGACCTACCAGGACCGCCTGCGCGTCTACATCGCCGAGGCCCGCGCCCGGCGCGCCCGGCCCGTGCTGCTCACCCCGGTCGAGCGCCGCAGGTTCGCCGCGGACGGCACCGCCAGGCCCACCCACGGCGACTACCCGGCCGCGATGCGCGCCCTGGCCGCCGAGGAGCGGGTCCCCCTGCTCGACCTGCAGGCCCGCACCCTCGCCCGCTGGCAGGAACTCGGCCCGGACGGCACCGAGGCGTACTTCAACTGGCTGGAGCCCGGCGAGTCGCCCAACTACCCCGACGGGCGGCAGGACAACACCCATTTCCGGCCCGCCGGTGCCATCGAGGCAGCCCGGATGACGGCCCGTGCCCTGCTCGACGCGCGGGTGCTCGCCCCGCGTGAACTGCGCCGGCTCGGCGCACACGTACCCGAGACGTGGATCAGCTGGCCGCAGGCCGCCTGACGCCGCGCCACCCCTCCCCCCCCTTCCTCTCCCTTCCACAGGTCCCGCACCAGAACCGAGGATTTGTCATGTCCACACACAGGACTCGTGCCCGTGCCATCGCCGTCGCGATGGGCAGCGCCTCGCTGGCCCTCGCCCTGACCGTCCCCGCCCAGGCATCCCCGCAGCCCCACGGCAAGAAGGGCATCGAGCGCGCCGTCCTGGCCGAGGGCGACGGCTGGGCCTCCGCCGAGGGCTCCACCACCGGCGGCGCCGCCGCGACCCCCGACCACGTCTACACCGTGCACAACCGCGCCGAACTCATCGCCGCCTTCGAGGACGCGGGCGACGCACCGAAGATCGTCCGGATCGCCGGGACCGTCCACGGCAACGCCGACGCCGAGGGCAACCCGATCGGCTGCGAGGCCTACCAGACTGACGGCTACACCCTGGACAAGTACCTCGCCGCCTACGACCCCGACACCTGGGGCCGCGAGGAGGTCCCGTCCGGGCCGATGGAGGACGCCCGGCTCGCCTCCGCCAAGCTCCAGAAGGCCGCCGTCAACGTCTACGTCCCGTCCAACACCACGCTGATCGGCGTCGGGAAGGACGCCACGGTCATCGGCGCCTCGATCCAGATCCAGAACGTCTCCAACGTCATCGTCCGCAACATCTCCTTCGAGGACACCTACGACTGCTTCCCGCAGTGGGACCCGACCGACGGCGACACCGGCCACTGGAACTCCGAGTACGACAACCTCGTCGTCTACGGCTCCGACCACGTCTGGGTCGACCACAACACCTTCAGCGACGGCGACCGCCCGGACGCCGACCAGCCCCGCTACTTCAACGAGCTGTACCAGCAGCACGACGGGCTCTTCGACATCGTCAAGGGCGCCGACCTGGTCACCGCCTCGTGGAACGTCCTCAAGGACCACGACAAGACGATGCTCATCGGCAACAGCGACAAGGCCGGTGCCACCGACCAGGGCCGGCTCCGCGTCACCCTGCACCACAACCTGTTCAAGGACGTCAACGAGCGCGCGCCCCGCGTCCGCTTCGGCCAGGTCGACTCCTACAACAACCACTTCGTCGCCACGAAGGGCAGCGTCTACGGCTACTCGTACGGGATCGGCGCCGAGTCCCACCTCGTCGCCGAGCACAACGCCTTCTCGCTCAGTGGTGAGTTCGACAAGGCGAAGATCATCAAGAAGTGGTCCGAGTCCTCGCTGACGGCCTCCGACAACTGGGTCAACGGCCGCCGCACCGACCTGATCGCCGTCCACAACGCGGGCGTCCCCGAGGAGCAGCTGACCACGGGCGCCGGCTGGACCCCGACCCTGCGCAACCGGGTCGACCACCCGCTGCTCGTGCCGCTCGTCGTGGGCCTCGGCGCGGGCGCGGCCCGGCTGCCCGGCGCCTGACCAGCCGCCCCTTCCTCCGCCGGCGCCCGCGCGGCGCCGGCGGAGGCCGCCCCCGCAAAGGAGCACCCATGCCCACCCGACGCACCGCCCTGGCCCTCCTCGCCTCCTCCGCCCTCGCCCTCGGCACCGCCTCGCCCGCCGCCGCGCACGGCCGCCCCTTCGGCCGGTACGGCTCGCCCGCCCGCCGCCCCGACCGCGCCACCCTGTACGTCGACGCGCGCGGCCGGGGCGACCACACCACCGTCCAGGCCGCCGTGGACGCCGCCACCGGCACCGGGCGCACCCTGGTCATCGCCCCCGGCACCTACCGGGAGACCGTCGACATCCCCGCCGACCGGACCGGCCTCACCCTGATCGGCGCGAGCGGCGACCCGCGCGACACGGTGATCGTGTACGACAACGCCAACGGCACCCCGCGCCCCGACGGCTCGGGCACCTACGGCACCAGCGGGTCCGCCACGGTCACCGCCCGGCCCGCCGGGCTCACCGCCCGCGACCTGACCTTCGCCAACGACTGGCTGCGCGCCGACCACCCCGACTACACCGGCACCCAGGCCGTCGCCATCAAGGTGACCGGCGACCGCTCGGCGTTCCACCGCTGCCGCTTCCTGGGCCACCAGGACACGCTGTACGCGGACTCGCCGTCGCTCACCGACTTCGCCCGGCAGTACTACCGCGACTGCTACGTGGAGGGGGACGTCGACTTCGTCTTCGGACGGGCCTCCGCCGTCCTGGACCGCTGCCACTTCCGCACCCTGACCCGCACCGACCTGGCCGCCGCGCCCTACGGCTTCGTCTTCGCGCCCAGCACCGCCGGGGCCTCCCCGCACGGCTTTCTGGTCCTGCGCTCCCGCGTCACGAGCACCGCCCCCGACGGGTACTTCAAGCTGGCCCGCCCCTGGGTGCCGTCCTCCGACCTCACCGCGCACCCCATGCTGACGGTGCGCGAGAGCCACCTCGGCGCGGGCATCGACGCGGACGAGCCGTACGGCACCATGTCGGCGGGCTTCCCGTGGCAGGACCAGCGGTTCGCGGAGTACCGCAACACGGGCCCCGGCGCGCGCGTCACCGTCCCGGCCAACCGCCCGCAGCTCACGGCGTCCGAGGCGCGGGAGCACACCCCGGCCGCGTGGTTCGGTGACTGGCGGCCGTAGCAAGGGGCCTCGCCGGTCAGCGCGCACGCCCGAAGTGGTCGCCCACCGCCGCCTTCCCGCCCGAGGCGCGGACCGCGTGGGCGGTCACGTAGTCGCCGGTGGCGTCCCGGTCGCCCTCCGCGTGGTTGTACTGCCCGGCGAACGTGTGCGTCCCGGCCGGGACGGTCCGGCCGGGACGCAGCGTCCACCGGTAGACCAGATAGCCGCCGCTCTCGTTCACCGAGACGGTGAAGTCGGGCTCGGGCAGGGAGCGCCACGAGCCGGTGCTGTTGACACCGCCCGTCAGGGCGACCCGCAGCTCCACGGTGAGCGCGGTCAGCGACTCGGTGGTCCGCAGGGTGACGTTGCTCTGCGCCCAGTACGGGTTGCTGTTCGGGTCCACCACGCCGCCGGTCCACAGCGGACCGTCCTCGGGACGCAGCCCGCCCGGGGCCGTCGCGGCGGGGGAGTCCGGGGCCGGTGAAGGCGCCGAGGCCACCTGCCCGCCGCGCGCCCGGGCGTCGTCGCCCGCCGAGGTGACCGCGAACGCGCCGGCCGCCAGCACCCCGCAGACCGCTGCCGTCGCCCCGGCCACCCGCAGCCACGGGCGCACCGCGCGCGGCGGGCGCACGGACCGGGGTGCCGGACGGCCGCCCGCCATCCCGCGCTCGACCCGGGCCAGCATCCGGGCCCGGTCGGGGCGGTGGGCCTCGGCGGCCTCCCGCAGCCGCCCGGACAGTTCCTCGTCCTTCACCGGTCTCCTCCGCTGCGCTGCGCCGCGACGGCGACCCGGACCCGCGCGGCGGGCGCCTCGGGGCTGATCGGCAGGACGTCCCCCAGCAGCCGCTGCAGTTCCGCGACGCCGCGCGAGGTCTGGCTCTTCACCGTACCCACCGAGATCCCCAGCACCAGCGAGGTGTCGCGCTCCGAGAGGTCGAAGGCGTGCCGCAGCACCACACAGGCCCGCTTGCGGAACGGCAGCCTCCGCAGCGCCTCCTGCACGTCCACCACCGCCGGCACGTCGGGCCCCTCCGCCGCCCCGTCGTCCCCGCCGCCGCGCGGTGCCCAGAACAGGGCGATCCGGCGCCGCTCGCGCACCGCGCTGCGAATGCGCGTCCTGGCCAGATTGGCGACGACGCCCCGCGCGTACGCCACGGGGTGCCCGGCCTCGCGGACCCGGTCCCAGCGGTGCCAGAGCGCGAGCAGGGCGTCGGCCGCGAGATCGTCGGCGGCATCCGCCTCACCGGTCAGCAGATGGGCGAGGCGGGCCAGTTCCGCGTAATGGGCCTCGAAGAACTCATGGAACTCGGCGGCGGCATCGTCGACTGCTGTGCCCACGGCTACCCCGTCCCCTGCGCTCGCACGCCCGGCCCGTCCGGATACGCCCCCACCGGGGCGTGAGCGTACCGCAAGCGCTTCGACAGGAGGAGAGGGGCAGGGCTACCGCCGGAGCGCGGCCTCCATCATCTTCCTGGCGACCGGCGCCGCGAGCCCGTTGCCGCTGACCTCCGACGCGGTCGAACCGGAGTCCTCCACGATCACGGCCACCGCGACCTCCTGGCCGCCGGACTTCGCGTACGAGGTGAACCAGGCGTACGGGGTGTTGCTGTTGTCCACGCCGTTCTCGGCGGTGCCCGTCTTGCCGCCGACCTCGGCCCCGGCGATCCGGGCGTTGGTGCCGGTGCCCTTCTCCACCACGGTCACCATGGCGCTGCGCAGCTGCTTCGCGGTGTCCTCGGAGACGATCCGCTTCGTGTCGCCGTCCGCGAAGTCCTCCAGCGTGCCGCCGTCCCCGTCGGTCACCTTCGAGACCATGTGCGGGGCGGCCAGCTCACCGCCGTGGGCGAGCGCGGCGGAGACCATCGCCATCTGGAGCGGCGTCGCGGTCACCTCGAACTGGCCGATGCCCGACAGCGCCGTCTGCGGCTTGTCCATGTCCGTCGGATACACGCTCTTGGACGCCCGGACCGGCACATCCAGCTTCTCCTCGTTGAAACCGAACTTCTCCGCCATCGCCCGCACCTTGTCCTGGCCCAGGTCGGCGGCGACCTTGCCGAAGACGTTGTTGCACGAGTACTGGAGGGCGACGCGCAGCGAGGCGTTCTCGCAGGGGGCGGAGGCGCTCTCGTTCCGCAGCGGGGTGCTGGTGCCCGGCAGGGTGTACGGGACGGGGCTCTTCGTCGCCTCGTCCACGGAGTCGTACAGCCCGTTCTCCAGTGCCGCCGCCGCCACGACCAGCTTGAACGTCGAACCGGGCGCGAGCGGCTGCCGCAGCGCCCGGTTGACGAGCGGCTTGTCCTTGTCGGCGAGCAGCTTCGACCAGGTGTCGCCGTCGTTCGTACCGCTGATGTCCGAGGGGTCGTACGACGGGGACGACACCATGCCCAGGATCTGCCCGCTCCTCGGGTCGATCGCCACGGCCGCGCCCTTGTCGTCGCCGAGCGCGTCGCTCGCCGCCTTCTGGACGTCCGGGTCGATCGTCGTCACCACGTCACCGGGCGCCGACCGCTTCCCGGTGAGCGCGCCCAGCGGACTCTTCAGCCGGTCGTCCGTGCCGTCCAGCACATGGCTGTAGATCCCTTCGAGCTGGGTCGAGCCGTACGCCTGCGAGCTGTAGCCGGTGACGGACGAGTAGAGGTCGCCCTGCTTGTAGGTGCGCTTGTACGCGAGATCGCTGCCCTCCGTCCGTTTCGAGCCCGTGACCGGCGAACCGGCCACGATGATGTCGCCCAGCGGCTGCGCGTACTGCGCGATGATCTTCCGCCGGTTGTGGTCGTCGTCTGCGAGCGCCTTGGCCTGGTACGACTGCACCCAGGTCGCCCGCCCGAGGAGGGCGAGGACCAGCAGCAGGCAGAAGACCGAGGCGCGCCTTATCGTCTTGTTCATCCCGCTTGGGTGACGAGCGGCGTCCGGCGTGGCGTTCCCGGATGTGCCGCTTCTCACCGATTCCTCATACGGTGACCACGGCGTGCACGGCCGTACGGGCTCAGCCCGGCGTGATGAACCCCGACTCGTACGCCGTGATCACCGCCTGGGTACGGTCCCGGGCCCCGGTCTTCGCGAGGACCGCCGCCACATGCGTCTTGGCCGTCGCCGGGCCCACCGCCAGCCGGTCCGCGATCTCCGCGTTCGTCAGCCCCGCCGCGATCAGCCGCAGCACCTGCGCCTCCCGCTCGGTGAGCCGCGCGGCCCACGGCGGGGCCGGGGCCGGGGCGCGCGTCCCGTACGCGGCGGCGAGCTGCCGCACGGCGGACGGGAAGAGCAGCGAGTCGCCGCACGCCACCAGCCGGACCGCCTGCACCAGCTCCTCGGCCGCCGCCCGCTTCAGCAGGAAACCCGCCGCCCCCGCGCGCAGCGCCTCGTACACATAGGCGTCGTGCTCGAAGGTGGTGACGACCACGACGCGCGGGGCCGGGTCGAGACCGGCGAGGATCTGCTCGGTGGCCCGGATGCCGTCCGTCTCGGGCATCCGCACATCCATCAGCACCACGTCGGGCCGCAGCGCCCGCACCACGGAGACCGCCTCGGCGCCGGTGGCCGCCTCGCCGACGACCTCCAGGCCGTCCTCGGCGCCCAGGATGGCCCGCAGCGCGGTGCGCACCATGCGTTCGTCGTCGGCGAGGACGATCCGGACCGGCGTGCTCATCGTGGCTCCTTCGCGCGGGTGTGCAGGGGGAGGCGGGCGGCCAGCCGCCACACGCCGTCGTCGCGGGGCCCGGCCTCGGCGGCGCCGCCGAGCAGCAGGGCGCGTTCCGCGACACCGGTCAGGCCGCGTCCGCCGCCGGGGCGGGCGACCGGGGGCCCGGGCGGGAGCGCGCTGTCCAGGACGAGCGTCAGCTCGCGGGGGCCGACGCCGACGCGCAGCCGGACCGGCGAGCCGGGGACGCCGTGCCGCAGGGCGTTGCTCAGGCCCTCCTGCACGATCCGGTACGCCTCGGCCGAGACGGGCCGGGGCACCGTGCCGGGGTCGCCGTCGGTCTCGTGGCGCACCGGCAGCCCGCACCGGGCGAGCAGCCCGCCGAGCGCGTCGAGCCCGGGGCCCTCGAACGCGTCGGACCCGTCGCCGTCCTGCCGCAACAGGCCGAGGACCGCGTCGAGTTCGCCGACCGTGCGCCGCGCGGTCTCCTCGATCGCGGTGAGCGCCTGCCGGGCGAACTCGGGGTCGCTGTCCAGGACCCGGCGGGCGGCCCCCGCCTGGAGGGTGACGGCGCTCAGCGCGTGGCCGACCGAGTCGTGCAGCTCCCGGGCGAGCCGGTTGCGCGCGGCCAGCTCGGCTGCCCGGCGCTCGGCGGCGGCGAGCCGGTCGTCCGGGGCCGGGCCGAGCAGCACCGGCGCCCGGTTCGCGAGGAGGGCCCCGGCCGCGGCCGCGCACCCCGCCAGCGCGACGAGCATGGCCGCCCCGGCCAGGGGCGCGACGGCCAGGACCCAGGTGTGGTCCAGGGCCGGGCGGGCGCCCAGGGCGGCGGACGCGCGGAGGGCCGGGACGAACGGCAGCGCCGTCACGCAGACCGCGAACGGGACGAGCGCCAGGGTCATCCCGCTGACGATCCCGCCGAGCCCCACGTGCAGCGTGAACCAGGCGGCCGAGCGCACCCGCGCCTGCCGGGACACGGCGGGCCCGTCCGCGAGCGGCCGGTGCGGGGCCGGAGCGCACAGGGCCCGGGCGGTGGCCACCGAGAGCGGCCGTGCGGTGGGCAGCAGCGCGGTGACGGCGGCCATCGGCAGCGCGTAGCCGAAGGCGGAGAACTGGGCGGAGAGCGAGGTGAAGGCGTTGGTTCCGGGCGCGTACAGGCCGACGACCACCGTGCCGACCAGGAAGTACGGCATCAGCAGGGCGCCGCCGATGATCAGATGCAGCCAGCGCAGCCGGGCGCGCCGGCCCACCAGCCGGACTATGAGCGGGGTCATGCCGAGACGCCTCGCGAACCGGCCGCACGCTCCGCGAGGAAGTACGCGCCGAGGGCCACCACCAGCGTTCCGACCAGCATCTGCACAGCGTAGGTGAGCACCATGCCGGGCGTGGCCCTTTCGGCGGCCTCCCCGGCGGAGCCCAGCGCGGCCAGGCAGAGCCAGCCGCCCCAGCAGGCCGTCGCCCCGGACCCGCCCCAGGCCAGCGCGAGCGGCACCCGCAGCGGCAGCGCGGACCGGCGGAAGGCAAGGAGCAGGACCCCGGCCACGGTGGCCGCGATCCACAGCACGTACACCGCCTCCAGCACATGGAAGCCGCTGTCCCGCCCGGCCGCCCTGTCCGGGGTGAGGCCGGCCGTCGAGCCCGCCGCCCAGAGCAGGTGCGCGGTGCCGGGCGCCAGGGCGAGGAGCGACGCGGCGACGGCGGCCGCCCGCAGCGCGGGGGCGGTCGGGCTCGCGGGCAGCTCGCCCAGCGTGCCCCGCCAGAGGTGGCCCCAGCGGTCGCGGGCGTAGAGCACGAACAGGGTGCCCAGGGACAGGCCCTGGAGGATGAAGCCCCCGTAGACGACGCCGAACACCCACTCGTGCAGGAACGGCCGGCCGGCGGCCTCCGCGCCGCCGGTGTCCCCGCCCAGCGCCCGGACCAGCAGCTGCGCCGGATAGCCGGTCATGATCGGCAGCAGCAGCCCGGTCGCCGTCCACATCGGCAGCGCCAGCAGCCACGCGGGCACCCGCCGCCCCCAGGGCCGGGTGAGCAGCAGGGCCAGGACCACCACCGCGCCGTCCATCAGCACGGAACCGCCGTTGGCGACGGCCATCAGGGCGCGGTGGTCCAGCAGCACGCTGCCGTCCGGGATTCCGATGCGGCTGCCCGCCACCCACGCGATCTTGAGCGTGATGTACGGCAGGCAGGAGGCGATCGCGACGGTACGCAGCGCGGTGCGGGCGGAGACGGAGGTCATGGCCCCCACGCTGCCGGGCGGCGCGCTCCCGCACGTCCTGCCCGGCGACGATCCGTCTCCGCCGCACGGCGGAGACGGGCCCAAAGCCTCAGAGCCTGCGGGTGGCGAGCGTCAGCCGGTCCCGCGCGTCGAACAGCGCGTCCTTGACCATCTGTTCGTGGGCGGGCGTGAGCCGGGCGACCGGCACCGAGCAGCTGATGGCGTCCCGGGCCGGGGTGCGGTACGGGACGGCGACGCCGAAGCAGCGCAGCCCCAGCGTGTTCTCCTCGCGGTCCACCGCGTACCCCTGCTCGCGGATCTGGTGCAGCTCGTCGATGAGCTTCTCCCGGTCCGTCAGGGTGTGCTCGGTGAGCGCGGGCAGCGTCTCGGGCAGCATCTTGCGGACCTGCTCGTCGCTGTAGGTGGCGAGCAGTGCCTTGCCGAGCGAAGTGGAGTGCGCGGGCAGGCGGCGGCCGACGCGGGTGAAGGGGCGCAGATAGTGCTGGGACTGGCGGGTGGCGAGGTAGACCACGTTGGTGCCGTCGAGCCGGGCCAGGTGGATGGTCTCCGTGGTGTCGTCGGAGAGCCGGTCGAGGGTGGGGCGGGCCGCGGCGACGACCTCGTCGCCGTCGATGTAGGAGGTGCCGACCAGCAGGGCCCGTACGCCGATCCCGTACCGCGTGCCGGTGGCGTCCGTCTCCACCCAGCCCAGCTCCACCAGGGTGCGCAGCAGCATGTAGAGGCTGGACTTCGGGTAGCCGACGGCCTCCTGGACCGCGGCGAGCGAGTGCATGCCGGGCCGCCCCGCGAAGTACTCCAGCAGCTCGACCGTCCGTACCGCGGACTTGACCTGCGCCCCACCCGACTCGGGAACCGACATCGCCCTGCCCCTTTCACCCCGCCGACGAAACCCTGCGACTTCTTGCCAACACCGAACGCCCGGAAATAGAGTCGCTTCACATTCACGTTCAGGAACGCTGTTCAGAATACCGAACAGCTTATACCGGACGACTTCTGATGTGCGGCAGTGGAGCGGAAGGAAACACGGTGGCAGCAGCACCAGTCTGGAGCGTCGACCCCCGCACCGGGAACCCGCGCGAGCAGGTTGCGGTGGAGGCCACAGCGGAGGAGGTCGACCGCGCGGTACGCGCCGCCCACGCGGTACGCGACTCGCTCGCCGACCGCACCGCGCGCGCAGCGTTCCTGCGGACGGCCGCCGAACTGCTCACCGAGGCCGGGGACCACGTCATCGAGGCCGCCGACGCCGAGACGGCCCTCGGCCCGGCCCGGCTCACCGGTGAACTCGCGCGCACGGCAGCCCAGCTGCGGGCCTTCGCGGAGGTCGTGGACGAGGGTGCCTTCCTCGACATCCACATCGACCACGCGGACGCCACCCGCACCCCGCCCTGGCCCGACCTGCGCCGCTACAAGATCCCGCTCGGCGTCGTCGCGGTCTACGCCGCCAGCAACTTCCCGCTCGCCTTCTCCGTCCCCGGCGGCGACACCGCCAGCGCCCTCGCGGCCGGCTGCCCTGTCGTCGTCAAGGCCCACCCGGACCACCCGGCGACCTCCGAGCTCTGCGCCTCGATCCTGCGCCGGGCCGCCGCGCGCACCGGACTGCCCGAGGACGTCGTCTCGCTCGTCCACGGCTTCGAGGCGGGCGTCGCCCTCGTCCGGCACCCGCTCGTCGCCGCCGCCGGGTTCACCGGCTCGGTGCGCGGCGGGCGCGCCCTCTTCGACGCGGCCGCCGCCCGCCCCGCACCCATCCCCTTCCACGGCGAGCTGGGCTCCCTCAACCCCGTCGTCGTCACCGGGGCCGCCGCGGCCGAGCGCGGCGAGGAGATCGGAGCGGGCCTGGCCGGCTCGATGACCATGGGCGCGGGCCAGTTCTGCACCAAGCCCGGATTCGTCCTGGTCCCCGAGGGCGAGGGCGGCGACCGCCTCCTCAAGGCGCTCACCGAGGCCGTCAGCGACACCGAGGCCGGCGTCCTGCTCGACCACCGCATGCGCGACGCCTTCCTCGCCGGGGTCGCCGAGCGCGCCGCGCTCCCCGGGGTCGAGGCGCCCGTCACCCCCGGCGCCGGCGGCGAGCACACCGTCGCGGCCGGCTTCCTGACCGTCCCGGCCCGCGAACTCACCGCCGAGGGCCCGCACGACGCGCTTCTGGAGGAGTGCTTCGGGCCCGTCACCGTCGTCGCCCGCTACGCCTCCGAGGACGAGATCACCGCCGTCCTGACCCGCCTCCCCGGCAATCTCACCGCCACCCTCCACATCGCCACCGAGGAGGCCGGAGGCGGCGCGGCGGACCTCCTCGCCGCGCTCACCCCGCTCGCCGGGCGGGTCCTCGTCAACGGCTGGCCGACCGGCGTCGCCGTCGCCCCGGCCCAGCACCACGGCGGCCCCTACCCGGCCACCACCTCCACCTCCACCTCGGTCGGCGCCACCGCCATCGAGCGCTGGCTGCGCCCGGTCAGCTACCAGACCACCCCCGACGCGCTCCTCCCGCCCGAGCTGCGCGACGCCAACCCGCTGGGCCTGCCCCGCCGCGTGAACGGAACCCCCGCGTGAACCTCCCCGAACTCCCCTTCGCGCTCCGGCCGTACGGCCCCGACGGCGGCTGGGCGTACGAGAACGGCGTGCTCACCGGCCGCGCGGGCGCCCGCCAGGACCGCTTCGTCCCGCCTGGCGGTGCCGGCCTGGACCCGGCGAGCGACGCGCCCCGGCTGCTCGGCGCCGCCCCGGCGGGCGACTTCCAGCTCATCGCCCGGGTGAAGGTGGGCTTCGCCGCCGCCTTCGACGCGGGCGTGCTCTACCTCCACACCGGCGACCGGGAATGGGCCAAGCTCTGCCTGGAGCTGTCCCCGGAGCGCCCGACCATCTGCACGGTGGTCACCCGGGGCCACTCGGACGACGTCAACTCCTCCGTCGTGGACGGCGACACCCACTGGCTTCGGCTGAGCCGTACGGGACACGCCTTCGCCTTCCACGCCTCGGCCGACGGCGAGAAGTGGACCTTCGTCCGCGTCTTCTCCCTCGGCACCCCGGAGCAGGCGGCCACCGCCTCCGTCGGCTTCCTCGCCCAGTCACCCACGGGCGAGGGCTGCGAGGTGGCCTTCGACCGGATCGTCTTCCGGCCGGAGGGCCCGGCCGACCTGCGCGACGGCAGCTGACGGGCCGGGGCGCGGAACCGGCGCCCCGGCGCGCACGTCCTCCCCACCATGATCCGTACAGCGACGCAGGACGACCTCGACGCGATCGTCGCCCTGCACACCGAGGCCAGGGCCACCTACTACAGCGGACATCTCGCCGTGGAGGAGTACGCGGGCCCGGCCGAGGTGGGCCGGGCCCGGGACGGCTGGGCCCGCGCCGTGGACCGGGAGGACGCCACGGTGCTCGTCGCCGAGGAGGACGGTGCCCTCGTCGGCATCGCCGCCCACTCGGTGCGCGACGGATGGACGTACCTCACCCAGCTCCACGTCTCCCCGGCCCACTGGCGCGAGGGCGTCGGCAGCGCCCTGCACCTCGCGTGCGTCGCCGACTGGCGGCGGCGCGGCGTGACGCGGGCCCGCCTGGAGGTCTTCGAGCCCAACAAGCGGGCCCAGGCGTTCTACTCGGCCTGCGGCTGGGTCGCCGACCCGGAGACGCCCCGGCACGGCGACCATCTGGTGCTGCGCCTCGCGGTGCCGGAAGCGCCCGGGAGAGGCTGAGCACAAGGGGGGCGGCCCGGGAATGACACGGGCCCGTCATGCGTTGGGCCGGGGAGCGGAGGGTGCCTCCGCGCCCCGCCGCAGTCGTCGATCAGTCCGGAGAGAAGAAGAGTCATGCGCGTCGAGATCTGGAGCGACATCGCCTGCCCCTGGTGCTATGTCGGAAAGGCCCGTTTCGAGAAGGGTCTCGCGGGCTTCGCCCACCGCGACGACGTCGAGGTCGTGCACCGCTCCTTCGAGCTCGACCCCGGCCGCGCCAAGGACGACATCGAGCTGGTCACCGACATGCTGGCGCGGAAGTACGGGCGCACCCCCGACGAGGTCCGCTCCATGGAGGCCAACGTCGCGGCCAACGCGCGGGCCGAAGGGCTCGGCTACCTCACCGAGGGCCGCGACCACGGCAACACCTTCGACCTCCACCGCCTGCTGCACCTGGCCAAGGCCCGCGGCCGGCAGGACGAGCTGCTGAACCGTGCCTACCGGGCCAACTTCGCCGAGGAGCGGTCCGTCTTCGACGACGCCGTCCTGGTGGAGCTGGCCGTGGAGGCGGGACTCGACGCCGAGGAGGCGCGTGCCGTGCTCGCCGACCCGGAGGCGTACGCCGACGAGGTGCGCGCCGACGAGAAGGAGGCGGCCGAGCTGGGCGCCAACGCGGTGCCGTTCTTCGTCTTCGACCGGCGCTACGGCATCTCCGGCGGCCAGCCCGCGGAGGTCTTCGCCCAGGCGCTGGAGCAGGCGTGGAAGGACCGCCCGGTGACCGCCGCCGGCGACGCGGCGGCCTGCGACGCCGACGGGGCCTGCGAGGTCCCCGGAGCGGTCCGGAACGCCTGACCCCGCCGCGCGGGCCGTTTCCGGCGGCCCGCGCGCCCGGCGCCGGACACATAAGCATCGCTTGGGGTTTTCCGTGAATTTTTGTCAATTGACCCCAGGTCGGTGAAGGTTCACGCTGAACGCATGACGATCTCTCCGCTCAGCCGGGCCGCCGCCGCCGAGTTCGCCCCCGAGACCACCTACCTCAACACCTCCACCTGCGGGCTGCTGCCCCGCCGCACCGTCGACGCCGTGAAGGCCCTCGCCGAGGAGGGCGCCTCCGGCCGCCGCGTCGGTTCGGGCGACTTCGAGGCGGTGAACCGCGCCCGGGACGGCTTCGCACGGCTCGTCGGCGTCGGCGCCGACCGGGTCGCCGTCGGCAGCTCGGTCGTCGCCCACGTCGGGCTGATCGCGGCCTCGCTGCCCCCGGGGGCCGAAGTGCTCGCCCCTGAAGGGGAGTTCAGCTCGGTCGTCAGCCCCTTCGCGGTCCGCGGCGACCTCGACGTGCGGTACGTGCCGCTGGACGGGCTGGCCGCGGCCGTGCGCCCGTCGACCGCGCTCGTCGCCTTCTCCTCGGTGCAGTCGGCGGACGGCCGCCGCGCCGACCTGGACGCGGTCCGGGCCGCCGCGGCCGCCCACGGCGCCCGCACCCTGCTGGACGCCACCCAGTCCGCGGGCTGGCTGCCCCTCGACGCCGGGGCCTACGACTACACGGTCACCGGCGGCTTCAAGTACCTGCTCTGCCCGCGCGGTACGTCGTTCCTCACCGTCACCGAGGAGGCGCAGGAGGACGTGCGGCCCGTCGACGTGGGCATGGCCGCCTCCGAGGACCCGTGGGGCAGCGTGTACGGCCCGGTCACCAAGCTGGCCTCCGACGCCCGCCGCTACGACGAACCGCCCGTCTACCTCGCGTACCACGGCGCCGAGCACTCCCTCGCCCTGCTCCACGAGATCGGCGTCGACGCCCTGCACGACCACGCCGTCGCGCTGGCCGACCGCTTCCGCGCGGGGGTCGCGGCCCTCGGGCACCCGGCCGTCCCCGCGGACACCGTCGTCGTCGCGGTGCCCGGGCTCGGCGACCGGGCACCGGAGCTCCAGCGGGCCGGGGTGCTGGTCGCCGGGCGGGCCGGCAATCTGCGCGCGTCCTTCCACCTCTACAACACCGAGGCGGACGTGGACCGCGCGCTTCAGGTGCTCGCCGGCTGACGGGCCCCGGCCGCGCACCCGGTCACGCCGAGTCGCGGTGGACCAGCTCCGTCGGCAGGATCACCGCGGCCGGGTCCTCCCCGCCGATCTGCGCCAGCAGCACCCGTACCATCTCGGCGCTGATCCGGTCCCACGGCTGGCGGATCGTCGTCAGCGCCGGCCGGGAGGCGAGCGCGGCGGGGGAGTCGTCGAACCCGCCCACCGCGACGTCGTGCGGCACGCTGCGCCCGGCCTTGTCCAGGGCCGCGAGCACGCCCTGCGCCATCAGGTCCGAGGCCACGAACACCGCGTCCAGGTCCGGTGCCCGCTCCAGGAGCAGTGCCGCCGCCGCCTCGCCGCCCGCCCGGCTGTAGTCGCCGGAAACGATCAGAGCGTCGTCGGCGGGCAGCCCGCAGTCGGCCAGCATCTCGCGGTAGCCGGCGAGCCGCTCGACGCCGCCCGGGGTGTCCTGCGGGCCGCTGACCGTACCGATCCGGCGGCGCCCCGACTCGTACAGGAAGCGCACCATGTCCCGGGCGCCGTCCCGGTCGGCGGCCGCCACATAGCTCACCTTCGAGCCCTGCCCGAGTGGCTTCCCGCATGCGACGAGGGGCACCCCGGCCTCGTGCAGCTGGGCGGCGACCGGGTCGCCGGAGTGGCTGGAGACCAGCAGGACCCCGTCCACATGGCCGGCGATGTACCGCATGTTCCGGCGGCGCTCGGCCTCCGTGCCCGCGATCATCAGCAGCAGCGGGATGTCGTGCGCGGCGAGCGCGCTCGTGCAGCCCCGCAGCAGCACATTGAAGTTCGGGTCCTCGAAGAACCGCTCCTGGGGCTCGGTGAGCAGGAACGCCACCGAGTCCGAGCGGCCCGTGATCAGCGACCTGGCGTGCCGGTTCACCGTGTAACCGGTCCTGCGGATGGCCGCGTTGACAGCGTCGAGCGCGGTCGGGCTGACGTTGTGACCGCCGTTGAGCACCCGGGAGACCGTGCCCCGGGAGACCCCCGCCTCCCGCGCCACGTCGTGGATCGTCGGCGGCCGGCGGCGTTCCGTACCGGTCTGTTCTGTGCGGCTCATCGTGCGTGATCTTTCATCAAGTGGGCTCCTGGCGGCGCCTGTCAGGACTTTACGGCTCCGGAGAGCAGGTCGAGGCTCCAGAACCGCTGGATGACCAGGAACAGGGCGATCAGCGGGACGATCGCCAGCAGCGCCCCCGTGATCACCAGCGTATAGAGGGCCGGTGTGGTGGACCCCTGCTGGAGCAGGGTGAACAGCCCGAGCGTGACCGGGAACTTCTCGTCGTCACCGAGCATGATGTACGGCAGCAGGAAGTTGTTCCAGATCGCGACGAACTGGAAGAGGAAGACCGTCACCAGGCCCGGCAGCATCATGGGCAGGGCGATGGTGCGGAAGATCCGCCACTCGCCGGCCCCGTCCATCCGCCCGGCCTCGATCACATCGCCCGGCACGGCCGCCGACGCGTAGATGCGGGCCAGGTACACCCCGTACGGGGAGAGGATCACGGGCAGCATCACCGACAGGTAGGAGTCGGTGAGGTCGGCCTTCGCCATCAGCAGGTACTGCGGCACGGCGAGGATCACCGGCGGCATCAGCACCCCGGCGAGCAGGATGTTGAAGATGCTTTCGCGGCCCCGGAAGCGGTACACCGCCAGGGCGTACCCGGAGACCGCGGAGACCGCCGTCGACAGCAGCGCGCCCACGCCGGCGTAGAGCGCCGAGTTGGCCATCCACCGCCAGTACACCCCGTCCCGGTACGCCGACAGGTCGGCGACGTTGTCCGCGAAGCCGGAACCGGGCAGGAAGGTGAACGAGGAGAACAGCTCGCTGCCGGACTTCGTCGAGGCGACGAGGATCCAGGCGACGGGGAGCAGGCAGTAGACGGCGCCCAGCAGCAGGGCCGCCGTGGGCACGAGGGCGAACCGGCGACGGGTCGCGGGCACGGGTCCCGGGTGCGTCGTGATCACTGGGGTCCCTCCTGCTTCGTACGGGAGTTGGCCGCCCGGAGGAATCCGAAGGACAGCGCCAGGGTGACGGCGGCGATGATGACCGCCTGGGCGGCCGCCGCGTAGATGTCGTTGTTGACGAACGCGTCCTGGTAGACCTTCATCAGCGGACTCCAGGTGGTGGAGAGGGAGTTGGTCAGCGGCTTCAGCGTGGTCGGCTCGTTGAACACCTGGAGCGTCGCGATGATCGAGAAGAAGAAGGTCAGCACCAGCGAGGGCGCCACCATCGGGATCTTGATCCGGAGCGCGATCTGCAGCTGGGAGCAGCCGTCGAGGCGGGCCGCCTCGAAGATCTCACCGGGGATGGCCCGCAGGGAGGTGTAGATCACGATCATGTTGAAGCCGGTGCCGCCCCAGACCGCGATGTTGGCGAGCGCGGCGTAGAGCGGCCCGCCGTCCAGGAGGTCCGGGGCGGGCAGCCCCGCCTTGTCCAGGACGAAGTGGAACGGACTGACGTCCGGCAGGTAGAGGAAGCCCCACATCAGGGCGGCGACCACACCCGGGATGGCGTACGGGAGGAAGATCGCCAGCCGGGTGAAGCCGCGCAGCCGCAGCCGTTCGGTGTCCAGGAGCAGGGCGAAGAGCAGGGCCAGCCCGAGCATCACCGGGACCACGATCGCGCCGTAGCCGAGGATGCGCAGCGCGCCGTGCAGCAGCTCGGAGTCGGAGAGCGCCTCGCGGTAGTTGGCGAAGCCGGCCCAGACCTCCTCGCGCGCGCCCCGGCCGAGCCCCAGTCCGCTGACCTCGGTACGGCGGACGGAGAGGTACACGGCGTAGCCGATGGGCAGGGCGAAGAAGAGCAGGAACAGCACGGTGGCGGGGATCAGGAACGCGTACGGGGCGCTCTTGACCCCGTACGGCTTCCGGCGGCGTGCGCGTGTCACTCGGAGACTCCGAAGCCCTGCTTCTTCAGGTCGGCGAGGGTGGCGTCCTGCATCGCGGTGAGGGCCGGCGCGAAGTCCGCCTTGTTCTTGGCGGCCTTGGCGAAGTTGTCCTTGAAGGCGGAGTACGCGACGTTCACGTTCGGGCCCCAGGCGGCCGGGGCGGTGCCCTTGGCGATCTTGGCCGCCTCGGTGTAGAAGTCCGGCTGGCCGGCGAAGTAGGCCGGCGGCTTCGCGAGCGCCCCGCCGGTCTGGGCGGCGGTGGCGGCGGGGTAGATGCCGCTCTCCTTCACCAGGGCGGCGAGCGCGGCGGGGTCCGTGTTCAGCCACTTCGCGAAGGCGGCCGCGGCCTCCTTGTGCTGCGAGTCGTTGGTGACCGCGGTGGAGGAGCCGCCCCAGCTGCCGGTGACGTTCTCGCCGGCGGTCCACTGGGGGAGCGGGGCCATCGCCCACTTGCCCGCGGTGTCGGGGGCCGCGGTGGTCAGGGTGCCGGGCGCCCAGACCGCGCTGACCCAGGCGATCTGCTTGCCGGTGTTGAGCGCCTTGTTCCAGGCGGGGGTGTACATCGGCTGGTTGTCGATGGCGCCCTCCTTCACCAGCCCGCCCCAGAAGTCCGCGACCTTCCGCGTGGCCGGGTCGTCGATGGCGACCTTCCACGTGTCGCCGGAGGTGGTCCACCACTTCGCGCCGGCCTGCTGCGCCAGGCCCGCGAAGAGACCGGAGTCGTTGGAGGAGAAGGTGGTGAGGTCCTTGTCCGGCGCCTTCTTCTTCAGCGCCCGGGCGGTCTCGGCGAACTCGTCCCAGGTGGTGGGCACGGACAGCCCGTACTGCTTGAACAGGTCCTTGCGGTAGTAGAACATCAGCGGTCCGGAGTCCTGCGGCAGCGCGTACAGGGCGGCCGAGCCCACGGTCGCCTGCTGCCAGACACCCTCGGCGAACTGGTCCTCGACGTCGCCGGCCTCCTCGGATATGTCGGCGAGCACGTCGTTGGAGACCAGCGTGGGCAGCGCCTGGTACTCCGCCTGCACCAGGTCGGGGGCCTTGTGTGCCTTCGCCGCGGTGATGATCTTGGTGACCAGGTCGTCGCCGGACGCCTGCTTCTTCACCGTGACCTTGATGCCGGCCTTCTTGCCCTCGCCCTTGTTCCAGATGTCCGCGACCTTGTCCAGGCCGGGGGCCCAGGCCCAGTAGGTGAGCGAGACGGGACCGGACGCGGCCGGCCCGTCGCCGTCGTCCGACGAACCGCAGCCCGTGAGCAGTGCGGTGGCGGCGAGCGAGGCGGCCGCGCAGGCCGCGACGATGCGGTACTTCATGGAGGTCTCCCCTGACGAGAACCGAGGGTGCAGCGCCTGATGTGCGCTGTGAGCGTTCACAGTAGAGAAACGAAACCAACACTTGTCAATGGTTGTTGCTGTGCGGTTATGTTGGGCCTGCGCCGCCGGGAGGGTGTGTGCACGTTCCCAGAATTTGTACCAAGAGCTCAGGAGACGCCCATGCCGCACACCCCTCGCGCGACTTTCCCGAAGGGTCTGCACCAGCTGGCCTTCGGCGGCGACTACAACCCCGAGCAGTGGCCGGAGGAGGTCTGGTCCGAGGACATGCGCCTCATGCGGGAGGCCGGCGTCACCATGGTCAGCGTCGGGATCTTCTCCTGGGCCCTGCTGGAACCCGAGCCCGGCCGCTACGACTTCGGCTGGCTCGACCGGCTCCTGGACCTGCTGCACGTCAACGGCATCCGCGCCGACCTCGGCACCCCGACCGTCGCCCCGCCCGCCTGGTTCTACCGCGCGCACCCCGACGCGCTGCCGGTCAGCAGGGACGGGGTCCGTCACGCCTTCGGTTCACGCGGTGCGATCTGCCACAGCAACCCGGACTACCGGGCGGCCGCGGCCCGTATCACCGAACAGCTCGCCCGCCGGTACGGGAGCCACCCGGCGCTCGCCCTGTGGCACGTCCACAACGAATACGGTGTCCCGGTCAGCGCCTGCTACTGCGACCACTGCGCCGCCCACTTCCGCCGCTGGCTGACCGCCCGCCACGGCACCGTCGAGGCCGTCAACGAGGCCTGGGGGACCGCCTTCTGGGGCCAGCGCTACCGCGGCTTCGACGAGATCGACCCGCCCCGCACCACCCCGACCGTCGGCAACCCCGCCCAGCAGCTGGACTACGCGCGCTTCGCCGACGCCACCATGCGCGAGAACTTCCGCGCCGAGCGCGACCTCCTGCACCGCCACGCCCCCGGCATCCCCGTCACCACCAACTTCATGACCGCGCTCAGCCAGTGCGAGTCGGTGGACTACTGGGCCTGGGGGCGCGAGGTCGACCTCGTCACCAACGACCACTACTTGATCACCGACGGCCGCCGCACCCACGTCAACCTCGCCATGGCCGCCGACCTCACCCGGTCCGTGGCGGGCGGTGCCCCCTGGCTGCTCCTCGAACACTCCACCGGCGGCGTCAACTGGCAGCCCCGCAACCCCGCCAAGCGCCCCGGCGAGATGGCCCGCAACAGCCTGTCCCACGTCGCCCGGGGCTCCGAGGGCGCGATGTTCTTCCAGTGGCGGCAGTCCCGGCGCGGCGCCGAGAAGTTCCACTCGGCGATGCTCCCGCACGCCGGCACCGACTCCCGGGTCTGGCGCGAGGTCTCCCGGCTGGGCGCGGACATCGGCCTGCTGGACGGCATCCGCGCCACCCGCACCGTCGCCGACGCGGCCATGGTCTGGGACTGGCAGTCCTGGTGGGCGCAGTCCCTGGAGTGGCGACCCAGCCAGGACCACGACGCCCGCGAGCGCGCCGACACGTTCTATGCCTCGCTCTACGACCGCCACCTCACCGTCGACTTCGCCCACCCCGACGCCGACCTCTCCGGCCATCCCCTGGTCGTCGTCCCGGCCCTCTACCTCGCCACCGAGGAGACCGGCCGCAACCTGCGCCGGTACGTGGAGGGCGGCGGCACCCTCGTCGTCTCGTACTTCTCCGGCATCGTCGACGCGAACGACGCCGTGCACCCCGGTGCGTACCCGGGCCCGCTCCGGGACGTGCTGGGGCTGAGCGTCGAGGAGTTCGCGCCCCTCGCCGAGGGGGACACGGTCCGCCTCATCACCCCCGAGGGCGCCCCGGACGGCCCGGAGCTCACCGGCGACCTCTGGTCGGACGTGGTGATCCCGCGCGGCGCCGAGACCGTGTGGTCCTACGCGAACGGCATCCCGGCCGGCCGCCCCGCCGTCACCCGCCACCGCCTCGGCGAGGGCACGGCCTGGTACATCTCCACCCGGCTGGGCGGCGCGGACCTGGACGCCGTCCTCGACCGGGCCTGCGAGGACGCCGGCATCGCGCCCCGCACCGCCCTCCCGTACGACGTCGAGGCCGTCACCCGGACCGGCGAGAGCGGCACGTACCTCTTCGTGATCAACCACACCGGGGACGAGGCGAAGGTTCCGCTCACCGACCCCGGCACCGAACTCCTCACCGCCGAGCCCGTGTCGGGCGAACTCGCCGTTCCGGCGGGTGCCGTCCGCGTCGTCCGGCTCGGCGGCTGAGTCCGCACGACCGCTCCACCCCCAGGCAACTCCCGCGCACGGTCGAAGGGACACCTACGATGTACGCAATGAAGCACGGCCGGAAGAGGGCGGCGGCGCTGGCCGCCTCGCTCTCCGGACTTCTGCTGGCCGCCCTGCCCGCCCAGTCCGCCCACGCCGCCACCACCCTCGCCAACCCCGGATTCGAGTCGGGCTCCACCGGCTGGTCGACCTACTCGGCGGGCGGGCAGAACGCCGCCTCGTTCACCGAGGGCGGCGGCCACGGCGGCAGCACCCGGCTCAGCCACTGGTCCGCCTCGGCCTACAAGGTGGAGACGTACCAGTACCTCACCGGCCTCACCGACGGCAGCTACACCCTGACCGCCTGGGTGCGCTCCGGCGGCGGCCAGAACTCCGCCTACATCGCCCTGCGCAACTGCGGCAGCGCCGAGCAGCGCACCGACCTGCCGCCCACCGCCAACGGCGCCTGGATCCGCCTCGTCACCTCCGTGAAGGTGGTCGGCGGTGCCTGCACCATCAGCTTCAACTCCGATGCGCACGCCGGGGAGTGGGCCAACTTCGACGACATCTCCTTCGCCCGCGGGTCCACCGGCCTCACGGTCAGGGGCGGCGACCTCTCCACCCTCCCGAAGAACGAGGCACACGGGGCCGTCTACCGCTCCGCGAGCGGCACCACCGGCGACGCGATGGGCCTGCTGAAGTCCGCCGGGATGAACTACGTCCGCCTCAAGGTGTGGGTGAACCCGGCCGACGGCTTCAACGACAAGGCCCACGTCCTGGCCATGGCCAAGCGCGCCAAGGCCCTCGACATGAAGGTGCTCGTCGACTTCCACTACTCCGACAGCTGGGCCGACCCCGGCAAGCAGAACAAGCCCGCCGCCTGGTCCGGACACGGCTACGCGCAGCTGCGGACGGACGTGTACAACCACACGTACGACGTGCTGAACGCGCTCAAGGCACAGGGCACCACCGCCGACATGGTCCAGATCGGCAACGAGATCAACGCCGGCATGCTCTGGCCCGAGGGCTCCACCGACCACTGGTCCCAGCTCGCCGGCCTCCTCACCTCCGGCGCGAACGCGGCCAAGGCCGTCTCCTCCGGTACGCGGGTGGCCCTGCACCTGGCCAAGGGCGGCGACAACGCGGGCACCCGCTGGTGGTTCGACAACGCGGTCGCGTACGGCGTGCCCTTCGACGTCGTGGCGCTCTCGTACTACGGCTACTGGCACGGGCCGCTCTCCGGCCTCCAGACCAACCTGGACGACGCCGCCGCCCGCTACGGGAAGCCGGTGATGGTCGCCGAGACCGCCTACGCCCACACCCTCGCGGACGCCGACGGCCTGGAGAACAACATCGCCACCGCGGACCAGCTGGTCAGCGGCTACCCGGCCACCCCGGCAGGCCAGGCCGCCAACTTCCGGGACGTGCGACACGTCGTCGAGGCCGTCCCCGGCGGCCGGGGCCTGGGCGCGGTGTACTGGGAGCCGGCCTGGACCGCCGTCAGCGGCAGCGGCTGGGACCCGGCCGACCCGTCCTCCGGCAACGCCTGGGAGAACCAGGCCCTGTTCGGCTACGACCAGAAGCTGCTGCCGGCGGCGAACTGGTTCTCCCACCGGTAGCCGAAGGGGTCAGGCCAAGGGCGCGCTCTGCCACTTCCACGAGGTGACGCGCTCGCGGCCGGGCAGCTCGCCGCGGCCGGTGGACCAGAGCAGCACGGCCCACCGGTCCTTGTCGTCCGGGGCTCCGGGGAAGAGCCGGGCCAGCGCCCGGTCGCACAGCCCGGCGGGCGGCTCCCAGGAGACGCCCAGGCCCGACGCGATGTCATGGGCGTGCACCAGGGTCTCCACGACGCCCATGGCCGCGAAGCCCTCCGGGTCGGAGACCCCGTACCCGTGGTACGAGCGGAGGGCCGGCGAGGCCGTACGCGCCATCGCGGCCAGCAGCGCGCCGCTCGCCTCCACGGTCTGGAGCAGCCCCGTCACACCCGCCTCCGGGTCCGCGAAGACCGCGTTCCACGGGCCGCCCTCGCGCCGGGGGGCCCAGTGGTACGGCACCTCGGTCTCCACCGACGGCGTACGCGGGCCCAGCTGGACGGCGTACGCGAAGAGGTCGTCGCTCAGGTGCTCCGCGGTCTCCCGGCAGTCCCAGGTCAGCGTCCCGGCCGGGACACCCCAGTCGGCGTCCGAGGCGGCGGCGAGCGTGTCGACCGTCAGCCGGACCGCCTCGGTCACGTCGTCGGCGGTGACCGGCAGCCGCGTACCGGTGAGCGCCGCCCGTTCACCCGCGCCGCACTCCACGCAGAACTCGTTGCCCTCCGGGTCCGCCAGGGTCGCCCAGCCCCGTCCGTTCGGCTTGCGGTGGTCGGCGACCAGGGTGGCGCCGAGGGCCAGCAGCCGCTCGACCTCCTCGTCCCGGGTGCGGTCCTCGGGCTTGATGTCCAGGTGGACGCGGTTCTTGGTGGTCTTCTTGTCCGGCACGGTGACGAAGAGGAGGGCGGCGCCCGGCGCTTCGACCAGGGCCTCGGGGTCGCCGGGGTGGTCCTCGTCGGAGAGCGGCGCGCCGAGCACGGCCGACCAGAAGGTGCCCAGGGTGTAGGCGTCGGCGCAGTCGATGGTGATGTGCTGTACGTGGGATGTCATGCGCCCACTGTTCCTGCCGCCCCCGCCCCGGTCCACCGGGATATGCCGGAGGGGGTGGCACGGGAATCCGTACCACCCCCTCCAAGGCCCTGCCGGGCCCTACTTCACCGGGGTGAAGTCGCGCGCCCCGATGAACTCCGGGCGGCGGACCGGCGCCGCGAACGGCTCCTGCGCGGCGTTCTCCACGCTGTTGAACACGATGAACACGTTGCTGCGCGGGTACGGCGTGATGTTGTCGCCCGAACCGTGCATCGCGTTGCAGTCGAACCAGGTCGCCGAACCGGGCCTGCCCGTGAAGAGCCTGATGCCGTGCCGGTCGGCCATCTTCGTCAGCGCCTCGTCCGACGGAGTGCCCGCGTCCTGCATCTGGAGCGACTTCTTGTAGTTGTCCTTCGGCGTCTCACCCGCGCAGCCGAGGAACGACTTGTGCGAGCCGGGCATGATCATCAGCCCGCCGTTGGTGTCGTGGTTCTCGGTCAGCGCGATCGACACGGACACCGTCCGCATGTTCGGCAGACCGTCCTCCGCGTGCCACGTCTCGAAGTCCGAGTGCCAGTAGAAGCCCGAAGCCCCGAACCCGGGCTTGACGTTGATCCGCGACTGGTGGACGTAGACGTCCGAACCGAGGATCTGGCGGGCCCGGCCCACCACCCGCTCGTCGGCGACCAGCCGGGCGAAGACCTCGCTGATCCGGTGGACCTCGAAGACCGACCGCACGGACTGCGACTTCGGCTCGATGATGGAGCGCTCGTCGGCGCGGACGGCCGGGTCGGTGATCAGCCGCTCCAGCTCGGCGTGGTAGCCGGCCACCTCGTCCGGGGTGATCAGCTGGTCGACGGTCAGGAAGCCGTCGTGCTCGTAGCCCTGGAGCTCCTTGGCGCTGATCGGACCCGGCGCGCCCGGCGCGGACCAGATGACCGGGTCCTGGCGGGGAGTGGTCATCTCGGCGGCGCCGCGCGAGGGGTACAGATCGGTGCGTACGTCGGTGGTCATGGGTTCAGCCCTCCTCGGTCAGCAGTGGATAGACACCGTTCTCGTCGTGTTCCTCCCGTCCGGTGACGGGCGGGTTGAAGACGCAGACGCAGCGGAAATCGGACTTGGGCCGCATCGTGTGGCGCTCGTGGCCGTTCAGCAGGTACATGGTCCCCGGCGTGATCCAGTGCTTCTCACCGGTCTCGTCGTTGGTCAGCTCGGCCTCGCCCTCGACGCACAGGACCGCCTCGATGTGGTTCGCGTACCACATCGACGTCTCGGTGCCGGCGTACATGATGGTCTCGTGGAGCGAGAAGCCGACCTTCTCCTCGGCGAGCACGATGCGCTTGCTCTCCCAGGTGCCGGAGGCGGCCTTGATGTGCCGGTCGGTGTTCTCGACGTCGGCGAACGATCGGACGATCACGGTGGTTCGATGCCTTTCTCTCTACGGGGGTGAGGGGTGCTGTCCGGACCGTCAGGCGGTCTCGCGGACGGCACGGGCCAGCGTGCGCAGGCCCTCGTCCAGCTCCTCGGGCGTGATGGTGAGCGGCGGCAGCAGCTTCACGACCTCGCTCTGCGGGCCGGAGGTCTCAAGCAGCAGCCCCAGCTGGAACGCGCGGGCACAGACGGCGGAGGCGCGCGCCGGGTCCTCGAACTCCAGTCCCCAGACCAGTCCGCGGCCCCGGAACCGGGCGCTGTCGTGCTCGCCGCAGATGGCCAGCATCGTCTGCTCGATCTGCTCGCCCCGGGCCAGCGTCTGCTTCTCCATCTGGCCGTCCGCCCAGTAGGCGTCCAGCGCGGCGGCCGCGGTGACGAACGCGGGGTTGTTGCCGCGGAAGGTGCCGTTGTGCTCGCCGGGCTCCCAGACGTCCAGCTCCGGCTTGAACAGGCAGAGCGACATGGGCAGTCCGTAGCCGCTGATGGACTTCGACAGCGTCACGATGTCCGGCGTGATGCCGGCCTCCTCGAAGGAGAAGAAGCCGCCGGTACGGCCGCAGCCCATCTGGATGTCGTCCACGATCAGCAGCATGTCCTGGCGGTGGCACAGGTCCTGGAGCGCGCGCAGCCACTCGGCGCGGGCCACGTTGATGCCGCCCTCGCCCTGGACGGTCTCCACGATCACGGCGGCCGGGTGGTTGAGCCCGGAACCCTGGTCCTCCAGAAGCCGCTCGAACCAGAGGAAGTCGGGGACCTGGCCGTCGAAGTAGTTGTCGAACGGCATCGGCGTGCCGTGCACCAGCGGGATGCCGGCGCCGGCCCGCTTGAACGCGTTGCCGGTCACGGCGAGGGAGCCGAGCGACATGCCGTGGAAGGCGTTGGTGAACGAGACGACGGACTCGCGTCCCTTGACCTTACGGGCGAGCTTCAGCGCCGCCTCGACGGCGTTGGTGCCCGTGGGGCCGGGGAACATGACCTTGTAGGGCAGGTCGCGGGGGCGCAGCACGACGTTCTGGAAGGTGTCCAGGAAGGCGCGTTTGGCGGTGGTCGCCATGTCGAGGCCGTGCGTGATGCCGTCGCGTTCGATGTAGTCGATCAGCGCGCGCTTGAGCACCGGGTTGTTGTGCCCGTAGTTGAGCGAGCCGGCACCGGCGAAGAAGTCCAGGTACGAGTGGCCGTCCTCGTCGGTCAGCCGGGCGCCCTGGGCGCGGTCGAACACGGCGGGCCAGCCGCGGCAGTAGCTCCGGACCTCGGATTCCAGGGTCTCGAAGACGCTGAGGGCAGGCGGGGTGATGGTCACAGCGGGTCTCCTGCGTGAGGGGGTGTGACGGGCGGCGTTGAAGGAAGCTGCGGCGGGCGGGAAGCGCGCGCTCAGGCGTGGAACGGGCCGATGCGGTACAGCACTTCCGGTAGATGGGTGCCTTCGGGGAAGAGTCCGCCGTCGAAGAGCACCTCGCGCTCCAGGGCCACGTCGTGGCGCCGCGCGTAGGAGGTGAACAGGCGGTCCGACGCGGTGTTGTCCGGGGTGACGGTCGTCTCGACCGAGGCCAGGCCCTGTTCGGCGGCGACCCGCGCGGTCAGGGAGTCCAGCAGCTTCGCCGCCAGGCCCGTACCGCGGTGGCCGTGGTCGACGGCCACCTGCCAGACGACGAGCGTCTCGGGGCGGTCCGGCCTGATGTACCCCGTCACGAAGGCGACCGGGGAGCCGGTCTCGTCACGGGCGACCACGGAGGTCGCCGCGAAGTCACGACACCACAGCAGGTAGCTGTACGAGGAGTTGAGGTCCAGGACCTCGGAGTCGCGGGCGATGCGCCAGATCGCGGCTCCGTCCTCCACTCGTGGCGTGTCGATCGTAAGGAATTCGCTTCGGGCACTTGCAAAATCTGCTGGTGCGGCGGTCATGGCATTTGAATTTACCCAGCAAGTTTTTAAATTGCATCGACGTGAGGGGTTGGGTGAGACAGGTGTCTGTGTTATCAGGCGGGTGCGCGCACCGGCGCGAGCAGCCTTTGTTTTCTGGCGTTATGTCCGGTATTTATCGGGCAAATCTCCGGCTGTGTGGAGTCGGTCACAAGCTCATAACTCTCCCCACACACAACCGGAATGGGGTACGGAAACGGCTTGAAAACTGAGGCGTTTAGTCCTGGAAGAAGCGGGCATAAGAATGCGGGGAGCTGTTCTGATTCGGACAGCTCCCCGCATTCTTTAATGGACGTGCTTTTTATGCGCTGGGCCAGGTTTCCGAAACGGCCTTCCGGGCAGCCTCCAGATCGACCTGCCGGCCGGTCCCGGCCAGCGCCGCCCCCAGAGCCGCGAGCGAGGAGAGCACCGCGCCCCGCGTCGCATCCACCCCGTAGTGATTGACCCGGATCATCTCCTTGGCCAGCGCGCCCCCGCCCGCGATGAGCGGCAGCGAGGGCTCGCCCGCGAGCGCCCGCGCGACCAGCTCGGACGCGTCCACGCCCTCGGGCGTGCGCAGCGTCGTCGCCACCGGCGCCGCGTCCCGGGCCTCGTGGACGTAGGGGGTCAGGCCGCCGCCCAGCGCCACCGCACCGGCCCGGGTGGCCGCCGCGGCAGCCGCGTGACGGGCCATCACCGCGTCCGCGCCCTCCGCCTCGATCCGCTCCACGCACGCCTCCAGGGCGAGCATCTCCAGCTGGGCCGGGGCGTGCAGCAGCGCCTTGCGACCGCCGTCGATCCAGCGCTCCTTCCAGTCGAGGAGCGAGAGGTAGGACCGGCGCGGCGCCTGCGGGTTGGCGGCGATCCGCTCCCAGGCCCGCGCGCTCACCGACACCGCCGAGACCCCGGCGGGCCCGCCCATCGCCTTCTGCGCCCCGATCACGCACAGGTCCACGCCCCAGGCGTCCGGCAGCAGAGGCTCGGCGCCCACCGAGGCGACCGCGTCCAGCATGAACAGCGCGCCGTGCGCCCGGACCACCTCGCCGATCTCCGCGACGGGGTTGGTGTTCCCGGTCGCCGCCTCGGCGTGGACCAGCGAGACGAAGTCGATCTCCGGGTGCGCGGCCAGCGCCTCGGCGACCTGGTCGGCGGTGACGGCCGTGTGGAACGGCACCTCCAGGTCGATGACCTCGGCCCCGCAGTCGCGCAGCCAGTTCCCGAAGGTCTGCCCGTAGGGCCCGGTCACCACGTTCAGCGCCGTCGAACCGGGCCGGGCGCCGCCCCGGATGCAGCCCTCCAGGGGCAGCAGCGCCTCGCCCTGCATGATGACGACGTCCTGCTCGGTGGCCAGCAGACCGGCCACCCGCCGCTCGATCGCCGCGAAGTGCGCGGCGGTCAGCGGAGCGAGGTCGAGGAAGGGGTGCGTCACGGCGGTGCTCTCTTCGGTTTCGGTCGGCGGGCTCCGGCCTGGTGACCGGGCGCCTCCGAGAGTACCCAGCAGCGTCCGGACGGGCCGGGACAGGGCATGTCGCACCCGGTGGGCCCCTCGTACAGTGCTGTGCATGAGTGATCACGAGGCATCGCGGGTGCTGCATGTGAAGGGGCGGGTGCTCGTCGGACCCGAGGAGGTCAGGGACGAGGTCTGGGCGGTCGGCGGCCGGATCACCTACGAACGGCCGCCCGGCGCGGACGACGCCGTCACCGTCACCGGCTGGGCCCTCCCCGGTCTGGTCGACGCCCACTGTCACGTAGGACTCGACCACCACGGCGCGGTGGACGCGGCGACCAGTGAGAAGCAGGCCCTGGACGACCGGGAGGCCGGGGCGCTGCTCCTGCGGGACGCGGGCTCGCCCGCCGACACCCGGTGGATCGACGACCGCGAGGACCTGCCGAAGATCATCCGGGCCGGCCGCCACATCGCCCGGCCCCGCCGCTACACCCGCAACTACGCCTGGGAGGTCGAGCCCGACGAGCTCGTCGCCCACGTCGCCCAGGAGGCGCGCCGGGGTGACGGCTGGGTGAAGCTGGTCGGCGACTGGATCGACCGCGAGGTGGGCGACCTGACGGCGCTCTGGCCGCGCGAGGCGGTCGAGGCGGCCATCGCGGAGGCGCACCGGCTGGGCGCCCGCGTCACCGCGCACTGCTTCGCCGAGGACTCGCTGCGCGACCTGGTCGAGGCCGGGATCGACTGCGTCGAGCACGCCACGGGCCTCACCGAGGACACCATCCCGCTCTTCGCGGAGCGCGGAGTGGCGATCGTGCCGACCCTGGTCAACATCGCCACGTTCCCCTCGCTCGCGCAGAGCGGCGAGGCGAAGTTCCCGCGCTGGTCCGCCCATATGCGCCGGCTCCACGAACGCCGTTACGACACCGTGCGCGCCGCCTACGACGCCGGGATCCCGGTCTTCGTCGGCACCGACGCGGGCGGGGTCCTCGCGCACGGCCTGGTGGCCGACGAGGTGGCGGAGCTCGTCAAGGCGGGCATCCCGGCCCTGGAGGCGCTGTCCGCGACGACGTGGGGGGCGAGGGCCTGGCTCGGCAGGCCGGGCCTTGAGGAGGGGGCGCCGGCCGACCTCGTGGTGTACGACGAGGACCCGCGGGCGGACGTGCGGGTGCTGGCCGGGCCGCGCCGGGTCGTTCTGAACGGCCGCGTGATCGCCTGACGCACACCGGGTTGACCAGCAGTGACCCGAGGGCGGCCCGCTCGTTGATCCTTCTCCGCGCCTGCGGAGAGCCGGCGTCACGGGCCGCCCTCGCGCGGTCCGAAACGCTCCGGCGCTCAGTGAAACGGGTGAACCCGAGGAACGCACGTGCCGGAATATTCGAATACAGGCGCGGAAACCCCCCTTTGGAGTGAACTGGCCTCAGGTGTCCGCCAGTTCACCCTCTGTGCGTAAAGATTCACGGAGTCGAGGCCACCGGTGCCCGCGATGTCCCCCATTGGACGGCGCGCCGGTGGCTCCATGTCTCCTGTGGGGGTTCCACCATCTTGAACAGCAACACCTTCCGCCTCGCCGCCCTGGCGGTCGCCGCAGCTCCTGTCGCCGCCCTGGTCGCGGTCCCGGCTCACGCCGCCCCCGCGACGACCACCACGGCCGGCGGCGACGGGAAGGCGAGCGCGGTCGTGCTCCGTACCGCGCTCGACGTCTCCCTCCTCAACAAGACGGTCGACGTGCCGTTGAAGGTGACCCTCAACGAGGTCCAGGCACCGCGCAGCGCCGAGCAGACCGCGCTCAGCGTGCGGCTCGACGGGGTGGACCGCGGAAAGCCGTTCAGCGTCCTCAAGGCCGACGTGGCCACCGCGAAGGCCACCGCCGACAAGCACCGGGCGGCCGGCTACAGCAACCTCGCCAACGCCCGGGTGAGCCTCCCCGGGCTCACGGCGTTCCCGCTGATCGCGGTGGAGAAGGTCACCTCGAAGGCGGTCTGCGAGACGGGCGGCCGGCCGGTCGCCGAGTCCAACGTGCTCGGCCATGTGTCGGTGCTCGGCAAGCGGGTCACGCTCACGGCGGGCGGCACCACGCGGGTCGCGGTGCCGCATGTCGGCGAGGTGACGCTCGACCTGTCGAAGACGGAGACCACCTCGCGCACGGCCGCCGCTGTGGCCCTCCGGCTGAAGGTGTCGGTCAACCCGCTCGAACTGAACGTCGCGGACGTCAAGGGCGAGGTCACGCTCGCGGAGGCCACCTGCGAAACCCCGAAGGGCCACGGCGGCCACACGGGCGGCGGCGGCAACGGGGGCAACGGCGGCAACGAGAACGGCGGCGCGACCGGGGGCGGTTCGACGGACGGCGGCTCGGGTGACGGCGGCAACGAGAACGGCGGCTCCACGGGCGGCGGCGACAAAGCCGGCTCCACCGGGGGCGGCGACGTGAAGACCCAGACGGGTACGGACCAGGCCCCGGCGGCCACGGACGCCGACCTGGCCGAGACGGGGAGCAGCTCCAGCACGCCGTACATCGCGGGCGGCGCGGCATTGCTGCTGGCGGCCGGTGCGGGCGCCATGGTCCTGACCCGCCGCCGCGCCCGAGGCTGACGGCCCGAGGGGAGGGGCCCAGGGGGAGGGGTGGTGAGCGGTGCTCCGAGGGGGGAGCGCCGCTCACCTGTCGGAGCATCGCTCACTTGGCAGAGCATCGCTCACTTGGCAGAGCGCCGCGCCCCGGGTGGGGCGCCGTCATGGGCCGGAGCATCGCTCACCGGCGCGAGCGCAACCGGCCATTCGGAGCGCCGCTCACCCACGAGAGCACAGCCCGCCGCTCGGAGCACCGCTCACGACAGGGGCGCCGCCCCGCGATCCGGGGCAGCGCTTACAGGCGAGACCACCGCTCCCAGGCGAGAGCCCCGCCCGCCACCCGGAGCACCGCTCACCCACAAGCACACCGTCCGCCCCCCGGAGCGCCCCTCTACCGCCCCGCCACAGTCAGCGCCTGGAGCGCCAGATCCAGCGCCTGCAGGAAGCGGTTGGTCGTCGTCCGGTCGCGTACCGCCAGCCGCAGCCAGTCGTCCCCGAGCCCCGGAAACGTATCTCCTCGCCGCGCCGCGAACCCCAGCATCCGCAGCCGCTCCCTTATCTCGGCGGCCCCGTCGATGCGGATCAGGACGAACGGCCCCTCGGCCGGCTCCACCACCCGGATCTCCGTGAACTCCCGCAGCCCGGCGACCAGATGCGCCCGGTCGACCACGATCCGGTCCGCCGCACCGGCGGCCTCCGCCAGCGCGCGCGGCTCCACGCACGCCTCCGCCGCCGCCAGCGCGGGCGACGACACCGGCCACAGCGGCTGCGCCTCCTCCAGGGTGCGGATCGTCTCCGGCGCGGCCGCCACGTAACCGATGCGCAGCCCGGCGAGCCCCCAGGTCTTGGTGAGACTGCGCAGGACGACGAGCCCGGGGACGTCCGTGCGCCCGCACAGGGCCTCGCGCTCGCCCGGCACCGCGTCCATGAACGCCTCGTCCACCACCAGGGTCCGGCCGGGACGCGCGAGGCGTTCGAGGACGGCGGCGGGATGGAGGACGGACGTCGGGTTGGTCGGGTTGCCGACGACCACCAGGTCCGCTTCGTCGGGCACGTCCGCCGGGTCGAGCCGGAAGTCGTCCTCGGCCCGCAGCAGCACCCGCCCCACCTCGTGCCCGGCCGCGCGCAGCGCCGACTCGGGTTCGGTGAACTGAGGGTGCACCACATACGGCCGCCGGGCGGGCAGCGCACGGGCGATGAGGACGAACGCCTCCGCCGCGCCCGCCGTCAGCAGCACGCGCTCGGGCGGAAGTTCGTGGCGCGCGGCAACGGCATCGCGGGCCTCTCGGCCGTCCGGGTACGCGGCGAGCGTGCCCAGGGAGCCGGCTATACGTTCCTGCAGCCAGGCCGGAGGGGTGCCGGCCCGTACGTTGACGGCGAGATCGGTCAGATCCCGGCCCCGTCCGCGTACTTCCGCGTCGCCGTGGTGACGCAGATCGTGGGTGCCCGCGCCTGTCGCGTCGGGACTCTCAGTGGGAGTGTGCATGACCGCCGTGGTGGGGGTGTGGTGTGGGGGTGTGCGCCGTGGCCTGGGTGGACTCCGGCAGGATGACTATGCGCCCCGCACCCGGTTTCACGCAACGGTCCCGACGGGCCGGCGCGCGACCGCGCAGGTGGCCATCGACGGGCGGCCGTCGCGCGGCCGTGACGTCCTTTTGGGGACGAGGAGTTGGCCGCCCTCGGCGAGAGCGGCGGCCTCGGCCACCGAGGGGGTGCCGAGGGCGGCGAGTGCCGCGCCGGAGGGGTGCGGCACGGGGACCAGGGCGAGCACGTCCGCCGGGTACGCGCGGAGCGGAACCCCGAGCCGGGCGGCGGCGGTGAGGAGCCCCGGCTCACGGGCCTTCGCCGTCACGGTGACCAATTCGGCGATCTCCGTGAGCCCTGCCTCCCGCAGCACCCCCAGGACCAGCCCGGTGACTTCGTCGGCGGAGACGCCCCGTGAGGCGCCGACGCCGACGACCAGCGCGCCGAGATGCGTGGAACGGGGTGCATCGGCTAGCAAGAGGCCATGGCGGTGTTCGTCGCGCTCGGCGCGTTCCTGATGACCCTGGCGGGCGGCTGGGTCGCCCAGCGCGTCAGCGACCGCCGCCACCTGGTCCTCGGTCTGGCCGGCGGGCTGATGCTCGGCGTGGTCGGCCTGGACCTGCTGCCCGAGGCGGTGGAGGCGGCGGGCGGCCTCGTCTTCGGCGTCCCGGCGGCGCTGCTGCTGTTCGTCGGCGGCTTCCTCGTGGCCCACCTGGTGGAGCGGCTGCTCGCGGTGCGCCAGGCGGCCCACGGAGCGGCCGAGGAACGGGTACCGCAGGTCGGGCTGACGGCGGCGGCCGCGATGGTCGGCCACAGCCTGATGGACGGGGTGGCGCTCGGCGCGGCCTTCCAGGTCGGCGGCGGGATGGGGGCGGCGGTCGCGCTCGCCGTGATCACGCACGACTTCGCGGACGGCTTCAACACGTACACGATCACCAGCCTGTACGGGAACGCCCGCCGCAGGGCCCTCACGATGCTCTTCGCGGACGCGGCGGCCCCCGTCGTCGGGGCGGCGACCACGCTGCTGTTCACCCTGCCGGAGGAACTGCTCGGCTGCTATCTCGGCTTCTTCGGCGGCGCGCTGCTCTACCTCGCCGCCGCCGAGATCCTGCCCGAGGCCCACCACGACCACCCGGCCCGCTCCACGCTGCTGTGCACGGTGGCCGGGGTGTGCTTCATCTGGCTGGTGGTGGGCCTCGCCCAGTGACCCCGTCACCCCCGGCACCGCTCGACGAACCGCGCGGCCGTGCCGGGCGAGGCGGCCCAGTGGGTGTGCAGATAACTCGCGTGTACGTTGCCCCGGACGAACCCCTCGACGCGCCGCTCGGGCCGGTGCATGCCCCAGGCGGGCTCGTCGCCCGCCCCGGGCTCGATGACGGTCCGGTGGAACTCGTGCCCCCGCATCCGCGCCCCGGCGGGCGCCAGCACGTTGTCGGTGAGCGCCACGGCGTCCCGGTACCCGAGCGTCAGCCGCTTGGTCATCCGCGCATCGGCGTCGAGCACCCCGCACATCGGCAGCCCGTCCAGAGACCGCGCCAGATACAACAACCCGGCACACTCGGCGGCCACCGGAGCCCCCGAGCGCGCCAACTCCGCCACGGCCTTCCGCAACGCTTCGTTGGCCGACAGCTCGGGCGCGTACACCTCGGGGAACCCGCCCCCGATGACGACGCCCCGGGTCCCCAGCGGCAACGCCTCATCCCGCAAAGGATCAAAGGTCACGACGTCGGCCCCGGCAGCGGCAAGCAGCTCGGTGTTCTCGGCATACGAGAACGTAAAGGCGGCCCCACCGGCAACGGCAACGATGGGCCGCGAGGCCGCCCCACCCGGCTCCATCGCCGCGCCACCGAGCACCTTCGCCGTCCCACCCAGCTCCTGAGCCGTACCACCAAGCCCCTCCGGCGCTTGAGGAGCGGGGTCCGGGGCAGGGCCCCGGTTACGGGAAGAGTGGGGTCTCCCCGGCTCGAACGAAGCTGAGAGCTTGGGGATGGGGAGGGGAACAGCCCCGCCGAAGGCGCCCCCCACCGCCGCGTCCGCCCCCCAAGCCGCCTCCGACAACGGCGGAGCCGACCGCGCCAACGCCAACAACCCCTCCAGGTCGCACCCCGCAGCCACCTGCCCCGCCATAGCCGCGACAGCGGCCACCGCATCGGACCGTCGCTCCGCCACCGGCACCAACCCCAGATGCCGCGACGGCACAGCAACCCCCTCCGCCCGCCGCAGGGCGCCCAGCACCGGAACCCCGGACTCCTCCAACGCCTCCCGCAGCAACGCCTCGTGCCGGTCCGATCCCACCTTGTTGAGGATCACCCCGCCGATCCGCACCCCCGCGTCCCAGGACGCGAACCCGTGCACCAGCGCCGCGACCGACCGCGACTGCGACGACGCGTCCACGACGAGCACCACCGGCGCCCGCAGCAGCTTCGCCACCTGCGCGGTGGACGCCAGCTCACCGAGCCCCGAGGCGCCGTCGTACAGGCCCATCACGCCCTCGACCACGGCCAGCCCGCAGCCCCGCGCGCCGTGCGCGAACAGCGGGGCGATCAGCTCGGGCCCGCACATGTACGCGTCGAGGTTGCGCCCCGGGCGCCCCGTCGCCAGCGTGTGGAAGCCGGGGTCGATGTAGTCGGGGCCCACCTTGTGCCCGGACACGGCGAGCCCGCGCGCGGCGAACGCGGCCATCAGCCCCGTCGCGACGGTGGTCTTGCCGCTCCCGGACGAGGGCGCGGCGACGACCAGGCGGGGGACGTTCACCACTCGATGCCCCTCTGGCCCTTCTGCCCGGCGTCCATCGGGTGCTTGACCTTCGACATGTCCGTCACCAGGTCCGCCGCGTCGAGCAGCGCGGCGGGCGCGTTGCGGCCGGTGATCACCACGTGCTGCGTACCGGGGCGGTCGCGCAGCACCGAGACGACCTCGTCGGTGTCGATCCACCCCCAGTGCAGCGGATAGGCGAACTCGTCCAGCACGTACAGCCGGTACGTCTCGGCGGCCAGGTCGCGCTTGACCTGCTCCCAGCCCTCCCGGGCCTTCGCCTCGTTGTCCGTCTGGTCGTCGCGCTGGACCCAGGACCAGCCCTCGCCCATCTTGTGCCAGGCGACGGACCCGCCCTCGCCGCTCGCGCCGAGGACCTTCAGCGCGTTCTCCTCGCCGACCTTCCACTTCGCCGACTTGACGAACTGGAAGACCCCGATGGGCCACCCCTGGTTCCAGGCGCGCAGCGCGAGCCCGAAGGCCGCCGTCGACTTCCCCTTGCCGATGCCGGTGTGCACCATCAGCAGCGGCCGGTTGCGCCGCTGCCGGGTGGTGAGTCCGTCGTCCGGCACGCTCTCCGGCTGTCCCTGCGGCATTACGCGACCCTCCTGTCGGTGTGCCCGGGGCCCGCGCCCCGGACGTCCTTGACCAGCCCCGCGATCGATTCGGCGCGCAGCTCGTCCAGCGTGACTGCGGTGCCGCCCAGGTCCGCGGCGAGGCGAGCCGCGAGGCCCAGCCGTACCGGGCCCGCCTCGCAGTCCACGACGACCGACGCGGTGCCCTCGGCCGCGTGCAGCCGGGCGGCCCGCGCGGCGAGCGCCACCGGGTCCGGCCCGCCGGTCGCCCGCCCGTCCGTCACCACGACCAGCAGCGCCCGCCGGGACGGGTCGCGCAGCCGCTCCACCCGCAGCACGTCGTGCGCCTTCAGCAGCCCGGCGGCCACGGGGGTGCGCCCGCCCGTCGGCAGCGACTCAAGGCGGGCCGCCGCCGCTTCGACCGACGAGGTCGGCGGCAGCGCGACCTCCGCCTCCCGGCCCCGGAAGGTGACCAGGCCGACCTTGTCGCGCCGCTGGTAGGCGTCCATCAGCAGGGACAGCACCGCGCCCTTCACGGCGCCCATGCGCTGCCGGGCGGCCATCGACCCGGAGGCGTCCACGACGAACAGGACGAGATTGCCCTCGCGCCCCTCCCGCGTCGCCTGCCGCAGATCGTCCCGCCGCACCACGAGCCCCCGCCCGGAGCGGCCCCGCGCACGCTGGTGCGGGGCGGCGGCCAGGACCGTCGCGGCCAGATGCAGCTTGGTCAGCGCGCCCTCGGGCCGCCGCGCACCGGTCGTCCGCCCGTGCTCGGTGCGCGCCCGGGACCGCCGCCCCGCAGCGCCCTCGCCCAGACCGGGCACGCTGAGCATCTTCGTACGGAACGGCTCACCGGCCCGTGCGGGCTGCTGCTCACCGCCCTGGCCCGGTACGGGCGCGCCCGAACCGGGCGGCGTGTCGTCCGCCCCGTCGACGAGTGCGGTCGGCGTGTCGGGCACGTCTCCCGGCGGCAGCCCGCCGCCTCCGCCTCCGCCGTCGCCCCCGTCACCGGGCCCGTCCGGTTCCGGCTCGTCGTCCCCGCCGCCGTTCTGCTCCAGCGTGTCGTCCAGCTTGTCCTCGTCGAGGCCCGGCGCGTCGAAGGGATTGCGCCGCCTCCGGTGGGGGAGCGCGAGCAGCGCCGCCTGCCGGACGTCCTCGGCGCGTACGTCGGTGCGCCCCGCCCACGCCGCCAGCGCGGTCGCGGTCCTGGCCATGACGATGTCCGCCCGCATCCCGTCGACCTCGAAGGCCGCGCAGGTCGCCGCGATCTGCCGCAACGCCCGGTCACCGAGCACCACTTGGGGCAGCAGTGCCCGCGCGGCGGTGATCCGGCCCCGCAGCTCCGCCTCCTCGTCGGCCCAGCGCGCCGCGAAGCCCGCCGGATCGTCCTCGTAGGCGAGCCGCCGCCGCACGACCTCCACCCGCTGGTCCGTCTCCCGGGACGCCGCGACCTCGACGGTCAGCCCGAACCGGTCGAGCAACTGCGGCCGCAACTCGCCCTCTTCGGGATTCATCGTCCCCACGAGCAGGAACCGCGCCGCATGCCGTACGGAGACGCCCTCGCGCTCCACGTACGAGGCGCCCATGGCCGCCGCGTCCAACAAGAGGTCG
This sequence comes from Streptomyces sp. NPDC041814, assembly GCF_055590565.1. Taxonomy (NCBI): domain Bacteria; kingdom Bacillati; phylum Actinomycetota; class Actinomycetes; order Kitasatosporales; family Streptomycetaceae; genus Streptomyces; species Streptomyces sp. NPDC041814. The sequence continues at coordinate 58,341 of NZ_JBVJAM010000001.1, read as the reverse complement.
ACCAGGTGGTCGTGGAGGAGGTTGACCTCGTCCACGTACAGGATTCCGCGGTGCGCGTCCGCGAGCAGCCCCGGTTCGAACGCCTTCACGCCCTCCGCGAGGGCCCGTTCGATGTCGAGCGCCCCGACGAGCCGGTCCTCGGAGGCGCCGACCGGAAGCTCCACGGTCCGCGCCGCCCGCGACACGCCGGCCGCGTCCTCGTGCGGGCCGTCCGGACACGCCGGGTCGGGCGAGGCGGGGTCGCACGAGAAGCGGCACCCCGGCACGACGGGGACCTCGGGCATCAGCGCGGCCAGCGCGCGTACGGCGGTCGACTTGGCGGTGCCCTTCTCGCCGCGGACCAGGACCCCGCCCACGGCCGGGCTGACCGCGTTGAGCAGCAGCCCGAGCCGCAGGTCGTCCTGGCCGACGATGGCGGTGAAGGGGTAGGGCGTACTCACAGGGCCTCCTTGACGGGGATGGCGGGCGCGCCGGGCGGGATGAACGGCAGACCGGACGGCGCGCCCGACTCGATGAGCCGCCACAGCGCGTCGGTGTCCGCGTGCTCCTCGATCAGGTCGCCGAGGCGGTCGAGCTGTTCCTCGCGCAGCGCGGCGAAGCAGGTGTCGGGGGCGGGCACGAAGCGGCGGCCCGCGATCCGGGCGACCTCGGTCAGGAACCGGCGGCGGAACGCGTCGCTCTCCAGCGAACCGTGCCAGTGCGTCCCCCACACCGCCCCGGAGCGGCAGCCGTCCAGCGGGGTGCCCCGGCCGTCCGTCAGGAAGGGTTCGCCGCCGCGCACATCGGCGACCCCGTGGTGGATCTCGTAGCCCTCGACGGGCTCACCGAGCGCCACTCCGGACGGCCGGGCCAGGGTCTTCTCGCGCTCGAAGCGGACGCGCACGGGCAGCAGGCCCAGCGCGTCGACCCGGCCGGCGCGCGACTCCACCTCGTCCTCGACGCGCTCGCCCAGGATCTGGTAGCCGCCGCAGATGCCGAGCACCGGCCGCCCCTCGGCGGCGCGCCGCCGCAGCGCCCCGGCGAGCCCGCGCTCGCGCAGCCAGGCGAGCGCCTTCACGGTGCCCCGGGTGCCCGGCACGATGACGAGGTCGGCGTCGGCCAGCTCCTCGGGCCGGTCCACGAAGCGGACGACGACGCCCGGTTCGGCGGCCAGCGCGTCCACATCGGTGAAGTTCGACATCAGCGGGATCGCGCACACGGCGACGCGCAGGACGTCCTCGCCGTGCGGCGGCGCGACCGTCGACTCGCGCACGGTGCCGCGCAGCGACACCCTGAGGCCGTCCTCCTCGTCGATGCCGAGCCCGTGCGCGAAGGGCAGCACCCCGTACGTGGGACGGCCCGTCAGATCGCGCAGCATGTCGAGCCCCGGCTCCAGCAGTGAGACGTCGCCCCGGAACTTGTTGACCAGATATCCCGCGATCAGCTCCTGGTCCTCCGGCGCGAGCAGCGCGGTCGTCCCGAAGAACGAGGCGAACACCCCGCCGCGGTCGATGTCCCCGACCACCATGACCGGGAAGCGCGCGGCCCGGGCGATGCCCATGTTCACGATGTCCGTGCGGCGCAGATTGATCTCGGCGGGCGAGCCCGCGCCCTCGCAGATCACCGCGTCGTACGTGCTCCGCAACTGCTCCAGGCAGTCCGTGACGGTGGACAGCAGGCGCTCCTGCCGCCCGCCGTGGTAGCCGCGGGCGCTCATCTCGCCGACCGGCCGCCCCATCAGGACGACCTGGCTGGAGCGGTCGCCGCCGGGCTTGAGCAGCACCGGGTTCATCAGGGCGGTCGGCTCGACGCGGGCGGCCTGGGCCTGCATCGCCTGGGCCCGGCCGATCTCGGCGCCCTCGCGGGTGACGAAGGAGTTCAGCGACATGTTCTGCGCCTTGAACGGGGCGACCTTCACCCCCCGGCGCACCAGCCAGCGGCAGATGCCCGCCGTGACGACGCTCTTGCCCGCGTCCGATGTGGTCCCGGCGACCAGCAGTCCGCCGCTCATATCGCTCTCCGTCCAGCAGTACGGGATCCGTGAGGTCTCCGGGCCCGGCGCGCGAGGGCCGCCGCGCCCAGCCGGGCGGCCACGGTGACGCCGAGGGCGAGCACGCCCACCCGGCGCGACAGGCGCACGGCGCGCTCGATGTCCCCGGTCTCCACCGCCCGCCCGGCCTCCCCGTTGAGCACGGGCCGGTGCTCGACGCGCCCGCCGTACGCCAGGGTCCCGCCCAGCCGTACGCCGAGCGCCCCGGCGAACGCGGCCTCCACGGGCCCCGCGTTGGGGCTCGGGTGCTTCGCGGCGTCCGCCCGCCAGGCCCGTACCGCCTCCCGGGGACGGCCGCCGGAGGCCACGGCGAGCACGGCGGTGAGCCGGGCGCCGGGCCAGCCCGCGAGGTCGTCGAGCCGGGCAGAGGCCCAGCCGTACCTCAGGTGGCGGGGCGACTTGTGGCCGACCATCGCGTCGAGCGTGTTGGCGGCGCGGAAGCCGACGAGCCCGGGGACACCTGCGAGGGCGCCCCAGACGAGGGCACCGACCACGGCGTCCGAGGTGTTCTCGGCGACGGACTCGACCACGGCCCGCGCGATCCCGGGGCCGTCCAGCGCCCGCGGGTCGCGCCCGCACAGGTGCGGCAGCCGCTCCCGGGCCGACTCGATGTCGCCCGCGGCGAGCGCCCCGCCGATGGCCCGGGCCTCCCGCCCCAGCGACGTACCGCCGACGACGGACCAGGTGGCGGCGGCGGTCAGGGCCACGGACGCGGCGGGGTGGCGGCGCAGGGCGCGGGCGGCGAGCGCGGCGCTCCCGGCGGCGCCCCCGGCGCAGATCAGGGTGTGCAGGGCGCCCCGGCCGCGGTGGTCGCGCCAGAGCCGGTCCTCGACGGCCGCGGCGGCCCGCCCGAAGGCGGCGACCGGGTGCCCCCTGCGAGGGTCACCGAGCAGCAGGTCGCCGATCAGGCCGGCGGTGGCGCCGTACGCGTAGATGCGATCGGCACGCACGGTTCAGCCGGCCGTGCCGGAGTCCGCCGACGAGGGCTGTGGGAAGAGGTGCGCACGGCAGCCGGGCATGGCGATATGTCCTCACTCAGGGTCCGCGCCCTGGTTCGACGTGACGGCGACAGGGAGTCTCCTGGCTTCCGGATCGGCGGATTCCCCCGGTCTTCCAGCCCGCTCGCGCGGGCCGTGACGTGCGGTGGGGGACCGCTCCCCGGTGACAGTGGCGGGACCGCGCCGGATTCGCACCGGCTTCCTCTGCTGTCGCCGTAATGGCTCCGGCAGTCCACCACGCCCCGCGAACGCCCGTCAACTCGCCGTTGACCTGCGACGGCGCGCCGTGGGCGGACGCACATCGGGCCGGACGCGCACGAGGTGCGTCCGGCCCGATGGGGTGGTGAGGCGTCAGGCGACGATCAGATAGATGCCGTACGCGACCGCCGCCGCGCACAGCCCGAAGCAGACGTACGCCCCGGCGCGCGCCAGCAGGACCGATCCGCCCGCCGTACCGCCCTCGGCGGCCGTTTCCGGCTGCCTGGAGAGGCCGACGATGCCGAGCGTGAAGAGGCCCACCAGGGCGACGGTGGCGACGAGGGAGACGCCGAAGACGGTGCCCAGAGCTGCCCAGTCGATGTTCATACGGGGTGTCCTTTACCGGAGTACCGGGGTCTGTCAGACCGTGGCGGGTCGGGCCGGATCGGCGGCGACGGGACCGGCGGGCGCCGGAATGGTGGCGGCGAGGTCGTGCGCCACGGTGGGCGGCGGGCTCACGGCGGCGATGGCCTGGGTGACGACACCCGCGGGCTCGGCCGGGGCCGCGTCCTCGGTGCCGGGTGCGACGTCGCCGTGGCCGACGGGCTTGCGGCGGGAGAGCATCCAGATCGCCCCGGAACCGGCGACCAGGAGGGCCGCGACGACCACGACGCCCCAGGTGCCCTGCTTCGTCAGGAACTCGGCGCCCGCGCCGACCAGGCCGGCGGCCGGCAGGGTCAGGCCCCAGGCGACGAACATCCGGGTGGCGGTGGACCAGCGGACCACACCCCCGGCACGGCCGAGGCCCGCGCCCATCACGGCCCCGGAGCAGGACTGCGTGGTGGAGAGGGAGAAGCCGAGGTGCGAGGAGGCCAGGATGACGGTGGCCGCGCTGGTCTGGGCGGCGAAGCCCTGCGGGGGCTTCAGCTCGGTCAGGCCGCTGCCCATGGTGCGGATGATGCGCCAGCCGCCGAGGTAGGTGCCCATGGCGATGGCGAGACCGGCGCTCACGATCACCCAGACCGGCGGGTTGGAGCCGGGGGAGAGGACGCCGCCGGTGACCAGGGCCAGGGTGATGATGCCCATCGTCTTCTGCGCGTCGTTGGTGCCGTGGGCGAGCGAGACGAGCCCGGCCGAGGCGATCTGCCCCGCCCGGTAGCCCTTGGCGGTCGCCTTCTCCTGGGCGTCGTTGCGGATCTTCCCGCCGATCCGGTACGTGAGGCGGGTGGCCAGGAGCGCGGCGACGCCGGCCACGATCGGTGCGGCGACGGCGGGCAGCAGCACCTTGGTGACGACGGTGCCGCCGTTGACCGACGACCAGCCGGCGGACATCACCGCGGCGCCGATGAGGCCGCCGAACAGTGCGTGGGAGGAGCTGGACGGCAGTCCGACCAGCCAGGTCAGAAGATTCCACAGGATGGCGCCGACGAGCGCCGCGAAGATGACCTCGGTTCTGAGGCCGTCCTCGTTGACGATCCCGCCGGAGATCGTCTTGGCGACCTCCACGGACAGGAACGCGCCGACCAGATTGAGAACGGCGGACATCGCGACCGCCGTCTTGGGTTTGAGGGCGCCGGTCGAGATGGTCGTGGCCATCGCGTTGGCGGTGTCGTGGAAACCGTTCGTGAAATCGAACACTAGAGCTGTCACGATCACTATCGCGAGCAGCAGCGTGATGTGTTCCATTTACCCAGGCAATCGTTCGACGTCATTGGCACGTGGAACGTAGGCAACTTGAGTGAACGGAAGATGAACTGAGCAGGGCGCTGTGGTGACCTCCGCGACGGTGCCCGGGTGGCGCCCGGGGCGGGGCCGGAAAGGATCTTCGTATGAGTGACCGAGAGCACGTCGCGATCGCCCGGGGATGGGAGGCGGTCATGGCCGCGGCCCGCCGCACGGCGGCCGAGGGACTGGTCGTCGGAACCTCCGGAAACGTCTCGCTCCGGGTCGGCGACACGGTGCTGGTCACGCCCAGCGGAGTGCCGTACGACCGGCTGGGCCCCGAGGATCTGACCGGCGTCGATCCGGAAGGCAACCAGACCTTCGGGGCTCTGGCCCCCACCAGCGAACTTCCCCTCCACCTCGCCGTCTACCGGAACACCGACGCCAGGGCCGTCGTGCACACCCACGCGGTCCACGCCACCGCCGTCTCCACTCTCGTCACCGAGGTCCCCCCGGTGCACTACGCCGCCGCGATGCTCGGCGGCACGGTCCGCGTCGCCCCCTACGCCCGCTACGGCACCCCCGAACTTGCCGCGAACATGCTCACCGCCCTCCGCGACCGCACCGGCTGCCTGCTCGCCAACCACGGCACCGTCACCTACGGCGCCACCCTCGACGAGGCGTACGACCGCACCGCCCAGCTCGAATGGCTCTGCCACGTCTGGCTCACCGCGAGCGCCGTACCCGGCCGCACCCCGGCCCTGCTGTCCGACGGCCAGCTCGGCGAGGTCCTGGAGGCGCTGAAGGGGTACGGGCAACCAGACCGGGACGGCACCGGACGGCGCTGAAGGGGGACGGGCGGCACCGGACGGCCCTGCCCGCTGGCATTGCGGCGCCCGGACCCCGACACTGAGGGTGTGCGCCCGGTTACCGCGACGGCAGTGGCCGTCACCACACTCATCGGCGCCGGTGCGGCAGCGGTCGCGGCCGGCCGGTTCGCCGGCGACGTCGCCCTCAGGACGCCGCCCGGCCGACCGCTCCCCGCCGACCGCGAACTCACCGTCCACGCGACGGCCGCCGGACAGGTCACCCTGACCCGGTCCCTCACCTCGCTGCGCCCCGGCACGTACGGGCTGACCGGCAAGGACGTCCACGCCGTCGTCGGGCCCGTGCTCGACCGGGCCCACCAGGCCGCCGACACAGTCGTGCGCCGCCTGGAACGCGTCGACCACGGCATCCTGGCCCCCGGCGACAAGGTCCGCCTCACGCCCCAGGTGTACAGCGGCGACCCCGGCAGCGCGCTCGGCCTGGCCTTCCGCGAGGTGCGGATCCCGGGCGAGCTGGGTGAACTGCCCGGCTGGTACGTCCCGGCGCCCCGCCGCACCTGGGTCATCACCGTCCACGGCATCGGCGCCACCCGCGAGCACCCGCTCAACCTCCTGGAATTCCTGCACGGCAGCCAGCTGCCCGTGCTCGACCTCGCCTACCGGGGCGACCCGGGCGCCCCCCGCTCCCCGGACGGGCTCGGCCACCTCGGCGAGTCCGAGTGGCGCGACCTGGACGCCGCGATCCGCTTCGCCGTCCGCAACGGCGCCGAGCAGGTCATCCTGTACGGCTGGTCCACCGGCGCGTCCATGGCGCTGCACGCCTGCGTGGGCTCCGCGCTCCGCGACCGGATCTCCGGTCTCGTCCTCGACTCGCCGGTGCTGGACTGGAACGACACCCTGCGCGGCCTGGCCGCCGCACGCGGGGTCCCCGCCGCGCTGCTGCCGCTGGCCGTCCGGGCCGCCCAGGGGCAGACCGGACTGCACGGCACCGCCCTCCTGGACACCTCGGTCCCCGTCACCCTGCACGTCCCCACGCTCGTCCTGCACGGCCCGGACGACACCCTGGCCCCCTGGATCCACTCCCGCCGGCTCGCCGCCGCCCGCCCCGAGCTGGTCTCCCTGCACACCGTGGACCGCGCTCCGCATGCGGCGATGTGGAATGCCGATCCGGCCCGCTACGAGGAGACCCTGCGCCGCTTCCTCACGCCCCTGATGTGAGGTGATGCGCCGGTTCGGCCGATTGGTCCCGGCCGGTGCGCGGGTCCGTCAACGCCGGTGACCCAGGTTCCGTTTGGGCTTTCGGGCCGTCAGGGGCAAGACTGCTCCCGTGACGTCCCGTACCCCGCGCGACTCCAGGCTGCGTCTTGTCCGCCCGCGACCCCTCACCACCGCCCGCAGGGCCGTGACCACCCGGCGCACCAGGCCCGCGCCGCGCCCGCCCGAGGGCACCCCACCCCGGGCCGAGCTGGCCCGCCAGGCCCGGACGGTCCTCGCCGACGCCGTACGGATCGCCCGCTGGGCGGCCGACGGGGCGGCCCCCGGCACCACACCGCCGGCCGCCCTCGATCACGCCGCCGCCGCACTGGACATCTCCCCGGCGCAGGTGCGCTCCGGCTGGGACCGGGCACGGCTCGCCGGACTGGTCGAACTCCACGGCGACACCGCCCGGCCCGGCTGGCGGCTGCGCGCCTGGGACCGGGACGACTCCGCCGTGCTGCGCGGCTGGGTCGCGCTCTTCGACGCCTGGTCGCTCGTCCACCCCGCGCCCCGGGGCGTCGAGTCCACCGCCGTCGCCGAGGCCGTCGAGGCCGTGCCGCAGGTCCTCTCGCTGCTCCAGCTCTCGGCCGGGCCCGTCACCGTGCCGGCCCTCCTCGACCTGCTCGGCCAGCGCGTCGCGGAACTCCACGAGGAGCGCTGCGAGGTGCCGTACGGCCCCGAGCCGCTGCCCGCCCCCGCCCAGCCGGCGCCCACCGCACACCCCCCGGCCCTCGTCGCCCGCCTGCTCGACTGGGCCCTGGAGGGCCTGGCCGACGTCGGGGCGCTCACCCTCGGCGCGGGCCAGGCCACGCTGACGCCGCTCGGCAACTGGGCGGTCTGGGTCAAGCTGGAACAGATCTGCGTCGCCGCCCAGAGCCCCGCCGGCAACATCGAGCAGGCCGCCGCCGACATGCTCCTCGGCTGCGCCCGCCTCACCCCCGGCCCCGCCCGCGCCGAATACCGCGCCTGGCTGGCCGCCCGCCCCGTCGGCAGCGCCGTCGCCGAACTGCTCGACGTCGCCCGGGGCGAGGACGCCCTCCTGCGCGGCCTGGCCTTCGAGGCCCTGCGCGTCGTCGGAGCCCCCGCCGAGCCCGAGGTCCGGGCCGTCCTGGCCGACCCCTCACTGCGCCCGTACGCGCTGCTCTGGCTCGCCGAGTACGACGGTACGGACCCCGAGGACGCCCAGGAGGTGCTCAGCCGCGAGGAGGCCACGTGGCTCTGGGTCGACACGGCGGCGGCCGTCGCCGACCACGGTGAGACGGGCCTCCTGGTCCGCCACCTCGACTCGGCGGTCCAGGGCACGGTCCCGGCCCTCCTGGACGAGGTGCGCGCCGTCGGCCACCCCCGCACCGTCCAGGTCCTGGTCGCCCTCGCCGCGGCCCACCCGGACCCGGCCCTGGCCAAGGCGGTCCGCAAGGCGGCCTTCCAGGTCCACACGGGCGGTTCCTGACCCGGGGGCGCTGCCCCCCCGGGGCGGCGCCCCGGTCAGCGGAACGTGTCGCAGTCCCCCATGTCCCCGCTCCGGAACCCGGCGGTGAACCACTCCTGCCGCTGCGCCGCCGACCCGTGCGTCCAGGACTCCGGCGTGACCCGCCCCTGGAACCGCTCCTGGATCCGGTCGTCCCCGACCGACGCCGCCGCGTCCAGGCCGTCCCGGACATCCGCGCGGGTGACCTCGGTGATCAGCGGCCGCCCGGTCGACTCGTCGGGCGTGGTCGTCGCGTGGTGCGCCCACACCCCCGCGTAGCAGTCCGCCTGCAGCTCCACCCCGACCGCGTCGCTGTTCTCGCCGGTCCGCCCGTCCTGGGCCCGGCCCAGCGTCCCCATCTGGTTCTGCACGTGGTGCCCGTACTCGTGGGCGACGACGTACGCCTGGGCGAACGGCCCGCCGCTCGCCCCGAACTTCGTCCGCAGCTCGTCGAAGAACCCCAGGTCGAGGTAGACCTGCCGGTCACCGGGGCAGTAGAACGGCCCCACGGCCGAGGTCGCGGAGCCGCAGGCAGTGCCGACCCGGTCGGTGAACAGGACGGTGCGCGCCGTGGCGTACCGCGCGTCGCGCCGGGCGAACTCCTGGTCCCAGTAGTCCTGCACACTGTTGACCACCGCCACGATCCGGCAGTCGTCCTTCGTGTTGGCGTCCCGCCCGGTCCGGCACTCCCGCGCCACCTGCCCCGCCGAGGACGCGGTCGCCGTCGGGGAGTCGCCCGACGAGAGCCCGAGCTGATCGGGGCCCACCCCGAAGAACAGCCCCAGGATCAGCGCGATCACCCCGGCGATGCCCCCGCCCACGGTGGCCCGGCCGCCCGGGACGCGGCTGCCGCGTACGTCCCTGACCTCCGACGTGTCCAGACCGGCGTCGTCGTCGAACTGCATCGCACACCCTCCGCCACGGATCACGGCTCCTTCGCCGAGTATCCGGTCATACGCCCCGTAATGCCCTGTTCACGGCCCGCGCCCGGGCGGGCGGACCGGCGTGGGAGCACGCGGAAAAGTCGGTGGACACCGCCAGTAGACTGGTTTCCATGGCAGTTCTCCTTGTGCGTGTGCGTGAGTAGCGGCGTCGATCCGTCACCACCCGTCGTTCCTCCGCCCTTCCTTCCGCCCTGGAGTACCTCCCCGTGATCACCGCTTCCGGCATCGAGCTGCGCGCCGGCGCCCGTCTGCTCATCGAATCCGCCAGCTTCCGCATCGCCAAGGGCGACCGCATCGGCCTCGTCGGCCGCAACGGAGCCGGCAAGACCACCCTCACCAAGTGCCTCGCGGGCGAGGGCGTCCCCGCCGCGGGCACCATCACCCGCTCCGGCGAGGTGGGCTACCTTCCGCAGGACCCCCGCACCGGCGACCTCGACGTCCTGGCCAGGGACCGGGTCCTGTCCGCCCGCGGCCTGGACGAGATCCTGCGCAAGATGCGGGAGAACGAGGACCGGATGGCGAACGGCAAGGGCGCCACCCGCGAGAAGGCGATGAAGAAGTACGAGCGCCTGGAGACGGAGTTCCTCACCAAGGGCGGTTACGCCGCCGAGGCCGAGGCCGCCACCATCGCCGCCGCGCTCAGCCTGCCCGACCGGGTGCTCGGCCAGCCGCTGCACACCCTCTCCGGCGGTCAGCGCCGCCGCGTCGAGCTGGCCCGCATCCTCTTCTCGGACGCCGACACGCTGCTCCTGGACGAGCCGACCAACCACCTCGACGCGGACTCGATCGTCTGGCTGCGCGACTACCTCAAGACCTACCGCGGCGGCTTCGTCGTGATCTCCCACGACGTCGAGCTGGTCGAGACGGTCGTCAACAAGGTCTTCTACCTCGACGCCAACCGCTCCCAGATCGACGTCTACAACATGGGCTGGAAGCTCTACCAGCAGCAGCGCGAGGCCGACGAGAAGCGCCGCAAGCGCGAGCGCCAGAACGCCGAGAAGAAGGCCGCCGCCCTCAACGCGCAGGCGGACAAGATGCGCGCAAAGGCGACGAAGACGGTCGCCGCGCAGAACATGGCCAAGCGTGCCGACCGGCTGCTGTCCGGCCTGGACGAGGTCCGGGTCGCCGACAAGGTCGCCAAGCTGCGCTTCCCCGACCCCTCGCCCTGCGGCAAGACGCCCCTGATGGCGGAAGGGCTCTCCAAGTCCTACGGCTCGCTGGAGATCTTCACCGACGTCGACCTGGCCATCGACAAGGGCTCCCGCGTCGTCATCCTCGGCCTCAACGGCGCCGGCAAGACCACGCTGCTGCGTCTCCTCGGCGGCGCCGAGAAGCCCGACACCGGCCGCGTCGTGGAGGGCCACGGCCTCAAGCTGGGCTACTACGCCCAGGAGCACGAGACCCTGGACCCGGACCGCACGGTCCTGGAGAACATGCGCTCCGCCGCCCCCGACCTGGATCTCGTCGCCGTCCGCAAGACGCTCGGCTCGTTCCTGTTCTCCGGGGACGACGTGGACAAGCCCGCCGGGGTGCTCTCCGGCGGCGAGAAGACCCGTCTGGCCCTGGCGACCCTGGTCGTCTCCTCCGCCAACGTGCTCCTGCTCGACGAGCCCACCAACAACCTGGACCCGGCCAGCCGCGAGGAGATCCTCGGCGCGCTGCGCACGTACAAGGGCGCGGTCGTCCTCGTCACGCACGACGAGGGCGCGGTCGAGGCCCTCCAGCCGGAGCGGATCATCCTGCTCCCGGACGGCATCGAGGACCTGTGGGGCGCGGACTACCGGGACCTGGTCGCCCTGGCCTGATCCCCGGGACTGGATCATTCGGCCTACTCGTGATCCGTCATCTGTGTGAGTAGGTCTCGTACCTCGGCGCGGCGCCCGGCAGATAGCTGCCGGGCGCATCCATGTACGCCCCCTTGCCCGTGTGGCCCCTGACCTGGACGTTCCTTCCCCGGAGCCCGCACGACCTCGCACGCGGCCCGTTGGAATGAGGCATTCCGGTCGCACCGGCGCACTCCCGGGGCGCGAAACCGGTCGCAGAGACCTTGCCGAATGGGTGGCCAGGAAGCGCCCGAGGGGTGATCATGAGAGTCCAGAGCGCACTTCCCATGAGGAGGCACGGGTGGCCGAGACTCTGAAGAAGGGCAGCCGGGTGACCGGCGCCGCGCGCGACAAGCTCGCGGCAGACCTGAAGAAGAAGTACGACTCCGGTGCGAGCATCCGGGCGCTGGCCGAGGAAACGGGCCGCTCCTACGGATTCGTCCACCGGATGCTCAGCGAATCCGGAGTGACGCTCCGCGGACGCGGCGGCGCCACACGAGGCAAGAAGGCCGCGGCGGCCTGACGGCCGGCAGCGGATCGGGGCACGTCACGGGACGGCTCCGGGAGGTCCCTGGTTCCGGGTGCGTCCACCCGGTCGGCCGCAGGGTCGATCCGGTGGTTACTGTTCAGTCACTTAGCTCCATGTGCTGACTGCACCCGAACCGGAGGCCCCGTATGACCTCGCTCGACTCCGTGCTCGACCAGGACGGCGTCCGACTCACCGTCGACGACGCGGTTGCCACGGTGACCCTCACCAATCCGGCGAAGCGCAACGCCCAGTCTCCCGCTCTGTGGCGGGCGTTGACCGAAGCCGGACGGGCCCTGCCCGGCAGTGTGCGGGTCGTCGTGCTGCGCGCCGAAGGCGTGTCGTTCTCCGCCGGACTCGACCGCCAGGCGTTCACCCCCGAGGGATTCGACGGCGAGCCGTCGTTCCTCGACATGGGGCGCGGCCCGGAGGCCGAGCTCGACGCGCTGATCGCCGAGTACCAGGAGGCGTTCACCTGGTGGCGCCGCAACGACCTCGTGTCGATCGCGGCCGTCCAGGGCCACGCCATCGGTGCCGGCTTCCAGCTCGCCCTCGCCTGTGACCTGCGCATCGTCGCCGAGGACGTCCAGTTCGCCATGCGCGAGACCAGCCTCGGCCTGGTGCCCGACCTCACCGGCACGCACCCGTTGGTGCACCTCGTCGGGTATGCCCGCGCGCTGGAGATCTGCGCCACCGGCCGCTATGTCCACGCCGAGGAGGCGGAGCGCACCGGCCTGGCCAACCTCGTCGTGCCCGCCGCCGACCTCGAAGGCGCGGCCCGCGACCTGGCGGGCGCCCTGCTGGCCGCCCCGCGCGACGCCGTCATCGAGACCAAGGCCCTGCTGGGCGGCGCCCTCTCGCGTACGTACGAGGAGCAGCGCGCCGCCGAACGGGCCGCGCAGGGCCGCCGTCTCCGCGACCTGGCGAGCGCCCTCGGCTGACGCACGCGCGGACCGGCCGGAGGCGTGACCCCTCCCGCCGGTCCGCACCCGCGCCCGGGGTCAGCCCGCCGCGCCGTCCTCCGTGACCGCCGTGACCAGCACCGCGACCGCGGGCCGCCCCCCGGCCGCCTCCGTCACCGCCTCGCGCACGGCCCGGGCCACGTCCAGCGCGCGGTGGCCGCTCTCCGTCGCCAGCTCGACGCGCACATGGTCCTCGCCCGTCCGCACCGCCGGGCCCAGCACACCGGTCAGCGCCGCCACCCCGGCCACCGAGGCGGCGGCCCGCCCCGCGGCGTTCTCCGCCTCCACTGGGCGTACCTCCACCGCCTCCGGCTCCACCCGTTCGGGCGAGCCGTCGAGCAGTCCCGTCACCCGCAGGTCCACCTCGGAGACCACCAGGCCGAGCCGTCGCGCGGCGGCCGACAGGAGAGCCGCGCGCAACGCGTCGGCGGCTGCGGGCAGGGGCCGGTCGGCCGTCGCGGTCATCGTCGCCTCGATTCGCAGGGGCCCCGGCGGCAGCGCGCTCGGGGGCGGGGGCACTTGGGCGGCGGGGGCCGCGTCCGGGTCGGCCACGGCGATCCGCAGCTCACCGAGGACCGGGCCGGGCTCCGGGCCCGCCGCGGCCCGGCGCAGCACAGCGACCGCGGCCCGCTCCGCGATCCAGGCGCCATCCGCCGGACCCCCCAGAGGGAGCAGTCGGCCCAGCGAGAGCCGTTGCCGTACCGCAGCCGTCCACGCATGGGCCCTGTGCGGGCCGTCAGCCGTCGTCATGGCCACCAGACTGCCGTATCCACGGCGCGAGTCGGGGCAAGCGCCCTTAATGTGGGCAAAGTAGTCAAATCTGCCCCGAAGGGAAGAGTGGCGATGACCGAGACCCCGCAGCGGAACCGACCCGAGAACTCCGACAGCAACGCCTCGGGCGGCAGCAGCCTGACCAAGCGCGGCGGAGGCGACCCCGGCACCCGCGGCCGCACGACCATCGCGGACGGAGTTGTCGAGAAGATCGCCGGAATGGCGGCACGCGACGTCGTCGGCGTGCACGCGATGGGCAGCGGCCTGTCCCGTACGTTCGGCGCGGTCCGCGACCGGGTCCCCGGCGGCTCCAAGTCCGTCACCCGGGGCGTCAAGGCCGAGGTCGGCGAGACCCAGACCGCGCTGGACCTGGAGATCGTCGTCGACTACGGCGTGTCGATCTCCGACGTCGCCCGCGATGTCCGGGAGAACGTCGTCGCGGCCGTCGAGCGCATGACGGGCCTGGAAGTGGTCGAGGTCAACATCGCCGTCAGCGATGTGAAGCTGCCCGACGAGGACGACGATGACGACGAGTCAGAGTCCCGCGTCCAGTAGTCCCGGCGTCCCCGAGCGGTTGAGGAGCACACGATGAGCATGGCTGTGGCCGGTCTGCTGGCCGGCATGGCGCTCGGTTTCGCCGGGTACTTCGGCGGGTTCGGAGCCTTTGTGCTGGTGGCCGCCCTCGGAGCGGTCGGCTTCGTCGCCGGCCGCTTCTTCGACGGCGACCTGGAACCCGGCGACTTCTTCCGCAGTCGCGAGCGCGGCGACCGACGGAGGTGACGGAGGTGTCGGGGGCGAGCGGCCCGGTCCCGGCCGGGGAACGGGGAGAGACGCGGATCGCCGACCGGGTGGTCGCGAAGATCGCCGCCCAGGCGGCCAAGGAGGCGGTCGACGCGGCCCCGAAGGAGGCGGCGTCGCCGCGTGCCACGGTCACCGTGCACCGCGACACCGCCCGCGTACGGGTGAGCCTGGAGCTGGGATATCCCACTGACATCGGCCACCAGAGCGGTGCCGTGCGTCGGCGGGTCGCCGAGCGGGTAAAGGCGTTGGCGGGGATGGAGGTGCCCGAGGTGGCCGTCCAGGTCGAACGCCTGCATCCCACCGGAGCGAGCCTGGCGGCACAGGGGAGGATTCGATGACCGAGCCCCACGACCCGGACGACGGCACGCGGCGACCGCCGGAGGCCGGGGCGGTGGAACACGGCAGTGTCCTCGCGCTCGACCAGTCGGCCTCCGCCGCGGCCTACGACCCCGCGCCCGGCAAGGAACGGCCCGAAGGCGGCGCGGGGCGCTTCTGGGCCGCCCGCCGCATCCCCGCGGGCATCGTCGCCGTGGTGGTCCTCGGCGCGAGCGGCCTGCTCCTCTACGACGTGGCGGCGGTCCGCGCCGGACACTCCGCGATGCAGTGGCGCCGCACCCTGGCGGACGAGCTCGCGACGCGGCGGCTGGACGACGTCTGGGTGCTGACCGGCGCCTCCGTCGCGGCCGCCCTCGGGCTCTGGCTGCTGCTCCTCGCGCTCACGCCAGGGCTGCGCGACCTGCTGCCGATGCGCCGCGAACACACCGACGTGCGCGCCGGGCTCGACCGGACGGCGGCGGCCATGGTGCTGCGTGACCGGGCCGTCGAGGTGGCCGGCGTCCAGTCGGTCCGGGTCCGCATGGGCCGGAGCAAGGTGGGAGTGCGTGCCGTCTCGCACTTCCGAGAACTGGACGACGTACGGGCCGATCTGGACACCGTGCTCTCCACAGGCATCCGGGAACTCGGACTCGCCAGGCAGCCGAGCCTGTCGGTCCATGTCCGCCGGCCGGCGAAGAAGGGGTGAACGGCGTGCTCAGGACCGTCAACCGGGTACTGCTGGGGCTCGCCGGACTGGTGCTGGTCTGCGTGGGCGGCGGCGTGCTCGCCGCGGCGGCGGGCCTGTCCGTGCCGTCCTGGTGGCCCTGGTACGGCAAGAACGACGTCCTGCTCAGCGAAGCGGACCGGGACCGCTGGCGCGGCGAGGGCTGGTGGTGGCCGACGGTGATCGCGGTCCTCGCCGTCCTCGTGGTCCTCGCCCTGTGGTGGCTGCTCGCCCAGCTCCGCCGCTCCCGTCTCAACGAGGTGCTGGTGGACAGCGGCGACGGCGAGGGCGCCCTGCTGCGCGGCCGCGCCCTGGAGGGGGTGCTCGCCGGGGAGGCGGGCGCCCTGGACGGGGTCGCCCGCGCCCAGGTCACCCTGACCGGCAAGCGCTCCACCCCGGCCGCCCGGGTCCGGCTGCTGATGGAGCCGCACGCCGCGCCCGACGAGGCGCTGGAGCGGCTGAGCGGCGAGGCGCTGGCCCACGCCCGGGACTCCGCCGGGCTCGACCGGCTGCCCGCCGAGGTCCGGCTCAAGGCCGTCAAGCACCGGGCGGCGCGGGTGAGCTGAGGGCGGGGTGGGGGGGGGGGGCCCCCCCCCCCCCCCCCCCCCCCCCCAACCCCCCCCCGGGGCCGCCGCCCCCCCGCCCCCCCCCGGCCCGCGGGGGCCGGGGGGGGGGGGGCCCCCCGACCCCGGC